>NZ_JBBJUK010000001.1:0-1172810 GCF_037723805.1 Sphingobium fluminis
ACTGTTCTTCAACCTGGGCGTCGAGATCGGCCAGTTGATCTTCGTGATCGCTGCGATTGCGCTGTACCTGATCCTGCGCAAAGCCTCGGCGTATCTGCGCCTGGGCGCCGATGCACCGGTGAGGGCCCGCCATGCCAGCGCGGCGCTCGTCGGAACGCTCGCCTCCTACTGGCTGGCCGAGCGCACGGTCGCCCTGTTCGGCTGATCCCGCAGGATCGCGGAAGACTGATAAGCCGCGCGCCGACACGCGCCGCGCAGAGGAAACGAACTCCCGGAGCATGCGATCGATGAAGCCATCCCAAGGGCGCCCTATCCTGGGTCGTCATATTTCGACACTCGCCGGGATCATGATTCTGGCCGCTTCTCCCCTGGCCGCGGCACAGGATCAGGTGCGGGACGACGATCATGACATCATCGTCTACGGCCGTTCCCTTCCCCAGATCGGCTCCGCGATCTCCGGATCGCAAGGCGTCGTTGGCTATCGTGATTTCGAGGACAAGCCCTTGTCCCGCGTCGGCGAACTGGTCGAAAATGTGCCCGGTGTGATCGCCACCCAGCATAGCGGCACCGGCAAGGCGAACCAATATTTCCTGCGCGGCTTCAATCTGGATCATGGCACCGATTTCGCCGCGTTCGTGGACGGCGTACCGATCAATATGCGCAGCCACGGGCATGGGCAGGGCTATCTCGATCTCAACTTCCTGATCCCGGAACTGGTCGAACGGATCGATTATCGCAAAGGCCCCTATTTTGCCGATGTCGGCGATTTTTCGGCGGCCGGCACGGTGATGTTCAAGACGATGGACAGGCTTCAAAGACCGATCGTCGAGGCGACCACGGGCAGCTATGGCTATTATCGCGCGCTCGCCGCGGGGAGCGCCGCCGTGGGAAAAGGGGACCTGCTCGTCGCGTTGGATGGCACGCTGTCCAACGGACCCTGGACGCTCGACGAGGATCTGCAGAAGATCAATGCGCTGGTCAAATATTCTCAAGGCACGCCCGATCATGGCTGGAATCTCGGCTTTACAGGCTATCGTGCACGCTGGAACGCGACCGATCAGGTGCCCGAACGTGCCATCGCCAGTGGTCTCATCAGCCGCTGGGGGAATATCGACCCGACGCTGGGCGGCGAAACCACCCGGCTGGGATTGAATGCCGGCGCCACGCTGGGGGATATGCAGGTCAGTCTGTACGGACTCTATTATCGCTTCGCGCTGACGTCCAACTTCACCTTCTTCCTCAACGATCCCGTCAATGGCGACCAGTTTCGCCAACGCGACCAGCGCGGCGTTTTCGGCGGATCGGTGCGGCGCAACTGGGCCGCGCGCATCGCCGGATTGCCGGTCGACCTGACCGTGGGCGGGGACGTGCGCTGGGATCATATCGGGAAAATCGGCCTGTATAGCTCGGTCGGCGGCGTGGCCAGCGGGACGATCCGTCAGGACAAGGTCGATGAATATAGCGGTGCCCTGTTCGTCGAGGGCACCGCATCGCTGACCGATCGGCTACGCCTCACCCTTGGCCTGCGTGGCGATCTCTATGGCTATGACGTGGCCGCACAGACTTTCGCCGCCAATAGCGGCAAGGGTTCGGACTTCATGCCCAGCCCCAAGGTGGCGCTGGCATGGCGCGCGCTGGACCGGCTTGAACTTTATGCCAATTATGGCGAGAGCTTCCATTCCAACGACGTGCGCGGGGCGACGATCAGCATCGATCCGGTAACCGGCGATCCGGTCGACCGGGTGCAGGCGCTGGTCAAGGCCCGTGGCGCCGAAATCGGCGGGCGCGTCGAAACGCCGCGTTTGACCCTGTCGCTGGTCGGCTTCTATCTCGATCTGGCGTCCGAACTGGTGTTCGTGGGTGATGGCGGCGGCACCGAACCCAATGACGCGACCCGCCGCCAAGGCGCGGAAGCGAGCCTGTTCTGGCGTCCGACCGACTGGCTCACGATCGATGCCGCCGCCGCCGTCACCCATGCCCGTTTTCATCACGTTCCATCCGGCGAGGACCGCATTCCCAATTCGGTGAGCGAGGTGATCTCGGCGGGCGCGGCCATCGAACTGGGCCATGGCCTCAGCGGCTCGCTACGCCTCCGCCATTTCGGCGCATCTCCGCTCATCGAAGACGGCAGCGTCCGGTCCTATCCGACGACGCTCGTCAACCTGGGTGCCTATTACCGCGTCGGGCGCGTAAAACTGGGTTTGGATGTGCTAAACCTGTTCGATGCCAGCGACGCCGACATCAGCTATTTCTATGCCTCCCGCCTTCGCGGCGAACCCGCAGAAGGCGTGGAGGACCGGCACATCCACCCCGTCGAACCACGGCAGGTGCGCGTGTCGCTGAGAATAGCTTGGTAGTGACCGCTTTAACTTGATGACGAAGAATGGCTCAACGATGTTAGCGGCATTCAAACCCACGAATGGCGGACTCCGGCGGAAGCCGACGCTTTACGGTCCACTCATGGCGTCGGCTTTGTCCCAAAGGCGGCCGGTAGGATATCTTTTGAACACAGCGTGCCGGCGACCGTCGGCCTTGATCATGCAATGTGAATTCGATAGAGGTTTACGCTGTCGAATGCTGGCAACAAACACCGGTTTTCACGAGAAATTGTCGATGTGGCTAATTTCGTGGCGTGCAAAGAAGGGTTACAACTCCTCGCGACGATAAATCAATAGTTTGGAGGAACAGTTCGAATCCCTCCGTCTCCGCCACATTCTTCCAGTCTTTACAGCGCTGTCGCAGTCCTCGGTGAGCGAAGATGTGGGCTCGGGCGGGCGCACGCCACGTTACGTCCGCTCGCGATATTCGTGCAGGATCGGGCTCCTGGGTCACGCCCGTGCTGTTTGTGAAGCCGCGCTCTCCAGGTTTTTGTACCGGACTAAAAACTCGCCCGGGCGGTCACGCGTACGTCACGGCCCGGGAGCGGTGCGAAATCCTTGAGGAAAGACGCGTGGCGGCGTGCGTCGACGTCGAAGATATTATTGGCCGACAAGGCAAAGCTGAGGGGCCTTTCCATACCCCATGGCCGAACATTGACCTGGGCGTTGACGATAGTGAAGCCGCCCGTCGCCGTTTCGAAGGCAGCGACCCGCCGTTGCGCATCTGTCCACTCGACCTCGCCACGCACGTCTACCCTGGGGCTGTTGACACCCAGGCCACCCAGCAGGCGGAGCGGTGGGATGCGCGGTGCGGGGCCTTCGCCGGAAATATCCGCATGGACATAGTCGCCGAGCGCATCCGTCACGATCTGGACGTCACCGATGCGCGCGAGCGTCAGCGACCCCTGCGCTTCGAACCCGTAATAGCGCGCCTTCGCTTGTCCGAACCGATAGACCGGAAGCCCGTCTTCTTGCCCGCCGGTCGGTCCTTCATAGATGAAGTTCGAAAACCAGTTGTGATAGGCTGACGCTTCAAAGCTGTAGCTATCGCCCTTGCCCCGGACGACCGCTTCAAGCCCGTAGGCGCGTTCCGCCTTGAAATCGGGATTGCCGACTTCGAATGCCTGAGTGCCGCCATGCGGCCCGTTGGCGAACAATTCTTCGGCGGACGGCGCACGCACCGTATGCGACAGATTGACGCCGACCCGCCACGCCGGGGTCACGCTGTAGGACGCCCCGCCAGAGAGGGAAACAGTGTCGAAAAGACGCTTGCCCGAGAAGAATTGCGGCTGAGCAGCCTGTGGACTCGCCTGGAGTTCGCTATGTTCGTAACGCCCGCCTGCCTCCAGTTTGAAGGCCCCATAATCGAACGTCTGGAGGGTGAAGAGGCCGAATTGCTGCGTGCTGTTTTTGGGCAGCGAAGCCTCATCTCCCACGACGTCGAAATCTCGCGAGAAATATTGGATGCCGGTCGCACCCTTCCACGCGCCATGATCGGCCTGCACCAACTCCAGACGGGCTTCGATACCCTTATTATAAAAGGCGGTGCCGACGGCTCCGTCCTCCTCCAGTTCGAAGTGGCGATAGCTGGCATAGCCCGCGCGCACCCTGATGGCTTTGAGGATCGAGCCGCCGGTGGTCACTTCGGCGCGCAGATCGAGCCGGTCCTGCGCGAGATCGAGGCGGGGTGCTTCCTGGGTCTGGCCCGGTAAGGTGGCGAACCGCACCGGGACGCCATAGAGGCTGTCATAATGGCTGTAGGACACGTCCAGATTGCCGGTCTCGGTAATAAGCGCCGCCCCAATGCCCGCCGTCCATGTCTTGCCCGCGCTGTTGGGCAGCCGCCCCTTTATGCCGGCGGCGGTGACAAAGTCGGCCGCGTCGGCCTCTCCCGTAAGCCCGCTGGAAGCCAGCGCCTGCTCCCGCGAGCCGGGGGCGAGGGCATAACCGCCGATGCGCAGGTCATCGGTCTTCTGATAGCTGCCATCGGCGTGGATGACGAATCTGTCGCCGATCGGCACATCGACCGCGCCAGCGCCCGAACGTTCATTGGCGGCGCTGCCGTAAGTGCCGGTCATGTCGACGTGAACAGGCTCGTCGGGCACCGAGCGCGGAATGCGTTTGTCGATGACGTTGACGACGCCGCCGATCGCCGAAGATCCGAACAGGAGCGAGGCGGGACCACGCAGCACCTCGATCCGTTCGGCCAACAGCGGATTGACGACCACGGCATGATCGACGCTGGTGTTGGACACGTCGATCGAACCAATGCCGTCGGTCAGCATGCGCACCCGTTCGCCCTGAAGCCCGCGCAGCACCGGCCGCGAGGCGTTGGGGCCAAAGGACGTGGCCGAAACGCCGGGAAGATGCTGGAGCGTTTCGCCGATCGAAGGGCGCAATTGCTGGGTCAAGGCGGCGCCCTGGACGACGGACACACTCGACAGCACATCAGTGCGCGCCCGCTGGAACGGTGCGGTCACGATAATCTCAGACGAAGGCGGTGCATGATATGGCCCGTCGGCGGTATCCGGCGCGCCATCCGCGCCCATGGCGACGAGCGGAGCCGCTAAGCCCACGGCAGCAAACAACGAACAGCTTGAGAGGAAAATCCAACGACGCATAGACAGACCCTTTGCAACCCTGGAGCGGCTTGCAATCCGATTACATCGGATCCCCGCTCCAGATTTTTGTTTTTACCTGGGTCCTCTCCCATGACGCCTTTGGGCGCTTTATCCCCGTGGGGCGTGCTTAGCCGGACCGAATAAAAGAGACAAGATATCATATCTTATTTCGCTGTCGTTTCGTCGTGGAAATATTTTCCCGCTGGCTGGGGACGGTCAGGGATAGGTTTCGTCAAGAACTCTGTGCGACAAAGACAGGCCATGTCCCGCCGCCCCTTTCTTTTTCCGCGATTCCGCCCATGATCCGCGCTCGCTTCGGCACCATCCGTGGGCTCGTCCGGCTCGGCCTGTCCTATCCCCAACTGGCGTTGGGCCTCTCGGCGTCGCGCAGGCCGGATGCCGGCGCCGTACGGCGGCTGGTCTTCGTGTGTCAGGGCAATATCTGCCGCAGCCCCTTTGCCGATTTCGTCGCGCGCAAGGCGGGGCTGCGCACCGCGTCGTTCGGCCTGTCCACCACGACCGGGTGTCCCGCGCATGATCCGGCGATCGTCGCGGCGCGTGCGATGGGTCATGACTTGTCCGCGCATCGGGCGGTCGATATGGCCAACTACACGCCGGAACAGGGGGACCTGCTGCTCGCCATGGAGGTGCGCCAGTTGCACCGCCTCGCCGCCGACCCTCGGCTCGCCCATCTGCCGCGGATGCTGCTCGGACGCTTCGCGCGGCCGATGCTGCCCCATCTGCACGATCCCTATGGGCTGGACGGTCGCTACATGGCGCGGTGCCTCGCCCGCATCGACGGGGCCATCCCGGGGCTTTTCAGCGCTTTCCCAGCCGCACGGCTTTCCGCGCCATCTGGATCAGATCCCGCGCCCAGGGACGCGGGTCCGAAAGCATGAACACATAATAGCGCATGCGCGGGTCGAAACAGCCAAGAATATAGCTCACAAGGTCCCTTAACGGACGGGCCCGGAAAAAGGGATCGCGAATCCGGCCGCGCGCAAGCCACAGCCGGACGAGCCGCTTGGTTTCCGGCACCATATAACGGGCGCGCAGATCATGCCGGGGACGAGGCGCAGGCGCATTGTGGCCCAGAACAGTACGCCGGTAATTTTCCCATGCGAAATGCGCGCCACAGTGCAGGGCTAACGGCAAGCTGCCCCAGAAGCGGCCATTGACCTCCATCAACCAATAATGGCCGGTGCCCGGCTCATGCCGATATTCCACCATCGCCGGCCCTTCCCAGTCGAGCGCTCGCAGCAGTGTTTCGGAAAGTAGCATCTGCACCTGATGGCGATCGGGCGGTTCGGCCTGGCAAAGGGTGGACACCCCGCCTTCGGGCGGCCATTCGTGCAGCCGCCGGTGCTGAAAGTGCAGCGTAGCGCGCCCCGATTCCATATGCAGCATCTGACCGATGCCGACACCGCGGCAATATTGCTGAATGAGCGGCCAGCGCCCGATCGGACGATAGCGCTCGATCAGCGCCAGTAGTTCCTGAGGCGAGCGGACATATTCGGCTTTGATCCACTCCAGCCCGGCGCGTTCGAGCAGCGGAATGACGTCTGGCGGGTTGGACCATTTGGCGACGAGCGGATAATCCTCGACCGCCGCGCGCGCGGAGAAATCATCGCCGGCGCGCGGTTGCCAGCTTCGCGGCACGCGCAGGCCGGCATCGGCGGCGATGGCCAGCGTGCGGCTTTTGTCGAGCGTTCGCCCGAGCGGCTCGGCGCGCGGCGTCAATATGTGGCAATCGCCGATCCTCGCCGGCAACTTCGCCAGTTCGACGAGGTCGGTTTCCGATATGGCGAACACCGCGCGGGCACCAGTGAGAGCGATCATGCCGGGCAGCCAGAGCGAAAGCGGGCCATCCGGCCGTCGCTGCGCCGTAGTGCAAAAGCGTGAAGCTCCCGCAATGCCACCTTCGCGCATGACGGCATGCACCGGCACGCCATGCTGTCCAAGCTCGCGGACGAGGGTAAGGCCGATCGCGCTGTCGGCGCCGAGAATCAGCGCGCCGGGCAAGGCCGTCATGCAGGGGCGGCCCTGCGCTCGTAGCGCCATGTGGCCCATGCCTGTTCCACCATGCGCTGGACAGTCCTCAGCCGATCGGGCGCTACCCGAGTCAATTCGCGCGCCGCGCCCCGCTCCGGCAGGTCGGGCGGCAGGTCGGCGAACCCGGATGAACGAACCTCGGGCAATCGTTGCGCAAGACGGCACAGTTGTTCGAACCGGCGCATGACGGTGCGGTTGGGCCGCTTCCGGTCGCGCGACAGCATTTCGAAACTGTGCGTCACGACGACGAAGCTATCGTGGCCGTGGCGGGCGGCGTGGCGCAGGCCCGCCGCCATCTCGCGCGCGGACATGGCGCACACTTGCGCGGGCCGGAAGCCGCCCGGCCGATCGGCAATGCCCGAGATCGGCAGTTCGGCTGCGCCAAGCCTGCGCGTGGGTCCGATCAGGTCGGACGGCAGGCCGATATCGCACCCGGAACCCAGATAAGCCGGATTGACGCTGCTGTCCCATGACAGGCCGATCGCGGCGAGTGCGCGCAGCGTATCGTCATTCGCGCCATAATTGCCGGCGCGAAACGCGGTGATCGAGGCTGCGCCCGCCTGCTCCAGCATCGTTCGGCCCAGATCGAGCAGCACAATTTGGTGGTCCAGCGAAAAATCGCCGATATTCCGCCCCTGGCGTCCTTTCACGGGGGACTTGTCTGCCCAGGCAAGCCATTCGGTATGGGCGTGAAGCTGGACCTCATGCCCGCGCCCCAAGATCGCGCTAACGATCGGGCGCAGGAAGTCGGGGCCATGAACCAGCGCCGGTAATGGATCGAGAAAGAATACGCCCTTGAGACCGTGGCGGTCGAGCATGTCCATCTGCCACCCGATGCCGACATCCTGACCGGATGCCTGTCCATGCCTCCCCCAGATGGAGCTGGCCACATTGGCGTCAAGCGCCACGCCGCGCTGATGCAGCAAGGCGGACAATTCCGTATCGACGGTGATGAGCAACGCAGTCATGGGCGATCCGGTGGCAGGGACGGCGCAGTTTTATGGCTCAGGCGTTAAGAAACATTGCTGTCCCATTCTCAAGCCGCTTCGCTTTCTGCCGTCAAAGCGGATCAAACGCTGCAAACTGGCCGTAAGTGCCCTGGAAAAACAGCAGCGGGCGGCCGGGCGCTTCCACGCCCAGCGCGAGCACGCGGCCAACCACTATATAATGATCGCCGGCATCATGCACGGCATCGAGCGAGCAGTCGATCCACGCCAGACCGCCATCCAATATAGGCGACCCATTGGCCGAAGCGCGGTGCGAAACCCCGGCGAATTTGTCCCCGCCGCGCGTGGCGAACTGGCTGCAAAGCGCCTGCTGCTCATTGGTAAGGACGTTCACACAAAATTTGCCCACCGCCGCGATCGGGGGCCAGCTGGACGAGCTTTTCGCCGGGAAGAAGGCGACGAGCGGCGGGTCGAGGGAGACCGACGTGAACGAGCCAACGACCATGCCCAGAGCCTCACCTTCAGGCGCCATGGCCGTCACGACGCAAACGCCGGTGGGATAATGGCCCAGCACATGCCGGAAGGTCGCGCTGTCGATTTGCGGTGCGATGGTCATGCACCGCTTCATTCTAGACTTGGGCGCGGGTTGCAAGTCTTCAGCGCAGGTTGCAGCATTTCTCAAGCGAAGCTTTCGGCGGGTAATAGATAGAGGCTGGCGGCTCCAGCCGACGCCGACGCTGCCAACCCCTGCGCGTGCGGCACCACCTGGTCGAGATAGAAGCTTACCGTCGCCCGCTTGCGCGCGGCGAAATCATCCATTGTCCCGGAAGGCAACGCCGCCACCTCGCGTTCGAGCAGCCAGCCGCACACCGCGGTCGAGACCATGGTGAGGAACGCCGCGCTCCCTGCCAGCCGGTCCGGCATATCTGCGCGAGACAGCGTTTGGCCTATGGCCCTGCACTGCGCCACAAGAGCCCGCAACGCCGGATGTCGCGCCTCTGCATCGATCGCCGCGATCAGGCTGGCGAAGACTTCGCCACCCCCAAGATCGAGCTTGCGGCCGACCAGATCCGCGGCCTGGATGCCGTTCGTTCCCTCATAAATGGGGAACACCCGCGCATCGCGATAGAATTGCGCGACGCCCGTGTCTTCGATGAACCCCATGCCGCCATGAACCTGAATGCCGATCGAGGTGACTTCGCACCCGATATCGGTCGCATGGGCCTTCGCCAGCGGGGTGAGCAGCGCGACCCGGTCAGCTGCCGCCTGATCCCCGCCCAGCGCACGGTCGGTCTGGCCGGCGGTGTAATAGACCAATGCGCGGGCCGCATCCGTCAGGCCCCGCATGCGCAGCAGCATGCGGCGCACATCGGGATGTTCGATGATCGCCACCGGCGCGCGATCGGGAGACCCCGCGCGCGCCGACTGGATGCGCGTTTTGGCATAGGCAATGGCGGCCTGCGTCGCGCCTTCGGCCACATGCACGCCCTGAAGCCCGACCAACAGCCGCGCATTGTTCATCATCGTGAACATGGCGCGCATCCCGCCATGCAGCGGGCCGATCATCTCACCGATACAGTCGTCCGCCTCGCCGAAGCTCATGACGCAGGTGGGCGAGCCATGAAGGCCCAGCTTATGTTCGATCGAGACCGCACGGACATCGTTGAACACGCCGGGCGCGCCGTCGTCGTCCAGGCGATATTTGGGGACGAGGAACAGCGATATGCCGCGTGTTCCCTCGGGCGCGTCCGGCGTGCGGGCCAGTACGAGGTGGATGATATTATCGGCCATGTCATGATCGCCGAACGAGATGAAAATCTTCGTTCCCTTGATCGACCAGCCGCCATCGGGTCGCGGCGTGGCCCGCGTCCGTAATGCGCCAACGTCCGATCCCGCCTGCGGTTCGGTCAGGTTCATCGTCGCGGTCCACGCGCCGGTCACGAGCTTTGGCAGATACCGTGCCTGCTGGTCCGCGCTGCCATGACGCGACAGCGCCTCGACCGCTCCACTGCTGAGGATAGGGCATAGCATCAGCGCCGTATTGGCGCTGCCCAGCATGTCGTAGACAGCGATCTGCAAGGCGAAGGGCAGCCCCTGCCCGCCCAGCGCTTCCGGCACGCCGATCGTACTCCATCCTCCGGCGACGAAATCACGATAGGCCCCGGCAAAGCCGGGTGGCGTGACCACGCCATCGGGTGTCCAGCGCGCGCCCTGCACGTCGCCGACGCGGCGCAGCGGCGCCCATTGGTCCGTCGCGATCTGTCCGGCGCCTTCCAGCACCGCTTCGACCAGATCATCATCCAGCGCTTCCAGCCCAACGATATGCTTGAGCACGAAGCGCTGTTCGGCAAAGGGCGGGACAAAGGTCATCGACAGGACTCCGGCGTATTGACGTGAACGTCAACTCACCCGCGATACAGAGTCTTGTTCTATCGCGCTACGCCAATCGCCCATCCGCCCGTCAAAGGGCGATGCCTCCTGCCGCCAGCACGGCGAGCGTCAACAATTCGGACGCGTTCGAGGCCATGGTCGCGATCTGCA
This sequence comes from Sphingobium fluminis, assembly GCF_037723805.1. Classification (NCBI taxonomy): domain Bacteria; kingdom Pseudomonadati; phylum Pseudomonadota; class Alphaproteobacteria; order Sphingomonadales; family Sphingobiaceae; genus Sphingobium; species Sphingobium fluminis. Next base: position 10,540 of record NZ_JBBJUK010000001.1, read on the forward strand.
CCGATTTTTCCATGCCGACCAGCATCGGCCCGATCAGCGAAGCGCCACCCAGTTCGCGCAGCAGCTTGGCGGAGATGTTGGCCGACTGAAGCCCCGGCATCACCAGCACATTGGCCGCGCCGGACAGCCGGCTGAACGGATAGCTTTTCATCACCGCCGGATTGAGCGCGACGTCGGCCGCCATCTCGCCCTCATATTCGAAGTCAACGCTGCGGCCGTCGAGAATGGCGACGGCCTCCCGGATATTTTCAAGAAACGCGCCGGGGGGGTTGCCGAAGCTGGAGAAAGACAGAAACGCGACTCGGGGATCATGCCCCATGCGACGGGCGACGGCAGCGGTGCCCTCGGCGATATCGGCCAGCTCGCTGGGGCTGGGCCGTTCATTGACGGTGGTGTCGGCAATGAAGACGGTCTGGCTCTTCGTGACCATGACATGGATGCCGAAGGGCGTGCGGCCCGCCGCCGGATCGATGACGCGCTTCACTTCGCGCAGCGTCTGCGCATAGGGCCGGGTCATGCCGGAAATCATCGCGTCGGCGACGCCCATCTTGACGAGCAGTGCGCCGAAGATGTTGCGATCGCGATTGACCATGCGTTCGCAGTCGCGGCGCAGATAACCGCGCCGCTGGAGACGCGCATAGAGCAGGTCGACCATCTTCTCGACCAGCGGCGAATTAACGCTGTTGTGCAGTTCGAAACTGTCGGGATCGGCGACGCCCAGCGCCTTTAGCTGGTCGCGCACACCGTCCCTACCGACCAGCACCGCCGTGCCATAGCCCAGATTCTGGAACTGGATCGCGGCGCGCAGCACCACCTCTTCCTCGCCTTCGGCAAAGACGACCCGCTTGGGATTGGCCTTCGCCGTCTCGTAGGCGGTGGTCAGAACGGTCGTCGTCGGGTTGAGCCGGGCCTTGAGCGACTGGCGATAGGCGGCCATGTCGGTGATCGGCTTTTGCGCGACGCCGCTGTCCATCGCCGCCTGCGCGACGGCGGCCGGCACGACCTCCATCAGGCGCGGGTCGAAGGGCGCGGGAATGATATATTCCGGGCCAAAGCTCTGCGACTTGCCATAGGCCTTGGCCACTTCCTCGGGCACCTGTTCGCGCGCCAGTTCGGCGATGGCGCGGGCGGCGGCGATCTTCATCGCCTCGTTGATAGTGGTTGCGCGCACATCGAGTGCGCCCCGGAAGATGAACGGGAAGCCAAGGACATTATTGACCTGATTGGGATAGTCCGAACGGCCGGTGGCGACTATCGCGTCGGGACGGACGGCCTTGGCGTCGGGCGGCGTGATCTCGGGATCGGGATTGGCCATGGCGAAGATGATCGGCTTTTCGCCCATATCCTTGACCATTTCGGGCGTGACGGCACCGGCGACGGAAAGCCCCAGGAACACGTCTGCGCCTTTCAGCGCCTCGGTCAGCGTGCGCAGGTCTGTCTTGACCGCATGCGCCGACTTCCACTGGTTCATGCCCTCGGTGCGGCCCTGATAGATCACGCCCTTGCTGTCGCACATGACGACATTATTGTGTGCGACGCCGATCGACTTGATCAGTTCGGTGCAGGCGATGGCCGATGCCCCCGCGCCGTTCACGACGACTTTTAGATCCTTCAGCTCGCGGCCGGTGAGCATCGCCGCGTTGATGACGCCTGCCGCCGCGATGATCGCCGTGCCATGCTGGTCATCGTGAAAGACCGGAATATTCATCCGTTCTTTCAGCGTCTGTTCGATGATGAAACATTCGGGCGCCTTGAAATCTTCAAGGTTGATGCCGCCGAACGTCGGCTCCATCAGCTCGATCGCGTCGATCAGCCGGTCGACATCTTCGGTATTGAGTTCGATATCGATCGAATCGACATCGGCAAAGCGCTTGAAGAGGACGGCCTTGCCTTCCATCACCGGCTTGGAGGCCAGCGCGCCGAGATTGCCGAGGCCGAGGATCGCCGTCCCGTTGGAGATGACCGCGACCAGATTGCCTTTGGCGGTATAGTCATAGGCCGTCGCCGGATCGGCGGCGATGGCGAGCACGGGCACCGCAACGCCGGGCGAATAGGCGAGGCTGAGGTCACGTTGCGTCGCCATCGGCTTGGACGCGATGATCTCGATCTTGCCCGGCCGTCCGGTCGAGTGGAAGAACAGCGCTTCGCGCTCGGAAAATTCCACATTCGACTTGTCGCTCACCGCGCATCCCCTGATCGATGGTTTGAGGCTGGCCCTAGCGGCAAGCAGGGCTTGTGGGCAAGCGCGAGAAGCCCTTTTTTCGCGCTCTTTCCTCGCGTGCCGCTTGCCGCTATCGCCACAACCATCATGCCAGCGCCGTCCGATCCCGCTTCCGCCCCGCCGACGCCCATGATGGCGCAATATCTGGGGCTGAAGGCGCAGGCCGATGGATGCCTTTTATTCTACCGCATGGGCGATTTCTTCGAGCTGTTCTTCGACGATGCGAAGGCGGCGGCGGCTACGCTGGACATAGCGCTTACCAGCCGGGGCGAACATGACGGCGCGCCGATCCCGATGTGCGGCGTGCCGGTCCATAGCGCCGAAGCCTATCTGGCACGGCTCATCAAGGCGGGGCACCGCGTCGCTATCGCCGAACAGGTCGAAACGCCCGCCGAGGCCAAGGCCCGTGGCGGCAAGACCCTGGTGGCGCGCGCGATCAAGCGCTACGTCACCGCCGGCACGCTGACCGAAGATACGCTGCTCGACGCGCGCAGCGACAATATGCTGGTCGCGCTCGCGCGCGTCGGCGCTGACCTAGACGAGATCGGTATAGCCGCCGCCGATATCTCCACGGGTAAGTTCGAGACGGTGACCGTGGCCCTTGCAGACCTGCCCGCCGAGCTGGCGCGGCTGCGCCCGAGCGAGATCATCGTTGCGCAGGGCGCGGACTTTGCGTTGGACGAAGCCTATCCCTTCGATCGCGCGGCCTTTTCCAGCGGCGGAGGCGAAACGGCGCTCAAGCGCCTGTTCGGTGTCGCGACGCTTGAAGGCTTCGGCCAGTTCGCCCGCGCGGAACTGGCCGCGATGGGTGGCCTGATCGGCTATCTCGATCATGCCGGAAAGGGCACGCTGCCGTTCCTGGCCCCGCCCGTCCGCAAGAGCCGGGGCGGCCATGTCGCGATCGACGCGGCGACGCGCGAGAGTCTGGAAATCACCGCCACCATGAGCGGCGCGCGAGCAGGCAGTCTGTTGTTCGCCATAGACCGCACGGTGACGGGAGCGGGCGCGCGTCTGCTGGCGCAGGACCTGTCGGCACCACTGATGGACGAGGCGCAGATCGAAGAGCGGCTGGACCTGCTCCAGCTGTTCCACGACGATGGCGGACTGCGCGATCAGTTGCGCGGCGCGTTGCGCGCGCTGCCCGATATCGGCCGCGCGCTGGGGCGGATCGCCGTCGACCGGGGTAGCCCGCGCGATTTGGGCGCGTTGCGCGACGGCCTGGGCGAAGCGCGGCTGCTGCGTGAGCGACTGGGTCGGATGGCGGCGCAGCCACCGCTGCTGCGCGCGCTGCTGCCGGCGCTCGACGGCCATGGTGCGCTGGTCGACTCACTTTCGCGCGCGCTGGTGCCGACGCCGCCGACGGAAACCGCGAGCGGCGGCTACATCGCCGATGGCTATGATGCCGCGCTCGACGAATTGCGCCGGCTTGGCGGCGACGGCCGCCGCGCGATAGCCACGCTGGAAGCCCGCTATCGCGAGCAGACCGGCATCGCCGCACTGAAGATTCGCCACAATGGCGTGCTCGGCTATCATGTCGAAGTGCCCGCGCGCGCGGCGGATGCCTTGATGGGGCCCGACAGCGGCTTCACCCATCGTCAGACGCTGGCGGGCGTCGTCCGATTCAACTCGATCGACCTGCACGAACAGGCCAGCAGAGTGGCGCAGGCGGGGGCGCATGCCCTGGTGGCGGAAGCCGCGCATCTGGAGGAACTGATCGGCGACGTTCTGACGCGCAAAGCCGAGATCGCACAGGCCGCCGCCGCGCTCGCCCGGCTGGATGTCGCGACGGCGCTGGCCGAGCGGGCGGCGGAGGGCGGCTGGGCGCGGCCCCGCTTCGTGCCGGGCCGCTGCCTCGACATCATCGGCGGTCGCCATCCGGTGGTCGAGGATGCCTTGCGCAAACAAGGCCAGCCCTTCGTCGCCAATGACTGCCGGCTGGGCGAGGATGATCGGCTGTGGCTCGTCACAGGCCCCAATATGGGCGGCAAGTCGACGTTCCTGCGACAGAATGCGCTGATCGTCGTGCTGGCGCAGGCGGGCAGCTTCGTGCCGGCACAGGAAGCGACGTTGGGATTGGTCGACCGGCTGTTCAGCCGGGTCGGTGCATCCGACAATCTGGCACGCGGGCGATCGACCTTCATGGTCGAGATGGTGGAGACCGCCGCGATCCTCGCGCAGGCGACGGACCGCAGCTTCGTCATTCTGGACGAGGTCGGGCGCGGCACGTCGACCTATGACGGGCTGGCGCTCGCCTGGGCGGTGGTGGAGGCGGTGCATGAGGTGAACCAGTGCCGATGCCTGTTCGCGACCCATTATCACGAGCTGACCCGGCTCGCCGAAACGCTCGACGCCCTGTCATTGCATCATGTGCGTGCGCGCGAATGGAAGGGTGATCTCGTGCTGCTCCATGAGCTCGCGCAGGGACCGGCCGACCGCAGTTACGGCCTTGCCGTCGCGCGGCTCGCGGGCGTGCCGCCCGCCGTGCTCACGCGCGCGAAGGACGTGCTGGCGCGGCTGGAGGCCGGCAAGGCCAAGACCGGGGGTATCGCCGCGGGCCTCGACGATCTGCCGCTGTTCGCCGCCGCCATGGCCCAGACCGAAAAGCCGGTCGATCCGCTGCGCACGGCGTTGGACCTGATCGACGCCGATACGCTGTCGCCGCGCGAGGCGCTCGATCATCTCTATCGGCTGAAACAACTGGCCGCAGCGGCACGCGACGACTAGATAAGCCCGATGGTCATGCAATTCCCCGCTCTGGGGTCGCGCCGCGCGATCATCGATCGCCGCGCGATATCCGACAGTATCAACGCCCTTGCCCAGACGCACAGGGGCGATCCGATGCTGTTGCGCGGGCTGATCGTCAAGGAGTTGAAGGCGGCGCTCGACGAGGGACGGGTGGAGGTCGCGCGACGGCTGGACGCCAAGCCGACGCGCGGGCGCGAGGCTGTGACAGCCTTCGCCTTCCTGATCGACCAGATATTGCGCCTGCTCTATGACGCTACGACCCATCATCTCTACCCTGCCGGCAACCGCAGCACGGGCGAGCGGATCGCGCTGATCGCGGTCGGCGGCTATGGCCGTGGCGAAATGGCGCCGCACAGCGACGTGGACATCGGGTTCATCACCCCCTGGAAGCCCACCGGCTGGACCGAACAGATCATCGAATCGATGCTCTATTCGCTGTGGGACCTCGGCCTCAAGGTCGGGCATTCGAGCCGGTCGATCGACGAGACGATGCGGATGGCGAAGGCCGACCTGACGGTGCGCACCGCGCTGCTGGAGGCGCGCTATGTCTGGGGCGACCGCGCACTGTACGAGGATGTCGCGACCCGGTTCGACGCGGAGATCATGCAGGGCACCGCCCGGGCCTTCGTGACCGAAAAGCTCGCCGAGCGCGAAGCACGGCACAAGCGCATGGGCGACAGCCGCTATGTCGTCGAGCCCAATGTCAAGGAAGGCAAGGGCGGGCTGCGCGATCTGCACACGCTGTTCTGGATCGGCAAATATGTGAATCGCGTCCGCTCCGTTGCGGATCTGGTCGATGTCGGCCTGCTGACCACCAGCGAACTGCGCCAGTTTCAAAGGGCCGAGGATTTTCTCTGGGCGGTGCGGTGCCATCTGCACATGATCACCGGGCGAGCGGAAGATCGGCTGACCTTCGATCTGCAACTCGAAACCGCGACCCGGATGCACTTCATCGGTCGCCATGGGCGGTCGGGGGTGGAGCGCTTCATGCGCTATTATTTCCTCAACGCGAAGATCGTGGGCGATTTGACGGCGGTGTTCCTTGCACATCTGGACGATCAGATGGCGGCGCGCGGGCGGCGGTATATTCCCGAATTTCTGCGCCGGCCCAAGAAGCTCGATGGCTTCACGCTCGACCGTGGCCGCCTGTCCCTGCCGAGCGACGATTTCTTCCGGGCCGATCCGGTGCGGCTGATCGAAATTTTCGCGCTGGCCGACAAGCATGGCCTGTCGATCCATCCCAGTGCGATGCGCGCCGCCAGCCGCGACGCCGGGCTGATCACCGCGAAAGTCCGCAAGGATGCGCGCGCGAACGCCGCTTTCATGGAGGTACTGACATCGCCGCGCGACCCGGAAACGGTCTTGCGCTGGATGAACGAATCCTCGGTCTTCGGCCGCTTCGTGCCAGATTTCCGCCGCGTCGTCGCACAGATGCAGTTCGACATGTATCATCACTATACGGTGGACGAACATACGATCCGCGCGGTCGGCCTGCTCGCGCGGATCGAGAAGGGCGATCTTCGCGAGGATCATCCGATGGCGACCGAACTGATGGGCAAGTTGCTGTCGCGCCGGGTACTCTATGTCGCGGTCCTGCTGCACGACATCGCCAAGGGGCGGGGCGGCGATCACAGTCTGCTGGGTGAGGAGGTCGCGCTGCACCTGTGCCCGCGCTTCGGCCTGACGCCTGCTGAGACCGAGACAGTGGGCTGGCTGGTGCGTTATCATCTGCTGATGTCGGCCACGGCGTTCAAACGTGACCTTTCCGACTATAAGACGATCCTGGATTTCGTCGAAGTGGTGCAGAGCCCGGAGCGACTGCGCCTGCTGCTGTGCCTGACCGTGGTCGATATCCGCGCGGTAGGGCCGGGCGTATGGAACAGCTGGAAACGGCAATTGCTGAGCGATCTGTATGAGGCGGCCGAGGAATTGCTTCGCCTTGGCCACAAGCAGCGGGGCCGCAGCGACAGGGTTGCCGCCAAGCAGCAGGCATTGCGCGATGCGATCGGCCTGGCAGACGCGGATTTCGAGACGCTGCGGCGGCGATTGCCCGAATCCTACTGGATCGCGGAGCCCGAAGATATTCTCATCCACAATGCCCAGCATATATTGGCGTCCGGCGACTCCCCGCTGGCGATCGCCGCGCAATATTATCCGCAGCGCGGCGCGACTTTGGTCACAGTCTATGCCGCCGACCATCCGGGGCTGTTCTACCGGATCGCGGGCGCCATCCATCTTGCCGGCGGCAATATCATCGACGCGCGCATTCATACGACGCGCGACGGCGTGGCGATCGACAATTTCCTGGTGCAGGACCCGCTGGGCGGCGCCTTTCACAGCCCCGATCAGCTGGCGCGGATCAAGACCGGCATCGCGGATTCGCTTGCCAACCGGCATCGGATGATAACAAGGCTGGAAGCGCGCCCCCTGCCCCGCACCCGCGCCGAAGCCTTCCACATCGTTCCCAATGTGCTGATCGACAACAAGGCGTCGAACCGCTTCACCGTGCTGGAAATCAATGCGCGGGACCGCCCTGCCCTGCTTTTCAGCCTCGCCAATGCGCTGTTCCAGTCCAAGGTCACGGTGCACAGCGCGCATGTCGCCACCTATGGCGAGCGCGCGGTCGACACCTTCTACGTCACCGATCTGCTGGGCGGAAAGATCGAGAGCAAGGCGCGGCTCCATACGCTGGAGCGGCGGATGCTGGAGGCGGCGGGTGGCGAGGTCAGCGAATCGCTCGAACGCGCCTGATTTCAGGCAATCGCCATCACGTCGCCGGGCGCGAGCAGCGGTAACAGGCGAAGCATGTCATCGCGCTCGACCGCGACGCAGCCGGCCGTGGGACGCCCCTCTGACAGATGGAAGAAGATGGCGCTGCCCCGGCCCGGTTCGGGCGGCGCGTCATTATGGCCGAGCACCACGATCACATCGTACGCGCCGTCGGCGCGGCGCAGCGATTCGACGGAAAAGCCCCGGGGCAAACGGACCGGACGATTATAGGCCGCGTCGGCCGGGTCGTCGGACCAGCCGTCGCCCGGACGAATCCAGCGCCATGGCAGCCGCAGACCCACAGGCTCGACTTTGCCGGGACGAAGCAGCACGCCCCGCAAGGACCAGACGCCGACGGGCGTACATCCATCCCCCTCGCGCTTGTCCGCCGCCGCGCAGAGCCCGCCGCGACCGATCGTGCACGCCATGTCGAGATGGCCAAGCCGCAGGCGGCCCGCGCTGCCCTCGACATGGATCACGCTCATAACTGGTGGCCGGTCCGGTCGCGCTTGGTGGCGAGATAACGTTCATTATGCGGGTTGGACGGCAGGATGATCGGCAGCCGCTCCTGCACATGAACGCCGGCGGCTTCCAGCCCTGCGACCTTGTTCGGATTGTTGGTCAGCAGCCGCACGGTATCAATGCCGAGCAGGTCTAGCATCCGCGCCGCGACCGAGAAATCGCGCGAATCCACCGCAAAGCCCAGCCGGACATTGGCGTCGACCGTGTCGAACCCCTGATCCTGCAACGCATAGGCGCGCAATTTGTTGACGAGGCCGATGCCGCGCCCTTCCTGCCGCAGATAGAGCAGCACGCCCCACGGCGCGCCGGCGATCCTGTGCAGCGCCTCGTGCAGTTGCGGCCCGCAATCGCATTTGAGGCTGCCCAGCACATCGCCGGTCAGGCATTCGCTGTGCAGCCGGACGACCGGGGGCGACGCATCGCGTCGGCCGACGATCAGCGCGACATGCTCGCGCGGCTCTTCGGGGCTGCGGAAGGCGATGATTTCCGCGCTCTCGCTCGCCGATACAGGCAATTGCGCGCGGGTGGCGATCGACAGGTGGATGGCGTCGTCATAGGCGGCGATGGCGTCGGCGCTCACCTCCGCCTCATGGGGACCGGCGTCGCCCGATACGAAGAATGCGGGCAGGATGCCGGCCAGCCGGGCCAGCCGCAACGCCGCCTTAGCGGCCGCGGGCGCGGCAATCACCTTCGCGGTAAAAGGTCCCTTGAGCGGCGAACCCAGATCGCGCACCGGGTCGGCGATGGCCGTCGCGACATCGCCGTCGATCCAGGGGGATCGGGCGATCAGCACCGGCATGTCCGGATCGGCAGCCGCACGCTGATTGGCGAGTTTGAGCGTCTGTGCCCTGCTGGCCGAAATCAGTATGTCCGCCGCCCCGGCAGGATCGAAATCCGCCAGCGTCACCGCGTCCGCGCCCTCCACGGCCATCAGGCGCAACGACCCGTCACCCGCGCAAACCGTCACGGTCCAGCCGCGGCGAAGCGCATCGATCGCGCGGGCGGCGTCGCGGCCGTTCATTCGGCGCTCCATCAGAAAGCAAATTCGGTGATGATCGGCACATGGTCCGAAGGGCGGGTCCAGCCGCGTGCCGGCTCGACGACGCGATGACTGATCGCTTTCTGCGCGACGTCGGCGGTCATCCACATATGATCGAGCCGCCGGCCCCGGTCCGATTCGACCCAATCCTTCGCGCGATAGCTCCACCAGGTATAAAGCCGTTCGGGTGCGGGGAAGAAATGACGGCCGATGTCGACCCAATCATTGGACGCCTGCAACCGGCCGAGTATCTCGCATTCGAGCGGAGTATGGCTGACGACGTTGAGCAATTGCTTGTGGCTCCAAACGTCGCATTCCATTGGCGCGATGTTGAAATCGCCGGTCAATATGGTGGGCTGTTTGTCCAGCGCTGCCGACCACTCGATCATCCGTTCGAGGAAATCGATCTTCTGGCCGAATTTGGGGTTGAGGTCGCGATCGGGAATATCGCCGCCGGCGGGCACATAGACATTCTCGATCCGCAGGCCATTGTCGAGGCGCACGCCGATATGGCGCGCCTCGCCATTGGCCTGCCAGTCGAACCTGTCGTCCTCGTGCATCGGCACTTTGCTGACGATCGCGACGCCATGGTGCATCCGCTGCCCGTTCAACATCTGGTAGCTATAGCCTCGCCTGCGAAACAGGTCGGCGGGAAAGATATCGTTCACCACCTTGGTTTCCTGAAGACACAGGATATCCGGCGCTTCTTCGACCAGGAAATGGTCGACGATGTCGACCCGGGCGCGGACGCTGTTGATATTCCAGGATGCGACGCGAAGAGACTGAGGCATGACGCTCCCCTAGAAGCCGTGAACTGGCCGCGCAAGGTTCCGCAAACCGGCGCGACGATCGCCGGACAAGGAAAGACCCCCGCTCCGGGGGCATGGAACGGGGGTCTCGATCGCGCCCTTGAAGCGCTTTGCGAAACGGACTGCAACCGGATAACAGGGGGGAAATTCCGGTGATCGTCCGCGTCGTCCAGTTTTAGATAGCGATCGCCATATGAGCGGCAGATGAACGATTTCCGCCATTTTTCGGCCCGTCGCGCGAGCCGCCCGGTTCGTCAGCCACCCGGACGCCCCCTTGGTCGCGGATCGGTCCAGCGAAATGCCGAATCAGGGATCGCCACGCCATAGCGCTGGTTGGACAGTCGTATTGCAGTGCGATTATTCTGAGAATCGAGTGCAACCCAGCCGTAAAGAGAAAGACCCGCCGGAGCCGCGGCCACTCGTTTGAAGATGAGGGTGATCGTCCCGAATTCGGGGCGCTTGGGATCGCGGGCCTGAACGCTCAACACCGTGGGGTCGCCGGTCGGCACGACCTTGGCGAAGCGGGTAAGATCCTTGGACGGATCGAGAAGCGCACCCAGCGGCGAACTGCCGATCGGCCAGCGCTGCACCTGACGCACTTCATAATCGATCATGATCAGCGCCTTACCGTCGCCAACGATGAGCAGCGGCACGCCCTTTTGATACTGAAAGCGAATCTTGCCCGGCTGGAGCAGGGTCAGCTTCCCGGTCAGGGTCTGGCCGTTGCGATCCGTCTGCACAAAATCGGCCGTCATCGATTTGACCGCGCGGACATAGGCGTTGACCTGACCAATGTCGGAAGGCGCGGCCTGCTGCGCCACGGCATGGCCGATCGGCAGCGGGGTCATGGCAAAGGCGCTGGCCAAGGCAGGCCACGCAAGGATGCGCTTCATGCAGTCTTCTCCGGTTTGTTCAGCAATGAGGTAGACGGTCGGGTTTGAACCCGCTGTGAACCCGCTCGTTCCGGGAAAGCAACTACTGTGCAGCGGCTCACTGCCCCGGGACCAAAAAAAGGCCGGTCCGAAGACCAGCCTATGAAAGTTTAGGAGAGGATGCCTGAAAGGCCTGATCCTGATGCCGCATCCGTTCGCGTGCTGCAAATGCGAACAACTCATAAGCAGTTGCGCTTTTCGCAATCGAGAATATTCCCAGATTGAGATTTATCCCAAAATCAATCGGCATGTCACTGATCTATCCATCGCGAAATCACAATGTCGCAGAACGTCCATGCCTAACAAAGCGCTGAAATGTTCGCTACTCGATAACGACAAGCCGATGATTTCGGGGAAGATGAAGGGATAGGGAGACGCCCAATCGTCTGGGAAAGCGCCTAGCCGAAAGAGAAAATGGTCGATATGGGCAAGACCGTGGGCGGTCAGGATAGGTCGTTTTCCGATCGGCCTGAGACCAAGCCTGGCTGCAACATCGGCATTGATACCGCTGACCGTCGCACCGGTATCCAAAAGGGCGATTGCGTCTATACTTGTCATATCTGTCAGATTGTCGGCACCGAAAATCTTGACAGGCAAAACTATTCTTTTGCCGTCATGCCGCCATTTAATTTGCAACATGTGAGAAGAAGCCAAGATCAATTGGCTCTTCAATCACTTCCTGAATTGAAAATACGCCATCGACGAACTTGCTCCTTCCGAAACGATAGGCCGTGCCCGGTTCGTCGAAAAAACTAACCACGTCTCGGTCCTTCAAAAGAACATATTGCCCCTTATGATCCACCAGAAACTTGGCGAGATTGCGCATGAAATAATCATAATTCGCGTCAATTTCGGATGTCAGCGGGTTGCCCATATCTCGTCCTTCCCGGCAGACTCTAACGCTGGAACAAAATCCAACCAGTCCGTGACATGATAATTACGGTAAAATGAGTATTTTTTGAGTCCAGCCGAATCAAAGCGGATTGCCATTTTCGTCGCGCAGCACCTCGCGGCGGCCGACATGGTTGGGGGCGCCGACCAGGCCCTCCTCCTCCATCCGCTCGATCAGCCGCGCGGCGCTGTTATAGCCGACACGCAGCTGGCGCTGGAGCCAGCTCGTCGACGCTTTCTGGTTTTCGAACACCAGCTGGCACGCCTTGCGGAACAGCTGGGCGTCCGGGCTGTCATCGCCCAGATCCACGCCGTCCAGCGCGAAACTGCCTTCCTCGGGCTCTTCGGTTACGGCCTGGATATAATCCGGCTGGCCTTGCGCGCGCCAGTGATCGGCGACCACCCGCACTTCGTCGTCCGACACGAATGGGCCGTGCACGCGGGTCAGGCCCTTGCCGCCGTGCATATAGAGCATGTCGCCCTTGCCGAGCAGTTGTTCGGCGCCCTGTTCGCCCAATATGGTGCGGCTGTCGATCTTGGAAGTCACGAAGAAGCTGATCCGCGTGGGCAGGTTCGCCTTGATGACGCCGGTGATGACGTCGACCGAGGGGCGCTGGGTGGCGAGGATCAGGTGGATGCCCGCCGCGCGCGCCTTTTGCGCCAGACGCTGAATCAGGAATTCGACCTCCTTGCCGGCCGTCATCATGAGGTCGGCCAGTTCGTCCACGACCACCACGATCTGCGGCAAGGGCTGGAAATCGAGCTGCTCCTCTTCATAGATCGGCTTGCCGCTTTCGGGATCGTAGCCGGTCTGGACGCGGCGGCCGAGCGGCTTGCCCTTGGCCTTCGCGGCGCGGACCTTTTCGTTGTAATTGGCAAGGTTGCGCACCGAAATCGACGCCATCATGCGATAGCGGTCCTCCATCTGCTCGACCGCCCATTTAAGCGCGCGGATCGCCTTTTGCGGCTCGGTCACGACCGGCGAGAGCAGATGCGGGATGTCGTCATAGGTCGACAGTTCGAGCATCTTGGGATCGATCATGATGAGGCGCAGCTGATCGGGCGTCATGCGATAGAGCAGCGACAGGATCATGGCGTTGAGGCCCACCGACTTGCCCGAGCCGGTCGTGCCCGCGATCAGCAGATGCGGCATGGGCGCAAGATCGGCGATGATCGGTTCGCCCGAAATATTCTTGCCCAGAATGATCGGCAGCGTCGCTTCCGCGCCAAACTCTTCGCTGGTGATCAGTTCGCGGAAGGATACGCCCTCGCGATGGGCATTGGGCAGTTCGATGCCGATCACCGTGCGTCCGGGGATCGTCGCAACGCGCGCCGAGAGCGCCGACATGTTGCGGGCGATATCGTCGGCCAGCGCGATTACCCGGCTCGCCTTGATGCCAGGCGCAGGCTCCAGCTCGTACATCGTGACGACCGGGCCGGGCCGGACCTCGACGATATTGCCCTTCACATGGAAATCGTCGAGCACCGATTCGAGCAGGCGGGCATTCCGTTCAAGTGCGGCCTTGTCGATCTTGCCGCCCTGTGGCGGCGGAACCGGGTTGAGCAGATCGGGCGAGGGTAGTGAACTGTTGCCGAACAGATCGTCCTGCGACACCGGCGCCATCGGGCGCTGCGCCGGGGCTGGCTTTGGCGTCTGGATCGTGATCGGCGGCTTGGGTTCGTTCGACACGGTCTTGCGCGGGGTGATGACGCGTTCCGATTCCGGTTCGTCCTCCTGCTGCTCGGCACCGGCGAAGGCGAGCGTCGGGCGCGGCAGGGTGAGGCGCGGCAGACTGGGCCTGCGCAGGGTGAGAATGGGCTTTTCCAGCGCCAGACTGCGATAGCAGGCGAAAAGGCCAGCGATCAGCAGCACGAGGATGAGTGCTCCCCGAATCCACGGGCCGGCATTATGCGATTGCGCCGTCAGGCTGATGACTCCCTTGGCGCTGGCGAGACCGATCATGCCGCCCCAGCCCGAAGGCAAGCCCACCAGCGGTTCGGGCTGAAACAATGCCAGTGCAATGCCGATCAGCGCGACGCCCAAAAGGCATTTTCCATATTGGCCGAGCCAGCCTCCCATGTCCTGATCGCCCCAGAGGCGGCGCGCGGTGATCGCCATCAACGGCAGAATCAAAACGACCGGGACTCCGAGCAGCAGAAGCAGGACATCGGCTACCCAGGCGCCGGCGGCTCCCATGATATTGCTGACATGATCACCCGCGACCGTCATCAGCGACGGGTCGCTCGGCGCATAGGTCAGCAGCGCCAGCGCGAGGAACAGGGTCGCCAGAATGAGCGCGATCGCACCGATCAGCGCGCCGCTGCGCATCAGGCTGCGCTTGAGCATTTCGCGCCATTCCGGCGAGCGCTTCACTCCGCGGCTGACAGCCATCGTCACTCTTGTCCCCCAAATGTTCCGTTTCGGCACAATGCCTCCGGGGGCGAGTCCACGTCAAGCCCGCCGCGTTTCGGCTCACCTCAGCCTTGCGCCAGCGCTTCGAGCGCCGCGCCGTCGACCCGTTGCACCGTCCATTCGTCCATCGGCCGCGCACCCAGCGATCGATAGAAGGCGATCGCCGGCGCGTTCCAGTCGAGCACCGACCATTCGAGGCGGGCGCAATCGCGCGTGATGGCAAGCTGAGCGAGCCGGGCGAGCAGGGCCTTGCCCGCGCCGGAGCCACGGGCCTGCGGCAGGACGAACAAATCCTCCAGATAGAGGCCCGCCCGCCCTTCGAAGGTGGAGAAATTATGGAAGAAGAGCGCGAAGCCGATCGGCCCCGCGGTCGTTTCGGCGATCAGCACTTCTGCCATGGGACGCGCACCGAACAGATATTTCGCGAGAGTCTCGCGGTCCGCGCGTACTTCGTGGCGCAGCTTTTCATAGTCGGCGAGCGCCAGAATGAAGTCGTGGATGGTCTCGATATCGGCGGGTGCGGCTTCGCGGATGGTGAGGGTCATGGAGTCTTTCAGGCAATGGCGGCTTCGATATGGGGGGCCCGGCCAAGGCGCGCGGCGATGAGGCAAGCGGCGACGATCAGCGCAGCGCCGGCCATTGTGGCAAGCGTCAGCCTTTCACCGAACGCCAGCCAACCCATGAGCGCCGCCCAGACGAACGCGCTATATTCGATGGGGATCAGCCGCTGTGCCTCTGCCCGCGCATAGGCCCAGGCGAGCGTCGCGAGCGAGGTGAAGGCAAGGACCGCAGCGGTGATGATGAGCGGGATCGCGTGGGCCGCGGGCAAAACGGCATAAAAGGGCGCTGCAATCGCATAAATTGTCAGCATCACCAGATGTTGGAAGCAGGCGACTTCCACGGGCGAGGCGAGTTGCGCCTGCTGACGCTGGAGGACCAGGTTCCAGGCGAAGAGGATGGCGGACAGCAGCACCGCGCCCGCGCCCAGCAGCGCGTCGACGTCGTAATTGCCGCGCAGCCGCCCCGAAAGGATGATGCCGACACCGATCAGGCCCAGGACTGACGCGCCGATCGCCTGCCGCCCGATCCGTTCTTTGAGCAACAGCGCCGCCAGATAGAGCGCGACCAGCGGCGCGATGAACGACAGCGCGATGGCTTCCGCCATGGGCAGCCGCATCAGCGCCCAGAAGAACAGACCCGCCATCAGCGCGACCACGCTTCCGCGCAGCAGATGAAGGCGCAGCACGGTGCCGCAGGGCCAGGGCCGATGGGTAGCGCGCATCAGGACGATGCCGAGGATCGACCCCGCCAGCGCACGCCAGAACAGCGCGTTGTACAGCCCGATGGCAAGGCTAAGCCCCTTCATCGCCGCATCCATGACGGAAAAAAGCGCCACGCCGACGCAGCAGACGGCGAAAGGAATGGCGAAAGATCGTGATGCTGATTTCATCAGGGCGCGGCTATTCCGCCGCCTGCGCCTGTCCTGCGTCCGTAGTTTGCGCTTCCAGCGCCGCCGCTTCGATCTCCGCCGCCTTGGCTTCGACAAGATCGACGATATGGTCGACCAGACCCTCATCGTGAATCGTGTGATCGGTGATGCCCGACAGATAGACCATATGCTTGCCCGCCCCGCCGCCCGTCAGGCCGATATCGGTTTCGCGCGCCTCACCAGGGCCATTGACCACGCAGCCCAGAATCGAGAGCGACAGCGGGGTATTGATATGCTGCAACCGTTCCTCGATCGCCTGAACGGTACGGATGACGTCGAAGCCCTGCCGCGCACAACTGGGGCAGGAAATCACCTTGACGCCGCGTGTGCGGATCCCGAGCGACTTCAATATCTCGTAGCCGACGCGAACCTCTTCCTCCGGTTCGGCCGACAGGGATACGCGGATCGTGTCGCCGATCCCGGCCCAGAGCAGATTGCCGATGCCGATCGCGCTTTTGACCGTACCGCCGATCAGGCCCCCGGCTTCCGTAATGCCAAGGTGCAGCGGACAATCGACCGCTTCCGCCAGTTGCATATAGGCGGCGACGGCGAGGAACACGTCGCTGGCTTTCACTGCGACTTTATAGTCGTGGAAATCCTGGTCCTGGAGCAGCTTGATATGATCGAGCGCGCTTTCCACCAGCGCTTCGGGACACGGCTCGCCATATTTTTCGAGCAGGTGTTTTTCGAGGCTGCCGGCGTTCACGCCGATGCGGATCGCGCAGCCATTGGATTTGGCCGCATCGACCACCTCTTTGACACGTGCCTCGCTCCCGATATTGCCGGGGTTGATGCGCAGGCACGCCGCGCCCGCATCGGCGGCTTCGAGCGCCCGCTTATAATGGAAATGGATGTCGGCCACGATCGGGACGCGCGCTGCGCGGACGATCTGCTTCAGCGCGACGGTCGATTCCGCGTCGGGGCAGGAAACGCGGATGATGTCGACCCCCGCCTCTTCGCACCGCCGGATCTGGTCGATCGTCGCCCGGACATCGTGGGTCAGCGTATTGGTCATGGTCTGCACCGTCACCGGCGCGCCACCGCCCACGGGCAAGTTACCGACCATGATCTGCCGCGATTGCCGCCGCGCAATGTCGCGCCATGGGCGCAGGCCGGGATTATGATCGGACATGAAAGGGGCTCCAGATGCTCGGCAGCGTCTATAAAGCCTAATTGCGTCGGTTAGAAGCGTGCCGTCCGACCAGCATCAGGCAAAAAAAAAGACCGTCCCAAGAGACGGCCTGATAAGTTTTAGGAGAGGATGCCTGAAAGGCGAGTTTCTTTTGCAATGCAGCAACGCCTCTCGCAAATGCGAAAAACTGTCATGCAGTTGCAAAAAATGCAGTCGCCCGGTAGATCGCTGCTTTCCGTAAGGGAAGGTAAGGCCTGGATCGGGGAGAAATATATTTGGCGAGGACCGAAGCTGCTCTTATCGCCGCACGCCGGATCGTCCGAGCTGAGAATCCAGCTGGTGAATCAGGCGATCCAACCCGGCCTGACTGATCGATTCGGCGCGAGCGGTGAGCATGTCCTGCGTGTTGGAAGCGCGCAGCAACCACCAGCCATCCGGCGAGCGAACGCGCACCCCGTCGACATCGGCCATGTCCGCGCCTTCAGCGCGCAATCGCGCCAGAACCTCTTCGATCACCGCGAACTTGCGACTTTCTTCGACGGGAAAGCGCAGCTCGGGTGTGTTTATCAAGGTGGGCATCGCATCGCGCAGCGCGGTCAGGCTTCGGCCGAGCGCCGTTGCAGCGCGAATCAGGCGGACGGCCGCATAGAGACCGTCGTCATAGCCGTAATATTCGTCGGCAAAGAAGATGTGGCCGGTCATCTCGCCGGCCAATGGACTGTCCGTCTGCTTCATTTTGGACTTGATGAGGCTGTGGCCGGTCTTCCACATCAGCGGCTGCCCGCCCAGTTCGGCGACGCGGTCGAACAGCGCCCGGCTGGCCTTTACATCGGCGATGATCGTCGCGCCGGGCGCGTCTTTCAGCACCAGTTCAACGAAGATCCCCAATAGTTGGTCGCCCCAGATGACCCGCCCCTGCCCGTCGATCACGCCGATCCGGTCGCCATCACCATCGAAAGCCACGCCGAAATCGAGCTTTTTATCGAGGACGAGCGCCTTGAGGTCCGCCAGGTTGCGTTCTTCGGTGGGATCGGGATGATGATTGGGAAAATGGCCGTCTATGTCGGTGAACAGCAGATGATGCTCACCCGGAAGCAATTGGGTGAGCTTTTCGACGACCGGGCCGGCCGCGCCATTGCCGGCGTCCCAGCCGATGCGGAACGCGCCGCCGTCAAATCGTTCCAGAAGGCGGGCAACATAGCGATCCATGATATCGATCGACTCGTCGAGGCCGGCCCCCTCCTCCCAGTCGCCGGCCGCGGCCATCGCGGCCAGCGCCTGGATGTCCGCGCCAAAGAAGGGACGATGCTGAAACACCAGCTTGAAGCCATTATGGTCGGCGGGATTATGGCTGCCGGTTATCTGGATGCCGCCATCTACGCCGGCCACCATCTCGGCATAATATAGCATCGGGGTCGGACCCAGCCCGATGCGCAGTGCATCCACGCCGCTGTCGTTGAGCCCGCGCACCAGCGCCGCCTCAAGCGCTTGGGAACTGAGGCGTCCATCATAGCCGACCGCAATCTTCGATCCGCTGGCGCGCCGGATCAAACTTCCGAAGCTGCGTCCTACCGCATAGGCGTCCGCATCCCCCAGCGTTGCGCCGACGACGCCGCGCATATCATATTCGCGCAGGAGGCTGGGGTCGAAGCGATGCGCCATGATCAGCCCTCGCGGGCGGCATCCGCCCTGAGCAGCAAATCACGCGCCGCGTTGATCTGGGCGGCGAGCGCCTCCGTGCCGCCGCGATCGGGATGGACCGACGCGATGAGCCGCCGATGAGCGGCGCGAATGGCGTCCGCATCGGCGCCTGCGGCGAGGCCCAGCAGCGCGCGGGCGCGGGCAAGATCATCGCCAGGCGCGACCTGCGTCGCCGCGCGGGCCTTGCCTGCGCGGCGGCCCGCCTGCGCCAGAAAAAAGAGCGTCGCGCCGAGCAGCATCGGCGCCCCCACCAGCGGTTTGCCCTTGGCCGCCATCACCGCGCCCACCAGCGCGATGCCCAGCGTCATCCCGTCCTTCGCCGTCATGCGTTGCAGGCGGCCGGTCCAGATCAACCAGCCCGCAAGCCCGGCCAGAAGCAGGGCGAGCAGACCCATCAGGCCGCGCCGGCCATGTCCATCGGCACGGCGTCCGAGCGGAGCGGCAAGGCGAGGCCCGCGACCATTTCGCGCAATTCCTGCCGCGCGGCGATGTGGCTGACGCCCAGGTCGCCGAGCTGGCCCTTGTCGAGCAACGTCAGGCCCGAAGGGAAAAGTTCGCGGAAGATGACGCGTTCGGACAGGCCGGGAATGACGCGGAAGCCGACGCGGCGCGACAGTTCGGTAAGCGCGTCGCCGACCCGCTTCTTGTTGCGCGCATCATGATGCTGGACGCGGTTGCGCAGCACCACCCAGTCGATCGAGACGCCATCGGCCTTGGCCCTGGACTTGCGCGCCTCGAAAATCAGTTCGGAATAGAAGGACAGGCGCTTGACCTTGAAGGTTTCAGCGTCGACCTGGCCGATCAGGTCGAAATCGACGAAACTGTCGTTCATGGGCGTCACCAGCGTATGGGCGCGGGCGGCCATGTGGCGGGCGAAGTCGTCGTCGCGGCCGGGCGTGTCGACGATCAGGAAGTCCTGCCCGTCGGAAAGCGTCGCCACCTCGTCCTCCAGCGCAGCGATGCTGTCACCGCGCAGCACCGCGAAATCGGGCGCAGGAAGCGGCACAGACCGGCGGCGGGCGGTTTCGGCGCGGTTTTCCATATAGCGAGTCACGGTGCGCTGGCGCGGATCGAGATCGATCATACCGACACGGTGACCAAGCACGGTCAGCGCGATCGCGGTATGGACCGCCGTCGTCGATTTGCCGGTGCCGCCTTTTTCATTGGCGAACACGATCATATGCGGCTGTGCGTTCGCCATCGGACCCCTGATAACCCCTTCATTGTCGCAATGATCGTTGACGCTCGCGCCGGGCCATGCCAGCCGAGTGGTCGCCTTGCCCCCTGCCCTTATCGGAGCCCCTCGTCCCGTGCAAACCCTCCGTGACCTGCCCGCCCTTCGCGCTGCTCTCCGGTCATTGCGCAGCGAGGGCAAGCCGCTGGCGCTGGTGCCGACCATGGGGGCGCTGCATGACGGGCATATGGCGCTGGTCGAGGAGGCGAAACGGCGGGCGGCGCATGTCGTCGTGTCGATCTTCGTCAATCCAAAGCAGTTTGGTCCCAATGAGGACCTGGCCGCCTATCCACGGCGCGAGGCGAAGGATGCGCAGATGCTGGGCGCGGCGGGGGTCGATATCCTGTGGGCACCACCCGTGGAGGTGATGTATCCGGCGGGTTTCGCGACCACCATATCGGTAGTGGGCGTGACCGAGGGACTGGACGGCGCGGCGCGGCCGGGCCATTTCGACGGGGTCGCGACCGTCGTGACCAAATTGTTCAATCAGGTGCGGCCCGATATCGCGATCTTCGGGGAAAAAGATTATCAGCAGCTCGCCGTGATCCGCCGGATGGTTGCGGACCTCGATCAGGGGATCGAGATTATCGGCCTGCCGACGCAGCGAGCGGAGGACGGCCTCGCTTTGTCGTCACGCAACGCCTATCTGACCGATCAGGAGCGCAAGGATGCGCTGGCGTTGCCGCGCGCGCTGGGCGAAGCGAAGCGGCAGATCGAGAAGGGGACGGGCGTCGAGGGGGTGATCGCCGGGGCGATCGCGACGCTGGCGGCGCACGGGTTCGATCCGGTCGATTATGTCAGCCTGTGCGATGCGGCGAGTCTGGAGCCGATGGCGGTGCTCGACCGGCCGGCGCGACTGCTGGGCGCGGCGCGGATCGGCAAGACACGGCTGATCGACAATATCGCGGTCGATCCGGCTTAACTTCGCATATTTCCCGCCCATCGTTTTCATTTGTTGCGCGAGCGTGATCCTATTCGCCTGCCGGATGCCAGGAGCAAGCGGACGATGTGAAGGAGCCGGGCTGGGTTTTAGCAGAGCCTGTGGATGTAGGACAGGGTGGCCTTTTAGCCCTCTCCCGCTTTCGCGGGAGAGGGCTTGAGATATGCTGGCCATAGTCGTTAGCCGACATCTGCCATCATCGTTGCACTGGTCCATGGCCAAATCGCGAGGAAAGCAGCGGGACCCCAGACCAAGTCCGGGGTGACGATGGAGGGACATTTGGCGCGGCCCATCGCACCGCGTCAGAACGGCTTGACGATCACCAGTATCACGACGACCGCGACGACGATGCCGGGGACTTCGTTGAGCAGCCGCAGTTGCTTGTCGCGCAGGGCGCGCTCGCCGCGCGCGAGTTTCTTCGCATAGCTCGCGATCCAGCCATGATAGGCCGAGAGACCCAGGACGAAGAACAGTTTCAGGTGGAACCAGCTATAAGCCCATGCGCCGATTTCCACCATCAGCATCAGGCCCAGAACCCACACCAATATGAGCGACGGGTTGAGGATGATCTTCAACAGCTTGGCTTCGCGGTCGATCCATTTGCGGTCTTCGTCCGATCCCACCGGTGATTCCTGATGATAGACGAAGAAGCGCGGCATCATGAACAGGCCCGCCATCAGAAAGATGACGAAAATCAGATGCGCGGCCTTCACCCACAGATAAGCGGCCCCAAGATAAGCCATTAGTCGGTCTCCTCGCCCCCACCATAAGCGTTCCGCACATAGCTAAGCAGCGCTTCGACATGCGCAATGGGGGTGTCGGGCAGGATGCCGTGGCCCAGATTGAAGATATGGGGCCGGCCGGCAAAGGCGGCGCGGATATTGTCGACGGCTTGGCGGACTGCTTCCCCGCCCGCGATCAGCGCGAGCGGATCGAGATTGCCCTGTACCGGCAGGCCCCTGGGCAAGACCGCGTTCGCCCAGTGCGGATCGACGCTTTCATCGACGCCGATCGCATCGACGCCGGTCCCTTCGGCATAGCGGGCAAGTTTCGCGCCGGCGCCTTTGGGAAAGCCGATGATCGGCACCTGCGGGTGTAGCGCCTTCAATTTGCGCACGATGGCGGCGTTGGGTTGAACCACCCAGCGCTCGAACTGGAGCGGGGCGAGGCTGCCGGCCCAGCTGTCGAACAATTGCACGGCTTCCACGCCCGCTTTGATCTGGCCGTCGAGATAGGTGACGGTCGCATCGACGATGGCGTCGATCAGCGCGCCGAACCGGGCGGGGTCGCCATAGGCGAGGCGACGGGCCGCGCCCTGATCCTTGCTGCCCTGGCCCGCGACCATATAGGTGGCGATCGTCCAGGGACTGCCTGCAAAGCCCAGAAAGGTGACGTCGGGGTCCAGCGCGGCCTTTACCTGTCGGACGGTCTCGTACACCGCCTCGAACCGGCTGAAATCGGGGGTGAGGGCGGACAGGTCCGTTTCGCTGAGGATCGGCGCGAGGCGGGGGCCTTCGCCGGCCTCGAACCACAGATCCTGTCCCATGGCATAGGGCACGATCAATATGTCGGAAAAGAGGATCGCGCCGTCGAAGCCGAAGCGGCGCAAGGGCTGAAGCGTGACCTCGGCGGCGGACGGGCTTTCATAAACGAGTTCGAGAAAGCCCCCCTTGTCGGCCCGCAAGGCGCGATATTCGGGCAGATAGCGGCCCGCCTGACGCATCAGCCAGACCGGCGGCGGCATGACGACCTCGCCAGCCAGGACGCTGAGCAGCGGCTTGGGGGCAAAGCTTTCGGCTAAAATATCGGGTCCCGTCATAATGACTCTAATACTCTTAAACTTAAGATTCATAGGATGATGGAGATAGTAGGGCGGTTGGCAACGGGGCTTATGCGCTGCGCCCCGATTTGCCAACAGCTTGACTCCGCAAGGGCGCGGATTGCCGTCCGAGTCAGGTGTCTTATCCCTGCTATTCACAGGCTGTGGATGGAATCGTAGCCCTGTTGGGGGGTTGTGGACAAGAATCCGGCGAATGGGGATGGAGCGAAACGGGTGTTTTTTTGCCCCTCTCGTCCCTTGCTTTATCCACAGCGGGCTAACAGAGATATGCAGGTGTCACGCATCCATCTTCACCTGCTTTCGGACTCCACCGGGGAGACGTTGGAAAATATCGCCAAGGCGGCGATCGGCCTGTTCGAGAATGTCGAGGCGATCCGCCATTTCTGGCCGATGGTGCGATCCGATGTCCACCTCGACCGAATCATGGAGGAGATCGCGCAGAATCCGGGGCTGGTCCTGTTCACCCTGACCAACCAGCCGCTGCGCCGGCGGCTGGAAACGCGGTGCCGGGCGCTCGGCCTGCCCCATGTCGCCGCGCTCGACAGCGTGACCGACGCCCTGTCGAACATATTGGGGCAGGAGACGCGGACCCGGCCCGGGCGCAAACATATATTGGACGAAGCCTATTTCGCGCGGATCGAGGCGATCCAGTTCACCATCGCCCATGATGATGGCGTGGGCTATGAAAATTGGGAAGAGGCCGACATCGTGCTGGCGGGCGTATCGCGCGCATCCAAGACGCCCACCTCCATCTATCTCGCCAATCGCGGGTACAAGACCGCCAATATGCCGCTGGTCCCGGAATCGCCGCCGCCGCGAAACCTGTTCACCTTGAAGCATCCGATGATCGTCGGCCTGACCGTCAGTCCCGACCGGCTGATCCAGATCAGGCGCAACCGGCTGCTTTCGCTCAACCAGGCGCCCGAGACCGCCTATGTCGACAATGAGAAGGTGCAGGCGGAGCTGGCCTTTGCCCGGCGCATGTTCGCCGATAATGGCTGGCCGGTGATCGACATGACGCGGCGGTCGATCGAAGAAGCGGCGGCGGCGATCATCAACCTGTTCAACGATCATGTGCTGGCCGAAGGAAGCGCCACATGATCGTGCTGGCGTCGCAGAGCGCGAGCCGCCGGGCGTTGCTGGCGGCGGCGAAGGTGCCGTTCGAGGCGCTGTCGCCCGGCGTCGATGAGGAGGCGGCGAAGGATGCGCTGCGCGCCGATGGCCTCGACGCACGCGCGCTCGCCGATGCGCTGGCGGAGTTGAAGGCGCTCAAGGTTTCGCGCCGGGTGCCGGGCGCGCTGATCCTTGGCTGTGACCAGACATTGAGTCTGGATGATGGGACGCAGATCGACAAGGCGGTCGATCGCGACGATGCGGCAGGGATCTTGCGGCTTCTGTCGGGACGGGTGCACCATCTGCACAGCGCGGCGGTGATCGTGCTCAATGGCGACCCGATCTGGCGGCATGTCGAGCGGGTGCGGATGACCGTGCGGCCGCTGTCGGACGGGTTCATCGCTGATTATCTGGAGGGCGACTGGGACGATTGCCGCTGGTGCGTGGGCTGTTACCGGATCGAGGGTCCGGGGGCGCAATTGTTCAGCAAGATCGAGGGCAGCCAGTTTGCGATTCAGGGGTTGCCGCTGTTGCCGCTGCTTGACTTTTTGCGTGTGCGCGGCGTTTTGGCGGCATGAGTAAAGGACTTCCCTATGCAGAAGTGATCGGGGATCCGATCGCGCACAGCAAATCGCCGCTCATTCATAATTTCTGGCTGAATGCGCTCGATATCGAGGCGGAATATCGCAAGACCCATGTGACGCCGGACGGGCTGGCCGCCTATTTTCTGGAGCGGCGCGGCGATCCCGACTGGCTCGGCTGCAACGTCACCATCCCGCACAAGATCGCGGTGATGGATTTTACCGACGATCCGGGCGGGGTGCGGGCGCGGATCGGGGCGATGAACACGATCGCCTGCGAGACCGGCGGGCCGCTGGTCGGCACCAATACCGATGCGGGCGGCTTTCTCCAGCCGCTGTTGCGCGACAAGTGGCGCGGCAAGAGCGCGGTGCTGATCGGCGCGGGCGGGGCGGCGCGGGCCTTGCTCTTCGCGCTGGCGAGCCTGGGCGTGCCCGACATCGTCGTGATGGCGCGCGATGCGGCCAAGGGACAGGCGCTGCTGGATCGCGCCGGGGTCAAGGGGCGCGTGATCGGCATGGGCGACGCGCTGCCGCCGGTCGATCTGCTCGTCAACAGCAGCCCGCTCGGCATGGTCGGGCAAGCGCCGTTGGCACTGGACCTGTCGCCGCTGCCCGAGGGGGCGACCGTCTATGACATCGTCTATGCGCCGCTGGAGACGGGGTTGCTCAAGGCCGCGCGGGGGCGGGGGTTGAAGACGCTCGATGGCCTTGAAATGCTGATCGGGCAGGCGGCGCTCGCCTTCGACATTTTCTTCGACGCGACCGCGCCGCGCGAGCGGGACGAGGAATTGCGCGCGTTGCTGATGGCGGCTTGAAGTCGTGAAGATCTATGGGCTGACCGGGTCGATCGGCATGGGCAAATCGGCGGTCGCCGCGATGCTGCGGCGGGAGGGCGTGCCCTTGTTCGATGCCGATGCGCAGGTCCATCTGTTGCAGGGGCCGGGCGGCGCGCTGCTGCCCGCGATCGAGGCGCGCTTTCCCGGCACGACCGGGGCAAAGGGCGTCGACCGGGCGAAGCTGGGCGCCGCGGTGTTCGGCCATCCGCAGGAATTGAAGGCGCTGGAGGCGATCGTCCATCCGGCGGTGCAGGCTGCGCGGCGGCGGTTCCTGCGCCGCAACCGGGCGCGCGCCTTCGTCATCCTGGATATTCCGCTGCTGTTCGAAAAGCATGGGCAGCGGCGGCTCGACGGGGTGATCGTGGTCACTGCGCCGGCATGGAAGCAGCGCAAACGGGTGCTGGCGCGGCCGGGCATGACGGTGGCCAAGTTTCGCCGCATCGTCGACCTGCAAACGCCCGATGCGCAAAAGCGCCGGCTGGCCGATCATATCATCCGCACCGGGACGACATTTGCCGCGACAAGAGGGCAGGTGAGGGCGCTCGTCGCTTGCCTTGGCCGCAAGACAGGCCGATAAGAGAAGGTCCAGACCAGAATCGCACGAAGAGGTCCATGCGCGAGATCATATTCGATACCGAAACGACCGGGTTCGATCCTGCTTCCGGCGACCGGATGGTCGAAATCGGATGTGTGGAACTGATCAATCGCGTGCCGAGCGGCCGGACTTTCCACGCTTATTATAATCCCCAGCGCGACATGCCCTCCGCCGCCGAGGCGGTGCACGGCCTGTCGAGCCTGTTCCTGTCCGACAAGCCATTGTTTCTGCACGGTGTCGAGGAATTGCTCGATTTTCTGGGGGACAGCCCGCTGGTCGCGCATAATGCGCGGTTCGATTTCGGCTTCCTCAATCATGAACTGCGCCTGTGCGCGCGCCCCGACATATGCATGACGCGGATGATCGACACCGTCGCGATCGCGCGGACCATGCATCCCGGCGCCAAGCACAGTCTGGATGCACTGTGCACCCGTTATGGCATCGACCGCAGCCATCGCATCAAGCATGGCGCGCTGCTCGACGCCGAATTGCTGGCGCAGCTTTATATCGAATTGACCGGCGGCCGTCAGATCGGCCTGGGTCTCGCACAGAAGGAGGAGAAAGCGCAGTTCGGTGGGGAACCGGTGGCGTTGGCCGCTGTTCGCCCCTTACGTCCCGCGCGCGTCTTCGCGGCGAGCGCGGAAGAGCTGGAACGGCACGCAGCGTTCATCGCGACGCTCGACAAGCCGCTCTGGCTTGAGGGGAGCCGGGCGGCCTGACAAGGGCCGGGCCGGAACCCATGCCAACCGGGCCGCTGATCCGGCGACCCGGCAAGAACAAGGAGCCAAGCATATGGATATTCGTGTTTCCGGGCATCAGGTCGACACTGGCGAGGCGCTCAAGGAGCATGTGCGGACCAGGCTCGAGGCGATGGCCGACAAATATTTTTCCCGCACGATTTCCGCGCATGTCACCTTTCGACCCGCCCCGCATGGCGCGTTTCATTGTGATATCGTCTGCCATGTCATGACCGGCCTGATCCTGAAAGGCGCGGGCGAGGCGCAGGAGGCGCATCCCGCCTTTGACCAGGCGGCGACGAAGATCGAGCGACAACTGGTCCGCTACATGCGGCGGCTGAAGGACCGTCACAGTCAGGCGGTGGCCGCCGAGGCGCAGCGCACGGGCAGTTATGATCCCGAGGCCGTCGATGGCGCGGGCTATACCATCTTTGCAAGCGCGCAGGAGGAAGAGGAGCCCCATGATGCGCCGCTGATCGTGGCGGAAACGCGCGTCGATATTCCCGAAGCCAGCGTATCGGACGCGGTGATGATGCTGGACTTGCGCAACACCAATGCGCTGCTGTTCCTGAATGCAGGAACCGCCGCCTATAATATGGTCTATCGCCGGCACGACGGGACAATAGGCTGGGTAGAGCCGCGTGCGTAAGGCACGCGGTGGGCGGTTGGGCAGAGCCGCGTGCGTAAGGCACGCGGTGGGAGGTTGGGCAGAGCCGCACGCCTGACCTTTACGGTCCGGCCCCCCGGCTGCGGTTGACCTAGGTCGGCGGGCGGCTTATGGGGCCGGGCTTCATTTGACCGGGTGCGCGCAAGGTCGGAGCTGGCGCGGCTCGGCTGCGCCGGATTGACCATGGTTCATTTCAACGACATCGTTTCCGCCGACGCGCTTGCCACCCGGCTTTCGGCGAACGGCAAGAAGCAGCTTTTCCAGAAGATCGCGGCGCTTGCCGCCAGCGCCTATGGGCTGGTCGCTGGCGATGTCGCCGATGCTTTGTTCGAGCGCGAACGATTGGGGTCCACCGGCTTTGGCGGCGGTGTCGCCATTCCGCATGCCAAGATGGCGGGCCTGCTGCAGATGCGCGGGGTCGTCGTGCTGCTCGATCCGCCGATGAAATTCGATGCGGTGGACGAGGCGCCGGTCGATATCGTCTTCGCGCTGCTTTCGCCGCTCGACAGCGGTGCGGAGCATTTGAAGACGTTGGCGCGGGTATCGCGGTATCTGCGCGACGATGGCCAGATCACGCGGCTGCGCGGGGCGCAGTCCGCCGAAGCGCTGTTCGCGCTGATCGCCGGCAGCGAGGCGCGTGACGCCGCCTGATCCCGCGCCCGCCGCGAGCGGCGAGGAAGCGCATTTCCGTGCGCTCGAAGCGCTGTATCGATCCGCGCCGATCAACCGGCTGTTCCGGTCCGAACTCCGCATCGTCGCAGCGGGCCACGCGGTGATCGATTTCGAGGTCGACGAAAGCCTGTTCCACGCGGCAGGCGCGGTCCATGGCACGGTCTACTTCAAAATGCTGGACGATGCCGCCTTTTATGCCGCCAACAGCCTGGTGAGTGATCGATTCCTGCTGACCACGGCCTTCAACCTGTTGTTCACCCGGCCGATCGGGCCCGGCCGGCTGCGTGCCGAGGGCCGGTGGATCAGCGGCAAGCGCCGTGTCTATGTCGCCGAATCGAGCCTGATCGATCCGGAGGACGAGGAAGTCGGACGCGGCACCGGCACCTTCATGCGGTCGCAATATGCCCTGTCGTCACTGCCCGGCTATGGGGCCTGACGCAGGCCCGGGCCGGCTGACCAGCGCGCTGTTGATCGGCGTGCTGGCGCGCCGGGTGGCCGCAGCCGGGGGCTTTGCGACGGTGGTGATGAGGGGCGATGCGACGAGCGGCGTGATCCTCGTGCAACTGGTTGAAAAAGGACAGGAAATCGGTCTTTTCGAACGAATGGCCGGACTTGACGGGCGCTATCGGCTGGACCGCTGTGGGCCGGCCCCTGACGAGGGGCCGGAGGCCCTGTCTCAATATATAGCGCGTCGGCGACGGTCGGACCCCGACCTGTGGGTAATCGAACTTGACATCCCGGATGGAGAACGGTTCGCCGCTGAAACGATCTGCTGATCGTTGACAGGCTGTAACGGGTCGGGCAGAGGCGCGGCCACGCTTAACGCGCAGGTTGCCGCTGATCGCCCAAGGGGGGCGGGCGCGGTAAACACGCAGACGGGGGGCGGCCGGACGTCGGCAGAATAAGAGTTAACACGACGTCATCGGCCAAGAACCGCATGGTCCAGAGTTTCGATGAGTTTTCGTTTGAAGGCCGCCATATGCGCGGCATTTGCCTGTTCGGCCGCAGCGGCGGTCGCGGCAACCGACATGTCGATCGCCAGCGAGGCGACCATGTCCCTGACATCCATTCCTTACGGCGCCGCGCTGACTCCAGCGCCGCAATTGGGCAACAAGCCCGTCGTCTTTGCCGCGCCGCGCGAGATCGCGCAGCCCCTGACGACTTCCACGCCAACTTCCACAGGGAATGAACCCCTGTCCCCTGCCGATGGTTCCGAGGCGAAGGCCGACAGCCTGGACGCCCTGGTCGACGCGCATGGCGCGCCCGAGGCGCTGGCCGGCGACATGCAGTGCCTGGCAAGCGGCATTTATTTCGAATCCAAGGGCGAGAGCCTGGAAGGGCAGCTCGCCGTCGCGCGGGTCATCATCAACCGTTCCAAGTCCGGCCGGTTCGCCGACAGCCTGTGCGGTGTCATCCATCAGCGCGGCCAGTTCAGCTTCGTGCGCGGTGGCGGCATGCCGGCCGTTCCGCAGGCCAGCCGCGGCTGGCGCCAGGCGGTGGCGATCGCGCAGATCGCGACCGAAGGCCGCTGGAACAGCAAGGCCGAGGGCGCGCTTTTCTTCCACGCTCGCCGCGTCTCGCCGGGCTGGGGCAAGCGCCAGCTGGCCGCGATCGACAATCATATCTTTTATCGCTGACGCGCGCTGCCGCGCCGTCATGCTGTGAGTCAGGCCGGTTCGGAGAGTATCCGAATCGGCCTTTTCTTTTGTTCTCTTCCTGTTCTAGAGTAGCGGTATGACGCCCGCGACCGCCGACCGCTGCTCTCCCCTGACCGACGGCACCGCCCTTGCGGTCGCGCGCGGTACGCTGCGCCTGTTTTTCCGACACGACATGTCCGGGGTGCTGGAAGTGCCCCTGCCCAATGGGCGGCGCGCGGATATCATGGCGATCGACGGCGCTGGCCGGCTGACGATCGTCGAGATCAAGTGCAGCCGCGCGGACCTGTTGGGCGACATGAAATGGCCCGATTATTTCGATTATTGCGATCGTTTCTTCTGGGCGGTGCCGGCGGGATTCGATCTCAGCCTGTTCGAGAGTGAGGCGCTGTGGCCCGAACGCACCGGCCTGATCGTTGCCGACCAATATGATGCCGAGCTGGTGCGGCCCGCGCCGATCGAGCCGCTGGCGGCGGCCCGGCGCAAGGCGGAGACGTTGCGATTCGCACGGCGTGCGGCGCGCCGGCTGACGGCGCTGGCGGACCCGGAGCATGCGGCGGAGATCGGCTGGTAGGCCGGTGGACTATTTATAGCGGAATGATCGGGTGGATCGTCGTTGGTTATGGCGAATGACGAGGCCAAGGCCGCGAAGCGCAGCTCTTTGGGACTCCTGGACCCCGGCATGCGCCGGGGAACGTTAAAGGATAGCGTTAAACGTTCATCCCGCAAACTTTGCTTGGAAGGTGGGTTTTTCCGATCCGGCCGATCGACCCGCTGCCCGAAAATCAGAAACTCGGCCCCTGCACCGGGCCTTTGGGTGCGGCCTTCACCTTGGCGGCACTGAGCGCTTCGATGATGCCGGGCATGCGCGCGTCGCGGATGGCATAATCGCGCGCGGACATTCCCGCGATGGTGTCGCGCTTGTCGGGATTGGCGCCATTGGCCACGAGCAGGCGGACGAGGCCGATATCGCGCAACTGCACGGCGCGGATCAGCGGGGTTTCGCCGCTGCCATTGGTCTTGTCGACCTGAGCGCCGTAGGTGACGAGCGTGCGGATGCCATCCTCGAACCGGCCCTGCACCGCTCGTAACAGGGGCGTATTGCCCTGATTGTCGGCAAGATTGGGATTGGCGCCCTTGGCTAGCAGGAAGGCCAGCCAACTGGAGTCGCGCCGGGCGATGACGATGTGCAGCGCCGTCTCCCCGGTCGACACGTCGCGACTGTTGATGACGGTCGAGCCCGGTTTTTGCAGCAGGTCAGTCGCCTTTTGGGCATCGACGTCTTTTACCGCCTTGAGAAAGTTATAATTGTTGGAAAATTGCGCCTGTGCGGCAGCGGGCATGAGCAGGGTCAGGGCCGCTGCGCTCATCCAGGCTGAAATCGCTCGCTTCATCATCGTCGCCCCGTTGGCATTTGCAAATGGCCCCTTAGCAGGGCATGGCTGGCGGCACCATGAACAAAGCGTCCCCGGCCCTGCTGATCCTGCCCCTGCTCGCGTTGCTGGGCGGATGTCAGCCAGGCGCCGGCAGCGACGCGGATAACGGCGCGCAGGGCGAACTGGTCGGCGCGCGGATCGGGGCGCCCTTCACGCTCACCGATCAGGATGGCAAGTCGGTGCGCTGGGACGATTTTGCGGGCAAATATCGCATCGTCTATTTCGGCTATACCTATTGCCCGGACGTTTGCCCGATGGACCTGCAACGCATCATGCAGGCATTTGGCCGGTTCGAGAAGGAAAAGCCCGTGCTCGCCGCCA
The DNA here is from genome assembly GCF_037723805.1 of Sphingobium fluminis. Taxonomy (NCBI): domain Bacteria; kingdom Pseudomonadati; phylum Pseudomonadota; class Alphaproteobacteria; order Sphingomonadales; family Sphingobiaceae; genus Sphingobium; species Sphingobium fluminis. The sequence continues at coordinate 41,830 of NZ_JBBJUK010000001.1, forward strand.
AACTGCAGCCGATCTTCATCAGCATCGACCCCGAGCGCGATGTGCCGGCGGTGCTCAAACCCTATGTCGCGGCCTTTTCGCCGCGCCTGATCGGCCTGACCGGCACGCCCGCGCAAATCGGCAGGGTGGCGAAGGATTTCGCGGTGATGTATCATCGCGAAGAGGCGAAGGGTGGGGCCGGCTATATGGTCAGCCACAGCCGGACGCCCTATCTGTTCGGGCCGGACGGCAAGCCGATCGCATTGGTGCCGGTGGACGATCCGGGGACGCCTGGCGTCGATGAGGGCGGGCCCGATGCCGTGCTCGCCGCGCTCGAAAAATGGGTCAAGTGACGGTTGGATTTCTGGGACAAGCCCCTCGACAAGCTGGACCGCGCGGAGTGGGAAGCATTGTGCGATGGCTGCGGCAAATGCTGCCTGCACAAGGCCGAGGATGAAGATAGCGGCCGTATCTATCCGACCAATGTCGCCTGCCGCTTGCTCGACCGGCATAGCGGCCAATGTTCTAACTATCCGCAACGGCGCAGCTTCGTGCCCGACTGCGTGCGGCTGACGCCGCAAAAGGTCAGGACCATCAGCTGGCTGCCGCGCACCTGCGCCTATCGCCTGCGCGGAGAAGGCAAGCCCCTGCCCGAATGGCATTATCTGCGCAGCGGCGATCGCGAGGCGGTGCACCGGGCGCAGGAATCTGTGCGCGGATGGACTGTCGCCGAAGCCGATGCCGGCGACTGGGAGAACCATCTTGTCGACCGGGACATCTAGGATCGACGGCCATTCAGCTGATGCCGGGCTGCAAATATCGTCTTTCTGCGCTTCCGGTGCTCACGTGCTTTTGCACGCTGCGCGCCGGTTCTCGAAATATAATATTTTCGCTCCGGCCTGAGCTGAATGGCCACCGATCCTGACGCCGCGATCCTGATCGACGGGATCGCCATGCCGGTGCGGGTGCGGCGGTCGGCGCGGGCGCGGGCCTATAAGCTGTCCATCGATTCGACGCGGGGCGAGTTGCGGCTGTCGCTGCCGGCGCGGGCGAGCCTGAAGCGGGCGATCGGCTGGGCGCAGGGGCATGAAGCCTGGGTGCGCGCGCAGATGGCGGCGCAACCGGCGATCACGATGCTGGGCGACGGCGCGGTCTTTCCGCTGGAGGGGCGCGACGTGCGCATCTGCTGGATGGCGGGCGCCACCAGGACAATAAGGCTGGAGGATGACCGCCTGGTGCTGGGCGGGGCGGCCGAATCGGTGAGCGTGCGGATGTTGCGCTGGCTCAGGGCGCGGGCGCGGGCGGTGCTGGAGACTGAGACACAGGAACTGGCGCGCGAACATGGGCTGATCGTCGCATCGGTGGGGGTGGGCGATCCGCGCAGCCGCTGGGGCAGTTGCGCGTCGAACGGGGCGATCCGCTATAGCTGGCGGCTGATTCTCGCGCCGCCCGATGTGCGGCGGGCGACGGTCGCGCATGAACTGGCGCATCTGCTGCATATGGATCACAGCGCCGCCTTCCACGCCGCCCATGCCCGGATCTACGGGGCGGACCCGAAGCCTGCGCGCGCCTGGCTGAGGGTGCATGGCGCGGGGCTGCATCGCTATCGGGATTAGCTGCGGTGTGGCCATGCCCCCGTTGAATCGGGCGCGCAGGCATGGGTCGCATCGCGCGCATAGGGCAGGCCGCAGTCCCGGCAGGTGAGATAGTCGCCGAGCGCCAGTCCGTGGCCGACGGCAACCCGCTCGTCGAACACATAGCAGTCGCCCTGCCAGCGGCTTTCCGCCTCCGGCATTTCCTCCAGATAGCGCAATATGCCGCCGTCCAGATGATAGACCTCGTCAAAGCCGCGCGCCTTGACCAGCGCCGTCGATTTTTCGCAGCGGATGCCGCCGGTGCAGAACATAGCGATTTTGGGCGAGCGGCCCTGGGCGCGCAGATCCTCCGCGAACGCGTCAAACCAGCCGGGAAAGTCGCGAAAGGCGCGGGTGCCGGGGTCGATCGCGCGGTCGAACGAGCCGATCGCTACCTCATAGGCGTTGCGGGTGTCGATGACGATCGTGTCGGGATCGGCGATCAGCGCGTTCCACGCGGCGGGATCGAGGTGGACGCCGGCCTGCGTCGCGGGGTCAAGATCGCCCACGCCCAGCGTTACGATCTCTGCCTTCACCTTGACCTTCATCCGGCCGAACGGGGCGGATTTGGCGGTCGAATATTTGACGTCGAGATCGGCGCAGCCGGGCAGGGCGCGGATGTGCGCTATCAGCGTGGCGATGGCCGCCTCGCCGCCCGCGACCGTGCCGTTAATGCCTTCATGCGCGAGGATGATCGTGCCGCAGGTTTCAAGGTCAGCACAGAGCGCGCGCAAATGCGTCGCCTGAACCTGCGGATCGACGAAAGTGGCGAAGCGGTAGAGAGCGGCAACCGTGAACGGGTGACCGGTGGAAGGGGCAGTTTCGGCCATGGCGGCCCTATAAGCGTTTCGCTACGCTCTTGAAAGCGTCGGCGCGCCGGCGCATAGGCAGGCCATGGTTCCCCTTTCGTTCGCCGGCCAGGATTTTCTGGCGCTGCCCGAAGCAGCCCTTTACTGGCCCGCGCGGCAGGCGCTGCTGGTCGCCGATCTCCATTTCGAAAAGGCGAGCTGGTTCGCGCGCTTCGGCCAGTTCCTGCCGCCGCACGACAGCGAGGCGACGCTGGACATCATCGAGGCGCTGGTGGCGCGCACGGGCGCGCGGGCGGTGTGGTCGCTGGGGGACAGTTTTCATGACGCCGATGGCGCGGCGCGGCTGGACCGGCAGACGCGCGAGCGGCTGATGGCGCTGACGGCGCGGGTCGACTGGCTGTGGATCACGGGCAATCATGATGCGGGGGTGGCGCAGATGCCCGGCGGGCGGCGCGTCGTGGAAGCCGAGGTCGATGGCATCTGGCTGCGGCACGAGGCGGCGCGGGGCGATGAGCGACCCGAAATATCCGGGCATTTCCACCCGAAGCTGCGCTTGTCGCTGCGCGGCCGCCGCGTGTCGCGCCCTTGCTTCGTGGGGTCATCGGCCAAGCTGATTCTGCCGGCGCTGGGCACGTTGACCGGGGGCCTGGATGCGGGCCATCGCGAGATTCGGCGCGCGGTTGGTCCCGGAGCAACGGCGCTGGTGCCGGTCGCCGACCGGTTGTTGCGGTTTCCGCTAACGTAAGGCGACGTTACGGAAACCGGAAGTTAAGCTGTTGCGCCTAAGCAACGGACCATGAGATTCATGGCCACTCCAAAGCTGAAAAGCGCAGAAAAGCGGGAGTCTCTTGCCATTGTCAGGGTGTGGCCGCATAACCGCGTAACGCACATTCCGACGTGGCCAAAGCCATGCGGGGCAGGAGAGGAAGCGAGATCATGACACAGAAAAGCCTTTGGTTGCTGTCTGCCGGCCTCGTCGCACTGACGGGCGGCTTGCCGATAGTGGCCCATGCGCAGGGCGAGCCCGCCAGCCCGCAGGCGGCGGTCGATAAGGCCGCCGACCAGGACGACGTCCAGATTATCGTCACCGCCACCCGCCGCGCGAGCCCGCTGTCCGACGTGCCGATCGCGGTGTCGGCGGTGACGGCGCAGGCGATGCAGAATAGCGGCGCGAGCGATATCCGCACGCTCAACCAGCTTGCCCCGTCCCTGCTCGTGTCGTCGAGCGGAACGGAAGCGAATGCGTCGGCGCGCATCCGGGGCATCGGCACGGTCGGCGATAACCCGGGCCTTGAAAGCTCGGTCGCGGTGTTCATCGATGGCGTCTATCGCTCGCGCACCGGCGCTGGCCTGACCGATCTTGGCGAGATCGAGCGGGTCGAGGTGCTGCGCGGGCCGCAGGGCACGCTGTTTGGCCGCAATGCGTCGGCTGGCCTGATCAACATCATCAGCAAAGCGCCCGAATTCACCTTTGGCGCGAAGGGTGAGGTCACCTATGGCAATTATGACTATTGGCGCCTGTCGGGCCGAGTCACCGGCCCGATCGCGCAAGGCGTGGCGCTCAGCCTCGACGGCGTGTGGAGCAAGCGCGACGGCTTTTACAAGCTGGTCGACCGGACTGGCGCCAAAGTCGGCGACACCAATGATCGCGACCGCTATTTCCTGCGCGGGCAGGCGCTGATCGAACCCAACGACGCGCTGTCGATCCGGCTGATCGGCGATTATACCCATCGCGACGAAAGCTGTTGCGGCGCTACCTATACCGAAAGCCGCGAGCGCCGGCCCTTGCCCGGCGGCGGCTATTCGACCGCGCCGTTCAATCGTATCGCCGCGATATTGGCGGGTCAGGGCAGCGTCTTTCCGGCCGACCCCTATGACCGCGAACTGACGATCACGCCGGGCCGCAATTATGTGAGCAAGCTCAAGGATTGGGGTGTGTCGGGCGAGATCAATTATGATCTGGGCGACGCCAAGCTGACCAGCATCACCGCCTATCGCAATTATAAGAGCCAGGATTATGGCGATTATGATTATTCGGGTGCTGACCTCCTCTATCGTGATCCCAACACCTACCGCCAGTTCAAGACCTTCACCCAGGAATTGCGGGCGCAAGGGTCTGCATTCGGCGGGGTGCTCGACTGGCTGGTCGGCGGCTATTACGCCAATGAAAAGCTGACGCTGGAAGATAATATCCGCTTTGGCGCGGATTATGGACGGTTCGCGGCCTGTCGCCTGATGGCTGGGGCGGATGTGAACAGCAATTTCTCGGCGGCGCAGCTTGGCGCATGCGGCAGCGGGGCCGCTACCCAACCGCTCATCACGGGATTTCAGGGACTGTTGAACGGCCGGTTGAATACGGCTTTTCTCAATGCCGGATTATCCGCGCCGGTGGCGGCGGGTCAGGCAGGCGCGATCTCGACGGGCCTTGGCAACGGGCTGCGTGCGCTGGCGGGACTGCCGTCCGGCACGGGCGACGTCGCCTCCCTCTATTATCAGAAGAGCAAGAACTGGGCGCTGTTCACGCATAATATCATTCATATTACGCGCCAGCTCGATCTGACGGTCGGGGTTCGCTACACCCATGAATCGAAGCGTTTTTCGGCCGACCTCAACAATAATAATGCGACCTGCGCCGCGTTGCAGCCCGGCCTCGCGCCGCTCGCCACCAATCCGGCGCTCGGCAGCGCCGCTACGCTGGCTGGCGGTATCCTGACACTGGGCTGCCTGGGCAATGGCTCAACCACGCTGAACGCGCTGGATCTCAACGACAAGATGAGCGACGGCGAATTTTCCGGGACAGCGGTGCTGTCGTGGAAGCCGGTCGACGAACTGCTGCTCTATGGCAGCTATTCGAAGGGCTATAAAGCGGGCGGCTATAATCTCGATCGCTTCCAGCTCGGCAGCACGGGCACGAATCTGGTTCCCGCCGTGTTTTCGCCGCGCAGCAATGCCGATGTCGCGAGCCTGCGCTTTGCCGCCGAAAAGGTCGATGCGTTCGAAATCGGCCTGAAATATAGCCAGCCCAAATGGAGCGCGAACGTCGCTGTCTTCCATCAGGCGTTCAAGAATTTTCAGCTCAATACCTTCAACGGCACCAGCTTCGTCGTGCAGAATATCAACGGGTGCGACGGAGCGCTGACGCCCGGCTCTTTGGCGGCGGGCGGCGGTCGGTGCGCCAAGGATGATGTGTCCGCCGGGCTGATCAGCCAGGGCGTCGAACTGGAATTGACCGCCGCGCCGGCGCGCAATTTCCGCGTGTCGGGCGGGCTGACCTATGCGCGGGCGAAATTCGCCAAGCGGCTGGTCGGCAGCAGCAGTGGCGCGGTGCCGCTCGACCCAGCGCTGTTCCTGCTCCCCGGATCGATCAACAGCAATGCGCCGCAACTGGTGGAGACCGCCAGCGTGGCGTGGACACCGGACATCGGATCAAGCGGCCTGTCGGCGCTCTTCTATGTCGATGGACGCATGACCAGCGATTATAATACCGGGTCCGACCTGTTCCCCGAAAAGCGACAGGATGGCTATGCGGTCATCAATGCCCGCGTCGGCATTCGCGGGCCCGACCAGCGCTGGGCGGTGGAGTTCTGGGGCCAGAATATCTTCAACCAGAATTATACCCAGGTGTCGTTCAGCAGCCCGCTGCAATCGAGCAGCCCGGCGACATCGACGACCGGCCAGTTCGCCAGCGGCGCGGTGATGGCAAATCAATTGATCTCCTCCTACCTCGCCGAACCGCGTACCTATGGCATCACCTTGCGGGGGCGTTTCTGATCATGCCCCGACCGCTGCCCGGGACCGGGCGGGCCGGGGCCTGACGCTCGCCGAACAGGGCGGTGCCGATGCGGACATCGGTGGCCCCCAGCATGATCGCGGTTTCGAAATCGCCCGACATGCCCATGGACAGGCGAGGCAGGCCTTGCTCCCGCGCCATCTTGGCGAGCAGGGCGAAATAGGGGGCCGGTTCGACGTCTGCGGGCGGCACGCACATCAGGCCGAGCAGCGGGATGTCGGCGCTGCGTGCCACCGCGATCAGCGCCGGGGTGTCTGCAATGGCACAGCCGCCCTTTTGCGGCTCCGCGCCGATATTGACCTGAATATAGCAGGGGATGCGCCGGCCGGCGGCGTCCATCGCGCGGGCGAGCGCGGTCAGCAGCGAGGGGCGGTCGAGGCCGTGGATGACATCGAACAGCGCGACGGCTTCGGTGGCCTTGTTTGATTGCAACTGGCCGACATGATGAAGCGCGATATCGGCATGCGCCTCGCGCAGCGCAGGCCATTTGTCCTGCGCTTCCTGCACGCGATTTTCGCCGAAGACGCGCTGGCCCGCCGCGATCAGGGGCCGGATAGCGGCGGCATCCTGCGTTTTCGAAATGGCGATCAGATTGATCGCATCGCCGTTGCGGTCGGTGAGTCGCGCGACGCGATCGATCGCCGCGCGCACGCTGGTGAGCCGCTGTGCGGCGTGAATGCTGTCGTCAGTCATGGGCGCTGCTATAGGCGAGGGCGATGACCCGCCGCTATGCCAAAAAACGGCCCACGATCTGGCTGATGACCGACGAACGGGTAAGCGACGACGCGCTGCTGGCGGCGGCGGCATGCTTGCCGAAGGGCCGCGCGGGTATCGTGTTTCGCCATTATCGCACCGAGCCTGCAGCGCGGCGGGCTTTGTTCGCGGCAGTGGCGCGGATCGCACGGCGGCGGCGGTTGGTGCTGATGCTGGGCGGGACAGCGCGGGCGGCGGCGGCGTGGGGCGCGGATGGCTGGCACGGGCGTCATGCGCGGCGTGCTGGGCGGCCGCTGCTGCATAGTGCGCCGGCGCATGATGCGCGGGAGGTGGTAAATGCCGGGAGGATGCGGGTGGACCTGATGTTTCTGTCGCCGCTGTTTGCCACGCGTTCGCATCCGGGCGCGGCGGCTTTGGGGCGGGTGCGGTTTTCGGCACTGGCAAGGAGGGCGGAGGCACCCGTGATCGCCTTGGGAGGGCTAAGGGCGTCGTATCGGCATGGGCTGTGCTTGATCGGCGCTGATGGATGGGCGGCGGTCGATGGGCTGGTGGATTGAGGATTTCGGGCGGGCGGGCGACTCACGGCTGGCACGCCCGCTGGCATGTCGTTGTTCGGTGAAGGAAAGGCCATCTGTGAGGTGAGGTGCAGAAACCGATATGCCGATCTTCCCATAAGTAATATGCTAAGATCCCTTAAACGGATGGGGTGAGATATGGCTGAACTTGTTCTCGTTCACGGGTCTATGCATGGTGCCTGGTGCTGGGACCTTGTGGTTCCGCTGCTCGCCGATTTAGGGCATGTAGCCCGGGCAATCGATCTACCCGGGCAAGGCGCGGACACCACGCCAGCGGACGAAGTGACGGCTGATGATTGGGCCGAAGCAGTCGCATCGGCTGTGCGATCAGCCGAAAATTCCGTGATCTTGGTGGGCCACAGCCTGGGCGGTACAGCCGTTTCTCAAGCCGCGGAGCGCGTGTCCGACCGGGTGCAGGCCATTATCTACATCAGCGCCATCATGATCCCCGCTGGCGAGACGATCTTGTCCGCGTGCCCCGAGATATTGGAGATCGCCGGGAAGACCGCGCAAGAGACACCCGATCCGGCCGCTGCCGCCATCCGTCTCTTCTATGGACACACGCCGCCCGAGCTTGCTGCCAAGGCAATCGAACGACTGAGACCCCAACCGGAGCGCGTCGTCAGCGTGCCGCTCGTGATTACTGATGAGAATTATGGCCGCATTCCGCGTGCCTATATCGAGTGCGACGATGACGGCATCGTGCCTCTGTCTATTCAGCGGAGAATGCAGGCAGCTTTGCCATGCAATCCGGTCGTCACAATGGCTGGCGATCATTCGCCATTCTTGTCGGCACCGAAATTACTCGCTCGTCACATCGATCAAATTGCCCGGCAGTTTTGCGCCTAGATCTTTCGGTCCTTCGTCGAAAAACAGGTGTTTTCCGTCAACGTGCGCTTTGGAGCATGACATCAATCTGATAAATGGCTGCCTGGCCGTTTTTGCCATTCAATGACGCTTAAGAAGATGGCCTGACTGCGCGAGAGTGAGGATGGGCACCATAAGGCCCCCGCCCTCAACCGATCAGAATTTGAAGATCGTGCCCAGATAGACGGCCTGGGCATCGGCGCGATCGTCGGTCATCGGGGTCAGGCGGCCAGCGGCGCTGTTATTGTAGCGCACGCCAGCCGTCACGTTGAGGTTACGCGTAAGGGCGTAGGAGCTGGCAAGATCCAGCGAGTAATCCTTGTCCGCCGAGGGATTCCGCAGGGCGACCGCAGCGTCGCGGCGGCTTTCGATCAGCACCTTCGTGCTGAAGCGATCCTTGTGCCCCTGATCCAGCGAGAAATTCTTCGCGTCGACCATGGTTTCGACCGGGACCGGATCAAGCGCCTTGCGGCCGAGCGATTCGGGCAGGGCGAACTTGCGCCAGCCATGGGCACCGCCATTCAGGCTGAAACCGACGGGCGCGATGGCGACCGGCGCCAGCGTACGGCTGATCGTCACGCGATCATCGTCGCCCGCGCGCACCATGACGGTGACCGAGCGTTTGCCGCTGAGCGAGCCGCTGGTGGGCGTGAAGCGGAAATTCTGGCGACTCGCCGTCAGCGCGATCTTCGCATAGGCCGCCGCGAGACGCGGGTCCTTGGTCGTGGGGGTGAAGGAGGAAATGCTGCCGAGCGCACCCAATGAAACCGGCGCTTCGCTGCGGAGCCGGACCAGATCCGTCGCGGCACCGATGGCGGGGGACAGCAGGAAACCGGCGACGGCAAGCGCCCCGCCTGATACTGCCCAAAATCCCCTATTCACACGCATGATACCGACTCTCGCCCACCCACCTGTATTTGCAGGACGTTCTACACTGGCAAATGCTCCACTGGCTAGAGCGGATCGGTGTTTTGTCGGGGGCTGTTGCATGGAACACACAGGTTTCTGATCACGGTCACTGGGAAGGGCACTGGCAGCGTCGCTGACGCGCGCCGCCGGTCCCCCTTGCCCATTGGCGCGGGTCGATTATAGAAGCGGGGCGTTTTCCCGATTTTCGAACAGGACATAGCCTGATGGTCCGCCGTTTTTCCGCCTCTTTTTCCGCCGGCCTCGCGCTGGCCGCGATCCTACCGCTGGCCGCCTGCGGCGGCGGGGCCAAGGAGCGGCCCAAGGCGGATCTCGCCGCGTCCAAGATCACCACGATCGGCGTCAACAGCTATTTGTGGCGCGCGAGCCTCGATTCGATCTCGTTCATGCCGCTGGTGCAGACCGATTCGAACGGCGGCGTGATCGTCACCGACTGGTATGCCAATCCCAACAGCCCCAATGAGCGGATGAAGCTGACCGTGACGATCCTCGATCAGGATCTGCGCGCCGATGCGTTGCGTGTCGCGGCGAGCCGCCAGGTGTTGCAGGGCGGTCAGTGGCTCGACGCGCCGGTGGCGGCGGCGACGGTGCAGAAGCTGGAGGAAGTGATCCTGACCAAGGCGCGCGATCTGCGCCGCATGGCGATCGCCGGATAAGTTCTGCGTCTTCATTTTAGGTTCGCATGAAGGGCTGGGCTTGGAAAAGCTCAGCCCGCATGCATTTGTAAGGATGTGACATGCAAAGGCGCTTCAACCCGTTTGAGGCCGACGCCCGCTGGCAGGCGGTGTGGGACGAGAAGCAGAGCTTTCGGGCTGACGACGCTTCGTCCAAGCCGCGATCCTATGTGCTGGAGATGTTTCCCTATCCGTCGGGGCGCATCCATATCGGCCATGTCCGCAACTATTCGATGGGCGATGTCCTGGCGCGGTTTCGCCGGATGACCGGGCATGAAGTGCTCCATCCGATGGGCTGGGACGCCTTTGGCATGCCCGCCGAAAATGCGGCGATGGAAAAGAAGGTGCATCCGGGCACCTGGACCCGCGAGAATATCGCCAATATGCGCGCGCAGTTGAAGAAGCTGGGATTCGCGATCGACTGGAGCCGCGAACTGGCGACCTGCGAGCCGGACTATTATGGCCATGAGCAGGCCTTGTTCCTGGACATGCTGGAAGCGGGCCTTGTTTATCGCAAGGAGTCGGCGGTCAATTGGGACCCGGTCGACATGACCGTGCTGGCCAACGAACAGGTGATCGACGGCAAGGGCTGGCGATCGGGCGCGACGGTCGAGAAGCGCAAGCTTTCCCAATGGTTCCTCAAGATCACCCAGTTCGCCGACGATCTGCTGGAGGGGCTGAACGGCCTCGACCAGTGGCCCGACAAGGTGCGGACGATGCAGGAAAACTGGATCGGCAAGTCGGTGGGCCTGCAGTTCGGGTTCAAGCCGGTCGCGCCCTTCGATCAGGCGATCGACGTCTATTCGACCCGGCCCGATACGATTTTCGGCGCGAGTTTCGTGGCGATCGCCGCCGATCACCCCGTGGCGCAGGCGGTGGCGGCGGATAATCCGCAAGCAGCGGCTTTTATCGAGCAGTGCAAGGCGGGCGGTACGACGGCGGCGGAACTGGAGACGGCGGAAAAGCTGGGCTTCGATACCGGCCTGTCGATGGTCCATCCGTTCGATCCCGACTGGCATCTGCCCGTCTTCATCGCCAATTTCGTGCTGATGGATTATGGCACAGGCGCGGTCATGGGCGTGCCGGCGCATGACCAGCGCGACCTCGATTTCGCGCGCAAATATATGCTGCCAGTCGAGCGCGTGGTTGCAGCCGAAGGGGACGAGGGCAAGCCGATCCATGACGAGGCCTATGTCGGGTCCGGTCGGCTGGTCAATTCGCGTTTTCTCGACGGGTTGGGGATCGAGGAGGCCAAGGCCGCTGTCATTGCGCGTGCCGAGGCGGACGGCTGGGGTGCGGGCAAGACCGTGTTCCGCCTGCGCGACTGGGGCGTGTCGCGGCAGCGCTATTGGGGGACGCCGATCCCCGTCATCCATTGCGAAGGCTGCGGCGTTGTGGGCGTGCCCAAGGCGGATTTGCCGGTGGTTCTGCCCGAAGATGTCAGCTTCGATATTCCGGGCAACCCGCTGGACCGGCATCCGACGTGGAAGCATGTCGATTGTCCGAGTTGCGGCAAGCCGGCGGTGCGCGAGACCGATACGCTCGATACTTTCGCCGATTCGAGCTGGTATTTCATCCGCTTCGCCAGCCAGCCCCAGGACAAGCCGTTCGACCGCGAGACGGTGGAGAAATGGCTGCCGGTCGGCCAATATATCGGCGGCGTGGAACATGCGATCCTGCATCTGCTCTACGCCCGCTTCTGGACCCGCGCGCTCCAGCATATGGGGCAACTGGGCTTTGCCGAGCCTTTCACCGGACTCTTCACGCAGGGGATGGTGACGCACGAAACGTACAAGGCCGGCGATGGCAGTTGGCTGAGCCCCGGCGAGGTGAAGAAGTCGGGCGACGATTATGTCCACATCGAAAGCGGCGCGCCGGTTTCTGTCGGTCGCGTCGAGAAAATGTCCAAGTCCAAGAAGAATGTCGTCGATCCCGATGATATCATCGCGCAATATGGTGCGGATGCGGTGCGCTGGTTCATGCTGTCGGACAGTCCGCCCGAGCGCGACCTGCCATGGACCGAAAGCGGGATCGAGGGATCGTGGCGATTCGTGAACCGGCTGTGGCGGTTGTTCGGTCAGATCGAAGCGGACGCGCAGGGGCAGGACGCTTCCGGTCAGGATCGGGCGCTCGACCGCAAGCTGCACCAGACGATCGACGGCGTTGCGCGCGATATCGAGGCGCTGTCGTTCAACAAGGCGGTCGCCAAGATCTATGAGCTGGCCAATGCGGTCGAAAAAGCTGCTCCATCCGTCAGCCGCAATGCGGCGATCCGTGCGCTCGCGCTGCTGGTCGCGCCGATGACTCCGCATCTGGCGGAGGAGGCCTGGGCCGATATGGGCGAAACCGGGCTTATCGCCGATGCCCCCTGGCCGCCGGTCGACCCGGCGTTGCTGGTCGATGACGAGGTGACGATCGCTTGCCAGGTGATGGGCAAGCTGCGCGATACGATCACCGTGCCCAAGGGGACGGCGAAAGAGGAACTGGAGCGGCTGGCGCTGGCTGCGCCCAATGTCGCACGGATACTGGACGGAGCGACGCCCAAGAAGGTGATTGTCGTGCCGGACCGGCTGGTCAATCTGGTGATTTGACGTATCTCGGTGCTGCTGCGAAAGCAGTAGCCTAGGGTCAAGGCAAGTTACCCCTCACCCTAGGCTCCTGCTTTCGCAGGAGAACGACAGGGGATAAAGGAAGCATATGAAGCCCGCTCTGCCTCTGATCCTTCTCGCCTCCCTCACCGCCTGCGGGCTGCGGCCCGTCTATGGCGGGGGCAGTCATGGCGTGGTCGCGCAGGCGCTCGGCGATGTCGAGGTGGTGGCGATTCAGGGGAAGGGCGGCTGGCTGGTGCGCAATGCGCTCAACGATCGGCTGGCGCCGCTGAACGGCGGTGGTGGCAAGCGCTATCGGCTGGTGGTGAAGCTCGACGACCAGATCAGCGGTTTCGGCCTGCGGTCCGATGCCGCGATCACGCGCGAGCGGCGCTCGCTGCGCGCGCGTTATCAGTTGATCGACCAGACGACCGGCGCGCAGGTGCTGGACGACACGGCCGGGTCCGACGCTGGCATCGACGTGGTGTCGAGCGAATATGCGACGATCGCGGCGGAGGATACGGCGCTCGAACGACTCGCGCAGACGGTCGCGGACCAGATCGTCACCCGCCTAGCCTTGTTCGCGCGCCGGGATAGCCAAAAAACGGCTGTCCCGAAAACGACGGCGCCGTGAAAGCCAATCGCGGCCAGATCGAAAAGGCGCTGGATGCGGCGGGACAGGCATCGGCCGCCGATGTTCGTTTCTTCCTGCTTTACGGACCCGATGAGGCGGGCAGCGCAGCGCTCGCGAAACGGCTGGAGCGGGCGATGGGACCGGACGCCGAGCGCGTCGACCTGGATGGCGGGACGCTGCGCGACGATCCGGCAAGGCTGTCGGACGAGGCCGCGTCTTTTTCGATGTTTGGGGACAAGCGCTGGATCAGGGTCAGCGGTATGGGCGAGGAGTCGGTGCCGGCGCTGAGCGCATTGCTGGAGGCGGAAGTGGCGGGCAATCCGGTGCTCGCCGTCGCGGGGGCGCTCAAGGCAACGTCCAAGCTGGTTAAGCTCGCGCTGGAGCATCGCGCGGCGATGGCCTGCATCTCGTACCAGCCGGACGCGCGCGAGGCCGAGCAGATCGCCATCGCCATCGCGCGGGAAGGCGGGCTGCGGCTGGCCCCCGAGCTTGCGCGGCGGATCGTCGCGCTCGCCAATGGTGACCGGGCCTTGATGGCGGGCGAGATCGAGAAGTTGATCCTTTATCTCGACGCCGCGCCGGAGCGACCGGCCGAAGCGACCGGCGAGGCGCTGGATGCGCTGTCCGCCGACAATCCCGACAGCGATGCTGCACTGCTGGTGAATGCGGTGCTGGGCGGCGACCTTGGCGCGATGCATCGCGAACTGGGGCAGTTGACTCAGACAGGCGTGAGCATGGCATCGGTGCTGCGGCCGCTGCTGACACGGGCGATGCTGCTGGCCCATATCCGGGTGGAGGCCGATCGGAGCGGAAGGCTGGAAGCGGCCATGGAGTCGGCGGGCAAGGCGGTGTTCTGGAAGGAAAAGGGGCTGGTGTCGCGGCAGGTGCGGTTGTGGGATGCCAGCGGCATCGCGCGCGTGATCCAGCGCCTTGCCCATGCCGAGCGGGCCAGCCGTTCGGGGCGTACTATGGGCGACCTGCTCGTGCGGCACGAGCTTCTGGCGATCGCGCGGCAGGCGGCGCGGGAGCGATAGGCGTTGGCGCGCGCGAATATTTGGCGCAGAGGACGCTGAGCGCATAAAGGTGGCGCAAGCGCGCATGCCCGCTACCGCCCATGGTGGAGAGCGAGCGTTAAAAACAGCCTTTGCGGTGCTTCTCTGCGTCCTTTGCATTTAAATCCTGCATCATTCATGGGTGATAAAGCCGCGATCGGCTTGTAGGCCGGGATCGAGGCGCATTTTCGGGGCGGCACAGACTGCATGGCAAAATCGGGCAAGAGCAAGGAGCCGCCGGGCAAGGCCCGGTTGTGGCTGGGGCGCATCCTCAAGACCGCGTTGCTTGGCGCGCTGGTGAGCGTCATCGCCATCGTCATCGCGGTGGTCGTCGCGATGCAGTCGCTGCCCGACTATCACAGCCTCAAATCCTCGCCCAATGGCCAGATGATCCGCGTGCACGCCGCCGACGGATCGGTGATCGTGTCGCTCGGGCCCAGTTTCGGCCAGTGGCTGAGCTACGACCAGATTCCGCAGGTGATGATCGACGCGATGGTGTCGACCGAGGACAAGCGATTCTATCTTCATCCCGGTGTCGATCCGATCGGCATGGCGCGCGCGGCCTGGGTGGCGATCCATAATCGGGGCAGCGGTCGAAGGATGCAGGGCGCGTCAACCATCACGCAGCAGGTGACGCGCAACATCTTCCTCAACAACAGCTATAGCTGGGGCCGCAAGGTCCGCGAGATGGTGCTGGCGATGGCGCTGGAGCGGAAATTCACCAAGCGCCAGATCCTCGAACTCTACCTCAACAAGGTTTATTTCGGCGGCGGCGCCTATGGCATCGATGCCGCGAGCCGTAAATTCTTCGGCCATCCCGCTACCGGCCTTGATCTGCCCGAGGCGGCAATCGTTGCGGGACTGGTCAAGGCCCCGTCGAGCTATTCGCCGACCGCCGACGCCGACGCCGCGATCGGGCGCGCGGGCGTAGTGCTCGACCTGATGCAGGACAATGGCGTCATCAGCGCCAGCGAGCATCAATCCGCCGATCTGGCGAGCGTCAAGCTGGCACCCGAGCCGCCGCAGAACAGCGTGCGTTATTTCACCGACTGGGCGTTGCCCCAGCTCGATGTGCTGATCGACGAGCCTAACGAGCCGCTGGAGGTCTACACTACCATCGACCTTGGCATGCAGAAGGCGGCGACGGCGGCGATCCAGGCCAATGTCCCGGCCGGCACGCAGGGCGCGCTCGTCAGCCTCGATCGGGATGGGGCGGTGCGGGCGATGGTCGGCGGCCTCGACTATGTGACGTCCAACTATAATCGCGCCACAACGGCCACGCGCCAGCCGGGATCGGCGTGGAAGCTGTTCGTCTATATGGCGGCGCTGGAGGCGGGCTACACGCCCGATACCGGCGTTACGGACAAGCCGGTCACCATCAACGGTTGGAGCCCGCGCAACAGTTCGGGGCATTTTTCGGGCGATATCGATGTGCGCACCGCCTTTGCCTATTCGATCAACACCGTCGCGGCGCAACTGGGCGTGGAGGTGGGCTTCCCCACCATTGCCGACATGGCCCGCCGCTTCGGTGTGACGACGCCGATCAATACGCATCCGTCCATGGTGCTGGGCACGTCGGACGTCCGACTGATCGACATGACCCGCGCCTTCGCCTCGGTCGCGCGCAAGGGGGTGGCCGTAACGCCCTATGGCATTACCAGAGTGACCACGGCCGAGGGCAGGCTGCTCTACAGCCATCAGGATGACAGTAGTCGCGTGCTGGTCGCGCCCTGGGTGGCGGCGGGAATGACCGACCTCATGCAGACGGCGGTGTCGACCGGCACCGGCAAGGCGGCGCAGATCGGCCGTCCGGTCGCGGGCAAGACGGGGACGACCAGCAGTAACAAGGATGGCTGGTTTCTGGGCTTTTCCAGTGGCATCACCACGGGCGTCTGGATGGGCCGTGACGATGCGCGGGCCGTCGGTGGATTACAGGGCGGTCGCGCCCCTGCGCGCGCCTTTTCCGACTATATGAAGGTTGCGGTCGCCAAACGGCCGGTCGAGCAATTCGACACGCAGGTGACTTTGCCCGAATGGCAGCTCGAACCCGATGATGAAGCCTATGGCGTGCCCGACACCGGATCGGACGAGGGCATGCAGGTGGATGAGAACGGCCTGCCGCTGGAGCGAGGGGTGGTGCGCGACCCCTATAGCGAGACCGAGCAGGAGCTACCGCAGGCCGACGAGCCGGACCGTCCGCAGCCGCAGCGGATGGACCAGCAATGGATCGACAATGTGCTGGGCCGCGATCGCCAGCGGCCGGCGAGTCCGCCCGCTGGTCGGCCTACCCCCTAACGGGGAGCGCCTGGGCGAATCGCAACGGGTCGAGCGCGCCGGTATCGGGCAGCAGGAAGTCGACCTTGCCCCGGCCGAAGTCGATCGCGACCCGATCGAACAGGCGCAGGGCATCGATTCCGAGCAGCAGTGCGGGTCGCCCCCTGAGACCAAGATGGGCGAACGGACTGACGTCGGCGAACATCACCGGCACGCCCTTGAGTGTCACTGGCCCCAGCCGGATGGCGGCGATGATGCCCGCAGGCCCGGCCAGCGAGCCGCCGGTGACGCTCGTGAGGCTGGCCGGTTCGAGCCCGGGAAGCAGGCCTTTCGTCTGAAGCTTGCGCATCAGCGCGAGATTGCCGACGCTGATATTGGTGCCGGTGTCGAGCATGATGTCGACCTTCATCCCGTTCACCTGCGAACCCAGCAGGATCAGCTGGCCCTTGCGCCGGCGGGCCTGCACCACGATCGTGTCGCGATCGACGGCCATGCGCGGCCCGCTGTCGCTGATCTCCATCCGGCCGGTGCGGAAATCGAGCAGCAGCCGTTTGGCGTGCAACCCGTCGAGTCCCAGCAGGCCCGCAGCGCCGATATCCCGGCCTTCCAGCACGGGAGCCTCGATATCGTCGATCCCGTCCGTGCCGAAGCTGAGGCGGGGCAATGCGACGGTCGGCGTGTCGGTTCGGCCCGTCATGCTGATGACCGTAACCGGAACGCCGGGCGGCAGGGCAAGCTGCTGCGCCAGATCCCGCGCGATCACAGTCCGCTGCGCGCCCGTATCGACGATGAAGTTCCACGGCCCCTTGCCGCCGATCGCCACGGCGATGGTCACGCGCGCATCCGCCGGCGGACCCGCGGGAACGATGACGGGCGGGGTGGCGGGATCGAGCGGAAGCGCATTTTGCGCACGTGCGATCGGGCAAAACAGGACCGCCGCCAAAGCCAGGCCGGCACGGAACCGTCGCATATCCTTATCCTCTCATCTTATGACTTAGCATAGCATGGACCGGGCCGGGCGGTCCACCGCCGCCTGTGCCAGCGGTCCGTCGTGCGGGCGTTTCCTCGTATCAGCTTTGCCACGGCCGGATGCCCGTGCCACCTTGACTTGGCGGCGTTCGCTTCGCTAAACGCGACGCTGATCATCCCCGCCGTCCGGCGCGGGATTGCCCCGACTGACATTACCGGGCCTTCCATTTCCCCCGACGCCCAAAATCCCTCTCTCCACTGGACTTACTCGCATGCATCTCAAGGACCTCAAGAAACAAGCGCCCGCCGACCTCGTCACCATGGCGGAGGAATTGGGCGTCGAAGGCGCATCGACGCTGCGCAAGCAGGACCTGATGTTCGCGATTCTCAAGGCCGAGGCGGAAAATGGCGAGCAGATCATGGGCGAGGGCACGATCGAGGTGCTGACCGATGGCTTTGGGTTCCTGCGCTCGCCCCAGGCCAATTACCTCGCAGGTCCCGACGATATTTACGTGTCGCCCAATCAGGTCCGCAAATATGGGCTGCGGACCGGCGACACAGTCGATGGCGAAATCCGCGCGCCCAAGGATGGCGAGCGCTATTTCGCGCTGACCAAGCTCAATACCGTCAACTTCGACGATCCCGACGCCGTCCGTCATCGCGTCAATTTCGACAATTTGACGCCGCTTTATCCCGAAAGCAAGCTGACGCTCGATCCGGGCGATCCGACCCAGAAGGACAAGTCGGCGCGCGTCATCGATATCGTGTCGCCGCAGGGCAAGGGGCAGCGCACGCTGATCGTCGCGCCGCCGCGTGTCGGCAAGACGGTGATGCTCCAGAACATCGCCAAGGCGATCACCGACAATCATCCCGAAGTTTTCCTGATCGTGCTGCTGATCGACGAGCGGCCCGAGGAAGTGACCGACATGCAGCGGTCGGTGCGTGGCGAGGTCGTGTCCTCGACGTTCGACGAGCCGGCGACGCGCCACGTCCAGGTCGCCGAAATGGTGATCGAAAAGGCCAAGCGTCTCGTGGAACATAAGAAGGATGTGGTGATCCTGCTCGATTCGATCACCCGCCTCGGCCGCGCCTATAACACGGTGGTGCCATCGTCGGGCAAGGTGCTGACCGGCGGCGTCGATGCCAACGCGCTCCAGCGGCCCAAGCGCTTCTTCGGCGCGGCGCGCAACATCGAGGAGGGCGGTTCGCTCTCGATCATCGCCACGGCGCTGATCGACACCGGCAGCCGGATGGACGAGGTCATTTTCGAAGAGTTCAAGGGCACCGGCAATTCGGAAATCGTGCTCGACCGCAAGGTCGCCGACAAGCGCATCTTCCCGGCGCTGGACGTGGGCAAGTCGGGCACCCGCAAGGAAGAATTGCTGGTCGACAAGGCTAAACTCTCCAAAATGTGGGTGCTGCGCCGCATCCTGATGCAGATGGGCACGATCGACGCGATGGAATTCCTGCTCGACAAGATGAAGGATTCCAAGACCAACGAGGATTTCTTCGATTCGATGAACCAGTAAGCGAAGGGACATCAGGCCATCATGCTCGACATTCTCGCCACTGCCACTGCCACGGCTGCCGCGTCCGGCCTAGGTTCGCCAGCCGATATATGGGCACATATCGTCAATGATTTCAGCAATATAGGATCGCCGTCGGCGCTGGCCGCCTTTGGCCAAGTGCTGATGATCGACATATTGCTGGCAGGCGACAATGCGATCGTCGTCGGCGCGCTGGCGGCCGGATTGCCGGTGGCGCAGCGCAAGAAGGTCATATTGATCGGCATCATCGCCGCGCTGGTCCTGCGGATCGCGTTCGCGCTGGTCGTGACGCAGCTGATGCAGATCGTCGGTCTCATCCTCGCTGGCGGGCTGCTATTGCTGTGGGTCAGCTGGAAGATGTGGCGCGAGTTGCACCCCGCCGGCGGTGGCGGATCGCCCGAGGTCGAAGGCGACGAGGGCAGCGGCGTCAAGCCGGCGAAAAGCTTCGCCGCTGCCGCCTGGGCGGTCGCAGTCGCAGACGTCAGCATGAGCCTCGACAATGTGCTGGCGGTCGCTGGCGCGGCCAAGGATCATCCGGGCATATTGATCATCGGGCTGGTTTTGTCGGTGGCCATGATGGGCATAGCCGCAAACATCATCGCCAAATATATCGAGCGGTTCCGCTGGACCGCCTATCTTGGCCTTGCCGTGATCATCTATGTCGCGGGCAAGATGATTTACGAGGGGATCGTCGATCACCAGGTGGGATTGCTGACGCTATTTTCCTGACCCCGTGGTAGTAGGTCAGGGGAGCAGAATGGTCGACCCAGTCGTCCGTCGAGCTTCCAGCGCCCTGTGCGCGTCCGCCGCACTGGCGAGCGGGAAGCTTTGGCCGATGGTGGCTTTCACCACCCCGCGCGACATGCGGTCGAACAATCGTTCGGCGCACCGGGCAAGGTCGTCAGGCGTCGCGATATAATCGAACAGCGTCGGGCGCGTGACATAGAGCGAGCCGCCTTTGCTGAGGTCGAGCAGGTTGACAGGTGGCACTGCACCGGACGCGTTGCCGAAGCTGACCATTAGCCCTCGTCGCTTGAGGCTGGCGAGCGAGGCGGTCCAGCTATCCTTGCCGATGCCGTCATAGACGATATCGACACCAACCTCGTCGGTCCGTCTCCTTACGATCGAAGCCAGATTTTCGAACGGTCCGTGCAGACTATGGTCGGCATCGACCGACGCCGCCTTTTCCGGCGAGCCGCTATGCGCGATGACGGTGACGCCCTTGTCTCGCAACCAGGGAACGAGCACGCTGCCGACGCCCCCGGCGGCCGCGTGGACCAACGCGATGTGTCCGGGCTTCAAGGCGATCATATCTTCGGCCAGATAGCAGGCGGTCATGCCTTTGAGCATCATGGCGGCGGCATCTTGCGCGCTGACGGTGTTAGGAATCTTGATAGCCTGAGCAGCCGGAATGATCCGGTGCGTCGCATAGGCGCCCAGGCCGCTGACGGTGCCGATCCGATCGCCTTCGGAAAAGCCGGTGACGCCTCGCCCGACAGCGATGACCGTGCCCACGCTTTCGCCACCCAATGCTATCGGCAGGGGAGCAGGATAGAGGCCGGTGCGATAATAGGTGTCGATGAAGTTCAGCCCGATCGCTTCCTGAGCGATCAGCAACTGGCCTTCATCGGGCGCATCGGGCACGAACGCCTCGCGCGCGATCACCTCCGGTCCGCCGTGCGTTCGCGCAACCATCCGCCATGCATCGACCATGGTTGTACTCACCGTTAAAGATGTTGGGCGAAAAAATCGGCAGTGCGGCGATCCGCAAGCTCCGCCCCGGCCTCGTCACGGCGATCGCCCATTTCGGCCGCGAAGCCGTGATCCAGGCCCTCATAATCGTGCAAGGTAACATGGCGATTATCAGCCAGTCCTTCATGCATGGCCTTTTGCACGTCAGCACTGACGAAACCGTCGGCAGTGGCAATGTGCAACAGCACCGGCTTTCCGATGGCATGCTGCTCACCCACCAGCCCGTCGATGCCGACGCCATAATAGCCGACAAATGCATCGCCATCGGTGCGGCAGGCGCTCATGAAGGCCAGCCGGCCGCCAAGGCAATATCCCACAACCCCGATTTTGCCCGTGCCCCCCAGCGCCGATCGGGCTGCCTTGATCGTCGCCTCCAGATCACGAATGCCCTGATCCTGATCGAATTTGGCAAAAAGGCCGAACGCCTGCTGCAACTGATCCGGTTGATCGGCGTCGAGCTCGATATGCGGTTCAATGCGCCAGAACAGGTCGGGTGCAAAAGCGAGGTAGCCGGCCTTTGCCCAATTATCGCATTTGCGCCGGATGCCCTCATTGACGCCGAAAATTTCCTGAATGACGATGATCGCGGCCGAAGGCGTACCCTGCGGTGCAGCGACATAGGCGTCGAAATGGGTGTCGCCTTCCAACGTCGCGATGGACTTGAATTCAGCCATGAGGAAATCCTTTCCATTATGTCCACTCATCATGCCGAATTACCTGGACAGTGCCAACCATCGGGAACCGCAAAATATTTGCTAAAACAGGCCACCATGCCTCATGAGGAGCATGAACATCTGGTCGAACCAGCGGAACGGCAAAAAAGGATAGAATGATGAAGGTGACTGTAGACGTTGACTGCACACCCGCCGAAGCGCGTGCCTTTTTGGGCTTGCCCGATGTTTCGCCGATTCACGACAAATATGTGAAGACGATGCTCGACAATCTGGATGGTATCGGCAGCATCGAACAGATGGAAACCATGTTCAAAAGCTTTTCACCAATGGGCGACGCCGGCGTTCGCCTATTCAAGCAGATGATGGATATCGGCTTGTCTGGCGCACTGGCAGGCAAGGGTTCTGATAAAAAATGAATCGACGTGGCTGATTCGATTTTTGCGCTGTCCAGCGGCGCACCGCCCGCCGCGATCGCCATCATACGCATAAGTGGTCCCGCAGCGGGGGCGGCGTTAGGCGCTCTTGCGGGCGATCTTCCGCCGCCGCGCAGGGCAAGCGTCAGGCTGTTGATCGATCCTCGCAACGGCGAACCGCTGGATCGCGCCTTGCTGCTGTGGTTTCCCGGCCCTGACACGGCCACTGGAGAGGATCTTGCCGAACTCCATTGTCATGGCGGACGAGCGGTGATCGCTGCGCTCGAATCGGCCCTTGGCAGGATCTCGGGGCTGAGGCGGGCCGAAGCGGGCGAATTTACCCGCCGCGCCTTCGCCAATGGTCGGATGGATCTGAATATTGTCGAAGGGCTGTCCGACCTTTTGACCGCAGAAACCGAGCAGCAACGCCGTTCTGCCATGATGATGGCTGAAGGGCATTTTTCGCAACGGATTGAACAATGGCGGCGCGAGCTTTTGAAGCTCGCGGCCATGGCGGAGGCGGCGCTGGATTTTTCGGACGAGGATGACGTGCCCGATGCCGATATAGAGATGCAAATCGGCGGTGCCGTCTCGGCACTTGCCGCCGAGGTTGGACGTCAGTTGGAGGCACCGTCGGCCGAGCGGCTCCGCGATGGCATAAGGGTCGTCCTGGCCGGGCCACCCAATGCCGGCAAGTCGACTTTGCTGAATGCCCTTGTAGGACGGGACGCGGCGATCGTATCCGATATAGCCGGAACCACACGGGATCGGATAGAGGTGCCGGCAGCGCTCGGCGGTACGGCCTTCCTTTTCACCGACACCGCCGGCTTGCGCGACCAGACCGATGACGCCATCGAAGCCATTGGCATCGATCGAGCACGCGCGGCGCTTGATGGCGCGGATGTCATCATATGGCTCGGCGCCCCCGAGGAGGCTCCTGATGATCATCGAACCATATTGGTGGCCGCGCAATGTGACAGGATCGACCATGAGGAGTTTCACCCCGGCATTCGGGTAGCGGCGCCGACCGGTCAAGGAATGGACGTGCTGGTCCAGACTATTCAGGATCGGGCCAACGCGATTCTGCCGGGGCCGAGCGATTATGCCCTGCACGATCGGCAGCGGCGAGGGGTCGCCGGATTGCATGAGCATTTGATCGGGGTCAACCGCGAAAGAGACATGCTCATCATAGCCGAAGAACTGCGCCTTGCGCGCAAAGTCATCGACGTGCTGACCGGACGCGCGGGTACTGAAGACATGCTGGATCAGCTTTTTTCGGGATTCTGTATCGGCAAGTGAGCGTGATGTTCCACGTGGAACGGTTTTGACCCGCACACCTCATATCTGGTAAGAGCGGCTATGCGAACAAGCTATGATGTGATCGTGGTCGGTGGCGGCCATGCGGGATGCGAGGCGGCCGCGGCCGCTGCACGCAAGGGTGCCAAGGTCGCGCTTCTGACCTTCGACAGGGCTACGGTGGGGGCGATGTCGTGCAATCCCGCCGTCGGGGGATTGGGCAAAGGCCATCTCGTAAGGGAAGTCGATGCGCTGGATGGCCTCATCGCGCGGGCGGCCGATGCCGCGGCCATTCACTATCGTATGCTGAACAGTAGCAAAGGCGCCGCCGTTCAGGGCCCTCGCGTTCAGGCGGACCGCAATCGGTATCGCGCAGCCATCGTCGAAATGCTCATGGCTCAGCCGGGCTTGAGCATAGTTGAAAGAGAAGCTGTCGGCCTCGCAATGTATGACGGGGGTGGCGTCCGGGGTGTCCACCTGGCCAATGGCGAAACGATCGAGGCCGCCGCGACGGTGCTCGCGACCGGGACTTTTCTGGGCGCGCGACTCTTTTGCGGCGAAGACGTAGCCATTGGCGGGCGGACCGGGGAGCGCGCAGCTACGGCTTTAGGTATTCAGTTGCGGGACATGGGGCTGCCCATGGCCCGGCTGAAAACCGGCACGCCGCCGCGGATCGACGGGCGGACGATCGACTGGGCGCGACTGGAATCGCAACCGTCCGATACGATCGGCTGGACCATGTCGCCTATGTCGAGTGGGCGGACCTTGCCCCAACTGGCCTGTGCGATAACCCGAACCAACCAGGCCACGCACGACATCATTCGGGCAAGTCTCGATCGTTCACCCCTGTTTAGCGGCGCGATCGAAGGGCGGGGGCCGCGCTATTGTCCCTCCATCGAAGATAAGGTGATGCGCTTCGGCGATCGCGATGGCCATCAGATTTTTCTGGAGCCGGAAGGTCTCGACGATCATCTCGTCTATCCTAACGGGATCAGCACATCGTTGCCGCAGGATGTGCAGCGGGCGATGGTGCGATCGCTGCCCGGACTGGAATCGGCCGATATTGTCGTGGCTGGTTATGCGGTCGAATATGACCATATCGATCCGCGTGCGCTCGACATGTCGCTCGAGCTTAGGGCTGCACCCGGATTATTTTGTGCGGGCCAAATCAATGGCACCACGGGCTATGAAGAAGCGGCGGCGCAGGGACTGATCGCGGGCGCGAACGCCGCCGCAAGAGCGCTCGGCGAAGAACCGATGATCCTCGATCGGGCCTGTAGCTATATCGGGGTGATGGTCGACGATCTCGTTTTGCAGGGCGTGACCGAGCCTTATCGGATGTTGACCGCCCGAGCCGAGTATCGCCTGCACTTGCGCGCCGATAATGCAGAAACACGGTTGGGCGCCATCGGAGCAGCGCATGGCTTGATTGGCGCTGCGCGGCAGGCGCGGCAGGACATGCGAGCGGCTCATCGCCAACGCGTCGTGACGGACCTAGCCCGGCGGAAAACGGCGACCGAGATGGCACGCGCGGGCGCTGATGTGCGACAGGATGGGGCGCGGCGCAGCTTGTTCGAATGGGCCAGATTTCCCGAAGTCGACAGAGCATTGCTTTTCGAGCTGGCGCCTGCGCTACGCGACGGTCCTGCAGATCTTAGCGCCGAAATATTGGAGGACGCGCATTATGCGCCCTATCTGGATCGACAACAGGCAGAAATCGCGGAATTGCGGAGAAATGAGCGCGTGGTCATTCCGTCGACGTTCGACTTTGCTACAATTGGCGGATTGTCGACGGAGATGATCGAACGGCTGAATAGTGCTCGTCCTGAAACTTTGGCGGCGGCAGAACGTATTCGCGGAATAACGCCAGCCGCCCTCGCTGCCGTTCTGGTCCATGTCCGGCGCCGCGCCGCATGAGCGAAGAAGAAGCGCGGGCATGGATAATGGCGCACCGGGATGTTCCACGTGAAACATGGGGGCGCTTGGAGCGTTTCGTCGCGATCCTCTTGGAAGCGATGGGCGAGCAGAATCTGATCGCGGAATCCACACGTGATCATGTCTGGGCGAGGCATATCGCCGATTCGGCGCAACTGCTGACATATGCCGAGCAGGCGGATGACGGGGTCTGGATCGATCTGGGATCGGGGGCGGGACTGCCGGGCGTCGTAATAGCTATCCTGTCGTCTCGCCCCATGTTGTTGGTGGAATCGCGGCGTAAGCGAGTCGACTTTCTCAATGGGGTGATTGCGGAACTGCAATTAGGCAATGTGAAGGTGTTTGCAGGTCGAACGGAGGTAATGCCGGCTATGACCGCCGCGGTCATCAGCGCCCGTGCCTATGCGCCGCTTGGCCGATTGCTTTGCTCCTCTGCGCATCTTGCGGATGAAAAAACGCTTTGGATATTGCCCAAGGGGCGAAATGCGCAGAATGAACTGGAGACCGCTCGTCCGGCATGGCAAGGTGTGTTCCACGTGGAACCGAGCGTCACCGATCCCGAGAGCGCGATACTCGTCGCCCGCAACGTGAAGTCCGTCAAAAGGAAAGGCCAAGGATGATCTGTATCGCCATAGCCAATCAAAAAGGCGGCGTGGGCAAGACCACCACAGCCATCAATGTTGCCACCGGACTAGCAGCGACCGGTCTGCGCGTATTGCTTGTGGACCTCGACCCACAGGGTAATGCTTCAACCGGGCTGGGTATCGGCCAGGCCCAGCGCGCTCGGTCGAGCTATGATCTGCTGGTAGGCAATTGCGCGCTGGAAGATTCCGTGTTGCCTACGCGCGTGCCCAAGCTTGATCTGGTCCCGGCAACGCAGGATCTGTCAGGCGCGGAGATCGAGCTGATCGAATATGAGCAGCGTACCCACCGGCTGGATCGTGTTTTGTCCGAGGCACCCACCGGTCGCTGGGATATTTGTTTGATCGATTGTCCGCCATCGCTCGGGCTGTTGACGGTGAACGCCATGGTCGCGGCCCAGTCCCTTCTTGTCCCTTTACAGTGCGAATTCTTCGCGCTCGAAGGCCTGTCGCAATTGCTGCAGACCGTCGAGCGCATCCGCGAGCGATTCAATCCGCATTTGTCGATCACGGGCGTCGCGCTGACGATGTATGACCGTCGCAACCGCCTGACCGATCAGGTCGCCGACGATGTGCGGGCCTGCCTCGGCGATCTGGTCTTTACCACCGTGATCCCGCGTAATGTCCGCCTGTCCGAAGCGCCGAGCCATGGCGTGCCAGCGCTGATTTACGATTTTCGCTGTGCCGGATCGGAAGCGTATATGCGGCTGTCGCGCGAACTGATCGCGCGGCTACCACGGCTGGAGGTTGCGGCTTGACCGAGGAAATAAGCGAAAAACCCAAGGCCGGTAAGCGGCCTCATGGGCTGGGCAGGGGGCTGTCGGCACTACTCGGGGACGTCACGCGGGAGGAGCCGATAGCGCCAGCGGTCGGAGCCGGGGCGCAGCTCAAGGCCATCCAGAGTATTGAAATCGCGCTTATTCATCCGCATCCAGAACAGCCGCGTCGCCATTTCGACGAGGGCGCGTTGCAGGAACTCGCCGAAAGCATCGGTAAGCGCGGCGTCATTCAACCGATCATCGTGCGACCCCATGGTGGCGGCTTTCAAATCGTTGCTGGGGAGCGGCGCTGGCGCGCAGCGCAACGGGCCCAGCTCCATCGTATTCCGGCGATCGTCCGCGATTTCGATGAAGCGGAAACGCTGGAAATCGCGCTAGTCGAGAATATCCAGCGTGAGGACCTCAATCCGATCGAGGAAGCCGAAGCCTATCGCAAGCTGATCGGTCAGTTTCATCATAGTCAGGATGCACTGGCCCGGTTGGTTGGCAAGTCGCGTAGTCATATCGCCAATCTGATGCGCCTGCTCGATCTGCCCGACACAGTGCAGCAGGCGGTAACAGAGAACAGGCTGAGCATGGGCCATGCCCGCGCCCTGATTGGCGCGCCTGATTGCGAATCGATGGCCCGCACAGTCGAGCATAAGGGGCTGTCGGTTCGCGATACCGAGGCGCTCGTCCGTCGTGCGCGTAAGGGCGACCCAGCGTCGGAAGCGCCCTCGCGAACGACGTCTGCGGGCGGAAAGGACGCCGATATCGCTGCGCTGGAACAGCATCTGGCCGATATTCTGGGCCTGAAGGTGGACATCGATCATGGCGAGGACGGTGCCGCCGCAGGGGTCCTGACGCTGCGCTATTCGACCCTGGACCAACTTGACATGCTGTGTCAGCGGTTGACGGGCGAGCGTATTTAACAAGCCCGCACTGGCCTTTCCCGGGGTCAGTCCTTAAAGTTGCGGCATGGCCGATATACAAACCACTCACGCCGCTGCCCCTGCCGTCATTCGCCGGTCCGACTATTTGCCGCCGGATTGGCTGGTGCCGGATATCGCACTGGACTTCGATCTAGATCCTAGGGCGACGCGCGTGCAGGCCCGCCTTTCGATTACGCGCAATGGCGTGCA
Source organism: Sphingobium fluminis (assembly GCF_037723805.1). Classification (NCBI taxonomy): domain Bacteria; kingdom Pseudomonadati; phylum Pseudomonadota; class Alphaproteobacteria; order Sphingomonadales; family Sphingobiaceae; genus Sphingobium; species Sphingobium fluminis. The sequence continues at coordinate 69,474 of NZ_JBBJUK010000001.1, forward strand.
TGACCGACCGCTGAGGCTCGATGGCGAAGGGCTTGTCCCGCTTGCGGTAAAAGTCGACGGACGACTTTTGGCACCCGAAGAATGGGCTCTTGACGCCGGGACGCTGATCATCCCGCTGTCGGGCGGCGCGCATAACGTCGAGACGAGTGTTGAACTGGCCCCTGAAGGCAATAGCAAGTTGATGGGCCTGTATGCGAGCGGTGGCCTGCTGTGCACCCAGTGCGAAGCGGAGGGTTTTCGGCGCATCACGTTCTTCCCCGATCGTCCCGATGTGCTGTCGCGGTACGATGTTCGGCTGACGGGGGACAAGACCCGCTATCCCATATTGCTGGCCAATGGTGACCCGGTCGACCATGGCGATCTCGAAGGGGGCCGGCATTGGGCGCGCTGGGTCGATCCCTTTCCCAAGCCCTGCTATCTGTTCGCGCTGGTCGCCGGCGATCTGGCGTGCAATCGCGACCGCTTCGTGACGATGAGCGGGCGCGAGGTTACGCTCGGTATCTGGGTCAAGGACGCAGATTTGCCACGAACCGCGCATGCGATGAAGGCGCTCAAGGATTCGATGGCCTGGGACGAGCGCGTCTATGGGCGGGAATATGATCTTGATGTCTTCAATATCGTCGCCGTGGCCGATTTTAACTTCGGCGCGATGGAGAATAAGGGCCTTAACATATTCAATTCGCGCTATATTCTGGCTGACCCGGCGACGGCGACCGATGTCGATTATGATGGCGTCGAAGGCGTCGTGGCGCATGAATATTTCCACAACTGGTCGGGGAATCGCGTCACCTGTCGGGACTGGTTTCAGCTAAGCCTCAAAGAGGGGTTCACGGTTTTCAGGGACCAGAATTTTTCGGCCGATATGGGATCTCATGCCGTCAAACGGATCGAGGATGTCCGGTTGCTGCGTGCGGCTCAGTTTCAGGAGGATGCGGGACCGCTCGCCCACCCGATCAGGCCGGAATCCTACATGGAAATCAGTAACTTCTACACCGCGACCATCTATAATAAAGGCGCCGAGATCATCCGCATGATGGCGTTGATGCTGGGCGCGGAGCGGTTCCGCGCCGGGTCTGATCTCTATTTCGATCGCCATGACGGCGAGGCTGCGACCTGCGAGGATTTCGTGCGTGCAATGGAAGAGGGGGGCGGCACCGACCTGACCCAGTTCCGGCGCTGGTACGAGCAAGCCGGTACGCCGCGCGTCCGTGCCATGCTTCATCATGATGCGGCCGCGCAATCGGTCGAACTTGTGCTGGAACAGAGTATCCCGCCGACACCCGGTCAGCCGGACAAGCAGCCAATGGCGATCCCGGTACGCACGGCATTATTCGATCCCGACACTGACGGCCATCATGGCGATCAACTGCTGATGCTCACACAGAGTCGGCAAAGCTTCGTTTTCGAAGGCTTTGCCGCACCGCCGATCCTGTCGATCAACCGCGGATTTTCCGCGCCTGTCATCATGGAGACCAACAGTAGCCAGGATGATCTTGCCTTTCTCTCGGCGCATGATGATGACCCCTTTGCCCGTTATGAGGCAATGCAGCAACTGATGGTCAATATCCTCGTGGGCCAGGTTGCAGGACAGGCCATCGATGAACAGGCGGTCGTCGCGGCGGTGTGCAACAGCGTGAGCGATCCGTCGCTTGACCCCGCCTTTGTCGCTGAGGTGGTTCGCCTGCCAAGCGAGGCCTATCTGGGCGATCAGATGCGTCTGGTCGATCCCGATGCGATCCATGCGGCGCGCGACGGTTTGCAGCAGCGCATCGGCGCCGAACTGGAGCCGCTCTGGCGCGACATTCATGCCAGGACCAAGGCCGATGGCTTTTCGCTGTCTTCGGCGGCCAAGGGGGCGCGGAAACTGCGTAATGTCGCCTTGCTCTATATCGCAGCTTCCGGCGCACAGGATGGAGACGCAATCGCCTTCGCGCAGTTCAATGAAGCCGACAATATGACGGAGCGGCAGGCGGCACTGGCTATCCTGGCGAGCCGCTCAAGCAGCGAGCGGGACGCAGCTCTTGCCCAATTCTATGACCGCTATCGCGATGATGCGCTGACATTGGATAAATGGTTCCAGACCCAGGCTTTTGCCCTCCATCCTGACACGGTCGATATCGTCGCCGCGCTGGGCCGGCACCCGGATTTCACCCTAGCCAATCCCAACCGGGTGCGGTCGCTCTTCGGCGCCTTCGCTGGCAATCAATGGGCGTTCCATCATGGATCGGGCCAAGGCTATACACTGGTCGCGGACTGCATCATCGCGCTCGATAAGCTCAATCCGCAGACGGCGGCGCGTCTGGTGCCGCCATTGGGCCGGTGGAAACGGTTCGATGCGGGCCGCGCGGGGATGATGCGCGCGCAACTTGCACGCATCTTGGCCGAGCCCGGCCTGTCCCGCGACGTGACAGAGCAGGCCGGCAAAAGCCTCGATTAAGCCGCCTACTGGCCCGTCGTCGCCACCCATGCCGCGACTTCGGCCGCAACCCGGTTGGCCGCCGCGTTGAGCGGCACGCCGACGGTCGTCGCATCGATCGGCCCGCCGACCGGCACGCTGGCCGTGAAGCGCTGCTTGGCGATGACGACGCCTGCCGGCCCGGCCAGAATCGCGTCAAAGGTGACGACCGCGCTGTTGCTGGGCGCGTCCATGCCAAAGGCGACCAGCGAGCCCATCAGCCTTTGTCCGGGCGTGCCGGAATATTGGCCAGGATCGAGCACGATCCGGCTGCCGCTGGCGGCGATCGTCTCAGCCAGCACCTGCTGAAACAGGTGGCGCGGCGTATCGGCCCACTGCACCTTGGTGACATAGGCGACCGAAGTCGGGCTGACCTGAACCGGCACGCGCACCGTATCGAGCATCTTGGGGGCTTCGGGATCGGCGACGATCAGGCTCGCGCCGCCTGTACGCGTCGCGCCGGGCGCGACCTTTTGCTCGGCGCTTAGCGAAAGCAATTGGGCCGGAGGCTTGGCGCCGAAGGAAATACAGCCCGGCAAAGCCAGAACGGCGGCCAAGGCGAGGGCAGCCGCCCCCAGTTTCGGGTGGAACATCATGCCGATCCCTCTCATGGCTTATAGTCGGGCAGTTTGGGCGATCCGACGATCGATCCCGCCCCCTGCTGGTCCAGTTTTTCGGCAACGCCGCGGAAAGCGCGCGACATTTCGCGCAGGTCACGAACGAGCTGGTTCACTTCGGGCATCGTCTGGTTGCTGAAAGCGCGGACGCCCGGCTGTGCTTCGGCGATGGTCTTGTCCAGCGTATCGATGCTGCGCGTTGCCGCCTGAACGCTCTTGCGCAGGTCACCCATCAGCGGGCGCCCCTCATCGGCAAGGAGCGAGTCGGTGGTCGCGGCGAGCTTGCCGATCTGCTCGGCGGCGATGCCGGTGCGCTGAACGGCGACCCGCGCTTCGGCCAGCGTGGCGGAGATTTCGGGGCTGCGATCGGCCAGCGAGCCGGAGATGCGCTCGACATTGGCGAGGATGCCGGCGATCGAATTCTGATTTTTGTCGTTAAGCAGTTCAGTGAGCCGCTCGGTCAGCGTCGAAATGCGTTCCAGCAGTTGCGGGGCGTTGTTGAGCAGTTCGCCCAGCGCGCCCGGCTTGGTTGGAATGACCGGAATGCCGTCAGGGCAGGCGGACAGCGGATTTTCCGCCGGGCAGGCGATCGGGGGCGCACCCTTGACCGCGCCGTCGAGCACGATCTCGCTGACGCCGGTGAAGCCCACGCCGGCGATGGTCGCGGTCGTGCCCAGAAGCACCGGTGTGCCTTCCTTCACCGAAATGCGGACCTTCACGAAGCTCGGGTCGCGTTTCCACAATTCGATCTTTTCGACCTGACCGGACGGGACGCCGGAATAGTTGACGCTCGATCCCTTGGCGAGGCCATTGACCGACTGTTTGAAGAAGATGTCATATTCCTTGTTCTGCCCATCGGAGATGCGCGAGAACCAGAAAGCGGCGATCATGACCGCCGCGAGCAGCAGTAGCGTGACCGTGCCCACCAGCACATGATTGGAACGGGTTTCCATAGTCCTTATTGCCTTCCGTCCGGCTGCTCAGAGCCCTTGTCCGCCGTGGACCCGGCCTTGTCGCGTTCGCGCGATACCGCCGCCGTGGCAGCCCGACCGCGCGGCCCGTTGAAATATTCCTGAATCCAGCCATGATCGGTCGCGAGCAGTTCGTCGATCGTGCCGACCGCAATCACCTTTTTGTCCGCCAGCACCGCCACCCGGTCGCAGATCGAATAGAGCGTATCGAGGTCATGGGTGATGAGGAAGACGGTCAGGCCGAGCGTCTGTTGCAACTGACGGGTCTGCTGATCGAACGCCGCCGCGCCGATCGGGTCGAGGCCGGCGGTCGGCTCGTCCAGAAAGAGGAGGTCGGGATCGATCGCGAGCGCCCGCGCGAGCCCGGCGCGTTTGCGCATGCCGCCCGACAGTTCGGAGGGATATTTCGGCCCTGCTTCCGCTGGCAGGCCGGTCATCCGGATCTTGTAGGCGGCGATCTCGTCGCGCAACTGTGCATCGATATTGGGATAATATTCGCGGATCGGCACCTCGACATTTTCAGCGACCGTCAGCGTCGAAAACAGCGCGCCGCCCTGAAACAGCACGCCCCAGCGCTTGCGGATCGCCAGTGCCTCATCATCAAGGCGACCGATCATCGACTCGCCGAACACATGGACCTCACCAGCAACGGGGGTCTGGAGGCCGATGATCGAACGCATCAGGACCGATTTGCCGGTGCCCGATCCGCCGACGACGCCCAATATCTCGCCCTTGCGCACGTCGAGGTCGAGCCCTTCATGCACGACCTGATCGCCGAAACTATTTTTGAGGCCGCGCACCGCAATGGCGATCTCGCTGCGTTCGACAGCCTCGTCGACGCGCGCATCGTCTTCGGGCGTGATTTCTTCGCTGACAGCCATCAGTTCCAGCCCAGCCATGTGAAGAACACAGCGAAAAAGGCGTCGATCACGATCACGAGGAAGATCGCCTGCACGACGGCGGCGGTCGTGCGCAAGCCGACTTCTTCGGCATTGGCTTCCACCTGCATGCCCTGGAAACAGCCCGACAGCGCGATGATGATGCCGAACACCGGCGCTTTGATGAGGCCGACCCACAGGTCGGTGATCGGCACGACCTCGCGCAGGCGCTGGAGAAAGGTGATCGGCGGGATGTCCAGCGCGACGGCGCACAGAAAGCCGCCGCCGATGACCGACAGGATCGACGCGTAGAAACCGAGCAGCGGCATCATGATGACGACGGCCAGCGTGCGCGGCAGCACCAGCGCCTCCATCGGCGATACGCCGATCGTGCGCATCGCGTCGATTTCCTCGGTCAGCTTCATCGTGCCGAGTTGCGCGGCGAAGGCGGAGCCGGACCGGCCGGCGACCATGATCGCGGTCATCAGGACGCCCAGTTCGCGGAAGGTCAGCCGCCCGACAAGATTGATCGTCAGCATTTCCATGCCGAACTGGCGCAATTGTACCGATCCCTGTTGCGCGATCACGATACCGATCAGGAAACTCATCAGGCCGATAATGCCGAGCGCGGACACGCCGACGACCTCGAACCGCTGGACGACGGCGTTGATCCGGAAGCGGCGCGGATTGCGGATTAACGCCCAGCTGGCGACCAGCGTGCTGCCGAAGAAACCGAGCAGGCCGAGCAAGGTGGAGCCAGCCGTGATCACGGCTTCGCCGATCTGGCCGATGACGCGCTGCCAGGCGGGCAGATTATCGGGGCGGATGGAGACCGCTTCGGCAGAGGCATCGCCCACCGCCTCGATCAGGCGCTGCGCGCCCTCGTCGGCGCCGGTGATGTCGCTGCCCAGACGTTTTGCCGTGCGATGGACGGTCCATGCGCCGACCGTGTCGATATGATCCACATCGGCAAGATCGATCGCGGCGACAGGGCCGGTGATGGCCTCCAGTCGCCTGGGCAGATCGCCCAGATACGCGATTGAAAGATGGCCTGAGAGACGAACCACCATGTCGCCGTCGCGCGAGTCTTCAGTCAGTTCGGCGGCTCTGTTCATCGGATGGGATTACTGGTCCATTATCGGTTGCACGGCAAGCCGAAACGGCCCATCCGCGAGACAGAACGAAGGTAAACCGGAAAAGTTTCGGATACGGCATGACGCACAGGCTGGCGATTTACGACATGGACCGGACGGTGACGTTCACGGGCACCTATACCGGCTTCCTGGTGCATGTCGCTGCGCGGCTGGCGCCCTGGCGGCTGATCCTGTTGCCGTTGGTGCCTGTCGTCATGCTCGCCTATGTGCTGCGGCTGATCAAACGGCATCAATTGAAGGAAATCAACCAGTTGCTGATGATCGGCGGACAGGTCGATCGGGGAAAGCTGATGCCGCATGTCGAAAGCTATGCCGACAAGGTGGTGGACGAAAATGTCCGCGCCGGGGCGCTGGCACAGATCGCGCGCGACAAGGCGGACGGGTGCCGGCTGGTGCTGGCGACCGCATCCTACCGCCTTTATGTGACGCCGATCGCGCAGCGGCTCGGTTTCGACGCGGTGATCGCGACCGATCATCTCAATCAGGATCTGCGCTATGTCCGCGCCAAGATCGCCGGCGAAAACTGCTATGACATCGGCAAGCTGCGGATGATCAAGGCGTGGATGGCGGCGGAAGCGATCGACCGGACGCAGGCGTATATCCGCGCCTATTCCGACCATGTGTCGGACGCGCCGATGCTGGAGTTCGCCGATATCGCCATCGCCGCGAACCCGCACAAACCGCTGGCGAAGCTGGCGGCGGCGCGGGGCTGGACGCGGGTCGACTGGGATTAGGGTATCGCCCGGAGCGCCTGCGCAAAGTCGGCGATCAGATCGTCGGCATCCTCGCAGCCGATAGAGATGCGCACCATATTGTCGCCGATGTCGAGCGCCTTGCGGCGTTCGGGCGGGACGGACAAATGGGTCATCGCGGCCGGGTGGCTGGCCAGCGTTTCCGTGCCGCCGAGGCTGACGGCGAGTTTGGCGATCTTGAGCGCGTCAAGAAAGGCGAAGGCTTCCGTTTCGCCGCCTTTCAGATAGAGCGAGAAGGTCGACCCGGCGCCCGTGCAGTGGCGGTCGAATATGTCGCGCTGGCGCTCGCTTTGCGGGAAGCCCAGATAGACGATCCGTTCGACTTGCGGCTGGTCACGCAGCCAGGTGCAGACCTTTGCCGCATTTTCGCCCGCCCGGCTCATGCGTAGTTCGAGCGTTTCGAGGGATCGCAACAGCATCCATGCGCTGTGCGGGTCGAGGATGGTGCCGATGGTGTTGCGCATCAGGCGGATGGCACTGATGAGTGCGTTCGAGCCGAGCACGCCGCCCGCCACCAGATCGCTATGCCCGCCGGCATATTTGGTGAGGCTGTAGATGACGAGATCGGCGCGATGAGAGAGCGGCTTGAGCCACAGCGGCCCCAAAAACGTGTTGTCGATCGCGATCGGCGGTACATGGGCGTCACCCGCGAACAGCGCGTCGCGGCGCGCGGCGACGGCTTCCAGATCAACCAGCACATTGGTCGGATTGGCCGGGCTTTCGAGATAGAGCAGGGCGACGCGGCCCATGGTCCTGGCTTTTTCGATCACCGCGCCGATCTCGTCTTCGGTCGCGCCGGCGGGGAAATCGAGCCACTGCACGCCGAAACGCCGAAGGATACGGCCGATCAGCGATTCGGTCGCGGCATAGAGCGGCGCGCTATGAACGATGACATCGCCCGGCTGGACGAGCGCGAGCAGGGTGGTGGCGATCGCCGACATGCCGCTCGAAAAAAGCAGGGCGTCCTCCGCCTCTTCCCACACCGACAGCCGGTCTTCGGCGATTTCCTGATTGGGGCCGTTGAAACGCGAATAGACGAGGCCCTCCGCGCCGCCGGGACGCAGGCCAGTCACCCCCTCGAAATGCCGCTTGCCCGCCGCCGCGCTTTCAAAGGCGAAAGTGGAGGTCAGGAAGATTGGCGGTTTCAGCGACCCTTCGGACAGGGACGGATCATAGCCATGCCCCATCATCAGCGTCGCTGGTTTAAGCCTGCGGCCGTCGATTTCCATGATCGGCGGTTTGGGACGGCGGCGGTTATGGGTCGGTTCCACGCCGGTCAGATCTGCTTCGGTTTCGCCGGTCATCGGGAATGCTCCTGTTCTGGCGCGCCGCTCTTGATGGGACCCATATAGGCTTTGCCGATCGCGATACAAAGTCGTGCTCCTGCGAAAGCAGGAGTCCAGGGTCGAACGAGGTGACCCCGCATCCTGGACTCCTGCTTTCGCAGGAGCACGGCAACGCCTACATGGTGCGAATGCCTGACGCCCTCCCTTCAAGTCTCGAACAGTGGTTCAAGGCGCGAGGCTGGCGACCGCGCCGGCACCAGATGGACATGGCGGCGGCGGCGCGGCGGGGCGAGCATGCGCTGCTGGTCGCGCCCACCGGGGCGGGCAAGACGCTGGCCGGGTTCCTGCCGACGCTGACCGATCTTATCGAGGCCCCGACCGAGGGACTGCACACGCTCTATGTCTCGCCCCTGAAGGCGCTGGCGGTCGACGTGCAGCGCAATTTGCTGACGCCGATCGAGGAAATGGGTCTGCCCATCCGGGTCGAGACGCGGACGGGCGACACGCCGTCCGATCGCAAGGCGCGGCAGCGCGCACGGCCACCGCAAATCTTGCTGACTACGCCCGAATCCCTGTCGCTGCTGCTCAGCTATCCCGACAGTTTCCTGCTGTTCGAAAAGCTGCGCACCATCATCGTCGACGAAGTCCACGCCTTCGCCACGCAGAAACGCGGCGACCTGCTCAGCCTGTCGATGGCCCGGTTGCAGACGATCAATCCCGCGCTTCGGCGGGTGGCGCTGTCGGCGACGGTCGCCGATATCGACGCCTATCGCGCCTGGCTCGCGCCCGATGGCGATATCGACACCGTGACGCCGGTGCTGGGGGAGGCCGGGGCCGAACCCAATGTCGCGATCCTGATCCCCCACGGGCGCATCCCCTGGTCTGGCCATTCGGGCAAATATGCCGCGAAACAGGTGATGGAAGAAATTGAACGGCGCGAAACGACCCTGGTGTTCTGCAACACGCGCGGACTTGCCGAGCTCATCTTCCAGGAGCTCTGGTCCGTCAATGAAGCCAACCTGCCGATCGCGATTCATCATGGCAGCCTGTCGGTCGAGGCGCGGCGCAAGGTGGAGAATGCCATGGCGGCGGGGCGGCTGCGCGCACTGGTCGCCACCGCGTCACTGGACCTTGGCGTCGACTGGGGCAATGTCGATTGCGTGATCCAGATGGGCGCGCCCAAAGGGTCCTCTCGCTTGCTTCAGCGGATCGGGCGGGCCAATCATCGGCTCGACTGTCCGAGCGAGGCGATCATCATTCCGGGCAACCGGTTCGAATATCTCGAAGCGCGCGCGGCGCTCGACGCGGTGGAGGCGGGCGAGCGCGACACCGATGATTTTCGCGCCGGCAGCCTCGACGTGCTGGCGCAGCATGTCATGGCGCTCGCCTGCGCTGCGCCCTTCGCCGAGGCGGAAATGCTCGCCGAAATCCGCTCGGCCACGCCCTACAGCGCACTGACCGACGAGGCGTTCGCCAATGTGCTGGGGTTCATCGAGGGCGGCGGCTATGCGCTGCGCGCCTATGACCGGTTCAAGCGGCTGGCGCGCGATCCCGACGGGACCTGGCGGGTCAGCCATCCGCGCTTCATCCAGCAGCACCGCATGAACGCGGGCATCATCGTCGACCAGCCGGTGCTGGCGGTGCGTTTCGCCAATGGCCGCAAGCTGGGCACGGTGGAGGAGGGTTTCGCGGCCCAACTCGCGCCGGGCGACTGTTTCTTTTTTTCCGGCCTGGCGCTGGAAGTGGTGCGGATGGATGCGGCCGACCTGTTCGTGCGTGGGACGGCGAAGCAGGCGCGCATGCCAAGCTGGGGCGGCACCCGCATGGCCATGTCGACGCGGCTTGCCGACCGCGTCCGGCATTTCCTCGCCGAACCGGATGAATGGCCCCGTTTCCCGCAAGATGTGCGCGAATGGCTGGAGATGCAGAAGCTGCGTTCGGCGCTGCCCGAACCCGGACAACTCCTGATCGAAACGTTCCCGCATGAGGGACGGCACTATCTCGTCTGCTACAGTTTCGAAGGGTGGAATGCGCACCAGTCGCTTGGCATGTTGCTGACCCGGCGGATGGAGGCGCAAGGGCTGATGCCCATGGGCTTTGTGTCCAACGACTATGCGCTCGCAGTCTATGGCCTCAAGCCGATCACCGACCCGCAAAGCCTGTTTTCCGCCGATATCCTCGACCATGAATTTGTCGAATGGGTCGAGCAATCGAGCCTGCTCAAACGCGCCTTTCGCGACGTCGCGGTCATCAGCGGCCTGATCGAGCGGCAGCACCCCGGCAAGCGCAAGACCGGGCGGCAGGTCACCTTTTCGACCGACCTCATCTATGACGTGCTGCGCAAATATCAGCCCGATCATCTGTTGCTGAAAGCCGCCTGGGCCGATGCGCGCGCCCGCATGACCGATGTCGGCCGGCTCGGCGATCTGATCGACCGGGCGTCGGCGACGATGCTGCACGTCACGCTGGAACGGGTCAGCCCGCTGGCGGTGCCGGTGCTGATCCTGATCGGCCGGGAGCAGGTGGCCCAGGATGCGGCGGAGGACGCGCTGCTGATCGAGGCGGAGGCGCTGGTGGCGGTAGCCATGCGGGCGGATTAGGCCGGTGATGGGGCCTTTTTGCGGCCAATAGGCGTCCAAACAATTTACCCAAGTCGACGGCAACTCAAGGCACGCAGGACGGCTCATCTGCTGGCGGCCATCAAAATATTTTCTGGGACGCATGTCCGGTCGCGGCAGCATGGGCTCATTCGCTCCAGCGCCATCGGGAAACAAAAAGACAGGAGATTTCAGTCCTCCGCAGCGACCGTCAGCACAATTCTTTCCAATTATCTGGTCGCGGACCCTGAAAAAGTGCGAGGGATCTATCCCGCTTCTATATCCACAACAGTCGTCGGAATTTCGGCGCCCGTGCATCTATGCTATGGAGGCAAGTCAGATTGCCGGGAAGGTGGGGGCTGGTGAAGTGTCGCAGGGAGATCATCGACTGGGTCGGTAGCAATATCATTCCTTACGAACGCGAACTGCGCGCCTGGCTCAGGCGAAGGGCGCTGCCGGCGCAGGACATTGATGATATCATTCATGACTCCTATCTCTGCATCGCTCAACTGTCGGACGTTGGGCATATCCGCAACGGACGCGCCTATTTGTTCACGACCGCCCGATCGGTGATGCTGCGGCGGGTTCGCCGCGACAGGATCGTCCGCATCGAAAGCCTGATCGAGATCGACGCCATGACGTTGCAAGACGCCGATCCCGGACCCGAGCGGCACGCGAGCGCGCGGCAGGAATTGGCTCGCATCCAGCGGCTTGTCGCTTCTTTGCCTGATCGGTGCCGCGAGATTTTCTACCTGCGCCGCATGGAGGGCATGCCCCAGCGCCAGATCGCCAAGCGCCTGGGCGTGACCGAACATATAGTGGAAGCGCAGGCAGCGCGGGGATTGAAGCTGATTATGAAGGCGATTGCGCAAGAAGAGGGGGGCGCGGAACATCATCAAGGAATGCGGTATGACGAACATCCGGCCAAATGCCGTGAGGATTGACGACCACGCAGCGCGCTGGGCCACAAAGCTCGACCTTGGCTCGCTTTCCGAAGCTGAAGAGGCGGCGTTGGACCATTGGCTGGCGCAAGATCCCCTTCATCAGGGCGCGTTGTTGCGCGCGCAGGCGATACTCGTTTATCTTGATCGCGGCCGCGCTCTTGCAGCCGGCAGTGCACCTGTCCCGCAGGAAACGGGAGAAGAAGAGCCGCCGGCGGCGCCAGGCCGGCGCCGGTTCCTTCGGTTTTCGGGCGGTGCGGCTGCGATCGCGGCGGGCCTGGGCGCTATTTTCGTCCTGCCGCGTCTTGGCCGTGAAGAAATCATGACCGGCATTGGCGAGGTTCGCCGGGTGCCCCTCGCGGACGGATCGGTCGCGGTCATCAATACCGCCAGCCGATTGGCGATCACCTTGCAGCCCAAGCAGCGCGCTATCAATCTGGAGGAAGGCGAAGCCTGGTTTCAGGTGGCGCATGACAAGTCCCGTCCATTCATAGTCGCTGCCGGCGCGGTGCGGGTGCGCGCCGTGGGCACCGCCTTTGCCGTGCGGCTGCGACCAGAGGGCGCTGATGTCCTGGTTACGGAAGGGGTGGTCGAAACCTGGATCGAGGGACGCGCGGGCAGCCGTCGCCTTCTGCGGGCGGGCGGGCGATCTTATGTCGCGCCGGGAACCGATCAGGCCGCCATTGCCGTCGAGAGCAGCCCGCAGGATATAGAGCGGGCCTTGGCATGGCGCGGAGGCGAAATCGTGCTGGACGGACAGACCGTGGATTATGCCGTCGCCGAGCTTAACCGCTACAATCGCCAGCATATCGTGATTGGCGATCCGTCGATCGGCCGCGAACCCCTGATAGGGTATTTCCGCACCAGCGATCCAATGAAGTTCGCGGCTGCGGTGGCAGAGATGACGGGATCGCATGTGGTGGAAAAAGGAGACGAGATATTAGTGTCGCGATAGCGACGAATTTGGCGCCGTCAGTAGGCGGCATTACGATGTCTGATGTAAAAGCTCGCTCCGTTACAGAATTGTGAAAAAATAATCGCCACCCCGTCGGAAAAGGTTCGGCCGTGCATCAAGGCAAGAGGGAAGGGCGCGATCGAGCGCCGCCGCCAGGGGGAAAATATATGATCTTCTCGACAGCAATTCTTGCCGCCGTCTCCGCACAACCTGCTCTCGCTGAAGTCCGCAATTTTACGATCTCGGCCCAGCCCGTCGAATCCGCCATAACCATATTCGCGAAACAATCCGGCAAGCAGATACTGGCTAGCAAAAGCCTTTTGCGCGGCAGGCGGGCCAATGCGGTGATTGGCCGACTGGAGGTGGATGCCGCGCTCGAGCGCCTTCTGGCGGGCACCGGTCTTGTCGCAAGGCAGCCCAGAAATGCCACGGACATCATCACGATCAGACGAGCGGTGCAATCCGCGCCCGGCCAAGGCGCTGAGCCGGCGACGATGGGCGGTATGAGCGCCGACCCGTCACCGGGAGGCGATATCATTGTCACGGCGCGCCGTCGTAGCGAAACATCCATCTCCGCCCCTGTGATATTGACCGGGATCGGTCAAAAGGAAATCCAGCGCCGCAACCTGACGCGAATGGATGACTTGAACAGCGTGATCCCGCAGCTGCAGATCGGCGAAGGCGTGGCTATTCAGGGCGGCGGCATTTTCCTTCGGGGTGTCGGCGGAAATGCCAATACGACCACCGCCGATCAGGGCGTGTCCTTCAACATCGACGGCGCGCAGGTCGCCAGGTCCAGCGTCCGGCGCATCGGCCAGATGGACATGGAGCAGATCGAAGTGCTCAAGGGGCCGCAAGGCCTGTTCTTCGGCAAGAACAGCCCCGGCGGCGTGATCTCCATCCGTACGGCGGATCCCACCAAGGCGTTCAGCGCAAAGGCATCGGCGCTGTACGAGTTCGTCGGTCGGCAGGCCCAGTTCGATGGTTTCGTGTCGGGACCACTGACCGACACGCTGGGCGTGCGTGTGGCCGTCTTGGCGTCGCATATGGGGGGCTGGGCAAAGAATATATTGCCCTCGACCTTGCCGTTCGCCAATCCCAGGGGGCGGTTACCGCATGACAAGGAATTCAACGGACGACTGACGCTCAAGTTCGAACCCTCTGACTCGTTCGACGCGCGTTTCAAGTTCAACTATGGCGTGCTCGATGGGGAAAGTCCTAACGAGAACAGGCAATATGTTTACTGTGCATTCAATACCCCCCAGATCCCACTGGCGTTTGCGGGCGAGAATTGCAAGGCGGACAATAAAATCTCGTTCACTGATTTCGGATCGAATTTCGCGGCGTTTGGCTTGACCAAGCCGATCCTCAAGCAGAAGCAGATATTGTCGTCCTTGGAGCTTAACTACCGTCCGACTGAGAAATTCACAGTCACCTCTCTGTCCAGCCTGTATATCGCGAAGCTCGATTTTGTGAGCAACGCATTTATGACGACAGCGCCTGCGAGAGCGTATGTCACCGACTATCACCCGGACATCAGGGAACTCAGCCAAGAGATTCGACTGGCGAGCAACTTCGATGGCCCCATTAACTTTCTTACGGGCGCGTATTTTCAGGATAGTGAGTTTTATTATCCGGTACGTGAGATTGTTAACGCAAACAGCCCGTCCGTGATCAGCCGAGCCATCACGGACATTGATGGATCGCACAAATCCGTTTTCGCTCAGGTGCGCATCAATCCCATCGAAACCATCGAATTGTCGGCAGGCGGCCGGCAGTCATGGGAAAGCAAGCATATCAGGCTCAAAAATTTGCTGCTTGGCACCCCGGCCACCAATTTGTCGCCCAGCTGGAAGAACTTCTCGCCGGAACTGACCGCCACGTGGCGGCCTTCCCGCCAGTTCACGATGTTCGGCAGTTACAAGACCGGCTTCCTGAGCGGCGGCTTTGGCGGCGGCGCCTATGACCAGCAGATTACGAAGGGTTTTGAAGGCGGCGTAAAGGCCGCGTTGTTCGGCAACAGGCTGCGTGTGAACCTGGGCGCGTATCGCTATGTCTCGACCGGGTTGCAAATCAACGTATCTAACGGATCATTTGTGACCACCACCGCCAATGCCGGCAAGGGCACCGTCAAGGGGATTGAGGCGGACTTCAACTGGCAGACGGGGGTCGAAGGGCTGACCTTACGCGGCGCGGTCGGCTACAATAATGCGCGCTATAATAAATACACGACCAATTGCTATCCCGGCCAGACGATTGCCGCAGGGTGCAATCTGGCCCTTCGCCCAGCCACGGGGGCATTCACATTGCAGGATCTTGCCGGGATGCCGTTCGCGAACGCGCCTGACTGGTCCGGCAATGGTGGCGTCAATTATGAATTCGATGTCAGCAGCGGCTGGCGTCTCGGCCTTTCGTCCGACGCGAGCTACATGAGCAGCTATTTCACCGATACGAATGATAATCCGACCAGCAAATATAAGGGCTATTGGACGCTCGACGCGAACCTGCGCCTGACCAGCAAGGATAATCTTTGGGAACTGGCGCTCCTTGGCCGCAATCTGACGAACGAGCATCCCTACACGGGCACCTTCGGGCTGTTCACCACGGGTGGCCCTTCGGGCACGGCAGGCCCAACCTTCAACGCCGATCGCGCCGGCGGAGTTGGTCGCGGCCGGCAATTGTCGATCCAGATCACTCGCCGGTTCGGCGCTCAGTAAACTCCTGATTTGCATGTCCCACTCCCTACGATGAGAATATCAGGAGCACAGGAATGAAGCAGGATTTGCTAGCAGGCAGGGATGAACCGGTTTCTGCAAAGGCGGGGCCGGCCATTTCGCGCCGGATGATAGCCGGCAATTTCGCGGCAATGGCTGCGTGGCTCGCCGGCTCCAGAGCCGGCCAGGCTGCCACCGGCGGCAATGTGGCCAAGGCGTATATGCCTGAAATCGGCACAGACTATGCGACGACCGATCCCGTCAACTTCGATCCCGAATTCCCGCCCGTTCATTTCCCCCACAGCTTCAAAAGCAAGGGCAAGCCGATCCAGTCGTTTATGTGGCTGGCGAACGGACCGGAAGCCAAGGGATGTGTCATCATCTCTCCACAGGCCAATGGCGGGGATGCCCTGGATAGCCTTATTCCGGCGCTTCTGAGTGCCGGCATCAACGTAATGCGCTTCAATCCGCGCGGGATGTGGGATGAGTATGAAAATTATTCCGGGCTGGGTTCGCTTGAGGATCTGCACTCGGCGATCGCCTTCCTGCGCGAAAATGGCGGGCGGCATAGTATTCCGGGGAGCGGAGACAAACCCCGGCAGTACCAGATCGATCTCGACCGGATCGCCGTTCTGGGCAAGAGCGGCGGCGGTGGTCTCAACGGCCTGATTGCCGCCTCCGAAAGTCCTTACCTCAACACGATGATTGCAGTGGAACCCGCGAGGCTGCGTGAACTGCCGCCGGGGTATGACAAACATTTCGAGGAAGTGCGGGTAGCGACGGATGGCCGAATAGATCAGAAAATGTGGTTCGACAAATTGACGCCCGCCGTTCGCGAGCGGAAAGACGTTCTCAAGGCAGTGCCAAAGCTCGTCGACAAGAATATCCTTCTGATCGGATCGATGGATAAGGATTATGTGCAGAATATTCACAAGCCGATAGTGCAAGCCATGACTGCGGCTAGGGCTAAGCACTTTTCTGCCATGATCCTTGAAACCGGCAATTCCTTTATGCTGAACAAAAGAATAGCGCTGACGCGCATCGTTATTTCCTGGCTGAAAAACGAATGCGGGTTTTAGAGGCATATGTCGGTCTGAACCGACACCGGCGGGTGGAAAAGAAACGACTTGCCGCCTTGGGATAAAATGAACTTTGGAGCCTTGCCGCCCAGATCGCGATATCAGGAGCATCAGAATGAAAAAACATGATTTGCACGCGAGCGAAGAGCAGACGATATCGGTCGACGGCGTACCGGTCGTCTCACGCCGGATGATGGCGGGCAGTTTTGCGGTAATGGCCGCGTGGCTTACCGGCTCGGGCATAGGCCGGGCCGCGACCCGCGGCAGCGCGGCCGGGCAATATATGCCTGCAATCGGTACGGATTATGCGACAACGGATCCTGTCTATTTCGATCCTGAATTCCCGCCGATTCACTTTCCTCACAGTTTCAAGAGCAAAGCGGGAAAACCTATTCAATCCTTCATGTGGCTTGCAAATGGCCCTGAGGCCAAAGGGTGTGTCATTATCTCGCCGCAGGCAAATGGCGGGGATAGCATGGACAGCCTCATTCCAGCGATTCTTAGCGCCGGCATTAACGTCATGCGCTTCAATCCACGCGGGATGTGGGATGAGTATGAGGATTATTCCATCGCGGGCTCGCTGGACGACCTGCTCGATGCTATCGCCTTCCTACGCGAAAATGGTGGTCGTCATGCCGTTCCAGGGAGCGGGGATCACCCCCGGCAATATCAGATCGATCTCGATCATATCGCCGTGCTGGGCAAGAGCGGCGGTGGCGGCCTGAATGGACTGATCGCCGCCTCCGAAAGTCCCTACCTCAACACGATGATTGCCGTGGAACCCGCAAGGCTGCGTGTCCTGCCGCCATATTATGACAAGCATTTTGAAGAGGTGAGGGTGGCGACTGCCGGGCGAATCGATCAGAAAAAATGGTTCGACAAACTGACGCCGGCCGATCGCGAGCGGATGGACGTCCTCAAGGCGGCGCCAAAGCTTGTAGATAAGAACGTCCTGCTGATTGGATCGATGGACCAGGATTATGTGCAGAATATTCACAAGCCGATCGTGCAGGCGATGAATGCGGCGGGGGCAAAGCATTTCTCCGCGATGATCCTCGAGGCGGGCAACTCGTTCATGTTGAACAAAAGGATAGCGCTATCCCGGATCGTTATCTCCTGGCTGAAGAATGAATGCGGGTTCTGAGGGTCACAGCCTGATGGGGAGGTACTTTCTGCGCGCCCAGGGCGTTTCCGATCCACCCAAGCATTAGTCTAGGTCACCGACTCATTATGTCGCAACCCTATCCTGATTGAGGCGAGATGGACTGAGGCGGGGACGTTGTCGTCGCGCTTATCATATCGTGTGGCGACGGCTGGGAATGCTTGAGTTTGTTGAAGAGGCGTTCGACGACATTGTGATGGCGGTAGCGGGACGGACTAAAAGCGGGTCATGTCATCGGCTGATCGTCCGTCATTGGCCTGCCTTTCGGTCAGTTTGGAGGGCGATGGGTAAGGCCGAACGCGTCCACCAGTGCATGGATCTTGGTCGTCAGGTTGAAGATGCGGTGCTGGACCGTTTTCGTGAACGCCTTCCCGCAGCTTCGCAGCGGTAAGTTCCTAAAAAACAGATTGCCATCGTTTGCAGCAATCGGCTTTGTGACGGCATGTCGATACTGAAGCGCCCATCCACCATGGCTGGCAAGGGCAAGCCACCGCTTTCCTCGGAGGGCGGAGTCAGGCCCCAAGCGCGCACCTTGCAGGAGATGGCGAAGCTGGCGGGGGTTTCTGCGGCAACCGTATCACGGGCGTTGGCCGGCAACGAACTGATCGCTCTCAAGACACGCACGCGGGTCCAGGCGCTTGCAAAGCAGGTCGGTTTCACCGTGAACCCAGCCGCCCGAATGCTGCGCACGCGCCAATCCCGCACCATCGCGCTCATCCTGCCGATCGGGCATGAGAAAGGGCAGCATCTCAGCGACCCGCTTGCCGAGCGGGCGCAGGCCCTGATCCCGCTGGCTCACCCGAATTTTCGCGACGGTCTCGCGCGGCAGTTTCGCAACGGCCGGGCAAGAGCCCGATAGCATCCAACCAAGATCCCAATCAGAATATACCGGAGACGATGACGCGGCAGAGTGGCCGGATGTGGATAGGCCCTGAAGCGGCGTCGCACATGTTGAAGCGGACTGAAACGCATGCTGTCTCAATCTCGCTGCTGCGCGAAGCCAGGCGCGCATGCCGTCCTGCTGCTGGATCAAACCACATCTTCAAATCCTACGCTGACATCGTCGAACAGGGCTGCGTCGCCTGGAACCAGTTCGTCGATCAGCCTTGGCGCATCATGTCCCTTGGCCTTCGACAGCGGGCTCATGGGTTCTGGCCAATGCACTCTGATATCGCTCAGAAGTCGGAGCCTCCCGCAAGCCCGGGGCGGTTCAGTGTCATTTAGGACCTAATGGAAATCCCGCGACTTCGGCAATATCCGTACATTGCGCGGATGGCCCGACGTGCGCGGATGCTGGGGGTGGAGAAATTCGTCGGCGCGCGACAGGGCGATATGCGGTTTGTGGCTTTCCGACAGACGACCCAGTTCGGCGGTCCGGTCATGCACGCGGCTCGCCATAAGGTGGACGACGCCTTCCTTGCTGCGCTGCACTTCGCCTTCCACCAGCATCAGCCGGCTGGCCATCACGGCGCGGCGCTGGGTTTCGAACAGGCGTGCCCATAACAGGATGTTGGCGATGCCGGTCTCGTCCTCGATGGTGATGAAGATGGCGTTCCCTTTGCCGGGCCGCTGCCGCACCAGCACGACCCCGGCGGTGCGCACCAGCGCGCCATTTTTTGCCGCCGCCGTCTGCGCGCAACTCAACACGCCTTCGGCCGCAAAGACGGGGCGCAGGAACTCCATCGGATGGCCCTTGAGCGACAGCCGCGTCACCTGATAATCGGCTGCCACCTGCTCGGCGAGCGGCATGGCGGGCAGCAGCGCATCGGCTTCCTCACCCAGTTCGCGCGCGCCATGATCGCGCACCCGGGCGGCGGCGAACAGCGGCAGTTCGTCCGAAGGGGTGCGCCGCGCTTCCCACAAAGCGGTGCGCCGGTCCTGGCCCAGCGAGCGGCAGGCGTCGGCATCGGCCAGTAACCGCAAGGCGCGCCCCGGCAGCCCGGCACGGCGGGCCAGATCCTCGATGCTGGCGAACAACCCTCCTTCAGCCCGCGCCTCTACCAGCCGCCTCGCCCAATCCTCGCGGAACCCGTCTACCTGTCGGAAGCCAAGGCGCAGCGCCAGCGCCCGGCCCGCGCCTTCCCCCTTGGCCGCATGGCGCGATCGCAACAGCGGTTCCAGTCCGTTGTCCCAGTCGCTCATATTGATGTCGACATCGTTCACCGTGACGCCATGGTCGCGCGCGTCGCGCACCAGTTGGGCGGGCGCATAAAAACCCATCGGCTGCGCATTGAGCAGCGCGCAGGCGAAGACGGCCGGCTGGTGGCATTTGATCCAAGCCGACACATAGACCAGCCGCGCGAAGGACAGGGCATGGCTTTCGGGAAAGCCATAGCTGCCGAACCCTTCGATCTGGCTGTAGCAGCGCTCGGCGAAGTCGGCTTTATAGCCGCGCCGGACCATGCCGCCGATCATCTTTTCCTTGAACTTGTCCATGCCGCCCACATGGCGAAAGGTCGCCATCGACCGGCGCAACTGGTTCGCTTCTGATGGAGTGAATTCAGCCGCGACGATGGCGAGCCTCATCGCCTGTTCCTGAAACAGCGGCACGCCATAGGTGAGTTTCAGCAAATCCTTAAGTTCGTTCGGATTATGCGGCGGATCGGGCGAAGGCCATTCGGGCTTTTCGAGGCCCGCACGCCGCCGCAGATAGGGATGGACCATGTCGCCCTCGATCGGGCCGGGACGCACGATCGCCACCTGGACGGTCAGGTCGTAGAGGCAGCGTGGCAGCAGGCGGGGCAGCATGTTGATCTGCGCCCGGCTTTCCACCTGGAACACGCCGATGCTGTCGCCCTTGCACAGCATGTCATAAACAGCCGGATCGCCGGAATCGAGATCGATGTCCAGATCATGATCGCCCAGGTCGTGCGCGCGCATCAGGTCATAGGCCTTGCGGATGCAACTGAGCATGCCGAGCGCGAGGATATCGACCTTCATCAGGCCGAGCGCGTCGATATCATCCTTGTCCCATTCGATGAAGCTGCGGTCGGGCATCGCGCCATTATGGATCGGCACGGTTTCGTCCAGCCGGTTCTGGGTCAGCACGAAGCCACCGACATGCTGGGACAGATGGCGGGGGAAGGGGGCTTGGAGCAACTGGTCGAGCAACGCGCGCAGCCGGACGATCTGGGGGTTGTCGAGCGCGAAGCCCGCATCGGTGATCCGTGCTGCCTCCATGGCGTTCGAATAGCTGCCCCACACGGTGTTTGAGAGCCGCGCCGACACATCCTCGCTCAGCCCCAGCACCTTGGCGACCTCGCGGACCGCGCTGCGCGATCGATAGTGGATGACCGTGGCGGCAATCCCCGCCCGCTCGCGGCCATAGCGGTCATAGATATATTGCATCACCTCCTCGCGCCGCTCATGTTCGAAATCGACGTCGATATCGGGGGGTTCGTCGCGCTCCTCCGACACGAAGCGGGAAAAGAGCAGGTCATGTTTCTGGGGATCGATCGACGTTACCCCCAGCAGGAAACAGACCATCGAATTGGCGGCCGATCCCCGGCCCTGGCATAAGATGCCCTTCGTCCGCGCGAAGGCGACGATGTCGTGGACGGTCAGGAAATAATAGGCATAGTTGCGCTGCCCGATCAGTGTGAATTCTTCATCGAGCTTCAGCCTGACCGCATGCGGGATGCGCGGACCATAGCGGGCATGAGCCGCAGCGATGGTCAGTTCTTCCAGCCATTGCTGGGCGGTCCAGCCTTCGGGCACAGGTTCGTGAGGATATTCGTAGCGCAGCTGATCCAGCGTGAAATGCACCCGCCCTAGGAAGCGGACGGTTTCCGTTATCGCCTGCGGACAGTCCTGGAACAGCCTTGCCATGTCGGACGGGGCATGGATATGCCGCTCGGCATTGGCTTCCAGCCGCTGTCCGGCGTCAGCGATGGTCACGCCTGCGCGAATGCAGCTCAATACATCCTGCAACGGCCGTTGGTCGGGGGTGGCGTAAAGCGCGTCCATGGTCGCCAGCAGCGGAACGTTGACGCGTGCGCCCAGCGCCTTGAACGTCGCCAGCCGCCTGCGGTCGCGCCCGTCGCCCCGCAGCGCAGCCGCCAGCCACAGGCGTCCGGGCGCCAGCCGGGCAAGACGCACGAGCAGGGCCTCCAGATCGGCCGGTCGCGGCGGCGGGACGAGGCTCAGATGCCCCTGCCGGATCGCCTCACCCGACGGCCGGTCGGCATAATTATAATCGACGGGCTTGCGGTGCGCCGTCTGCGCCGTTGCGGTCGAACCGGGCAGCACGATCAAAAGCAGGTCGTCGAGATAGGCGATCAGATCCTCATATTTGAGGATGCAGTCACCCTTGACCGATCGCAGATTGCCGACCGTCAGCAATTTGGTGAGTTCGCCCCAGCCGCGCCGGGTCGCGGGATAGGCGACGATATCGGGGGTGCCATCCACGAATACCAGCCGCGCGCCGACGATCAGGCGCAGGTCGGTTTCACAGCCCGCCTCATCTTCCGCCGTCAGTTCAAGTGGTTCGCCCGCCTGCTTTTTCGCCTCCAGCAGAAGGGCGCGCGCCTTTTCCGGTGCCCGCTTGCGCGCGACATGGGCGCGCACCACGCCCGCCACCGAATTGCGATCGGCAATGCCAAGCCCGGCAAGACCCAGTTCGATCGCGCGCGCGACCATATCCGATCCATGCGATGCACCACGCAGGAAGGAGAAATTGGTGGCGGCCACCAGTTCGGCAAAGGGCTGTGCGTCGTCGCGCGGGGGCGGCGCGGGGTGGGGTCCGGCGGCAGTGGTTTTCCCCCGCAGCCGGTCCAGCCCTTCCCGTTCGCGCTGGTCGATCGACTTGGGCTTGCTCGGGTCGGGATAGCCCTTTTTCCTCATGCGAACAGGCCGTGCATATACCAGCCGGGATGTGCCGCCTCCATGCCCTGAATGCCATGGCGAAAGATCCAGTAACGCCGGCCGCGCGCATCCTCGACCCGATAATAGTCGCGGGTGCGGCCCACGCTGTCGCCTGCGATCTCGCCGCCCTTCGCGAGCCACCATTCGGGCGCGATCCGCTCGGGTCCTTCGTAGCGGCTGACTTCGTGCAGCGTGCGGCGCCAGCGGAAGCGATGCGGCGGGCCGTCGGGTGCCAGCGCCACCACCTCGATCGGCTGGGGCGGATCGAATAGATGAAGCGGGCGCAGCGGCGGGTTGCCCGGCTCGGATCGGGACGTCCAGATTGCCGGCGCGCGGCTCTCGATCGCGGGCAAGGCAAGTTGCGCCTGCTCGGGGATGTGGCTGTCGCGCGGCACGAGCCGCTGCACGCCGGCGCGGCCGGCACGGATGGAAAGCCGGTCGACGAGCGCGGCGACGCTCTCTTGCTTGCGCGCTTCGCCGCCCTCCAGCGCCAGCTGGGTCGGCACCAGCGGATCGGCAGCCGCCACGGTCAGGCGCATCATGTCGAAGCCAAAGCCCGGATCGAGCGGATCGGAAAGGCCGTCGATCTTTTCCCGGAAAAGCCGCATGATCGCGGGCGCATCGCGCACCGGCAGGCTGGTTTCGACCCGTAGCGGAAAAGCCAGACCGTCGCTGCGGAAGAACAAAGCTTCGAACCGACGACCGCCCTGTGCGCGCTCGGCCAGCCGTTCGCCCGCCTGCGCCGCCATCTCCTCCAATATTTTCAGCGCATGGGCGGTGCTGCCCATCGGTTCGGCGAAGCGGCGCTCGACCCGGATCGCCGGTCGCGGCCGCCGGGGACTAAGCGGTCGATGGCCAAGGCCAAGCAGCGCATGAAGCGCATCCACCGCCTCTTCGCCGAAACGGGCGGCCAGGGCGGATGCGGGGCGCGCGGCGAGATCGCCCAACGTGCGCAGGCCGGCGCGGCGCAGCGCCTGAGCGCTTTCCGGCTCCAGCCGCAGCGCCTCGACCGGCAGGCGACGGACCGCAGCATCCTCGTCGGGCGCGGGGCCGGATGGAAAACGGGCCAGCGCATGCGCGGCTTCGGGCGTGCCGGCGATGGCATGGCGAACGCGCATCCCATGACGTTCCAGCCGGTCGACAGCGGCAACCGCCAGAGCCTCGTCCCCACCCCATAAATGGCCGCAACCGCTGATATCGAGCATCAGGCCATGGGGCGGATCGATCGCCACGCCGGGCGAATAGCGCGCGCAGCCGTCGCACAATCGTTCCAGCCAGTCCTGATCGGCATGGGGGTCGGCCTCGAACACGGCAAGGCCCGGCTCGCGCGCCCGCGCATCGGCAAGCGTCATACCCGGCGTCAGGCCGATCGCCAGCGCCGCTGCGTCCAGTGTCGCCAGCCGCATCGCCCCGCGCTCGGTTTCGACGACGACCGCCGGGCCAGTGTCCGCCGCCTGCGTATCAGGCCGCGTGGCCCGCAGCCGGTCGATCGGGAGGAAGGGAAACCAGAGCGCCAGATAGCGCCGGATCCGCCCCTCCGGCCGCTCGTCCATCACCATCGCGTTCATGCCGCCTGTCTCCTGCTATCTCCTCGAATCCCCCCTTTTCGCTGTCCCACACCAGCCGCCATTCCAGCCCGTCGCGCCCCGCTCGGCGGCGCAGCAGGGTGAGCGCGAAGGCGCTCATCCCGGGTATCCGGCCGGACGGGTCCTCCGGCAGCGGCAGGGAAGGCGCGGCCTCCACCCGCCAGCGCGTCTCGGCGGCGCTCGGCACCGGATCGCCGCCGATTCGCAGCAGCAGCGCGGTGACCCCCGATGCTTCCGCTGCGAGCGCCATCCGCCGGCTGGCGGTCAGGTCCAGCAACGGCGCGCGACCGCGCAATTCGATCACCAGCGCGCCCAGCGCCGGACAGCGCAATGCCTCGACCGCCGCACGCAGCAGCATCGTATCATCGGCCATTATGCCGATCAGCAGCCGGGTCGGATCGAGGCCCATCGCCGCCAGACCCGGTCCATAGGGCACGCCGCCGGCCCGGCTGGCCGCATGGGTGCGCAACCACAAAAGCGGCGCGTCGTCACTCGCCAGCCGCGCCAGAAGGAGCGCGAAGCCGCTGGTCGCGCCCTCTTCCTCCGATGTCCCGAACAACTCATGCACCCGCCCGCGCGCCAGCCCGCCATCCAGCGTCCGGTCCATTGCCTCATGCCCGGTTGCGAAACGCACATGACCATCGCTGGCTGGCTTGCGATCCAGCATGGCGATATGCCGCCTGAGTGCGGTGAGGGTATGAACCGAGTCGGCCATTACATATGTTCCTGTTATGTTCTTATTCGGAGCAATGCGGGGCGGTGTCAATCGGTCAGGCAAATGGAAGATTCTCAGGTTCGACCGGAACGGCCGTAACCCGCGCTGCTTTCAGCCCGGAAACAGCGTGACCAGTCGGGCGAGCGCAGCCTTTACCGCTACGCGCTGCGCCTTTTCCGGCGACATGCCGAGGCGCACGATCGTCAGGTGCTGGCGGGGGGCGACAAGGATATATTGGCCATTATGGCCGACACAGCCGAACAGGCTAGCGGGCGCTTCGTCGGGCATCAGCGCGCTTTCCTGACTTGCGCGGTTGAGCCAGAGGTGACCGCCATAGGCCGGGTTCAGCGCCGATGGCGCGCGCATGAAGGCAATCCATTTTTCCGGCACAATTTGGTGTCCGGCCTCGCTTCGCCCCCGGCTACGCAGCAATTCGCCAAAGCGGGCATAATCGCGCGCCGTCATGTGCAGGAAGCCGCCGCCGATCATCGTGCCGCGCGCATCATATTCGGGCGTCAGGCTGGCAAGGCCCGCCGGCTGCTTTAACCGCCCGTCGAGGAAGGTCTGCATTGCTTCACGGCGCGTTGCCGGGTCATCGCTATCGGTCAGTTGCCGCGTCATCAGGTCGGCAAGGATCATCGTATTGCCGCTGCTGTAGGAAAAGACCGTTCCCGGCGGGTCGCCGACCGGCTGCGATTCGGCGAAGCGGCCCATGTCGGCGGCACCATCGGTAAAGAGCATGCGATTGGTGTCCGCGCTGGCGATCGGGTCGGCATCCTCGCTATGATCGAGGCCCGACGACATGGTCAGCAACTGCCGCAGCGTGATCCGCCCGCGAGGGTCGCCCGGCTGGCTCCACGCCGCGACCGGCACCGGCGCGTCGAGCGCCAGCCGTCCGTCCGACACCATCAGCCCGACCAGTACCGCAGTTACGCTTTTCGCAATCGACCAGCCGAGCAACATCGTCTGCGGGCCATAGCCGGGTGCGTAGCGCTCCGCCACGATTCGCCCGTCGTGCATGACCACAAGCGCGCGCGTTTCGCCGAGCGCGTCGTCCTCGAACAGCGGATCGATCGCCTGGCGCAGCGCGCTTTCGCTGACGCCCGAATCGGCGGAAAGGCGGTTGACCGGTTCCGGGTCGGCGGCGCGCGCGCCCATGCCGCCGGCCACCGCCAGGGCCACCAGCGCGCCCGCGATCCCAAGGCGCTTTACGATTCTGCCATCCCGCTTCATAAGCCGGCGCCTTTAGAACATTGCATGGAAAGCTGGCTACCGCTTTGCCGTCATAAAGGCGAGGCTGGTCGGGGGCGGATGGAAAAAGACATGGCGAACAGGCGATTATGGATCGGTGGAGCGGCGATGACCCTGCTTGCGTTATGCGCGTTGACGGCATGCAACTGGCCGGCGCTTCAGGCGCGCGCCGGGCTTGGCACTGCCGTCGGGGCGCGCGTCGCCTGCTCCTGCCGCTATGTCGAAGGCCGCGACATGGCCAGTTGCCGGACCGACAAGGAACCGGGCATGGCGCTCATCGCGCTCACCGATCATCCGGATGAAAAAATGGTCGAAGCCAGCGCACCGTTGCTCGCGTCCCGATCGGCCCGCTATCGTCCGGGCTGGGGGTGCCTGCTCGATCCGGTACGATGATCGCACAGTGCTGGCCAGTGTGCGGTCACGTCGCTAAGGCCCGCTGATGCGCCCTGACATTCCCTCGTTGCTGCACGATATTTTCGGGTTTACGACCTTTCGGGGCGTGCAGGCGCAGGTGGTGGGGCGCGTCATGGCGGGGCAGCCCACGCTCGCCATCATGCCGACGGGGGCGGGCAAATCGCTCTGCTACCAGCTGCCCTCGGTCGCGCTCGATGGTTGCTGTGTCGTCGTGTCGCCGCTCATCGCGCTGATGCACGATCAGCTGCGCGCGGCCAGTGCGGTCGGTATCCGCGCCGCCAGCCTGACCAGCGTCGACGCCGACTGGCGCGAGACGCAGGACCGGCTGCGCAATGGCGATCTCGACCTGCTCTATGTCGCGCCGGAACGCGCCAGTGGGGAGGGGTTCCGCAACCTGCTGCGCTCGGCGAAGATCGCGCTGTTCGCGATCGACGAAGCGCATTGCGTGTCCGAATGGGGCCATGATTTTCGCCCCGACTATCGCCTGCTGCGCCCGTTGCTGGACGAATTTGCCGACGTTCCCCGCCTCGCCCTGACGGCGACCGCCGATGCGCATACGCGCGAGGATATCCTCGTTCAGCTCGGCATTCCGCGCGACGGCCTCATCATCTCGGGCTTCGACCGGCCCAATATCCGCTATGCCGTCCACCCGCGCGACGGGCTGACGGCGCAGCTGACCGACCTGCTCGCCATTAATCCGGGCCCCGGCATCGTCTATGCGCAGACCCGCGCCGCGACCGAGAAGCTGGCCGAGACGCTGGGCCGCCATGGCCGCGCCGTGCGGGCCTATCATGCGGGGCTCGATCCCAAGATACGCGCCGCCAATCAGGCTGCCTTCATCGCCAGCGAGGATATGGTGATGGCGGCGACAGTCGCTTTCGGCATGGGTATCGACAAGCCCGATGTGCGATTCGTTGCCCATGCGGGCCTACCCAAGTCGATCGAGGGCTATTATCAGGAATCGGGCCGCGCCGGCCGCGACGGCGAACCGGCGGTCGCCCATCTGTTCTGGGGCGCGGAGGATTTCGCGCGCGCGCGGATGCGGATCGCCGAACTCGATCCCGCCCGTCAGCAGGGCGAGCGATCGCGCATCGCCGCGCTGGGCGCGCTGGTGGAAACCGCGACCTGCAGGCGGGCGATCCTGCTGCGTCATTTCGGGGAAAGCCCGCCCCTTGCCTGCGGCAATTGCGACAACTGCCTCCATCCGCCCGCCAGCGTGGACGCCACCGAAACCGCGCGCAAATATCTGTCCGCCGTCTATCGCACGGGCCAGAGCTTTGGCGCGGGCCATATCGAAACGGTGCTGTCCGGTGGCATCACCGACAAGATCCGCGAGCGCGGCCATGACAGGATTTCCGTCCACGGCATCGTAATGGGGGAGGAGGCGGCGCTGCTGCGCCCGGTCTCGCGCGCGCTGCTGGTGCGCGACGCGCTGGAAACGACCGAGCATGGCGGGCTGATGCTCGGTCCCAATGCCCGCCCGATCCTGCGTGGGGAGGAAGAGGTGCGCATCCTCGTGCCGCCGAAACGCGAGCGGCGAAGCAAGCGCAACGCGCGGGGTGGGGCGGATGCCAACCCGGTCGGCGATCCGCTGTTCGACGCGCTGCGCGCCTGTCGCCGCGAACTGGCGCTGGATGCGGGCGTGCCCCCCTATGTGATTTTCCATGATTCGACGTTGCGCGAAATGGCCGAGCAACGGCCGTCCAGCATCCGTGAACTCGGCACGATCAGCGGCGTCGGGCAGAAGAAGCTCGACGCCTGGGGTGATGCCTTTCTAGCGGCGATCCGGCCTTTTCTGTGACTTGAATTGGCCGTCGCGCTGGCGCAATGCGGCTTTCAAAGGAGATGAGTCCATGTTCCGTCAGTTGACCGAAAACCTCTATGTCTCGCCCCAGATCGGCACCGACCAGATCGAAGCGGCGAGGGCGCTGGGCGTGACGATGATCATCAACAACCGCCCCGACGATGAGGAGCCGGGCCAGACCAATGGCGCGCAGATCGAAGCGGCGGCTAGCGCAGCGGGTCTTGGCTATGCCGCCGTCCCGGTCAGCCATGGCGGCTTTGCCCCGTGGCAGCTCGACGGCATGGCCGCCGCGCTGGAGCAGGCGGGCGAGGGCAAGACGCTGGCCTATTGCCGGTCGGGCACGCGCAGCACCTTGCTGTGGGCGCTCACCCGCGCCCGCGCCGGCGACCATGCCGATGATTTGAGCGCAGCTGCATCGGCGGCGGGTTATGATCTCGCCCCGGTGCGCCAGATTATGGATGCGTTGAAGGCGGGCTGAGCGACCGGGCGGGCATGAAGGAGACGTGACGATGAGCTTGTCGGGTGGTTGCCGCTGTGGCGATTGTCGCTATGATCTGGACAGGACGGCTTTGCCGGCTGTCTACGCCTGCCACTGCCGGGATTGCCAGACCATGTCTGGTGCGGCCTTCACGCTGCAAGCTCCCGTCCCCGTCACGTCCCTGTCGCAAAGCGGGCAAGTCGCGGAATGGACGAAGCTTGCCGGCAACGGGCATGATACGATCCAGCGCGCCTGCGCGCGCTGCATGACGCGCCTGTATAGCGTCAATGCGGGGCGGCCGGGCGTGGCCCTGCTGCGCGCCGGAACCCTCGACCGCAGTGACGAGGTTGCCCCGCTCCTGCATCTATGGACGGATCGGAAGCAGGCGTGGATCGCCCTGCCACCGGAAGCGGAAGCCTATGCCCGCGCAGCGCCGGCGGGCAGGATGGAAATCCTCTTCGCTGTCAACTTTTCCTAGCCGCACTCCACCGTCACATGCTCCATCCGGGGCACGGCGCGGACGACGGCGCGCACTTTTGTGGCGTCCGCCCCGGGCGCGAGGCTGATGATCGCGGCATGGGCATGGGGGCCGATGCGCCAGACATGCAGGTCCTGGATCGTCGCGCCCTGCGCCTCGACCAATGTCCGCACCGTCGCCATCAGCGCCGGTTCGGCGGTGTCGAGCAGGATCGCGGCGGTATCCTTCATCAGCCCCCAGGCCCAGCGCGCGATCACGGCCGCGCCCAGCAGTCCGACCGCCGGGTCCATCCACCACCAGCCGAGATAGCGCCCGGCAAGCAGAGCGGCGATCGCGAGCACCGATGTCAACGCATCGGTCAGCACATGGACATAGGCGGCGCGCAAATTGTTGTCGCTATGGCCGGGACCATGCCCGTCATCATGACTATGGTCATGCCCCAGCAACAGCGCGCTGAGCAGGTTGATGAACAGCCCGACGACCGCGACCAGCGTCGCTTCGCCGAACGCCACCTGCACCGGCTCGAACAGGCGCATGGCCGATTCCACGGCGATGAAAAGCGCGGTCAGCGCCAGCAGCAGGGCGGAAGCAAAGCCCGACAGGTCGCCGACCTTCCCCGTGCCGAACGTGTAGCGCGGGTTGCGCGCATGCCGTCGCGCATAGCCATAGGCGGCGGCCGCCACCGCCAGCGCGCCCGCATGGGTCGCCATGTGGAATCCATCTGCGAGCAGCGCCATCGACCCTGTCAGCCAGCCGAAGATGATTTCCACCACCATCGTCACGGCCGTCAGCCAGACGACCCACAGCGTCCGTTTCGCATTCTGGTCGTGCCCGGCGGACAGGTAGATATGATCGAAATAATGCCGCTCCCCTCCCTCGATGACGGAGGGCGAAGGAGAAACGGCATGGTCATGGGCGTGACCGTGGTGGTGATCGTCGTGCATCGTCATTTTCCGTAGCGCCGGATCAGGGCCAGCATCTCTTCCGCCGCTGCTTCCCGTTCCCGGTCGGTGAGGCCAGATCGGGCCACATGCTCGCGCATATGCTGCTCGATCAGTTCTTCCATCAGGCTGCCGACCGCGCCACGCACCGAAGCGACGAGTTGCAGAGTCTCCGAACAGCCGGCATCGCCCGCCAACTGGCGTTCGACCGCGCCGATCTGCCCCGCGATCCTGCGGACACGGGCGAGCAATTTATCCCTGTCGGCGACGATATGCATAGGATACCCCCCTATCCTATATTGCTCGATCGGGGAAGTGTCGGCTCTTTCCGCAATGTCTCAGTCAGGTTAGGGACGACCATGGCGAGCGATCTCCATTGCGATCTTGCGATCATCGGCGGCGGCCTAGCCGGCGGCCTTGCGGCGCTTGCACTGGCGCAGCGGCGGCCCGATTGCCGCCTGTTGCTGATCGAGCGCGACGATCGGCTGGGCGGCAATCATCTATGGTCGTTTTTCGATTCGGATGTCGCCACCAGCGACCGTTGGCTGATCGATCCTCTGATCGGCCATCGTTGGCCGGACGGGCATGATGTGCTCTTTCCGGCCGGCGACCGGCGGCTGTCCACCCCCTATAACAGCGTACCGTCCGATCGCTTCGATGCGCATCTGCGCTCGGTTTTGGGTAATCGCATCGTCACAGGTGCGCCGGTCGACGCTATTTCGCCCGATC
Organism: Sphingobium fluminis; assembly: GCF_037723805.1. Classification (NCBI taxonomy): domain Bacteria; kingdom Pseudomonadati; phylum Pseudomonadota; class Alphaproteobacteria; order Sphingomonadales; family Sphingobiaceae; genus Sphingobium; species Sphingobium fluminis. The sequence continues at coordinate 100,294 of NZ_JBBJUK010000001.1, forward strand.
AGGTCGCGCTTGCCGATGGCCGCACCATCCATGCCACAGCCGTGCTGGACGCGCGCGGCGGCGGCGATCTGTCGGCGCTGCGCTGCGGCTGGCAGAAATTCGTGGGTCAGGCGATGCGTCTGGCTGAGCCCCATGGCCTGACCCGGCCCCTCATCATGGACGCGACGGTCGAGCAGATCGACGGCTATCGCTTCGTCTATCTGTTGCCATGGGACGACCGCACCATCTTCGTCGAGGACACCTATTATAGTGATCGCCCTGACCTTGACGAACCCGCGATCGAGGCGCGGATCGCCGCCTATGTGCAGGCGAAGGGGTGGCAGGTGGAGGCGATCGTCCATCAGGAAAATGGCCTGCTGCCGGTCGTGCATGGTGGTGACTTCGACCGATTCTGGCCGGCCGAGGATCGCGTCGCGCGCGCGGGGGTGCGCGCCGGTCTGTTCCAGCCGATGACGGGCTATTCGCTACCGCAGGCCGTCGCGTTTGCGTTGTGGCTCGTGGATCAGCCGCTTGACGGACTTGGCCCCGCCAGCCGCGCCTATGCCGCCGCGCACTGGCGCGCGGGCGGCTATTACCGGCTGCTGGGGAAAATGCTGTTCGGCGCGGCACAGCCGGCCCAGCGCTGGCGCATCTTCGACCGCTTCTATAGCTTGCCCGAACCATTGATCGACCGCTTCTATGCCGGGCGCTCCAACGGGAGCGACAAGTTGCGCATCTTGTGCGGACGGCCACCCGTGCCCATAAGGGACGCCATGCGAACATTGCTGAACCACCCGGCCTGATGAACAAACAGGCCATCGTCATTGGTGCCGGCTTCGGCGGGCTGGCGCTCGCCATTCGCCTGCAATCGGCCGGAATCGAAACCACGCTGGTGGAGGCGCGCGATCGCCCCGGCGGTCGCGCCTATATGTGGGAGAAGGACGGCTTCACATTCGATGCCGGCCCTACCGTCATCACCGATCCCGCCTGCCTCGCCGAATTGTGGCGGCTGTCGGGCCATGACATGGCGCAGGACGTAACCTTGTTGCCGGTGTCGCCCTTTTATCGACTCAACTGGCGCGACGGCACCAATTTCGATTATTCGAACGACGAAGTCGGGTTGCGCGCGCAGATCGCCAGGCTCGATCCCGCCGATGTCGCCGGCTATGACCGGTTTCTCGATTATGCCGCCGGCGTCTATGAGGAGGGCTATCGCAAGCTCGGGGCCAAGGCCTTTCTCGACTTCGGCTCGATGATCAAGGCGGCGCCGGCGCTGGCGCGCTATCAGGCCTGGCGATCGGTCTATTCCATGGTTTCTTCCTTCGTGAAGAATGACAAGCTGCGCGAGGCCTTGTCCTTCCACACCCTGCTGGTCGGCGGCAATCCGATGAAGACCAGCGCGATTTATGCCCTCATCCACAAGCTGGAAAAGGATGGCGGCGTCTGGTTCGCCAAGGGTGGGACCAACCGGCTGGTGCAGGGGATGGCGACCCATTTCGAGCGGCTGGGCGGCACGATGCGGCTCGGCGATGCGGTGGTGGAGATCGAAACCCATGGCGACCGCGCGGTTGCGGTGCGCACCGCGTCGGGCTGGCGCGGGCAGGCCGATGCCGTCGCCAGCAATGCCGACCTCATGCACAGTTACAGGGATTTGCTGGGCAAGCATCCACGCGGGGTGAAGCAGGGCGAGACGCTCGCGCGCAAGCGCTGGTCGCCGAGCCTTTTCGTGCTGCATTTCGGCATCAAGGGCAGCTGGCCCGGCATCCCGCACCATATGATCCTGTTCGGGCCGCGCTATGAGGGGCTGCTCACCGATATTTACGATCATGGCGTGCTGCCGGAGGATTTCTCGCTCTACCTCCATCACCCGACCGTCACCGATCCGTCGATGGCGCCGGAGGGGCATTCGACCTTTTATGCGCTCGCGCCGGTGCCGCATATGGGCAAGCTGCCGATCGACTGGGATCGATTCGCGCCCGCCTATGCCGAACGCATCCTGAACGAGATCCAGCATCGGCTGATCCCCGACATCCGCTCGCGCATCGTCACGCAATTCCATTATGCGCCGACCGATTTCGGGCGCGACCTCAATGCGCATCTGGGCAGCGCCTTCAGCCTGGAGCCATTGTTGACGCAAAGCGCCTGGTTCCGCGCGCATAATCGCGACGATGTGATCCCTAACCTCTATCTGGTCGGCGCGGGCACGCATCCCGGCGCAGGCATTCCGGGCGTGGTGGGCAGTGCCAAGGCGACCGCCGCGCTGATGATCGACGATCTGGCGTGAAACGGCTGGCGGTCTATTGCGGATCGGCGACGCCCGCCGATGCGCGATTCATCGACGCCGCGCGCGCCGTCGGCCGCCATTTGGCCGAGCGCGGCATCGGCGTCGTTTACGGTGGCGGGCGGTTGGGTCTGATGGGCGCGGTCGCTGATGCGGCGCTGGAGGCGGGCGGCGAGGTGATCGGGGTGATCCCCGATGCGCTGGTCAGCGCGGAGGTCGCTCATCGCGGCTGCACGCAGCTTCATGTCGTCCAGACGATGCACCAGCGCAAACAGCTTTTCACCGACCTGTCGGACGGCTTCGTCACTCTACCGGGCGGGGTGGGGACCATGGACGAATTGTGGGAGGCGATAGGCTGGTCGCAGCTTGGCTATCATGGCAAGCCGGTCGGCCTGCTCAATGTCGGCGGCTTTTATGATCAGCTGATCGGCTTTCATGGCCAGATGATCGAGGCGGGCTTCATCCGCCCCCAACATGCCGGCATCCTGATTCATGCCGATTCGATCGAGGCGTTGCTGGCGAAGATGGCGGATTATGTCCCGCATCAGCCGATCTTCGCTATGAAAGCCGACAGGCTGTAATGCCACTGCCGTCCGCCCCCGAGGCAAGGGCATGGGATCGCGCCGCGCTGGTTGCCCATGCCCGTGCCAGTATCGCGCGCGGGTCGAAATCCTTCGCCATGGCGTCGAAGCTGTTCGCACCGCTGACGCGCGAACGGGCATGGCTGCTCTATGCCTGGGCGCGCAAATGCGACGACATCGCCGACGGACAGGATCATGGCGGGGCGATGACCGGGGTCGCGGACGGCCAGGCCCGACTGTCGACGATCAGCACGCTGACCGACAGGGCCTTGCGGGGCGAAGCGACGGGCGATCCCGCCTTCGATGGCTTTGGCCTCGTCATGCGCGAATGCGCGATCCCGCCTCGTTATGCGCATGACCTGATCGAAGGGTTCGCGCTCGACGCTCGGGAATGGCGGCCACGCAGCACCGACGATCTGCTGCGCTATTGCTATCATGTGGCGGGCGCTGTCGGCTGCATGATGGCGGTACTGATGGGTGTCGATCCCGATGACCGGGCGACGCTCGATCGCGCCTGCGACCTTGGCCTTGCTTTCCAGCTCGCCAATATCGCGCGGGACATTGGCGAAGATGATGCGGCGGATCGCTGCTACCTGCCGGAGGAATGGCTGGCCGAGATGGATATCCCGCCCGGCGAGCATATGAAGCCATGGGTGCGGCCGCGCCTCGCGCAACTGGGACAGCGGCTGGCGACGATGGCCGCAGCCTATGAGGACAGCGCGCGCCATGGCACCGGCGCGCTGCCGCCGCGTGCGGCCTGGGCGGTGCTGGCGGCGGCGGGCATTTATGGCGACATCGCGCGGGAAGTCGTCCGGCGCGGCGAACAGGCATGGGATGGGCGCATCGTGACGCCGCGCTGTGACAAGCTGCTATGGGTGGCGCGGGCGGCGATGCAGACGATCGGCCGGTCGCGACGCTGGCCTGCGGACACGGCCCGCCCTGTGTTGGCGTGGACTCGTCCCTGACGCCCTTCTTCATCCGAAGCTGACAAAAATAGGGCCGGTATTTGCATACCGGCCCCAAGGCATGTTCGCAGGAGGAACAGAGTGAGGCGGGCGGGCTATGCCTCAATTGAATAATGGGCAGCCCGCCCTGCCGAAGTCTTAGCCGTTATAGGCGCGCTCGCCATGTTCGCCGAGGTCGAGGCCTTCCAGCTCGACTTCCTGGCTGACACGCAGGCCGGTCACGGCCTTGGCGATGAAGATCGCGATCACGGTGCCGATGCTGGCCCAGACGATGGTCGTGACGACCGCTTCGATCTGGACGATCAGCTTTGCGCCCATGTCATAATCCGCAGCGCCAGGTCCGCCGAATGCCGGCGAGTAGACGATCGCGGTGCCGATCGCGCCGATCATGCCGCCGATGCCGTGGATGCCGAAGGCGTCCAGCGAGTCGTCATAGCCAAGCTTGGGCTTGAGGACGGTGACCGCGTAGAAGCAGACGATCGAGGCGACAGCGCCCAGGATGATCGCGCCGAAGGGACCCGAATTGCCGGCAGCCGGCGTAACGGCGACTAGACCGGCGATGATGCCCGAGCAGAAGCCGAGCGCCGAACCTTTGTGACCATTGAGCTTTTCAGCCAGCATCCAGAACAGGCCCGCCGAAGCAGTGGCGACGAACGTATTGATCATCGCGAGGGCTGCCGACTCATTGGCTTCCAGCGCCGAACCGGCGTTGAAGCCGAACCAGCCGACCCACAGCAGGCCGGTGCCGACGCCGGTCAGCGTCAGCGAATGCGGGGCCATCGGCTCCTTGGGGAAGCCGATCCGCTTGCCCAGAATGATGCACGCCACCAGCGCGGAAACGCCCGCATTGATGTGCACCACGGTGCCGCCGGCGAAGTCGAGCGCGCCGAGTTTGAAGAAATAGCCGCTCGCCGCCCACACCATGTGCGCGATCGGGAAATAGACGATCGTGAGCCATACTGCGGCGAACACCATCACAGCCGAGAATTTGATGCGCTCGACCACAGAACCCAGCACCAGCGCGACGGTGATCGCGGCAAAGGTCATCTGGAAGCAGATGAAGACATATTCTGGGATTTCGACGCCCGCCGTAAAGGTCGCGGCCTGCGAAGCAGGCGTCACGCCAGCCAGGAACGCCTTGTCGAAGGTCGCGATGAAGTTGCTGAGCCCGCTGGTATAATCGGGGCCGAAAGCCATCGAATAACCGTACATCACCCAGATCAGCATGGCGAGGCAGGCTGCCGCGCCGATCTGCGTCATGACCGACAGCATGTTCTTCGTGCGGACGAGACCGCCATAAAAGAGGGCGAGTCCGGGCAGGATCATCGCCAGCACCAATACGGTCGACATCATCATCCAGGCGGTGTCGCCCTTATTGACCGTAGCTACGGGCGCGGCCGCAGCTTGCGCCCAGGCGGGCGCGGCGGCGAGGAGCGAAAGCGCCCCGGCCCCCGCTACGCCGCAAATTGTCTTGGAAATTTTCATTATTTCCCCCTTCTTACAGCGCGGTTTCGCCGGTCTCGCCGGTGCGTATCCGCACGGCCTGACCGACATCGAGCACGAAGATCTTGCCATCGCCGATGGCCCCCGAATTGGCCGCGGCCTGAGTCGCTTCCACGACGCGCGGCGCGAGATCGTCGTCGCAGACGACCTCGATCTTGATCTTCGGAACCATGTTCGTCGAATATTCGGCGCCGCGGTAGATTTCGGTCTGGCCTTTCTGGCGACCAAATCCCTTCACTTCGCTGACCGTCATGCCTGCGATGCCGAGCGAGGACAGCGCCTCACGAACATCGTCGAGCTTGAACGGCTTTATGATAGCCATGACAAGTTTCATGTCGCCCCCTTCACTGGTGTGCAGGGCAACATCAGCAAGAGCCGTGCCAATTCCTTAAACGCGCGTTAATGCGGGGTTGACGAGAGGCAGGGCGAGACCCGACGCCGAAATTTTGTGCAGCGCCAACAAGCTGCCTAAAAAACAGGCAGACCGGCGGGAGCGGCGGGCCCCGTCAGGCGGCCGTGCCGCCGACCGTCAGCCCTTCCATCAGCAAGGTCGGCTGACCGACGCCTGCCGGTACGCTTTGCCCGCCTTTACCGCACATGCCGATGCCTTCGTCGAGCGCCCAGTCATTACCGATGCCGATCACCTTCGTCAGCGCGGTCGGACCATCGCCGATCAGGGTGGCGCCCTTGATCGGATCGCCGAGCTTGCCGTTTTCGATACGATAGGCTTCGGTACAGGAAAAGACGAACTTGCCCGATACGATGTCGACCTGCCCGCCGCCGAAGCTTTTCGCGAAGATGCCGGACTTCATGCTGCTCAGCAGTTCCGCCGGATCGTCCTTGCCGCCCTTGATGAAGGTATTGGTCATCCGCGGCATGGGCGCATGAGCATAGCTTTCGCGGCGACCGTTGCCGGTCGGCTCCACGCCCATCAGCCGGGCGTTCAGCCGATCCTGCATATAGCCTTTAAGGATGCCGTCCTCGATCAGCACGGTCTCGCGGGTCGGCGTACCCTCGTCATCGATGCTGAGCGAGCCGCGTCGGCTGGCGATGCTGCCATCGTCGACCACGGTGACGCCGGGCGCGGCAACACGCTCGCCCACGCGGCCGGAAAAGGCGCTGGTGCCCTTGCGATTGAAGTCGCCCTCCAACCCGTGACCGATCGCTTCATGCACAAGCACGCCGGGCCAGCCGGGGCCGAGCAATACCGTCATCTCGCCCGCAGGCGCGGCGACCGAGCGCAGATTGACGCGCGCCTGCGCCAGCGCTTCGTCGATCGCGCGGTTCCATACCACAGGCTCCATCACCTGATCATAAAGATAGCGGCCGCCGACACCGAACACGCCCGTCTCGCGCCGGCCATTTTCTTCGAGGATGACCGAGACGTTGAGCCGCACCAGCGGGCGGATGTCGGTGGCGGTGAAGCCGTCCGCGCGGACGATCTCGACCACCGACCAGCTGCCGGCGAGGCTTACCGACACTTGCGCGACGCGCGGATCGCGGGCGCGGGCGGCGGCGTCGATCGCGGCGCACAGCGTCACCTTTTCGGCGAAGGGCACGATCTCCAGCGGATTGGCGTCGGTGTAAAGATGACGGTTGGTCCGCTGCGGCGGCGGCGCGGGCGCGCCCTTCGCCGGATCGAGCAGCGTCAGCGTCTCCGCCGCCTTGCGGATCGCCGCCTCGCTAATGTCATTGGCATGCGCAAAGCCAGTCATCTCGCCGGAAACGCCGCGCAGACCGAACCCGGCGTCGGTCGAATAATCGGCAGTTTTGAGGCGACCGTCATCAAAGCCGAAACTTTCGCTCGCACGATATTGCAGATAGAGTTCGCCATCGTCGCAGGCACCAAGCGCCTGTGCGGTCAGGCGCCGCGCACCATCAGGATCGAGCAGGCCGTCACGATAGAGCAAGCCGCGGGCATCGGTAAAATGGGAAGCGAGTTCGGTCATGCCGTGCGATATAGGGGCGACGCCGCGCAAGCCCAATAGAAAAGCTTAAAGGCTCGCGCCCGAAGCAATGTCCGGCTCGTTCCCGACATCGGCGGTGTCGGCAGATCCCCCGGCCAGCACGAAACGCCGGTCGCAATATCCGCAATCGACATAGCCATGCTCATCGATTTCCAGGAAGACGCGTGGATGGCCAAGCGCGGCGGGAATATCGCCCGAGCCGTCGCAGGACACGCGAGTTTTGGCGACACGGAGAATTTCGGGCGGCTGGATCATGCGAGGCGGGTTAGCAAGGGCGCGGCCACATCGCAATATCCATCCGTCTGCCAAAAATCCGCCTCCCCCTGGATTGGTGGCCGAGACGGCTCGCGATCCGCCCAGCATCTGCCGCTTCAGTCTTCCACCTGCCGTACGATGATCGACTGCTCGTTCATCATCGCGCCGCCGAAAGCGGTCATGAAGGCGATGTCGGTAGCGTCGCGACCCACGGCGATACGGGCCATACCCTCGACCGGCGCGAGGCCGGTGGCGTCGACCAGATGCCAGGCTCCATCCAGCCACACCTCGACCACGGCATGAAAATCGGGCGGATCGAGGCCCAGCGCATAAACCGATACCAGCCGGGCGGGGATGTCCCGCGACCGGATCAGCGCTGCGGTCAGGTGCGCATAGTCACGGCAGACGCCCTGCTGCGAGACGAATGTGTCGGCGGCGGTCGTATTTCCGTCCGAACTGCCCGATACATATTGCAGATTGTCGTGAACCCATCCGACCAGCGCCTGCACCAGCGCACCGCCTTCCAGCCCTTCGAAATGACCGCAGACGAAGCTGACGAAGCGGTCCGCCTCGCAATAGCGGCTCGGCCAGATGAAGGGGAGCACATCTTCCGGCAGGCTGGGGAGCGGGCTTTTCTTGAGCGTCGAGATGTCGGCGACGCGGCGCTCCACGTCGATCGTGGCGCGGTAGGTGGTGAGCATCCGGCCGGTGCCGCTGCGCGTCCATGTACGCCGGCCGATGCCGCTGCCACCGGCCAGATTGGTGAGCGGCCCGGCATTGTCGATGGTCATCGACTGGTCGATGAGGCGCTGGTCGGGAAGCGCCGCCGCCTCCACCGCGAGCAGCACGTCGGTGGGCTCGCTAAAATCATAATCGAGGATCGCTTCGATGGCGAGGCGCATGGATGTCCTTCCCTGTTCGGCGGCACAACCAGCCGCGCATGGGCTCGTTCCGCGCGCTGCTCGTGATTGAAGAAATAATCATGGCGTCGAGCCATGGCGGCGCGCGGAGGCGCGGGTGGCGGCCTAGATACCGTTCCCGCGCTCGCAGCCTATCGAAACCGCAAGCCGCTGTCTCGCCCACAGCCCTGTGCGCGTCAGGCGCGTCGCCGGGGCATCGACGGTAAAAGGCCCGCCCGCGAAAATCGCGCGACGGGCCTTTTTGGTGCGTGAAGCGGCAGGCAGGCGAGCCCGCGCCGATTTCCGCCCGGATGATCCTGTCCGGGCGACAATCGGCGCCTATTCGCCATCATCCTCCGCTTCGGGTCCGGTCATCAAGGCTTCGGCGACTTCCTCGGTCTTGCCGCGGATGGCCTTTTCCAGCTGATCCGCCAGTTCGGGATGCTCCTTGAGGAACGTCTTGGAATTTTCCCGGCCCTGGCCGATGCGGATCGAATCATAGGAGAACCAGGCGCCCGATTTTTCGACGATTCCCGCCTTGACGCCCAGATCCAGTATCTCGCCGATCTTCGAAATGCCCTCGCCATACATGATGTCGAATTCCACCTGCTTGAACGGCGGGGCGACCTTGTTCTTGACCACTTTCACCCGGGTCGCATTGCCGACGATATCGTCGCGATCCTTGATCTGGCCGGTGCGGCGAATGTCGAGGCGTACCGAGGCGTAGAATTTGAGCGCATTGCCACCGGTGGTCGTTTCCGGATTGCCGTACATCACGCCGATCTTCATGCGCACCTGATTGATGAAGATCACCATGCATTTCGATCGCGATATGGAGCCGGTCAGCTTGCGCAGCGCCTGGCTCATGAGACGCGCCTGCAAGCCCACATGGCTGTCGCCCATCTCGCCTTCGATCTCGGCACGCGGGACCAGCGCCGCCACCGAATCGATCACGAGAATATCGATGGCGTTGGAACGCACCAGCGTATCAACGATCTCCAGCGCCTGCTCGCCGGTGTCGGGCTGCGACACGATCAGTTCATCGATATCGACACCCAATTTCTTCGCATAACCCGGGTCGAGCGCATGTTCGGCGTCGACAAAGGCGGCGGTGCCGCCAGCCTTCTGCGCCTCGGCAATGGCATGGAGCGCCAGCGTCGTCTTGCCCGAACTTTCCGGCCCATAAATCTCGATGATCCGCCCTTTGGGCAGGCCCCCGATGCCCAGCGCGATATCGAGTCCGAGCGAACCGCTGGAAATCGCCTCGATCTCAAGCTTTTCGCGGCTGCCGAGCTTCATCGCGGAGCCCTTGCCAAAGGCGCGGTCAATCTGCGCGAGTGCCGCGTCCAATGCTTTCTGTCTGTCCATGGTCCCTGTCTTCTTGGAATCTATGAGTGAGAGCATTGCGGTCATGGGCCTTGTCTCCTGTCAAGCGGAGAGCGCCGAGTCTCCGGCGCCTGCCCATCATGTATCTCTTTTGTTCTAGCAGAACAAGAGGGGAACGGAAATTTCCTATTCCGCGCCCAGCACCTTGCCCAGTGCGCGCTCGACAGCGCCGATGGTGAAGGGCTTTGCCAGCGTCGGCCGGCCGGCATGGGCGGATGGCAGATCATCGGCCATGCCGCCGGTCGCGAATATGAAAGGGATGCTCTGCGCGACCAATATATCGGCCACCGGCCAGCTTTTTTCGCCCTGAAGGTTGCAATCCACCAGCGCCGCGTCGAACCCGCCTTCGCGCGCATGGGCGCAGGCTTCCTCGACCGAAGCGGCGACGGCGTGGAGCCGATAGCCCAGCGTATCGAGATAATCTTCGAGCATCATGCCGATCATCGCCTCATCCTCGACGATCAGGATGGATTTACCTTCCGACATGCCTTGTAATTCCCCGGTTATTCGTTGCGCTTCGCTATCGTATCGTTCCCCCTTTGCACAGCATAAACAGCTTGATCGACGGCAAGCTCATTGCACCGCCGGGCGCATCACCAGTGCGTCGCGCGCCGCCTCGGCCAACTGGCTGACGGAAAAGGGCTTGGGCAGGAAAGCGACATTGGGGATGTCGATCGACTTGCGCAGCTGCTCCTCGGCATAGCCCGACATGAACAACACGGGCAGGTCCGGTCGCGCCCGACGAGCCCGCGCGACCATCGCGGGGCCGTCCATATTGGGCATGACGACATCGGAGATGAGCAGATCGATCGTCTCGTCGCTCGCCAGCAGTTCAAGGCCCTGCTCGCCATCGGCGGCGGTCAACACCTTATAGCCCTGGCGCACCAGCGCGCGTTCGGCGACGGCACGAACCATATCCTCATCCTCGACCAGCAGGACCGTGCCCGTGCCCCAGGTTTCGCTGCGGCGGACGGGGGCTTTCTGCTCCTTGGCCTCATGAAGGTCAGCGCCGGCATAAACGGGCAGGTAGATGATGAAGCTTGCGCCGCGCCCCAGTTCCGATTCCGCGAAAATGAACCCGCCCGACTGTTTGACGATGCCATAGACGGTCGAAAGGCCAAGGCCGGTGCCCTTGCCCAGCTCCTTGGTGGTGAAGAAGGGCTCGAAGATTTTCGACAATATGTCGGGCGGAATGCCAAGGCCGCTGTCCGATACCCGCAACGCCGTATAGTCGCCCGCGGGCAATATTTCCTGCCGCATCTCGCGCACTTTGGCGGCGGGAACGGCATAGGTCTGGATATTGACCGTGCCGCCTTCGGGCATCGCGTCGCGCGCGTTGACGGCGAGGTTGACGATCACCTGCTCCAACTGCCCCGGATCGGCGCGGACCGCGCCCAGATTGCGGCCATGGCTGACCTCCAGCTTCACATTCTCGCCCAGCAGGCGTTTGAGCAGGTTGGAAACGTCGGCGACGATATCGGGCAGTTGCAGCACCTGCGGCCGCAACGTCTGCTGGCGCGAAAAAGCGAGCAGCTGGCGGGTCAGGCCGGCGGCGCGGTTGCTGTTCGACTTGATCTGCTGGACATCGTCATAATCGCTGTCGCCCGGCGTATGGCGCATCAGCATCAGGTCGCAATGGCCGATGATCGCGGTCAGGATATTATTGAAATCATGCGCGACGCCGCCCGCCAGCTGGCCGATCGCCTGCATCTTTGTGGCCTGCGCCACCTGCCGCTTGAGCTTGCTCTCCTCGCTATTATCCTTGAGGCTGAGCAGCACCGCCGCTTCGCCGAGGCCCCGCACACCCGCGAGGCTGAGCGCGATCGGCTCCTCGGGCTGGTCGCGCATCCGCACCGCGACATCGCCCGACATTTGCGGCCCGACCGCGAAACGCCGCACGGCGTCGGCGACGGCGGCCCGATCCTCCCCCACGACCAGATCGCCTGGATAGCTCGGCTTCTCGCCGGGCTTGAGGCCGGCCACCCGCGCGAAGGCGTTGTTCACGAACAATATGCGCCCATCGCGATCGGCCATGGCGAGGCCGAATGGCAATAGCGACAACAAGGTTTCGATATAGGACAGCGCCGACGTGCCACCGCCGCCCGCCGGTTCATCGACCAGCAGCAGCAGCATCGGGCCATCCTGCGCCGCCTGCCCATTGGCCGGCGCGGACTGGCTCGCGCGGCGCAGCGGCACCTGCAACAGGCGCAGCGGCAGCCCGCCGGCCTCCTCGCGCGACAGGAACAGCCGCGCCTTATCATCGACCCGCATATGCGCGGCGAAGTCGCGGCCGGTGATATTGGCGTCGATCCGCCCCGCTGCGCGCAAGAGGAAGGCGCCATTGGCGGCGCGGATGCGCCCCTCGCCCCCGATCATGACCGCCATGATGCCTGCTTCGCCCATTTGCCGGCCCGCGTCGCCCGTCAGCAGGCGCTGGACATCGTCGATCGCACTGGGCGCGCGCACCGGGGTGAAGCGCCAGAGCAGATAATCCTCGGCCCGGCCGGTGCGCTTGATATCGATGTCGAGCCGCAGCGCGCCATGGGCCGCGCCCTGCACCCGCGCCTCGCCGTCGCGCCAGGCGGCACGGGCCGCGACGGAAAGACTGTCGGACAGAGCGGCATCGGCCGACAGCGCCGGCGGCACGGGATAACCGGGAAACCATTCCCCGAACAAATCGCTGGCGCAGGCGAGGCGACCGGCGCGATCGGTGACGGCAATCGCCATGCTGGACGCATCTGCCGCGGCGCGCGCGACGGTCCAGTCGGGGGTGGCGTCCCGGCTGGATGCAGGCGCGGGGAGGATGCGGCGCGCCCACGCGACGAGCGCCGTCATGGCCAGCACGGTCGCGGCAAAGCCGGCGGCGAGCGCCCAGTTACCAACGACGTAAAAGAGCAGAGCCGCACAGAGCAGCGCGGTCAGGACAATGAGGGGCAGGAAGGCACGGTTGGAAGGCTGCGATCCCCAGGCGTCCGCATCCGGGGTCATTCGAGCGGCCATGACCGCGAACTTGCTGGCATTTGAAGGACCCCCTGCGCCGTTGGTGGGTTCGCAGCGCGGATCAGACGGCGGCGATTTCCTCCAATGCGCCGCTTTCGGCCCGCTTGCCAATCCTCAATTTGCGCGCCTGCCATTTCCGGCCCATGCGGTGCCGCCAGACCCAGTCGGCCAGAAAATAGCCGACCACGGCGGCGGCGATCGAAATCAGCGCCAGGCCAAGCAGCATGGCAGGCGCGGCTTCAGACAAAAGCCAGGCGAACCATTGGCGGATACTCGCATGATCGTTGACCAGCGCCATGAAGCCCGATGCGTCGGCCGTGCGCCCGAGCATCCAGTTGCCGATATAGACCGAAGCCCACAGGATGAGGGGCGTCGTCGCGGGATTGGAGAGGAAGGTCATCGCGGCTGCGACCGGAATATTGGCGCGCACCGGCAGCGCCAGCAGCGCCGCGCCCGCGATCTGGATTCCCGGGACCAGCAGGAAAATGCCCACGAACAGACCGAGCGCCACGCCGCGTGGCACCGACCGGCGCGTGAATCGCCACAGCGACGGTTCCAGCACGCGATGCGCGACCGGCGCGATGAAGCGGTTATGCTCCATCGATTCGCGCGTCGGCGCGTTGGCGTGCCACCATCTGGTCAGCCTGTTGCTCATCAGCCCTTATCCCGCATGATGCGCTGCTGGTCGCGCTTCCAGTCGCGATCCTTGATCGTCTCGCGCTTGTCGTGATTCTGCTTGCCCTTGGCCAGCGCCAGCTCGATCTTGGCGCGCCCCTGGCTGTTGAAATAGACCATCAACGGCACCAGAGTCATGCCCTGCCGCGACACGGCGCTGTGCATCTTGTGGATTTCGCGCTCGTGCAGCAACAGCTTGCGGGGACGCTTGGGCTCGTGATTCTCGCGGTTGCCGTGGCTATATTCGGGGATGTTGCTGTTCACCAGAAACACCTGATTGCCCTTCACCTCGGCATAGCTTTCCGCGATCGTCCCCTCGCCGCCGCGCAGCGCTTTTACCTCGGTGCCCTGAAGCGCGATGCCGGCTTCGAACACATCCTCTATGAAATAATCGAAGCGCGCGCGCCGGTTTTCGGCGACGATCTTCTTCTTGTCGAAGGTGGTGGGACGTGGGCGGGCCATTATGATCTACTTCTTCAACCGTTCAACGCGAGATAGTGACTCAAACCAATCCCGCAATCTCCAGGGCCCGGTCCACCGCCGCCCGGCTCGATTCGCACGGCCAGGTGATCGGCAGCCGGACGTCGCCCGGCATGTCGGAACGAACCCTCGAGAGCGCATATTTAACCGGGCCGGGTGAAGAATCGCTGAACAGGGCGTCGTGCAGGGGATAGAGACGATCCTGCAACGCCAACGCGTCATCCCAGTCGTGGCGAAGGCATGCGGCCTGAAAATCGGCGACGAGGCGTGGCGCGACATTGGCGGTGACGGAGATGCAGCCCCGTCCTCCCATAGCATTGAATCCAAGCGCGGTTTCGTCATTGCCCGACAACTGGCAGAAATCCGGGCCGCAGGCCAAGCGCTGCGCGGTGACTCGCCCCAGATTCCCGGTAGCGTCCTTGATCCCGACGATGGTCTGATAATCCTGCGCCAGCCGGTGGATCACCGGCACGCCGATGTCCGTGATGGTGCGGCTCGGCACATTATACAGGATGATCGGCAGGTCGCAGCGCTCGGCCAGCCAGGCGAAATGCGCGAAAACTCCGTCCTGATTGGGCTTATTGTAATAGGGAGCGACCACCAGCGCCGCATCGGCGCCAGCGGCCTGCGCGGCAAACATATGTTCCAGCGCGATTCGCGTATCGTTGGAGCCGCACCCGGCGATCACGGGCACGCGTCCTGCCGCCTGATCGACGCAGATGGCGATGACCCGATTATGCTCTTCCACGGTCATGGTGGCGCTCTCGCCGGTGGTGCCGCAAGGCACCAGCCCGCTCGATCCTTCCGCGATCTGCCAGTCGACGAAGGCGCGAAATGCTTCCTCGTCGATCGCCCTGTCGCGAAAGGGCGTCACCAGGGCTGGAATCGACCCGGAAAACATGCGTAAACTCCTTCTCATATCCGGGCAGCCACGGCATGATGGCGGCAAAGGGCGCGCTATAGCGCGTCATTCAGGGCCTGATAAGGATGCAATGACGATAATGTCCAGCATGCACGCCCCTCCTCGTCCAAAGGCCTTTCTCGTCCGTATGCCCCTTATCGCCCTTTTGCTTCTGACCGCCGGCGCCAGCGCCCAGACCGAATCGCTTCCCACCGAGTCCGGTGCGCCCGCTCCCGTCTATCCGCGGGGTGCGGTGGTTCAGCCCCTGCCCGGCAGCGGCACGCCGCCCCAGTCCAGCTCCTGGAGCCAGGCACAGAGCCGGATCGGCGTGGCGCAGGACGGTTCGGTTGCCGCCACGATCAGCCAGTGGCGCATGCTGTCGCAAAGCGATGGTATGGGCTTTTCGACCTATGCGAACTTCCTGATCGCCAATCCCGGCTGGCCCGGCGAGGACCGGATGCGCAAGCTGGCCGAAGGCGGGATCAATCCCGACAGCTTCGATCCGCGCCAGGTCACTGCCTTCTTCGCCCGCTTCCCGGCGCGAACCGCCACCGGGCACGCCCGCAACGCGGTGGCGCTGATGCAGCTCGGCCGGATGGACGAAGCGCGAATCGCCGCGCGCAACGCCTGGGTCGGCGGATCGCTCGCCGCCGCTGACGAAGCGCGGCTGCTGTCGCTGTTCGGAACGGGCTTCACGCCCGCCGATCATGACCAGCGCGTCGATGCGCTGCTTTGGGCGGGCGACATAAACGGGGCGGCACGGATGCTGGCCTATGCCTCGCCCGCGCGCCGCCCGGCATTCGAGGCGCGAATCGCCTTTCGCCGCAAGGCGCCCGACGCTGCCATCAGGATGCAGGCGGCCGAAGGCATTGGCATGACCGATGCGGGCTTCATCGCCGACAAGGCCGGCTGGCTGCGGGATACCGGCAACTGGGTCGCGGCGCGGCAATATCTGGCCAACCGGTCGACGATCAGCTTCCGCCCCGCCAATGCCGAAAAATGGTATGAAACGCTGCTGGGGCAGGCGCGCGCATCCGCCGCCGACAGCCAGTGGAGCTTTGTCTATGCGATTGCGAGCAAGCTGGACGATGCCTATGCGCCGGGCGTCGACGTGCGCGACCGGCCGATCGGCGAGCGCGATGACTATACCAGCCTCGCCTGGCTGGCGGGTAGCACTGCCTTCTATAATCTGAGCCGTCCGGTCGACGCGATCGCCATGTTCCGCCGCTATGCCATGGGGGC
Organism: Sphingobium fluminis; assembly: GCF_037723805.1. Lineage (NCBI taxonomy): Bacteria > Pseudomonadati > Pseudomonadota > Alphaproteobacteria > Sphingomonadales > Sphingobiaceae > Sphingobium > Sphingobium fluminis. Next base: position 116,408 of record NZ_JBBJUK010000001.1, read on the forward strand.
CAAATCGCCGCAGACCCAGTCCAAGGGCTATTATTGGGCCGGCCGCGCCGCGCTGGCCGCTGGCGATCCCGCATCCGCCAACAATTATTTCGCGCAAGCCGGTGCATTCCCCGACCAGTTTTACGGCCAACTCGCGCTCGAACGGCTTGGCCGGCCGATCCCGCCGCCCGCCACCGTCGAGCGCGGCGTGCCGATTTCGGTGGCCGAGCGCGAAGCCTTCAACGCCCGCTCCGTCGTGCGTGCCGTCCGGGCGCTCGGACAAATGGGCTATTGGGAGGATCAGAGCAAATTCGCCCGCGCGATCGCCAATAATGCCGACACCGACACCGATCATTTTCTCGCCGCCGAGCTGGCGCAGTCGATCGGCCGCCCCGACATGGGCGTGATGGTCGGCCGCCGCGCGGTTTCCAGTGGCCTTACCGGCTATGGCGAGGCAGCGTTTCCGCGCGTACCTGTCCCTCCCTCGGCGCAATATAACTGGACCATGGTCCACGCCATCGCGCGGCAGGAAAGCCAGTTCGACCGCCAGATCGTCAGCCATGCCGGCGCGCGCGGCCTGATGCAGCTGATGCCCGGCACGGCGCGCGAACAGGCGGGCAAGCTCGGGCTGGGCGGCGGATCGCTGGACGATCCGAGCTATAACATCATGCTGGGTTCGGGCTATTTCCAGCGCATGCTCGACTATTATGGCGGCAGCTACCCGCTCGCCGTCGCGGCCTATAATGCGGGGCCGGGCAATGTGAACAAATGGCTCGCCGCCAATGGCGACCCACGGCTGCCGGGCGCGGACATGCTGCGCTGGATCGAACAGATCCCGATTTTCGAAACCAGAAACTATGTGCAGCGCGTGCTCGAAAATGCCGTCGTCTATGAAGCGATGAACCCGGAGCGCGCGAAATTTCGGGGCACGAGCGCGGTGCTGTCGCGCTATCTGGGCAAGCAGACACCGGGCTAAGTGCCGACCTTCCTTCATTCCGTCATCCCGGATTTGATCCGGGATGACGAGGATATCAAACCGGATTAGGGGGAAGGCAATGACAACCCCTTACCCCAATTACATCTCCCCCGAAGGCTTCGCGAAGCTGCGCGCCGAATATGACCAGCTTCTCGGGGTCGAACGCCCCGCCATCGTCGAGGTCGTTAGTTGGGCGGCGGGCAATGGCGACCGCAGCGAAAATGGCGATTATCTCTACGGCCGCAAGCGAATGCGCGAGATTGACGGCCAGTTGCGCCGCCTGTCGAAGAAGATGAAGGACGCCAAGGTCATCGATCCGCGCGAGCAGGCCGACCGCAGCCGCGTCTATTTCGGCGCGACCGTCACGATCGCGGACGAGGATGACAATCATCGCACCGTGACCATCGTCGGCAATGACGAAACCGATGTCGATGCCGGGCGTATCGGCTGGGGATCGCCCATCGCCCGCGCCCTGCGCGGCGCGGCGGTGGGCGATCTGCGCCGAGTGGCGTTGCCGGCGGGCGAGAAGGAATATGAGGTGATGGCGATCGACTACCCTTGAAAAAGGGCTGATCCCTTCGCCCGTTCCAGCAGCTTGTCGATCGTCAGCGGATAATCGCGCAGGCGGATGCCGGTCGCATTATAAATAGCGTTCGCCACCGCCGCGCCCGCACCGCAAATGCCAAGTTCGCCCACGCCCTTGGCCTTGAGCGGCGACGCCTTGTCGTCCAGTTCGTCGAGGAAGATCACATCCTGCGCGGGAATATCGGCATGTACCGGCACCAGATATTCCGCCATGTCGTGATTGACGAAAAAGCCAAAGCGCGTGTCGACCGTCAGTTCCTCCATCAACGCCGCGCCCACACCCATGGTCATCGCGCCGATCACCTGGCTGCGCGCCGATTTGGGGTTGAGGATTCGCCCCGCCGAAAAGACGCCGCTCATCCGCCGGATGCGGATTTCGGCGGTGTCGGCATCGACGCCCACTTCGCAGAAATGCGCGCCGAACGTCGCCTGCGCATAGCGTTTCGCCAGATCGCCGAACTCCGCCTTTTCCTCCGCCCACAGCCCGTCGCGTCCCGCCAGCTTGCCCAGCGGCTGCGACTGGTTGCCGAAGCGCACCAGCCCGTCCTCGAACGTCGCTTGATCGACGGGAAAACCTGCCTTTTCGGCAAGCGACCGGCGCAGCGCGAGACAGGCGGCATAGACGCCCGCCGTCGAGCTTGCCGCCCCCCACTGCCCGCCGGACCCTGCCGAAACCGGAAATTTGCTGTCGCCCAGCCGCACCGTGACGGCCGCCAGATCGACCCCCATCATCTCCGCCGCCGTCTGGCCAAGGATCGTATAGCTGCCGGTGCCGATATCGGTCATGTCGGTTTCCACGATCACGCGGCCCATGCCATCCACCCCGACCCGCGCGGCCGAATCCGTCGTCAGCGCGCCGCGAAAGGCGGATGCCACGCCCATGCCGACCAGCCATCGCCCGTCGCGCATATGCCCCGGCCTCGCCTGGCGGCGCGACCAGCCGAAACGGTCCGCGCCGTGTCGCAGACATTCGACCAGCTTGCGGCTGGAATAGGGGCGCTGCGGCCCGGCTTCGGGATCATATTGCACATCGTTGCGGATGCGCAGCTCGACCGGATCGAGATTGCAGGCTTCGGCCAGTTCGTCCATCGCCACTTCGAGCGCCAGCAGGCCCACCGCCTCGCCCGGCGCGCGCATCGAATTGCCTTCGGGCAGGTCGAGCGTCGCCAGCCGGTGCGCGGTCATGCGGTTGTCGCCCCGATAGAGCAGGCGGGTCTGCTGCGACGCCATTTCCGCGCCGCCGTCGGGCAGATCGCCCGACCATGTCTCATGCCCGATCGCGTCGATCACGCCGTCCTTGCCCGCGCCGATGCGGATGCGCTGGATCGTCGCCGGCCGATGCGTCGTATTATTGGGGATTTGCGGCCGCGCGATCGCGACCTTCACCGGCCGTCCCACGGCGCGCGCGCCCAGCGCCGCCAGCAGCGCATCGGCGCGCAGCCACAGCTTCGCGCCAAATCCGCCGCCGACATAGGGCGAGACCAGCCTGATATCCTCGGGCTTCATGCCCAGCGTCTTTGCGACGTCCTTGAGCGTCAACGCAACCATCTGGTTGGATGTCCACAGCGTCAGCTTGCCATTGTTCCAGGCGGCGGTGGTCGCATGCGGCTCCATCATCGCATGGCTGTGATCGGGCGTGGTGTAACTTTGATCGATCTTCACAGCCGCGCGGGCAAAAGCGCCCGCAAAGTCCCCGACCGCTGTATCCGCCGCTCCGCCGAAACCGTCGGGCGCCTTGATCGCCATATCCCGCTCGGCCGCCAGATCGAAGCGGCCCTTTACCGGCGCATAGTCCACCTGCACCAGCTTTGCGGCATCGCGCGCCTGTTCCAGCGTATCGGCGACGACCAGCGCCACCGCCTGATCATAATGTTCGATGCCGGGGCCGCCCAGCAGATGCGCGGTATTCATATTGCCCTTGGCGAGCGGTCCGGCATTGCGGTGGGTGACGACGGCCAGCACGCCCGGCGCGGCTTCGGCAGCGCCAGAGTCGATGGAAGTGATGCTGCCCTTGGCGATGGCCGCGCCGACGATCCAGCCATAGGCGGCGTTGGGTGCGACATCGTGCCGTTCAAAGGCATAGGGCGCGGTGCCCGTGACCTTGGCGGGGCCGTCGATCCGGTCGAGCGGCTTGCCGATGACGCGTCCGCGATCGATGGGACTTGTCGTGGCGGGCGAATCGAACTTCATGGCCGGCCCTCCGTCTGGCGAAAGACCGAAGCGAGGGTGCGCGCCGTCAGCCCTTTCTTGAAATCATTCTGCGCCGTCGATCGCGCGCCTGCCAGCACTGCTTCCGCCACCGCGCCTGCGCCCGCGCCCGCCGCCGCATCGGCCTCGGCCACGCGCCACGGCTTGGGCGCAACGCCGCCGAACGCGAAGCGCGCCGACCCGTCCTTGCCGAACACCGCCGCGACCGACACCAGCGCAAAGGCGTAGGATGCGCGATCGCGCACCTTGCGATAAATGTGCCGTCCACCCAGCGGCCTGGGCAAAGTGACCGAGGTTATGATCTCGCCGGGTGTCAGCGCCGTCTCGATATGCGGCGTTTCGCCCGGCAGGCGATGAAAGTCGGCGATCGGGATCGAACGCCGCGCGCCACTCGCCGCGACGGTATCGACCGTGGCGTCGAGCAGGCGCATCGCCACCGCCATGTCGGACGGATGATGCGCGATACAGGCGTCGCTGACGCCGATGATGCCAAGGCTCCGGCTCGCGCCTTTGATCGCGCCGCACCCGCTGCCCGGCTTGCGCTTGTTGCACGGCATGCGCGTGTCGTAAAAATAGGGACAGCGGGTGCGCTGGAGCAGATTGCCCGCCGTCGTCGCCTTGTTGCGCAACTGCCCCGATGCGCCGGCCAGCAGCGCGCGGCTCAGCACCGCATAGTCGCGCCGCACCGCCTTGTCGGTGGCCAGATCGGTGTTGCGCGCATGCGCGCCGATGCGCAGGCCGCCCTCCGGCGTCGGCTCGATCCGGTCCAGCCCCAGATGATTCACGTCGATCAGATGCGCGGGCGTCTCTATCTGCAATTTCATCAGGTCCAGCAGGTTGGTGCCGCCGGCGATGAAGCGCGCACCCTGCACCGCAGCCGCCGCCTTTGCCGCTCCATCCACGCTGGTCGCGCGCTCATAGGTAAAGGGCCTCATGCCTTGTCCTCCGCCGCGCCGTGGCCGCTGGCGTCACGGATCGCCGCAATGATATTGGGATAGGCGGCGCAGCGGCAGATATTGCCGCTCATCCGCTCGCGCAGCTCGACGTCGGAAAAGGCGACATGATCAAGGTCGTCGGTCACATGGCTCGGAATACCGGCCTCGATCTCGTCCAGCACCGCTACTGCCGAACAGATCTGCCCCGGCGTACAATAGCCGCATTGATAGCCGTCATGGACGATGAAGGCCTTCTGCATCGGATGCAGCTTGTCCGGTGTACCCAACCCCTCGATCGTCGTCACTTCCTCGCCTTCGTGCATCACCGCCAGCGTCAGGCAGCTGTTGATGCGCCGTCCCTCGACGATCACCGTGCATGCGCCGCACTGACCATGATCGCATCCCTTTTTCGTGCCGGTCAGGTGCAGATGTTCGCGCAGCGCATCGAGCAGCGTCGTCCGCGGATCGAGTTGAAGATGCACATCCTGCCCGTTGATCGTCATTCCAACCGAGGCCATGCTCGTCCTTTCGCTCGCTTTATGGCCTGGCGCCACGCCAGCCTGCACAACGCCAAACGCCGGTACGGCAGCCACGAGCGCCGCGCTTCCATGCAAAAGGCCGCGCCGGCTGATATTTTCGGATGTCATGAACATGTCTCCTGACCAACATGCCATACGAAGCGCGCCGGTATTTGATCCCACGGTCGGTGAAATGATTGCTAAACGCAACTGACAGGCGGACTACGCCGGCTTTTGTCAAACAATATACTGCCGCTCTCGTCCGAAACAGGGACAGTCTGACTCCCAACCGCTAATTTCGTCCGGCGACGATTCTCCCCTTGCCCAACCAAATAACCGCTGCTAGGTGCCACGCCTCACCCGCCGAGAGGACTTCCTCCCGGCCGCCAGAGCGGGCGTAGCTCAGGGGTAGAGCACAACCTTGCCAAGGTTGGGGTCGAGGGTTCGAATCCCTTCGCCCGCTCCAGATAGCCAGCAATTACAATGTCTTAGCCCGTATGGGCAAAATCCAGACCTTTAGCGGGGTAACGCTGGGGTAACATTGCCTTTTTGCTAGGCTGGGCCTGACTGGCTTGACGGCCATGGGTGATTCCACTCGTGGCCGCTGCTTTTCGTTCATCCTCCGCCCAGGCTGACCGGCGTTTGGTGGCTGCGCTAATCTGCCTGCCCGTGCGCACTCTATGCCGCAGTTCCTTTATTTCCGTCCTCGACGCGTTTCGAGGGTCAGCGGCGTGCGGCCCGGCGCAACACCCCTTCCCAAGCTCGCTTCCCTTCGCTCGACCCGCATAACCGTTCGCCGTGAATAGCAGCGGCCTGTTTTGGTACATTTCCGATGGTCGGCTTTCGGATCAGAAGCACAGAAAGCTGACGCTCAACGTGCAGGCAGTATTATGTAATCGTCCCGCGGTCGCTTGATCGCCGAGCTGGTCCAGTCCGGAACTTCAATTTGGGCCGTTTCGCGCAGCTTGCGGACACAATCCCCAATCTGGTTATATGTGACCACGCAGGCATCGAGGATCGCGGGCCATAGGGTCTCCCATTGCAAGCCTTCGGGCTTTTGACCGAGCAATTCTAGGACCTTCTCTCGTCCGGCAGTCAATCCGTTGCTGATCTCTAGCGCGCTGCGCTCTCCGGGGTTTATAGCGCTGGGAGTGGCGAAGAGATCGTCCATGCCGCTCTGCTGACGTCGCGCATCGCTCCGCCATTGTCGCGACGGAAATCCGCAATCGTCTTGTGATCTGGAACAAGCCGACCCACCAGCCACATGAGCTCGACATTGCGATCGGCTTCGCGCTCCAGGCGACGGCTCGACTGCACGCGGTTCAAATATTCGTAGATGTAGAGCTTGAGCAGCACCGACGGATGATAGGAAGGGCGACCCGTTGATGCAGGCTCCACGCCTTCAAATCCAAGCGCCAAAAGATCTAGTGCATCGACAAATGCATCGATCACGCGGACCGGATTATCTTCCCCAATCCAGTCATCTACACAGGGCGGAAATAGCGGGGTTTGCTTGCGATCAGCACCAGAAATGAAGCGACCCATATGATCCCCCAAAACGTTGGATCATCATACCACATTTGCAGCGTTTCCACACAGCCTCGGTCGACAGCAGGCCACGCGAGCAACGGCGCGGTGGGAATCCGGAGGCAATTGCCCACCCATTCGTTGCAGCTGAGCGCGCCTCACTCTCGACTCAAATAGGTTACGATTTTTACCATCTCACCCGGATGAACGGGACGGTCGGCCCCGCGACCATTGAGTAGCTCAAAGAGCGCCCGCGGTGCCGGGTCGGCAACCCGACGGATCAAGGCCTCGGACGTATCAGCCGCCGACACCTTAACGGTTCTGACAAAGCGAGGCCGCAATGAGGCGATCTCCTGCTGCGACAGCCGGCGGAAAGACGCAAACAAAGCGGGCACTGTGGAAGCCTTGGTGTCCGCCGGGGGCGAGGCAATGACAAAATGATATGCCCGTCCCGAGCCTCCATCATAAGCGGCGATGTCGATCGGTATGCTTCCATCGCGAACCTTCAACTGGATGCGAGTCAGGACTGCTGGCAGGCCATTGATCGTCGTGACAGCCGCGCTTGTCACTTGCGCAGAGGCCCCGCCGACCACCTCGGCCGTTAGGGCTTGGGCATATCCCTTCAGACCGCCTTCCCCGATCTCGCCACCGCCAAATTCTCCAGAAATACCGCCTGGTCCATGAATCCCGATTGCCCGGGGGCTGTTGGTCAGGGCAAAGCCCGCGGGCGCTTCAAAAGATATCTGCATGACCGGATGCGCAAACCGTCGTCCCGTCACAAAGCCTTGCTCAGGGTCATCGCCGTATAGCAAGCCGTCTACCTCGGCGAGATAACGCTCCGAGTTTTCCGGAAGCGCATCATCCTTGAGCCCAGTCTGTTGTGCGCTCTCATATGCGCGATCGATACGATGCTTCGTAAGCGGATGGCTAAGCGCCCACTCCGGCACGCTGCGCGCCTGGTCGCGGCCGCGCGTGGCCGTCATGAAATCATCCTGCCGTTGAAGAGCCGCCAGCATGTCCGCCGCCGCGTAGACATCATATCCAGCGCGCTCGAGATAGCCGACACCCAGATCGTCGGCTTCATATTCCTGTGTCCGCGAATAGCGCAGACCAAAATACTGGACCGCTTGGCTCGTCAGCCTGGTGAGCCGCTCCGAGCCGGCCAGGCTCACGGCGATGACGCCCAACGTACGCCATAAGGAGCGGCGTTCCTGCTTCTGCGCATGGCGACCAACGATATGGCCGACCTCATGTCCGAGCACCGAGGCCAGCTCGGCCTCGCTGGTCACGATCGCGGCAAGACCGCGCGTGACATAGATGTAGCAGCCGGGGACCGCGAACGCGTTCACGACGTCGCTGTTGACGAGCGTGAAGGTGCATTGCCCTCCCAGCCCGGCTGCCGATGCGACGCGCTCGCCTATAGTGCGGACATAGGCTGATTGCTTGGAACGATAGTCTCCGCCGAACTCTGCCAGCAACTGAGGATGCGCCTCTTTCCCATAGGCCCGATCTTCTTCCGAAATGGCCGGGCCATGTTCTGCCGACCTCTCTATCCCGCAGGCTTGAACGACGGACAAAAGCGGCAGCGCCGCCAGGAACAGTTTCCGCATCGTCACAGCCAGCCAAGGACGTAAAACAGCAGCATCGTGACAATCGCCGATATCAGCACGGACCCGGCGCATCCCAATCGGTTTGAAAAGAGAAAAAACATCGCGTCCTCAGAGTATCTCGATCAAAGGCCTGAGCCGATCCAGCTATTTTAAAAAGTCAGGCTGCTGGACTCTTATAGGTATCTGGAACTGGCATGGACCCGGTCGCTTGCTGCCACCACCATGTGCTCCTCGGTGATGTTCGCTCCTGACAGCTGCTCGTCCGTAATGGGCATCATGGTTCGCAAAGTTTTGCGGCGCTTGTGAAGGAACGCTGCAAATGGTGTGGCCGCAGGCGGAGATGTAGCTGCCGAGCTGTATGCTAACCTCAACCCTTTCTGCTGCGCGCGTACAGCAAAGCAGCGACGATCGCCGCAGAACCGATCCCGACCGCGGCGCCAATCATGCCGGCGCGATGGGCCGGGGCCTTGTCTGAAGACGGACATGTTTCATCGTCGTGCGCAGCGACATCCACATGCTCGACGCGCGGCGCCGGATGGGCAGGGTAAGGCAGCGTCTGGCTGCGGGTATTGCCGGTTTGTGCGTCATCAACGGTTCCTCTTTATGCGGCCCCTCAACCATTGGATTGGATAAGGGTTGCCGGGACCACGAAATTTGAAACGGGGCACCAAGGTGCGGTGGATGAATTTCGTTCTTTAAGTTTCGAGATTCATAAAAAATCGGGGAGAAGATGAGGCACGTCGCCTGCAATCGTCATAACCTGTATCAGTCGATTGGCTAAAATTGGCCGATATTGGTCAAATCAACCTCCTGATTTATTTTATGAGAGCGGGTTGAGATGAACTAAAAAGTCCCAGTTCGGTTATCGTGTCGTGCCAGTACATTATCACGATACTGCGCAGCTAACCGTGCCGAAGGCTGGTGGCTAAGCAGTCGGTTCTGGCCAAACGAAAAATTCAGGAGAGAATAATGAGCGACACAATCATATCGGCGCTGTTCGATACCCAGTCGGAAGCCCAGAGCGCGATCACCGAACTGCGGACCGCAGGCATCAATGATGCCAACCTCTCGATCATAGCTCATCACGACGGCACGACGACCACGACGAACGGCGATGGCGAAATAACCGATGAAAGTCACCGCAACGTCCTGCGCGGCATCTTGGGAGGCGGTGCGCTGGGCGCGGGCTTGGGCGTCGCGGCGCTTGCCATTCCAGGCGTCGGTCCGCTGGTAGCGGCTGGCGCGATCGCCGCTGCTGCGGTTCCGGAAGCAGTAGCGATTGGGGCGTTAGCTGGCGCCGCGGTTGGTACGTTGAACGAGACACTGACAAAGCACGGCGTCAGCAAGGAAGATGCTGGCTATTATAACGACCGGATGAAAAGCGGTGCTGTCTTCGTATCCGTCGACGCGCAAGACGGCGGCTTCGACACTGGGACCGTCCGCAGCATTTTGGCCCGCAACGGTGGCCATAGCTCGACCAGCGAAAAGTCTGCCGCGACGTTCCGCTGAACTCATCGAGAGCGGTCATGGAGCTTTTCTCGGTCACCAACCAGTGATCGTCAGAGCTCGTCCGCTCCCCAAGAACTTATTCCCATTCTGAAAGATCGATTATGTCCACACCCGAAAGCCTCGAAGACCTGTACACGAACGAACTGAAAGACCTCTGGTCCGCCAATGACCAGAACCGCGTCAGCTTGCCGCCGATGATCCCGTCTGCCTCGCCAAAGTCCACCTGCGGGTGCCCCGGCTTGTGGCTCAGCGGGATGAAACCGTCCCGGCTGCGCAGCTTGGCGCCCGCCACATAATCACGAACAATCGTAATACCGCCGGTGAAGCCGTGCTCATCGCGCAGCCGCTCAAATATCCGCGTCCCCTGATGAGGACATCAAACGTGAGAACAATAATCTTTGCCTTCCTCCTTGGTGCAACGGTCACCGGCGCATCGGCTACCCAAAGCCAGGCCTATCGGCCTTTGGATGGGTAGGGTTTCGTTGGGTATAAGGATCGTGTCGAGAAGGACGGCACATGCGTCTGTGGAAAACGGCCTTAATTCTAATCGTGGCAATGAAAGAGTGAAATTATTTGCCGGTCCCAGTAAGAGCCCAGATCGCCCCCACATATGTAGGTCAAAAAACCCAGCAGGCTGCTACGCGGCGAAAGTCGATCTTGGTCTTAGTCGCCTTGCTTCGGTACGCGATAAGTCCGCTCAATAATGCACCAGTATCCGCATGACGGGCAGGATCGAAGGCGGCCGTCTGCGTCAGGGCGTGACGATGTCAAAGTTGCCGAAAGTCGTGAGCGCTGATCGCAGGCGTTCGACAGCGCCTTTATCGCCCGCGATTTTCAAACCGCTCTCTGTCTCCAATTTTGCCAGCCGCGCGCCGGAGAAAAGCTGCAAGATGGTGGCCCACGGCGCCTCGATGGTCGCGTTGGCTGTATCGCTATTGGCTCCCATCTCACCCAGCAGGACACGGTTGGAAAGCGTGATCAGCGCATGTTCACTCCTGTCTTTGACGATCATGTTCAGGCTGAGTGGCGCATCGCCGATCCTGGCAGGATCCAACCTTGTCGCCAGGACTTCCAGATAGGATCCTGTAGGCATGGCCAGCATCGTGTCCGAGATTCTTGTCATCGTCGGGAACTGAGCCTTAGGGGGATCCCGAAGCTCCTTCGTCGCGGAGAGGTAGAAATTGCGCCAGAGACCGCTCTCGCTCTGATATCCCAGTTGTTCGTAAACGTCCGCCAGTGCGGCGCGCGCCTCCAATGTAGGCTGGGCGAAAACCAGCTTTTGGAGGACTTCCGCCGCCCAGCGGTAATCGCCGCTGGTCGCAGCGGCCTGACCTGCGGCGAGCATTTTCTCCGGGCCACCGGCCAGTGCCACATAGCGCTTTGCGGCTTCTACCGTCGGCAGCGGATTGAGGTTGGCGGGCACCCCGTCGAACCAGCCGAGGTAGCGATCGTAAATGCCCTTCGCATTGTGGCTGACCGTGCCATAATAGCCGCGATTGTACCATTCCTTCGCCAGGCTTTCGGGAAGCTGAAGCTCGTCGCCGATCTCGGTGGGCGTCTCTCCCATATTCATGCGCCGGACGGTCTGGTCGTGGAGGAACTTGTATGTGTCGCGCTGCTTGGTGAGGAAATCCCTGACCTCGCTTTGTCCGAACCTGGGCCAACAGTGGCTCATCATCACCACATCGGACCGCCCGGCATAGAGGTTCAGGTCCTCGGTCAGATAGCCCGCCCAGCGCAGAGCATCCCGAGGCCGCGCGCCGCGCAACGTCTGAACATTGTGCAGACTGCAACTGGCGGTCTCCGCGATCAGCAGGGCGCGCTGCTTCGGCAGATAGAGGTTAAATTCGGATGGCGCTTCACTTTCCGGCACCATCTGAAACTCGATGTCCACGCCGTCGATCCGGCGGGTCTCCCCGGTGCGGGTCACAGTGTCCGTGGGAGCCAGGAAAGTACTGGTGCCCTCCAGGTGGCCTAGGGCCACGCCGATGCCAACGAGGCCCTGTGGGTCTTCTTTCAGCGCGGACCCGGCGTGATATTGTGTACGGCGGCCCATGGCGGGACCGGCGATGACACTCTCGGATATGAGTTCTCGCATAAATCCGTCCGGAGCTATGATCGCAACCTTGCCAGCCTTTACATCCGCTTCCGTGACCACGCCCCGGACACCGCCGTAATGATCACCATGGGAATGTGTGTAGATCACAGCCCGCACCGGTCGCTGGCCCAACTTGGCATAAACCAGGCCCATCGCCGCCTGGGCGGTTTCCTTGAACATCAGCGGGTCAACGATCAGATAGCCGGTCGCGGTTTCGACGATGGTCATGTTCGCGGCATCAACGCCACGCACCTGGTAGACGCCGTCCGTCACCTTGAAGAGGCCGCTGCGTGCGGAGAGAGCGGTCGCACGCAAGAGGCTGGGATTGACGGTGTCGGGTTTGGTCTTGGCCGCCCAGTCATAAGCGGTCAGGTCGCGCAATACCCGGCCATTTGCATCCTTGACCGATGGAATGGTCCCCATGAAGCCGCGCTCGCTGAAGTCGAAGTCGCGTCGGTCCTCCGCACTCGTAGGTATTGGCTTCGCGAGCACCTCGCGGGTCTTGGCGCTGGCGGGCTTCTGATCCAGAAGTCTCGGAGTTTGCCCGGTGGCGCTACTACCAGCAAGTGCGATGACCAGAGCCACCATCGAAATCCGCGTCGACATATCCATCCCTTTGTTCCCTCAAGCCGCGTTTACGGTTTCAATCGTCTTAGCCAGTGCGAGCTTAAAGCCGTTGACCTCTACACAGGGATACGCCCCGCTTTATACCGACCGCCGCTCTCGCGCGCGGCAATTTCCTTCCGTTCAAAGGCTGGCTTTCTTTCAAACCATCGCACCCACGCACGGACCTTGATATCCATTTCCGGATACCAAGGTTCGTACGACATCAGTGTCAGCGCCGATGACTATTGCCCGAAGGCAACCGTCAGACGAAGCATGATTTCCCGGCCGCGGTTGATTACCGCATAGGCATCTGCCGGTGCACCTGCGGTGGTGGTGCCGGAAATACCGCCGGTGAATTGCAACTGCTGTCCGCTTGCCCAATAATATTTTTCGGTCAGATTGCGGCCGATCAACGCCACTTCCCATTTGTTGTCGGCATTCGCGATGCGCGCCGTGGCGCCCACGAGGGCATATTTGGGCGAGATCAGGAGCGGAAACAGGCTGGCGTCATGAGGCGACCGGCTGGCGAAGTCGACATCGGCCGAAAGGCCAAGCTTCAGCGAATCGCCAAGCGGCGTTTCGTAGTTTGCGCCGACATTCCCGGCCCAGTCGGGCGCGTTGATGAGACGCTTTCCAGCCAGATCCTGAACATTGCCATTCTCGCCCGGAAGGATCGGGCGGGCGTTGCCGCCGCCGGTCGCGCGGAAATTACAGCCCTGTCCTTGCGATTGTCCCCGCCAGCACGGCCCGAAATAGTCAGTGTAGCGTGCGTGATTATAGTTGAGGGCGCCTCTCAGGGTCAGTCCCTCGATCGGTGTGCGGTAGTTCATGTCGAACTCGATGCCCTTGGTCCGCACGCCGCCGGCGTTCCGGATCGTGCCGATAGTACCCTCAAAGGCGGTAATCTGAAGGCCGGTGACCTTATAGCTGAAGACCGAGAGATTGGTGCGAAGCGCGCCATCCAGCAACGCCGCTTTCACGCCGCCCTCGAAGCCTTTGATCTTCTGTGGTCCATAATTGATGGGAACGGCAAAGGACGCCGTACTGCCATTGAAACCGCCCGACAGGAACCCGGTCTTATACGATCCGAAAAAGGTCAACCTCTCGCTCGGGCGATAGCTGGCTGTCAGCTCCGGCGAGAAATTGTTGAAGGAAACCCTATCCACAGGTGGCGCAAAGGGCAGCATCGGGTTCGTGCGCGAACCGGTGAAATCCGCAAGCGCGACGGGGAGCGTCTTCTTTTCATGCGAATAGCGCCCACCCGCTGACAGTTCGAGTTGCGGCGTAACATCGAACCGTGCCTGGCCGAACACCGAATAGGCGGTGCCGTCCTGGGTCAGCAGATATTGCGCCACCTCGACGGGGTTGGTGGCGTTGCCGAAAGCGTGGTTGGCAGACGATGACCGTGTGTCGGTGTAGATCCCGCCGACCGTGAAATTCAAGGGGCCGTCAAAATGGCTGTTCGCACGAAGCTCCTGCGAAATCTGCCGGTGCTTGAACTGGACGAAGGCGGCAAGCGTCGGCAGGCCGACACTGCCGAAGTTGAAGATTGGAACGACAGGATAGGTAGCGAACTGATCGACATTGACGACCGCGTTCCGATAGAAGCCGGTCACAGAGGTGAGGTCGACCGCATCGCCGAGCTTATAGTTCATCTCCAGCCCGGCGAGGATCTGATTACTTTTGCTAAACAGCTCCCCATCACCGAACCTTGGCTCGTAGGGCGTGAAAACCGCGCCGATATTGTCGGTGCGGTTAGTGCGCGTGTCGGCCTTGCAATCGCTCACTACGCCCACGAGCTGCGAGGTCCCAAATGGGCAATTGACCACCTGCGCATTGTTTGCGTTCGATGCGCTGTCGGTCTTGCCATAGGTAAGTTTAAGGCGCGCGCTGAACGCGTTGGTTGGATCGAACTTCAATGTACCGCGCACCGCCCATTCACGATTGCGGAGACCGTAACGGTGGAACGGTGCAAAGGGGCTGTCCGCCGGAACCACGCTTTTCACCCAGCCGCGCATATCCGAGCCGTAGAACGCAAGGCGCGCGCCCAGCGTATCGGTCAGCGGTCCCGAAACGAACCCTTCGCCGCGCCACTCATGCGCGTTGAACTCATAACCCAACGAGGCCTTGGCCGCGAAATGGGGTGTCGGGTCGGCGGTGCGGAGCGAAATAATGCCTGCCGGGCTGTTCTTGCCGAAGAACAGCGCCTGCGGTCCCTTGAGAACCTCGACCTGCTGGAGATCCATGAAGCCGAGGCGGCGTACACCCGATTTCGCGATCTGCACGCTATCGATGTTGAACGACACCGCCTGATCGCCCAGCGGGTTGGTGTCGGGGCCGGCGACGCCGCGCAACGCGATCGTGCCGCCCTGGATGCCGCCGCCAGATCCTGAAATGGTCAGGCCGGGAACCAGCTGGGCGAGCGCGTCGGCGCCGTTGATCCCGCGCCGCTGGAGTTCGGCCGCGCCCACCGCCGTGAGCACAACGGGAACCGCTATCGACGTCTCGTCGCGCCTGCGCGCCGTGACGATGATGTCGTCGACAGGAGCCTCGTCAGTCCGCGCGGGCGCTGGGCTGGCCTGCTCGGAGGGCATTTGGCTGCTTGCCATTGCCATCACATGATATTGACGCGGCGCAACAGCGGCGGCGCTCGCCTGCGCAAGCGTGATCGTCGCGCCATCGTCTTTCACGATTCGCAGCCCCGCCCCGGCAATCAGCTGCCTTAGCGCCGCGCGAACGTCATATGTGCCCCTGATCTCGGATGTGGTCACGCCCCGAAGCTTTTTGCCGGGAGCCACGATCTGTATCCCCGCCTGCCGCGCGAATTCAGGCACGGACTTCGTGGCGGATTGCGAGGGTTCGTCCGGCATTCCAGGCCTGACGCTTGGTCGTAGCGGGTTCGGTTTCAGACATCTCCGTGATCATTCTCCAACAGCCAGATTGGCCATTTGAAGAACGTCTGCCTGCTCGACGGGGAGAAATGCTGCGAAGCGCCTGCTGACCAGTGCCGGTTGTTCACACCCGCGCGCCGATGAACGTCCGCTCCAGCCGAGAGCCGACCTTCGCCGCCAAGCTGGGGAATGTCGGGATTGTCCCACGATGCGGCGTTAGCCCCGGGTGAAATCGACCCATCGTTGCCGTTCATGAGCCGATTCCACCGTCTCAGGTGCGGACCGACAGCTATCCGGCAGTTCCCGACCAGACCAAGCCGGTGCCGCCGGAGTCTGGCTGTCTGTTTATGATGGAAGCGGCCGTTCGAGCACAATGCGTATGCACTTAGCAGCGCTCCTCATTAGACAGCCCGATTGATCGAGGGCACTGAATTTCCCCCAGATTATGTGATCGAGCGCCTCTGTCCAGTTAAGGTTCATACTCCGGCGCGACGGATCAGTCGCCGTAGCACGGTGATTCTCCAGATAGTGGACACCAACCCGAAACAGTTCCTTGCATCCGGCTGAGTGTGGGCAGGCGCGGTGTTGGGCGTTTTCTTTTCCGCATGTTATATCACTGACCATGAAGCCATTCAGTGATGATAGAGCGCTGTGGATCGCACGGCACATCCTGCCCCACGAGCCTGCTCTCCGCGCCTGCCTGAGTCGCTGGCGCCTGCCCACGGACCTTGATCCCGAAGACGTGGTGCAGGAAGCTTACAGCCGATTCGCCCAGATGGATTCGGTCGATCGGATCCTCGATCCCCGGGCCTATCTATTCAGCGTCGCGCGGACGATCCTGTTGATGCATGTCCGACATGCTCGCGTGATTTCCATACGCGCGATCGACGAAACCGATGCGCTGCTCATCGCGGCAGACGAGCCGTCTCCGGAGGTGCAAGTCTCGGATCGCGAGCAATTGCATCTTCTGGCGATCGCCGTATCGGAATTACCTGAATCCTGGCGTAGAGCCTTCCTCCTGCGCATGATCGATGAACTGCCCTATCGCGACATCGGCGAACGGCTCGGCATAAGCGACAACGCCGTGCAAAAATTGATCGCCAAAAGCCTTGGACGTTTGATTACGGGGCTGGGACGAAGCGTAAATGCGGGGGCTGGCGCATCTAAGAAGAAATGGCAGCAGCGTGTGCGGGAACATGATGGCGAAACGCGAGACGAGCGAGGAAATTAGCGCGACGGCGGCGGATTGGGCCGTTCGTCTCGACTGTGCGCCGCTCGACCCCGTCAGCCAGGTGGCGCTGGATGAGTGGCTGGCTGGGGGCAGGTCCGAACGCGCGCAATCGTGATGCAGCAGAAAACAGGTCGGCCAGTTCAATTCGAACTGATTGCCGACGCTCGGGCCAGCTTGCTGGCGTGGCTCGAACGTCGCGGCGGCACGGTAGACGATTATGTCTTTCCGAGCCGGATTGATCACAATGGCCATCTCAGCACCCGCCCGTAGGCTCGGCTTGTCGATGAATGGGTGACGGGGGCAGGCTTGATACGAAGTGAGTATGGCACTCACTCGCTTCGCCGGACGAAGGCGTCCATCATTTACAGGGCGGCCGGCAATCTGCGCGCCGTCCAAATCCTGCTTGGCCATAGCAAGATCGAGAATAGGGTGCGATATCTCGGGATTGACGTGGAAGATGCGCTTGCGCTCGCTGAGAATACCGAAATTTAAACCTGTTGGCTCCTCGCTGCTGCCGAGGAGCTAATCTTGGAGTCCCGAGGACTGAGAATCTTTTTTCTCTATCCGTCGTATAGCAAGGCTGAACGAAATTAACCCCGCATCTTTTCACAGCCATTGAATATCCGACGGAGCGCGTGCAATGCAGGGGGGAGAAAAGCGCGGAGCAAGCGCCTGCACCTCAGCCCGTGCAGCTCAACCATCAGGAGTGGATGGAATGAAATATCTCGAAGTCGAGCAGGCCCGACAGATGCCGGGATTGCGCCTGGTTCTCACCCGCGGTTTCCTCAATCCTTGGGGGGAGGCTGCGAAAGCAGTTTTCAGGATAAAAGGCATCCCGTTCATTCCCGTGTCGCAATATGCCGGCGAGCCCAATCTCGCACTTAAGGAATGGACCGGCCAGACTGCCGGCCCGGCCGCGATATATGACGACGAGCCGCCCCGCCTGAGCTGGGGACCCGTATTGCACCTTGCGCAGCGCCTGGAGCCGGAGCCGCCGCTACTTCCTGCCCAGTCGGATTTGCGCATCCGTGTCCTTGGATTTTGCGAGGAGTTGGCGGGCGAAGATGGCCTCGGGTGGAATCGGCGGCTTCATACGATGGCACAGTGGACCACGGCTGCGGAGAGCCCGTTTCCTGAAAAAAATGGCGAGCGGATTCTAGTTAAATATGCGAGCCGGCGCGGCAAGGAGGTAGCAGATCGCGCGCGAAGCAGGATGATTGAAATATTGGGGGCAATGGCGCAGTTGGCGGAAAAGAAGGATCTGGCACGGCAGCGGTACTTAATCGGCGGCCAGCTCACTGTTCTTGATGTCATTTGGGCGGCGTTTTGTAACCTCCTGGACCCCCTGCCTCCTCACATCTGCGACTTGCCGAACGAACTGCGACAAATGTATACGGTGACCGACCCCCATCTGCGCGCGGCGCTGAGTCCAGCGTTGCTAGACCATCGCGACTTCATGTACACGCATCACATGGAGCCGCCGATATCCCTATGAAGGCGTTGCACCACTCTGGTCATCCTGCCACTTTGTCTGGCTGGGCGGCCCGAAAAACGAGGAAGGCCCCTTCGTCGAGCAGGCTCCCCGGCGTTAGATGGCCGCCTCAAGGTAAGCTGTGTAAGTGGGTGGCCTTGTTGTCTCGGATACCAATCGCCTGGCCCGTTTCTGTATTCACATCGATAAGTACGGCACGCTGACCGACACAATGGCGCAGAACGAGGGCCGCCCCTCTATGGCTGGGTCTTCACGGTCAAGAACATGGCTCTCCCGCTGAGCAGCCACCCCAGACTGTTTTCACTATGATTCCAGAGCGACGGTCATATACAGCAGCCGTTGTTAGCGCTTCTTTAGGCTTGCCGTGGCGTAATTATCGAAGAAATCCGCTTTTGCATTTAGGTTTCTCCCCAAGGGGCAGCGTCAGTCAGCGTCACTCTCGATCTTCTTGGATCATGTTCTGGAAGTCGCTTGCATCATGCCTCTCGCGCAGTTGATTGGACGAATCGCCGAAGCTCCGGTTGACAATGGCGCCGCGGCGGACTGCCTTCCGGGCTCCCAACATTTCGGTCCAGCGCTGGACGTGCCGATAGTTGTGGACACCGAGGAACTCGCCGGCGTCGTAAATTTCTCCCCTCGCGAGACCGCCGTACCAAGGCCAGATCGCCATATCCGCGATCGTATAATCCGGCCCGGCGATATACTCGCTCTGGGCCAACCTGCGATCGAGCACGTCCATCTGCCTCTTCACTTCAAGTGCGAACCGGTCGATCGCATATTCGATTTTGGCGGGCGCGTAGGCGTAGAAATGGCCGAACCCTCCGCCAACGGAAGGTGTGCTCCCTACCTGCCAGAATAGCCACGACAGGCATTCCGCGCGCGCCGCGCCGCTCAGGGGGATAAATTTGCCGAATTTCTCGGCCAGGTGGAAGAGGATCGCACCGGATTCGAAAATACGGATGGGTTCGCTGCCACTGCGGTCAACCATCGCCGGAATCTTCGAATTGGGATTGATGTCGACGAACCCGCTAGTGAACTGGTCCCCCTCGCCGATGTCGATGAACCAGGCATCATATTCCGCTTCATCGATACCGAGCGCGAGCAATTCCTCGAGACAGATCGTGACCTTCTGGCCGTTAGGAGAGCCGAGCGAGTAAAGTTGCAGAGGATGGTGTCCCACCGGCAGTGCCCGCTCGCTGGTGGCGCCGGCGATCGGCCGGTTGAGTCGGTTGACGTTGTTGCCGAACCGATCACCGCTGTCTTGGTCCCACGCCCAAACAGCGGGCGGAACATAGCTATTTTCGTCGACCATAAGTCACTCCTACATGTTAAAAATATGAAGGGCACAGTCTACTTCTAATAGGCCCTATTGCCTGTTTCCAGCCCTTGTTGAGGGGCCGGTTGCTACAGTAGACTAGAACGTCTCATGTGCCGATCACGTCATGGATATTGATCAAAGTTCCGCATGTATGAAAGGAGACAGTGGCGCGGACCTGTCAGCGCAGTGTAGGAAGTGGAGCCTTGAACGCGGAAACGCAAAAGAACATACTTTCACGCTTTGCCCGATCACCTTCGATCTCGCACAGAACGTTACCCATGTGAGGGCTGCAGGAATATATCTTGTCCTTGAACATGCTTCAGACACTTGCTGATCTTTCGCGCCGATCTAAGACGCCGAAACATTCAAATTGGTTGATCAGCAATCTCCATTTTTATATCATGTGCCGTCGGCAATCATTAGCCAGATAATGACCCTATCGCTGTTCCATTATCGGTTTCAGGGGTCCAGTCCTGCTGCGCGGCCCATTCGCGCAGGGTGATAAGATCAAGCGGGATTTCCGCGAGCACCGCCTCCATATCAACCTCGAACGGCCGATGGGACGATGTATTGTTAAAGGTATAAAAGAGCCCCATCGCCTCCGTATACACCTCGCGCGGCATCAGATCGGCCAGACCCACTTCCTCATGAACCCGCGCGCCCCACTCATAGGGGTCCTCATACTGATAGGTAATCGGGCGGCCCAACGATTCCGACAGGATGTCGACCACTTCTTCCACGGCCAGCGTTTCGGGACCGCCGATTGCGATGCGACGGCCAATAAGGTCGTCGCGACTAAGCGCCGCCACCATGAACTTGGCGACATCGTCCATCGCTATCCAGTTCGCGAGCATGCCGGGCCGCTGGCAATAACGGTACAGCCCGTGATTAACCAGGTTGGGCCTCGCGAAGCGCGTGATCAGATTGTCCATGAAGAGCACCGGCCGAAAGATCGTGACCTCAAGGCCGGAACCGGCGATGATGTTCTCCAGATCCAGAACCGCATCATAATGGGGCTGCCCGCAAGGTGCGTCCGGTGCCCACATCATGGAGTTATGCACGATGCGGTGCACGCCTGCTTCTTTGGCCGCTGCGACAAGATTTTGCGCATATTGGGGTGATTTCTCGCCTGCCAGCGAAGGGATCGCGCTCAAGATCGCGTCCATTCCCACGAACGCGGCCGCCAACGCGCCGACATCAGAAAAATCGGCGCTGACCACGCTCGTGCCGCAGAACTCCTCACGGTCAAAGATAACCCCAGACCGCGAGATCGCCTGCGGCTGATACCCGCCCGCCAAAGCTTCGCGCACCTGCGCCTGACCCATCCGGCTGCTCGCGCACAGGACTGCGATCCTGTTTCGTTCCGTCATTCCCGTTCCTTATCATCTATTACAGGGCGCTTCAGTCTTCTGTCCGCCCAACTAGCCCCCGCGGTCCTACCGTAGAGTTCGACCCAAACTATAATGCTGTGGGTCCAATGGCCGGGCCGGGCTGGCATTTCGCCTCAGTTGCACCCGCTTCATAAACGGGGCGGCAAGCGCTCAGGTCCGTTTCATGCTCTTCGAGCACCACCATCAAGCTCTTCTCGCGATCAATGAAATTCATTTCGTCCGCAGCGAAGATTTCGCCATAGGGATCGGCCGATCCACGACGGAAAAATTCGTCGCTATCTTCTCGACTGTCGAACCACAATTCCATGGCGACATCGAAAGGCATTTCGGGCACTTGGTCGGGTATTGGCGCCCCTGCAAAGACCATCGGGGAAAAATATCGCCTGAAGTACCGGACGGGAGGCTTTCCCGTTTCCGTCCAGATCTTGACGCCTAATGCCGAGTGATTGTTCTCATAGTAGTCGATCAAATGCTCCATCGACGTCCCGGGCTTGCGCTTCATCAGCGTCATGATCTTGAACATCGCTGGCCTCTCCTCGGTTTAGTAGCCTTGCAGCTTATTTTTCTTGGCCAGCAGCGACATCAGAGGTCGCAGGAGCATCTGGCCAACAAGTAGTAAGGGAGGTGTCTCCGTTCAACGACGGCTGCATGTGCACAACCGCATCTCAAGCTTAGCTTGCAGTTGGCGACGATATCGCAATCGTTTCGGGTTCGATGGTTTTCCGAAGAATCCGCTCCGCTATCAGCCAGCGACCGTCGATCTTTTCATAACGATCCTCGTAAATGCAATGTGTACGCGCGTGGGTCCCATCGTTCAGCACGGCCTCTATCAGTGCGAAGGCCCTGCCCCGGGCCGTCGTCGCCGTCATGTCGGTAATATGGTGAGTCGTCATATGATGAAGGACATGCCGGACGATTTCCGTGAGGTGATTTCCATAGGCACGGATTTCGTCGTGGCCGTTCATGAGCGGGTTATCGAATTCGCTCTCGTCGAAGACGGCGTCCGGGGTGAAAAGACTGACCCATTCTTCGATTTCGTGAAAATCGACATGCAATGCATAGCGTTGGTTCAACGCGGCAATTTCAAGCCGGTCTTCTACGTTGCTGAACTCACCCATCACTCTTCTCCATGAAACGACCTTAAGCACCATCCCAAGGCTTAGCGCAACACAGCGCTCGTCCTAACTCTTACCCGTGCTGAACTATTCGCCCTTCACGGCTTAAGTGTTCATCCGATGATCGCCGGGGGGGGGGGGGGGGGAGCCTGCAACATGCAAGTTCCCCTCCGACCAGCATTCAGAAACGATACTCGGCGCGTACCCCATAGGTGCGAGGCCGTGCGGCAAAGAAGCTCATACCATAGGGCTGGTATGTCGCTCGGTTCTGCGCATATTTCTTGTCGAAGGCGTTGTCCACATAGAGGCCGAGACGCAACGCATCACCCGGGGGGCTGACATAGCCGGAGAAGTTGGCGACGACATAGCCCTTCTGCTGATCAAAACCGAGCTGTCCGCCGGCGCCTGGCGTAAACAGGAAACGCGAGCGATATTGCGCGACGCCCGCCAGATTGGCCGACCAGTCGCCCAGTGCGAAGGTGTAGCTACCGTTGAGCGAAGCGGTAATGCGCGGCGCGTGCGGCAACCGCGTGCCTGAAAAGTCCAATGAGCAAGAGTACATCGTGGCTCCGGGCGCCGCAGTATTGATCGTACCGGTGGGGTCGAAACACACAGTCGATGCATTGGGATAGCTTAGATATGTGATATGCTGATAGGCAAGAGAACCGCCCAGAACCAGGCCCGGCATCGGGTCGCCATTGACTTCCAGTTCAGCACCATAGCCTTCGGCCGCGCCGCTGTTCTGGGTCCTCTGGCCGCCACCTGTGGCGTCGAGCACCTGCGCTTGCAGGCCCTTGTTTTTATAGTAGAATACAGACAGGTTGCTTCTCAATTTACCGCCAAATGCCGAGTTCTTCACACCGACTTCGTGGTTGAAGACCTTCTCGGGATTGACCCTGTCAGCAGGAAACGCCGAGGGCGTACCAAAGCCGCCAGCCTTGAAGCCGCGGGTATAGCTATAGTAAATGTTGAGCGGTCCATTATCCCAAGCGACTACGAAGCGAGGGGTGAACGCGCGGAACGATGCCGATTGTTTCGATATTGCGGGAGCGCCGAACAGTTGGAACCCTGCATTGTTCACGATGGTCAGGTCGCGCTTGTCATAGGTATAGCGGCCACCTGCCGTTACCTTGACCTGGTCAGTCACCTGATAGGTGCCTTCAACGAAGGCCGAGACGGATTCGGTTTTGATCCGATCGTCGGCACCTGGATATGCGCCCACGGCATTCAGCGCGAAATCATAAGCCGATCCCACCAGTGAGAAGCCGATGAAGCTCTTGTCGTAAAAATAGTTCACGCCGAACAGATAGTTGAACCGCCCATCCAGATTGGAAGCAAGCTGCAGTTCCTGAGAGTAGGACTTGCCGCCGTTGCGATCCACCTGATAGAAGAAAATTGGTGCGGGCGTGAAGTCGGTTTCGCCTCGCTGGCGGCTGAGATTGTTGAAATAGGTCGTGGTGCTGGTCAGGTCGAACTGATCCAACTGCAAGGTCGCCCGCAGATCGGCGCGGAACATGCGGTTGTAATATTTTCCCGATTCCGACTGGATCGACCTGTAGAAGCTCGGGGGCGTGTCGCCGCTGGTCTGGCACACGTAACAAACCGGCGCACCCAGGCCGAGCTGATCGGCGTAATTTCTGGCGTTGCTCCGCTGCCACTCGACGCCGCCGGTGATGCTCAAGGCATCGCTCGGGTCCCATTTGAAGCGGCCACGCGCGGTATAATTGTTGGCTCCTCCCAGATCGACACCATTGGAGTTCCGGATATAGCCGTCCTCATTTCTGTAGCGGCCGGCAAATCGAACGCTCAGCGTGTCCGAGATCGGCACGTTCAGCATGCCATCCACCTGCTTATGGTCGAAGCGGCCATATTCCGCGAGAACACGACCTTCGAACTTGTCGGTCGGTGCCGCGCTGCTGATGCGGACGACGCCGCCGGTAGCGTTCCGGCCGTACAATGTTCCCTGAGGGCCGCGCAGAACTTCGATCGAGCCCGGGTCGACCAGGTCAAGCAAGGAGTTCAGTCCGCCTGCGCGCGGAATATAAGCGCCATCGAGATAGATGGTCACGGGCGACTCAAGGCCCGGCGTCGCCGTCTGCACGCCCACGCCGCGAATGAACAGCGCCAGGAAGCCGCTGGTGACCGTAAAATCGGTGCCCGGCATAGCCAGCTGGACATCACGCATGTTGCGCAGCCCAAGCTGTGTCGCGGCCTCAGGTGTCACCGCAGTGATCGCAAGGGGCACATCCTGGAGACGCTCCGAACGCCGCTGCGCTGTGACGATAATGTCGCCCGACGAAGATGCAGGGTCTGGTGTTTGCGTTTCCTGAGAATAAGCAGGGGCGGCCACAGCCAATAAGCAAAAGCCGGACACTCCAACCCTGAGTGCCTTCTTGGTAGAAATTTTCATGTTATATCCCCTTTAGATTATTAGTTATGTTCGCCTTTGGCAGACTCGATCAGCAATTCTTACTCAGGTTAATTTACCTCGGTCCAAAATATTGATTACAGCTCAGCCTTCTGCCGGCCCGATAATGGCGTCGATATTCCGATGCATATTTTGGAGCGCGACCTCGTTACGTCCGAACACCATCTTGAAACCCTTGGGTGCATGTTCGAGATTGCGCTGGCCGCCTTCAGAGACGCTATAATCCTCACCACCCACGATCCCGATATTCCAGTTATGGCCATCGATCAGCGATTGATCGGTTATTGAATCAGGGGCATGCGATGCGCGGTAGACCGACATATAGGTGAAACATTTTCCGACGCTCTCGCCGGGAAACAGGCGGTATAGGCCGATGCCACCTTGATGAGCGGCCGGATACAAAATGGTATTTGGGAAGATGAGATGACTGCCCGTATAAGGAACGTCCGGCCAATCCGTTTCAGGCTGGCCGACGCAGTCTTTGTAATGATTATTGGTGAAACAGACGCGGTGATGCGGCCCGAAGGCGTCGAACAGTGCGACGTCGGGTACTGACATCTGAGCGATGGTCGTCGCGTGTAAAACCTTGAAGTGATAAGCTTCGCCGAATGTATCGAGGCAGTATTTCCAGTTGGCGGCCGCGTCGACCCGCTCGAACGTAATTGGTCTAGCTTTGGCTAGGTCGAGGGCGAGCAATTGTGGTCCCATGTCGCCCAGCCACGCCTCGACATCAATGTCTTCATCGCCCGGATGCGCCTTGACGAATATCATGCCACCCCATTCGCCAACCGGCACGGGTATGAGATTTCGCGCCGCGCGGTCCTGGTCGTCGAAACATTCCTTTTTCGGCACGCCGACGAGCTTGCCTTGCGTATCGAAGCTCCACGCGTGGAACGGGCAGACGATCAACTTGCGGCGCTGGCCTGTCGCCACCAACGGCGCAGCGCGGTGCGTGCACATGTTGAGGAAGGCGCGCGCTTTGCGATCCTTTCCGCGCACGATGAGTAAGGAAGGGCCCACCGCATCGAAGGTGAAGCTATCGCCAGGTTCGGCGATGTCGCCGGAAAAACAGGCGAGCAACGGCAGTTTGCCGAAGATTTCCTGGCATTCCGTCTCGAATCTCGCCGGGTCAGTATATTCGCTGGCAGGCACTGCAAGCGGCGCATCGGCGAGGTCGGTCGTTCCGCCATTGGCAAGATGCCCCACCGTTCTGCGGTCCAGGTCTCGCATGGAGTCGGGTCGGCGACGTGACGATGGCGCTGCGATGTTCATCGGTCGATCCTCATCCCGTTCTGACAAGCTTATCCGTGACCCGTCGTCACATCGACACCCGGGCCATTCGCCGTCATTATTGTCATTTATCCCCCGACGCGGCGCATGCCGGATGCTGGGCAATCCAATTGAGCCTTTATTCTGCCGCTTGGAGCGCCGCCTCCGGTGCCTCGTCCAAAAGGCGATGGAGAGTAGTATGGAAATGCTGAAGCGCGATTTCGTTGCGCCCGAATATGAGATGCTTCTGAGCGCGCGACTTGAGCGTATCCTGCGTCGTCTGCACTACGGGATAATCCTCATCCCGTACCGTCTGATGCGTCATCGCCGCCCAGTTCCTGGTCTCCGCCACCCGATCGGCTGCGAGCCCCCCTTGGGTGACAAGCGTGCGGGAGATCGTGACCGACTTGTCCGGGCTGGCGCCAGGCAGTACCTGATTGACGAACAGGCGCTCGGTCAGCGGTCTTTCTTCGCCGCCATGTTCAGTGAACGCGGTATCGCTCGCAAATGCGAACTCCATGCTCGGGAACAGTGTGTAGGCAATCTGGACGTACCGCTTGAGTTCGTTCAGCGACGTCGGATCGCATTTCTCAATACCAAGCGCTGGCGTTAGATAGCGGGTGTGCAGTCCGTAATGGTCGAACTTCAGGATGTTCGGATAGACAAACGTTCCGAAGCTCTTCGCGTGCAAGCTGATGAAGTGGTAGGACTCTGCATAGCCTTCTGACGCCAACTTCCAATTTGCGGCCGGCAAATCCATCCGATCCACAATATGATATCGATCGAAGCGTGCTTTGCGGATGTTCTTGTCCATCTCCGGGCCGAGAAACGCATCTAGATCCAGTGCCAATCCGGGCGTCAGAACGCCCCAGATCAAACCCGCGCGCTCTTCAACCGCCAATTCGGTCAGCCCGAGGCAAGACTTGTCGACGTCACCGAAAAGGTCGCGCTCCGCGATCGCGAGCAGCTTGCCGTCCAGGCCGTAGGTCCACGCATGATAGATACAGCTCAATCGGGTCGCCGAGCCTAGACCCTCTGCCGCAACCTTTGCCCCGCGATGCCGACAGGCGTTGACGAACATGCGCACTTCGCCGTTCTTCTGCCGCGTCAGAAGGATCGGCACGTCTACCATCGTCTTGGCCCAATAACTGCCAGGTTCGGACAGTTCAGTAGAGAATGCGATGACATGAGGCGTGTTGCGAAACATCTCGACTTCGCGTTCCCAACGGTCTTGGTCGGTATAATCGGTAACCGGCAACCGCATCACATCGGGCGCGAGCGTTGGCTGTTTCAAGCGAACCAGCTCCATGATCTCATCATACAGGGTGCGCATTTCATCTAAATTGAGATCACTCATGATCGATCATATCCTCACCGATACTAGGTGGTTACCTGCTTGCAGCCTCAGGCTTCCTTACCGACGTTTTATACCCACAACACAGCCACGTCAACAGAAATAAGGATACGCATTCTTAGAATTGCACATGAGGGGCTTGCCGAAGAGCAACGAACTGGGGAATGGGGTGGAGGGCAACATTTAAGGGGCATGATGAACCGACGAGCACAAGCGGCGGCAGAACGACGCAAGGAACGATCCGAGCGAAGACAGAACCAGATTCTCGATGCTGCGCGCGCTTGCGTGGTGGCGGAGGGTTTTCACGTGGCCAGCATAAGCCGCATCGGCGAGGCCGCATCGATGAGTCCCGGACACATCTACCAGATTTTCGAAAACAAAGAGGCCATCATGATTGCCTTGGCCGAGCGAGAGTTCCAGGAATTAATGCTCTATATGAGTGAGTTGGATACATCCTCCGTCCTGACCGTAGACACCATCGTTCAGGCATTTATAAGCAAGCTTCCCTGGCTCCTTGAATATGATCGAGGCGCGATCGCGACCGAGGTTCAGGTCGAAGCGGGGCGCAACCAAAAGATTGCGGAGATGATCCAGCGAATAGACCGTCAATTTCGCGCTATGTTTCGCAAGGTCATAGGAACCGTGCTACCTGAACTAACAGCTCGTGAAGTAGACATGCGAGTGGAAATGCTTTTGATAGTGGCAAGGGCGACGGCGCTTCATGCCGTCACCCACCCGGTAACTGACACAGAACTGGTCGCAGGGGGGTTCGAGCTCGCGCTGAGAGGCATTCTCAGTCTGCCCACGCGCATCTGACAAAAAGCTAGCTGACACTGTCTGGGTCGGGCCGCCGGCATTCCGCTGAAAGTTGCTTGCGAAGTCTGGCATTATACTGGCTCTGGAACGCCCCACACCGCGAATTCCCCGGCCGGCGCGTTGCTTGCCCAATTCCAATAGGGCTTCGTGCAGGACGCGCGGGTTCCTACTTGGAGGCTTTTTGTACGTCACTTATTATCCGAGGGCCTTCACATTGATGGCGTTATAGCCCGAGCAAGGCCGAACGCGCGGCTGCATATAGCCAAGGCGGGTGGTGATCTGTGCGCCACGATCGCCGCCCTGAGCTGCCCATCGCGTATAGCCCAGACGTTCCATCAGGACGATCCAGGCCTTGGCGATGCGCTCATTATTCCATCCGGTCGTAGTGGGCTTACCGGAAAAGCCATGCCCCGGCAGCGAGGGTATTATGACGTCGAAGGCGTCCGATGCCTTGCCGCCATGCGCCATAGGATCGGTGAGCGGGGCGATGACATGGCGGAACTCCAGCACCGACCCCGGCCAGCCATGCGTCAAAAGTAGCGGCAGGGCGCCGCGTTCCTTCGAGCGTATATGCAGGAAATGGATGTCGATCCCGTCGATCCGGGTGACGTGCTGATTCAGACTGTTGAGAAACCTTTCGCACGAGCGCCAGTCATAGCCGTTCTGCCAACGTTCGGCCAAACGACGGAGGTCGGCGAGCGGTGTCCCCTGTCGACTATCTTCGACGGTTTCCCTGTCCGGCCAGCGGGTTCGCACAAGTCGGTCGTGCCGACGCCCAGACGCTCCTGGATCACGGCCACACCGAGGTCGCACCGCTTGGGCAGTTTGTCTCGCTCCGCCGTATCCAGCACGGCACCGAGGTCGCCGAGAGAAAAGTCGGTGCGATAATCGGTTCCGTGCGCGTTACCGTCGGGCAGGCTCTCTCCTCTTATCGCTTCCGGTCTGGATTACGCCGCCTCTACTGTATGGGCTTCGATCGTGACACCGAGACGCCGACGGAGAGAGGCAAAGATAGCGGCAAGATTGTCCATACTAGGGTTACCTTTTTCGGACAGCATCCGATGTAGGCTTTTGCTCGGATGTCTGGTCTCCTCCGCCAGCGCCTCAAAGCCAACCGAGGCGTTGACCAGATCGCGCAGGATGAGCCGCGCGACATGCGGTTCGCCATTAAGGAAAGCGGTCGCCGCCTCATCAAGCATGGCCTTGGAGAAGCCTCCGGTGCCATTGCCGCCCGGAGGTGGAGCGAAGCGGAACCGGAGGGCGGCAATGGCGGTGTCGCTGTTTCCGGTGCCGGCGGGCGATACCCCAGCGAGCTATGGGGCCGCACGGTGTTGTAATGCCGCCGCCAGGCTTCGATCAACGTCCTGGCTTCGGCCAGGGTGGGCTTAAAAATGGTGGGCGATGACGGGCTCGAACCGCCGACATTCTCGGTGTAAACGAGACGCTCTACCAACTGAGCTAATCGCCCGATGCGCGCTCCCTGATCGGGCGATCGGCGACCGCCTCTCTAGGGCAATCCGCGCGCCGGTCAAGCCGGGACGAGCAATGGCCGTTCAGCAGCACAGATAACGGCGGCTCGCCGTAAACCATCGGGTCAGGGCGTCGGCCGCGCTATCGGCGAGCGCGATAAAGATGCGGCGGCCGTCATGCGGATCGGCCTGTCGCACGACCAGGCCGTCGTCGGTCAGCGTGCGAATCCAGCGCAGCGCCGTTGTGGGAGGGACCGCCGACGCGATGCACAGGCTGGATACCGATACCCGCTCATGTTCCAGCCGCGCTGCCATCAGGTCGAGCAGCATGTCCCAGGCCGGGTCGGCAAAAAGCTCGCCGGCGAGGAAATCGGCGCGCATGCGTCGCGCGCGGAGCAGGTCGCGGACCCGGGCGGCGGTGATGGCGACGTCCGTATCCGTCGCCGGCTCGCCGCCGATCGGCGAAAGCGCCGGCATGCCGATATAGTCGCTCGACCGGTCGGATATGCGCACGCCCATATCAAAGGAAGGTGCCGCGCCCCGCGAACGGGTGGTCAGCGATTCGATCGTGCGTGCAAGCCGGCTGACCTCCTGGCTCAACTGATCGAGCCGATTGCTCTCGCCCTCCCGCGGCGCGTCATTAACATTGCGCAGGCTTGCTTCATTGCTGGAAGCGGCCAACAGCGCGGCGGCGAGATCGGTATTGTCGGGATTGCAGAGCAGTTGGGTGCGCGGGCTGCGCACGCAGGCATAGGCCAGATCCAGCGTTTCGATACCGGCGAGCAGGATGACCGCCATATTATTCTGAATAGCGATCGTTTCGATCTGCACCATCAGCCGCTCCAGCAGGATACCGGGCCGCTGGCAGCACAGCAGGACCACGTCACAGTCGATCTGGATATCCAGCCGCGCAGGCGCCGCTTCCAGGGGCACGACGTCGAGCAGTCTAAGGCCGGCTGCCGCCGCCACCGCTCCGGCATTGTCGAACCAGCCGTCATCCGCCACGATCAGCAGGCCGCGCCGTTCATCCGGCGCGCCATAGGGCATGTCGATCTTTGCGGCAAAAGGGTCGGCCATCACACTCAATCTCCTGTGCACGTTCTGTTCCTATGGTATCGATTTGGCAAGAGTATGCAGCCCATGCTTCTTCCATTATGGATAAAAGCTGCCGGCTGTCGGTCATGCGGTCGCGCGGCCATCGCATACTGATCCGGTTTAAGACCGATATGGCGGGGCCGCTGCACCGAAACGGGACTTTGTCGGCTTCATCCAGATCGGTGGCAGTTCCAGTGTCAGACGGCGGTGCGGCGAGCGAAATCGATGTACAGGGCCCGCAGACGCGTCGCGACCGGGCCGGGCGTGCCGTCGCCGATCCTGTGGTCGTCGATGCGGACGACCGACTGGCACAGCGTCGACGCGCTGGTGATGAACGCCTCTTTCGCGCCCAGCGCCTCCGCTACGGTAAAGGTGCGGCGGACCAGGGGAATGCCATCTTCCGTCGCCAGTATCCCGAGCGCGGCGCCCGTGCACCCGGCGAGAACGGCCTGCGAATAGGGGCGCGTGACGATGCCCTCGTCGGTGACGATGAATGCGGTCGACGACGCGCCTTCGGTGACGAATCCATCTTCGACCATCCATGCCTCCTGACAGCCGGCATCGGCCGCAGCGCGCTTGGCCATCGCCTGAGCCAGCAGGCCGGTGCTCTTGATGTCACGCCTTGCCCAGCGCAGGTCGGGCATCGTCGCCACCGCTATGCCTGTGCGCGCAGCGGGCGAGTCGACAAACGGTTTGTCGGCCACGAACAGGACGAGCGTGGGCGCGAGATCCGGCGCGGGCAGGAAGTCGCGCGCCGCGTCCACGCCGCCTGTGAGCTGGAGATAGACGAGACCCTCGTTCAGGCCATTGCGGGCGATCAACTGCTTTTGCACGGCCTCCACCGCCGCAAGGCCGATCGGCAGCGACAGGCCGATGGCGCTGGCCGACCGTTCCAGCCGAGCGAGATGCGACGCGCTAT
This sequence comes from Sphingobium fluminis, assembly GCF_037723805.1. Taxonomy (NCBI): domain Bacteria; kingdom Pseudomonadati; phylum Pseudomonadota; class Alphaproteobacteria; order Sphingomonadales; family Sphingobiaceae; genus Sphingobium; species Sphingobium fluminis. Next base: position 147,747 of record NZ_JBBJUK010000001.1, read on the forward strand.
CGACCAGCCGGCCGTCGATCACCGCCGCGACCTCGTAAATGCCCTCGGCGAACAAAAATCCCCTGTCGAGTACCGAGACATGCGCGTCGGCCAGCGGCAGATATTCCCCGTTCAAATAGGCGATGGACATGATTGAGTGACCCCCGTTGACGTGGCGGCGATCTTGCCGCCCGGGCGGGCGCGGTCAAGCCGTCGGCGCTATTCCGCCGCGTGTGGCAGCGCGCGGGCCTCTTCCGCCTGGCTTCCGCGCGCCACGATGTCGAGCGGCTCGGTCGCCTCGATCTCCTTGCCGCCTGTCTCTATGTCGAGATCGCGGAACTTGCGGCCGGTGGACAGGACGCGCGTGTCGAAGCTGCCGACGAAGCTGTTATAGTTGGTCACCGCGCTGTTGAGGCCGGACCCAAGGCGCTTCAAATGCGTCGCCGCCACCGCCAGCCGTTCGTATAATTCCTTGCCGAGCTGTCCGACCTGCCGCGCCTGATCCTGCATCTTGGCCTGCCGCCAATGGCCGGCCAGCGTGCGGGCGAGGGGGAGGAAGGTCGCGGGGCCGCAGATGATGACCCGGTTGCGCGCGGCCCGCTCCCACAGGTCCATGTCCGCTTCCAGCGCCGCCGTGACGAAATTGTCGCCGGGCACATACATGATGACGAAGTCGGGGGCTTTTTCGAATTGCTCCCAATAGGCTTTCCGCCCGAGCGCATCGGCGTGGGTGCGCAGGGCGCGGGCATGTTCGATCATATGCGCGTCGCGGATCGCTGGATCGACCTGATCAACCGCGTTCAGATAGGCGACCAGCGAGCATTTGACGTCGACCACCATCTGCTGGTCGCCCGGCAGGCGGATGATGAAGTCGGGGCGCAGACGGCCGTCTTCGACCGTGACCGACACTTCCTCGCTGAAATCGACATGCTGGGAAAGGCCGGCGGTCTCGATCAGATTCTTGAACTGCTGCTCGCCCCAGCGACCGCGCGTCTTGGGCGCAGCGCGCAGCGCGTTGACCAGCTTGGCGGTCTCGTCGCGCACCTGCCCCTGGCCGAGTTGCACCTGGCTGACCGCCTCGCGCAGTTCGGCATAGCTGCCGACGCGGTCCTTCTCGACCCGCTGCAGCCCTTCCTCATAGCGTTTGAGGGTGGTTTCGACCGGGGAAAGAAGTGTCTTGAGTTGCGCCTCGCTCTTTTCATTCGCCTGCGCGAATCGCTGGTCGGCGCGCGTAAGGAAGTCCGCCTTGGCATGATCGAGCAGCTTGCCGCCGATTTCGCTGAACTGCGCGGAAAGCTGTTCCTTGGCGTCCTTGAGCGCGACGATCTGCGCCTCGAATGCTTCGGCACGGGCGCGCGTGTCGGACGTGAGCGCGGCGAGTTCGCGCAGGGCCTCCTCGCGTTCCGCCTGCACCGCTTCGAGCCGCTGACCGAGCGCCGCCAGCTCTTGCCCCCGTCGCTCGAACGCCGCACTGGCCTGCGCCGCGCGCTCCTGCATCACCGCCAGCTCGCCGATCGCGCCGTTGCGCTGGCTCGCCGCCAGCTCCAGCTTCGCCGCGAGGTCCGCTTTTTCGGCGGATAAGGGCGCAAGCGCCTTGCCGCGCAGCAGCCAGCCGGCCGCAAGGCCCGCCAGCAAGGCGACGAGGATCAACAAGGCGGCGATACTGTCCATGAAAACCCTTTATTGGAACGAAAAGGGAACCTAGCCGCCGCCCGCCGTGCTCGCAAGCGCTCTCTGCCGGAAGGCGGCGAGCCGGGCGACCGCTTCGTCCAGCACATCGTCCGACTTGGTGAAGCACAGGCGGACAAGATGGGTGACCGCGTCATCGGGGTAGAAGGCGGAAACCGGAATGGCGGCGACCCCGGCATCATGGACGATGCGTTCGCAAAAGGCCGCATCGTCCATTGCGATTCCCGATGCACGCAAATCAACGGATAGGAACCAGGTCGCGGCGCTCGGCAGCACGGCGAAACCGGCGTCGGTCAACCCCCGCGCGAGCCGGTCGCGCGAGGCCTGAGTCGCCGCCCGCTGCAGGTCGAACCAGTCGCGCGGCTTCCCGAGGCCCTGCGCCACGGCCCATTGCAGGGCGGGGGGCGTGGTGAAGGTCAGGAACTGGTGGGCCCGCGCCAGCAAGGTCGCGAGCGGCGGGGCCGCGCACATCCAGCCTACCTTCCAGCCGGTGAGGGCGAAGATCTTGCCCGCCGATCCGATCTTGACGCAGCGTTCGCGCATGCCCGGCACCGCCATCAGCGAGCAGTGGATTGCGCCGTCGAAGGTCACCTGTTCCCACACCTCGTCGCAGATCGCGATCAGGTCATGGCCGACGCAAAAGTCCGCGAGCAGCGCCAGTTCCTCTTCGCCGATCATGACGCCGGTAGGGTTGACCGGATTGTTCATCAGCAGGAATCGGGTTCTGGACGAAATCGCCGCTTCCAGCATGTCCTGCGTAATGCGCCATGCAGGCGGCGTCAGCCGCACGACTCGTGCAACGCCGCCCGCGCGCTCGATCAGCGGCAGATAAGCGTCGTAGAGTGGCGCGAAAACCAGCACTTCGTCGCCCGGCCGCACCAGCGCGAGCAGGCTGGCGGCGAGCGCCTCGGTCGCGCCCGATGTGACGATCACCTCCTGCGGCGACAGGTCCATGCCCTGATGCTCGGCATAATGGGCCGCCACCGCCGCCCGCAACTCGGGCAGGCCCGCCATCGGCGGATATTGGTTCGACCGGTTCAGCAGCGCGTCGGCGGCCGCGCTCAGCAACTCCGGGGGTCCCGGAGCATCGGGAAAGCCCTGCCCCAGGTTGATCGCGCCTGTCTCCCGCGCCAGCCCGGACATTTTTTCGAAGATGGTGGTGGCCATGTCGCGGTAGACGGGATGGCCGGGTTCAGTGGATCGATCGGCCATGGGCTGTGTCGGTTCCTCGGGAGCGGGTGTCCCGGATATCGTCCGATATTCCGACCGTCGAGTCCTAGCCTGAGGTCAACCCATGCTTTCTCATGCAGTGGCGAAGCTGGTCATAGGAAAGGCCAAGGCCCTTCGCCGTGGCGCGCTGGTTATAGCGATGGCGTTCCAGCGCGGCACGAACGATCGCGGCTTCATGGGCGTCGACGGCGGCGCGCAGATCGGTGATCACGTCCGCGCTGGCGAAGGGCGCTGGCGGCACGATGACGTCCGCGGCCACTGGCGCGGGCTGCCATGGCGAGGCGAAGGGGTCGAAGTTGATGCTGCTGACGGGGCGTGCCGGATCGTCCCAGCGGTAGACCGCGCGCTCGACCACATTACGCAATTCGCGCACATTGCCGGGCCAGCGATGCGCGTCCAGCGCCGCCATGCAGACCGCGCTGAAGCCGGGCCATTGCGGCCAGTTCAGCTCGGCCGCCATACGCCGGGCGAAATGGTCGGCCAATATGGCGACATCGCCATCGCGCGCGCGGAGCGGCGGCAGGGTGATGACTTCGAAACTCAGCCGGTCGAGCAGGTCGGGGCGAAAGCGGCCCGCTTGCGCCGCGGCGGGCAGATCCTCGTTCGTGGCGGCGACGATGCGCACATCGACCGTAACCGGCCGGGACGCGCCGATCCGGGTGACCTCGCCATATTCGACGACGCGCAGGAGCCGTTCCTGCGCCGCCATCGACAGCGTACCCAATTCATCGAGGAACAAGGTCCCGCCATCGGCCTCCTCGAATCGGCCGGGACGCGCCCGCGTCGCGCCGGTGAACGCGCCCTGTTCATGGCCGAACAGTTCCGCTTCGATCAGGGTTTCGGGCAAAGCGGCGCAATTCATGACGATCAGCGGTTCGCCCCAGCGCGGGGAGAGGTGATGCAACCGCTCGGCGATCAGTTCCTTGCCGGTGCCTCGCTCGCCGATCACCAGCACGGGGCGGTTCAGTTCGGCCGCCCGGCCGGCAAGTTCGACCGCGTCGAGAAAGACGGAGGACTGACCGATGAATTGAGTATTTTTCTCCATTACCAACATATGGCGAAAATTCCCACTTATCGGCAATAATATTCCGCAGCATTCGGCGTAAAAAGCTAAAAAGCACGCAAATCAGCGCTTTTCTAAATTGGCACGCTCCCTGCAATGTCTGTTGCAAGCCGCTGCATAGACAGGGGCACGTCACGAAGGCCAAGATTCAGGGAGTTTAGACATGGAAGACCACAAGAAAATCGCAATCCGCGACATCGGCCAGATGCTGTCGGTCGCCATCGCCGCTGTTCTGTTCGGATCGACCATGATCCTTTCGGCGGTCGGCCCGGCGCGCGCCAGTGAGGCCCCCGTGCTTGCGAGCAAGACGACCCCGGTGTCCCTGCGCTATCTGGCGTAAACGGGTGCGCCGGCACTCAAATAACCACCAGGAGTGAAGTTCACATGGGTATTTTTTCTCGCACCCGCGACATCATCGCCGCCAATGTCACCGACCTGCTCGACAAGGCGGAAGACCCGGCGAAGATGGTTCGCATGATCATCCTCGAAATGGAGGAGACGCTGGTCGAGGTGCGCGCCGGCGCTGCCCGTACGATCGCCGACCAGAAGGAAATGCGCCGCCATATCGACAAGCTGCGCGGCCTTCAGGACAGCTGGACCGACAAGGCGCAACTGGCGCTCAGCAAGGATCGCGAAGATCTGGCCAAGGCCGCGCTGGTCGAAAAGCAGAAGGCGACCGACATGGCCGAGCAATTGTCGGAGGAGATTGTCGTACTGGACGAGGCGCTCAGGGCCTCGGAAGAGGATATCGCCAAGTTGCAGGCCAAGCTGCGCGAGGCGCGTGCGCGCCAGAATAGCCTGGCTGCCCGCATGCAGAGCGCCGAAAATCGCCTGCGCGTACGTGAAGCCTATGCCGGCGAGAAGGTGAACGAGGCTTTCGCCCGTTTCGACCTGCTGGAGCGCCGGGTGGATCTTGCCGAAGGTCGCGCCGATGCGATGGCGCTTGGCGCGGCTCCCAAGACGCTGGAGGAAGAGATCGCCGAACTCAAGTCCGCCGACAAGGTGGATGCCGAGCTGGCGGCGCTCAAAGCCAGCATGAACAGGCCCAGCGCGAACGGGGAGGGCTGACGCGATGGAGGATATACTCGTCCCCATCGTCGTCGTCGGCATGCTGTTCATCGGCATGCCCTGGCTGATCTTCCACTATCTCACCAAGTGGAAGCAGGCACCCAGGATCACCGACGAGGACGAAAGGCTGCTGGACGATCTGCATCTGCTCGCGCGGCGGCTGGAAGACCGGTTGCAGACGGTCGAACGGATCGTCGCCGCCGACAACCCCGATTTCCGCGTCGCGCGCGCCGCCGACACGGATGATTACAGCCTGGACCGGAGGAACTGACATGGCCGCGCGCCGCACGAAATTCTATCTCGACAAGCAGAATGGCAAATGGCTGGGCGTCTGTTCGGGCATTGCCGACTATAGCGGCATCGATGTCGTCTGGGTCCGCGTGGGCGCAGTGCTGGTGACGCTGATGGGCGCCTTTCCCTGGACGCTGATCGCCTATTTCGCGGCCGCCTATTTCGCCGACAAGAAGCCGCTTGGCCTTTATTCGGACCGGGACGACGAGAAATTCTGGCAGGGCGTGCGCACCAATCCGGCGCGCTCGACCCGCGACGTGCGCTCCAAGTTCCGCGATATCGACCGTCGCCTGGCCGACATCGAAATCTATTATACCAGCCGCAATACGCGTCTGGCCGAAGAGATCGACCGGCTGCGCTGACGCCGCCGGTCGAAGCGATCCGCCACTTCATCGAAAATCCGCGCCGACCCGCAGATTGTGGGACAGGCGTCGCAGAAAGGGGAATCAACCATGAACCCGTTCGAAATGGTCGTCGCCATCGTAGCGATTACCGCTATCGCCAGCGTCGTCCGCGCGAAATATGGCGTCGTTCGCCGCCACAAGGGTGAGGACATTCTGGCCCGCGCGCCCGACCCGGAAGCCGAAAGACTGCGCGCCGAGGTCAAGGCGCTCAAGGATCGCGTCGCCGTGCTGGAGAGGCTGGCGACCGATGGCTCCACGGCGCTGGAGCGCGAGTTCGAAAAGCTGCGGGACCGCGACTGAGCGGCCGTGAAGGCGACAGGGAGGACAAGATGCACGAACCCCTCTTTTATCTGACCATGGCGGCGGCTGCATTAGCTGCCCTTGCCATCGTGGCGCTCGCGGGGCTGCGCGGCTGGGCCGGCTGGCTCGATCTCAAGCGCGCGGAACTGGCGCGCCGGTTCGAAGATGCGGCGCCGCCCTCGGCCACGGCCCGGATCGAGGTCGCCGATCTGAAGGAACGCATCCGCAAGCTCGAAGCGATCGCCGCCGGCGTGGATCTTTAATCGCAGCGGCGGGCAAAAGCGGCTTTCCGCATGCGCTTTTACCCTTATATGAGCCGGCATGACCGACACGCCGACGCTGACCGACCTTCAGGAGGAATATGAATTCCTCGACCCCGACGACCGTTATCGCCTGCTGATCGATCTCGGGCGCACACTGGAACCGATGCCCGATGCGCTCAAGACGGACGCGACGCTGGTGCGCGGCTGCTCGGCGGCGGTCTGGGTCTATCCGACGGTCCTGGAAGACGGCCGGCTGCATTTTCTGGCGGACAGCAATGCCGCGATCACCAAGGGCATTATCGCACTCGTCCTGCTGACGGTGCAGGATCGCGCGCCCGCCGACATCAGCGCCGCCGATATAGAGGGGGCGCTGGGTCCGTTCGACCTCAAGAACCAGCTTTCGTCGAACCGCACGCAGGGCATTCCCAACATGATCGCCCTGATCCGCGAGACCGCCGGGCGTTACGCCTGAAGAAACCCGCCAGTCCGCCCGCGCGTTGAACCCCGAGTGGAGGACATGCGATGCGCATTATGATGATTTTGGCCGGCCTCGGCCTGCTGGCCGCGTGCGGCGGCGGAACGAAAGAGCCCACCCAGCGCGAGCAGATCGGCCAGAGCTGGAAATATCGTGACGGGCAGGGCGCTAAGGTCGCCTATATCGGCAGCGCCAATATGGTGCAGACGATGACCGCGCCCGATACATTTTCGGTGCTCCTCGTCCAGCCGTTGAGCAATGGCGAAAAGGATGTAACGGTCAAGCTGGTCGGCGCGCCCTTCCGCTGCGACCTGTCGAACTGCGCGGTGACGGCGAGGACCGACGACGGCAGGACCCACCGCTGGCAGGGGCGGATGGCCGACACCAGGGATGGAATCGAAATCAAGCCTTCCGAAAAGGCCTATGAGGCGATCGCCGCTGCCAAATCGGTCAAGGTCGACCTGGTTATCGGGCCGAAGTCGGAAACCTTCCCGTTCGAGTTCAACGTCACCGGGCTCGATCTCAAAAGCTAAGCTATTCTTGCAAGGATACGCCCGGGCTGCGCGGATCGGCGGCGCCGATCCAGCGGCCGTCGGCGGTGCGCTCCGCTGCATTGGCCTTGAGGCCCAGCCGTTTTATGGTGACCTGATGGCCGAGCGTTTCGAGCGGCGTCTTGAGCGCCTCGAGCGAGGAACCCTGCTCCAGCACCAGCCCGTCCTTATCGAAAAATTCAAGGCCGAGTGCGATCGAATCCTGCGCCGACAGGCCCCAGTCGAAATGGGCGACCAGCGCCTTGGCGACCTGCATGATGATCGTGGCGCCGCCCGCCGCGCCGACGGTGAAGACGGGGGTGCCCTTCGCGTCATAGACGATCGTCGGCGACATGGACGAGAGGGGGCGCTTGCCCGGTTCCACCCGGTTGGCGACCGGCGCGCCATCCTTTTCGGGGGTGAAGCTGAAATCGGTCAGCTCGTTGTTGAGGATCACGCCATTGGCGATGAGTTGGCTGCCGAAGAAGCTCTCGATCGTCGAGGTCCATGCGGTGACATCGCCATATTTGTCTACGGCGAGAAAATGGCTGGTGCCGCTTTCGGGCTGGGGCAGGGCGGCGGTGCGCTTGCCCGACCCTTCCGGCGCGCCCGGTGCGTAGGTTGCGAGCGACCGGTCGAGCCGGATCGCCGCCGACCGCCGCCGCAGATAGGCGGGGTCGATCAGCCCGGCGACCGGCACGTCGACGAAATCGCGATCGCCCAGATACTGGCCGCGATCGGCATAAGCGAGCCGCATCGCTTCGCCGATGACATGCCAGGACCGGACATCGTCCTTGCCCCATGCTGCCAGCGGAAAGCGTTCGATCATGCCGAGAATCTGAAGCACGGTGATCCCGCCGCCCGACGCCGGACCCATGCCGCAGACCGTATAGGCGCGATAGGGACCGCAGACCGGCTTCCTTGGCTTTGCCTGATAGCCCGCCAGATCGGCCGGCGTCATCGGCACCGGATTTTTAGGCGCGGTGGAGACCGTCTCGGCGATCATCCGGGCATTCTCGCCGGTGTAGAAGGCGTCCGGCCCTTCGGCGGCGATACGGCGGAAAAGAGCGGCGAGCGGCGGGTTTTTAAGCAGGGTGCCGGCCGGCGGCGGCGCGCCGTCCACCCAGAAATATTTCTGGATCTCGGGAAAGTCCTTCCAGATGCCCTGCACCGCGTTCAGCGCCGTCGCGGTCCGCTGGCCCAGTTCGAAGCCCTTCTCGGCAAAGCGGATCGCCGGCTCGAACAGGTCCGACCAAGGCAGCTTGCCCCATTTGCGGTGCGCCGCATAGGCCATGCGCAGATTGCCCGGCACGCCCACCGAATAGCCGCCAGGCCATGCGTCGACGAAGGGCAGGGGCTTGCCGTCCGGGCCGATGAAGCGGTCGGGCCGCGCCGCCGCCGGCGCGGTCTCGCGTCCGTCGATCGATTCGAGCAGGCCGGTGCGCCCGTCATGATGCAGGATGAAGCCACCCCCGCCGATGCCGCTATTATGCGGTTCGACCACATTGAGGGTCAGCATCATCGCGATCGCCGCGTCGGTGGCGCTGCCCCCTTTGCGCAGAATTTCCTGACCCGCCGCGGCGGCGCGCGGGTCGGCTGCCGAGACGATCGCGTTGGTAACCGGGGCGCTGGTCGCCACCGGCTCGCGGGCGAGCAACGGGACAGGGGAAAGCGAAAGGAGCGCCAGCGGCGCCAGCGAACGGAGGAGCTTCAGCATCATGGGCGTCATCCCTACCGGAACGAATCAGGCGTCGATACCCACCGCGTCGCCGATCGTGGCAAGGCCGTCGCGCGCCAGCAGCGCCTTTAACCCGGCATTGATCCGGCGCGGCAGAGTGGGACCTTCATAGACGAGCGCGCTGTAGAGCTGGACCAGCGACGCGCCGGCGCGAATGCGCGCATAGGCTTGCTCCGCCGTCGCGATCCCGCCGACTCCGATCAGCGGCAGGCGCGTGCCCAGTGCGCGACGGAAATCGCGCAGTCGATCGAGTGACAGGTCGTGCAACGGCGCGCCCGACAATCCTCCGCTTTCATGGGCGTGGCGCGAGCGCAGTGGCGGCCGGGCGATGGTCGTGTTGGACACGATCAGCGCGTCGACCCGATGGTCGAGGCAGGCAGCCGCGATATCCTCGATATCCGCGGGCGCCAGGTCGGGCGCGACTTTGAGGAAAATCGGGGTCCTGTCCGCTCCGCGCGCCGCCATCACCGCGCCCAGCAACTGGTCGAGCGCCGCCCGATCCTGCAAGGCGCGCAAGCCCGGCGTGTTGGGGGATGAGATGTTGACCGTCAGATAATCGGCCAGCGGCGCCATGCAGGTGACCCCCGTGACATAATCGGCGATCCGGTCGGCGGTGTCCTTGTTCGCGCCGATATTGACGCCGACGATCGCGTCCCCTCGCCGCCGTTTGGCTATCCGCTCCGCCCCGGCCGCCTGACCGCCATTATTGAACCCCATGCGGTTGATGACCGCGCGATCTTCCACCAGGCGGAACAGGCGCGGCGCGGGATTGCCGGACTGGGGCAGCGGTGTGAGCGTGCCCAGCTCGGCAAAGCCGAAGCCCAGGCCATGCATTTTGTGGGCAACGAGCCCTTCCTTGTCATAGCCGGCTGCAAGACCCACGGGATTGGGAAAGCGGACGCCGGCAACGGTCTGGGCCAGAACCGGGTCCGCAGTCGAGGGCGAGGGAAAAGGCAGCATGCGCAGGAGCCGCAGCGATAGATTATGGGCACGCTCAGCGTCGAACGCGAACAGAAAAGGGCGGATAAGGCGGTAGGACATGGCGGCGCTATGCCAGCGAAGCCCGCCATGGTCGAGTCGCCGCTTCAGGGCCATAAATTTGGGCGGCAGCAATCTTTTATAACAAGTTTTTGTCCGAAACGGATCGTTTGCTGCGGAAAATGGCGAATCCATCCAATAAAATAATCGCGGTTTGGGAGTAAAGCGGCTTTGCGACCCGAAGGCTCCTAGGCCCATGGCCAAAAGAGACCTTTTCCTGACCCGGCGGTTCACCCGCCGGGTCATTTTTGCCCCCCATTTTGGCTGGCCACTAAAAAAGCGCCGATTTGCGTCAGTTGTGCTTGCACGGTCGGCAGCATAGCGCATAGTTAATGCCCGGCGGGGGCGGAAAAATATGGGGTTGCGGCAAATCGACAGGGCGGAAGCCGCTCAACCACTCGTCGACTCGCACGGCTCTCTATCCTTTGCGGTAGACGCCGCGCAGGGGCCAGTGCGGTTGCGTTATTTCGCGCCGCCCGACCATCTGCGCCCCTATATCGGCTCGATCTATGTCTTCACCGTCTCTTCGCACGGCTATTCGGACGTGACGCGCGCCGACGTGCCTCAACTGCGCTTCATGATCGAAGGAAGCGGCCATTATCATTTCCACGACGGTGTCGTGGCCGCGACGCCCGAGGTCTGCCTGCTCGGGCCGACCATGGGCGCAACTCGCTTCGTGCTGGACGGGCCCGCGCACGTGCTGGGCGTTTCGCTGCTGCCGGCGGGGTGGGTCGCGCTGTTGGGCGGAGACGCGAGCATGATGGCGGACCGGTTGAACGACCCGGTTGCTCAGCGAGGCGGGGAGCGGTCGCAGCTCCTGTACGAGCTCCGCACCATGACCGATGTGGAAGCGATGGTCGAGCGCAGTTGGGCCGTGCTGACTGAGCAGATCAGGCTGGCGCCTTCGATCCCGCAAAGCGTCTGGCAGTTGTTGCAGGCGATCGATCATTGGCTGACGGATGAAGGCTCGCCCCGGATCGAGGCGCTGGTCGAAGCCACCGGCCTTTCCGCGCGGCAGCTGGCCCGGCTCACCAATCGCTATTATGGCGCGCCGCCCAAGCTGCTGGCGCGCAAATATCGCGCGCTCCGTTGCAGCGCCCGCATCGCGCTGGATCGGGAGAATTGGCAGTCGCTACTGGAAGACGGCCGATTTTACGATCAGTCGCACCTGATCCGCGAAATTAAGCATTTCATCGGACTCACGCCGCACCAGCTGCTGACCGAGCCTTCCGCCGTAGCGCTGCTCACCCTGTTGCGGCGAACGCTGGGCGCGGATGTGGCAGTGCTTAACCGGCTGAGCTGAGCGGCGGTCAGAAAGCCCTTGATTCCTCCCCTCTTCGGGACCACATGCCAATCGGATTGATTCGATCCGATTTGAGAATGGTTCGCAACCGGGCATGAAGTTATCGAGTTTCGCCGATTATGCGGTCGTGCTGATGTCCGCCGCCGCGCGCCATTGTGGTGGCACGCGGATGAACGCGACGACGCTGAGCGCCGAGACCGGCATTCCGCTGCCAACGGCGCAGAAGCTGGTGAGCCGGCTGTCGGCGGCGGGGCTGCTTGAATCGACGCGTGGCACCGGCGGGGGGGTGCGGCTGTCGCGCCCGCCGGCCGCGATCAGCTTGGCCGATGTGGTGGAAGCGGTGGAAGGCCCCATCGCCCTGACGGCCTGCGCCGATACGGGTGCGCACGACTGCATTCTGGAAACGGACTGCCGGATCAAGCCGCATATGAACATCGCCAGCGCCGCGATGCGCTCGGCCCTTGCCGGCGTCAGCATCGCCAGCCTTTCCCGGGAACCCGCATGACTGACCTTTCCCTCCGCGAATCCGGCCGCGACACTGGCCGCGAAGTCCGTAACCAGGAGGCGCAGGACGCCGCCGACCGCGCGTCGACCTATGAATATGGCTGGTCGTCCGCGATCGAGCAGGATTTCGCGCCCAAGGGCCTGACCGAAGATACTGTCCGCTACATTTCCGCCAAGAAAAAGGAGCCGCAATGGCTGCTCGACTGGCGGCTCAAGGCATTTGCGATGTGGCAGACGATGGAAGCGCCCGACTGGGCCAAGCTTAACGTCCCGCCGATCGATTATCAGGACGCCTATTATTATGCCGAGCCCAAGAAGAAGGTAGAGTTGGACTCGCTGGATCAGGTCGACCCCGAAATCCTCGCCACATACAAGAAGCTGGGCATTCCGATCGCCGAGCAGGAGATGCTCGCCGGCGTGAAGGGCAGTCGTCGCATAGCCGTCGACGCCGTGTTCGACAGCGTTTCGGTCGCCACCACCTTCCGCAAGGAGTTGGAGGAAGCGGGCGTCATCTTCCGCTCGATCAGCGAGGCGGTGCGCGAATATCCCGATCTGGTGAAGAAGTGGATGGGCAAGATCGTGCCCATGCACGACAATTATTTCGCGACGCTCAATTGCGCGGTCTTTTCAGACGGCACCTTCGTCTACATCCCCAAGGGTGTTCGCTGCCCGATGGAGCTTTCCACCTATTTTCGCATCAATGCGGAGAATACCGGGCAGTTCGAACGCACTTTGATCGTCGCGGACGAGGGCAGCTATGTCTCCTATCTGGAAGGCTGCACGGCGCCGATGCGCGACGAGAATCAGTTGCACGCCGCCGTGGTCGAACTGGTTGCGCTGGACGACGCGGAGATCAAATATTCGACCGTCCAGAACTGGTATCCGGGCGACGCGGACGGCAAGGGCGGCATCTATAATTTCGTGACCAAGCGGGCGCTGTGCCAAGGCAAGAACAGCAAGGTGAGCTGGACGCAGGTGGAGACGGGTAGCGCGATCACCTGGAAATACCCGTCCTGCGTATTGAACGGCGAAAACAGCGTCGGGGAATTCTACTCCGTCGCGCTGACGAATAACATGCAGCAGGCCGACACCGGCACCAAGATGATCCACAATGGCAAGGGGTCGCGATCGACCATCGTGTCTAAGGGGATCAGCGCGGGCCGCAGCAACAATACCTATCGCGGACTGGTGCGCGTCGCGCCGGGCGCAGAGGGCGTGCGCAACTTCACGCAATGCGACAGCCTCCTGCTTGGCGACCAGTGCGGCGCGCATACGGTGCCCTATATCGAGGTGAAGAACCCCAGCGCCCAGATCGAGCATGAGGCGACGACCAGCAAGATCAGCGACGACCAGCTCTTCTACGCGATGCAGCGCGGGCTGGATCAGGAGAGCGCGGTCTCGCTGATCGTAAATGGGTTTGCCAAGGAAGTGCTCCAGCAACTGCCGATGGAATTTGCCGTCGAGGCGCAGAAGTTGCTGGGCATTTCGCTTGAGGGGTCAGTGGGGTGACGTTTACCGTCTCTCCCCTCGTCACCGGGGTGACGGCGTGTGGGGTGGACTGTCTCTCTCCGCCGACAGATGGATGAGACAATATAGTATTTCGAACCAATGTAGGACTGAATTTTGAGCGACGAAGACGATATTCAGGATGCCCTCGCCGATTTTGCGGAGGATGTCGGCAATGGCCAGTCATGGACCGCCGCGATCCGCATTCTGACCGAGGATTATGAGCTGGAAGAGGGCGAGCTGGAGCCGCGCGCTCGCGCCGAGTTTGGCGATTTGGACGCGTTCGAGGCGCAGAGCCGCGATGCCTTGCAAAAGGCCGACGCGGCGATGACGGAGAAGCTGCGCACGGACAAGGCGTTCCACAAAGCCAAGGCCCCCAACCTCGCCCGGATGGGTCCCGTTAGTGAATTCGTCGTCGCGCTGCTCGAAAAGGGGCCGCCCGAGGGCGGGGCCGACTGGTGGCCCTATATGCCGGTCAAGCGGCATATCGACACGCTGTTTCCGGCACCCGGCGACGTGCGCGACATGGCGTTCTGGACTGCGCGGACGCTCGAACGGGCGCATAAGGGATAAGAAATGCTCACGATCGACAATCTTACGAACACCATCGACGGCAAGGCGATCCTCAAGGGTTTGTCGCTGACCATTAGTGCGGGCGAAATCCACGCTATAATGGGGCCTAACGGCGCTGGAAAATCGACGCTGGCCTACACGCTCGGCGGACGTCCCGGCTATGAGGTGACGGGCGGCACCGCGACGTTCGACGGCGCGAACCTGCTGGACATGGACCCGCATGAGCGGGCCGCCGCCGGGCTGTTTCTGGGCTTTCAATATCCGGTGGAAATTCCCGGCGTATCCAACCTGCAATTCCTGCGCGAAAGCCTCAATGCGCAGAAGCGCGCGCGCGGCGAAAAGGAGCTGAACGGCGGCGAATTCATCCGCCTCGCCAAGGAAAAGGCGAGCCTGCTCGGGCTCGACATGGACATGCTCAAGCGTCCCGTGAATGTGGGCTTTTCCGGCGGCGAGAAAAAGCGCGCCGAAATGGTGCAGATGGGCATTCTCGATCCCAAGCTGGCGATCCTGGACGAGACCGACAGCGGCCTCGATATCGACGCGCTCAAGATCGTCGGTGCGGGGATCAACGCGATCATGCGCAAGCCCGACCGGGCGGTGCTGCTCATCACCCACTATCAGCGGCTGCTCGATTATGTGAAGCCGGACTTCGTCCATGTGCTGGCGGCGGGCCGGATCGTGAAGTCGGGCGGTCCTGACCTCGCGCTGGAGCTGGAGCGCGAAGGCTATGCCGATGTGGTTGGAGCCGAGGTGGTCGCCGCGTGACCGCTCTGCCCACCCGCAAGGACGAGGCCTGGCGCTATAGCGATCTGGAGGCCGTCGCCTCCGTCTGGCCGATCGCGCCCGCGACGCGCCTCGCTGTGGCTGAAGGCGAAACCGCGCATCATCATCTGTTGCAGGACGCACCCGATGGGGCCGTCGCCGTGCACGACTATGTCATCACGATCGCCGACGGCGCGCGCTGCGATTTCCATATATTAAACATCGGCGGCAAATTCGGGCGCGTGACCCTTGACGTGAGGCTCGGCAAGGGCAGCCATTTCGAACTGGGTGGCGCGATCCTGGGCAATGGCGATCAGGTGCTCGAAATCGTGACGACGCTCACCCATGCGCAGCCCTACGCGACCAGCGGGCAGACCATCCGGTCGATCCTGAGCGGGCGCGCGACCGGCAGCTATCTCGGCAAGATCGCGGTCGCCAGAGACGCGCAACGCACCGACGCCTTCCAGTCGGTCAAGGCGATGCTGCTCGATCGCACCGCGACGGCCAACGCCAAGCCCGAGCTCGAAATCTATGCCGATGATGTGAAATGCGCTCATGGCGCGACCGTGGGCGAACTCGATAAGGCGGCTTTGTTCTACATGGCGTCCCGCGGGATGGACCCAGCTACGGCCAAGACCTTGTTGCTGCGCTCCTTCGTTGCCGGCGTGTTCGACAGCGTGGCCGACGAGGCGGTGCGCGAACGGCTGGAATCGGCGGCGATCGCCAAGCTGGAGGCGCTGGTATGAGCGTTATCGCGCCCGAACGCCTATCGTTGCGCACCGATTTCCCCGGCGTCCTTGACTGGCATTATCTCGACAGCGCCGCCACGGCGCAGAAGCCTCAGGCCGTGATCGACGCGATCGCCCGCGCCTATGGCCCCGATTATGCGACCGTCCATCGCGGCGTGTACGAGCGCTCGGCCAGCATGACGCTGAGTTATGAAGCGGGCCGCCGCAAGGTCGCATCCTTCATCGGCGCGGCGTCCGACCGGGAGATCGTCTATGTGCGCGGGGCGACCGAAGGCATCAACCTCGTCGCTCAGTGCTGGGCGGGCGAGCAGTTGAAGGCCGGCGACCGCATCCTGTTGTCCACGCTGGAACATCACAGCAATATCGTGCCGTGGCAGATGGTCGCGGAACGGATCGGCGCGCATATCGACGTCGTACCGCTGACCGACGATGGCCGGATCGATCTCGATGCTATGCGCGCGATGATCACGCCCCGGCACCGCATGGTTGCGCTGGCCCATGTGTCGAACGTGCTCGGATCGGTGCTCGACTGCCGCCGCGCCGCCGATATCGCTCATATGGTGGGCGCCAGGATCCTGATCGACGGCTGCCAGGCCGTGCCGCGCCTCGCGGTGGACGTGCAGGCGCTCGATTGTGATTTCTACGTCTTTTCCGCGCACAAGCTTTACGGCCCGACCGGGATCGGCGTGCTCTGGGCGCGTGAGGCGCTGCTGGACGCCATGCCCCCCTATCAGGGCGGCGGATCGATGATCGACAAGGTGACGTTCGAAAAGACCACCTACGCCCCCGCGCCGACGCGGTTCGAGGCGGGAACGCCGCATATTGTCGGCGTTATCGGGCTTTCGGCAGCGATCGATTATGTGCAGGCCATAGGGCTGGACGCGATCCATGCCCATGAATGTGCGCTGGTGGCCAAGGCTCGCGCCGCGCTGGAGGGGATCAACAGCGTTCGCCTGTTCGGCCCCGAAGAGTCCGCCGGCATTCTCTCATTCGAGGTCGAGGGGGTGCATCCCCACGATGTCGGCACCATATTGGACGAAGCGGGTGTCGCGATCCGCGCCGGCCATCATTGCGCTCAACCGCTGATGCGGCATCTGGGCGTGGACGCGACGGCGCGGGCTAGCTTCGGCCTCTACAGCGACGAGAGCGACGTGGACGCGCTGGTCCTGGGATTACAACGGGTAAGGAAGATCTTCGGTAATGGCTGAGGAACGCAAGATAGTGATGGAAGAAGTCGAGGCTGTCGATGCGCCGCCCAAGGCGCGCGTCGAAACGCCGGAGCCCGAGCCGCGTCAGCGCGACTATCTCGATGGCTTTCTTGCGGCGAAACCCGCAGCCGCGCCCGTGGGTGAGCCGGGCGGCGACCTGTATGAAAGCGTGATCGAGGCGCTGAAGGAAATTTATGATCCCGAAATCCCGGTCAATATCTATGATCTGGGCTTGATCTATGGCGTCGACGTGAACGAGGGTCATGTCATGGTGACGATGACGCTGACGACGCCACACTGCCCGGTCGCCGAATCGATGCCGGGCGAAATCGAGATGCGCGTCGGCGCTGTTCCGGGCGTCGGCGATGCCGAGGTCAATCTGGTCTGGGACCCGCCATGGGACCCGGCCAAGATGAGCGACGAGGCCAAGCTCGAACTGGGAATGCTGTAATGACCACCGAGACCAAGACCCGCGTCCGCCCGGCTGCCGTCATCCTGACCCCGGCCGCACAGGCACGCATCGCCGACCTGATGGCGCAGGCGCCGGAAGGCGCGATCGGCGTCAAGCTGTCGACGCCCAAGCGCGGCTGTTCGGGCCTTGCCTATTCGGTCGACTATGTGAATTCAGAAACGAAGTTCGACGAGAAGATCGCAACACCGGGCGGCATCCTCTATATCGACGGCGCGTCGGTCCTCTATCTGATCGGATCGACGATGGACTGGGTGGAGGATGATTTCACCGCCGGTTTCGTCTTCGCCAATCCCAACGCCAAGGGCAGCTGCGGCTGCGGCGAGAGCTTCACGGTCTGATAGCCGGGAAGCTGTGTCCATGCCGCACATGCTGATCCTGGGCATGGGGTATAGCGGATCGCGGCTGGGCGCATATCTGGCGAACGAGGGCTGGCGCGTCACCGGCGCGCGCCGCGCGGGCGGGGGCGACGCACTTGCCTTTGCCGATGAAGCGGCGGTTCGCGCGGCAATCGACGTAGCGACGCATATCCTTTCGTCTGTCCCGCCAGAGGGGGAGGATGATCCTGTACTCGCCCGCTATGGTCGATCGATCGCCACAGCGCCCGCCAGATGGACGGGCTATCTCTCCTCGACCGGCGTTTATGGCGACAGTGGCGGGGCCTGGGTCGACGAGTACAGCCCGGTCGGGTCCGGCCGTCGCGCCGCCCGCATGCGTGCCGACCTCGCCTGGGGCGCTCTTCGCCCGGACGTGCGCCGGTTTCGCCTGCCCGGCATCTATGGCCCCGGCAGGTCGGCGCTGGAGCGGGTCCGCGAAGGGAAGGCGCACCGCGTCCGTTTGCGCGATCAGGTGTTCAGCCGCATTCATGTCGATGACATCGTCTCGGGAATCATAGCGTCCTTCGATGCGCCACCGGGCATCTACAATCTCGCGGACGACCTGCCCTGTGCGCAAAATGCGGTGGTCGAGGCTGCGTGCGACCTTGCCGGCCTGCCATGGCCACCGTTGCTGGAACTGGACGAGGCCGGTCTGTCGCCGATGGCGCGAGGCTTTTATGCTGAAAACCGCCGGGTGGCGAACGGGCGCGCGAAACGGCTGCTCGGCTGGATGCCGCGTTACCCCACTTATGTTCAGGGGCTGGCAGCCTGCCTTGCGAGAGATGCCTGACCCGGCCCGTCGCAAACAGCGTTTTGCTTTACGCGTCGTTAATCATCTCCGCCGAAAAGCTGCTCCGTCACGGAGATGGGATCAGCATCATGGATCGGATCGATCAGGCTTTTCGCGCGCTCAGCCGCCGGATCAACGCGCCTCCCACGCCTGAAAGCGGGCCACCGGTCCATGAAGCGCTGCCCAGCCTCATCGGCAGGGTGAACCGGGCCAAGCGCCGATACGACCCGGCATGCCATCAAAAATCAGGCGGGGTCGCCTAAAGCGACAAGCGCCCGGGCGAGCGGGGCGACGCTTTGCGCATCCTGCGACCAGTTGGTGACGATCCGCACCGCGCCCTCGCCCCAGTCGTGAAAATCAAATCCCTGTGCGCGCAGGCGAGCCGCCTCGGCGCTGGTCAGCCGCAGGAACAGCTCGTTCGCCTGCACGGGATGGAGCAGCCGGTCGCTGGCGGCTAGTGCGAGCGCCTGCGCCGCCGCGTTCGCCGCGCCAGCGTTGGCGAGCCACAATTCATCCTCCAGCAGCGCCAATATCTGCGCGGCGCAATAGCGGCCCTTGGAGAAAAGATGGCCCGACCGCTTGCGCCAGCGCGCCGCCTGCGCCGCGCGCGCTTCCCCCGCTTCGCCGAAGAAGACCAGCGCCTCGCCGATCATCCCGCCATTTTTCACGCAGCCGAAGGATAATATGTCGACCCCGGCGCGCCAGGTCACATCGGCGGGCGCGCAGCCCAGATGAACCACCGCATTGGCGAAGCGCGCGCCGTCCATGTGAAAGCCCATCGCGTGGGCTTTCGCGATCTCCCCCAGCGCCGCGACCTCTTGCGGCGCATAGACCAGCCCATATTCGGTCGCATTGGTGATGCTGATCGCGCTTGCCGGCTGCTGGTGCACGTCCGGCCGAATCGTCTTGAGGCGTGCCGCGACAGCGTCGGGCGTCAGTTTCGCGCCATTGCCCGGCAGCGCCATCAGGCTCGCACCATGGGTGAAGAAACCGGGCGCACCGCATTCGTCGGCGACGATATGGGCTTCCTCATGACAGATGACGCCGCCATAGGGCGGGCACAGGCAGGCAAGTGCGATACTGTTGGCCGCCGTGCCGCTCCCTATCCACATGGCGCTGACCTGCGTTTCGAACAGGTTGGAAAAAGCGCCGTCCAGCCGCGCGCTCCAGCCGTCGCCATCATAGCCATGATCGGCGCGGTCGGCGGCGATGATCGCGGCCATGACCGGCGGGGAAACGGGCGTCGCATTGTCGGAGAAAAAGTGCATGGGCCTGCGATACCGCTACGACAGGCAGTGGCCAAGGGCCGGTGATATAAAATTGGACAGTATTATTGACATTGTTTCAGCCGACTAATTGTGACATAGGCTCGCGCGTCCAAGCCCCAAGGAGACCTATCATGGACGTCGAGCAGTCATCGCGCTTCACCGTCACGCCCAGCCAACAGGCTGTAGCGGCTGACCGGCGCGCCACATTGCTGGAGGACCCTGGTTTCGGCCGGCTCTTTACCGACCATATGGTGACCATCCGCTTTAC
Source organism: Sphingobium fluminis (assembly GCF_037723805.1). Taxonomy (NCBI): domain Bacteria; kingdom Pseudomonadati; phylum Pseudomonadota; class Alphaproteobacteria; order Sphingomonadales; family Sphingobiaceae; genus Sphingobium; species Sphingobium fluminis. The sequence continues at coordinate 167,592 of NZ_JBBJUK010000001.1, forward strand.
CGAAGGGCGGGGCTGGCACAGCCACAGCGTCGGCCCGCGCGAGCCGTTCACGCTCGATCCTGCTTGTGCCGTCCTCCATTATGCCCAGGAAATCTTTGAGGGCATGAAGGCCTATCGGCTCGCCGATGGCAGCATCGCCATGTTCCGGCCAGAGGAAAATGCCCGCCGTTTCGCCGAATCGGCCGAGCGGATGGCGATGCCCGCACTGCCCGAAGACATATTCCTCGAAGCGGTCGAGGCCCTGGTGAAGATAGATGCCGACTGGATCCCCGGCGGCGAGGGCAGCCTCTATCTGCGGCCCTTCATGTTCGCGAGCGAGACCTTCCTTGGCGTGCGGCCGGCGGCGGAATATATATTCTGCGTCATCGCCTCGCCCGCCGGCGCCTATTTCAAGGGCGGCAAGAAGGCGGTCACGCTCTGGGTGTCCGAACATTATACCCGCGCCGCGCGCGGCGGCACGGGCGCGGCCAAATGCGGCGGCAATTATGCCGCCTCGCTGATCGCGCAGAAGGAAGCGATCGAGCAGGGCTGCGATCAGGTCGTCTTCCTCGATTCGGCCGAAAATAAATGGGTCGAGGAACTGGGCGGCATGAACGTCTTTTTCGTGATGGACGACGGGTCGATCATCACCCCGCCATTGGGCGGCACGATATTGCCCGGCATCACCCGCGACAGCATCATCACGCTGGCGCGCACCGCCGGCCATGATGTGCGCGAGGAGCCCTATAGCTTCGCCCAGTGGCGCGCCGACGCCGCCAGCGGCGCGCTGCGCGAGGCATTCGCCTGCGGCACGGCGGCGGTCGTAACCGCGATCGGCACGGTGAAAAGCGTGGGCGGCGATTTCACCATCGGCAATGGCGATGGCGGCATGGTGACCGAATTGTTGCGCACGCAATTGACGGGCATCCAGCGCGGCACGGTGGATGGCCCGGCGGGATGGCTGCGGACCCTGTAAGAGCCGATAGCTTTCCCGGCAGCGCGTCTCTAGAATGCAGGTCATGCAACGCTTCGACGTCGTGATTCTCGGGGGCGGGCTTGTCGGCCTCACCCTTGGCATCGCCCTTTCCCGCCATGGCGTGTCCTGCGCCGTCATCGATCCCGCCGATCCGGTCGACACGGTGGTCGCCGGTTTCGACGGGCGCGTTTCGGCGATCAGCTCGACCAGCTTCGCCATGCTCGATGCGATCGGCGTCGCCGCGCATCTGGAGGGCAAGGGCTGCCCGATCGAACGCATCTGGGTCAGCGACGGGTTACAGCCGGGCGCGCTCGATTTCGCGCCCGATGGCGATGACGGCCATATGGGCGTGATGGTGCCGAACCGAGAGCTGCGCGTCGCGCTCGCGCGGGCGGCGGGCGACGCGGAGAATCTGACCCGCTTGCAGCCCGATCGGGCGAAGGACGTGATTCGCGACGCCGATGGCGTGACGTTGCGGCTGGCGAGCGGGGTAGAACTGAGCGGCGCGCTGTTGGTGGCGGCGGAGGGGCGCAACAGCCCGACCCGCGAGGCCGCCGGCATCAACACCACGCGCTGGCAATATAAGCACACCGCCATGGTGACGGCGATCGACCATGAAATCCCGCACGCCAATACGGCCTATGAGATTTTCTATCCCGGCGGGCCGTTCGCGCTGCTGCCGATGCTGCCGGGCACCCGATCGGCGATCGTGTGGACGGTACCGACCGATCAGGCCCCTGCCATGCTCAAATTGTCCGAGCGCGGCTGGCTGGCCGAAGCGCAAAAGCGCATGGGCGGCTTTCTGGGCGAGATCAGCCTCGCCGGGCCGCGTTCCTCTTATCCGCTCGGCTTCCACCATGCCGCGCGGATCACCGACATGCGGCTCGCGCTGGTCGGCGACAGCGCCCATGCGATCCACCCCATAGCGGGGCAGGGCCTCAACCTCGGCTTCCGCGATGTCGCCGCGCTGGTCGAGGTGCTGGTCGACGGCATGCGCCTCGGCCTCGATCCCGGCGACGCGCAACTGCTCGCCCGCTACCAGCGCTGGCGTGGTCTGGACGCCCTGTCAGTGAGCGTCGCGATGGACGGGCTGGTGCGGCTGTTCGACGTGCCGGGCAAGCTGCCCTCCCTCGTTCGCCGCGCGGGGCTGGCGGCCGTGCAACGCAGCTCGCTGCTCAAAAACCGCTTCATGAGCGAGGCGCGGGGCCAGTCGGGCGCGTTGCCAAGGCTGCTGACGGGCGAGATGGTGTAGGTAGGGGCGTCAATCCCGTTATTGCCGAGTTATCGAAGGTTGCAACATTAGGGCGCTGCTACTTCGAGTGCACATGGAGTAACTATGCTTTTAACCTTCCTTCTGATCTCAACCGTATCTTTGCCCCCGGCCATGAATCCAGAATGCGGCCCGCCGCCTAGAGGAAACCGACCATGGGTGGATGCTTCGGATTATCCAGATAGGGCTCGAAGACAGGGCATGCGCGGAGACGTCACATTCGCGTTGGATATCTCTGCGCAGGGTTGTCCAACGAAATGCACGATCGTTATTTCTTCCGGCTACAGATTACTGGACGAAACAACCTGCCAAATAATGAGCGAGCGCGCTCGTTTCAAACCAAAGCTGGACGAGAGTGGCAGGGCCATGACAGCGAAATGGACCAACAAATTACATTGGGAACCGTAATTCGTGCACCTTTACCCCAGCATCCGCCGCAGCACCCCGTCCTTTAACACGAAATGATGGCGCAGCGCCGCGCCGATATGCAGCGCAATGAGCACGGTCCAGACATAACCCATCAACCCATGCGCGTCATGGGAAACGCCGACGATCGCGTCGCCCTTGCTGACCGCGAACTTGGGCACGTCGAACAGGAAGAACCAGTTTAGCGGCCGGTCGCCCGCTGAACTCATGATCCAGCCGGTCAGCGGCACCAGCAGCATGAAGGCGTAAAAAAGCATGTGCGTGACGTTCGCCGCTGCCGTCTCCCACCGGGGCATCGCGAGTGGCAGCGGCGGCGGCTTATGCGTCAGCCGCCAGATAATACGCAGGATCGTGAGCGCCAGCACGGTCAGCCCCACCGACTTGTGGACCGGCATGACTTTCCATTCCTTTGGCAGCGATTCGTGGAACAGCCCCAGCCACAGGTTGAAAAGGATCAGTATCGCCATGATCCAGTGCAGGGTGCGGGCAACGGCCGAGTAGCGGACCATGGGGGCAGCTCCTTGCTTTGTCCCTTATCCCAAACGATTGGCGACGAGATTATCCACCACGCCAGGATCGGCCAGCGTGCTGGTGTCGCCCAGCGCCTGCGCCGACACCTCGCCCTCGGCGATCTTGCGCAGGATGCGGCGCATGATCTTGCCCGAGCGGGTCTTGGGCAGGCCGGGGGCGAACTGGATCGCGTCGGGGGTGGCGATCGGGCCGATTTCGGCGCGCACCCATTTGACCAGCGATTGCCTGAGCGCGTCGCTTGGCTCCTCGCCGCTGTTGAGCGTCACATAGGCGTAGATGCCCTGCCCCTTGATGTCGTGCGGGAAGCCGACCACGGCCGCCTCGGCGACGCTCTGGTGCAGCACCAGCGCGCTTTCGACCTCGGCCGTGCCCATGCGATGGCCCGAGACGTTGATGACGTCGTCGACCCGCCCGGTGATCCAGTAATAGCCGTCGGCGTCCCGCCGCGCGCCATCGCCGGTGGTATATTTGCCGGGAAAGGTCGTGAAATAGGTCTGGAAGAAGCGATCATGATCGCCCCAGACGGTACGCATCTGTCCCGGCCAGCTGCGCGCGATGACGAGATTGCCCTCGGTCGCGCCGTCCTGCACCACGCCTTCGGCGTCCACGATCTGCGGCACGACGCCCGGCATCGGCAGCGTCGCGCTGCCCGGTTTCAGGTCGACCGCGCCCGGCATCGGCGCGATCATTGCTGCGCCTGTTTCCGTCTGCCACCAGGTGTCGATGATCGGGCATCGGCCCTCGCCGACGACATTGTGATACCAGCGCCAGGCTTCCGGATTGATCGGTTCTCCGACCGTGCCTAGCAGCTTGAGCGACGCGCGGCTGGTCGCCTTCACATAGGCATCACCCTCCTTCATCAGCGCGCGCAGCGCCGTGGGCGCGGTGAAGACGGTGTGCACCTGATGCCGGTCGACCACCTCCCAGATGCGGCTGGGGGTCGGATAATTAGGCACGCCTTCATACATTAATGTGGTCGCGCCGTTCGCCAGCGGGCCATAGACGATATAGCTGTGGCCCGTGACCCAGCCGATATCGGCCGCGCACCACCAGATGTCGCCGGGCCGATAGTCGAAGCACAGCTCATGCGTCAGGCTCGCCCACAGCAGATAGCCGCCGGTCGAGTGCAGTACACCCTTGGGCTTGCCTGTGGAGCCCGAGGTATAGAGGATGAACAGCGGGTCTTCCGCGTTCATGGGTTCAGGCGGGCAGTCGGCCGAGACCCTGGCGTTTTCCTCATGCAGCCACTGGTCGCGGCCGTCCTTCATCGTCACCGCGCCACCGGTCGCCTTGACCACGATAACGCGCCGCACGCCGGGGCATTCGGCGAGCGCCGCATCGACATTGGCCTTGAGCGGCACCGCCTTGCCGGCGCGCCGCCCCTCGTCCGCAGTGATGACGAGCGTGGAATCGCAATCGATGATCCGGCTCGCGAGCGCCTCGGGCGAAAAGCCGCCGAACACGACGCTGTGGATCGCGCCGATCCGCGCGCAGGCGAGCAGGGCGAAGGCTGCTTCCGGGATCATCGGCATATAGATGGTGATGCGATCGCCCTTCTTCGCGCCGGCGCTTTTGAGCACATTGGCAAAGCGGCACACCTGCTCATGCACCTGGGCATAGGTGAAGCGGCGCGGCTCATCCAGCGGCGCGTCGGGTTCCCAGATGATCGCGGTCTGGTCGCCCCGGCTGGCCAGATGCCGGTCGATGCAGTTGGCGCTGACGTTGAGGACGCCGTCGGCGAACCATTTGACGCCGAAATCGGCCTCGTCGAAGCTGCTTTCGTCCGCGCGCGTCGGCGGGGTGATCCAGTCCAGCCGCTTTGCCCGGTCCAGCCAATAGGCGTCCGCATCCTCGATCGACCGGGCGTAATCGGCGGCGCGTCCCGCTTTGTCCAGCCGCGCCTGCTGCGCCCATATCGCGGGAACCGGGAAGAAATCGTCCGACATCTGGCATCCTTTCATGGGCGAAACTATGCACGCCTTCGGGTCGTTCTAGAGCGCGAGCGCGGATATCGGAAGAGCATGCGCGCCTGGTCGAGGCCAGTTTATAGGCCGGGTATCCGCCGGCTCGTCCAAAAGGCCCAATTGCCGCTTTCCCGCGAGCGCGGGTCCGCTTAACAGGACAGACATATGTGGCAACTCTTCCAATTCCCGCTCTGTCCTTTCTCGCGCAAGGTGCGCCTGCTGCTGGGGGAAAAGGGCGTGGGCTATGATCTCGTGCGCGAATCGCCCTGGGCGATGCGGGACGAGTTCCTCGATCTCAATCCCGCCGGCACCACCCCGGTGATGGTCGATCAGGACAAGGGCATGACCCTGATCGACAGTCAGGCGATCTGCGAATATTTCGAGGAGACGGTGGAGAAATTCCCGCTGATCTCCGGCACGGCGGCGGGCCGGGCGGAAGTGCGGCGCCTGACCGCCTTTTTCGACCAGAATTTCTACGGCGACGTGGTCGGGCCGCTGCTCCACGAGCGGATGAAGAAGCGGCTGATCGAGCGGGCGCCGCCCGATGCGCGGGTGCTGCGCGAAGCGATGAAGCGCGCCAATGTCCATATGGATTATATGGATTATCTGCTCGATCATCGCAGCTGGATGGGGGGGGCAACTCTCAGCCTCGCCGATATCGCGGCGGCAGCGCATCTTTCGGTGGCGGATTATCTCGGCGGTATAGACTGGGCGGGTCATGACCCGGTCAAGCGCTGGTATGCGGGCTTCAAGTCACGGCCCTCGTTCCGGCCGCTGCTGTCGGAGCGGATGGAGGTGATCACCCCGCCGCCCCATTATGAAAAGCCCGATTTCTAGGACAGATTGACATTCGGCCTGGCTTTCGAGCAGTGCCGGTGCCTTGGTGATGTCGCCGACCTGCCCGGCGGCGAAGATTGAAGCGAAGTCAAGCCGCACGCCGGCCTGGATCGATCCGATGCCGCGTCGCCGGGTGCGATCCTGCTGCCGCACACCAATTTTTAAGCATCCCGGCCTATTCTGCCTCATTTAGGGAATGGCCCATGACGTTCTTCAGCGATTTTCTTCGGTGGAAGTCTCCCCTGGCGTCTGCCCGGCCGATTGATGAATCGGTGTATCGCATGCTCGCCGAACAGGCGTCCGATGTCCTCGCCCATTTTGGGCCTGACGGGACGGTAAGCTACATATCGCCCTCGGTGGAATCCATGCTCGGCTATAAGCCGGAACAGGTGGTCGGCACTGACATGGTGTGGCTGGTTCCCGAAGAGGACAGACCTGCCCTTGTCCAGGCGTTGGCGCTTCATCTGAGCGGTCAGACGGTGCGGCTCCGTCACCAGACGCGTTTGCTGTGCGCCGATGGAACGCCCATCTGGGTCGAAGGCAACTCCGTTCTCTCCGAGGATGGCACGGGATCGACCATTCTCGTCCTGCGCGACATCACCGATCGGAAACATCTGGAGGATAGACTGGCTGCGCTGGCCCTTGAGGATGGTCTGACGGGGCTCGCAAATCGGCGATCCTTCGACCAGACCATCGATCTTGAATGGCGCAAGACAGTGCGCGAGATGTCTCAGCTTTCATTGCTGCTTCTGGATCTGGATAATTTCAAGCAATTCAACGACGAATATGGACATCAGGCGGGCGATGATTGCCTGCGCAGCGTGGCGGCTGCCACCCGCTCCGCGCTTACCCGCCCCGGTGACCTTGCCTGCCGCTATGGCGGCGAAGAGTTTGCCGTGATTTTGAGCGGAACGAGCGCGGACCGGGCGACGGAAGTTGCCGACCGGATCAGACTCGCGATCGAAGCGTTGCAGATACCCCATCTTGGAAACTCCGCCGCGCCGGTCGTGACCGCGAGCATCGGAATTGCCACTGCACTTGCCCGCGTGGGAGGGACGATGCGGATGCCAGAAGGTCTTTTACAGGCCGCCGACCACGCGCTCTATCGGGCCAAGAGCGAGGGGCGCAACCGCGCCTCCAGATCGCTTGTCTTTGCGCCGGGCGTGGACGGTGGGGCGTGAACTGTAAATGCCGGACCGGCTGGCTAGAGCATTTTCGAAGCAGACGCTAACGTCTGCTGGCTCGGAAAATGCGGAAACCTTGAACGTCCTGTCGTAAATCCAGTGGATAAGCGATGAGGCGTGGAAGTTTGAAGCGGCAACCGGCTACTTTATCTCGCCAATCTGATTTCGAACAATTTGGGCCAGTTTTTTCCGGTCACGAATATTCGGTCCTTCGCTGCATCATAGGCGATGCCGTTTGCCACCGCCTCGTCGCCGCGCGCGCCGCTTTTTTGCACCAATGGGCCGATGTCGATCCAGTCGATGACCTGGCCGGTTGCGGGATCGATGCGGGCGATATGGCTATCGTACCAGATATTGGCCCAGATTTCGCCCTTCACATATTCCAGTTCGTTCAGCCGATCGACCGGGCGGCCCTTCCAGCGCACGGTGATGCGGCGCTGTTCTGCGAAGCTGTCGGGATCGAGAAAGCGCAACTGCGCGCTGCCGTCGCTCATGATGAGGCTCACGCCGTCCTGGGTCAGGCCCCAGCCTTCGCCGTCATAGCGAAAGGAGGAGACGGGCGCGAAATCGGGGAGAGTCCACACGAAGCCGTGCCGGTGCCGCCAGGTCAGGCTCACCAGCCGGTCTTTCCAGTTGACGATGCCCTCGCCGAAATAGGCCGGGTCGATGCTGCGGCGCGTGATCACCCTGCCGGTCTTGAGGGCGACCTTGCGGATTTCGGACTGCCCTTCGAGGCCCGTGCTCTCATAGAGCGTGCCATCGAGGAAGAAGAGGCCCTCGGTGAAGGCGGTCGCGTCATGAGGGTAGATTTTGACCAATGTCCATCGCGTGTCGGCAAGAGCTGGCGTGACGAAGGCGAGTGCGGCCAGCAGTGCGACGAGAATGCGCCTCATTCCGCCGCCTGCGCTGCGATGGCTTGTGCCAGCCAGCCGGGCAGGGTCGCGGGGTCAATATCGTCGACCCGGCGCAGCTCGATCGACAGGCCAAGCTCCGGCAGCGCGGCACGCTGGCGCTTTTCATCGGCCTCCGCCAGTGGCACCGCGACAAGGCGTCGGTTGACCTTGCCCCGATAATGCATGCGCGCGGTGTTTTCCTGGCCGATATAGCAGCCCTTGTCATAATCGACGCCGCCCAGCTCCTGCGCATTGGTTTCAAGCCAGAGAATGTGGTCCTGCCCAAGCTCATCCGCGCCTTCAAAGATGCCGAGCGACAGGCGGTGGGTGCGGAAAGCGGCGGTGGCGTCGCCATCGCCGGCGGGCGCGATCCAGCGATGGCCCAGGGCGGGAAGCCGGGGGTCGAATGGCCGGTGGGGCGCGTCGGGCGACCAATGCGCCGCCAACCCCTCGTCACGCGCAATCGTCACCTTGCGGCGCAGGCGATAGAGGCTGAGGCGTTTCGCCAGCGCGTCGGCCTGGGCCGCTTCGCAATCGATCAGCACATCGTCGCCATCCCCCCACAGGATGAAGTCGAACAGCGCCTTGCCCTGCGGCGTCAGCAGTGCGGTCCAGCGCGGCGCGCCGGGCGTCAGGGTCAGCACGTCCCGGGTCAGCAGGCCCTGCAGGAAGGCCTGGGCCTCCTCGCCCGAAATTCTCAGGATTGCGCGGTCGGTGAGGGTGGTGCCGGTCATCGGCTTTAGGTAGGACAGGGCGCATCCTTATCCAAGTCTTTGCAAGGCGCACCTTTCCATGCCCGACATTTTCGATCTGATCCTGAAAAACGGCACGGTTCACTCGCCGGGCGGCGCGGACCCTGTCGATGTCGGCGTGCGCGGGGGCAGGATCGCCGCGATCGGCACATCTTTGGGGGACGCGGGGGAGGTGATCGACTGCACCGGCCTCGATATCCTCCCCGGCTGCATCGACAGCCAGGTCCATTTCCGCGAGCCGGGCCTCGAACATAAGGAAGATCTCGAATCGGGCAGCCGTGCGGCGGTGCTGGGCGGCATCACCGCCGTGTTCGAAATGCCCAACACCAATCCCAATACCGACACCGCCGATCGGGTGCATGACAAGCTTGCCCGCGCGCATCATCGTATGTGGTGCGATCATGCCTTCTACGTCGGCGCGACTGCGGACAATGCCGAGCAACTCAGGGAATTGGAGCGCATCCCCGGCACAGCGGGGGTGAAGATCTTCATGGGCGCGTCGACCGGCAGCCTGCTGGTGGACGATGACGGCGCCCTGTCTCGCGTGCTGGCCAGCGGCACCCGGCGCGTCGCCATTCATGCCGAGGACGAGGCGCGGATGAATGCGCGCAAGGCGTATGCGCTGGAAGGCGGCCCGTCTTCGCACCCCGTCTGGCGCGACGATGAAAGTGCGATGATCGCGACAAAGCGGATCATCGCGCTCGCCCGCAAGGCGCGCCGCCGCATCCATATCCTGCACATCACGACGCCCGCCGAACTGGACTATATTGCACGGAACAAGGATATCGCGACTTGCGAAGTGACGCCGCAGCATCTGACCATGGCGGCGGAAGACGCCTATCCGCGCCTTGGCACCTATGCGCAGATGAACCCGCCGATCCGGTCGGCGGCGCACCGGCACGGGCTGTGGTATTATTTGAACCAGGGCGTGCCGGATGTTCTGGGCAGCGACCATGCGCCGCACACGATCGCGGAAAAGGCAAAGACCTATCCCGCATCCCCCAGCGGCATGCCGGGCGTACAGACGCTGGTGCCGCTGCTGCTCAACCATGTCGCGGAAGGGCGATTGTCGCTGCGCCGCTTCATCGAATTGACCTCGTCGGGGCCGCAACGCGTATTCGGTCTGGTCGGCAAGGGGCGGATCGCGCTTGGATATGATGCGGACTTCACGATCGTCGATCTGAAGAAGCGCTGGACCATCGAGCGTGACTGGCTGGCGTCGCGCTGCGACTGGTCGCCGTTCGAGGGGATGGAACTGACCGGCAAGGCGGTGGGCACGATCGTGCGTGGTCATCGGGTGATGTGGGAAGATGCGCTCGCCAACGCCGCCATGGGCGAACCGGTGCGTTTCGAGGCGACCGAATTTTCCTAAACCGGGACCAGCCTGTTGCGCCTCGCGCTGGTATAGCTGTCCAGCGCGAACAGCAGCAGCCCGACCCAGATCAGGCCGAAGCTGACGATCTGGCCCTGGCTGAGCGACTCGCCAAAGAGCAGCACGCCGCACAGAAATTGCAGCGTCGGGGCGAGATATTGCAGCAGGCCGAGCGTCGCCATCGGCAGGCGACGGGCGGCGGTGGCGAACAGGACGAGCGGCACCATCGTCACCGCGCCCATGCCGATCAGCAGGCCGCTGGTCCGAACATCGTGGCCAAAGGCGATGCCGCCCGACGCCGCAAGCCAGCCGAGACAGGCGAGCGCGACCGGCGCGAGCACCGCCGTTTCCGCGCCGAGCCCCGCCATCGGCGCAACCGGCGTCAGCTTGCGGACGAGCCCGTAAAAGCCGAAGGTCAGCGCCAGCGCGACGCTGATCCACAGGGTCGACAGCGCCGCCGCCGCCATGATCGCGACCCCAAGCGCGGCGACCGCGATCGCCACCATCTGGCCGCGCCGCAGCCTTTCCTTGAGCACCAGCACGCCGAGCAGGACGTTGACGAGCGGGTTGAGGAAATAGCCAAGGCTCGCCGCCAAGACATGCGCGCTGTTGACGGCCCAGACATAGGTCAGCCAGTTGGTCGCGATCAGCAGCGCCGACAGTGTCAGCGGGCGCATCAGTCCTGGATCGCGCAACACCGCGATCAGCGATCCCGTCGCGCCGCGCGCGCTCAGGATCGCGACGATCAGCAGCAGCGACCAGATGATCCGCTGCGCCACCACCTCCGGCGATCCCACATTGTCGACCAGCTTGACGAAGATCGGCAACAGGCCCCACAGGCCATATGCGACGATGGCGGCGAGCAGGCCGGCGCGCTGTTCCGCCTGATGGTCGGACCCGGTCAGATCAGGCCGCCGCCGATGAACAGTCGAAGCGCGCCAAAGGCGGCGACGATCAGGCAGAAATTGCGGCCGCCATTTTTGGATGAGATCATGCCGATGACGGCGCCGAACAAGGCTATGGGCACAAGCAGCCAGTTGAGCGCTCCAAGCAGCGGAATGACTGCCGGGATCATGAGAATCAGGGTGACTAGGCCGATCAGGCCTGACAATATATTGAGCATCCCCTGTAGATGGCGATTTTGCATCCGCGCGGCAAGGCCGGGAAAATCCGGGGATTCACCAAAAATCCTAACGGAAAATTAACCTCTGCTCTTCATGGCTTGTTTACGAAGGAGTGACGCGCATGCAGGGTTTCGGGCCGGTTTACACCAGATCATGCTGGTTCGTCGCCGCTATGGCGCTCCCGCTTGCCGCGTGCGGCAAGGGCGACAAGGAGCAGAGCCTCGCCGCGCTCGACGCGCAACTCACCAATAATGCCGTCGATCCTGCGCTTAAAAGCGCGCTCGCCGATCAGATCGTTGTCGATCCCAAGCTGGCCGGCCAGTCCAACCGCAACGCCGTTCGCGGGCCCGACAGGCCGGCCAGCGCGCCGCTGCCGGTTCTGAACGGCGACGCCGGCCATGCGCAGGCGGAGGCACAGCGCATTGCCGGCGGCAAGCTGCTGAGCACGCCTGCCCCGAGCGAGGGGAAAGCGATGGAATCGACGGTGACGCTCGGCGCACTGGCGCGGGAACAGGCGCGGCGCGGCGGCGGGAACGCCGGTTGCAGCGCCAAGCTCGCCTACGCCATGCAATGGGCCAGCCGCCTGCCCGAACCTTTCACCCTTTATCCCGGCGCGCAATTGATGGAGGCCGCTGGCGCGGATCGCGACGGCTGTTCGCTGCGCGCGGCGAGCTTCGTGACGCCCGCGCCCAAACAAAGCGTCATCGATTATTATTATACCATGGCAAAGCGCGCGGGATTTGCAGCCGAACACAGGATATTGGGCGGCGACAATGTGCTCGGCGGCAGCCGGCAAAATGACGACAGCGCCTATTTCATCGTCTTCACCGACGCACCGGGCGGCAAGACCGGGGTGGATATCATCGCCGACCATGGTGGTTAAACGCTGAACTGACGCATTTCCTTCGTCGCCATTTGCCTGTAGGCGGGCGGCATGATCAATATTCTGCTTGTCATGGGTGGCGGCGCGGTGGGTTCCGCGCTGCGCTACCTGCTCGGGCGCTTGTCCCTGCATATGATGCCGGGCGCGGCGTGGCCATGGGGCACGTTCGCGGCCAATTTGCTGGGCGGTTTTGCCATGGGCCTGCTTGCCGGATGGCTGGCACGCGGCAGCGTGGGTTCTGGCGAGCCTGTGCGGCTGTTGCTCGGCGTCGGCGTGCTCGGCGGCTTCACGACCTTTTCCTCTTTCAGTCTGGAAACCCTTTCCATGATCGAACGCGGACACGCAGGCATGGCGATCGGCTATGCGCTGTTGTCGGTGATCGGTGCGGTCGCGGCGCTTGCTCTGGGCCTTTTCACTGTGCGGAGCGTCGCATGAGGGGCCGTCCGCCAGGCCCGTCGGGAACGGGCAAAGCCGGAACGGGCAAAGCCGGAACGGGCAAACCGGGAACGGGCAAGTCCGGTCCGCCACGCAGCCGCAAGCCGGATAGCGCGGCCAGACCGGGCGGCGCTGCAAAAGCGGGCGCGCCCGGACGCGCGCGCGGCGGACCCAAGGCTGCGACGGCGCGCAAAGCCGATGGCGCGAAACCGCCGTTCAAGCCGCGCGCGAAACCCGCCACCAAGCCCGCCGCCGCGAAACCGGCACCGGTGCAGGCCGCCGCGCCGGTCAAATCGACCGCGCTCAAGGGCGTATCGCTCGACGTGCGGCAATATCGCGTGGCCGGCGACGATGACGGCATCCGCCTCGACCGCTGGTTCCAGCGGCATCTGCCTGACGTCGGCTTCAACATCGTGTCGCGCTGGTCACGCACCGGACAGCTGCGCGTCGACGGCGCACGCGCCGCGCCAGGCGATCGCGTCCTCGAAGGGCAGACGATCCGCGTGCCGCCCGCCGAGGCCAGGGCGCCGGCCGCCGAAAAGCCCAAGCGGGTCCGCGTCATCGACCTGACGCCCGACGAGATCGCCTATGTGCAGGACATGGTGATCCACCGGGATGCGCAGGCGATCGTCATCAACAAACCGCCCGGTCTTGCGACGCAGGGCGGCACCAAAACCGACGAGCATGTCGACAGGCTGCTCGACGGGCTGTTGTTCGACCTCGAATCGCGCCCCAAGCTGGTCCATCGGCTGGACAAGGATACGTCCGGCGCGCTGTTGCTCGCGCGCAATTCGCGCGCGGCGGGGCATTTCGCCAAGGCCTTTTCCAGCCGCACCGCGCGCAAGGTCTACTGGGCGCTGGTCATCGGCGTGCCCAGCATCAACGACGGCATGATCGAACTGCCGCTCGGCAAGCAGCCGGGCACCGGCGGCGAGAAGATGCATGTCGACGAAGCGGAAGGGATGCCGGCGCGCACCCGCTATCGCGTGATCGAGCGCGCGGGCAATCGCGCCGCCTGGGTCGAGCTGCAACCCTATACCGGCCGCACCCACCAGTTACGCGTGCATCTGGCGGCGATCGGCCACCCGATCGTTGGCGACGGCAAATATGGCGGCAAGGACGCTTTCCTGTCCGGCACGATCAGCCGCAAGATGCATCTTCATGCCCGCCGCATACGGGTCGACCATCCCGATGGCGGGAGGGTCGACGTGATGGCGGAGCTGCCCTCGCATTTCGCCTCAAGTCTTACGGATCTGGGTTTCGACGCATCGATCGGCGACATGCCGCTGGACGACGAGATCGACCGGACCCCGACGCGCGAGGATGAGAAGAAGTTCGCGAGAGCGCACGCCAAACAGGTGCGCAAGGGCCGGCGCGGCGAGCGTCGGGGGCGCGGCGAGGTTTAGGGTGCGGACCAACCGGCTGGTCGTCTTCGATTGCGACGGGACGCTGGTGGACAGCCAGCACAGCATCTGCGCCGCGATGGTCCGTGCCTTCGAGGGGGCCAGGCTGCCGCCGCCGGACCGGCAGGCGATCCTGTCCGTCGTCGGCCTGTCGCTGCCCTATGCGATGGCGCGACTGCTGCCGGAGGCGGAGGCCGATTTCCACGATCATCTGTCGGACGCGTATAAGCGCGCCTTCCACGATATGCGGCGCGGCGGCGGCGTCGAGGAGCCGCTTTATCCCGGTATTGCGGCGTTGCTCGACGCGCTCGATGCCGAAGGATGGCTGCTGGGTGTGGCGACCGGCAAGTCCGACCGGGGTCTCAACCTGTGTCTTGCCCATCATGGGCTGGCCGAGCGGTTCGTGACGCTCCAGACCGCCGATCGCCATCCGTCCAAGCCACATCCCGCGATGCTGATCGAGGCCATGGCGGAGGCGGGCGCGGAACCCGGGACGACGGTCATGATCGGCGACACGGTGTTCGACATCGACATGGGGATCGCCGCCGGGGTGCGGTCTATCGGCGTCGGCTGGGGCTATCATGCGCCCGAAGCTTTATGGGCGGCGGGCGCGCATGCCGTGGCGATGGACAGCGAAGCGCTGCATCGCCATATCGGCGCGCCATGACCGATTTTCCGCCTCCGCCGCCCGTCCCCCCTGAAATGGGCGCCGCCGAAAAGGTCGCGCGTCAGCGCCACTTCGCCATCAGCCTGTTTCGGCTGTCCGGCGCGATCATCGTGATGGTCGGCTTCCTCGCGCTGATGCAGCGCTTTTCCTGGGTTCAGGGCAATAAGGCCAAGGCGTTTGGCGCGATCATGGTCGTCGTCGGCCTGTTCCAGTTCATGATCGTGCCGCGCCTGATGCTGGCGCTGTTCAGGCGGACCAGGCCGTGAGGCGTTTTTACACCGAGGTCGCTGTGATTCCGGGGGAGGGCGGATTTGAGATCCGCCTCGATGGTCGTCCGGTGCGCACGCCTGCGCGCGCCCTGCTTGCGCTGCCTAACATGGTGCTGGCTGAAGCTGTGGCCGGCGAGTGGCGTGAGCAGAATGAGGTCATCGATCCTGCCTCCATGCCCTTCACGGGGCTCGCCAATGCCGCGATCGATCATGTCGCACCCAATTCGGCATCCTTTGCCGCCGATGTCGCGCGTTATGGCGAGAGCGATCTTCTCTGTTATCGCGCCGATGGACCGCAGGAACTGGTGGAGCGGCAAGCGGCCGCCTGGGACCCGCTGCTCGAATGGGCGCGAGCACGCTACGACATTGTTTTTCGAGTGACGCAGGGTGTCCTGCCCGTGCCGCAGCCGCAGGAAACGCTGGACCGGCTGGCCCATGTCGTGGCTGCGCTCGATGCCTTTACGCTGGCGGGGCTTTCTACGGTCGTCGCGTTGACCGGTTCGCTGGTCGCCGGGCTGGCGCTGCTCGAAGGCGGGCATGCGCCGGACGCGATCTGGGCGGCGGCGGAAATCGACGAGGTTTGGCAGGTCGAGCGGTGGGGCGAGGATGCGCAGGCATCCGCGCGCGCGGCGCGGCGCGCGCGCGATTTTGCCACGAGTTGCGCTTTCTGCGCGATGGCGCGGTAATAGCGGCCTGGAACCTGGATTGCCCTTCGGTCATTGAAAGCATGGAGTGCGCCTCGCGCCGATGCATTTTCAAAACGTCCAGGGAGATGACCTTGCCATTCCATAGCCGATTGACCGCTCTTCTGATTGCCGCGCCATTGGCGGCGACGATGCCTGCTCTGGCCCAGCAGCCCGCATCCGCCCCCGCCGCGAGCGCGCTCACCCCCGCGCAGATCACGGCCTTCAACAAAGCGGTGACGGATTTTACTGCCGGTCAGACCGCGCAGCAGGCCGGCGACAATGCGGGTGCGGTGGCGAAATATGAAGCTGCGCTCCCCGCGATTCGAACGGTCGTGCAGGCCGACCCTGGCAAGATCGACAATGTGACCTTCCTCGCCAATGTGCTTTACGCCGACGCGGCCGCGCAGGCGAGCCTTGGCAAGGTGGATCAGGCCATCACCCTGTTCGGCGAGGCGGCGCCCCACTGGCGCAAAGTGGTAGAAGCCAAGCCCGCAGATGCGGCTAGTCGGAATGTTCTCGCCGGCATGCTGGTGCAGCTTGGCAACCAGAAGCTCAGCGCCAAGGACGCGCCGGGCGCAGACCCCTATTATCAGGAAGCGCTCGCCCTGGCCCGCAAGTCGGTGGCCGAAAATGCTGCGGACAAGGTGAACAAGAACCTTCTTTTGTCGGCGCTGATCGGGGCGAGCCAGACGGGGAGCGATCCGGCGATCAAAACCGAGGCGGTGACGCTTGGCAGGGCGATGGTGGCCGATGGCTCGATCGACCCGGTCAACAAACCCTCGATCGACGCGATGACTGCCCAGAAAGCTGGCTGAGGCGAAGCGTCGATATTCGACTTTATGTCTTCCCCGCGCAGGCGGGGACCTATTTCACCGCTAGACGATGAAGTCGCATGAAAGATGTGTATCTCGGGTCGGCCAATGCATGAGGCAAGTTGGGTCCCCGCCTGCGCGGGGACGACGATCTAGTGGAGGCGGGTTACGCCTTTGGGACGGTCAATTTGAGTATGAGCGCCGATGTGCGTTTGATCAGGTGACGATACCGTCCAGCTTGTTGGCGTAGACCATCCGGCCCGGTCCCAACAAGCCCAGCAGTTGCGGCAGCATGTGCCGGGCGACGGCGAAGCAGCCCTCGCTGCGGCCGCATTTGCCCCATGTGGCGATATGATCCTCGCTCACATAGTCCGCGCCGTGGATGACGATGGCGCGGGGTTCGGCATTGTTGTTCTGCGGGTCGAGGCCAGCCAGGCGCATGGCGCGGCCATGCTGGCCTTCATATATTTCGCCGGTCCTGAACGCGCCCGAGCTGCTCGCCAGTGAATTGGGTTCGTTGGAAAAACTGTGCAGCCAGCCCGAATGTTCGGGGTCCGACCCCCGGCCATGGGCGACGAGATAGGAACTGGTCTGGCCGCCGATCAGGTCGACGATGTGGAAACGCAGCTCGCGCGATGGCGCGTTGAAATCGGCCAGCGCGACTCGATCGCGCAGGGTGAAGGCTGCGCTATGCTGGTCGAGCGCCGCCCTGGCGCGATCGAGCAGCGCCGCATAGGGCTTGCGGGCGAGCGACGCCGGTCCGGGCGTGGCCGGCGGAATCGGACCATTAAGGCCAGAGGTGGTCGGCAACGCAGCCCGCCCGACACTGTCCGACAGTAAGGAAAATGCGAGTCCGCTCAAAGCGAACTTCGTAAAATTGCGGCGATCCATGGACTCGCATATAGCAAATTCCGCGCCCAGGTCCAAGACCGGGGCCGATCGCTTCAACCGCCGCTATTGACCGCCTGGTCGGACGCGGCGCTGTTTTCGCCCGCGTCGCGCAGGCGGGACGTCATGCCGGTCGCTTCGGCATCGTCCTGAATCTGCTGCTGTTCCGACACGGACGGGGCCGGTGCCGCCGGTGCTGCGACATTATTGCCGACCGGCGGCGGGGGCGGCGTGGCGTCGGGCTCGTCGATGATGACATTCTCGACCGGCGGTTCGACCAGATTGTTGGTTGTCGGTTCTTCCTCATGCTTTTTGCCGCAGGCCGAAAGGGCGAGCGCACCGGCGAGGGCGAACAGAGCGATCTTGCGCATGGAATCAGTCCTTGGCTGCGATGGTGGTGGGATCGGCGCGGCGGCTCGACGCTTCGATCTTCTGAGCGAGCAATTTGTCCCAGCCATAAGGGTCTGCACGGAAATTCATCGTCCCGTTCGCGCTGGCAAAGGCGGTCCAGTAGAGAAGATAGACGGCGACCTGCTTGGGCAGCGACACGCGCTGGGTCTTGCCCGCGTCGATCAGCGACTGGACCTGGCCCGACAGGGTCGGGTCGCTCGCAACCATCAATTCGGCCAGCGACACGGGCTTTTCGAGCCGGACGCAGCCATGGCTGGCCAGCCGGTCGTAGCTCGAAAATTTCGCGCGTGACGGCGTGTCGTGCAGATAGACGGCGAAGGGGTTGGCGAAGTCGAATTTCAGCCGTCCCAGCGCGCTGTTGGGACCGGCAGGCTGGACGATCCGCTCGCCGGTTTCGGGCGAGCCAACGATCTTATAGCCCTGACGGATCAGCGCCGCACGGCCCTTGGGCCATAATTCGCGTTTGGCGATGGAGGCTGGCACGTTCCACGGCGGGTTGACGACGATC
Organism: Sphingobium fluminis; assembly: GCF_037723805.1. Taxonomy (NCBI): domain Bacteria; kingdom Pseudomonadati; phylum Pseudomonadota; class Alphaproteobacteria; order Sphingomonadales; family Sphingobiaceae; genus Sphingobium; species Sphingobium fluminis. The sequence continues at coordinate 185,862 of NZ_JBBJUK010000001.1, forward strand.
GAATGGATGTTGGACGACAGCATCGGCGTCGCATTGTCGGGGCTGCCGGTGACGGCGCGCATCGACGTCACCGGCTGGTCGCCTTCGAACACGGTCAGCACGGCGGCGGCGATATTCACCTGCACGCGGTTGACGGGCAATTCGCGCGGCATCCAGCGCCAGCGCTCCATATTCGCCATGATGGCGGCGACACGATCGTCGACCGGCACGTTCAGTTCCCTGAGCGTGCGCGCATCGAGCAGGCCGGTCGGATTGAGGCCGTAGCGCCTCTGCGCCCGCTGGAGCGCGTCGACGAGCTTCTCGCCGGGCTTGGCGCTCTTGTCCTCGATCGCGAGCCGCGCGCGAACGGCATCGGGGGAGGATTGCGCTCCCAGCACCGGCCAGCCGCCCGAATCGCGGATGCGTTCATAGGCGATCAGGCCCTTGCGCAGGGCGTCATAGCCCGCATAGGGCGGCGTCAGATTGGTCGTCCATTGCGACAGGCGGTTTTCGGCGATCGCCTTGGCGAAGGAGACGCGCGGATCGAACGGCGTGGGTCGCAGCGCCCAGATGTCGAGGAAATCGGCGGTATCGACTCGCCCGGTGCCCAGCGCTTTGGCGCGATCCAGTACGGCGGCGGTCAATGCCTCACCCCTGAGCGGCGTGAAGCTTTTGGCGCGCGCCATCAGCCCCTGCGCCGCGCCGCTCGCCAACCAGTCGTTCAGAACGGACTCTTGCGCGGGCGTCAAAGGGGGCAGCGGGATGGGCGGCATGACCGAAACAGCCGGCTGCGCTGGCGCAGGGAGTGGCACGGGGATGGTCGGCACGACCTTTGGCGGCTGCGCCATTGCTGGCAGGGCCATCGCGGCGAGCATGGGCAGGCCGAGGAAACGGATGAGTGGGGGACAGTTCATGCTGGACCAGATAGCGCAAAGCGGCGATCGTTCAAATCGGGATAGCGGAAAAGATCATGCTCCACGTCGTTCACCATCCCGCCTATGTCTTTCCTGCCGCTCCGGGCAGCCGCTTTACGTTCGACAAATATGGGCTGGTGATGGAGGCGTTGCGGGAAAGCGGCGTGGCGTTCACCCAATATCAGCCCGATCCCATGCCGCGGGCATGGATCGAGGCGGTGCATGACCCTGCCTATGTCGAGGAGGTGGCGAGCCTTGCCGTGCCGCGTGAAAAGGAGCGGCGGATCGGCTTCCCCGTCACCGACCGGGTGCGCTCGCGCTCGATGCTTTCGCCGGGCGGGACGTGGGAAGCGGCGCGGCTGGCGCTCGTCCATGGCTATGCGGCGAACAGCGCGGGCGGCAGCCATCACGCGCTGTACGATTCAGGCGCGGGCTATTGCGTGTTCAACGACCTCGCCATCGCCGCGCATCGGCTGATCTCCCAAGGCGACGTGAAACGCATCCTGATCCTCGACCTCGATGTGCATCAGGGTGATGGCACGGCCGCGCTGCTGGCGGGACGGCCGGACATCTTCACCCTGTCGCTGCACGCGGAAAAGAATTTCCCGGTTCGCAAGGCACGCTCCTCGCTCGACCTGGCCTTGCCCGACGGGACCCAGGATGACGCCTATATGGCGGCGTTGATGGATGTTCTGCCGGCCACGCTGGACGATTTCGCGCCCGACCTCATCCTCTATCAGGCGGGCGTGGACGTGCATGGCGATGACCGGCTTGGGCGACTGGCGCTGACCGATGCGGGCCTTGATGCTCGCGACCGCGCCGTGATGCGCGCGGCGCGGCTGCGGGGCATCCCTTTGGCCAGCACCGTGGGCGGCGGCTATGGCGAGGATCGCATGGCGGTCGCCCGCCGCCACGTCGCCTGCATGATCGCGCTGGCGGACGAGGCGAACCGATCGTGACCCGCTTACCTCAATAACCGCCGGGTGGCGCTTCGTGCACGGGCGGGGCCGATTGCGCCTCTGGCCGATCGCCCATCAGCTTGGCAGCGATCAGCCCGGCGGCGGACAGCCCGACGAAATCGGAAAAGGCGAGATAGAGGATATAGCCCCAGGGCGCATGGTTGAAAATCGCCTGGCCGATATGGAGCCAGAGGATCGCGACCAGCGCAATGAGCAGCGCTACCCGCGCCCGCGTACCGAAATCCGCCGCGACGAGGCGCAGGGCGAAGGCGATCAGCAGGCCGACCACGAGGGCGAGGATCAGCCCGCCGATCAGGCTGGTGCTGTCCGTGACGGGGAAACCGGTGCTGTTATAGAAGAGCAGCCCCACCGGCCCCTTGCCATAGAGGATGGTGCCATCCGCCGTCGCTGGATTGGGGACGATGTAGACCCCGGTTCCCGACGGTGAGAGCGCCTGCGCCATGGCCGCCTGAAGATTGGCGCTGCTCTGCCCGTCTGCATGGTTGTAGGCGATAGCGCTGAGCGGCGTGCCCCAGAACAGAAAGCCGATGACATACATGGCGAATCCGCCAAGCAGGCCGCCAAGGACCGTTCGAATCATGCAAAGCCTCCTCTCCCCCGATGAGTCGAGGGTCAGCGCGAAAACGCGGGGCGCGCAATTTCTTTCCACCGCCGTTACGAGGCGCGCCTTTTCAATCTTCGGACCGGGCGGCCTTTTCCGCAAGCCCTGAAACGCCTTCGCGCCGTTCCAGCTCATCGCAGACGGCGTCGAGCGATAGGTCGAGATCGGCAAGCAGGATCAGCAGGTGGAACAGCAGGTCCGCGCTTTCGCCCACCACGCCCGATCTGTCCCCGGCCATCGCCGCGATCACGGTCTCGACCGCTTCCTCGCCGACCTTCTGCGCGATCTTTGCGCGGCCCCGGCCCGAAAGCTTCGCTACATAGGAGGATGACGGGTCCGCTGCCCGCCGTTGGCGGATGGTCTGTTCGAGCATCAAGAGGGTGTCGCGCATCGCCGCCATCAAGCGTTCCGCGCGCGCGCCGTCAACTTGAAAACGTCAGGCGAGCGCCACGGGCGAGCGCACCGCTATGCCGGCGGCGGCGAGCGCCTGATGCGCCTGCGCGATGCTATGCTGGCCGAAATGAAAGATCGAGGCGGCCAGCACCGCGCTCGCATGGCCTTCGATCACGCCTTCAACCAGATGATCGAGCGTTCCCACGCCGCCGCTGGCGATCACCGGCACCGATACCGCATCGGCAATCGTCCGGGTCAACGCGAGGTCGTAGCCCGCCTTGGTCCCGTCGCCATCCATCGACGTGACGAGCAGTTCGCCGGCACCCAGTTCCGCCAGACGAATGGCATGCTCCAGCGCGTCGATGCCGGTCGGTTTGCGCCCGCCATGGGTGAAGATTTCCCAGCGGCCGTCACCGACCCTGCGCGCGTCCACCGATCCGACGATGCACTGGCTGCCAAAGCGGTCGGCGATGTCGGCGACCAGTTCGGGCCGAACCACGGCAGCGCTGTTCACCGCAACCTTGTCCGCCCCCGCCAGCAGCAGCGCGCGCGCATCGTCGGCGCTGCGCACGCCGCCGCCGACCGTCACCGGCATGAAGCAGACCTCGGCGGTGCGGCGCACGACGTCGAGGATGGTGCCGCGCGCTTCATGCGTGGCGGTGATGTCGAGGAAGCACAGCTCGTCCGCCCCGGCCGCGTCATAGAGCTTCGCCTGCTCGACCGGATCGCCGGCATCGCGCAGGTCGACGAAATTGACGCCCTTGACCACCCGGCCATTGGCGACGTCGAGACAGGGAATGACGCGGGTACGCACGGTCATTGAAACATGCTTCCAACGGAGAGGACGATGTATGAACTCACGCCGCCGCCTGCGCCACCGCCAGCGCGGCCTTGAGGTCGAGCCGCCCGTCATAGAGCGCGCGGCCGGTGATGACGCCTTCGATCCCCTCATCGGCATGGAGGCTGAGGATGCGAATATCGGCGATGCCCGCGACCCCGCCGCTGGCGATCACCGGAATTTGGGTGGCGCGGGCGAGATCGACGGTCGCCTCGATATTGCAGCCCTTGAGCATGCCGTCGCGGCCGACATCGGTAAAGAGCAGGCTGGCGACGCCTGCATCCTCGAACCGGCGGGCGAGGTCGATCACCGGCATGTCGGACTTTTCGGCCCAGCCATCGGTGGCAACGAAGCCGTCGCGCGCGTCGACCGCGACGACGATGCCGCCGGGAAAGTCGCGCGCTGCCGCCTTGACGAAAGCCGGGTCCTTGAGCGCGGCGGTGCCGATGACGATGCGCGATACGCCAAGGTCGAACCAGCGTTCCACCGACTCGCGATTGCGGATGCCGCCGCCGAGCTGGACATGGCCGGGAAAGGCCGCGACGATCTTCTCCACTGCGTCCGCATTGACGGCATGGCCGGCAAAGCTGCCGTCGAGATCGACGACATGCAGGTGCCGCGCCCCGGCGTCCGCGAACAGCAGCGCTTGGCGCGCGGGATCGTCGCCATAGACGGTGGCGCGGTCCATATCCCCTTCGGCCAGGCGGACGACCTGGCCGCCCTTGAGGTCGATGGCGGGGAAGACGATCAGGCCTGTCCTGAGCGAGGTCGAAGGGGTCATGGCCGCCACTCCAGAAAGCGGGACAGGAAGGAAAGGCCATAGCTTTGGCTCTTTTCCGGGTGGAACTGGCAACCGATGACCGTGTCGCGCGCCACGGCGGCGACCAGCGGGCCGCCATGGTCGGTCACTGCGGCGATATCGGCGGGGTTCGCGACGTCGAAATGATAGCTGTGCAGGAAATAGGCCTCGCCGGGCTCCAGCAGGGGCGACGGGTTGGCGAGCGCCACATCGTTCCAGCCCATATGCGGCACCTTGATCGCCGGGTCGGCGGGTTCGATCAGGCGGACCGTGCCGCCGATCCAGCCCAGCCCCTCATGCCGGCCGAATTCCTCGCCCGCATCGGCCAGCAACTGCATGCCGACGCATACGCCGAGAAATGGCACAGCGCGCTCGTGCACCGCCTCGTTCATCGCGTCCACCATGCCGGGGATCGCCACCAGCGCGTCGCGGCAGGCGCGGAACGCGCCGACACCGGGCAGGACGATGCGGTCGGCACGCCGTACCACATCGGCATCGGCGGTGATAATCACATCCTCAGCGCCGGCCTTGCGCAGCGCGTTGTCGACCGAATGGAGATTGCCCGCGCCATAATCGATGAGCGCGAGGGTCACAAAATTCCCTTGGTCGACGGGATCGCGTCGGCCTTGCGCGGGTCGATCTCGACCGCCTGCCGCAGCGCGCGGGCCAGCCCCTTGAAGCAGCTTTCGACGACATGATGATTATTGCTGCCGTAGAGATTTTCGACATGCAGCGTGATGCCCGCAGCCTGGCTAAAGCTGTGGAACCAGTGTTCGATCAGCTCGGTGTCCCATTCGCCGAGCCGAGCGACGGTGGAAGGTGCCTTGAACACCAGCCAGGGGCGACCCGAAATGTCGAGCGACACGCGGGTCAGCGTCTCGTCCATCGGGGCATAGGCGGTGCCGTAGCGGGTGATGCCGCGCTTGTCGCCCAGGGCCCGCGCCACCGCTTCGCCGATGGCGATTGCGGTATCCTCGGTCGTGTGGTGCTGGTCGACATGGAGGTCGCCCACGGTCCTGATGTTCATGTCGATCAGCGAATGGCGCGACAGCTGTTCCAGCATATGATCGAGAAAGCCGATCCCTGTCGAAACCGTATAGACGCCGGTGCCGTCGAGATTGACGGCGACGTCGATCGATGTTTCCGCGGTCTCGCGGTGAATGTCGGCCGTGCGCATGGCAAGGCCCTATAGCGAGTCGGGCGCGCCATGCAATGCGCCGCGCATCGGGGGACGCCGGGCTTGACCCGCCGTTTCTCAGCGTTAGGACATTGCGCCATGAGCGATGACCTGCCCGACAGCCTGATTCCCTATGACGAGATCGTGCAGGAGGCGCTGCGCGCGGTCGTCGGCCGCGTATTGGGCGAAGTGCAGCGTTCGGGCGGGCTGCCCGGCAGCCACCATTTCTACATCACCTTCAAGACGCATGGTGCCGGCGTCGACATCCCGCGCCATCTGGCCGAGCGGTTCCCGGACGAAATGACGATCGTCCTCCAGAATAAATATTGGGACCTGAAGGTCAGCGACCATCATTTCGAAGTCAGCCTGACGTTCAACCAGATCGGCGCGCACCTCGTCATTCCGTTCGGCGCGATCACCGCCTTCGTCGACCCGGCGGTCAATTTCGCCTTACAGTTCCAGGCGCAGGCGGACGCGCTGCCCGAACCCCATGACGCGCCGGAAAACGACGTGCCTGCCGTGGTCAGCGACGACGGCTCCAACGTGGTTACCGTGGATTTCGGCAAAAAGAAATAAAGCTGGCGTCGGCATCCCCGGCTTCCCAAATGGGCGAGACCGCACATTGTCGAAGGAGCCCGTCTTGACCGACACGCGCACGGAAACCGACAGCATCGGCGCGATCGCCGTTCCCGCCAGCGCCTATTGGGGCGCGCAGACGCAGCGGAGCATCGAGAATTTTCCGTTTGGAGAGACCGAACGGATGCCGATCGGTATCGTCCATGCGCTCGCCATCGTGAAGCAGGCGGCGGCGCGGGTGAACCGGGCGCATGGTCTGGACAGCAAGCTGGCCGACGCGATCGAGGCGGCTGCCGCCGAAGTGGCCGCCGGCAGCCATGACGACCAGTTCCCGCTGGTCATCTGGCAGACCGGCAGCGGCACCCAGTCGAACATGAACGTCAACGAGGTGATCGCCGGCCGCGCGAACGAGATGCTGACCGGCAGGCGCGGCGGCAAGGTGCCGGTGCATCCCAACGACGGTGTGAACTTCGGCCAGTCGTCCAACGACAGTTTCCCGACGGCGCTGCATATCGCGGCGGCGCGGGCGGTGGCGGGCCAGCTTTTCCCGGCGCTCGACCGGCTCCATGACGCGCTGGACGCCAAGGCGAAGACCTGGGCCTCCATCGTCAAGATCGGCCGCACCCATTTGCAGGATGCAACCCCGCTGACGCTGGGCCAGGAATTTTCCGGCTATGTCCACCAGCTCTACCGCGCTCGCAAGCGGATCGAGCCGGCCGCGATGCACGGCATGATGGCGCTGGCGCAGGGTGGCACGGCGGTCGGCACCGGCCTGAATGCGCCGGAGGGCTTCGATGTCGCCATCGCGGCCGAGATCGCGGCGCTGACCGGCCTGCCTTTCCGCACCGCCGACAACAAGTTCGAGGCGCTGGCGTCTAACGATCCGCTGGTCCACCTGTCATCGACGCTGGCGACGCTCGCGGTGGCGCTCACCAAGATCGCCAATGATATCCGGCTGCTCGGCTCCGGACCGCGCTCGGGCCTGGGCGAACTCGATCTTCCGGCCAATGAACCGGGCAGCTCGATCATGCCGGGCAAGGTCAATCCGACCCAGTGCGAGATGCTGACCATGGTTGCCGCGCAGGTGATCGGCAATCATCAGGCAGTGACCGTCGGCGGCTTGCAGGGCCATCTGGAACTCAACGTGTTCAAGCCGATGATCGGCGCGGCCGTGCTGCGCTCGATCCATCTGCTGAGCGTCGGCATGGACAGTTTCGCGGAGCGCTGTGTCGAGGGGCTGGAGGCCAATGAAAACAGGATCGCCGAATTGGTCGATCGCTCGCTGATGCTGGTGACGGCGCTTGCCCCCGAAATCGGCTATGACAATGCGGCGAAGATCGCCAAACATGCCCACGCGGCAGGGCTGACGCTGCGCGAAGCCGGTCTGGCGCTGGGTCTGGTGGACGCGGTCACGTTCGACCGGCTGGTGCGGCCTGAAAATATGGTCTGATCGAGATCAGCATGGCGGAACATGCGTCGATCCGGTACATTGAGCGCTTGAAGGAAGGACGCCCGATGCCCAAGAAATTCGCCGCTCCCCAATCTCTGGTCACTATCCGCCCGCCACGCAAGGCCGGGCTGCTGCGCAAAGCCGCACGCGTGGGAGCGACCGTGGTCGCGGCCCGGGTGGCTGCCGCTACCGGCAAGAAGGGCGTGCTCGGCCTGGTCGCGGGCGTGGGGGCCAAGAGCCTGATCATGCGCTTTCCGGTGGGTGCTTTGATGGTGAGCGGCGCCTATATGGCGGGCAAGCTGTACGAGGCGAAACGGGAAGTCGACCGCAAGCGCACACAAAAGCTGCTTCCCGATTTGAGCAACGAACCGGTTCAGCTGGACGAAGCACGCAAGGCGCGAAAGATCTGACCCTATAGCGCTGCCTGCCATTGCCTGATCGCGTCGACAGGCCATGCCAGCATGAGGATATTGAGGGTCAGATTATCGCGGATGACCGCCAGGGCTAAAAGTTCGAAACATAGGCCGAGCGCCACTGCCGCCCAGACCGGCGTCCGTGCGGCGAAAATGAAGCCAAGCGCCATCATGCCGATATCGCTCATCGAATTGAGTATGGAATCGCCGCTATAGCCAAGCGCAATGGTCGCCGTGCGATAGCGATCGATGATGATCGGCGAGTTTTCCAGGATTTCCCACGCCGATTCTATCGCGACAGCGATCGCCAGCCTGATGCCCGCCGGATATTTCCGCAGCAGCGCCGCCGTCGCCGCATAAAAGAGCAGGCCGTGGATGATGTGGCTAAGGCTGTACCAGTCGGAAAGATGCTGGCTGTTGCCGCTGTCGAGCGCGCCATGCCATAGTTCGACCGTCCCGCAGGTGCAGATCGGCGGGCGGCCCATGGCGAACAGGATCGCGCCGGCGAGCGCGGCGATCAGACCGGCTATGATCAGGCCCCGACGATGGATGGACATGGCTGCGCTGCGACCCCCTTGCAAAAATGCGGCTTCGACGGCACTAGCGGCCATGGCCGATAGCATCCAGACCGAGACGCCCGATTTCAAGCGCCGTGGCGTGCTCTTCGTTCTGTCCTCGCCCTCGGGCGCGGGCAAGTCCACCATCGCGCGCAAGCTGCTGGCCGCCGAACCGGACCTGTCGATGTCGGTATCGGCGACGACGCGGCCGATCCGCCCCGGCGAGGTGGATGGCAAGGATTATCATTTCGTCGATCTCGAGCAATTCCGGCGGATGACCGCCGATCACGAGTTCCTCGAATGGGCGCATGTGTTCGGTCAGCGCTACGGCACGCCTCGCGCGCCGGTGGAAGCGATGCTCAAGAGCGGGCAGGACGTCTTGTTCGACATCGACTGGCAGGGGGCGCAGCAATTGCATCAGATCGCCGGCGGCGATGTCGTGCGCATCTTCATCCTGCCGCCTTCGATGGAGGAGCTTGAAAAGCGGCTGCGCGGCCGGGCGACCGACAGCGACGCAGTGATCTCCGGCCGCATGGCGCGCGCGGCGGGCGAGATCGCGCATTGGGACGGCTACGATTATGTGCTGTGCAATGTCGACGCGCAGGATTGTTTCGAACGGGTGCAGACGATCCTGCATGCCGAGCGGATGAAACGCAGCCGCCAGACCGGCCTCATCGGCTTCATACGCAAGCTCAACCGGCTGCATATCGACGACTGAAGCGATTTCTAATCAGATGGAATCATCTGATGACTCGGAGCCTAAGGCCAGCGCAGCTAAATCGGGTAAAAACAAAAATCTGGAGCAGTGATCCGATGCAATCGGATCGCAAACCGCCCTAGATTTAATCGGCAAAGCCGGCAGGGTCTGCCCAGTCGGGATGGACCCAGGTCATCGCCCTGAACAGGTTGCCCATCGCATTTTCATCGGTCAGGCGGCGGCGGGCGGCCTCCACCTCCTGCGCGCGCGCGGGACTCGTCGCCGCGAGTTGGGCCGCGCGCGCATCGATGCCGAGCCGTTGCAGGAACGCGCCCTGCCCGACCGGGCCGAACACGCGCAACCCGGCGTGGCGCGCCATATTGCCGATGACCGTGAAATCGACATGGGCAGTCAGATCGACCTCGCCCGGATCGGCGAATGGGTCGGCGAAGCCATGATCGCGCACTGCCTGAAGCGAGTCGCCGAGCGCCGGGCCTTCATAGCCATAATCGATGATGATCGCCGCGCCCCCCTGCCGCGCGATCCGGTTGGCGAGCGTGAAAGCGATGGTCGCGCCGGCATCGGGGCTTTCGAAAATGGCGCCATCGGGCGCGTCGGCGGCAATGGCCGGAATGCCCGATTCGATCCGTCGATATCCGGGCACGGCGAGGAAGCGGCCTTCGCTCTCGCGCCGGATCACCACCCGCTCGCGCCACTGATCGGCCACGCGAATGATCTGCCGGACGGGCAAGGCATCGAAAAATTCATTGGCGACGACGAGCAGCGGCCCGGTTTCGGGTAGGGTTTCGACCGAATCATGATGAACGACATGCGGCAACAAAGCGTGCTGGCGTTCGCGCAGGGTTGGGCTGGTCTCGACGAAATGCACGCGCGGGGCGAGCATCGCGCCTTCCATGGCGCGCAAGGCGTCGCTCGCCAATGTGCCCCGGCCCGGCCCGAGTTCGGCATAGAGCGGCCCCGGTCGGTGCCCTGACCGCATCCATATATCGGCAAGGCACAGCCCGACAAGTTCGCCGAACATTTGGCTGATTTCGGGGGCGGTGGTGAAGTCGCCATCCGCGCCCAGCGGGTCGCGCGTGCCGTAATAATGCTGGTTTGCCTCCGCCATATAATGGGCGACGGAGATCGGCCCGCCCGCGTCGATCTGCCGCGCGAGCCGCTGGCCGAGCGTCAGCGGTTCAGCTGACACTCGCGCCGCCCGCGATCGGCTCCACCCGCACGCGGCGGCCCTTGGCCGTGACGAACAGGTAAAGGCCGCCCAGGATCATCGGCACGCACAGCCACTGGCCCATGTGCAGGCCCGTGCGCGCGGCGAACTCCATGAGCTGCACATCCGCCTCGCGGACATATTCGATGCCGAAGCGAAAAATGCCGTAGCAGAACAGGAACAGCCCGACGAGCCGGCCGGGCTGGTAGCGCGCTTTGGTGCGCCAAAAGGCGAAGGCGAGGATCAGGAAAAGAACGAGCCCTTCCAGCAGCGCTTCGTAAAGCTGGCTTGGATGGCGCGGGAAAGCGCCGCCGGTCGGGAAGATGATGCCCCAGGGCACGTCGGTTTCTTTGCCCCACAATTCGCCGTTCACGAAGTTCGCGAGGCGGCCGAAGAACAGGCCGAACGGCACGCAGCAGGCGACATAATCATGGACGCGTAGCCACGACAGCCCTTCCTTGCGGGCGAGATAGAGAATGCCGAGCGACACGCCGATCACGCCGCCATGGAAGGACATGCCGCCATTCCACAGCTTGAAGATATCGAGCGGATGGGCAAGAATTTCGGGCTGATAGAACAGCACATAGGCGATGCGTCCGCCCAGGATGATGCCCAGCGTCGCGTAGAAGATCATGTCGTCGGCATGACGGCGGGCCATCGGCGATCCGGGCTGGGCGACCAGCTTGAGCAGATACCAGTAGCCGATCAATATGCCCGCGAGATAGGCGAGGCTGTACCATTTCAGCGTGAAGAAGCCGAGATCCAGCGCAACCGGGCTGAGCCCCAGATCTTCAAAGCGGATGGCGCCCGCAGCGGCGGCGGCAAGGTCCAGGATCAAATCATTCATTCCCTCGGAAACAGGCTATCGCCATAGGGCAATCAGGGCGCAAGATGAAGGGGGCAGTGTCCCTTCAGGCGATCTCTCGCTCGATGGCCGGGCGGATACCGGCGCGCCCGCGCCGGGTCAGCTCTCGCTTCAGCGCTTCGGGACGGGGCGCGATGAGGAAACCGAAGCTCACGCAGTGCGCTTTCGTTTCCACCGCATGATGCAGGCGGTGGGCCTGAACGATGCGCTTCATATACCGCCCGCGCGCCACATAGCGATGGTCGACCCGGCGGTGGACGATGATGTCGTGGAAACCGAGATAGATGGCACCATAGGCGGCGATGCCCGCACCGACCGCCGTCGCCCAGCCGCCCCAGCCCCATTGCACGCCGCCGAGCAGCAGCAGGATCGAGGGCAGGGCGAAAATCACGAAATACAGGTCGTTCGCCTCCCATCGCCCGGTGCGGGGGCGATGATGGCTGGCGTGCAGGAACCAGCCCGGCCCATGCATCACCCAGCGGTGCATGATATAGGCAAACCCCTCCATCGCCGCGACGGTGGCGAGGAAGAGCAGCGCGAGGAACAGCAATGCAGGGGCCGGGGGCAACGACATGCGGCCGCTATACTGCCCCCGCCCGCACTAGGCAAAGAAAAGGGCCGCGATCCCGGTTGGAATCGCGGCCCTTTTCGATATTTTCAGGACGATCAGAAGGAGGCGGTAACCGAACCCACGACGCCGGCCTTGCTGATGTTACGCCCGCTCGGGCTGTAAAGCGCCTTGTCGGTGTCGACATAGCTGATGCCGAACGTCAGATGGGTCCAGGTATAGGTCGCGCCGACATTCCAGTCGGTATAGCCCTTGCCGATGGTCAGGTAGCTGGGACCATAGCTGTGGCCAAGATGCGCCGACACGCCCAGCGGGGTGTTGGGGATGCTGGCCGACAGATCGCCCGCGACGTAGAAATTATCTTCCTTGCCGTTGCCGACCGAAAGCGCTTTCGCCTTGGGGGCGTAGGCGACCGACAGCTTGGCCGTCGCCGGGCCGAACGTGCCCTTGATCGACGCATAGGGTTCGACGAAATCCGTATTCGCGCCGCCCGAACCGGGATAGTAATAATAGAGCACGCCGACATCGACCGTGGCTGCGCCAAACGTCTTGCTATAGCCGCCGATCAGGTCGAGTTCCTGGTCGCTCCCGGCCGCGACATAATCGTCGATCGAAGAACCCCAGACCGAAGCATAGAAGCCCGACGCATGGGCGACGGTGATGCCGCCCTGAAGCGCGAACCGCTTGTCGGTCTGCGAAATGCCGCGGAACCGATAGTCGCTCACGACAGCGGCGTTGCCGGTCACGGTGATTTCCGATGTGGGTGCGTCCTGGGCAAGAGCCGGCGCGGACAGCGCGACGAGAGCTACGGCCGAGAGGCCGAGAATGGACTTACGCATAATATTCCCCTTAATGGACCAGCGATCGTCCCGCCTGCGCCAGGTTGCGGCCTCTGTACCCCAAAGGGCCGGGTCGCATCGCCTTGACGATCCGGGCATGCCTCCACGCGTTGCGCTGCACAAGAATTTATTGCTGATTCATGTCATTTGATGCCCTATTGTTGCTGTCATGCAACAATAGGGGCTATTGCGTCTGCGAGCGAAACTCGGCGCCGTGGATGACTCGCTGCGGATAGGGAATGGTGACGCCATGCTCGCGGAACAGGATCCACAGCCGGTTGAGCACGTCGGAACGGACATTGCCGACCCCGCTTTCCGGGTCGCTGATCCACACCAATATATCATGTTCGACGCGACTTTCGCCAAAGCCTGTAAGCCAGACATTGGGCTTGGGCGTGCGCAGCACGCGGGGACTTTCCTGTGCGGCGCGGAGCATCAACTGCTGCGCGAGCGCCAGATCGCTGTCGTAACCGACGCCCACCGGGATGCGCACGCGCACGTTGCGATCCGAATAGGACCAGTTTTCCACCTCCTGCGTCATCAGATTTTCGTTCGGGATCAGATGTTCCTTGCCATCGCGGGTGATGACGCTGACGGCGCGCACGCCGATCTTGTTTACCCAGCCGAAACTGTCGCCCACCACGATCACGTCGCCCGGCTTGATCGACCGGTCCATCAAAAGGATGATGCCCGCGATCAGGTTGCCGAACGTCTTTTGCAGGCCGAACCCGACCGCCAGGCCAAGCGCGCCCGAAAAGACGGCGAAGGCGGTCAGGTCGATCCCCAGCATGTCGATGCCGATGAAAAAGGCGGCGATGACGACGGCGATGGCGGCGAGTTTTTGCGCCAGCAGCTTTTGCGTCGCATCGAACGCGTCGGCGCGCGCAATGCTGCGCCCGACAAGCCGGTTGGCGAGGCGGATGAGCGCGAAAAGAAGGATGCAGGTCGCGGCGATCTGGGCAAGGCCGAGCAGGGTGACTCGCCGCTTGCCAAGGTCGATGCCGACGGCGTCGAGCATCTGTCCCACCGGCGCCAACCCGCCGCTCGTCCCCGACAGGATCATGAGGAACAGGATCAGCGCCAGCGGCAACGCGGCCCAGCGTGGCATGGCGAGCGCGCGCAGGCCCTGATCGGCGAGCAGGGCGACCGACAGGCCGAGGCCCGCGCCCAGCACCAGATGCGCCGTCGTGCCCTGCGGCCAGAGCGCGGTGGCAAGGCCGATGAGCAGAGCGGAGAAGGCATGGCGCAACATCGGCCTGACCCGGTCGGCAAGGGCCAGGTCGAGTGCGGGCATGCGCCGCGTCAGCCGGGGGGCGAGAAACCGGGCGCAAGCGGCGGCGATCAGGTGGAGCAGCAGCGCGACGGCGAGCGCCACAAGCGGATGGACGATCCCGGCATCGCCCGGCGTCAGCGCGAGCAGCTGCGTCATTCGATCGGTCACCGGCGCGCAGCGCGGAAGCGGGCAAGCCCTGCGTCGAGATCCGCGATCAGATCGGCGGGATCTTCCAGGCCGATGCTGAGGCGGACGATGGGGCCTTCCGCCTGCCATCTGGTGGCGCTGCGGTGGCGCGCCGGATCGACCGGCAGGGCGAGGCTTTCAAAGCCGCCCCAGCTATAGCCGATGCCGAAATGGGCCAGTCCGTCTATCAGCTCTGCGCGCGCCCGTTCGTCGCCGCCTGCCAGTATGAAACTGAACAGTCCGCTGGAGCCGGTGAAGTCGCGCCGCCAAAGATCGTGGCCGGGGCAGTCGGGGAAGGCCGGGTGCAGCACGCGCGCGACACCGGGTTGACCGCCGAGCCATTGCGCGATCTGCAGCGCGCTGTCCTGATGCTGTTTCAGGCGGACCCCGAGCGTACGCATACCCCGCGCCGCGAGCCATGCGTCGTCCGGGCTCGTCATCTGGCCGAAAAGCCAGGCGGTTTGGCGAACCTTCGCGAATAGCGCCTCGTTCGCGGTCACCGATCCCATCATCACATCGCTATGGCCGACGATATATTTGGTGCAGGCGAGGATCGAGATATCGACACCCAGCGACAGCGCGGGCAGGAAGAGCGGCGTCGCCCATGTATTGTCGATCAGGGTGACGATATCGCGCGCCCGTGCCGCCGCGACGATGGCCGGGATATCCTGCACCTCGAAGGTCAGGCTGCCGGGGCTTTCGAGGAAGATGGCGCGAACCTTGTCGGTCAGCAGTTCCGCGATGCCGGCGCCGATGGTCGGATCATAATAAACCGTCTCGATGCCTAGGGGCTTTAACATATTCTCGCAAAAGCTGCGGGTGGGATCATAGGCGCTGTCCACCATCAGCAGCCGGTCGCCCGGCTTTAATACGGCCATCAGCGCACAGGCGATCGCCGCGACGCCCGAGGGGAACAGCATGGTCCCTGCCGCGCCCGGCTCCATTTCGGTAAGCGCGTCGGCCAGGCTCCAGGCGGTCGGCGTGCCCTTGCGCCCGTAGAACAGCCGTTCATGGGTATTGGTCGTCGCCGCGCGCAAATGCGCGACATCGTCATAGAGGATGGTCGACGCACGCCAGACCGGCGGGCTGACGATGCCGCCGGGCTGCCCCGGCAAGCCGGTCCATTCCGGCCGGCGTCCAGCCTGGACGAGCTTCGTCAGCGGTTTGCGCGCGTCGCCCCCGTCGCTCATGCCGGGCCGGTCGCCTTGGGCGTGGCGGGATCGATGCCCCAGTCCGACCAGCTGCCGTCATACAGGGCGACATCCTGCTTGCCGAGCGTCTCCAGCCCGGCGAGCAGGATCGCGGCGGTCACGCCGCTGCCGCAGGTGGTTACGAGCGGCCGGTCGAAATCAACCCCGGCTTTCAGAAACAATGCCCGCAGTTCCTCGCCTGACTTCATGCTGTTGTCGGGATTGAACAGGGCGGAGGAAGGCAGGTTCATCGAGCCTGGAATATGGCCCGAGGCCATGCCGGGGCGCGGCTCTTTTTCCTCGCCGGTGAAGCGGCCCGCGCCGCGCGCGTCCAGCACCTGCTCGGCGGCGCTCGTCACATTGGCGAGCAGATCGGCCTTGTTCCGAACGGGGCCGGGGTCGCGCCGGGCGATCGCCGTGCCGGGCGCCGGCGATGCCGCGCCGCTCTGCGTCGGGCGACCTTCGGCGACCCATTTGGGCAGGCCGCCATCCAGTATCGCCGCGCCCGCGCCGATGCCGAACAGGCGCATCATCCACCAGCCCCGCGCCGCGCTGTGGACCGGGCTATTGTCATAGACGACGATGCGGCTGTCGGCATCGATGCCCAGCGCCTGAACCCGCCGGGTCATAAGGGCGTCGGTCGGCAACTGGCCCGGCACCGGATCGCGGGGATCGGACAGCGTCGGCAAATCGAGGAACGTCGCGCCGGGAATATGCGCAGCCTCGAACTCGGCGCGCGGATCGCGCGGCGTGCCGGGCAGGAACAGGCTGGCGTCGACGATGCGAAGATCGGGCTTGCCGAGTTCGGCGGCAAGCCAGTCGGTGGAAACCAATATGTCCATGCTGGGCACCCTCTGCAATATTCGGGTCCGCTTGTATAAGGCAGAGGAACGGCTGGAAAGAGGGCTTAGCGGCTGACCAGATCGCCGACCGCGCGCGCGGCCGGGTTGCGAAACTGGCGAGGCCCGGTGTCCATGCGCAGCGGCGCGAGGCGATCCTCCGCTTGGGCCGGCGCCTGCCCGACAAGGAAGCTGCGCGCGATGCGGCCCTCGCCGTCGCTCCAGTGATAGTGGAGGTCGAACAAGGCGAGCGGCACCAGCAGCGCCCGTTCGCCAACGTGAAGCGGTGCGATCTCGTCGGGCGACAAGCGCAACTCGCCGCTGAGCCATTGTCCCTCGCCGGGGGCAAGCGCGACGATGGAATGGGCGGGCGAGCCGAGCGACTGGTCGAGAAACGCGTCGAGCGTCGCCTGCTCTGTCGTGCCGGCATTGGTCAGCAGAGCCCGGATCAATATCTCCTCCGCCGGCTGCTCCCCCAGATTATGGACGGCAAGCCTGTAGGAAATGGTCGCGCCCATCAGCGAATAACGCGCGGCGTCCACCTCCAGCGAGAAATCCAGCCGGGCGCGCGCGCCGTCGGGTTCTGCGGGGGTGACTAGCGGAGGGACGAAGGCCGGGGATGGCGGCACGACCGGCATCGGCGGCGGCGACTCTTCCGCAAGCGCCTCGGGTTCCGCGCGGCGGCGGCGGATCAGCGCAGCCGCGATCAGCGCCAGCAATGCCCCGGCCGCTGCGATCCATTCCCAGGGTAGGGCCGCAGAGGGCGCGGCTCTGGTCACCGGCGGCGGTGCCGGTGCGATGACGGGTGGGGCCACCGACGAAGCGCCGGTTCGTTCAGTCTGGGTCGGCGGTGGTGCGGGCTCGATTTGCGGGCGCGGGGCGGCGGCCGGTTCCTCCTTCGGCGGGGCTGCCGGAGTCGCCGTCGGGCGACGCGGCACCCTGGGCTGCGTGGCGGGCGCGGGGGTGGCTGCAACCGGCGGCGCGGGCACAGGGGCTATGACCGGTGCGACCGGATCGGCGACCGGCGGCGTTACCGGCTGGGCTGCCGGCCCGCGGAACACATCCAGCTCCGGCCCTTGCTGGCGAGTATCCGCAGGCGGGTTCGCGCCGGCGCGTGGCAGATTGAAGATCGGCGCCGCGCTATCGTCCTGCGCGCGCGCAGGACTGGCCAGCACCAATGGCAGCATCAGCAGGATCGAGTGACGGAACCCCATGGAACCAGCCAAGGCAGCGTGGCCGCTGAACGCCAGATGAACGGCGCGCAGCGGTGACATCGGCGGTGCAATCGCGTAGACGGCCGGCATGACCGATACGCCTCCAGCGCCCATCGGCGCGCCGCTTCATCTCGGCCGCGCCAGCAGCCTCCCCACCCGCCCCGAAGAGGCGGTCCTCGATTATGTCGCCAATCCGCGACCGGGCCGCCCCTATCTGGTGCGGTTCACCGCACCGGAATTTACCTCGCTCTGCCCTGTCACCGGCCAGCCCGACTTTGCCCATCTGGTGATCGACTATGCGCCGGCGGGGACCATCGTCGAATCCAAGTCGCTCAAGCTTTTCCTGGGCAGTTTCCGCAACCATGCCGCTTTCCACGAAGATTGCACCGTCGGCATCGGCGAACGGCTGTTCGACGAAATGCGCCCGGTCTGGCTGCGCATAGGCGGATACTGGTATCCGCGCGGCGGCATCCCGATCGATGTCTTCTGGCAGTCGGGCGCGCCGCCCGAAGGTTTGTGGCTGCCCTTGCAGGATGTGCCGGGCTATCGCGGGCGGGGCTGAATCCCCAGCGCAACGACGAACGGTCGATGCAGTTCGACAGGCGACATGCGCCACGCAACGGAACAGTTGGAAGGGCCGCGGGATTGTGACAATCCGTGCTGTATAGCGGGCGGATCGTTGCCCGCAGATCAGACTTGTCGGAGTCACCTGTTCCATGACCATCACCAGATTGCTTCCACTGCTGTGCGCCGCCGCCCCGCTGGCGCTCGCTGCACCGCTCGACGCCCAGACGACCGGTTCGGCCAGCCCCGCCGGCCCCGCTCCAGGCATCACCACACAATTGCCGCGCGGTGCCGCGCCCAGCCATTATGCCATTGAGGTCACACCCGATGCCGCGAACCTGCGCTTCACCGGCAGGGTGACGATCGACCTGACGGTTAGCACGACCATGCCAGCACTGGTGTTGAACGCGGCAGACCTGACCTTCGGCGATGTCGCCCTGACCCCCGCGAAGGGCAAGGCCTTCAAGGGCGCGTCCAAGGTCGACGCCGCCGCGCAGACGGTGACGCTGGATTTCGGCAAGCCGATCGCGCCCGGCGTCTATAAGCTCGACATCGCCTATGCGGGCGTCATCGCCACTCAGGCGAACGGCCTGTTCGCGCTCGATTATACCGACAATGCGGGCAAGGCGAAGCGCGCGCTTTTCACCCAGTTCGAAGCGCCCGATGCCCGCCGCTTCGTGCCGAGCTTCGATGAACCGAGCTACAAGGCGACGTTCGACCTGAGCGCGATCGTGCCGACGGGCCAGATGGCGGTCGGCAATATGCCCGTGAAGGCGAGCAAGGATCTGGGCGGCGGCAGGACGCAGGTGATGTTCGGCACCACGCCCAAAATGTCGTCCTATCTGCTGTTCTTCGGACTTGGCGAACTCGACCGCGCCACCAAAATGGCTGGCGCGACCGAAGTCGGCGTCATCACCGGCAAGGGCAATACCGGCAAGGCGCAACTGGCGCTCGACGCGTCGGCGGCGATCCTGCCCTGGTATAACGACTATTTCGGCGTGCCCTTTCCGCTGCCCAAGCTCGACAATGTCGCGGGTCCGGGCCAGAGCCAGTTTTTCAGCGCGATGGAAAATTGGGGTGCGATCTTCACCTTCGAACGCGCGCTGCTGGTCGATCCCAAATTCACGTCCGAAGGCACGCGCCGCACCATCTATGAGATCGTCGCGCATGAAATGGCGCATCAATGGTTCGGCGACCTCGTCACCATGGCCTGGTGGGACGATCTGTGGCTGAACGAAGGCTTTGCCAGCTGGATGGCGACCAAGGTCACCGACAAGCTGCAACCCGACTGGGAAGCGCTCCTCGGCCGCGTCGACGGACGCGAGCGCGCGATGAACCTCGATTCGCTCAGCACCACCCATCCGATCGTGCAAAAAATCCGCACGGTCGAGGAAACCAGCCAGGCGTTCGACGACATCACCTATCAGAAGGGCGAGGCCGTCATCACCATGCTGGAGGGTTTCGCCGGCGAGGATGTGTGGCGCAGCGGTATCCGCGCCTATATGAAGGCGCATGCTTACGGTAACACCGTGACCGAAGACCTTTGGAATGCGGTCGAGGGCGCGGGGGCCAAGGGCCTGTCGGGCATCGCGCGCGATTTCACCAGCCAGCCGGGCATCCCGCTGGTCAAGGTGGAAAGTGCGACCTGCAAGGGGGGCAACACGCTGCTGACGCTGAGCCAGAGCGAGTTTAGCCGCGATCGCAAGGACAAGACGCCGCTCAGCTGGCATGTACCGGTCATGGCCCAAATGCTGGGTGGCGCACCGCAGCGACTGATACTTGAAGGCAAGGGGCAAATCAGCCTGCCCGGCTGTGGCGCCTATGTCGTCAATGCGGGGCAGACGGGCTATTATCGCTCGCTCTATCCCGCCGCCAATATGAAGGCGCTGGCGAAGGATTTCACGCGGCTTGCGGCGATCGATCAGAACGGCCTGCTCGCCGATAACTGGGCGCTGGGCCTTGGCGGCTATCAGCCCATCGGCCTGTCGCTCGACCTGATCGACGCGGTGCCCGCCAGCGCGAGCCCGGCCGTGCTGTCGGAAGTTCCCTCCTATCTGCTTGGCGCCTATCAGATGTTCGAGGGCGATGCGGCGCAGCGGGCGAAGATCTCCGCCTATGCCTCGGCCAAGCTTTCGCCCACGCTCCAGTCGATCGGCTATGAGGCGAAACCGGGCGAAGGGCCGCAGGTGCCGGTGTTGCGGGCGACGCTGGTCAGCACGCTGGGGGCGATGGGCGACAAGACCGTGGTGACGGAGGCGAACCGCCGCTTCGCCGCGCTCGCGACAGATCCGGCCGCGCTCGACGGACCGCTCAAGACCAACTGGCTCGCGATCATCGCCGCCAATGCCGATCAGGCGACGTGGACAAAGCTGCGGGCGATGGCGAACGGCGCGAAGACCGACCTTGAAAAGAGCCAGCTCTTCTCGATGCTCGGCGCGGCGAAGGATGAGGCGCTGGCGCGCCAAGCGCTCGATCTTGCCATGACCGACGAGCCGGGCAAGACGACCAGCGCCGCGATCATCGCTGCGGTCGGGCGCGAACATAGCATGCTAGCGGTCGATTATGTGCTGGCCCATCGCCAGCAATATGAAGCGATGATCGACGTGTCGGCGCGCAGCCAGGCGCTGGCGCGGCTGGGCGGAAGCTCGGCCGATCCCGCGATGCCGGCGAAGCTCGATGCGTTTGCGACCCAGTATCTGACCCCGGAATCGCGCAAGGTCGTCGACCGGTCGATCTCGGCGATCAAGACGCGGATCGAGACGCGAACCCGGCTGAAACCCGCGCTCGCGGCGTGGTTCGCGAAGAAGCGTTAGGCCGCCGTTCTTTCGCCAACTCACCATCCCGGCTTTTGCCGGGATGGTGAGTTATTTCAGGCCAAGCGCCTTTGCGATATCGTCCCAAGCCACCAGCTTGAAATTCTGCGCGGCGGTCGCGTTATGGCCATCCTGCGCAATGAACAGGCCGCCGGGATAGGCCGCGCCGAAATCGCCGAGCATCACCTCGATACCGTCGGTTTCTTCCGATCCGCCAATCGTACCGTCGATCACGCGGAACCGGCCGGCATAGCTGTCGTCACCCATCCGATAGGCGACATAGGCATTGTCGCCCTGGCTCGATACGAGGACATAGCCGTCCTTGTCTCCCATCGGCGCGATCGCGACGCCCTCGGCATCGGCGACGAGGTTCTTGCCATCCGCCGCCGCGATTTTGATAGGCGTGGACGAACCGGTCGCGCGCGCGTCGAAGCGCCACAGGCCGACATCCTCCTCCGCGACATACAGGATATGGGTGCGATCATCGACCGCGCAGCCTTCCGACTGGGTGCCAAGCTTGAGCGAGCGGACGATCCGGCCGGCGGGGGTTGCGCCCGAAGCATCCAGCGCGATCTGATGGATGGTGCCGTCTTTCAGCACGATGAAGGCGGAAAGTCCGGTCTCATCGCGACCGAGGCACACGCCATAGGCCTCGCCAGCGCCTGCCTCCACCGTCCCCAGTGCGGTCAGCTTCGCGCTTTCGGAATCGAGCCGGAACAGCGCGAGCCTCGCGTGGGCGATGTCGTTGCGGTCGCTGGCGACGACCAGCACGCCAGGCGCGCCGTTGATGGTCACGCCATCCTTCAGATCGACATTATTGACCCGTCCGGCATTCAAAAAGTCCCGAACCCTGCCGTCGAGGCCATAGACATAAAGACCCGCCTTCTTGTCGGTGCCGACGATCAGGCTCTGCACCGGATCGGCGGCATTGCGCCAGATCGCCGGATCATCGGCGGCGTCGGCATTGGCGGTGCCGACCGGCGCGGTCTCGCCGCGCGCCGTGACGCTGACTGCCGGGCTGGCGTTAGCGATGCGCTGGGCGACGGGTATTTCGGTCGCCGGGGGAGCGCAGCCGGCGAGCATAAGGAGAGAAAAAGGCGCGACATGCCGTGAAATGTTCATCTGTGTCCCCTGTTCGATGGCGGGCACATGACGATGCTTGGTGACAGACATGTGACGACCGATCGCTGGCGCGCCCGCCTTGTCACCAAACCGTCACGCCAGTTTCATGACGCTGTATTGTTGGGCCCTTAGGGACCCCGGCAACTCGCCAGCATGGCGACGTAACAGGGGAAATCATGAACATTCAGTCCGCCCGGCCCCGCGCCGGCATCCCGTCCGCTCGTCTTGCGCTGGTCAGCGGCGTTGCCTGGGCCGCGCTCGGCTGTTCGACCGCCATGGCACAGGCGCCCGCCGAAGCGGAGGCAGAAGCCGACGCCATCGTCGTCACCGGCGCGCGACCGATCGCCGAATCGGAAGCGACCGCGCTGACGATCCAGAAAAATTCGGACTCGCTCGTCACCGTCGTCGCATCGGATTCCGTGGGTCGCCTGCCCGACCAGAATATCGCCCAGGCCACCAGCCGCCTGCCCGGCGTCAGCGTCGAGCGCGATCAGGGCCAGGCGCGCTACATCAACCTGCGGGGCAGCCCCAAGACGTGGACCACCTTGTCCTTCGACGGCATCAACGTGGTCAGCCCCGAAGGCCGCGACGCACGGTTCGATTCCATCCCCTCCGCCATCGCGGGCCAGATCATCGTGTCAAAGGCGGTGACGCCCGACATGCCGGGTGAGACGGTGGCGGGCAACGTCAACGTCATCACCCGGTCGGCGTTCGACTATTCCGGCTTCCACCTTGCGGGCAAGGGCGGCCTTGGCTTTGCCGAACTGGGCGACAAGAAGGAATATGAAGGCTCGGTGGTGGTCTCGAACCGCTTCCAGACCGGCATGGGCGAAATCGGCATCCTGTTGTCGGGCAGCTATTATGAGCGCAACATGGTCACCGACAATTTCGAGACCGACTATGAGCCGGTCGGCCGCGACGCGCGCCCCGGCAATCAGACGCGCTTCTGGGCGCATGAGGCGGAAAACAAGCTGTACCGTTTGACCCGCAAAAACTGGTCGGTTTCCGGCCGGCTCGACTGGAAGCCCGACGATAATAATCTCATTTCGGTGCGGTCGGTCTATACGATCTTCACGGACGACGAGGCGCGCGACAATTACCGCTTCGACCTCGACGACCGCGAGGGCGATCTGGTCGCCGATAGCGCCGCCTGCGGGGCGAGCACGGCCAACACGACCTCGGGCTATGCCGATATCTGCGCCGGCAACACGCCGCAAAAGGGTACGGTCTACGGGGTCGACATCCGCCAGCGGTCGACGCTGCGTGCGTACAAGCAGTCGGTCTTCACCAACACGCTGGCGGGCGATCACTCGTTCGGCGACGGCAACTGGAAACTGTCATGGGCCGGCAACTATACAGAGTCCAAGGACGACCGCTCGGTCGTTGGCGAGGCGACATGGGACAGTCCCGGCACCCGCTCGGCGCGCCCGACCGTGTCCTACGATTTTTCCGACCCGAACCGCTCGAAGCTGCTGCTCTACCGCACGCTTCAGCAGAGCGGACCGACCCGCTTCTCGGCGGGCGAAGCGGTGAAGGCGATCGACACATTCGCCAAGCCGCTCTCCTCCTTCGTCGTGCAGGATTTCGTGGACACGACCAAGGCCTATACTGGCCGGCTGGTGCTCGCCCACGACATGGGCTTCCTGGGTGGAGAGGCGACCTTCAAGGTCGGTTTTCAGTTCGACCAGCGCACCAAGATCGCGGACGAGCAACAGATTTCGCTCAACGCGACCGACGCGGCAAAATATCTCCCCACCGACTATAATCAGTTCTCGCTCGACAAGGATTTCCTGGGAAAAATCCCCATGGGCTACACCTTCCGCTATTTCGATACCGACAAGATGCGCGACGCGTCCGAAGCCGTCCGAGCGGCCAATGCCTTCACGCCCAACACCGCCAACAATTATAACGTGCGCGAGCAGGTCTTTGCCGGCTTCGCCATGGGCACGGTCCGCTATGACTGGGGTTCGGTGGTCGGCGGCGTGCGCGTCGAGCATATCAAGAATCGCGGCATCGCCACCGGCATCACGGCGGAGGCGGAACAGACGCTCGCCTTCCCGAGCCTGCACATCAATTACAATGTCGACGATACCAAGAAATTCCGTCTGTCGTTCAACTCCGGTGCGGCGCGCGCCGATTATGACCAGATGCGTCCCAATGTTGTCATCAACGACACCGCCCAGACCATTTCCGGCGGCAACCCGGCGGTCAAGCCCGAGCGCGCCTATGGCGTCGACGCCTATTTCGAATGGTATCTGCGGCCGCAGGGCTATCTGATGGCGGGGCTGTTCTACAAAAAGGTCAAGGACGTCCTCTATAACTCGTCGCGCACCTTTAATTCGAACATATTGGATAGCGGTGGCTTCAACCGCTCCGATTACACCTATTCGGGTATCGTCAACGGCGGCGACGGCCGGATTTACGGGCTGGAAGTCGCGGCGCAGCTTCAGCTTGAGCCGTGGACGCAGGATCTGGGCCTGCCCGAATTCATCGGCGGCTTTGGCGTGTCGGCCAACCTGACGCTCAACAACAGCAAGGTTACCAAGCCCGACTTTTTCGACAACAAGGTTCTCCTGGTCCCCGCGCGCAAGGTGCGGCTGCCGGGCACGTCGGACTTCGTCTATAATGTCGGCGCTTATTATGAAAAATATGGCCTCTCGCTGCGCCTGCAATATCAGAACCGGGGCAAGTGGCTGGACACGGTGTCGAACACGCTGGCGGATGCCGGAGACACCTATTGGGATTCGGACGACGAGCTGGATTTCTCCGCGCGCTATGCGATCACGAAGAATTTCGAGATCTATTTCGACGCGTCGAACCTGCTCAACCATCCGGGCCGCCGCTTTTCCGATCCCGGCAATCTGCTGACCGCGACCGGCATCCCTTCCAAGGGATCGAGCAACCAGACGATCGAATGGGAACGGTTCGGCCGGCGCTATACCGGCGGCATCCGGTTCAACTTCTGATCAGGGTGAAAGGGCGGGCCATGGGTCCGCCCTTTACCTAAACGGCGAGTGGGGCGGAAGCCTGATGCCTCAGTCGCGCGTAAAGCGCGGCGATGACGCCGAAGAAGAGGATCACGGACATTATTGCACCCCATGGATTTTCCGCGATCAGCGCCAGCGGCGCGTCACTATCGGTCGCCGCCACGATCCCGGCAAAGGCGACACCGAACAGGCTTTCGCCCACGATGAAGCCCGTCGCCATCAACACGCCCATGCGCTCGGCGAATTCCGGGTGCGACTGGCGCAGCGCCCAGCGATTATAGAGATGGCCGATGACCGCGCCGACCGGGATCAACAGGGTGAGCGCCATCGGCAGGTAAATCCCCATGCCGACCGCGAGCGGGGGCAGGCGCAGCTTGCCCGCCCGGCCCAGCGCCTCGTCGATGACGATCACCACCGCGCCGATGCCAGCGCCGATGCCGATCAGGCCCCAGTCGAGGTCGCCGCCCAATACGCCCTTGGCCAGCGCGGAGATGAGCGCGGCCTGCGGCGCGGGCAGCGCATTGGGGCCGGCGCCCGGCGCCCCGGCGAAACCAAAGGCGCTGTTGAGCAGATCCAGCACGGGCGGGATGACGAGCGAACCGAAGATCACGCCGAGGATCAGCGCGATCTGCTGTTTCCACGGCGTCGCGCCGACAAGCTGGCCGGTCTTGAGGTCCTGAAGATTGTCGTTCGAGATCGTCGCCACGCCAAAGATGATCGCGGTGGTGAACAGCGCATAGGCGATCAGCGCCTGCGATTGCTTAGGGTCCCCACCCGATCCGTAGATCGCAGCGAGGATCAGGGATGCACCCAGCACCGCGAGGATGCCGACGCCCGAGATCGGGCTGTTGGACGCGCCGATCAATCCCGCCATATAACCGCAGACCGACGCGATGACGATGCCAGCGACAAGGATATAGACGAGCGTCAGGCCGATGATCGGCACCGGATGCAGCGCGATCGGGCCGCCCTGCGCAAAGACCCACAACAAGACGGCGATCGGCACGAGGCTGGCGAGGATGGTGCCAAAGACGATGCCGATCGGCAGGTCCTGCTCGGTCAGTGCGAGCAGGCCGCCATCGCCCCCCTTGCGCACCCGCGCCGCCGCCATGGCGGAGCGGATACCGCCGACGATCGGCCCCAGTATCTTGAGCAGGGTCCAGATCGCGGCGACGCCGATCGTGCCCGCGCCGATGAAGCGCGCCTTCATGCGAAAGGTCGTGCCGACCAGCGTTGCGAGGTCCGCGCCCGCCGGCAACGGGGCGGTGAGATAGGGCACGATACCGACCCAGCTTATCAGCAGGCCGAAGAACATGGCGACGCCTACGGACAATCCGACAAGATGGCCGACGCCGATCAAAGCCATGGAAAAGCTGGTCGAAACCGACGTCGCACCAGCGCCCAGCTTGAAGAAGGTCGCGGCTTCCTCGGCGATCAGGCGGGTTTTGGCGAGAATCGAAAAAGCGGCGGCGGCGACCGTGCTCATCGCAATGACCGCGAGGCCGCGCTGATTTTCCTCCGCCCCTTCGCGCGACCCCGCGCCCACCTTGAGCACTTCGGCGGCGGCGACGCCCTCGGGATAGGGAAGATCCGATCCGGTGACGAGCGCTCGGCGCAGCGGCACCGAATACATGACACCCAATATGCCGCCGAGCGCGATGGTGCAGGCGGATAGCCAGTAGGGAAAGCCCTGCCACCAGCCGATGATGACGAGTCCGGGGAGGACGAAGATGATCGCCGACAGCGTGCCGGCAGCCGACGCGATGGTCTGGACGATGTTGTTTTCGAGGATCGTGCCGGTCGCGAACAATCGTAATACCGCCATGGATATGACGGCGGCCGGGATAGACGTCGCGAAGGTCAGGCCGATCTTGAGGCCGAGATAGACGTTGGCGGCGGTAAAGACGAGGGTGATGAGCGCGCCCAGGATCACGCCCCGCAGGGTGAGTTCCACCATCGGCGCCGCCTTGCCAGAATCAATCGTCACTGCCGGGTCCTCTCGCCATCCTATATAGTGGCTTGTAATAATCTTGCTTGGTCGTGGATCAATCGGAAAGTGAGAGGCTAGGCCCTATATGGCCTTGTGGTCACGACGCACCCTTGCGACCGGCATCGTCCAGCGCCGCATGGTCCAGCCAGGCGTCGATAAGAGCCGTCCAGCGCTGATATCCGCGCGGATTCATATGGAGTCCGTCCGGGCCGAACAGGGACGCGTCAGGCAAGCCGTCCGCGGCGAGCAGCGTTCGGCCGACGTCGAGATAGTCGAATCCCCTGGCGCGGGACCGAGCCGCAACCGTCATGTTGACCGCGGCGAGTTTGGGCCAGAGCGTCCAGCGGATCGGGCTGGGTTTGAGCGACAGGCACAGGATATGCGCGCGCGGATAGTCGCTGCGCAGCCGGCCCATCAGGGTGAGAATGTCGCGCGCCACCTCCTGCGGCTGCGCGCCGCCGGCTAGGTCATTTTCCCCCACATAGACCACGATCGATCGCGGCGGCTTGCGCGGCAGCAGACGTCGATAATGGCGCAGCACGTCGGGCGTGGTCGCGCCGCCAAAGCCACGATTGACCGTGGGGATGTCAGGAAAGCTGCCGGCAATGTCCCACAGGCGGATACTGGAACTGCCCATGAACAGGGTCGCCTCGCCCAGTGCGGGGCCGGCATCATTGGCCCTGGCGAAGGCTTCGATCTCGTTCGAGAAAGGAAAGGCCGGGTCGGCCTTGGGTGCGCCCGCGCGACTGGCGCCGGGTTCGGCGGCATGAACGCTGCCCATCATCAACGTCGCGCCCGCCAGCGCCATCATGATCCGCGCAGACCGCCTCAAACGGCGACCAACGGACCGGGCATTGCCGCCGTTGGCGCGATCAATGCCGATGAAGCGGGCGCAGTCGATATTTGCCATTCGCATAGGCGCCGAACATGTCGGAAATGCCGGGATGATCGACCGGCTCGCCGCTGTCGTCGCCGACCAGATTCTGCTGGCTTACATAAGCGACATAGCTCGATTCCCCATTTTCGGCGAGCAGGTGATAAAAAGGCTGATGCTTGTCCGGGCGCGACGCCTCCGGGATCGATTCATACCATTCCTCGCTGTTGGCGAAAACGGGATCGATATCGAATATGACGCCACGAAACGCGAACAGGCGATGCTTGACGACATCGCCGATGCTGAATCGGGCATGGACGATGGGAGGGGCGGTCACGCCGGCGCCGAAAATCTGAATCGCGTCTGTCATATCTCCAATGTAGGACAGTTGCGCTGGCGCACAAGAAAAATAGCCGCAGGCCATGCTTGGCAAGCCCGCCATCATTCGCTATTGGCGCCGCTCGACCGGGACGTGCGGCGCCAATGGCGCGGCGGACCTTCTGCGGAGAGGTGGCAGAGTGGTCGAATGCACCGCACTCGAAATGCGGCGTGCCGGTGACGGTACCCAGGGTTCGAATCCCTGCCTCTCCGCCACTTCGGAACAACGGTGGGCACTCCGCCCGCCGCCGAGGCTACGCCGTTAGCGGCGAGCACCCGCAATAGGTTGCTCTTGGAGCCCATGATTCGGACTTCGCCCTGATCGACCTCCACCCTCTGCGCTAGCGCGCGCAAATGATCGCGGCGATAGCCGCCGCCTTCCAACCGGATGCGCTGGCGGGCAGTTCGGGCAAAGCTGCGCAGCATCATGGGCGTGATTGCCTGCTGAGCCGAGCTTTGCAGCAAAGCCGACGCGCGCTCGGCATCCGCCCGCGCCTGATCGCGGGTGGCTTTCATGCGCTGGAACTCGGGCCGGCGGTCATTGGTCGCAGACGCTCCCGCCTCGACGAAGGTATCAACCAACTCCAATCCCCGCGACAGGCAATAGGCTTCGCCCTGCTTGCGCTGATCGGGGATCGACACGTCATGCTCGGCCTGCCGCGCCGTAGAGACGCGCAGATAGAGAGCGGCGCGCGCCCCTTTGCCGTATTGGGACACGGTCATGACAGCGAACTCCTCACATCATTGGCATGGTCCGAACAGCTCGTCGAAGACATCGCCGAACCATGCCTCGAACACGTCCACCTCGGCGCTCGTGACTGGCACGTGCTCCGGCCAGTCGTCGGTGACGGTCCAGACCGAGAGATCGTCTTTGGGCGGACGGCCCGGATGGGGCCATTGATATCCCAGTATTCGTTCGAGCTGATCGGACGCCGGACACGACCGCGACAAAGAACGGCGTGGCGAAGGCGTGTCGGCATAATCGAGCAGGTCGGCCGGACATTCCACCGGGCGGCGTGGCGTTCGACAACGAAGTTTGCGGGGCGCGACCATCCCGACAGGCTGCTTTGCCGCGCCTCGACACAAAGCATCCGTCGCGGCGTAGCGCAGATAGGGGCGTGCGGCGGCTTTCTTACGTCGCGCCCCTGCGCCGGCACTCTCTTGGGCCGCCATTACCTATTCCTCCGACTGGAAACTGCGGTTTTCACGACAATGCCAGAGGCGCAGGATAAAGATCGTGACGTTGGCGATCTCGTAGCGCAGCTCGTAGTTGCCAACGATGATCCGGCGAACCTCGCGCGGCTCATAGGCTTCCAGCTTCTCGCCGATCCGCGGATAATCGAGCAGCCGGTCAGGCGCGTGCGCAAGCTGCTGAACGACCCGAGCGGCAGCGTCAGGCGCGACCGGCCTCAGATGCTCGTGCAAGCGCACGAGGTCCGAAAACGCCTTGCTGGTCCATTGGATATTCATTTTACGGGCGGCGGTAACGGCCTGTCCGTGCTGAGGCTGTCTGCCCATGCCTGGATCGCCTGATGATCGATGATGCGGCCAGCATCGACATCTTCAAGGGCTTCGAGCGTCATCCGGTGACGCTCCTCCTCTTGATCGACCCAGGCGGCCAGCGCCTGCTTCATCACCCAGCCGCGCGAGCGTTCCAGCCGCGAAGCCATCGCTTCAACCTTTTCAGCGAGTCCTAGGGGGACATGCGCGGTCAGCACTTTCGTATCGGTCGCCATGTTTATCACCTGCTATCAATCCGATTAAAATATAATCGAAAATGTTGAGAAGCGCTAGTAGGTGGCATAGGAAAGACACGCCCCCGCTGCTGCAAGCGACAAGGTGCCCTACCACTTATGAAAGCCCGTGCTCCGCCAGGAACGGCACGATCGTGTCCGGCAGGGGCTTGCCCGGGCAGATCATCGAGAAGGCCGTGAGCGCATGGATGATTGCACCGTCCGGGTTGAAATCGCCTTCGTCGAGTGTCGCCAACGGATCGCGCTGCGCATGCTTCAGGAAGTTGAACGGCCGGATGATGTAGCCGATCAGCTTGCGCCGCTCGTCAGCGGATAGGTTGATGGTAAGGTCTGACGCCTCCTTTACCTCGCCAGCTTCGATGCCGCCGGCGACCTTGTCGATAAGGGCATCCATTTCGGCATTGGTCGGCAATGTGATCGGATCGCCCTTTATTTTCGCTGATCCGCTTTTGCGCGTGCATCGATTGCGGTGCGACTGTTTCCGCCATTATCCTTGGCTCGCTCTTTTTCGATGAGCGCTGGCAGCCGACCAAGGCGCAGCGCTTCGCGGATATCTCCTCCTTCACCTCCGCTGCCCGCCTACAATTTCCACCGCGTCGGCCACACTGATGACTGCGCCAGCGATGAGGCCGTGGATCAGGCTTTCCACCAGAAGCATGGCGGCCTGGCCATGGGCATCGGGGCCGCCGGCCCGTTCGGGGTCCGCGCCCTCACTATTATTGTTGGTCTTGGGACGAAGCTGCCATTTGCTAACCTCGGAAAGACGGCGGCTTTCAGTATCTTGCTGCCATCGTCCGTGCGTGCGGTAGTGGTCTCCGCAAATTCGAGTTTGTCCTTCACTTGAGGGTGAGTACTCCCCGGAGAACGATCTCGAAAGTCTCTGCCAGAACGCCATATTCGGCTTTTGGGCGTGTGCAGGCATGACCAGCAAGGCCACGCATCATAACGAGCAATGTCTCGACCCGCTTTTTGATTTCCGGCTCGGGAAGCCCGACTAACAACGGTCCCATGATAGAATGGATCGCTTCCCGCATCCGGCCTTCGTTACGCAGCACCATCTCGAGAAAATTTGGATTTCGTCCCGCTTCGGCCACAAATTCAATTGTAAGCGCAGCGCGGTCCTGGCTGAACCAAGCCATAATTTCTGCTGATAGAGCCTCTGCCACATTGCCCGGATCGACCCGCGCACGCTCAGTGAATTGCGACATGTGCATCATAAAATCGTCCAAATCGCGATCGCACAGGGCGATCATAAGCGCCTCTTTTGTGGCAAAGAAATGATAGACATGACCGCCGCTCATCGAAGCGAGCGCGGCGATGCGATTTAGCGTCGCAGCATGGATCCCATGATCGCGGACGCAAATCCGTGCCGCATCAAGAATTTGAGTCTTCCGTTGATCTCGCGTCTCAGATTGCGACTTCGACCGCGCAGACTTGGCCATAAACATTCCTCCGGACCGCCCCGTAGCAATAAGAAGTGGCACATCCAAGAGGCGAAGCCAGTTTTCGAATGGTTGACCAATTTATATTGACTCTGTGAGATTGTGCGAGCAAAGGCAGGATACGCCGCTGGCCAATTCGTGACCTTCCGGCCTGGCAAGAGCGCCGAATGGCGGGTGCGTTTCTAAATTGATCAAAATAAGTTCGGGGGAGGAAGGATGCAAAAGATGTCTGCAAGGATTCATTGTCTTCAACGAACTGCATTTGAGGGACTTCGATCGACGTTAAATGACGCATATCGATCTGGGCCCCTGAACGCTCCTGTAGATACTCAATGCTGACCGAAGTCTTAAAAGTGAATTCGGCGAAAAGCCGATGGCCCGGCGATCCGGCATTCTGGTCTATGATCTGCGGCGATATGGTCGTCTTCGGTGCGATCTTCTGTATATTCATGTGGGATCGCGCTCGGAACGCGGCCATGTTCATTGATGGAAGCACGCATCTGAACGAGACGACAGGGATCATTTTCACCTTATTGATGTTGGTGAGCTCTTGGTTTGTGGCAATGGCCCTACGTCAAAAGCGCCGAGGGATGAGTCAGGCGGCCACGAGACTCGTTGTTCTCGCAATGGTCTGCGGACTGGCATTCTGTATCCTGAAGGTTGTCGATTTCCATGGAAAGATAAATTCTGGTTTTACCCCAGGATCAAGTCTGTTTTTCCTCTATTATTTCGCCATCAGCGGCATGCATCTGTTCCATGTCATCATAGCAATGGTGGTCATGATATTTGTTCTTTTCAAGGTTCGCCAGCCGGCTGATATTCCATCCGATATGCCGTTCATAGAATGTGTATCGATATTCTGGCACCTGACCGATTTCCTGTGGGTAATGATTTTCGCATTACTCTATCTTGTGCGATGAGGCGCAACCATGCTTGTTAACCGCGAAACATTTATTCTGTCGATGCTGTTGCTCGCCACTGCAGCAACGGCTCTCGTGGCCTGGCCAGGTGGGTCAGAACAATCTTTGCTTATCAGTGTAAGCACAATCGCTATTGCCGCGTTTAAAATGCGGTTGATAGCGTATGAATTTATGGAAGTTCGTACAGCGCCGTTGATACTGCGAATATTCATCACAGTGTGGCTGGTTGCAGTGCCCTTGACGCTGGTAGCGCTCTACCAATGGAAACCGTTTTAACGAGGGTCAATGACTGGGGAGGACGGAAATGGATAACTCGAGAAACGAATTACTCTGTATAAATGCAGTTTGGGTATTTGTGCCAACGCTTTGTATCGGCGCATTTCTAATGGCGGGGTTTCTACCACCTCCATCTCCCAGCATTCCGCCTGTGGAGATTGCAAAAGTTTTTTCCCCCGACAACGTGATGATGCGTGCTGGGATACTATTGGCTCTACTGGGATCCTGCATTTTTGCCTTTCCGATGGCGGCAATCGCAGCCCAGCTGCGCAGGATGGAAGGACCAAATTCCGTTCTCTCCAATCTGTTTAATGTCATGGCGGCGCTGACATGCGTATGCAATTTCTTGCCCTGCGCCATTTGGCTGGCTGTATCCTATCGTCCCGACATCCTGCCCGATGCGAAAGTCATTTTTATCGACCTGGCTTGGTTCATGTTCATCGGCGGGATCTGGACACAAATACCTCTAAATCTCATTCAGGCAATCGGGATTCTTGGCAACAAATCGGGGCAGGAAATATATCCGCGTTGGTTGGGATACTGGAATATCCTTCTGGTTCTGACATTCCTGCCTGATATTCTTCTACCCGTCTTCCAGACAGGCCCGTTCACATATTCGGGGCCACTTGGCTTTTGGGTTCCGGCAACCGGATATTTTATATGGATGTGGCTCAACTATGGATTTACGTTGCGGGCTATCTTGCGGCAGCGCGCTGTCGCTCGCCAAGCTGCTTAAGGATTTGCCGCTGCTGTAGCTATTTCGTGAATTAAGCACTCACCGCTCGAAGCGGATGAGGTCCTATATCAAACGAGCAATTCCCTATTGTTAGAGCAGATGTGACGACCTGCTCCGACGATACTACAGATGCCTGCTCTCCACATACACGTCATTTGTGGTGCGTGGATGGTTATGTCCAATCGAAATCTGTTGAGAGCATAGTTTAAGGAAGATGTTATTATGAGAAAAATGTTTAAGTCGGTCCATGTTGGCCTAGCACTCGGTTGCACCACGATCGTCGTGCCAACCTATGCTCAGCAATCAGCTGTCTCATCGCCCGGTGACGCAGATACTGGGGTAAGCACCGATATCGTCGTTACGGCATAACGGCGAGAGGCAAGCCTTGCTAAAACGCCTGTTGCCGTTGCTGTGGTCAGCGGCGATACGCTTGCAAAGGCTCAGATCGTTTCAGAGCTTGATCTGCGCGCGGCGACGCCCGGGTTAACCGTCAAGGCTGGTTTCGGGGGAACCAGCCGAACTACGCGCTCCGTGGTCAATCGGTGGATCCATTCTCTGCTTCGCGCCCTGGTGTCTTGCCTTATATTAGCATGCTATCAAGCTGGTGAGTTTATGATCAGCAGAGGCGCCTGCGGGAACTGGTGTGGTAAAGCCTCGGGTAACGTGCAATAAAAGTTTGGATTTTCGCCGTTTTTGTTGACGGTTATTAATCCCTGCCTCTCCGCCAATAACCTCAAAACCGGAAATGCGCGAGACCGCCCAATTGCGTCGGGGCAGCATTCACGCAAAAGCGCGCCGCGTCGCAAGACGCAGCGCGCTTTCGATCATTGCTCGATTTGGAACATTCGCCCTAAAGCGAATAATCCACCTGCGCCCACAGCTTGCGCGTGTCGGTGCCGAAGGCATCGGCATTATAGTCGGCATATTTGATCAGCCCCGACAGCCGCTTGCTGATCTTGAGCGTCGCCTGCGCATTCCATTCGCTGCCATAATCGATGCCGAGCCGGTCGCTGTCATACCGATGATAGGCGACCAGCAGGCCGAGCGGCCCCATCTTCCCGACCTTGGGCAGGGTGTAGCCGATACTGCCATAGGCGTCGCGCAGCCCGTTGGGCGGCGTCACGAGGAACTTGTCGGCCCAGCCGTTGAACTTGTGGAGCGTCGCAAGCGGCGTCTGAAGGCTCGCGACCACCGCGGCCCCGTTTACTTTGTTGCAGGCGGACGCATCCGTGCCCAGCACTTCATAGCCGCCGGTCAGGGTCCAGCCCTTTGCGGAAATGCCGATTTCGCCCAGCCAGTAATCCGCCGCATAGTCGATCCGGCTGCGATGATAATCGGACTGGCGCGCATAGCTCGCAAGCAGGTTGAGTTTGACCGCCTTGGACAGCGGCACGCTGAAAGCAGCGCGCGCGCCATAAGTCTGGCTCGACAGGCTGAAGGGCCGGCCGAGATAGGTGACGGCCGCCTCGTCCTGATCGACGATATAGGCAAAGCCGGTGATCATGCCGGTCTTGAGCTTGTAGGAGAGATTGGCGAGGATGTTGTCGCCGCTCACCGCCTGCTGCCGCGCGCCGAACCCGTCGACGCCCCAGATGGTACGCTGGCTCCAGGCATAGGTGACGTCGGCCTTCAAATTCTTGACCCCGGTCCATTCCACGCGGGCGGCGTCGAACGTCTGCTCATTCTGCCGCCAGCCGACCGATCCGACAAAGCGCTGATCGTCGAGATTGATGCGCTGGCGGCCGAGGGTGACGACCGTCTTGGGCAAGCCTCTGAACTGGATCTGCGCGCGGTTCAGTTCGACATTTTCCGGGTCGGCGACGATCGGATAGGCTGCCTTCCCGTTGACGCCGCTATTATAATTTTCCGACAGGGCCAGCGTGCCTTCAGCCTCGACGAGGAGGGAAAAAGCGCCGCTGGTCGCTTCGACACCGCTGCGCATCCGCAGCGTCAGTGCGTCGGCATCCTTGGCGAGGCCGTCCTGATCGACGCCCTCATAGCGCAGCCGCGCGTCGATGATCGGCTTGAGCTTGAAGCTGTCCGCATAGGCTGGTTGCGCCGCTGCCAGGGCAGCCGCCGACATGCCGAGCGTGGATATCAGTCTGTAATACATGCTATTTCCCCCTTTTTATAATGGATATGCGACATGGATCACCGCCCGTCGCAGGACGACGGACCCGGTGTATCGACAGTGGAATGCCGGGCGCAGCAGCGCCTCCGCTCAGGCGGCCCTGTCGAACGGATTGGAGTAGCGCTGGTGCAGGAAGTGCAGCACTGCCTGCCGGGCATGATTATAGGCGGGCGTTTCGGCCGCTTCGATCCGGTTGCGCGGCCGGGCGAGGTCGATCGCCAGATCCTCCCCGATGGTCGCCGCGGGGCCGTTGGTCATCATCACCACCCGGTCGGCGAGCAGCACCGCTTCATCGACATCGTGGGTGATCATCACCACCGTATTGTTGAGCCTGGCCTGGATCTCCATCACCGCGTCCTGCAAACTGGCGCGGGTCAGTGCATCGAGTGCGCCGAACGGCTCGTCCATCAGCAACACGCGCGGCTGCATCGCCACCGCGCGGGCGATGCCCACGCGCTGCTTCATCCCACCCGACAATTCGCCCGGCCGCTTGGCTGCGGCATGCGCCATGTGGACCAGTTCGAGATTGTGCAGCACCCAGTCGCGCCGTTCCGCCTTGCTCGCGCTCTTCATCGTCTGATCGACCGCGAGCCGGACATTCTCCTCCACTGTCAGCCAGGGCAGCAGGCTATGGTCCTGAAAGATCACCGCACGATCGGGGCCCGGCCGGTCGATCACCCCGCCGTCGAGCAGCACCACGCCGCGCGTCGGCCTGACCAGCCCTGCGACGATGTTGAGCAGGGTCGACTTGCCGCAACCTGAATGACCGATCAGCGCGACGAACTGGCCCTTGTCGATGGCGAGATCGACATTCTGGAGTGCGGTGAAGGGCCCCTTGCGCGTCTCGAACGTGACGCCAATGCCTTCGAGCGAGAGATAGGCTTGCTGTTTCATGGCGGTTCCTTTCAACCCTGGCGGGCGACGCGGCGGCCGATCCAGCCGACCAGCCGGTCGAGGCTGAAGCCGACCATGCCGATCCAGATCAGCGCGACGATGGTGTCGGTAAGGAGCGAGCTGTTATAGCTGTCCCAGATGAAGAAGCCGATGCCGGTGCCGCCCTGCACCATCTCCGCCGCGACGATCGCGAGCCAGCTCATGCCGACACCGATGCGCAGGCCCGTGAACATGTAGGGCACCGTCGCGGGCAGCATGATGCGCAGCAGATAACGCAGCGGACTGAGCGCCAGGACGCGACCGACATTGCGATAGGTCGGCGGGATGTTCTGCACCCCCGCAGCCGTGTTCAGGATGATCGGCCAGATTGCAGTGATGAAGATCAGGAAGATCGCCGACGGGCCGGCCTGCTGGAATATTGCGAGGCTGATCGGCAGCCAGGCGAGCGGCGGCACCGTCCGCAGCACCTGGAACAGCGGGTCGAGCGCGCGGAACGCGAACAGGCTCTGGCCGATCAATATGCCAAGCGCCACGCCGGCGATGGCGGACAGGCCATAGCCGATCGCGACCCGCTCCAGGCTGGTCAGGATGTGCCCGGCGATGCCCACATCCCCGCCATCCTGGATGTGCACGCCCGATGCGTCGACCGTCACGCCCTTGAACGGATGGACGATCACCTCATGGCTCTCGGTCCATACGCGCGACGGGCTGGGCAGGCTCGACGCGGGGCTGGCGCACGTCGCTTCCCACAGCGCCAGCAGCAGAACCAGCATCAGCAGCGTGGGCAGGATGGACGCGGCAAGATCCCGCGCCCGCTCCAACAAGGCCGAAAGAGCGGGCGCGGTCGGCGCCGGGGCATTCCCGTCCGTCCCGGGAGCCCCCGGCGCCGATGGGGTGGCGCCGGACGGGGCGGAGCCGATAGGGGGGCTGTCGGACAGGTCGTTCGCCGGCTGCGGGTCGCCGCCTTCGAACGGGGTTGCAAGGACGGAAATGGCGGTCATCTCATGCTCCCTTGGAGTCGCTCAACGCTTGATGGCGAGGCTGGCGAGGTAGGCGGCGGGATTGCCGGGATTGAAAACCTTGCCGTCGAAGAATTTTTCGACGCCGCGGCTGTCGCCTTTGGGGATCTGGTTGGCGGGCACCCGCGCCAGCGCCGCCGCCTTGCGCCAGATGTCGGAGCGGTTGACCCGGGCGATCGCCCCGTTGGTGTTGAGTCCGGCGGGCAGCTTGCCCCAGCGCTTGTTCTCGACAAGGAACCACAGGTCGTGGCTCTTGAACGGGAAAGATGCGTTGGCGGCCCAGAATTTCATCTTGAACGGCGCGTTCTTGATGATGCGGCCATCGCCCATGTTGAACGTGCCCGCCAGACGATCCTGAATGTCGGCCGGCGCGACCTTCAGCCAGTCACGTCCGCCGATCATGGCGGCCAGCTTGCCGACATTGGCCGGATTGTCGGCCCAGCGCTGCGCATCGATAATCGCCGCCGTGATGGCGACGGCGGCATTGGGATGGGCCGCCACCCAGTCACTGCGCATCGCGAAGCTTTTTTCCGGGTGGTTCATCCACATCTGCCCGGTCGACACCGCCGTATAGCCCAGCCCCTGCGAAATCAGCTGGTCGTGCCATGGCTCGCCGACGCAAAAGGCTTCCATCGTGTTCGCCTTCATATTGGCGACCATCTGCGGCGGCGGCACGGTGATCAGCTCCAGATCCTTGTCGGGATCGATGCCCGCGGCGGCCAGCCAGTAGCGCAACCACATGTCATGGGTGCCGCCGGGAAAGGTCATGGCCATGGTGATCTTGTTGCCCGCCGCCTTGCGCTTGGCGATGATGCCCTTCATCTTCCCGGCGTTGATGTCGACCTTGGCGGACAGATATTCCTTCTCCACCGAAATACCCTGGCCGTTGACGTTCAGCCGGGCGAGGATGCTCATCGGCGTCGTCTTGCCGTTGACCCCCAGCGTCAGGAAATAGGGCATGGGCGTCAGGATATGCGCGCCGTCGATGCCGCCCGCGCCCGCGCCCAGCACCAGATTGTCGCGCGTCGCGGCCCAGCTCGCCTGTTTGACCACCTGAACGTCGGGCATGCCATATTTGGCGAACAGCCCCAGCTCCCTGGCGACGATCAGCGGCGCGGCGTCGGTCAGCGCGATGAAGCCGAGCTTTGCGCCCTTGACCTCGGGCACGCCTGCGGCCGCCCGTGCGCCGGATGGCAGCAGGGCGCTCGCCGCCGCCAGCGTCGCAGCGCCTCCGCCCAGTTTGATAAACTTCCTGCGCTGCATCGCAGCATCATCTTGACGTGAATTGTCGGTCATTTTTCCCCCCGGATTTTGAACAAGAAAAAGCCGCCTCGAACGACGATCCGGCTGGATCGGTTCGGGCGGCGTCATTGCCATAGACTGTATTTTGCACAGTCCTTGCGCCTTCCCGTCATTGGGAAGACCACAAAATATATGCGCACTTTGTTGTGCGGCCGTTCCAAAGCCTACAGTTTTTGCGGCCCGGCACAAGCGCTTTTATGGTGCAGCGCAAAATCTTTATGCGCTGCAATTTTTCGAGGCGATATAACGGCTTAGCGGAAAGCCGATCCGGCTCTCGTCGCGATTTGGCCAGGAGCCGGATACCGCGATGACAAAAGGCGATCCGTCGGAACCTCTGCGATTCGCAGCGCAGTTCCCCCTAAGGGCGCCGATAAGCTGTCAGGAAAAATGGTGCTGCCGGGGAGGATTGAACTCCCGACCTCAGCCTTACCAAGGATGCGCTCTACCACTGAGCTACGGCAGCATTTAACCATTTTCACCGGGCCACGCGGGCGACGGAGCCGGGCCTATGGCCGCGAACGGGCTCGATTGTCAAGGCGGCTTGCGGTGCGCGGGGGAAATTGGGTAGGGGGGAGTGTATGACCAACGGAAGCGACGAGCGTCGGGACAGGCTGGCGAAGGCGTTGCGCGACAATCTGCGCCGACGCAAGGCGCAGGCCCGCGCGTCTGAGCCGGTCGAGCCGGATCGCGGCGAACCCGCCGGGCGTG
Organism: Sphingobium fluminis; assembly: GCF_037723805.1. Taxonomy (NCBI): domain Bacteria; kingdom Pseudomonadati; phylum Pseudomonadota; class Alphaproteobacteria; order Sphingomonadales; family Sphingobiaceae; genus Sphingobium; species Sphingobium fluminis. Next base: position 225,348 of record NZ_JBBJUK010000001.1, read on the forward strand.
ACGATCAGGCCGGCTGAGCGCCAAGCGGTGCGCAGGCCGTTTCGAGCCAGCCCCGCGCATCGCCGTCGAGTTGCGGGCCGACAATCTGCAGCACGCGCCGATGATAATTATCGAGCCAGCCCCGTTCGGCGGGTGTGAGCAGCGCAACGTCGATGGCGTGCCGGTCGATCGGCGCAAAGGTCAGCGTCTCGAAACCCAGCATGTCGCGCTCCGCCTGCGCCACGTCGCGGCTTTCGACCAGCACGAGATTTTCGATGCGAATCCCATATTCGCCTGTCTTATAATAGCCGGGCTCGTTGCTGATGATCATGCCTGCCGCCAGCGGCTCATCCGCCCCGCCCGTGGTGGCGATCCGTTGCGGCCCTTCATGCACCGACAGGAAGCTGCCGACGCCATGGCCGGTGCCATGCGCATAATCGAGGCCCTCCGCCCAGAGGAACTGCCGCGCCAGCGCGTCGAGCTGGCTGCCTCGCGTGCCCTTGGGAAAGACGGCGCTGGCGAGCGCGATATGACCCTTGAGGACGAGGGTGAAACGCCGCTTCATCTCTTCTGTCGGTGTACCGATGGCGATGGTGCGGGTCACGTCGGTGGTGCCGTCGCGATACTGCCCGCCCGAATCGACGAGATAGAGCGACCCGTTCTCGATCGTCCGGTTGGTCTTCGGCCCGGCCCGATAATGGACGATCGCGCCATTGGGCCCCGCGCCGCTGATCGTGTCGAACGACAGGTCCACAAGCTCGCCCGTATCGCGACGAAACGCCTCCAGCCGCGCCGCCGCGCCAAGCTCGTCGAGCCCGCCGCCGGGCGCTTCGATCGACAGCCAGTGCAGAAAGCGGGAAAGCGCCGCGCCATCGCGTGCCTGCGCCGCCTTGTGCCCCGCAATCTCGGTCGCATTCTTGATCGCCTTTGGCAGGACGGCGGGATCGCGCAGCGCCAGCACGGTCGCGCCGCCGGCCTCCAGCGCGTCGAAGATCGCCGCGACCGCGCGCTCGGGATCGGCGACGACGGTCTTGCCTGAAAGCGCGGCCAGCGCGCCGGCGAAGGCCGAACGATCATGCACGCGAACGGCGTCGCCCAGATGCGCGGTCACGCCCGCGTCGATCTTTTCCGGTGCGACGAAGAGGTCGGCGGTCGCATCGGCATGGATGATGGCATAGGCGAGCGCGACCGGCGTACGGTCGACATCGCGCCCGCGAATATTGAAGGTCCAAGCGATCGAATCGAGCGCTGACAGGATGACGGCATCGGCCTGACTGGTCTGAAGCCACGCCGCCATCGCCGCCCGCTTGTCCGCCGCGCCCTGTCCTGCAAAGCGATCCTCATGCACCACCAGCCGGGCCCCGCTGGGGACGGGGCGATCGGGCCAGATGCTGTCGATCGGGTTGGTGTCGACCGCGACCAGCCGGGCACCCTTGCCGCTCAACGCCTCGCTGGCCTGTTTCACCCATGCGCGCGTGTGCAGCCATGGGTCATAGCCGATCCGCCCGCCCGCGCCCGCATGATCCTTCAGCCAGGCCGCGATCGAGGTCTGCGGCACATTCTCATAGTGCCACTGTGCCCCCTCCACCTGCTCGCGCACCTGCAGCGTGTAGCGGCCATCGACGAAGATCGCGGCTTCCAGCGGCAGCACCACGGCGCTCCCCGCCGACCCCTGAAATCCGGTCAGCCAGGCAAGGCGCTGGGCATAGGCGCCGACATATTCGCTCATATGCTCGTCCGTCAGCGGCACGACGAAACCATCCAGCGATTGGCGCACCAGCTGCTCGCGCAAAGCCGTCAGTCGGTCTTGATGGTTGGACATCGAAATTTCCTCAAGCGCGTCAGCCCTCTTGCGCGGGCGGTCATGACGACAACATAAGCAGCCCCGGCCGCTTATGCCAACAGATGGAACCTGAATGACCGAAACGCTTGCCTCCGCTGCTCCCCTCGCGCCCCGCCGTCCGCACAGCTTCACGCATCACGGTCTCACCGTGCAGGATGATTGGGCCTGGCTGCGCGATCCGGGCTACCCGGACGTTAAGGACCAGGCGGTACTCGACTATCTGGCGGCGGAGAATGACTGGTTCGAAAGCGCGATGGCGCCGCACAAGCCGCTGATGGACCGGCTGTTCGCGGAGATGAAGGGCCGCATCAAGGAGGATGACAGTTCGGTTCCGCAAAAGGATGGCGACTATATCTACTGGCGCGCGTTCGAAACGGGGGCGCAATATCGCAAATGGTATCGCAAGCCCGTTGCCGGTGGCGAAGACCAGCTGATCCTCGACGAACCGGCGCTTGCGGAGGGCCATGACTATTTCCGACTGGGCGCGATGTCGGTCAGCCCGGATGGCCGCTATCTCGCCTACGCCATCGACGATGACGGGTCGGAACGGTTCGAGGCACGGATCAAGGACCTGTTCACCGGCGAGATACTGCCCGAGGTGATCCCGAATACGCTGTCCGCCCTGGTGTGGACCAGCGACAGCCGCGGCCTGCTCTACGGCCTCGCCAATGAGAATTGGCGCACCGACAATGCGCGCCTCCATCGGCTGGGCGATCCGGTGGAGAGCGATGTCGAGCTGTTCCATGAGGATGATGAGGGGTTCCGCGTCTCGGTCGGACTGACCTCGTCGGAAAAATGGATCGTGATTTCGACCGGCGATCATGTGACGACCGAGGCCTGGCTCGTCCCCGCCGACGATCCGACCGCGGCGCCCCTGCTCGTCGCCGCGCGCCAGCCCAGCCGCGAATATGATGTCGATGAGCATGACGGCACTCTCTATATCCGCACCAATGATACCCATCCCAATTTCCGGCTGGTCAAAGCCTCGCTCGACGCGCCTGCGGACTGGGAAGAGATCATCGCACCGGACGATCATTTCTACCTCACCGATTTCACCCTCTTCAAAAATTTCTACGTCACCGAAGGGCGGCAGGACGGGCTGGATCAGATCGAGTTGCGCGATTATGCGAGCCACGCCGCGAAACGCCTGTCATTCCCGGAGGCGAGCTATTCCGCTTCGCTCGACGACAATCCCGAATATGACGTGACCAAGCTGCGCATCGGTTATGAATCGATGGTCACGCCCGATACGATCTACGATTATCACCTCGCTGAGGGCCGGTTCGAACTGCTCAAGGTGCAGGAGATACCGAGCGGCTACGACGCGGCCCGCTACTCGACCGAGCGGCTGATGATCCCGGCGCGCGACGGCACGCAGATCCCGGTGTCGATCGTCTACCACAAGGATTTCCCGCGTGACGGCAGCGCGTCGCTCCACCTCTATGGCTATGGCGCCTATGGTCTTGCGATGGAGCCCGGCTTCTCGACCGCTCGCCTCTCGCTGCTCGATCGCGGTTTCGCCTTTGCCCTCGCGCATATCCGGGGCGGCGACGATCTGGGTCAGCAATGGTATCTCGACGGCAAGCTCGACAAGCGCACGAACACCTTCACCGATTTCGTGGATGTCGCAAAGGGGCTGATCGAGCGCGGCTATACGACCAGGGGCCGGATCAGCATTTCGGGCGGGTCGGCCGGGGGCGAGCTGATGGGCGCGGTCATCAACTCCGATCCCGACCTGTGGGGCGCGGTGGTCGCGCATGTGCCGTTCGTCGACGTGCTCAATACCATGCTGGACGAATCGCTGCCGCTGACGCCGGGCGAATGGCCCGAATGGGGCAACCCGGTCGAGGACAAGGCGGCGTTCGAAACGATCCTGGGTTACGATCCCTACAGCAATGTGACGGCGCAGGATTATCCGCCGCTGCTGGTCACGGCCGGGCTCAACGATCCGCGCGTGACCTATTGGGAGCCGGCCAAATGGGTGGCGAAGCTGCGCGCGACCAAAACGGATGGCAATGCGCTGCTGCTCAAGACCAATATGGGCGCGGGCCATGGCGGCAAGTCGGGGCGGTTCGAAAGCCTGCATGAAACGGCGGAGGAATTCGCCTTCATCCTGTGGCAGCTGGGCGTCGCCGACTGATGGCATCCAGCTTCACCACGACCATCACCGCGCTGCCCGAGCACATCGACATGCTCGGCCATGTCAACAATGCGGTCTGGGTGCGGTGGATGGAGCAGGTCGCCACCGAACATTGGACCCGCGACGCCGATCCAGCGCATGTCGACGCCTATATCTGGGTCGTGACCCGGCACGAGATCGACTATCGCGGCAATGTCCATGAAGGGGAGCGGGTGACGGCGCGCACATGGATCGCGGAGCCGCCGCGCGGGGCTCGCTTTGACCGGCTGATGGAATTTATCGGCGCGGACGGCAAGGTGAAGGTCGCCGCCCGTTCTACCTGGGCAATCATAGACAAGGTGTCGGGGCGCATCCTGCGCGTGCCTGCAGAGGTCGCCGCGCCTTTTCTCGGCGATTGAAGCCAGCTTTAGGCCAGACCGGCACCCTGCGGCATAGCCCAGGCGGGAAAGGCGGGGCTGTCGGTTTCTGCGGCCTGCGACAACGGGGTTTCGTCCAGCACCGCCATAAAGGCCGCCATCGCCTTGGCCAATATCCCGCTGGTCGCACAATCGGCGCGCAACACACAGCCCGCGCAATCGGCGAGGCGCAGATTGGGCTCAAGCGCGCGTACCACTTCGCCAATGCTGACGCCTTCGGCCGGGCGCGCCAGCGTCACGCCGCCGCTGCGACCACGCTGACTGGTGATGAAGCCGGCATGGACGAGCGCCTGCGCGACTTTGACGACATGATTATAGGATAATTTATGCGCCGTGGCGAAGCCGGTCAACGGCACCGGGCCTCCGCCGCTGCGCGCCAGCACGATGAGCAGGCGCAATCCGAAATCGGTGTGCTGGGTCAGTTGCATGTCATGGTCCGCTGAAAAGACATTGCATAAAACGCATATCACTAATACTGGTATATAAAATACCATATTTAGGGAGTCGTATCATGCGCACCGTTTCGCCAGAGGCCATCGCCATCGTGAAGGCCACCGCGCCGGTCATCGAAAAACAGGGGCTGGCCATCACCACCGCCATGTACGCCCGTCTGTTTGAAAATGCGGAGATCGCCAAAATGTTCGATCAGGCTGCGCAGCAGAGCGGCGAACAGCCCCGGCGGCTGGCAGCGGCGATCCTTGCCTATGCCCGCAATATCGACAAACTCGAAAATCTCGGCGCGGCGGTAGAGCGGATGGTGCACCGGCATGTAGAGACGGGGGTGAAGTCCGAACATTATCCTTACGTCGCTGACGCCCTGCTGCCCGCGATCCGCGACGTGGTCGGGGCGGACGTTGCCACCGATGCGGTACTGGCTGCGTGGGGCGAGGCCTATTGGATGCTGGCCGACATATTGATCGCGGCCGAAGCCAGAGCCTATGCGCAAGCGGCCTGATAACGCAAAGCCTTTCCAAACCGGAACCCGGTCACGCGCAGGACGTTTCTTCTCCGTTATCATGAGAGGAGAATTTATGCCTAGGATCGGGTCCGCCATGCGCGGTATGTTTGCTGCGTCCGCACTTTTTCTGGTCGCGTCGCCGGCTCTCGCCGGGGATGAGGAACAGGCGCTTGCCGCCATCGCGCAGGCGCAGGGCAAGATAGATGCGGCGACCAAGCTGAAAAGCGGCACCGCATCGCCGGAACTGCTCGCCAAGGCGCAGGCGTCCTTGCGGCTTGCCCAGGAGGAACTGAAGAGCGGCAAGGAGCAGAAGGCGATCAAGGATGCGATTGCTGCGCAGCAATTTGCCGATACCGCCATCGGTGAAAGCCAGCAGCGCGCGGAGGTCGATGCGCAGGTTCAGGCCTCGACGGTTGCCGGTGCCCAACAGGATGCCGCCGCCGCCAACGCCAGGGCAAGCGTAGCCGAACAGGCCGCCGCTTCCGCCGCGGCCGATGCGCAGGCCGCACGCAACGCGGCGGCGGTAGCGGCGACGACGCCGGCCGTCACCACCGTGACGACCGAAACGGTCAAGACCGCTGCACCCGTAACGGTGTCCAAAGCGCCGGCCCGCAAGCGTAAGGTCGTGCGCAAGACGAGATCGGCGCCCGCCCGCGCCGCCCTCACCGAAAAGACTACGACCACCGTCACGCATCAATAAGCTTTGGGGGCGGCCTCACAGGCCGCCCCCATTTTATGGCAGCTGCGAAGCTGCGTCACGCTTCGACCAGAGCTGGCATTCACTGCCAGCGTTCCGTCAACGAGCCTGGGAGGGCGATCGGTCGCTGCGCGTTGGCTGACCGGCGTCAGCGGATCGCCGCAACCTCGTCGTCGATCGCCGGCTCCACCTCCATATCGTCGCGCTCGCTGGCCTGCCGTGTCCACATGATCGCATATAGCCCGTCGGCGCGCACCAGATCGGCATGCCGGCCGCGCTCGACGATCCGTCCCTGATCCAGCACGATAATCTCGTCGGCATCGACCACGGTCGATAGCCTGTGCGCGACAACGATCGTGGTTCTTTTGCGCGAAATGCTGCGCAGCACATCCTGAATTTCCGTCTCCGTCCGGCTGTCGAGCGCGCTGGTCGCTTCATCCAGCGCCAGCACCGGCGGGTCCTTGAGCAATGTGCGTGCGATCGCCACCCGCTGCTTTTCCCCGCCCGATAGCTTGAGGCCCCGCTCGCCCACCCGCGTGTCGTAGCCGAGCGGCAGGCTGATGATGAAATCATGGATCGCCGCCGCTTTCGCCGCCGCCTCGATTTCCGGCTGGCTCGCGCCCTCGCGGCCATAGCCGATATTATAGCCGACGGTGTCGTTGAACAGCACCATGTCCTGCGGCACTATGCCGATCGCGCCGCGCAGCGACTCCTGCGTGACGCCCCTTATGTCCTGCCCATCAATGGTCACGCGGCCCGACTGGATGTCGTAGAAGCGGAACAGGATGCGCGCGATGGTCGATTTGCCGGCGCCCGAAGGCCCGACGATCGCCAGCGTTTTGCCCGCCGGCACGGTGAAGCTGACATCATGCAGAATCTCGCGCTGCGGATCATAGCCGAAGCGCACATGATCGAACCGCACCTCGCCGCCGCCCGCGCGCAGATCGGGCGCGTCCGGCGCGTCGGCGATCTCCGCCTCCGTGTCGATCAGCTTGTACATGCCCTCCATGTCGATCAGGCCCTGCCGGATCGTGCGATAGACCATGCCGAGCAGGTCGAGCGGCCGGAACAGCTGCGCCAGCAGCGTATTCACCAGCACCACGTCGCCGGTGGTGAACGTCCCCTTGCTCCAGCCCCAGACAGTATAGGCCATCGCCCCCGCCATCATCAGGTTGGTGATGAGCGACTGGCCGATATTGAGCCAGGCGAGGCTGTTCTCGCTCTTCACCGCCGCGCGCGCGTAATTGCGCATGGCCGTGCTGTAGCGCTCTGCCTCGCGCGCCTCCGCGCCGAAATATTTGACCGTCTCGAAATTCAGCAGGCTGTCGACGCCATGGGCGACGGCATTGGTGTCCATATCCACCATGTCGCGGCGCAACTGGTTGCGCCATTCGGTTACGAACCGCGTATACCAGATGTAGAGCGCCACCATTGCCAGCGTAGCGACGACGATGCCCCAGCCGAACTTCACGAAAAAGATGATGCATACCGCGCCCAGTTCCAGCACCGTGGGCGCGATGTTGAACAGCAGGAAATACAGCATCGTGTCGATGCTCTTCGTACCACGCTCGACGATCTTGGTGACCGCCCCCGTTCGCCGGTCCAGATGGAAGCGCAGCGACAGGCGATGCAGGTGGATGAACACATCGTCGGACAGGCGGCGGCCCGCTTCCTGGCCGACCTTCTCGAAGATCGCGTTGCGCAGATTGTCGAACAACACGCCGCCGAAACGGGCGCCCGCATAAGCGAGGATGAACGCGATGGCGAGGCCGGCGGCCGGTTCGAGCCCGGGTGCCATCCGGTCGATCGCACCCTTGTAGGCGAAGGGCATGACGAGCGTGATCGCCTTCGCCAGCACGACAAGCAGCAGCGCGATCGCCACCCGGCGACGCAGCGCGGGCGCACCGGCGGGCCAGAGATAGGGCAGAAAGCGCCGCAGCGTCGCCCAGGCGGGCGGGATCGGGGCGTCGGTGGGTGTATCGGGAGGCATGGTGGCTATGTAGGGCGGCGGGCGGTTAAACGCCACTCCCCGGCGGGGAGGGGGCCGGCCCCATGATTGTGGGACGCGTGCAGGTTAACGCACCCCGTCCGAACATGGCCAGCCCAACCCGTCGTTCCCGCGCAGGCGGGAACCCATCTCTCCTCACGCGACTGGCGCGCCTTGGGGGCAAGTCGGGTCCCCGCCTGCGCCGGGACGACGGAAATGAGCCGCTACCTCTCCCAACCAGCGGTCGAATCAGTCCCGCAACAGCTCGTTGATCCCCGTCTTCGACCGCGTCTGCGCATCCACCCGCTTGACGATCACCGCGCAGTACAGGCCGGGGCCGGCCGACCCGTCGGGCAGCGGCTTGCCGGGCAGGCTGCCGGGCACGACCACCGAATAGGGCGGCACTTCCCCCATGAAGATTTCGCCGGTGGCGCGGTCGATGATCTTGGTCGACTGGCCGATGAACACGCCCATCGACAGCACCGAACCACGGCCGATCCGCACGCCTTCCACCACTTCGGATCGCGCGCCGATGAAGCAGTCATCCTCGATGATGACCGGATCGGCCTGCAACGGCTCCAGCACGCCGCCGATGCCGACGCCGCCTGAAAGGTGGACATTCTTGCCGATCTGGGCGCAACTACCCACCGTCACCCAGGCATCGACCATCGTGCCTTCATCGACGAATGCGCCGATATTGACGAAGCTCGGCATCAGGATGACGTTCTTCGCGATATGGCTTCCCGCACGGGCGAGGGAGCCGGGCACAGCGCGAAACCCTGCCGCGCGAAACGCCGCCTCATCCCAGCCGGCGAACTTGCTCGGCACCTTGTCCCACCACTGGCCGCCGCCGGGGCCATGGTCGATCAGCGCATTGTCATTGAGGCGGAAGGAGAGCAGCACCGCCTTCTTGGCCCATTGATTGACCTGCCAGCCGTCCGCGACCGGCTCGGCGACGCGCAGTGCGCCCTTGTCGAGCAGGCCCAGCGCCCGGTTCACGGCCTCGCGCACCGGCCCCTGGGTGGACAGGCCGATATTTGCGCGGTCCTCCCACGCGGCGTCGATGGTGGCGATCAGGTCGTGGCTCATGGTCGTGTCCCCAATATGTCGGTCAGAAATGGCGTCAGATGGTCGGTTTCGAAGTCGATATAGTCGGGGTGATGGCCGTGATTGCCGGCTTCCGACCCGTTATTGACCCAGATGGTGCTCATGCCGATCGCCTTGGCGGGTTTCAGGTTGCGGGCCATATCCTCGAAAAAGGCGGCGCGGGTCGGATCGACGCCGTGGGTCTCGCACAGCGCGGCATAGCCCGACGGGTCGGGCTTGGGCACATATTGGCAGGCATGGATGTCGTGGATCAGCTCGAACGCGCCGGCGAGGCCCAGCCTGTCGAGCACCCTTGCCGCATAGTCGGCATCGCCATTGGTGAAGATCAGGCGGCGACCCGGCAGCGCGGCGATGGCTGCGTTCAGCGCCTCGTCCACCGTCAGGCGGTCCATCGAAATATCATGGACATAATCGAGGAAAGCGCGCGGCTCGATGCCATGATGCTGCATCAGGCCCGCCAGCGTCGTCCCATGCTCCATGAAATAGCGCTTCTGCGTCGCCCGCGCGATCTCGGCGTCGCAACCGAGCAGGCCCTGAATGAACTCGCCCATCTTCACGTCGATCAACGCGAACAGGTCGGCCTTCGCCGGATAGAGCGTGTTGTCCAGATCGAAGATCCAGCAATCGATATGGGCGAGCCGGGGGAGCATGGCGCGGCCCTAATGCGCGGCAAGGCAGCGAGCAAGAGCCGATCCCGTCCGGTCAACACCCCGGCGCTTCGCTGTCCGCATAGAAGGTCTGCACCGCGTCCCACGCTTCCTGTGCGGTTTCGACCCAGGTCAGCAGGTTGAGGTCGGACGGCGAAATCACGCCTTCGTCCGCCAGCGCCTCGAAATCCACCACCCGGTTCCAGAAATCGCGCCCGAACAGCAGCACAGGGATCGGCTTCATCTTGCCGGTCTGGATCAGGGTCAAAAGCTCGAACATCTCGTCGAACGTGCCAAAGCCGCCGGGAAACACCGCGAGCGCCCGCGCCCGCAGCAGGAAGTGCATCTTGCGCAGCGCGAAATAATGAAACTGAAACGACAGTTCGGGGGTGACGAAGGCGTTGGGCGCCTGTTCGTGCGGCAGGACGATGTTCATGCCGATGGTCTGCGCCCCGACATCGGCCGCGCCGCGATTGGCCGCTTCCATGATCGAAGGGCCGCCGCCCGAACAGACGACGAAATGCCGGCACCCGGCATCGGTCACCGGATATTGCGCCGCGATCCGCGCCAATGCGCGCGCCTCGTCATAATAGCGCGCCTTCTGGCCCAGATTCTCGGCGATCCGGCGCTGTTCGGGAGTGGTTGCGCCGTCGATCGACGCCTGCACCTGTTCCGGCTCGGGGATGCGCGCCGAGCCATAGAAAACGAAGGTCGACTCGATCCCCGCTTCGTCCATCAGCAACTGGGGCTTGAGCAGTTCGAGCTGGAACCGGATCGGGCGCAGATCGTCGCGCAGCAGGAAGTCCGTGTCCTGAAACGCCAGCCGATAGGCGGTGCTGCTGGTCTGCGGCGTGGCGACGGCGTTTTTCGCGTCGCGCGCTTCCTGCCGGGCGGGACGGAACTTGCGTTCCTCGATTTCCTTGCGAGTCATGTTGGGCGACCTAGGGGTTGCCCCAAACAAAACCAAGTCTGATCAGCCGCAAAAGCCGCCGGGCGCTTGTTGCGCCAAGAGTCTTTTGAGAAATGCGCCTTTAGCGCAATCGCACCAGCCCGCACCCCTACCCGACCGCCCAGACATGGTATCCTGATGGGCGGTCGGGTGGGGGTGCGGGCTGGTGCGGCCCCGAAACGCGCTCTTTCGCGCATTTCCAAACATAGCTTCAGCGGCAAAAGCCGCCGCGGCCGCCCATGTCGAAATGCAGATGGTCGCGATGGGCGGCGTTATAGTCCGGGCTGAGCACGGTGTTGAAGCGCTTGCACGCGCTCGCGCGCACCACGGTCAGGAACTGGCGGGTGCGGCTGTCGCCATTCCAGCCCTGTTCGATCGTGATCCGCCGGCCGTTGTCCAGTACGAAGGCCGACACGTCGACGGCGTTGCTATGGGCATGTTCGGACAGTTTCGCACTGCCTGCGATCGGCCGGCAATTATAGGTGCCGAATGTCTCGATCCGCACGATCTCCGCCCCCAGGATCGCCCGCGCCGCCGGCTCGACGCCATAGCGGGCCCAGGCGGCGAAATTGGCGGCAAGGCCACAGGTCATGGCACCCAGATTGGTGGCCGGCACGCCGATATCGAGCAGCTTGACCGCGCCATAGGCGCTACAGCCATTGCCGAAATTCCGGTCGGGCAGGGGGGTGAAGGCGACTGCCGCCGTCGCCAGCTTCGCATGGCACTGGTTGAGATCGAACGCCTGCTGAGCGGACGGCTGTGGGCGTGCAGACGATGGCGTCGTCCGCGACGGCGTCGCCACCCGGCCACGTGGCACCAGATCGCCGCCGCATGCCGCCAGCGTCATTGTCGTCGCAAGCATGAGCAACTGTGCGACGCCGCGCGAAATCCGACTCTTGCCTGCCCACTCCACCATGTCGGCCAGATTAGCGCGCTAAAATTTGGCGGAAGGTTAACGCGCTCTTCGGCTCGTCGCATTCCGCGCCGTACTTGACAGATAAACCGAAATCTCTAGGGCAGCCAGCGGGCCACGCGGTCCCAACGCCGCGCAGCTCTCTGTAAGGAGAAGCATGACATGACTGACGTTACCGATGCCAGCGCCACCATTGCGCCCGCAGCAAAGCCCGCAACCCTGCCGGCTCGCCCCTTTTTCTCCTCCGGTCCCTGTGCCAAGCCTCCGGGCTGGAGCGCCGCCGCGCTCGCCACCGACTCGCTCGGCCGCTCGCACCGCAGCAAGATCGGCAAGACGCGGCTTGGCCTTTGCATCGACCTGATGCGTGAGCTGCTCAACCTGCCCGACACCCACCGCATCGGCATCGTGCCCGGTTCCGACACCGGCGCGTTCGAAATGGCGATGTGGACGATGCTGGGCGCTCGCCCCGTCACCACCATCGCGTGGGAAAGCTTCGGCGAGGGCTGGGTGACGGATGCTGCCAAGCAGCTCAAGCTCGACCCCACCGTCATCAAGGCCGATTATGGCCAGTTGCCGGATCTTTCGACCGTCGATTTCGCGACCGACGTGCTGTTCACCTGGAACGGCACCACCAGCGGCGTGCGGGTGCTGAACGCCGACTGGATTCCGGCTGACCGTGAAGGCCTGACCTTTGCCGACGCGACCAGCGCGGTGTTCGCCTATCCGATCGACTGGGCGAAGATCGACGTCGCGACCTTCTCCTGGCAGAAGGTTTTGGGCGGCGAGGGCGGCCATGGCGTGCTGATCCTGGGCCCCCGCGCGGTCGAGCGCCTTGAAACCTACACCCCCGCCTGGCCGCTCCCCAAGGTTTTCCGCCTCGTGTCCAAGGGTAAGCTGACCGAAGGCGTGTTCAAGGGCGAAACGATCAACACCCCGTCGATGCTGGCGGTCGAAGATGCGATCTTCGCGCTCGAATGGGGCAAGTCGATCGGCGGCGCGGCCGGCCTGATCGCGCGTAGCGACGCCAATGCGGCGGCGCTCGACAGGATCGTGGCGGAGCGTGACTGGCTCGGCCATCTCGCCACCGATGCGGCGTCGCGCTCCAAGACCAGCGTCTGCCTGACCGTCGCCGGTGCCGATGAAGCGTTCATCAAAAGCTTTGCCGGCCTGCTGGAAAAGGAAGGCGCGGCGCTCGACATCGCCGGCTATCGCGATGCCCCCGCCGGCCTGCGCATCTGGTGCGGCGCGACCGTCGAGACCGCCGATATCGAAGCGCTCGGCCCCTGGCTCGACTGGGCCTATGCCCAGACCAAGGCTGCCTGATCTTATTTAAATTCCGTTCGCCCTGAGCGAAGTCGAAGGGCTCGGCCGACCGACAGGGAGGCTACTTCGCTTCGCTCAGTGGAGAGGTTCGACTTCGCTCAGCCCGAACGGTTTCCCATATTCCAGAAGGAAACTCAGATGCCAAAAGTTCTCATTTCCGACCAGATGGACCCCCGCGCCGCCGCGATCTTCCGTGAACGCGGCGTCGAAGTCGACGAAATCACCGGCAAGACGCCAGAAGAGCTGAAGGCGATCATCGGCCAGTATGACGGCCTCGCGATCCGCTCCTCGACCAAGGTGACGAAGGACATCCTCGACGCCGCGACCAACCTCAAGGTCATCGGCCGCGCCGGCATCGGCGTCGACAATGTCGACATCCCCTACGCCTCGGCCAAGGGCGTGATCGTCATGAACACGCCGTTCGGCAACTCGATCACCACCGCCGAACATGCCATCGCCCTGATGTTCGCGCTCGCCCGCCAGCTGCCGGAGGCCGACGCCTCGACCCAGCTTGGCAAATGGGAAAAGAATCGCTTCATGGGCGTCGAGGTCACCGGCAAGACGCTGGGCCTCATCGGCGCGGGCAATATCGGCTCGATCGTCGCGTCCCGCGCGCTGGGGCTCAAGATGAAGGTCGTCGCCTTCGATCCGTTCCTGACGCCCGAGCGCGCCATCGAAATGGGCGTGGAAAAGGCCGATCTCGACACGCTGCTGGCGAAGGCGGACTTCATCACGCTGCACACGCCGCTGACCGACCAGACCCGCAACATATTGAGCCGCGAGAATCTCGCCAAGACCAAGAAGGGCGTGCGCATAGTCAACTGCGCGCGTGGCGGCCTGATCGACGAGGCAGCGCTCAAGGAAGCGTTGGATTCGGGCCAGGTCGCTGGCGCCGCGCTCGACGTATTCGTGCAGGAGCCGGCCAAGGAATCGCCTTTGTTCGGCACGCCCAACTTCATCTGCACCCCGCATCTGGGCGCATCGACCGACGAGGCGCAGGTCAATGTCGCGCTCCAGGTCGCCGACCAGCTCAGCGACTATCTGCTCGACGGCGGCATCACCAATGCGCTGAACGTGCCGTCCCTGTCCGCCGAGGAAGCGCCCAAGCTCAAGCCCTATATGGCGCTGGCCGAGCGGCTGGGCTCGCTTGTGGGTCAGCTCGAAGGCGACCAGATTACGGGCGTCGCGGTCGAGGTCGAGGGTCATGCCGCCGAACTCAACCAGAAGCCGATCACCGCCGCCGTGCTCGCGGGCCTGATGCGCGTCTATTCGGACACTGTGAACATGGTCAACGCGCCCTTCCTCGCCAAGGAACGCGGCCTCGACGTGCGCGAGGTGCGCCATGATCGCGAAGGCGATTACCAGACGCTGGTGCGCGTCACCGTCACCACCGAAAATGGCGACCGGTCGGTGGCCGGCACGCTGTTCGGCCATGCCGCGCCCCGCCTCGTCGAACTGTTCGGCATCAAGGTCGAGGCCGATCTCGCCGGCACGATGCTCTATATCGTCAATCAGGACGCGCCCGGCTTCATCGGCCGCGTCGGCACGACGCTGGGCGAGGCCGGCGTCAATATCGGCACCTTCCACCTTGGCCGGCGCAATCAGGGCGGCGAAGCGGTGCTGCTGCTGTCGGTCGACGGCGCGGTGACAGAGGATCTGCGGCTGCAAATCTGCGAACTGACCGGCGTCAGGCAGGTGAAGCTGCTGCGCTTCGCGTAAACCTTGAAGCCCTCTCCCTTCGGGGAGAGGGTTGGGAGAGGGGGAGCACCATTGCGCCTGGACGCGAAGCTAAAGGTACGCGCCCGCTATATGCGCGCAAATCCTACGCCAGCCGAACGGATATTATGGCTGGCCCTTCGCGCGAATCGCTTTGAAAACCGGCAATTCACGCGCCAGACGATAATCGCGCCTTATATCGTCGACTTCGCGTCAAAGTCGGCGCGCCTCGTGATCGAAATCGATGGGGATACACATTTCGCCGAAGATCGCTATGACGCGCAGCGAACCGAGTTTCTGGAATCGCTGGGGTATAAAGTGGTCCGCTTCGCTAATCATGATGTAATGAGGAATCTGGAAGGGGTGTTGAGCGAGATCGCTCGGGCATTGCGCGTTCCCCCTCTCCCAACCCTCTCCCCAGGGGGAGAGGGCTTTAGATGACCATGATCCCCCCCGGCCTCCTGCCCGAAGGGCTGTCCGATCGCCTGCCGCCGCAGGCCGAAGCCTCAGCGCGGCTGACGCGGCGCGTGCTCGATACCGTGGCGTCGCACGGCTATGAGCGGGTCATGCCGCCGCTCGCCGAGTTCGAGGAAACGCTGGTCGGTCGCCTCAAATCGGTGCGCGCGCAGGATCTGGTGCGGGTGGTCGATCCGGTATCGCAGCGCAGCCTCGCGCTACGGCCCGATATGACGGCTCAGGTCGGCCGCATCGCCGCGACCCGCCTGGCCGGCATGGCTCGCCCGCTGCGCCTGTCCTATGCGGGCCCTGTGATCCGCCTGAAGGCGAACCAGCTTCGTCCCGAGCGCGAAAAGCTCCAGCTTGGCGCCGAACTGATCGGATCGGACGGCGTCGCCGCCGCGGTCGAGATCGTCAATGTCGCGATCGAGGCGTTGCAGGCAGCGGGCGTCACCGGCATCACCATCGATTTCACCCTGCCCGACCTGATCGACGCGCTCGCCGCCGGGCCATTGCCGCTCGCGGCCGAAGAGATCGAAGCGGTGCGTAGCGAACTGGATGCCAAGGATGCGGGCGCATTGGTGGCCATCTCGCCGCAGGCCGCCGCCTATCTGCCGCTGATCGAGGCGACCGGGCCGTTCCACGCTGCGATGGAGCGCCTTGAGGCTCTCGATCACGCGCTTGGCGGTGCCATCGCCAGCCGCATCGCCGGGCTGCGCGCGATCGCCAAACCGATCGGCTGGGACATCAACCTGACGCTCGATCCCACCGAACGCCATGGGTTTGAATATCAGAACTGGTTCGGCTTCTCGATCTTTGCGGAAGGCTTTATCGGCGAAATCGGCCGGGGTGGCAGCTACGCCATCGCCCATGCCGACGGCACCGACGAGCCGGCCGTGGGCTTTTCGCTCTACCCCGATCCTTTAATCGACGCGGGCTTCGGCAGCGATTCGCCCCGCCGCCTGTTCGTGCCGATCGGGGCTGACGCTGCGCGCACCGCGGCCTTGCGCAGCGAAGGCTGGCACACCGTCGCCGCGCTGGGCGCAGGCGAAGACGGCGCATCGCTGCGTTGCTCGCACTGGCTCGACGGGGCGGAGCCGCGCGCCTACTGACTGGGCGCTTACCGGCTTGACTTGGGCGCCGCCGAACGGCTAACGCGCGCCCCGCACAGGACGCCCGCATGGGGCAGTCCATTCGATATCATGTCCGGTCGCCGAGTCCTGTCGAAGGGCGGCCTGGGCTCGCTCTGGCAGGGCGGAGTCGTATATCCATGGCAAATGTCACCGTGATCGGCGCCCAGTGGGGCGATGAGGGCAAGGGCAAGATCGTCGACTGGCTGTCGGAGCGCGCCGATGTCGTCGCGCGCTTTCAGGGCGGCCATAATGCGGGGCATACGCTCGTCGTCGGCGAAAAAGTCTACAAACTGTCCCTGCTGCCATCGGGCATTGTGCGCGGCACGCTGTCGGTCATCGGCAATGGCGTGGTGCTCGATCCCTGGCACTTCAAGGAGGAAGTCGCCAAGCTGACCGGGCAGGGGGTGACGATCACCCCGGACAATCTCCAGATCGCCGAAACCTGCCCGCTGATCCTGCCCTTCCACCGCGACCTTGATGGCCTTCGCGAGGATGCGAGCGGCGCGGGCAAGATCGGTACGACCCGGCGCGGCATCGGCCCCGCTTATGAGGACAAGGTCGGCCGCCGCGCCATCCGCGTCTGCGATCTCGCCCATCTCGACGATCTGGGGCCACAGCTCGACCGCCTCACCGCCCATCACGACGCCCTGCGCGCCGGGTTTGGCGAGCCGCCGATCGATCGCGACGCGCTGATGGCGGAACTCACTGAAATCGCCGACTTCATCCTGCCCTTCGTCAAGCCCGTGTGGCTGACGCTCAACCGCGCCAAGGCGGACGGCAAGCGCATCCTGTTCGAAGGCGCGCAGGGCACGCTGCTCGACATCGACCATGGCACCTATCCCTTCGTCACCTCGTCCAACACGGTCGCGGGTACGGCGGCGAGCGGCACCGGGCTTGGCCCCTCGGGCGCGGGCTTCGTGCTCGCCATCGTCAAGGCCTATACCACCCGCGTCGGCTCCGGCCCGTTCCCGACCGAGCTGGAAGACGAGACCGGCCAGCGGCTGGGCGAGCGGGGCCATGAATTCGGCACCGTCACCGGGCGCAAGCGCCGCTGCGGCTGGTTCGACGCCGTGCTGGTGCGCCAGTCGGTCGCGGTCTCGGGCGTCACCGGCATCGCGCTCACCAAGCTCGACGTGCTCGACGGCTTCGAACGCCTGAAAATCTGCGTCGGCTATCGGATCGGCGAGCGCACCTACGACTATCTTCCCGCCCATGCGCAGGATCAGGCGAAGGCGCAGCCGATCTACGAGGATATCGAAGGCTGGCAGGATACGACCGCCGGCGCGCGCAGCTGGGCCGATCTGCCCGCACAGGCGATCAAATATATCCGCCGCATCGAGGAGCTGATCGGTTGCCCGGTAACGCTTGTATCGACCAGCCCCGAGCGCGACGATACGATCCTCGTCCGCGATCCCTTCGCGGACTGATCGGGAGGGTCGGGGCGATGGCAGGCGAACGGTTCGAACGGCACAAACAGCCCTGGACCCAGGACGAGGTCCAGAAGCTGCACACGCTCGCCAAAAAGGGCATGGGCCTCAAGGGCATCGCCAAGGCGCTGACCCGCACCGAGGAATCGGTCAAACAGCGGGCCAAGGAAGACAGCCTGAACATCGCCAAGCTGCGGTAGCGCCGC
Organism: Sphingobium fluminis; assembly: GCF_037723805.1. NCBI lineage: Bacteria > Pseudomonadati > Pseudomonadota > Alphaproteobacteria > Sphingomonadales > Sphingobiaceae > Sphingobium > Sphingobium fluminis. Next base: position 243,245 of record NZ_JBBJUK010000001.1, read on the forward strand.
GCCGCGCCGCGATTTTTGCGGAGGCACCCGATGTCTGAAAGGGGTGGGTAGGAGACCGTCCGGTTTGGAGGAGATGATCGGCTATAGCTGACACTGCGCGGAGAAAATTCGTTTAGCAACAATCGCCCCATTAGCCGACGTCAGCTTCCGCAGCATCATGGCCGCACTCTCGACACCGGCGATGAGGCCATGGTGTGTAGAATGGCATAAAGGTAGGTCCCGTCCGGTAGAGGGAAGTTCCGCATTCCTCGCATCGGAATAGGATCAGAGTGGCAGCGCCGTGCAGCAGCCAGACGATGCCACCCATAAGCATGAAGGCGTCTCCAAGCTGCTGGAGCCAGCCGTATAGCCAAATCGGCATGGTGATAAAGACAAGAATCACCCAGCCGGTGAAGAGCCAAGCACGACGGTAGGTTTGCATCGAAACAGCAAACTCCATCAACCAGCGCTGCGCAAGCGCTGCGTTATAACGAATGGCCGCTTCCTACCAGATTTCCTCATTCAGCCTTCAACGTGCCATCTGAATGAGTAGCCGGTTCCAGGGAAGTGGATGATAGCAAGGAGCGACTAAAAGTGGTCGAGTGCGGAATTCGCGCCGGCGTCCCAAAGTGATATTTCAGCCTTCTAAGGCCGACAGCTGCCCAAAAAACGTTGCGTTGAAGCAGTGCCCAACGATTAAGAACCCCTTTTCTCCAGCACGGCCTAAGCCGTCCAAATGTCTGATAAGGTTAAAGTTGCACCGAGTTGCAGGTCTGCGATGAAAACGTGTGCTGTCGGGCCGATGCCATCGGGGTCGAAATATAATTCCTGAACCCCAGTGCCGTAAATGAATGTTGGCTTGGTGCTGATCACAGCCCCCTCCGTTATAAAGTCGGCATAATCGGATGTGAGCGCTGCGGCTGGCCCGTCAATGTTGCCGAAGCCAAACCAATAGCGACTGACGGTTAGATGGTCGATGCCATGTACGAAATCGGTAATGGTGTCAGGTCCATCATGGAGCTCCATCAAACCGTCACTGTTGACGTGATCATTCCACAACAGAAAGAAGATTTCGTCGTGCCCCGCTCCTCCAGTGATCACGTCGAAGCCCGGCCCCCCAATAAGGACGTCATCGCCGCCGCCTCCGTCCAATATGTCGTCCCCAGCAAATCCATAGCGCTGTCCGCCGGCATCGTCACCGATGATGACGTCATTGAATTTGGACCCCCAGATATTTTCGATACCAGTAAATGTATCGCCTTTGGCTTCGCCGAAATTGTTCGAAGGGGTCTTTGTATCAACGACAATGCCATAGCTTACGCCATTTACCAAATAGGGATTGGAACCCGATACCGCCGCGCTGTAGATTTCTCCTGAAGCGTCTCCATAATAGGCGACGTCAGCGCCTCCACCACCATCCAAGATGTCACTGCCCAGACCGCCGTTCAGAACATCATTATCGGCCCCGCCACGCAGATGATCATCACCGCCTAAACCGAGCAGCCAGTCCGATCCTCCGCCTCCCGATATGAGGTTGGCTGCGTCGTTGCCGCCAAGGATGTCATTGCCGACGCCCCCTGTAAGCCTTTCGATCAAGGTATATCGATCGCCGGCCGCTTCGCCCCGATTCCCCGCTTCCCAAGTTAGATAAGCGGCGACGTCGAACTGCGAGAGACCGTAATAGGCCGTGTCTTGTCCATTTCCACCATCCAACAGGTCTGCGCCCAACCCGCCATCCAGGATGTCGTCGCCATTGAGGCCTCGCAGAATGTCGTTGCCCGTTTGCCCATAAATGGTGTCGGCGGCCTCGTCGCTCTCCAAATCCAGCCCGATGAGTGTGTCATCGTCCGTGGTGCCGTAAATCACAGCCATAAAATCTCCCTGCCACTAACACTACATCATGAAGGTCAGCATTACGATGGTCTTTCCTAGGTATGTGATGCGTCGATGCATGTGTTGAATTGGTCGAGATGCCACCGGCAGCGTTCCGGGCTGGAACCGGACGGTCGGCTGTTCGGCCCCGCGATCTGATACGCGGGTCGCGAACGGCGATGAGGGGTGGATTGGCGACTGTCTGCTTATGGACGTGGCTTGAGAAAAGCAGCCCGAATGTACCTGCGCAGCAACCAAACAAGAAATAGGGGCCAAGCGAGTGCGCTCACTCCCCAGACGGCCATAAACGGATAAACCAATAGGGGCGTGTCCAAAGAAGGACCAAATTGAAGCATCACGACACAGCAGGCGGCAAACGCCAACGCTGAAACAGCAAACCACATCGCTAATGCTTTGGTCGTCATGGTGACTGATTGTGGGCGATAGGCTATTGTCCGTCAACTTCCGCAAGTGGTCGTCTGTTTACTATGGCCTAGTCGTTGATTTCGACACGAATGCACGCTCGAAAGACGCCAGTTTCACCCTCTTCACGGTGCCATACCTCGACCACATTGTAATAGTCGAAATATCCTCCTGCGTCTTTGGAGATATTCCCCGATCCGGGGCAAAAAAGAGAAATCGCCTTGAAAAAGGGGCGTCATCTCACCTTTCTCAAACACTTCAACGGTCGGCATGGTGGTCTCCTTCCGCCGTTTTAGCCTTATTGTTTGATGTCCGCTATCAGGAAGCCGCTAAAGCCTATCGATCGGCAACAGATGGTCGTTGCCGGACACTCATCAATCCGCTGTCCTTTTCCGCTGTACGTTGCGATACTCGCCGCCGTAGGCTCTTTCCCATCGTCCGTACCCATTTTTCCGGACTTTCCGAAAATATCAGCGCTACGCAATAAATGGGCGAAATGTGCGGGAAATATGCGAAGTTAAGCGCGACCGGGGCGCAATACCCCTCCAGTTTTGGTCTCTTACCCCTTGTCCCGATCCACCATATCCGACGCCAGTTCCAGCCCGGCCCGGCCATGTGCCGCAGTGTGCGCCGGCGCCTTGGGCAACACGCCGTCGACCGGCTCCTCGACCTCCAGCATGCCTTCCCATTTGGTGATGACCGATGTCGCGATGGCGTTGCCCAGCACGTTGGTGGCGGTGCGGCCCATGTCCATGAAATGATCGACCGCGAGGATGAAGGCCACCCCCTCGACCGGCAGATCGAACTGGCCGAGCGTGGCCGCGACGACGACCAGCGAGGCGCGTGGCACCGCCGCGATGCCTTTGCTCGTCACCATCAGCACCAGCAATATGGTGATCTGCGTCGCGATCGGCAGGTCGATGCCATAGGCCTGCGCGATGAAGATCGTCGCGAAGGTCGAATACATCATCGACCCGTCGAGGTTGAAGCTGTAGCCCAAGGGTAGCACGAAACTGTAGATGCGGCGCGGCACGCCGAAACGGTCGAGCTGCTCCAGCATCTTGGGGTAGGCCGCTTCGGACGAAGCGGTGGAAAAGGCGATCAGGATCGGCTCGCGCACATATTTAAGCAGCTTGAACATCCGCTTGCCAAGGAAGATCGACCCCGCGCCCACCAGCAGCAGCCACAGCACGAACAGCGCAATGTAGAATTCGCCGACCAATTGCCCGAACGTCTTGAGCACGCCCAGCCCTTCGGTCGTGACCACCGACGCCAGCGCCCCGAACACCGCGAACGGCGCTACCCGCATGACATAGCCGGTGACCTGAAGCATCAGTTCGACCATGGACTCGATCACCGTGACGATCGGCCTGCCCTTGTCGCCGATGGCGGTCAGCGCGACGCCGACGAACAACGAAAAGACGACGATCTGGAGGATGGAATTTTCCGCCATCGCCCCGACCATCGAGGTGGGAAAGACATGGAGGATGAAGTCGCGGAAGTTGAGCGCCTCGGTATTGACCCCCGACTCCGCGCCGCTGCGGACCAGGTTCAGCCCTTCGCCGGGCGCGAAGAAATTGACGAAGATGAGCCCGAGCGTCAGCGAAATGAGGCTGGCGATGATGAACCAGGCGAGCGCCCGCCCGCCGATCCGCCCGAGCGCCGCGCTGTCTCCCATATGGGCGATGCCGGCCACCAGCGTCGAAAAGACGAGCGGTGCGATGATCATCTTGATGAGGTGCAGGAAAATGTCGGCGAGCAGATGGAAATAGCCCGCCACGCTCTTGGCCGTGGCCGCGTCGTCCCCGATCCAGACATTCGCCGCAAATCCCACCAGCACGCCCAGGATCATGCCCGTGAGAATGTAGGCCGTCAGTCTGTTACGCATTCACGCCCCTCTAACCGGCACGCGGCTGGCCGCGCGCCCAATCCCATGCCCTCGGGCGTCGAACCCTATCAGGCGCCGGACGCGCTCGCAATCGGATGCGCCGGGTTCGATGGCTTAGACGAACGAGCCGGCACAGTCCGCGCCCCGCTTGCGCGCGTCAGGGGTAAAGCAGCCCCTCGCGCCAGCCCGCGCCGTCCCGCTCGAACAGCCGCCGTTCATGCAGGCGATGTTCGCGATCCTGCCAGAATTCGATATGCTGCGGCGTCAGACGAAAGCCCGACCAATAGGGCGGGCGTGGCACGGGGCCGCCATCGAATCGGGCCTCCGCCTGCTCGAAACGCGCCACGAAAACCGCGCGCGACGGCAGGGGCCGCGACTGGTCGGACGCCCATGCGCCAAGCTGGCTATCCCGCCCCCGGGTCGCGAAATAGGCATCGGCGGTGGCATCGTCGACCGGACCCACCGGCCCTTCGATGCGGATCTGCCGGCGCAGGGACTTCCAGTGAAACAGCAGGGCCGCGTGCGGATTTTCGAGCAGTTCGCCTGCCTTGCGCCCCTCGAAATTGGTGTAGAAGATAAATCCGTCCGGTCCGTGACCCTTGAGCAGGACCATGCGCACCGACGGGCGACCCCGGGCGTCGGCGGTGGCGAGCGCCATCGCATTGCTGTCATTGATCTCGGTCTCGCGCGCCTGGGCGTACCATTCGTCGAAAAGGGTAAAGGGATCGGTCATGGCGCAAGGCTTAGGCGCGCGCTAAGGGCATGTCGATACGGCTTTGACCGGCTTGAAGGATCGGGCCGTTTTCGCCACATAGGGTTTAATTTAGAACCACCTGTCTTACCAAGGATGCATACCGGCCGATGGCTGATCCCTATTCCACATTAGGCGTTGCGCGCGGCGCGAGCGAGGCCGAGATCAAGTCGGCCTATCGCAAGCTCGCCAAGGAACTGCATCCCGACCGCAACAAGGATAATCCCAAGGCGTCGGAACGCTTTTCGCATGTGACGAATGCCTATGACCTTCTATCGGACAAGGACAAGCGCGCCCGCTTCGACCGGGGCGAGATCGACGGCGATGGCAATCCGGCCGCGCCCTTCGGCTTTGGTGGCGGAGGCCCCCGTGGCCGGCCGGGCGGGGGTCAGCCGGGCGGGTTCGACCCTGGCGATGGCGGCGATTTCGGCGATATTTTCGAGGGGCTGTTCGGCGGTGGCCGGCGGGCACCGGGTGGTGGCTTCGGGCGTGGTGCACCACCGCCGAAAGGGGCGAACGTCGCCTATCGGCTCGCCGTACAGTTCGTCGACGCCGCGACGCTCGCCCCCCAGCGCATCACCTTGCAGGACGGCAAGACCATCGACCTGAAACTGCCCGCCGGGGTCGAGACGGGCACGCAGATGCGCCTGTCGGGCAAGGGGCAGGCAGGGCCGGCTGGCGCTGGCGACGCGATCGTGACGATCGAGGTGAAGCCGCACGCCTTTTTCCGCCGCGATGGCGACAATGTTTTGCTCGACTTGCCGATCACCCTCGATGAGGCGGTCCGGGGCGGCAAGGTCAAGGTGCCGACCGTCGATGGGCCGGTGATGCTGGGCGTGCCCGCGGGTGCCAGCTCGGGCAAGACGCTGCGGCTGCGCGGCCGGGGCTTTACCGCCAAGGACGGCCAGCGCGGCGACCAGCTCGTCACGCTGCAAATTGATATCCCCGCCGACGATCCGGCCCTCGTGGCACTCGTCGAAAGCTGGAGCGACAGTCGCGCCGTCCGCGCTCATCTGGGCGTGTAGGACGTCAGGAGCGAATGCCGCGTCCCTCCCCCCAATCGCCCGAATCGCGCCGCCAGCGCATGGCGGGGGAAGCGCGCGAACATTTCCATCGCCACATGGACCGCATCCGGCCCGGCTCCTACAGTTTCGAGGTGATGAAGCGGGTCGCCATCGGCACCTATAATGACGGGTTCATCCATGCCGGAAACCTCGCCTATCTGTCGCTGATGACGCTGTTCCCCTTCTTCATCGTAGCGGCTGCGGTAGCCAGCATCTTCGGGCGGTCGCAGGACGGGCTGGCGGCGGTCGGCGCGTTCCTCGCCACCGTGCCGCGCGGTGTCGCGGATGTGATTCGCCAGCCGATCGAGGATGTCCTGACCGCCCGCACGGGGCCGCTGCTCTGGTTCGGCGGCCTCGTCGGCCTGTGGACCGTCGGCAGCCTGATCGAAACGATCCGCGACATATTGCGCCGCGCTTACGGGACGAAGAGCACGCGCCCCTTCTGGCATTATCGCCTCACCGCGATCGGCATTACGCTGGCGAGCGTGCTGGCGGTGATGTTCGCCTTTTCGCTCCAGGTCATGATCACCGGCATCGATCAGCTCGTGCATCGCCTGTTCCCTTTCGCCGACGACGCGATCCGCATCGTGACGCTCACCAAATTGGTGCCGATGGCGATCCTGTGCGTCGCCCTCTATTCGCTGTTCGCCTCGCTCACCCCCAGCGCCTATCGCGATCCGCGCTTCCCCAAATGGCCGGGCGCGATCGCCACCGCGCTGTGGTGGTACGGCGTCACATTGCTGTTGCCGGTCACGCTTTCGCTACTCGGCGGCTATGGCCGCACCTATGGCAGTCTGGCCGGCGTTATGATCACGTTGATTTTTTTCTTCCTCGTTGGGCTTGGCGTGGTAATTGGCGCGGAATTGAATGCGGCGCTGGCGGAATTTCCCGAAGAGGAACAGGCGAGGGCAGCGACAGACCAAGGGAACGGGACGACAGAATGAACGGCTTGATGGCGGGAAAGCGCGGGCTCATCATGGGCCTCGCCAATGACAAGTCGCTGGCGTGGGGGATTTCCAAGGCCTTGCATGCACAGGGGGCGGAACTCGCCTTTTCCTATCAGGGCGAGGCATTGGCCAAGCGCGTTAGGCCGCTGGCGGAGCAGGTCGGCTCGGATTTCCTGATCGATTGCGACGTGTCGGATATGGAAAAGCTCGATGCGGCTTTTGCGGAAATCGAGACGCGCTGGGGCGGGCTCGATTTCGTGGTCCATGCCATCGGTTTTTCGGACAAGAATGAGCTGCGCGGCCAATATGTCGACACCAGCCTAGAAAACTTCCTGATGACGATGAATATTTCCGCCTATAGCTTCGTCGCGGTGACGCGGCGCGCGCGCGCGCTGATGCCCGATGGCGGCAGCATCCTGACGCTCAGCTATTATGGCGCCGAAAAGGTCATCCCCCACTATAACGTCATGGGCGTGGCCAAGGCGGCGCTGGAAACCTCGGTCAAATATCTGGCGATGGACCTTGGCCCGGAAAATATCCGCGTCAACGCGATCTCGGCCGGGCCGATCAAGACGCTGGCTGCCAGCGGCATCGGCGATTTCCGCTATATCCTCAAATGGAACGAGCTGAACTCGCCATTGCGCCGCAATGTCACGATCGAGGATGTGGGCGGCGCGGCGCTGTACCTGTTGTCGGATCTGGCATCGGGGGTCACCGGTGAGGTCCATCATGTGGATGCCGGCTATAATGTCATCGGGATGAAGGCCGAGGATGCCCCCGATATAGCGTTGGAGAAATGAGGGCGCTCGAAAAATGAGCTTCAACAGCTTCGGCCGCGTCTTTCGCTTCACCACCTGGGGCGAAAGCCACGGACCCGCGATCGGCGCGGTGGTGGACGGCTGCCCGCCCGGACTGGCGCTAAGCGAGGCGGATATCCAGCCGCTGCTAGACAAGCGCAAGCCCGGCACATCCAAATTCACGACCCAGCGGCGCGAGGCCGATGAGGTGCGCATCCTGTCGGGCGTGTTCGAGGGGCGGACGACTGGCACGCCGATCAGCCTGATGATCGAGAATACCGACCAGCGGTCCAAAGATTATTCGGACGTCGCCAAAGCCTATCGGCCGGGCCATGCCGACTATGCCTATGACGCCAAATATGGCTTTCGCGACTATCGCGGCGGTGGGCGATCCTCCGCGCGCGAGACGGCGAGCCGGGTCGCGGCGGGGGCGGTGGCACGGGCGGTGATCCCAGAGGTGGAAATCCTTGCCTGGGTCAGCGCGATCGGCGGCGACGCGATCGATTCCGCCCGGTTCGACGCGGCCGAGATCGGGCGTAATCCCTTTTTCTGCCCCGACCCGGAAGCGGCAAAACGCTGGGAGACGCTGGTCGACGACGCGCGGCGGGATGGCTCTTCGCTCGGCGCGGTGGTCGAATGCGTCGCCACCGGCGTTCCGGCCGGCTGGGGCGCCCCCCTTTATGCCAAGCTCGACAGCGAGCTGGCCGCCGCCTGCATGAGCATCAACGCGGTCAAGGGCGTCGAGATCGGCGACGGCTTTGCGGCCGCCGCTTTGCGTGGCGAACAGAATGCCGATCCGATGCGACCCCGCAGCGACGGGGGCAATGATGGTCCGATCTTCCTCTCGAATCATGCCGGCGGTGTCGCAGGCGGCATTTCCACGGGCCAGCCGGTGGTCGTGCGCGTCGCCTTCAAGCCGACCAGTTCGATCCTGATCCCAGTCGAAACGGTGACCCGGGAGGGTGAAGCGACACAGATCATCACCAAAGGACGTCACGACCCCTGCGTCGGCATTCGCGGTGTGCCGGTGGTCGAGGCGATGGTCGCCCTCGTCCTCGCCGACCAGAAGCTGCTTCACCGTGCCCAATGTGGCGACCAGGGCGGCATCTTCCGCTGATCGCACGCCGGACCGCTCCACATTTCAGCCCGGCCGCGCTGATGGCATGGGACAATGCGGACGAACAGGGTTAGCATCGAAGCACGCCCTCACGAAGGGCCATGCGGCAATGCTAAAGCAGGGGAGCGTCATCATCTTTCGGGATATGACGGTCAAAACGTCCCCGAACGCCGCGATCCGGGCCGGCCATGGCGACATGGCCGGCCCTTTTTTGGTTCGCGTGAATGAAGAGCGCCACTATGCCGCTGGCGGACCTGTTTTCCGTCGTGCCCGGGCTCTAGAAAACCGGCTTCACCTCTCCCAGGAAAGCCGTGACCATGCCGAGCCTGCCATTCTATCAGGTCGATGCCTTTGCCAATGCACCGTTCACCGGTAACCCCGCCGCCGTCATGCCGCTCGACGCATGGCTGGACGATAGGATGCTGCAAGCTATCGCGGCGGAGAATAATCTGTCCGAGACCGCGTTCGTCGTCGCGACGCCCGATGATCCGGAAGCGGACTATGCCCTTCGCTGGTTCACGCCCGCTGTCGAGGTAAAGTTGTGCGGCCATGCGACGCTCGCCAGCGGCCATATCTTGCTCGCCGGCGATCTGATCCGCTTTCGCACGCGCCATGCCGGTGTGCTTAGCGTCCGGCGCGTTGGCGCAGCCTATGCCCTGTCCCTGCCAGCATGGACCATGACTCCCCGCGCCATGCCCGAACTGGCGCAGGCACTGGGCGGCACCGCGCGCGAATCCTACTGGCGCGACGGTGGTTATACCTTGTTCCTCTATCCCGATGCCGCGTCCGTGCGCGCCCTTACTCCCGACTTTGCGGCGCTCAAGGCCCATGGCGATCTGATGCTGATCGCGACTGCGCCCGGCGAGGATAGCGATATCCTGTCGCGCGTGTTCGTGCCGGGCGGCGGTATCGACGAAGACCCGGTCACCGGTTCTGCCCATGGCCTGCTCGCGCCCTTTTGGGCAGAACGGCTGGGGAAAAATGCGATCAGCGCGGTGCAGGCGTCCGCGCGTGGCGGCCGCATCGGTTGCTCGCTTGAAGGCGACCGCGTCATCCTGACCGGCATCTGCCGTACCGTGATCGAGGGGCGATTTTTCCTGTAGAGCGCGCCGCGTCCCATTCGACGCCGGATGCGCGCTCTATTGGGAAGAATCCTCAGTCGGCAGTGACCGGGTTACCATTGACGGTCGCATCGGCCGGTGCTGGCTCGACGGGTTTTTTAGGTCTGCCGGGGGATTTTTTGGGGCCCGGCTTGGAACCCGCCGCCTTGGCGGCCCCGTCTTTCGGTGTGAACAGCTTGAGCGTTACGCGGCCACCCTTTCGGCTGGGTTTGCCAGCGGCACCATTGGCCTCGCTCGTGGTGTCCAGGGATGCGGGTGCTTTTTTGGGCGCGGTCTTTGCAGTGCTGGCTGTCGCTTTTCTCCCAGCGGGCTTGGCCGGTGCGGCGCTCGCAGGCGATTTGTCGGGCGCTTCCTCGCTCAATTTTGATACGGCTGGCGCTGCTCGCCGGCCGAGGCCGATCTTTTTGGCGATCGCGCGGCGTTCGGCCGCAAAGTCCGGGGCAACCATCGGGTAGGTCGCGGGAAGGTTATAGCGTTCGCGATACGCTTGGGGCGTCAGCCCATGTTTGGAAAGATGGCGTTTGAGTGTCTTGTAGGGCTTTCCGTCGATCAGGCTCAATATGTGACCGGAAGCGGCAAGACTTTTGCGGGCCGTGACAGCAGGCGCATGTGCCGGTGTCTCGACTTCGACAGGCGCGCTCGCCTTGTCTTCGACGAGAGCCGCCTTGGTGGCGCGAACAAGCTCCGCGATATCGGTGTGCGCGACAATATTATTGGCGAGATATGCGCTCAGGAGCTGAACGGTGAGCGCGGTGACGTCGGGCTGTTCGATATCCGCCATGAAGAAGACCTTTTATTAGAGCGTTGACCAATCATGCAACGTTTTAGATCGATTGTAAATTCGTGTATTCGGGTCTGGTCGGTCGCTTCATTGCTCAGCTGTCCAACAATAGCACGTTAACATTTGCTCATCACAATGGTTGCAACCCATGCGTGGATAGCGCTTCCTGCATCGGATGTCGGGCGATCGGACGGCGCAGTCATGCTATTGTGCCGCGCAGTGCCTTTTGCCGTCGCCGTTGCACCGACGATCCGATCCCGAGCGCCTCGCGATATTTGGCGACGGTGCGCCGGGCGAGGTCCATGCCCTTGACGCGTAACAGGTCCACCAGCGCATCGTCGGACAGGATGGCGTGGGGCTCCTCGACCGCGATAAGCGCCTTTATGTGGCTCTTTACGGCTTCCGCCGAAACGGATCCCTCGCCGTCCGAAGCGGCGATGCCGCTGGTGAAGAAATATTTGAGTTCATAAACGCCGCGCGGGCAGGATAGATATTTGTTCGACGTGACGCGGCTCACAGTCGACTCGTGCATCTCGATCGCATCGGCCACTGTCTTGAGCGTCAGCGGTTTGAGGTGCGCAACGCCCTTGCGAAAGAAATCCTCCTGGCAACGGACGATCTCGCTTGCGACCTTGATCATCGTCTTTTGCCGCTGGTCGAGCGCCTTTACCAGCCAGTTGGCGCTCGCCAGGCATTCGGCGAGCCACGCCTTGGCGTTGCGGTCATGCGCCCCGTCCGCCAGTTCGACATAATAGTCGCGGTTGACGAGTATGCGCGGAAGCGTCGCTCCATTGACCTCGATCGCCCAGCCGTCCCGCGTCGGCGTGATGAACAGGTCGGGCGTCACGGGCGGTGAGTGATCACTGGAATAACGCAGGCCGGGCTTGGGATCATAGCTGCGCAGTTCGCGGATCATGTCGGCCAGATCCTCTTCGTCGACGCCGCAAATCCGCCGCAACTGCGGCAGCGCGCCTTTCGCCAGAAGGTCGAGATTGGCGAGCAGCCGCTGGATGCAGGGGTCGTGGCGGTCGGCCTCTTTCGCTTGCAGCGCGAGGCATTCGGCAAGGCTGCGCGCCCCGACGCCGGTGGGATCGAAGCTTTGGATCACGCCGAGTACTCGCTCGACCTCGGCGAGCGGCTGGCCAAGGCCATGCGCGGTCTCCAGCAGATTGGCCTCCAGATAGCCCGCCGCGTCGATCTGGCCGATCAATTGTCCAGCGATTACCAGCGCCATCCCGCTCAGCGCCGACCGCGCCTGATTCATCAGATGTTCGTGCAGGCCGGGTTCGGGATTGGCGAAACTGTCGAAATCGGGCGCCTCCGCCCCGCTGGACAGCGCGTCGCCCGCGCCTGTTCCGCCACCCAGGACGCGGTCGGCGGGGCTGTCGTCGATGTAAATGTCGGCGGCGTGATCGATATCGAGCGGGCTATCCCTTTCGCCCAGACCCTGCGCCATCAGCGAATCCGCTTCCCCCGTTTCCGCGGAAACTATGGCTGGCTCCCCATCGCGAGCTGGGCCGTCAGGGTCAAATCCGTCCTCGCCCGGGCCCGCCGATTCGAGCAGGGGATTCTTTTCCAGCTCCCCCGCGACGAAGGTTTCAATCTCCAGATTGCTGAGCGCAAGCAGGCGGATCGCCTGCTGCAACTGCGGCGTCATGACCAGCGACTGACTCTGTCGCAGATCCAGCCTGGGGCCGAGCGCCATCAGGAATTGCCTCGGACAGCGGAGATCAGCGGGCTCATGTCACAGCGAGAAATTCTCGCCCAGATACAGCCGCCGGACGTCGGCATTGGCGACCAGTTCGGTGGGGCTGCCGGTGAACAGCACCTGGCCGCTATAGATGATGCAGGCGCGATCCACGATTTCCAGCGTTTCGCGCACATTATGATCGGTGATCAGCACGCCGATGCCGCGCGTCTTCAACTGTCTCACGAGATCGCGGATGTCGGCGATCGACAGCGGATCGATGCCGGCAAAGGGCTCGTCCAGCAGAACGATCGACGGGTTGGCCGCCAGCGCCCGCGCAATCTCGCAGCGCCGTCGCTCGCCGCCCGACAGTGCCATGGCCGCCGAATCGCGCAGCCGGGTAAGGCCGAATTCGTCGAGCAGCTGTTCGAGCCGGGCCGCGCGCGAAGGCTTGTCGGGTTCGGCCAGCTCCAGCACCGCGCTGATATTCTGCGACACGGTCAGGCCGCGAAAGATCGAGGTTTCCTGCGGCAGATAGCCAAGGCCCAGGATCGCGCGGCGATACATGGGAAGGCCGGTGATATCCTGACCGTCGAGAATGATGCGACCCTGATCGGGGCGCACGAGCCCCATTACCGAATAGAAACAGGTCGTCTTTCCCGCGCCATTGGGGCCGAGCAGGCCGACGACCTCGCCCTTCCCAACGGTCAGCGACACGTCCGTCAACACCGCGCGCTTGTCATAGCTTTTAGCGATCGAGATGACCGACAGCCCTTCGCCCACTTCCTGCGGGATTATCGGCCTTGCCGGTGCCCTGTCCTGAAGCGTCACGTCGTCCATCGGTCCTGTCCTTACCGCCGCACGGTTAAGTGCCGGTGTAATTCGGCTGTCCGGTCGCGATCGGACGGCAATTGGCAAGCTTTGTGCATGGGATTATCGCCGGGGCAAGGAAAAATTGCCGCTTCGCACGCACGAACTGCCGCATTATCGACTTATCCGGCCCGGCCGGCGCTGGCCCAGCACGATATGGGCGAGCAGGGGGGTGTTACGGCCGAAATGATGCCCGCCCGGTACGACATAATGTTCGGCGAGCCAGGGCGGGATCGAGGGGCAGGCGCTGTCCTTTTCAAGCTCGCCCCGGATGCAACGGATCGTCAATCCCTTCAATCTGGCGATGGCAGGCAGGGTCGGCAGCGCATCGGAAGAATCGAAGTCGAGCCACGACATCATATGAAATTGAAATTGCGCGCTCGGGCCAAGGCCCAGGAGCGAGACGCTGTCGATTTGCGCCCGCGTCCGTTGATCCAGCGCGGCGATCATGTACGGCAGCGCGTCCGCGCCGAAACTATAGCCGATCAGCATGACCTTGCGCTTGTTCCAGCGCCGGCCGAACGCCCGGATCAGTTGGGCCAGATCGCGGCCGGCGCCCTGCGGCGAGCGCACGCTCCAGAAATAGGAGAGGCTGTCGACACCGACGACCGGAATACCGGCGGCGGCGATCTGGCTGGTGAGATCGCGATCGATGCCAACCCAGCCGCCATCGCCCGAATAGAGAATGGCCATGCGATCCGCCCGCATGATCTGCGAAGCAGGGACGAGGGTCAGCGGCATGTCGGGAATGGCGACATCGCCTGCGGCCCCGTGCGGTGGAGGTGGGGGGAGCAGTGCGAGAACGGTCGCGGCGGCGCGAGAGCGCAGATGGGCGGCGCCTGACTCACTCATGCCATTGTCTGAAAGGCGGATCAGGCTGGCGTGCGGAACGGCGGATACGAAGCGCAACAGGGTGAAACTCCCGACCGTTGCCGGCTCCTGCCCGATGACGACCCACGGAACGGCAAGGCGTCGATCCACGCCGAATTTCCATGCCGTTTCATGCCCCGGCCCTTCGCTTCGCAAAGCGGAAAATCCCGGCGCGGCGCACCATGGCTTGCGGCTGTTCAGCGTTCCAACGGGGTTGATCGAGACCGCCCCCTGAAAGCCGCCATTGGGCCATTGCGCAAGGCCTGCATAAGCCAGCGTCGCGCCGGTCCCAACCCCCATCAGCAGCGGTTTCCTGTACCGCGCCACGCCCGCCGCGTGCTGCAGATCGCGGCTGAGATCGATAAGCGGATAATCCGGATTGGCGCAGAGCCGTTTCGCCTGCGTCATCGCGCGCTGCAGCGCCGGGGTTGAAACGCCGGCGACCAACAGGTCGCGCCGCGCCAGTGCCTCGCCCAACTGGTCCATCGATGGGGTCCAGCCATCGCGGTCGGACAGCAGCAGGACGACGCCGCGCGGTTCGCCCTCCGGTCGATAGACCGCAATCTGGCCCAATGGCGCGAAACGATAGCGGGCGATGCGCTGACCCTGCGCAAGGTCCCCGCTGCGCGTCGGCGCGCTGCCCGTCAGCAGGCCCGGCGCCATGGCCACCAGCAGCAGGAGGCCTTTCCTGATCATGGTGGCCATCATGTTTTCCGCGCCGCGATCAGCCCCTGAAGATCGATCAGCGCGCGGCCCAGCGACAGTCCCTGTGGCCCCGCCACGAAGCGCGGCTCCCAGACGGGCGCATATTTATCCTTATAGGCGCGCAGCCCTTCAAAACCGTAGAGCGCCTCGCCGTGGCGATAGAGGAGCGCGCCCAGCTTTGCCCATAGCGGCGCGAGCCGTCGCGCCTCCAGCCCGGACAGCGGTGCCAGGCCCAGGCTGAACCGGGCATAGCCCTGCGCCCGGCCCCAGAGCATCAAATGAATGAACAGGAAATCCATCGCGCCATAGGGCATATCCTCGTCATGCCGCATCAGGTCGACCGACAGTTCCGCCTTGTCCGCGGTGGCCCAGATATTGGCAAAGGCGACGATCCGGTCCCCCTGACGGACGAGCGCGCAGTCGAACCGGGCGATATAATCCGGGTCGAAGCGGCCGACGCTGAAGCCTTTTTCGCGATGACCCTTGGCCTTGAGCCAGCGGTCGGAGATGCCGGCGAGCAGATCGATGATCGCAGGGACCCGTTCGGCCGGGACGATCTCGAAGGTTGCGCCCTCGCGGGCGGCGCGGCGTTCGGCGTAACGCAGCGCCTTGGCCGCTGGCCCTTCGATGCAAAAGCGCGGAAGATCGACCAGCGCCTCCTCCCCATATTTGACGATCTGCAGACCCAGTTCGATCGCGATGGGAAGCCCTTCCGCGCTGATCTGATAAAGCAGCAAGCGCCCTTGCGCCGCATCCGCCTGCTCGCGCAATTGCCACAGCAGGTCGTTCCATTCCTCCGGCGCGCCCACGGGATCACCCATGACGATCCAGCTATGACCCTGGATCTGATACATGACGAAGCACGCGCCCGAAGCCGACGTCAAAAAGCGCTTGTCGCCGGTGAAGGCGAGATTAGCCTCGGTCCGGCTGGAAAGGGCGAGCGCTTGGGGATCGGGCCGATTGCTGGCGCTGCCTATGGGCGGGCGGATTCGGGCGGGCCGCATCAGGCGGAAGCCGGCGAGGCCGACAAGGAATACCGCGACGCCAAAAGTCGCGCGCAGGAAGCGGGACGCATCGCCGCGCACGGCAAAGCGCCACCACAGATCATTCTGATAGTCGACATGCTTATACGCGAAAAAACCGATCCACACAGACAGGCCGACCGCCACCGCTACGGTCGCGAGCCACCCGGCGCTGAGCGCTTCGCCGGTCAGCTGGGTTCGGCGATAAAAGGCCGGCTGCGTCCACTGGAGCAGCGCCGCGATAGCGAGCAGGGCCATCGCCTCTTCATAATCCAGCCCCTTGAGCAGCGAGAAGCCCGCCCCCGCCAGCAAAAACAGGCGGGTCAGCCAGAATGCCCCGTCCAGCCGGCGGTAAAGCCCGGACGACAGGATCAGCAGCGCCGCGCCCGAAAGACTGGCCGCCATATGCGATGTTTCGATGAAGGGCAGCGGCAGCAGATCGATGAGCGTCGCGGTGCGCTGCGGCTCGGCCGGCAGCGACCCCGACACCAGCAGGATGCATCCGCCCACGAAGACGAGTGCCGACAGCATCACGGGGGCAAGCCCGGCAGCGACCAGCTGAAGATTGCGGACCGCGCCATGCACCGGCTTGCGCCACCGCCGCCCTTCCTGAACGGCGACGATGGCGATCGCGAGCATCAGGGGTGCGATATAATAGATCAGGCGATAGACGAGCAGCGCCGCCACCAGCGCCGGGCTGCTGGATGTCGGCAGGGCGGCGAGGATGACGGCCTCGAACACGCCGATGCCGCCGGGCACGTGGGAAATCAGCACCGCGATGATCGCGATCGTGTAGCCGATGAAAAATATCGGCCAGAGCGATGGGTCGACGCCCGGCACGAGGATGAACAAGGCCGCGCTTGCAAAGGCCAGATCGCTCGCCGCGACCGCGATCAGGGCTAGCGCAAGACCGATGCCGGGCAGCGGCAGGGCCCAGCGGCCCAGCACCAGCGTTCGTCCCCGGCGGCCGGACCAGAGCAGCAGGCCCGCTATGGCGAGCAGCAGGGTGAAGCCGATCGCCTGCATAGCGTTTGCGCCAAGGCCGATCCCGCCGATCCCGACCGGCTGCGGACGCCAGGCGAGCATCAGCCCCGCGAGCGACAGGACGCCGCCCCAGAAGGTGAAGCTCGCAATCGCCACCACGCGCGCGATATCGCCCATGGAAAGGCCGGCGGCGCTGTAGACGCGATAGCGGGCCGACCCGCCCGTGAGCAGCGACAGGCCCAGATTATGGCTGAGCGTATAGCTGGTGAACGACGCCAGTGCAGCGGTGCGATAGGGCAGGGGCCGACCGATCGCGTGCAGGGCGAGGACATCGTAGAGTGTGAGCGTGGCATAGCTGCCGGCCGTGAACAGCACCGCCAGCGCAATGCGGGACGGGCGTAGTGCGGCAACCGCTGCGGTGACTTCGCCGGGGCGGACGGCGTGCAGCAGATGATAGAGCGCGACAAGGCCCAACGCCGCCAGCGTCGCGACCAGCCCGACGGACAACGGCGTCCGATACGCGCCCAGAAAATTCCGCACCTTCAAAATCCCTCCATTTTGTGGCCTTCGGCCTAATTGGCTTCGCGCCTGCGCCCTTGCGAATGAAGGGCAGATGGGCGCATTCCTAACGTCCTGTAATGTTGGCCGCCGCGATCGCTTTGGCGAGCACGGCATGGACCGCGTCGGTATCGCCATGCATGGGGTGCCCGCCCGGCAGCGCAACCCGGTGGACATTGGGCTGGGTCAACATCGGGCACAGACTGTCCGTCTCTTCCGCTCCCTGAATGCAGGTGACGGGCACCCAGGTCAGCTGGCGCGCCGTGGGCAGCGCGGCGGCGTCCGGCCTCGTCCAATTCAGTAATTCCGAAGGGGATGCGCGGTAAAGAATGGTGTCGGTCGGCACCACCAGCGCCACCATCGCCACGTGCGCGCGCAGGGCCGGGGCCATGCCTGTGAGGCCGATATGCAGCATGTCCGCGCCGAACGACTGTCCGATCAGAACGACGCGGCCGGCATGGCCGAATGCGAGTGCACGACGGGCGGCCGCGCTGATCAGGGCTTTGACCTCCGCTGGGGAGCGCCGGTTGCGGAAAAAGGTCAGCGAATTGATGCCGACGACCGGAATGCCGTCCGCCGCCAGCCGGTTCGCCACGCGCGGACCCATACCGATGCGAAAGCCCATGTCGCCCGACAGCACGACGGCCGCGAGTCCCGCGTTGATTTTGGCGGGCCGGGCGGTCGCGGGAATGTCCACGAAAACGGGCCCGCCGAAATAGCCCAGATAGGCGGCAACGCCGACCAGCGCCGCCGGGAGCGACAGGACCGAGAGGATGGTGATCTTGATGCGCTTGCCCATGATCACGGCTTAAAGCGGGCGCGTCGTCGGCCGCATGACCGCCGCATTACCATTCGGCCATTTGGCCTCGCACAGCCTAGATTTCCAGCTGCGATCCAAGCTCCACAACCCGGTTGGTCGGCAGCTTGAAAAAGTCCATCGGGCTTTCCGCGTTGCGCACCATCCATGCAAACAGCTTCTCGCGCCAGATCGCCATGCCGGGTCGCGACGACGGGATCAGGGTCTGGCGGCTGAGGAAATAGCTCGTTTCCACGACCGTGATCGGCCCGCCGCATTCGCGCACCGTTTTCAGCGCGGCGGGAATGTCGACCTCTTCCATGAAGCCGTGGCGCAAGGTCAGCCGGTGGAAGCCATGGCCATGTTCGCTATGCGCGATGCGCCCGTCGAGCGGCAGCAGCGGCACGCGCTCGGTACGTACCGTCAGGATGATGTTGCGCTGATGCAGGACCTTGTTGTGCTTTACGTTGTGAAGCAGCGCGGGGGGTACGCCTTCGGTGGTCGACGACAGGAAGATGGCGGTGCCGGGAACGCGCTTGATCGAATGGGCGGTGGACGCGATGAACAGATCGAGGTCGAGCGCCCCTTCCTGCAAATGGCGGCGCACCAGTTTTCGTCCCGTCGACCAAGTCGTCAGCGCCACGAACACGATGGCCGCGACGAGCAGCGGAAACCAGCCGCCATCGGGGATCTTGGTGACATTGGACGCGAAATACAGACCGTCGACCGCCACGAAAACGCCGGTGGCAAGCGCCGCAAGGATGGGGTTCCAGCGCCAGACGGTGAAGGTCAGCACCCCCAGCATGCAGGCGGTGATGACCATCGTTCCCGTCACCGCGATGCCATAGGCGGCGGCAAGATCGCTCGAATTGCCAAAACCCAGTACGAGCAGGATGACGAAGATCAGCAGCAGCCAGTTGACGATCGGCACATAGATCTGGCCCGCCGCCGATGCGCTCGTATGCAGGATGCGCAACCGGGGGAGAAAGCCGAGCTGCACCGCTTGCTGCGTCACCGAAAAAGCGCCGGAAATGACCGCCTGGCTGGCAATGATCGTCGCCAGCGTCGCCAGAATCACCAGCGGCAGCCGCGCCCAGTCCGGCGCGAGCAGGAAGAAGGGATTTTCCGCCGCGCCCGGCTGGTCGAGCAGTAATGCGGCCTGTCCCATATAGTTGAGCATCAGGCAGGGGAAGGCGGCATACAGCCAGGCGATGCTGATCGCCTTCCGTCCGAAATGGCCCATATCGGCATAAAGCGCCTCCGCGCCGGTGACGGCCAGCACCACCGATCCGAGCGCGAGGAAGGCGAGTTTGGGGTCGAGCAGGAAGAAATTCACCGCCCACCATGGATTGATGATGGTGACGATCTCGGGATGGGGCAGGATATTGGCGATGCCGAGCAAGGCGAGGACGAGGAAATAAACCACCATTACCGGGCCGAACAGCGTACCCACCCGCGCCGTGCCGAACCTCTGGATCAGGAACAGGCCGATCAGGATAGCGATGGCGATCGGCAACACCCAATCGGCCATGCCGGGATTGACGATGGTCAGCCCCTCGACCGCCGACAGGACCGAAATGGCCGGGGTGATGATCGCGTCGCCATAAAAAAGCGCCGTGGCCAGAACGCCCAGCATGGCGATGGCCGGCGTCCAGCGCGTTTCGCCCAGGCGACGGGAGATCAACGCCAGCAGCGCCATGCTGCCACCCTCGCCGTCATTGTCCGCGCGCATGACGATGAACACATATTTGACCGTGACGATCAGCGTCATGGTCCAGAAGATCAGCGACAGCACGCCATAGATATGCGGCGGGTCCACGGCCAGCGGATGATGCCCGACGAAGCTTTCCTTAAGCGCATAAAGCGGCGAGGTGCCGATATCGCCGAACACGACGCCGAGCGCCCCCAGCGCCAGCATCGGCAGCTTTTCCTGCGCGCCATGTCCATGCCCCGGCGCAACGCCCACCTGCGCATTCATGATCCGCCCGTCCCTCCGCACGCCTGCCGGCGATATCCCGCGACGCCCAATAGGCGCTTTGCAAAAACTTGGCGCGGCTAATTTGCGGCTGAGTGACGAATTTTTACGGGAAGGTCGGATGCCGTGAGGGATCGATCGGTTTAGGAAACAGACCGTCGGTTGCGCAGGGTGCGGCCGGCGCTGATCGTTGCCAGCAGCAATTCGAGTTGCGCCTTGGTAAAGCCGGCCTTGCGGAAATCCGCGAGCGCGAGCAGCGAAACGGCATAGCCTTTGTGCCAGGCCTCGACCGCCAGTCTGCGCAGCGCCTCCAGCCGGGGACTGGCGAGGCGCGGATCGGGGCTGCGCCCGAACAGCAGCGCGCGCAGCCTGTCCAGCCTGCCGGGTTCGCGCAAGGACCGCATGCCATCGTGCCGGGCGAGGCCGATGACGCGCCATTCGACGCCGGCAAAGCCCATCGCTTCGGTCCTGCCAACCGACAATTGCGCCGTGCTGCCGACCGACAGAGAGGGGCCGGCGGCGGGCTGTGCGAAATCGAAAAAGGCCATGTCACTCGCTCCCTGGTGCGTCAAACCTGTTGCAACGCCTTGCGCCGCAGGTCCGCCGAGCAATCAATACCGATTGGTATATAAACAGCGGGAGAGAGTCGTCAATCGATTTTATTACCGATCGGTATGTTTATCTCGCGGAGCCTGGAATGCCCATTAATCTGCTCAGGCGCTGGGCCACAAGGAGAGGGCGGTCTCGATCAGCCGCTCCAGCGACTCGCGGGGGGCGCCTGCCCCGGCCTGCACCGCCATGCCCTGAACGATCGCGGAGAGATAAGCGGCGACCGCCGCCGGATCGACATGCGCCGGCAGATCGCCCTCCTCCCGCGCCCGCGTAAAACGGGCGACGATGGCAATGTCGGACGAGGCGCGACGGTCGATCACATGCTGACGGATCGAATCATTCTCGCCGCCGCACGCGACGGTCGAAATAACGCCCATACAGCCCAGGGCCTGGCTTTTGTCGGTCTGGATCGCCAGCGCGCCGTACAACAGCCGCTCCACTACCGCGCGCGCGGTCGGCGCTTCCAGCGCCTTGCCGATGTAACAGAGCTTCTCGCGCTCATAGAGGTCGAGCGCCTTGCGGAACAGCGCTTCCTTATTGCCGAAACAGGCATAGAGGCTGGGCTTGGTAATCCCCATCGCCTCGGTCAGTTCGGCCATCGACGCGCCTTCATAGCCGCGCCGCCAGAATATCTGGAGCGCGGCCGACAGCGCCTCGTCGGGATCGAATTCGCGGGGACGTCCACGCGAGGGAGAGGGGGCGGTCTGTTCCATACCGATCGGTATATAGGAGCGCGCGAGGCCGCCGTCCACTCCTGCAGTCGGCGGCCTCGCGCGGCTCAGATATGCTTCAGGACCGTCAGTATTGGACGGTGACCGTCACTGCGCGTCGGTTCTGCGCCCAGGCGGCGGGATCGGAACCGAGCGCGGCCGGCCGTTCCTTGCCATAGCTGACCGTCGAGATGCGGCTCGAATCGATGCCGAGCGAGGCAAGATAGTTTTTCGCCGCATTGGCGCGCCGTTCGCCGAGCGCGATATTATAGTCGCGCGTGCCGCGTTCGTCGGCATGACCCTCAATCGTGACGCGCACGGCGGGGTTCTGCCGCAGCCAGCCGGCCTGGCTCTGCAATGTCGACTGGTCCTGCGCATCGACATCATATTGGTCGGTGTCGAAGAAGATCCGGTCGGACGAGACCGACGCGACGAAATCCTCCTGGCTGCCCTTTACCGGGCCGCGTGGCCCGCCGGACGAGGACGATCCCGCACTGGAATCGCCTGGCGCCGGCGGCAGTTCGGCCGGTGGCTTTTTGGCGCAGGCAGCCAGCGCGATGATGGCGGCGGCCATCAGGATGGGGCGGGAAATTTTCATCGACGTCTCCTTGAAGTTTCCTGCTGTCCCTCCCCCCGAACGACAAGCCATGGTTCGTGAAGTTCGTTACGCTGTCAAGACGATTGGGTTCCCTGCCAGCGCGATATTCGTATCGCCAATCACGGCAGCAATGGTCCCCACGCCGGGTCCGATCCGCTCAAAGGCGTCGGGATGCGACGCTCGTTCACCCCGGTCAGGTCGACCTGCCACACCTGGCTGTTACCCTCGCGGCCCGGCGAGGTGCGGAAAAATTGCAGCACGCGGCCATTGGGCGACCAGCTTGGCTGTTCGTCCTGCCAGCCATTGGTCAGGATGCGCTCATTGTCGCCACCGGGCGTCATGACCGCGATCTTGAAATCGCCGGAAATCTTGGTGAAGGCGATCAGGTCGCCGCGCGGGCTCCATTCGGGCGTCGCATAGCGCCCGCCGCCATGGCTGATCCGCTGCTGGCCGGAACCGTCCGCGTTCATGACATAAAGCTGCTGACCGCCCGACCGGTCGCTCTCGAACACGATCCGCGAACCGTCGGGCGCATAGCTGCCGCCCACGTCGATGCCCGGTGAGGTGGTCAGCCGCACCGGGGTTCCACCCTGGGCGGACACACGATAAATGTCGGTATTGCCGGCGATCGCCATCGAAAACAGGATGGTGCGCCCATCGGGCGACCAGCGCGGGGCGAAGGTCGGGTTGCTGCTTTCGGTGACGAGGCGCTGTTTGCCCGAGCCGATGTCATAGACGAAGATGCGCACCCGGTTGGCGAGGTAGCTGACATAGACGATCGAGCCATAATCGGGCGAAAAGCGCGGCGTCAGCGCGATCGACTGGCCGTTGGTGATGAAGCGATGGTTCGCGCCGTCCGAATCCATGATCGCAAGCCGCTTGACGCGCGCGCCCTTGGGGCCGCTTTCGGCGATATAGGCGATGCGGCTGTCGAAAAAGGGACTCTCGCCCGACAAGCGGGCATAAATGGCGTCGGCGCATTTATGCGCGGCGCGCCGCCAGTCGCGCGGTGCAACGACATAGCCCTGCCGCGTCAGTTCCTGTTTCAACGCGACATCGTACAGATAGCAGCCGACGGTGATGTCCGCCTCGCCGCCGCTGGTGCGTACGAAACCCTGCACCAGCGCCTGATAGACGGACCATTTGTCGAACTGGGGATTGGTGACTTCGGCAAAGGCGACCGCCGGCAACCCGCCCGGCCCCGACGGTTCGAACAGGCCAGATCCCTTGAGATCGGATGAAATGACTTCGGCGATCTTGCGCCCCAACTCGGTCGTCCCGCCTGCGGGCGTGTCCACTTCCTGCTGCGCGGGAAGCGGTGGCACGGCGATCCTGAGCTTGTCGCTCGCGCTGTCGTCGGTCACGTCTACGGCCAGTTGCGCTACCGCCGGCTGGATTAAGCCAAGCAGCGCACCTGCGATCAGCGTGGACATTCTCTTCATGACGTTCATTGCGAAAGCCTTCTGTCAAAACCGAGTTTGAGATCTTTCCACTGCTCGTAAAATTGCGGAGGCAGTTTGAAGGGCGATGCCAGCCTGACAGCCTTGATCGCCTGTTCCGCGTGCAGGCCGGCCTGGGATTTGTTGCTGGGCGTGATCCCGGTCTGGTCAATCACCTGGGGCGTGCCGACCAGCGATCCGCCCTTGTCGAGTTGTACCCGCAAAATCGTGCGCAGGCTATCCGCGTCCGCGCCAGTGGGGGCTTTCCAGTGCGGTTTGAGTTGCCGGCGGATTTCGGCGTTGAGCGCCGACTTTTGCTCGGGTCCCATTTCGGCGGCGGGCGGCGGCGCGGGCTTGCGCGGGGCGTCGCTGTCGGTGTCGATACCTTTGAGGAAATCCTTGCCCAATAAAGACCCCTTGGGCTTGTCCGCCTTGCCCGTGCCCGACGCGCGGGCGGGCGCATTGGTTTTGGCTTTGGCGGCGCTCTTGCTCGCGGCGGCCGGCGCAGCGGCGGCGGCCTTGGGCTTGTCGCGCGTCGGCTTCGCTTTAGCGGCAGGTGCCGTATCCGGGCTCGGCCTCGCTTTGGCGGGCGCCGGCTTTTCGGGCGCGGGCTTGGGTTTTGGCGTTGCCTTGGGCACGTCCTTCTTGGGCGGAGACGGCTTGGGCTGCGGCGCAGGTTTGGGCGCCGGCTTTTCCGGCGGCGCGGGCCTGGGTTTTGGTTGCGGCAAGGGCGGAATGGGTTTGGGCGGCGCAGGCGTCGGCTCCGGCGTCGGTTCGGGTTCCGGCGCGGGTTTCGCGTCCTCCGTCGGGCCTTTTTCGGGCGCGACGCTGGGCGGGGGCGGCTCGTTCGAAACCAGCGGCGCGGCCGATTTGAGCGCCACTTCGTCCACCAGGCTGATCTCCATCGGCGGCGGATTCAGCTTCAACGGCTTGGACGGCGTCAGTAAGCCGGCCGACAGCAGGCCGAACAGCAGGACATGCCCTGCCGTCGCGACCCCCAGGCCGATCTTTTCCGCGCGCTCCATGCCCAACGACCTATGAATCCTATTCTGAACTGCCGCTGACGCCGTCTTGCGCGCCCGTGCTCACAAGCGCGACCTTGTTGAGGCCGGCACGGTTGAGTTCGCCCATGACCCGCATGACGCGGCCATAATCGAGGGCGGTGTCGGCGCGCAGGAAGATCTGTTGCGGTTCGGGTTTGCCGGCATTGGCCGACGCGATCTCTGCGAGGCGATCGGACAGGTCCGCGTCGCTGATCGCCGCTTCGTCAATATACGCCCCGCCATCACGGTCGATCGACACGACGATGGGCTTCTGGTCGGCGTCCAGCCCCTTGGCCCTCGTTTCGGGCAGGTTGACCGGAACGCCCGTCACCAGCAGCGGGGCCGTCACCATGAAGATGATCAGCAGCACCAGCATGACGTCGACCAGCGGCGTTACATTGATGTCGGCCATGGGTGCGCGCCCCCGCCCCCGACGGGCCGACGGAGGACCGGACATCGCCATCAGCGCTGCCCCTCCAATTCGCGGCTCAGGGTGGCGTAAAAGCCGTCGGCAAAGCGCGTCAGCCGCGATTCGAGGCGATTGATGCCATGGCTGAACCGGTTGTAGGCGATGACCGCCGGGATCGCCGCGAACAGGCCTATGGCCGTCGCGAACAGCGCCTCGGCGATGCCGGGCGCGACCACCGCGAGGCTGCTATTCTGTTCGGCGGCGATCGCGGTGAAGGCGCGCATGATCCCCCAGACCGTGCCGAACAGCCCGACGAAGGGCGCGACCGATCCCACCGTCGCCAAAATGTTGAGCCGATCCGATAGACGGTCGACCTCCGCCGCGATCGAACTCGACATGGCGGTCGACAGCCGGTCGCGCGTGCCGTCCCGGTCGATCACCTTCTGCGCCGTCGACCGCCGCCATTCGGCCACCCCCGCCGCCATCACCTTCGCGCTCGGAAAGTCGGTCTTGCCCCGGCTCTCGTAGAAGCGATCGATATCCTCCGCTTTCCAGAAATCCTGCTCGAAAGACTGGCTGTGCTTGGCCGCGCGGCGCAGGGTGAAGCTGAATCCAAGGATGATCGCCCAGGTCCAGATACTCGCCAGCAACAAGCCGATCATCACGATCTTCACGACGATGTCGGCCTGAAGAAACAGGGCGAGCGGAGAGATGGTGGCGGCGCTGGCTGCCGCGCCTGCGGCGGCGGTCATGTCGGGCATGGACAGGCTCATGGGTGGAAATCTTCCCCTCTGGACAGGCGGGTGAATATGTCGATCCAGGGTCGCGGCTGGCGCTTGGGCCGGCCCTGGGGCGTGAGATAGGCGACGGAAACGTCGCCGGTGGTCAGATATTCGTCGCCACGCATGACCGCCTGATGAATGGAACAGGTCGCGGCATTGACATGGGTTACGCGGCTGATCACCATCAAATCGTCATCCAGCTTCCCTGGTCGCTGATAGTCGATCCTGACGCTGATGACGGCGTAAACGCCCTCGCCGCCTTCCAGGTTCGCCCGCTGGTCGATCCCCGCGATCCGCAACATGTCCGATCGCGCCCGTTCCATGTAGCGCAGATAATTGGCGTGATAGACGACCCCGCCCAGATCCGTATCCTCGAAATAGATACGCAGCGGGAAATAATGATCGGCTGCGATAAATCGCCCGGTCGCCGATGAAGGAAGCTGGTCTGAAACGGCCATGTGCCGCCTTTTAACCATCATGTCCAAAGCGCGCAAAGCCGGAAATCGCGCAAGGCCCCGCTTTTCGCCAGATGGGCGGGGCCGTCCGTCCTCTATGTCTTACAATCCCATGCGCTTGCGTGTCACTCCCACTCGATCGTGCCGGGTGGCTTGGACGTATAGTCATAGACTACGCGGTTGATGCCCTTGACCTCGTTGATGATGCGGGTCGCGACGCGGCTCAGGAAAGCGGCGTCGAAGGGATAGATGTCGGCGGTCATCCCGTCGGTCGAGGTCACGGCGCGCAGCGCGCAGACGCTGTCATAGGTGCGAAGGTCCCCCATCACGCCCACGGTACGAACCGGGAGCAGCACCGCAAATGCCTGCCAGATCGCGTCATAAAGGCCCGCGTTGCGGATTTCCTCCAGATAGACCGCATCGGCCTTGCGCAGGATGTCGCACCGCTCCTGCGTCACCTCGCCGGGGATACGGATGGCAAGGCCGGGTCCTGGGAAGGGGTGGCGACCGACGAAAATCTCGGGCAGGCCAAGCTCCCGGCCCAGCACGCGCACCTCATCCTTGAACAGCTCGCGCAGCGGCTCGACCAGTTGCATGTTCATGCGTTCGGGCAGGCCGCCGACATTGTGATGCGATTTGATCGTGACCGAAGGGCCGCCGGTAAAGGACACGCTCTCGATCACGTCGGGATAGAGCGTACCCTGCGCCAGAAAGTCCGCACCGCCGATCTTTGCGGCCTCTTCCTCGAACAGGGCGATGAACTCGCCGCCGATGAATTTGCGCTTCTTTTCGGGGTCGGTGAGCCCGGCCAGTCCGCCCAGAAACCGCTCTTGCGCATTCACATGGACAAGGTTGATGCCATAATGTTCGCGGAACAGGCTGACCACCTGTTCGGCCTCGCCCAGTCGCATCAGCCCATGGTCCACGAACACGCAGGTCAGCTGGTCGCCGATCGCTTCGTGGATCAGTACGGCGGCCACCGCGCTGTCGACCCCGCCCGAAAGCCCGCAAATGACCCGGCCGTCTCCCACCTGCGCGCGGATATCGGCGATCTTGGCCTCGCGGAACTCGGCCATGGTCCAGTCGCCCGCCAGCCCGCACACATGGCGCACGAAATTGGCGAGCAGCTTGCCGCCATCGGGCGTGTGCATGACCTCGGGGTGGAACTGCGTGGCGTAGAAGCGCTTCGCCTCGTTCGCGGTGATGGCATAGGGCGCGCCCTCGCTGACCGCGACGACCTCGAAACCAGGCGCAAGGCTCGTCACCTTGTCGCCATGGCTCATCCATACCTGATGCCGCTCGCCCTGCGACCACAGGCCGTCGAACAGAGCGCAGGGCTTTTTCACCTCGATGAAAGCGCGGCCGAATTCGCCGCTTTCGCCGCCTTCGACGTTCCCGCCCAGCTGCTGCATCATCGTCTGCTGGCCATAGCAGATGCCAAGTATGGGAATGCCGGCGTCGAAAAAGGCCTGCGGCGCACGCGGGCTGTCTTCCCACATTACCGACGAAGGCCCGCCCGACAGGATGATGCCCTTGGGCTTGAGCCGCTCGAAGGCTTGTGCCGCATTGTTGAAAGGCGCGATTTCCGAATAGACGCCGGCCTCGCGTACGCGGCGCGCGATCAGCTGCGTCACCTGGCTGCCGAAATCCACGATGAGAATGGAATCCTGAAGGGGCAGCGTCATCGGATCGCCTTTATATGCAAGGAGGAAGGAGTCGCGCCCGGTTAGTCGCCCGGCCCGCTCCTGTCCAGTTGTCGCGCTCAGGTCTGTGCTCGGTCGAGCCCTCGTCCGGCCGCCCATCCCAGCACGGCCGCGCCCGCCAGCACCAGCGACGCCAGCACGAAGGCGCTGCCGATGAAGGGGAGGGTGGGGTGGGTGCCCGCCGACAGGGAATAGACCGCACCGAAAAAGAGCGGCGACACGATCCCGGCTATGGAACCGACGCTGTTGTTCGCGCCCTGAAGCTGGCCTTGTTCGCTTTCCGAGACCCGCGCGGTCATCAGCGACTGGATCGTCGGCATGGCGAGGCCCCAAAGCGCATTGGGCAGCATTGCGGCCACGAACAGCCAGCCCGTAGGTGCCAGCCCCATGGCCAGCACGCCGATCGCGCCGAACGACAGGCCGATCACCATCGTCGCGCGGTCGCCCAGCCGTCTGACCACCGGCCCGACCAGCATGCCCTGCACCCCCATGTCGAACAGACCGACCAGCGCCAGCAGTGCGCCGACCTGCCACGCGCCCCAGCCATAGCGATCGCCGGCATAGAGAACGAACACGGCGGAGAAGAGATGGTGCGCGAAATAGAGCAGGAAATTCACCACCGCCAGGCTCGACAGTTCGGGGTGCGAGCGCAGCAGCCGCAACGCCCCGAACGGATTGGCGCGCGCCCAGCCAAACGCCATCCGCTTGTCCGCCGCCAGCGATTCGGGCAGCACGATGAGGCCGTAGACGAAGGCTAGACCGGACAGGCCAGCCGCCGCCCAGAACGGAGCGCGCAGCGATATTTCGCCCAGCATCCCGCCGATCAGCGGCCCGGCGACGAACCCGCCGCTGAACGCCGCGCCGATCAGACCATAGCCCCGCGCGCGATCCTCGGGCGCTGTGATGTCGGCCATATAGGCAAAGGTCGACGTAAAGCTGGAGGAGGTGAGGCCGGCCAGCAGCCGCCCGACCGCCAGCCACCACAGATTGGGCGCGAGCGCCATCAGCACATAGTCGAGCGCCAGCCCGGCAACGGAGATCAGGATCACCGGCCGTCGCCCGAACCGGTCGGACAGCGATCCGATCACCGGCGAACACAGAAATTGCATGCCCGCCCACAGCGCGACGAATAGCCCGTTCCACAGCCCGGCGGCGCTGCTGGAGCCCGAGAGCGATTCGATCAGCTGCGGCAGCACCGGGATGACGATGCCCATCGACATGACGTCGAGCATCGCTGTTATCAGGATGAAGAGGATAGCGGCCTTATGCGGGGGAGGGGTGAGGGACATGGGCGGGGCGTAAGGTTCTGGACCTCACCACGCAAGCCCGTCGGCCATCCGCTCAGCGCGTCACGACATCGCGGCTCAGATAAACCTGCGCGACGCGGCCGTCCTGCATCGAACAGGTAAAGCGGCGCGTTGAGCCGTTCTCGGCACGATAGCTGGCGCGGGTCTCGACCTCGCCATCAATGTCATAGCCGCCATTGGAGGCGCGGGGCGCGTCCATGCTCCGGACCTCGGCATAGCCGCCGCCCTGTCCTTCGGCCTCCTCACGAGCGGCCACTGCACAGGCGTCGCTCATCCGGTCGTCGTTGGACGTGCCTTCATCGCGCGATTCGTCCGCACCATAATCGGTGCCCTGCGCGGGGGGTGGCGCTTCATCCTCGTCATAGCGGTGACCATCCGGCGGGCTGCCCACATCCGATCTCTGCGACTGCTGCTTGTCCTTGGATACCGAGGAGGCGACGATCGCCACCGCGCCGACCAGCGCCGCGACGCCGACGGCGTCGCCAAAGCCGAACCCGCCGCCATGATGGCGCCGATGGTCATAGCCATGATGATAGGGGCGCGCCTGCGCCGGCACGACGCCGCCCGTCAACAAGGCGAGGGCCACCATCGATCCCATTATCCAGCGCGCCATTGTCATGCCCGTTCCTCCTGCCATGACTGGAGCGATATCAGTGTCCGGCTGTCGCGGCGCTGAACGTCCGACGCGGCGTGGCGTCGATCTTGAGGCCGGTGAAATAGGCGAGGAAAGCATAGCTGTCGGCATATTCGTCGATCAGCTTGTCGACCGGCTTGCCCGATCCGTGGCCGGTCCGCGTTTCCACCCGCAACAGATGCGGCTTGTCGCCGATCGCGGCGGCCTGGAGCGCGGCGGCATATTTGAAACTGTGCGCGGGCACCACCCGGTCGTCGGTATCGCCCGTCGTCACAAGGATCGCGGGATAATCCCTGCCGCCCAGGATATTGTGATAGGGCGAATAGCTATAGAGCAACGGGAAATCCCGCGCCTTGCCAGGCGATCCATAATCGTCCAGCCAGTAACGGCCGGCAGTGAAACGGTCGAAACGCAGCATGTCCATGACGCCCACCGCCGGCAGCGCGGCGGCGAACAGGTCGGGCCGCTGGTTCACCACCGCACCGACCAGCAGCCCGCCATTGGAGCGGCCCTCGATCGCAAGGCCATCGGCCGTGGTATAGCCCCTCGCCTTGAGAAACTCGCCGGCCGCGATGAAATCGTCGAACACATTCTGTTTATTGGCGAGCCGTCCGGCATCATGCCACGCCTTGCCGAACTCGCCGCCGCCACGCAGATTGGCGATGGCATAGACGCCGCCCTGCTCCAGCCAGGCCAGCCGTGGCGCTGAATAGCCCGGCGTCAGCGAGATGTTGAACCCGCCATAGCCATAGAGGATGGTGGGCGCCGGCTTGCCGCTGCGCGCCAGCGCTTTCTTGCGGATGATCGTCATCGGGATCAGCGTGCCGTCCTTCGATGGATAGCTCAGCTGCTCGATGCCGAAATCATCGGGATCGAACGGCATGTCGGGCTGCGCGAACAGCGAGGTTTTGAGCGTCGCGGTGTCGAAGCGATAAATGCCGGGCGGGGTGGTGAAGTCGGAAAAGCTGAAAAAAGTCTCGGGATCGCCCGCCCGCCCGCCGAAGCCCACGGCCGTTCCAACGCCGGGCAGGGGCACGCCGCTGACCTTGCGCCCGTCCAGCTCGCTCAGTTCCGCGACCGTCATGGAATCGGTGGCGTAAGCCAGGATCAGGCGGTCGCCCACCAAAGACCCGCCGGCGAGTGAATCCGCGCGCTCCGCCACGATCTGCCGCCCGCCCCGGCGCGGCCGCGCGGCATCTAGCGCGACCACGCGCATGCGGGGCGCGCCCCTGTCGGTGATGAAATAGAGCGTCGACCCCACACTGCCGATCATCCGCCAGTCACTGTCGCGCCCCCGCACCAGCGCACGCAGCCTGATCGGCCCGCCATCCAGCGCGGCGACGTGCAACTCGCGACGCGGGCCCGTACCCTCGAACGAACTCACCACCAGCCAGCGGCCATCGCGGGTCACTTCGGCGCTGTGTCCCAGGGTCGGCCTGTCAGGCGTCGCATAGATGAGCAGGTCGAGCGCCTGCGCTGTGCCAAGCCGGTGATACCAGACGCTCTGGTTCTGGCTCGCGGACTGAAAAACCTGGCTTGTCGCGGGCGCAGGGAAGCGTGAATAGAAAAATCCCTCGCTGCGGCCGTCCCAGCTCAGCCCGGAAAATTTCACCCAGTCGATCCGATCCTCGCCTGTCTTGCCGCTGTCGACGTCGAGAATGCGCAGCGAACGCCAGTCGCTGCCCGCCTCCTGGACCGCATAGAGCAGCATGCGGCCATCGGGCGAGGGGGCCCATTCGGCGAGTGCCGCCGTTCCGTCCCTGGCCCAGTCATTGGGGTCGAGCAGCAGGCGTTGCCTGCCGTCCAGCCCCTCGCGCAGATAGAGCGGCGTCTGGTTCTGCAGGCCGCTATTATAGCCGTAGAAATAGCGCCCGCCCGCCTTGCGCGGGATGGTGAAGCGGCCATGGGAGAACAGCGCCTGCATGCGCGCCTTGAGCGCGTCGCGCCCCGGCAGAGCGTCGATATAGGCTCGGGTAAGGCCATTCTCCCGACGCACCCAATCCCTCACGGCCGGGTCGGAGCGCAGGTCGCTTTCCAGCCAGCGATAGGGATCGGCGACCTTCACGCCGAAATGATCCTCGACGATGTCGAGCCGCTGGGTGGCGGGATATTGGAGGCCTGGCGCGCGGGCGGTGGACGTCTTCACATCCGTATCGGCGATGGCGGGCTGCGCGACGATCAGGGCCAGCAACAGGGCAAGGCGGCGAGCGGCCGGCATCCTCTTTCGACAACTCATTTCTATTTTGAAAAGCAACAGGCCGCGGCTCATAACGAGCCACGGCCTGTCGGTAAAGCGTCCGGTCCGGGCTAAATGGCCGGGCCGCAGAATCGGCCGTTACGCCGCTTCGAATTCATCTTCGTCGGCATTCTGGAGCGGACCGGAATCCTGCCCCTTGGCCGAAACGTCGCGATCGACCAGTTCGATGATCGCGATCGGGGAGGCGTCGGAGGCGCGGAAACCGGCCTTGATCACGCGGGTGTAACCGCCTTCGCGGTCTTTGTAGCGCTCGGCCAGAACCTCGAACAGCTTGACCAGCTGTGTGTCGTCCTGCAACCGGCTGTGCGCCAGGCGGCGGTTGGACAGGCCACCCTTCTTCGCCAGCGTGATCAGCTTTTCGACATAGGGACGCAGGGCCTTCGCCTTGACCGTGCCGGTCGTGATCTGCTCATGCTTGATCAGCGATGCGGCGAGGTTGCGCAGCAGCGCGTTGCGATGGCCGGTGGAGCGCTGAAGCTTACGCTGACCCATTTTATGACGCATGATATGTCCTTCGTTCGTTAAGGGCCCGTATGAGGTAACCCAGACCAGGCGACTGTTCAGGTCGTCGCCCCTTCACCCGATCGTCACCCCGGCTTTCGCCGGGATGACGGAATTCGGATCAGCCCAGCAGCTCCTGTTCGAGCTTCTTGGCCATTTCCTCGATATTTTCCGGCGGCCAGCCGGGGATGTCCATGCCCAGACGCAGGCCCATGGACGACAGCACTTCCTTGATTTCATTGAGCGACTTGCGCCCGAAATTGGGGGTGCGCAGCATCTCGGCTTCGGTCTTCTGGACCAGATCGCCGATATAGATGATGTTGTCGTTCTTAAGGCAGTTAGCCGACCGGACCGACAGTTCCAGCTCGTCCACCTTCTTGAGCAGGTAGCGATTGATCGTGTTGGTGTCGCTCTCGCCTTCGCTCGACGACGGCGCGGCATGGCCGGCGGTCGACGGCACGGCGCTGGGCAGCGCGTCCTCGAAGTGGACGAACAGCTGGAGCTGGTCCTGAAGGATGCGCGCGGCATAGGCGACCGCATCTTCGGGCGTGACGGTGCCGTCGGTTTCGACGGTCAGCGACAGCTTGTCATAGTCCAGTTCCTGGCCGACGCGGGTATTGTCGACCTTATAGGCGACCTGACGGACCGGCGAATAGAGCGCGTCGATCGGGATCAGGCCGATCGGCGCATCGGCCGGACGGTTGGCGACGGCCGGGACATAGCCCTTGCCGACATCGGCCGTCAGTTCCATGTTCAGCGTCGCGCCCTGATCGAGGTGACAGATCACCAGATCGGGGTTCATCACTTCGATGTCGCCGACCACGGCGATGTCGCCGGCCTTGACTTCGGCCGGGCCGGTCGCGGACAGCTGAAGCCGCTTGGGACCATCGCCTTCCATCCGCAGGGCGACCTGCTTGATGTTGAGGACGATGTCCGTCACGTCCTCACGGACGCCGGCGAGGCTGGAAAATTCGTGCAGCACATTCTCGATCTTGATCGAGGTGACCGCCGCGCCCTGGAGCGAGGAAAGAAGAACCCGGCGCAGCGCATTGCCGAGCGTCAGGCCGAAACCGCGCTCGAGCGGCTCGGCGACGAACGTCGCCTTGCGCTTGCCATCGCCGGTCGACTTGATGTCGAGCGCGCCGGGCTTCTTCAGTTCCTGCCAGTTCTTCATGTTGACAGTCATGTAATTCCCCTGGGGATGTGGCCGAACGCTTGAGCCCTGGACCCAACAGGACGTTCCGGCCGATGCAGATGGGCAGACAGGCGACGCGTCCGCCGCCTGCCGAAATTGCCAGCCGGTTTAGACGCGGCGGCGCTTGGACGGACGGACGCCATTATGCGGGATTGGCGTGACGTCACGGATCGAGGTGATGTGGAAACCCACGGCCTGAAGCGCGCGCAGAGCCGATTCACGACCCGAACCGGGGCCCTTGACCTCGACTTCAAGCGTGCGAACGCCATGCTCGGCTGCCTTGCGGCCGGCATCCTCGGCGCAAACCTGCGCGGCATAGGGCGTCGATTTGCGGCTGCCCTTGAAGCCCATCATGCCGGCGGAGGACCAGCTGATCGCATTGCCCTGGGCGTCGGTGATGGTGATCATCGTGTTGTTGAAGCTGGCGTTGACGTGGGCCACGCCGGCCGAAATGTTCTTGCGCTCGCGCCTTTTGATGCGCTGGGGTTCGCGTGCCATTTTGCTCTATCCTACTGAAACTTGTGTTGCTGGCGGCGCCTTTCCTTGCGGATAGCTGCCTCCGGCGGAGAAGAAGACGATACAGTCCGGCGGACTATATCTTACTTCTTCTTGCCTGCGATCGCCTTGGCCTTGCCCTTGCGGGTGCGCGCATTGGTATGCGTGCGCTGGCCGCGGACCGGCAGGCCCTTGCGATGACGCAGGCCACGATAGCAGGCGAGGTCCATCAGGCGCTTGATGTTCATCGCGGTCTCGCGACGAAGATCGCCCTCGACCGTCAGGCCGGCGTCGATCGTTTCACGGATCTGGAGCACTTCGGCGTCCGACAGGTCCTGAACGCGGCGAGCATGGTCGATGCCCAGCTTGTCGGCGATGTCGACGGCGGTCTTGCGGCCAATGCCGTGAATATAGGTGAGCGCGATGATAACGCGCTTGTTGGTCGGGATGTTAACACCCGCAATACGTGCCATGTGTAAGTTTCTCCTGCTCCACAGGGCGGTTGGCGCCGCCCCATCTCAAAGCGTCAGGGCCGGGACGCCCGAAAGGCGCGCGACCGATTCATGTGCCCCGGGACGCAAAAAAGACGGCCAGTGCCTGCGCACCGCCGCTTGCCAGCGTGTCGGGATGCCGGGCCATTAGCGAGTCGGCGCGAAACTGTCAATGACAGGCGTCGCGATGGCTGCACTCTCCGGCCCGGCCTTTTCGCGGCCTGACGATTGCGCTTTGTGCAATCGTTATCCCGCGTTTCGCATTTGCAGCATCGGCGTGCGTCCGACAAAAGGGGCGTGCCTTTCAGGCATCCTCTCCTAAACTTTTCAGGGCTGGTCTGCGGATCGGCCCTTTTTTTTATTGCGGGGTTACGCTACGGAAGGGCCGCTGTCGTCCGGCCGCACACATAATATATCCTTGGAGAGGGGGCCGCCGGTAAGACCGGCATGGCCGGGCAAAGCAAGCGGGGGATTGAGCTGCGCGATGCGCTTTGCTCTCCCCCACTTTTTCGACGGCACGCGCTTTTCAGTCCTGCTGGGCAGACGTCTCCAGCCCGTAGGCCGTGACCATCGCAACTTCGGCACAATCGCCCAAAACCACACCCACACGCTGGTGCAGGCCGGTCGGCGCGATATCCATGATTGGACCAAAGCCGTCGGTCGCCGCACCGCCCGCCTGCTCGATCAGGAAGCTCATCGGATTGGCCTCGTACATCAGGCGCAGCTTCGCCTTGTTCTCATGACGATGGTCGGCGGGGTACATGAAGATGCCCCCGCGCTTGAGGATGCGGTGCACGTCGGCGACCATGGAGGCTGTCCAGCGCATGTTGAAATCGCGGCCGCACGGCCCCGCCGCACCCTCGACCCGCTCGTCGATATAGCGTGCGATGCCCGGCGACCATTGGCGGCGGTTGGACATGTTGATCGCGAATTCGCATTTGCCCTGGGGCATCACCATATTGCTGTCGGTCAGCACCCACGACCCGATCTCGCGGTCGAGCGTGAATTCATGGACGCCGGTGCCCACGGTCAGCACGAGCAGGCTCTGCGGCCCATAGATAGCATAGCCTGCGGCAACCTGATGCCGGCCCGACTGGAGGAAATCCTCCTCGGTGACATCGCGGCCCGACACGGCTTCGGGCGCGCGCAGCACCGAGAAAATCGTGCCGACCGAAAGATCGACGTCGATATTGCTCGATCCGTCGATCGGATCGAACAGCAGCAGATATTCGCCCTTGGGATAGCGATTGGGGATGCGATACAGCGTATCCATCTCCTCCGAAGCCATCCCCGCCAAATGGCCGCCCCATTCATTGGCCTCCAGCAACAGTTCGTTAGCGATCACGTCCAGCTTCTTCTGGACCTCGCCCTGCACATTCTCGCTGTCGAGGCTGCCCAGCACCTCGCCGAGCGCGCCCTTGCTGACGGAATGGCTTATCGTCTTGCACGCGCGCGCAACCGTTTCGATCAGCAAGCGCAGTTCGGCGGGCAGCGCGTTGGCGAGGCGCTGCTGTTCGATCAGGAAGCGGGTGAGGGAAGTGCGCGCCATGGACTGCTACTCGCGACGGGCCGGGCGCAAAGCCGCGGCGGGTTGAAACTCGTCCCGCAGCTAGGTCAGTCGGACGCGCAAGTCCAGCGTGCGCATCATGCTCGGATTTCTTTGCTTTTACGCATTTTCCGAGTCGTCAGCTTACGTCCGCCGGACTTGAAAGTGCTTCAGCCGCCGCGCAGCGCCAGCCGTCGTCCCGTCACCAGCGTCTGGAACACGAACAGCAGGATCAGTACGCCGCCCACCGTGCCCACGAACACGTCGAAGCCCGAGACAGCGCCGAACAGGCCCGGCGTGGCGCCCAGCATCATCATCATCAGCGTGAGCGTGATCAACATCAGCCGCAACTCGGTCGGCCCTGCGGCGAGATAGGAAAGTTTGAGTTCGCCCAATACCCGCGCCGACAGGAAGGCATGGACCGATAGCAGCAGATAGCCCGCCAGCGCGATCAGCGCGACATCCATGCGGACGAACGGACTGATCCCCATGCCCGCCAGGATCAGCAGGGTAGCGAGGCCGTCGCAACTATGGTCGATGAAATAGCCATAAGCGGGGCGCTCGATCTGGCGATAGCGCGCCAGGCTGCCATCCATCGAATCGCCGAACCACTGGATCGCATAGCCAGCCAGCGCCAAGGCGAGCCAGCTGACCGAAAAGCCGCTGGCGGCATAGCCGACGAAAATCGCGACCGCGCCGACCATGCCGAGCGAGGTAAGGAAGTCGGGCGTCACCCAATGCGGCATGCGCGCGCACAGCCAGTTCAGCAGCTGCCGCTCCGATCGCGCGAGGACATTTTGCTGGATTCGGGAAAGTGGCGCAACGGTGCGTTCGAGTGGCTTGGTCATGGAGCCTTATGGAAGCGCATTCATATTTCTGCAACATCGCGCGCGGTTGCCTGGCGCTTGCGCGCCCCGGCTCGGCGATCCGGGGCATCGTCCGGCCCTTTTCCGATTGAGCCCCGGTTCGGGCTCGGGCATGAGGGCGCGATGCGTTTCCTGTCCCTCACCCTGTCCATGACGCTCGCCACGCCGCTTCTGCTATTGTTGTCGTCCTGCGTCGGGCCGGCGCCGCAGGCCCCCCATTCTTCAACCGCGCCGCCGCCAGCACCCCGCCGCCCGGTGCCGGCTCCGGCGGCAGCCATGCCCGCGCCCGTGCCGCTCGCAACCGAATGGCAGTATCGACCGGCGACTCCCGGCAACTGGACCTACCGCGCCGAAAGCGCTGGATCGGTGGCGCTGTTCGGGCCGGGTGCGGGCGACGCGCGTTTTTCGATCCGTTGCGACCGCGCCGGCGGGCGCATGACGTTCGCGCGCCCGGGGGGCGTCGGGCAGGGCGCGATGACCATAAGGACGAGCGGCGGCGCGGCGAACTGGCCGGTCACGCCCGCGGCCGGTGCCGCCGCAACGGTCGCCATCCGCGCGGCGAGCGATGCCATGCTCGATCAGATCGCCTATAGCCGGGGCCGTTTCATGGTCGAAGTCGCCGGGCTGGAACCACTCTACCTGCCCGCCTGGGGCGAAGTGTCCCGGGTGATCGAGGACTGTCGGGGCTAGCACCCGGTTGGGTGCGACGGACCCGATCACGGAGGCAGTAGTATGATTCGAAAAAAGAATAATACAAGCCTTGAACATAGGGCGCGTCTGATTCACATTCAGCTTTGTGGCCGTCAAAGGACGCAGCCGAAGTCGGCCACACGGCTTTTAACATAGCGAAAGGAGGTGATCCGATGTCTCATGGTTCAGCAATGGGGTCGGTCAAGTCCAGTCGGGGAATGCGCCGCTGAGCGACGCCTGAAGGCGTCGATCTTGCCGAACATTGGCGATCAGCCGTCTTTTCCGCCTTTCGCGGACGGTGCGCCATGATCGGCGGATAGCGCGACCAACATTCCCCTGGGCGGCACTTCCGGCCGCTGACCATGCACATGATGGGCCGTCGGGCGTCCTGCCCGGCGGCCCCTCTCATGCTTAATGGTCCTGAAATCGGGGAGGGCGCTCGCTCTCCCCTCAATGTGTTTCGCGCGGGGGTGCTATCGCTCCACCCCCTTCGCCTTTCCCCAGGCATGGGCGGCGGTGTACCCAAGATAGCCGGTGCCAAACAGCGCGTAGAGCGGCTCGGGCAGGGCATTGAGATAAGCGCGCATCCCCGCCGTGATCGCTGCCGCTACATCGGGCCGCACCCCGGCGATCAGGCCCATCGGGATGGACCAGAGCAGCAGCGCATACATGAGATACAGGAAGGCGGGACGCGCGCGGGCGCTCCATGCGTCGGGCGGCATATCGCCCGGATCGGGTGCTGTGGCCATCTCGACCGCCTAACCGATCCGGTTCGCCAGCCAGCCATATAGAAAGGCCTCATTGGCCGGCCGGCTTTCGGCCAGCGCGATATAGCGCTCGCCTTGCAGCGACTCGATCGCCGTCAGCAGTATCTTTTCGCCGGCCCTGCCGCGCAGCGCGACAAAGCCGGCGAGCGCCGCCAGCGTCTTCGCGCCGATGGTGCGGTCGACCTTGAGGTCGGGATAATCCTTCTGGTTGCGGTTGAGCGCGTTCAGCGCGCGCTGGAGGAAGCCGGTGGCGGTGGCCGTGCCCATATTCACGGCCGTGTCGAACAGTTCCGCCGCCAGGGTCGGGCATGTCTTCGCGACAAAGCCGTAGCCAGGTTGCTCCCAGTAGAGCCGGCGATAGAGGGTCACGGCAACGCTGCGCGGCAGCGCTCGCATGTCGCCGACATAGCCATTGGCGCGCGCCACGCTTTGCGTGATCCCCCAGTTGGTCGGCCCGCCCCGGTCGGCCGGGTGATTGCTATAGCCGCCCTCCCGCGCGATGATCTCGTCGATCAGCGATTCTATGTCCATACCCGCCTCCTGCTAGTGAAAGCGGGTCATTTATCCCATATGGTTGGTTGTAGGACAGCGGAAACGTGCGGGCCCGTTCAGCTTTTATAGTCACGGTCCAGCGGAAGGCCCGACAGGCCGATGCGCCGCTTCTGCGCCAGCGTCTGAAAATCGCACAATACTCCGCGCCAGAAGCCCGCCGCCGACATGGCGAGATAGAGCAGCCACAGCCGCGTGCGCTCCGCCCCTGCTTCGGCGATCGCCGCCTCGCGATTGGCGTAGAGCGCCTCCGTCCACGCCTTGAGCGACAGATAATAATGTTCGCGCATGCTTTCCACATCGCGCACCTCGAACCCGAACCGTTCCAGATTGGTCGTCGTCATGCCGATATAGTCCAGCTCGACGCCCGGAAAAATATAGCGGTGGATGACCTTCATATAGGCCGATGTCGTGCGGAACTTGCTCAGGTCACGCGTCGCGCGCCGCGTCGTCGCCTGATGCAGATACAGGCCTTGATCGCGCAGCAGCCGATGGATTTCCTGATAATGGCGGTCGTGATTATCGATGCCGACATGTTCGAACATGCCGATCTGCGCGATCTTGTCGTACGCGCCCGGCTGGTCGATCGTG
Organism: Sphingobium fluminis; assembly: GCF_037723805.1. Classification (NCBI taxonomy): domain Bacteria; kingdom Pseudomonadati; phylum Pseudomonadota; class Alphaproteobacteria; order Sphingomonadales; family Sphingobiaceae; genus Sphingobium; species Sphingobium fluminis. Next base: position 283,092 of record NZ_JBBJUK010000001.1, read on the forward strand.
CGATAGTCGCGCAACTCGATGGTGACGAGATGCCCCAGGCCCCGTTCGGCGACCCGCTGCCGCGCCCGCTCCATCTGCGCCTGCGACAGCGTCACGCCATGCACGGTCGCGCCGAAATGCTCGGCCGCATGACAGGCAAGCCCACCCCAGCCACAGCCAAGGTCCAGCATCCGGTCGCCCGGCTTCAACGCCAACTTGCGGCAGATCAGGTCCATCTTGACGATCTGCGCATCGGCGAGGCTGGTGTCGAAGGTCGGAAAGACCGCACTCGAATATTGCATCTCGGGGTCGAGGAAGAGCGCGTAGAAGGCGTTGGACACGTCATAATGAAACTGGATCATCGCCGTATCGTCGCGCCCCCGCCCGAACGCGGCGCGCACCCGCTGGCCGAAGCTCATCGCCTTGTCGGGCGCGGCGCGCACGAACAGGAACGGCAGCGCGAGCCGCAGCATGCGCTTGCGGTCGAGCGATTTGACCATCGCGAGCGCGCGCAAATGATCCCAGCGGTTAAGCGCTTCCAACGGATCGCCGCCGACGATATCGATCCCGCCGGTCATATAGACCTCGAACAGCGTCATGAGCTTTGGCGACCGCACCAGCCGCCCGATCGCGACCGGCGAGGCGATGACGATCCGAATATCGTCCCGCGCCCCCGGCCCGAGCGGCAGCACCTCGCCATTCCACAATTCGACGCTGAGGTCCGCCCGCAGATGATCCGCCATCAGCCCGATCATCGATCGCGCGCGTTCGAGTAAGTCGGCCATCGTCTATGTCCCCCCGGCAATTGGGAGAAGCATGACGTGGTGACGGGGAAGTGCAAGGGATTACGCCAGTACCTCGGGGTGCTGCCACGAACGTCAAATAATGTTTAGCGCCGCAAGAGCGATTAAGATTGCTAAGCACGCTCCAACCGAAATCCATATCGCTGCAGATGTGTCTGTAACCCGTCTTCAGAAATTGCTTGGCGGCAGAAGGAGGGGGCTATCAGGCTTAATTAGCGCAAGCGTCACGCCTGACTGACCTGTCAGCGTCATGGCAAATCTCTCCCAGCCAGCCTCAGAATCCCGATTGTCGGCCTCAAGCACGGTCTTCAAAGAGGCAAAAACCTCACCTGCGGTTCCTCGATGGCGATTATGCCGTGTGGGCCAGAGCCAATCAGAAAGCCCATGCGCAAAATCTCAACCGGCTGGCGACAGCCTTCAAGGCTTTGCTCGACAAGCCGCTCGACAAGATCACCGGGCTGGATGTCGAACGCTGGCGGGCGGGCGAAATCGAGCGAGGCTTGAGCCTTCAGACAATCAACCGGGATATTTCGTCGATCAAGGCGTTCAACCGGGCGGTGGATTGGGAACTGATCGGAACCAACCCGCTGGCCAAGGTCAAGAAGTCGCGCACCGACGATTGCCTCAAGGTGTGGTTCTTAAGCGATGCCGAGAAGTCGGTTTGCGCGCCGCGATCGATGCCCGCGAAGAACGCCGCCGCGCCGAACGCGATTCCGCCAATCATTGGCGGCGGGAAAGGGACTATGTACCACTGCCCAGCCTGCGCACGGTCATGTTCACCGATCATATGAAGCCGCTGATCCTGCTGTCGATCAACCCCGGCTGCCGTCGCGGTGAATTGTTCGATCTCACATGGTCGAATGTCGATCTCGATCGGCGTATCCTGACCGTGACGGGGGCCACCGCCAAGTCGTGACGCAAACGCCATATCCCGCTCAACCGCGAAGCGCTCGGATTAGCCTATCGGAAGCTATGGAACTCCGAAACGCAGGATTGGCTGTGCCTTCACTCCTTCCAGGTCTTTGCGGGCACGCGAACGATGACCGACTTACCGAATTTTGCTGCACTTTCGCTGAGAACGAAGCTGTAGCGCCCTCCGGCGATCGACCAGCCGCCGTCTTTCCAGTCAGCCAGCAAGCGGTTGTCGACATCAAGCGTCAGCGTGCGGCTCTCGCCCGGTACCAGCACTACTTTCTGAAATCCCACCAACCGTTGGAGCTTTTCACCATTGCGATCGACCAGATAAAGCTGCGGCACATCCGCCCCGGCGCGGTCGCCGCCATTGCGGACCGTGAAGCGCAGGCGGACCGACGCGCCTGCGCGCGCCGACAGCGGCCCGTGGTAAAATCTGGTATAGCTCAGGCCGTGACCGAAGGCGAAGAGCGGCGTTTTCCCCGCCTTGGCAAAGCCGCGATAGCCGACATCCGCGCCCTCGTCATAAGCAACCTTGACCGGCGTGCGGTCCGGCAGGCCAAGCCCTGGCAGGGCGACGCGCGGATATTGATCGATCGAAGCAGGATAGGTGATCGGCAGGCGACCCGACGGATTGACCTTGCCAGTCAAGACATCGGCGATGGCCTGACCACCTTCCTGGCCGGGATACCAAGCCTGCACGACGGCTTTGGCCTTGTCGAGCCAAGGCATCGTCACCGGATTGCCCGTTTCGAGCACGACTACCAGATTGGGGTTGGCCTCGGCGAGGGCCGTGATCAACCGATCCTGTCCCTGTGGGAGGGTAAGCGAGCCAGAGTCCATGCCCTCGCCCTCCCATTTGGTCGCGAAAACGATCACCAGATCGGCCTTGGCGGCATAGGCCGCCGCCACTTCGGGTGAATAGCCGTTCTGGAAGCGGATTTTGGCATCGGGCAGCGCCTCGCTCAATGCCTTGAGTGGCGAGCCGGGCATGTAAAGCTGGCGGCTGAACAATGCCATTGGCCCATCGCCCTGTTCAATGATGCGCGGCGCGCCACGGGATGGAGTGACCTGGCTCGACCCGCCGCCCGACAACACCCCGAAATCCGCGTTCCCGCCGACCACGAGAATGGTCCGCGCTTTGGCGGCGAGCGGCAATATACCGTCATTTTTGAGCAGGACGATGCCGCCGCGCGCCGCATCGAGGGCGACCTGGGCGTGCGCCTTGTAATCGATCGGTTGCGGATTGTATGGAGCCGCGATGCCCACCGTGAACAGGCTGCGCAAAATGCGGCGCACAGCGTCGGAAATGCGGCTCTTCGGGATGTCGCCCTTGGCCATCAGGTCGGCAAGCGGCTGGCCGAACCAGTGCTGCTTGTCCAATTGATAGCCCATCTGCTGATCGAGGCCGGATTTGATATAGGAGACGTCGTCGACCGCGCCCCAATCCGACATGACCCAGCCCTTATAATTCCATTCATCCTTCAGCACATGGTTCAGCAGATAGTCGTTACCGCACGCCTTATCCCCGTTGACCAGATTATAGGCGCACATGACCGCGCCCGGTCGGCCGATCTCGATGCCGATCTGGAAGCCCAGCAGTTCGCTTTCCCGCATCGCGCTTTCCCCGATCACCGAATCTGCCGTGTGACGCAGCGTTTCCTGGCCGTTGAGTGCAAAGTGCTTGATGGTCGAAACCACGCCCTGCGACTGGGTGCCGCGGATGGCATGACCGACAAGCGTTCCGGCGAGCAAAGGGTCTTCGCCGAGATATTCGAAATTGCGACCGTTACGCGGATCGCGAGCAAGGTTCATGCCCCCGCCAAGGAGGATATTGAAACCCTTGGCCCGCGCTTCGGCGCCGACGGTCGCGCCGATCCGTTCCGCGAGGGCGGGGTCGAACGACGAAGCCAGCAGCAGGCCCGATGGCATCGCCGTTGCGACATCGCCCTTCCGCAATTGGGCAGGGTTGGCGATCCCAAGGCTCGCGTCGGTCGACAGCTGAGGAGGGATATTCAGGCGCGCAATGCCAGGCACATAGCCCGCCGTCGCGGGCACGCCTTCGGGAACCTTCACTTCAAAGCCGGGAAACGAAATCGGCATGATCCCGGACAGCAGGCCGATCCGTTCGGCATCGGTCATCTGCGCTTCCAGACGCGCAGCCTTTGCGTCTACGTCCTCTTGGCTGTTTTGCGCCATCAGCGGCTGCGACGCGAGGAGGCACGACAGGGTAAACAAAGCAACGCGCATGAATAATCCTTCGTCAGGCTGAATTGCGTGCCGACCAGCCATAGATGGCGATCAGCAGGTAGCAGATGGCAGGGATGGCGAGCGCCATCGCCAGGGAAGTGGCGTCGGCGATCGCGCCAGTGAGCAGAGGGATGATCGCACCGCCGACGATGGCCATGCACAACAGGCCCGACCCCTGCGGCGTCCGCTCTCCCAGACCTTCGATCCCCAGGCTGAAGATCGTCGGAAACATGATGGCGTTCATCAGGCCGACGGCCAGGATCGCATAGCCCGCTACAGCGCCCGTGCTCAATGCCGACAGGGCGATCAAAAGCCCGGCGCCGATACAGACCGTCGCCAGCACAAGACCGGGCCTGAAGCGTCGCAGCAGCATGGCTCCGATGAAGCGGCCCACCATCGCGCCGCCCCAATAGAGCGCGATCATCGTTCCGGCCACCTGTTCGCTCAGTCCCATGACTCGATCCTGCGCAAGGTAACTGACGAGCATCGATCCGATCGCAACCTCCGCCCCGACATACAGAAAGAGCGCCACCACGCCCCCCGCCAGCCGCCTGCGCCGCAGCAGGGCGAATGATCCGGCCAGGCTGACGGCGTTGCCCTGTCCGCCGGTGATCGCGGCGCGTCGTAGAAAGAAGAACAGCGCGACGGCCACGAGTATCACGGAAATCGCGATATAGGCGTAGCCAATGACCGACGCCTCTTTTGCCAGGAAGAGGGCGCGCTCTGTTGGCGCAAGCCCAGCCGGATCCACCTTGCTCATGGAACCGAGGATGATGAGCGCGCCGACCGGGGGAAACAAGGTGGTGCCGAGCGAATTGAACGCCTGCGCCAGCGTCAGGCGGCTGTGGGATGTCGCCGGATCGCCCAGATTGGCGATCAGCGGATTGGCGCCGACCTGCAGGATCGTAATCCCGGCGGCCAGTACGAACAACGCCGCTAGAAAAGCGGGGTAGATCCCCGACGACGAAGCGGGGACAAACATCAGGCACCCTACCGCCATGGTTACAAGGCCAACGACGATACCCTTGAGATAGCCGATCCGCGCGATCAGCGCGCCGGCGGGAATCGATACGATGAAATAGGCCATGAAGAAGGCGAACTGGGTCAGCATCGCCTCAGTATAGGAGAGCGAGAACAGCCCCTTGAGCTTGGGGATCAAGATGTCGTTGAGACTGGTAAGCCCGCCCCACAGAAAAAAGAGAGCGACAACCGCCGCAACCAGGGCGCGTGACGCGGGCATCCGTTCCGAGCCGGCTCCGGCATGATCGGGGGTCAAGGCAGTCATTGCTTTCTTCCTTTTGCTTGGTGGCAGCGGAAGGATATTGCCACAGGGTGCGTATGACCTATCACGCCAAGTCTCGACGCTTCGTACTGCAATGTGCGTACGCCGCCTGTCCGGATACTAGCTCAATTTCCGATTGCCATTGTACGCGTTTTACCAGCAGCGCAAAGCTCGGCATCGATATGTCCTCTCCAATGCTCACCCTCGAGCAACGGGCTCTGGGTGCGGACCGCTTGCCATCTCAAGACCGCGATCTTCGATTTAGCGATTTACATATAATGAATTAGTTCGTAAATAGGTAAAGGCTCGGCGGGTAGCTTTCCTTATCGCGAATTCGTGGCCACCGTCAGGACGCCAGAAGGCGGGCGAAGCTTTTGGGAGAGAAACGATGCGATCTGTTATGTGCGGGATGTTGCTCGGCTTTGCGGTCTACGCGGCGCCGGCGGCGGCTTGTCCACCCAACCCCGATCTTCGTTTCCGCGTGCCGGAGAGCGTATCGCAGCCGGCGGCTGCAAAACTTTGCGCGCTTTATGCCGCTGCACAGGCGCGGCCGCCCATGCCGCTGCTCAAGACCCTCGAAGACTTCGACCGGATGAATGCGGCGGTCGAAGCCCAGGCCATGCCGGTAAGCCAGCAATTCGCGGATGCGATGCACATTCGTTCGGTCAGGGAAAAGATCGGGGGCGTCAGCATATTGCGGATCGTTCCGCCCAATGCCGTGCGCGGGCGACCGCCGCTCGTCTATATTCACGGCGGCGGCTACATCGTCCTCTCGGCCCTGTCGACGCAGGTGCTGCCTTCGCTGCTCGGCAAGGCGCTGGGGCGCGAGGTGATTTCGATCGACTATACCCTGGCGCCGCGCGGGAATGTCAACACGATCTCGGACCAGGTGATCGCCGTGTGGCGGGCCCTCATCGCAGCCGGAAACGATCCGCGTGCAATGGGGCTGTTCGGCGACTCGGCCGGCGGGAACATGACTGCCGCCTTCACTTTGAAAATGCGGGACCAGGGCGTTCCGTTGCCCGGCGCGCTCTACCTGCTCTCGCCGGGCGCCGACCTGACGATGAGCGGCGATACCGTCGCTACGGTCGGGCCCTATGACCCGATGCTCCGGCCGCAGGACTTCACCACCTATCTGAAGGCCTATGCCGCCGAAACGAACGTAAAGCATCCCTATATTTCCCCCCTGTTCGGTGATTACACCAAGCCATTTCCGCCAACGCTGATCCAGGCCGGCACGCGAGAATTGCTGCTCAGCGAAGCGGTCAGGGAATATCAGGCGATCCGTAGCGGCGGTCATGAAGCGGTGCTCGATCTTTACGAGGGCATGCCCCACGTCTTTCCGTCCATGCTTCCGAATACGCCGGAAGCCGATACGGCGATTTCGAGGGCGGCCGCCTTTTTCGAGCAGCATTTACGCAAGTAGGCGGGGCCGATCCTGTCCTGCGCGGATCGTGGCCAATCTAGAGCATTTTCGAAGCAGACGCTAAAGTTTGCTGGCTCGGAAAATGCGGAAATCAAACAATTATTAGAGCGTGATCCGATTCAGTATGAACGGATCACGCTCCAGGGGCAAATCCGTTGCGGCGGATCTCAGAACAGAGTCGCAACGCGCATTCCGGTAGTAAAAACCATGCGTCGAGCAGCGCGCCAACGCATTGAGGGCGAGGCGCCCATCGCTGCATCTGCACACGCCAGGGGGGGCATGAGAGCAGGGTCAGCCTTCCAATAGACATTCCCCAAATACGAAGTGATTAGCATTTGACTAATATGGCTGATGTGCACTAGGGGGTGGCATAGCGCTGGTGGAAACCGGCGGAATAAGGGGAGGGACAGAAATGATCAGGACGAAATGGCTGCTGTCAGCCGCTTTAATCGCCATGGTGGCGCCCGGCGCCGCGCTTGCCGCGCCTGTCAGCGATGACCAGTCCGGGCAGGCTGAAGGCGCAAATCGCGATTCGTCGGCTGAAATCGTGGTGACTGCGGAAAAGCGGTCAACCACCGTGCTGCGCACGAACATCGCCGTTTCAGCGCTGTCGGACGAGGATCTCAAGCAGCATGAGATCCGCAGCGTGCGGGAGCTTCAGAACTTTGTGCCGGGCCTGTCGGTTGCCGACACGGGCCTTGTCAGTCAGCTCAACATCCGCGGCATCGGCCTCGGCATAACAAATCCTGGTGTCTATTCCGGCGTGGCCATCTATCGCGATAACCTGTTCCAGGGACCGATCGTCGCCAACGAACCCTTCTACGACATTGGCAGCGTCCAGGTGTTGCGCGGTCCCCAGGGGACCTTCGTAGGGAATAACTCGACCGGCGGCGCCCTGTTCGTCAAGACCGCTGATCCCAAGCTGGGAGACGCAAGTGGTTATGCGACCCTGACCGGCGGCACTTACGACAATATCGCCTTTGAAGGTGCGGTCAATATCCCGATCAGCGATACGCTCGCCGTGCGCATCGCGACCTATGATCAGCATCGTGCCAGTTTCTTCAAGAACGGCAACCCGCCCAACAGCCCGTCGAGCAACTACGCTACGCCCGGCGAGCTTAACATCGTCGCTGGGCGGATCAGCCTTCTGTGGAAGCCCTCGGAGGATTTCCAGAGCCTGACCAAGATGGAATATTACCATAATAATACGGGCGGCTTTACGGGCAAACCAATTCCGGGAACAGTCTTCGCGTCATTGGTTTCGCCCGATCCCTACACGATCAATTTCGCGAATGTGCCGCGCTATGAAGAATCGACCTTTCGCGTGAACAATGAATCGACCCTGACGCTGGGCAACGGCATCATGCTGCGCAACATGATCGGTCTGACGATTGCGGAGTTCCACCAGGGGACCGACGTCATTGGTGTTTCGTTTCCGACGGTAACGATCAATGTTTCCGCCGTTGAGCCGATATTCTCGGAAGAATTTACTATCATCTCGCCTGAAGACAAGCCGCTTAAATGGACGATCGGCGGATATTATCTTCATGACAAAAACAATGTGCCGGTATTCGGCCAGAATTTTTTCGCAAACCAGCTGTTCGCTAATAACGACCGCGCCATAAAGCAATCCAAAGCTATATATGGCGGCTTGAAGTACAAGCTAACAGATGCTTTGGAAGTGGAGGGCAGCGCTCGCTATACCTGGTCAAAAACCGATAAAGATCGCAGAAATAAAAGCTCTCTGTTCGATTTAACCACAAATGCTTTCCTATTTTCCTTTCCGACGACGGGGAATCAGTCCGATAAGGGCCTGACTTGGAAGATTGGGGTCAACTATACCGCCGACAGCCGCAACTTCCTCTATGCCTTCGTGGCAAAGGGTCGCAAGGGAGGCGGTGTCCAAAGCCCCGTTTCAAATTTCGCCCCGGAGTCCGTCATGGATTATGAGGCCGGTTGGAAGGGGTCGATGCTCGGCGGCGCGCTGCGAGCGCAGGTCGGCGGCTTCTATTCCAAATATACCAATATGCAGATTCAGAACATACTCCCCTCGAATGGCCAACCTACGATCTTCAATGCGGGATCGGCGGAAACCTACGGTCCGGAAGTCGAACTGGGCCTGCACCTTGGCAATTTCGATATGACCATCGCCGGCTCCTATCTGAAGTCCAAGATTACAGTTAACAACATCGTCAACAGGCCATCCCTTCCCGATGGGGGGCAGGGGGCGCTTGGTCCGCAATGCGCACCGGGGCAGGCTTCATCCTGTTTCGACTATGGTCCCTATGTGGGCACCGCGACGGGACCGCTCCCGTTTGCGCCCAAATTCAACATCGCTGTCGGCCTTTCTTACAATATCGAACTGGGTGAGGACAAAAGGCTGACGCCGCATGTCGAATATACCCGCACCGCGAGCCAAAAGACGTCTTTCTTCAACGACGCCACGTCCATTCTCCCCGGGCGCGACCTGATCAACGCCAAGCTGACCTATAGCACCGACCGGTTCGACTTCGAGGCGTTCGTCACGAACCTGACCAAGGAGGTCTATCCGGGGGGCGCGAATGGCAGCCTTTGGTATTATGGTGCACCACGGCAGTTCGGGGGCCGGGCCTCGGTTCGCTTCTGAACGGCGGGCCCCTTGTAACCGGAAGATGCGATTGAAAAGACAGCCCCTATGCTCGGTCGCACGAGCGGGCCTAATCTGGAGCTAATATTTTGGTAAAGCCTTTCGCATCTTCGGCCGACATGGCGCCCACGACGGAAAAGCTGGAGATTCTCGCTGAGGGCGTTTATGCGCTGACCGCCGAAGGCGATCCCAATGTCGGGGCGATCGAGGGCGAGGATTTTCTTGTCTGTTTCGAGGCGCGGGCGACACCGGCGGCCGCGCGCGACTGGCTTTCAAAGTTGCGCGAGCATACCGACAAGCCGGTCAAATATCTCGTCCTGACGCATTATCACGCGGTTCGCGTGCTGGGGGCGAGTGCATTCGATGCCGACCATATCATCGCCAGCGAAGTCACGCGGCAATTGATCGAGGAGCGCGGCAGGCAAGATTGGGACAGCGAGTTCGGCCGCATGCCGCGGCTGTTCAAGCAACCCGAGGAAATTCCGGGGCTGACCTGGCCGACCGAAACCTTCGACACCGACTATCATATCGAACTGGGCGGCGATCGCGGTGCGATCGACCTCAAATATTGCGGGCGGGGCCACACGGCGGGCGATATCGTCGCCTGGCATGACAAATCCCGGACCCTGTTCGCGGGGGATCTCGTGGAGAGCGAAGCCGCGCTCTACACCGGCGATGCGTTTCACTTCGACTGGTCGACGAGGACGCTCGATAGCGTCAAATCCTTTCGCGCCGAAAATCTGGTCGGCGGACGGGGGACCATCGCCCGGGGCGTCGAAGCGACCGACGCGGCCATCGAGCAGACCCGCGAATTTCTGAATGCGATGATCGAGCATGTGGGCCATGCCCATAAGACCGGCGGCGATCTCAAATCGGCTTTCGAAGCGACCCATGCCGCGCTTGCCCCCAAATTCGGCCACTGGCCCATTTTCGAGCATTGCCTGCCGTTCGACGTCCAGCGCCTGTGGGATGAATTTGACGGGATCGACTGGCCGCGCATCTGGACGATGGAACGCGACAGGGACGTGTGGGCCAAGTTGCAGGGATAGGATTATGCCCACCGCACTAAGCCGGGACGGCATTCCCATTTGGCGCGACATCGGTGCAACCCCGCTGGATGATGCGCCGGGCGATTTCGACGTCGTCATCGTCGGCGGCGGTCCGGTCGGCCTGACGCTTGCGCTCGACCTCGGCAAGAAGGGCCGGCGGGTGCTGCTGCTCAACAAGCGCGATTTCGTCGCCGCCGGTTCGAAGGCGATTTGCTTTTCGAAGCGCACGCTCGATATCTGGAACCGCCTCGGTGTGGCCAACGCGATGGTCGCGAAGGGTGTCGCCTGGAATGTCGGCAAGGTGTTCTGGGGAGACAGCGCGGAGCCGGTGTTCACCTTCGACATGCTGCCGCTCAAGCATCAGGAAATGCCCGGCTTCATCAACCTTCAGCAATATCGTTGCGAAGACATTCTGATCGACGCGGTATCGCAGGTTCCCGGCATCACGATGCGCTGGGGCCACGAAGTCACGGGGTTGAGGCAGGTCGAAGGCGGCGTGTCGCTGGACGTCGCCTCACCCGATGGACATTATGCTGTCGATGCGCCGTGGGTCGTGGCGTGCGACGGTCATAATTCTCCCGTTCGCGCGATGATGGGCCTGGATTTCGACGGCCGGGTGTTCGAGGATAATTTCCTGATCGCCGACATCAGACTGAAACAGGAGCGCCCCGCCGAGCGCTGGTTCTGGTTCGATCCGCCCTTCAATCCCGGCCGCTCCGCGCTGCTGCACAAACAGCCCGACGATATCTGGCGTCTCGATTTCCAGTTGGGCTGGAACATCGACCGGGAACGCTGCATGCGTCCCGACTATGTCGAACCGCTGGTTCGCGGTATGCTGGGCGACGACATCGAGTTCGAGCAGGAATGGTACAGCGTCTACACCTTCCAGTGCCGGCGCATGGCGCGCTTCGTTCATGACCGCGTGATGTTTGCCGGCGACGCCGCGCATCTGGTGTCGCCCTTCGGCGCGCGCGGCTGCAATGGCGGCGTCGCGGATGCCGACAATCTGGCGTGGAAGCTGGACAGGGTCATCGCGGGTGAGGCCGGGCATGAACTGCTGGAAGCCTATAATAGCGAAGCGATCGTCACGGCCGATGAGAATATTCTCAATTCCTCGCGCTCCACCGATTTTCTGACGCCCAAGTCGCCTGTCAGTCACGCCTTCCGCGACGCTGTTCTGCAACTGGCCAAGGATCATGCTTGGGCGCGGCCGTTCGTCAATTCCGGCCGCCTCTCGACCGCTGTCGCCTATCCGGATTCGCCCCTGAGCCAGGCGGACCAGCCGGACGATCGCTGGCACGGCATAGCGCCCGGCCATGTCGCCGTGGATGCACCGATCGATGGCGGCTGGCTGATGCAGTTGATGGGCGGGGATTTCGTCCTTCTCGCAGCCGACAAAAGCGTGCCTCCCTTGCCGGGAGTGCGTATGATCGTGGTGGATGCACTGGGCGATCGGCAGGGCATGATCGCGTCCCGCTACGATCTCACGCCAGGATCGGCTTATCTCGTGCGGCCCGACCAATATGTCGCCGCGCGCTGGCGTTATCCGACGATCGAAAAGATGCGATCGGCCTATGATCGTGCCGCCATGCTCAAGGTGGAATCGCAATGACCCCAGCGCCGTCGCATATGGAAACGACCGATGACTTCTACGCTGCCCTGATCGCGTTGCATGATGGTCTTGATGAGCAGGAAAGCGCCGTGCTCAATGCGAAGCTGATCCTGATCCTGGCCAACCATATCGGCGACAAGGCGGTGCTGGCCGAGGCGCTCCGCCAAGCCAGGCGATCCTGATGAAAATTCGCGATGCCCGATGGACGCTGGCGCTGCTGTGTGTCGTCTACACGTTCAACTTCATGGACCGTCAGGTTGTGTCGGTCCTTGCCGAGCCGATCAAGCGCGACCTTGGGCTGAGCGACACGCAACTGGGCATGCTCACGGGTTTCGCCTTCGCCATATTCTACACCGGCTTCGGTCTGCCGGTGGCGGCGCTCGCGGACCGGATATCGCGGGTTAAGGTACTCGCCGCTGCCTGTTCGCTCTGGAGCATCTGCTGCGCCGCCTGCGGACTGGCGACCAATTTCGCTCAACTTGCCGCCGCCCGGATCGGGGTGGGTCTGGGCGAGGCCGGCGGGGTCGCGCCTTCCTATTCGATCATCTCCGACCTCTTCCCCCCATCACAGCGCGCCCGCGCGCTCGCCGTGTTTTCGCTGGGCGTTCCGTTCGGTCTGGCGCTGGGTTCGGCGCTGGCGGGATGGTCGGCGGCGCAATGGGGCTGGCGAACGAGCCTGTTCATCGTCGGCCTTCCCGGTCTCGCACTCGCATTGTTGCTGATCTGCCTGGTTCCGGAGCCGCGGCGCGGCGGGATGGACGGCGGCGTGGTCCAGCCCAAGGCGTCGCTTCGTGACACCGCGAAGATTTTCTTCCGCACGCCGACGATCATCTCCACAGCGCTTGCATGCGCGATCGGAGGTATCCCCAATTACGCTCTGATGGCCTGGATGCCGGGTTACATGATCCGGGTCCTCGGCATGACATTGACGCAGGTGAGCATTTATCTCAGCCTCACCATCGCCATTGCCATGGGCGCGGGCACCTGGCTCAGCGGTTTTTTTGCCGACCGATTTGGCGCAGGCGACAGTCGCGCCTATGCCTGGGTCAGTGGCGCGGCGATGATCGGCGCGGTACCGTTCCTGATAATGGGGCTCTGCGTCCAGCGCTGGCAGATCGCCTTGCCCCTGTTGGGATTGAGCCTTGGCTGCGCAGGCGCCTATCTGACTCCGGCGGTCGGCTTCATACAAAATTCGGTCAACGCGTCGCAGCGCAGCGCCGCCGCCGCGCTCCAGCTCCTGCTCGTCAACCTGATCGGGATGGGCATTGGTCCCCTCTATGTCGGAATGGTTAGCGACTGGTTGCATCCCGGCCATGGGACGGCATCGCTGCGCATCGCGCTTGCCGGTCTCGTGCCGTTCCTCATCGCCGCGGCGATCGCGAACCTTGTTACCGCGCGCCTGGTGTCGCGCGCAACGGCGCGGGCGCAGGTCGTGCAGTGAATTCCGTACAGGTCTGAGCGTCGGGCCGGCGGCGAAGGCTGTTATTGCCATAAAGGCTTGACGCTGCGATGGCGGCAGCGAGGCCGCGACGTTATGACGACGGCGGTGATACTGACTGGCGCTGCAAATGGAGATGAACGGGGTGGCTGCAGAGGCGCGCGGGGTTCAGTCGATAGAAGTCGGCGCCCGGATATTGGAGGCGATCGCGGCTGCGGGCGAACTCGTGATGCTGCGCGATATCGCGCTTGAAGCCGGGATCGCACCGGCTCAGGCGCATCCCTATCTTGTGAGTTACCGTCGCTCCAACCTCGTCGAGCAGGACAGGGAGTCCGGCCGCTACCGCCTTGGGCCCTTGGCATTGCAACTGGGATTGGCCCGGCTGCGCAGCTTTGATCCGCTCAAGGCTGCCGGTGAGGCCGCGGCGCGGTTCGCGGCCGACACGGGTATGTCGGTCACCATAACCGTCTGGGGCGCCTATGGCCCCACCGTCGTGCAAATCTACGAAGGATCGGATCAGATCCACACCGCGCTTCGACCCGGAACCGTCTTTTCGCTCACTGGTTCGGCGACGGGCAGGATCTTCTGCGCCAATCTGGGGGCTGAACTTGTCGTCGAGGCGATCAAGCTGCAAAAAGCCGAGAAATTTCCATCGCGCATCGTCGGTTCGGTGTCCGATTTCAGATCGATCAGGGCGGAACTGGCGCATATTCGTGAAGCGGGCTATGCGACGACGACATCCAATCCCATCCCCGGCATCAGCGCCATGAGCGCCCCGATATTCGAGACCGGCGGCGAATTGACGGGCGCCATCACGGTCATCGGCCCGGTGCCGTCCTTCGATCTCGACCCTTCTGCCGAGCGGGTTCGCGAGGTCCTCGGCCTTGCAAACGCGATCTCTGCGAGAGCGGGTTACCAACATCCCGTCAAAATCGCATGAGTTCCAGGATCAGCGCGAGCGTGAGTTTAGGCATATGAGCAAAAGCGCCGGACGGGGCATCCAGTCGGTCGAAGTCGGGAACAGGTTGTTGCTGTCCCTGATGCGGTCGGGTTCGCCGATGATGCTGCGCGATCTGGCGCAGGAGGCCAGGATCAGCGCGGCGCAGGCCCATGCCTATCTGACGAGTTTGCGCCGCACCGAACTGGTCGAGCAGGAGCCGGCAAGCGGTCGCTATATTCTGGGACCGGCGACCAACCGGCTGGCCAGCGCGCGGATGGAGACGTTCGATCCCATGTCGGACATCAACGCGCGCGCGCCCGATTTCGCGCATTCGCTGGGTGTCATGCTCGCACTGCTGGTGTGGGGTCCGGCGGCGCCTACCGTCTATCGCGTCCATGACGCCAGCCAGATCGTCAACACCAACCTCAGGCCGGGCACGACCTTCAATATTCTCAATTCGGCTGCCGGCAGAATATTCGGCGCATTCGACACATCGCCTGCCGTGAAGGAGCGCCTTGCATCTGAACTAGCGAGCGCCAGCGGCGATGGGGAACGGCTGGTTTATGAATCCGCAATCGCCCGGATTCGCACGTCAGGCTATGCCATGATGGTCGAAAGTCCGGTGCCGGGACTGGCGTCCATAGCGGTGCCGGTTCTGCGGGATGGCGAATGTATATTGGTGGCCATGATCATCGGCCCGAGAGCGGCGCTGGATGTTCAGGGTGCGGGCAGTCCGGCGGAAGCGTTGCTGGCGTTTACCCGCACCGCCTGAGAGCAGCGATCATGCGATATCGGCATCGGGCTGAGCCGTGGGATGGGCGGCGGCGAATGCGGGTAAAAGCTCTGCTGCGCTGCTGACTTGTTCCGCGAGCGGGAAGGGACGAAGGTCGACATTGAATCGTCGGGCGGAATAGACCTGCGGAACGATGTAGCAATCGGCCAGCGTCGGCGCATCGCCGAATGCGAATTCGCCGGCATGCCGCTCCAGCAACGTCTCAAGCGCCGAAAAACCCTCGCTGAACCAGCGCGCGATCCAGGCGTCGATCTGATGTTGCTGCGCGTGAAGGTCGGTCTTGAGAGAGCGGAGGACCCGCAAATTATTCAGTGGATGGACGTCGCAGCCGATGATAGCGGCCATTGCCCGAACGATCGCACGGTCATTAAGAGCATCCGGCAGCAGTGGCGGAGAGGGAAAGCGCTCTTCCAGCCATTCGAGGATGGCCGGACTTTGAATGAGCGACGTGCCGTCGTCCGTCTCCAGCGCCGGTACGAAATGCTGCGGGTTGATGAAGCCATAGTCGGCTCCCTCGTGCGCTGACGTCCGCAGGTCGTGCGTGACCTGTTCGAACGACAAGCCTTTCAGACCAAGGGCAATGCGCACCCGATAGGACGCGCTCGACCGCCAGTAGCCGTGGAGGATCATGGCGCAAAACCGCCATCCTGGATCAGGCCGGTGCATTCCCCGAACCCGATCGACACGAAACCGTCCGCCTCGCAGGTCGCGGTGAGCGTCAGTTCATCACCGCCTTCCAAAAAGGCGCGCCTTTCGCCGGTGGGCAATTCTATCGGCGCGGACCCGTTGCGTGTGATCTCCATCAGGCTACCTAGACCGTCGCTGGTCGATGCCGATATCGTGCCCGTGCCAAGCAGGTCGCCGGCCTGGAGATTGCATCCGTTGCACGTGTGATGCGCGACCATCTGCGCGACCGTCCAGTACATGTTGGATGCAGGGCCTCGACCGATGCGATGCGCGTCCATTCCGGCGTCGGCCATGGCCCTGCTGCGCAACCCGACTTCCAGCGTCAGCCCCAGCGCGCCTTGCGCCTGATCGGCCTCGTCCCACAGATAGGGGAGCGGTCTGGGATCGCCCTGCGGCCGCGCCAGCTGCGCGATGCGGAAAGGCGCGAGCGCTTCGGCGGTGACGATCCACGGCGAGATGCTGGTCAGGAAGTTTTTAGCCAGAAACGGTCCCAGAGGCTGATATTCCCATGCCTGAAAATCGCGCGCCGACCAGTCGTTCAGCAGGCACAGACCCGCGATGTGCGCGCCTGCCTCGCCGATCGGGATGGGCTGGCCAAGCGCGTTGCCGGGGCCGATCCACACGCCCAGTTCCAGTTCATAATCGAGCTTCTGGGTCGGTCCGAACAGCGGCGCGTCCGCATCCGGCGCCTTGCGCTGGCCGTTGGGACGCCGGACGGCGGTGCCCGACGGCCGGATGGACGATGCGCGGCCATGATAGCCGATCGGGATATGCTTGTAGTTGGGCAACAGCGGATTGTCGGGCCGGAACAGCGACCCGATATTGGTCGCGTGATGGATGCCGACATAGAAGTCGGTATAGTCGCCGATCTTTGCCGGGAGGTGCATCGTCGCTGTGGACCGGGTGACCAGCATCGGTTCCACATGCGCTTGATGGTCTGGGTTGGAGAGCAGGTCAGACACCGCTTTCCTCAGCGCGACCCGCACGGGCGCGCCCATTTCCAGCAGCGCGTTGAGATGCGATCGGGCTGCTGCTTCACCGGCACGGTGGGCCTCTCCTTGCAAAAACTGCGACCCGGCCAGCGCCTTGAGATCGAGAATGGAATCGCCAATCGCAATGCCGCCGCGCGGCGTGTCTCCGGCTACCGAGAAGATACCCAAAGGAAGGTTCTGGATCGGGAAACAGGCATGGCCGTTCGCGCTCTCGATCCAGCTCGTCCGCAAGGGGTCATGGGTTTCGTCAATCGCTGGTCTGGTCATCAGGGCAACTCCGCCTTGGTAAATCCGGACCAGACCTCGTCATAGTCGGACTGGCATTCGGGAAGGCCCAGCGCATAGGCGGTGGGACAGATGATGAAGCGGCTTTCGAACATGAACGCCATCGTCTCTTCGATCTTGTGCGGCTTCAGATCGGCTGCAATGGCCTTTTCATAACTGGCCTTGTCGGGACCGTGGCCGTTCATGCAGTTGTGCAGCGACGCGCCGCCCTGCAGGAAGCCGCCCTCCTTCGCATCATAGGCCCCGTGGATCAGCCCCATGAACTCGCTCATGATATTCCTGTGGAACCAGGGTGGCCTGAATGTATCCTCAGCCACCATCCAGCGCGGCGGGAAGATGACGAAGTCGATATTCGCCGTTCCCGGCGTGTCGCTCGGGCTGGTCAGCACGGTGAAGATCGACGGATCGGGATGGTCGTAGCTCACCGTATTGATGCTGTTGTACCGGCGCAGATCATAGCGGTAGGGCGCAAGATTACCGTGCCAGGCCACGACATCGAACGGCGAATGGTCCAACGTCGTCGTCCAGAGGCGCCCGGAGAATTTCTGCACGATCTCGAACGGCGCGTCGATATCCTCGAAAGACGCGACCGGCGTCTCGAAATCGCGCGGATTGGCGAGACCGTTGGCGCCGATCGGCCCAAGGTCGGGCAGGCGCAGCAAAGCCCCATGATTTTCGCAGACATAGCCGCTCGCCGGGCCATCGGGCAAAAAAACGCTGAACCGCACGCCCCGCGGGACGACCGCAATCTGCTGCGGCTCGATCTCGATCACGCCCAGTTCGGTCCTGATGACCATCCTGCCGGACGCAGGCACGATCAGCATTTCGCCATCGCTTGAGGAAAAGGCGCGGCGCTCCATGTCGCGATTGGCGGAAAACAGGTGGATGCCGATGCCCGTGCCTGCTTGTACATCGCCATTGCCCGCAATCGTCACGAGGCTGTCGAGGAAGTCGCTTGATCCATCGGCGGGCTTGAGCGGGTCCCAGCGCAGCCGATTGGGCGGCACCGGATCGGCAAAAGGCCCGGTGTTGAAATGCGCGTTCTTGTCATAGACCGAAAAAGGCCGATGGTTCGCAGCCGGTCGCATCCGATAGAGCCAGCTACGCCGGTTTTCACTGCGTGGCGCTGTAAAAGCCGTGCCGGAAAGCTGTTCAGCGTAAAGACCAAACGGCACTTTCTGCGGCGAGTTTCTGCCCAGCGGAAGCGCGCCGGCGATCGCCTCGGTCGAAACATGGTTGCCAAAGCCGGGATTGTACGCGCGCATGTGACACTCCAATAGACATTTGGCTGCGACGAGGCGGTGCGCGCAGGATATCATTATATCGCCTAGTCCCGCGCACGCGGCCAGCGCAACAAAAAATTTGATAATAGAATATGAGTTCGTTAAAAACACAAAAGATGGTATTTCAACCCGCCGGCGTGTCGCCCAAGGACTGCCTAGGCGTTGCCTGGGTGCGACAAGCGGCTGCAGAGGTAGATATAATCGAACAGCCCAGGAGCGGGAGATCGATCGCTCTTCCAAATAGTAGATGTGGTCCAGATTTTGTTGCCTGCATTTGGATGTCGGCCGTCTGGTGGGAGCGTGACATGGGACCGGCCTACAGCCAGGCGGCCAGGGGCAACGCGACCGCCCAGCTTGACCAGCAATTCGTTCATGGGAATTGGGCGGTGCGGGATGCATTGCCAAAGGTTTTGATCCCGGCTGACGATGAGAAGCATGCCATGATCGGCGAGAAATGCGCGAAGGGCGGTCTTTGTAACGGGCTTAAGGCTCCCATCGGGACGTCGCTCGACACATGAGATGTCGCCGCTGGCGATCAGTTTTCGAAAGTCGTCAAGCGCCCGCAGATTACGCGCCAGCGTTTCGTCCGGCTCGGTGAGGATTTCCTCGATTTCCGGTTCATCGCGCACCTTGGCGCGTTTGCGCGCTCATATGAAGGTGCAGCCTCCGGCAAAAAGCAGAACCAAACCGCCGCCGTGTGCGATCCGATCTTGAGCAGCGACCAGGACCACAGCTAGCAATACGACGACGACCGAGGCCAATTGCGCTAAGTGTAGCCCGTTGCGACGTTTGCGCCCGCGTTTCGCCGCCGATGCCATCGCGCCAAGCACGCTTGTCGGGATGATGGCGGTCAAAGCCGTTCCTGCGGGTCGTTTCAGAAACGCACTATAGCCATCCCGAATTTTGACGAACTCGGCGGGGCGAAGAGGCAAGGGCTCTCGCATCTATCGGCTGGCATAAGCAGAGTGAGGCGAATCTTCAATCGGAAGGGTGCCGGACGCGTGCGATGTCGAGGCGTTGCCATGCACTGCGTGGCCATCGCCAAAATTAAATTTGCACCACCAGCGCACCACCAGAGCGAATTTGGTGGCCCCTGGCGGGGTGAAAATATCGGCTAGGTCATTGAAATCTTGGTCGGGACGAGAGGATTCGAACCTCCGACCCCCACACCCCCAGTGTGATGCGCTACCAGGCTGCGCTACGTCCCGACCGAGCGGCGGCTCTTAGAGCGGCGCGCCCCAAGTTGCAAGCCATTAGGCGCAGGCCCTCCCAGCCGCCCGGCGGCCCCTTAATCATGTTGCCCCCGCGCCCCCATCTGTGTTAGCCGCGCGCCCTTGATCCGTGGGCGTTCCAATCGTCCTGCGGCGACCCGTGACCCAAGCGAAAGCCCCATCCATGTTCATCACTCCAGCCTTTGCCCAGACCGCAGGCGGGCCAGCGTCCGGCGCTTCCATCGCCATGCAGATGCTGCCGCTGGTCCTGATTTTCGCCGTTTTCTACCTCCTGCTCCTGCGCCCCCAGCAAAAGCGGATGAAGGCGCACAAGGCAAAGATCGATGCAGTGAAGAAAGGCGACAGCGTCGTCACCGGCGGCGGTCTCGTGGGCAAGGTTGCGCGCGTCGACGACGTCTATGTCGATATCGAACTGGCGCCCGGCATGAAGGTCAAGGCGGTCAAGTCCACCCTGTCCGACGTCATCGACCCGATGGCCGCCAAGCCTGCGAACGACTGAACCAACCATGCTGAACTTCTCGCGCTCGGCGGTGTTTGCGATTTTGCTACCGCTGCTGATCGGCATCCTGTGCGCGGTGCCGACCTTCCTGCCCGACCGGGTGGTCAGCCAGTTGCCGGGCTTCATGCAGACCCGCGTCAATCTGGGGCTCGACCTGTCGGGCGGCAGCCATCTGCTGCTCGAAGCCAGCACCCAGGATGTCGCAAAACAGCGCCTGACCAATATGGAGGAGCAGGTCCGCACCGAGTTGCGCCGGGGCGACCCGCGCATCGCGATCGGCGATATCTCCGCGCGGGACGGGAAACTCAGCTTCATGGTGCGCAACCCGGCCCAGGTGGACGCGGCGGTCGAACGCATCCGCCCGCTGACGCAGGGCGCGGGGCTGACCGGCCAGCGCGACTTCAATGTCGAGGTCGTCAACAGCTCCACCATCACCATTACGCCAACGCCCGCCGGCATTGACAATGCGGTCAAGAGCGCGATGAAGGTCGCGACCGAAGTCATCCGCAAGCGTACCGATGAACTGGGCACCCGCGAACCCAATATCCAGCAGCAGGGCGACAATCGCATCGTCGTGCAGGTGCCGGGCCTTCAGGACCCCAAGGCGCTCAAGGACCTGCTTGGCAAGACCGCCAAGCTCGAATTCAAGCTGGTTGATTACACCGCCAACCCGGCCGAAGTGGCGCAGGGCCGCGCGCCGGTGGGCAGCGAGGTGCTGTCCTATCCCGGCAATCCGTCCGGCGTCCCCAGGATCGCGGTCAGACGGCAGGTCATGGTGTCG
The DNA here is from genome assembly GCF_037723805.1 of Sphingobium fluminis. Classification (NCBI taxonomy): domain Bacteria; kingdom Pseudomonadati; phylum Pseudomonadota; class Alphaproteobacteria; order Sphingomonadales; family Sphingobiaceae; genus Sphingobium; species Sphingobium fluminis. Next base: position 303,961 of record NZ_JBBJUK010000001.1, read on the forward strand.
GGCGAGGATCTGACCGACGCGCAGCAGACCTACGACCAGCAGACCAATCAGCCCAATATCACGATCCGCTTCAGCGGCGCGGGCGGGCGCAAGTTCGGCGAGGTGACGTCGCAGAACGTCAACCGCCCGTTCGCCATCATCCTCGACAATGAAGTCCTGTCCGCGCCCAATATCAATGAACCCATCCTCGGTGGCTCGGCCACGATATCCGGCAATTTCACCGTCGAAACCGCCAACCAGCTCGCCATCGCGCTGCGCTCGGGCAATCTCCCCGTTGCACTGACCGTGGTCGAGGAACGGACCGTCGGCCCCGGTCTTGGCGCGGATTCGATCCGGGCGGGCCTGATCGCGTCGATCATCGCCGTGGTCGCCGTCGCGCTGTTCATGTTTATGAGCTACGGGCGCTTTGGCATGTACGCCAACCTCGCCGTCGCGATCAACGTGCTCGTAATCCTGGGCGTGATGGGCATCCTTGGCGCGACGCTGACGCTGCCCGGCATTGCCGGCTTCGTGCTGACCATCGGCACCGCGGTCGACGCCAACGTCCTCATCTACGAGCGAATCCGTGAGGAGCGGCGACGCGGGCGCAACGTCGTCCAGGCGATCGAGTTCGGCTACAAGGAAGCGAGCCGCACCATCTTCGAAGCGAACGTGACTCACGCCATCGCTGGCGGCATCATGCTGGCGCTCGGCTCCGGCCCGGTGAAGGGCTTCGCCATCGTGCTGCTGATCGGCATCGCGACCAGCGTATTCACCGCCGTCACCTTCACCCGCATGGTCGTCGCCAACTGGGTGCGCCGCACCCGGCCGACCGACATCACCATTTAAGGGGCGGGAGGACACACCCATGAAACTTCTGAAACTCGTCCCCGACAACACGAATATCGGCTTTGTCGCGATCCGCCACTGGGCCTTTGCTCTGACGGCGCTGCTGACCGTGCTCGCGGTCGGCGCCACCGCCTATCGTGGCCTCAATCTGGGCGTAGATTTCGTCGGCGGCCTGATGATCGAGGCGAAATTCCCCCAAGCGGTGGAAACCGACAAGGTGCGCGACACTATCGCCAACCTGCGCGTGGGCGAAAGCTCGCTCCAGCAGTTCGGCGATCCGCAAACCGTTCAAATCCGCCTGCCGCTGCCTGAGCAGGGTGGCGCTGGCGCGGCCAATGCCGTGGTCGAAAAAACCAGAAAGGCGATGACCGCGCGTTTCCCCGGCGTCGTCTTTTCCCGCTACGATACCGTTTCGGGCAAGGTTTCGGGCGAACTGATCCGCAACGGCGTGCTGGCGGTGATGCTCGCCGTGGTCGGCATCGCGATCTTTTCCTGGTTCCGTTATGAATGGCAGTTCGGCGTCTCGACCTTCGTTGCGATCATGCACGACGTGCTGATGACGCTCGGTTTCTTCGCCATCACCCAGCTGGAATTCGACCTCAATATCGTCGCCGCCGTGCTGACGATCGTGGGTTATTCGATCAACGACAAGATGGTGATCGACGACCGCATCCGCGAAAATATGCGCAAATATCGCAAGATGGACATGAAGGCGCTGATCGACCTGTCGGTCAACGAAACCCTGCCGCGCACGGTCATGACCTCGCTCACGATCATGCTGGCGCTTGGCGCGCTGTTGCTGTTCGGCGGCCATGTGCTGCGTGGCTTTACCGCCGCGATGATGCTGGGCATTATCGTCGGCACCTATTCGTCGGTCTATGTGTCCTCGTCGCTCCTGATCTCGCTGGGCCTCAAGCCCGGCATGGCCGAACGCAAGGCGCCCAAGGGGCTGGCGGCGCAGGCCGAGCGCATGGGGCCACGCGACGGGGCACAGCCCTGACCGATACACCCGACCAGCGCCGCGCCGGCATCGAGCTGCGCCGTGACGAGACCGGACAGGGGCCGATCGTCACGGGCTTTGCCGGGCGCGGTTTCCGGGTAAAGGACGACGTCTTTCCCGGGGGACTGCTGCTGACGCCGACGCGCGCGCTGGCGTGGGACGCGGCGCCGGCGGCCGGTGCGCTGACGATAGTCGCGCTTGGCGATCTGCTCGATGGTGACCCGCGCCCGGAATTTCTGTTGCTCGGCACGGGCGCAGGCCTGCAACAGCCGCCACGCGCCTTCGTGCGCAGTCTGGAATCGCTGGGGGTCGGCGTCGAAGCGATGGACAGCCGCGCCGCCGCCCGCGCCTGGGGACTTTTGCGGGCGGAGGAACGCTGGATCGTCGCCGCGCTTCTGCCGCTTTAAGCGCCTGTTTGGAAATGCGCCGCTGGCGCATGCGGCCCCGGAAGAAAAAGCTCCCTCCGCGCATTTCAGACGGCTTGCCCCCGCCTTGCGCTTTGCCGCACAGCCGCCTAGGTTCACTTTCAAGTTCCGGTGCCTTTCGGCCCGGCGAGCATGAAGCGAGATTAGGGCCTTGGTGCAGCATAGCCGCCCATCGCCGCAGGGTTCCGGTCCCGCCGGGGGTTTATCGGGGAAGCATACCCCGTCCGGCCCCGGCAATGGGAGCAAGGCTGCGGCCATTCCTCCCCCGTCGATAGCACGGGGGCTTCCACCCCATCAGCGTGGCCGGCGCGCCTATGCGGCGATCGACCTGGGCACCAATAATTGCCGCTTGCTGATTGCCAAGCCCTCGGTCGACGGTTTCATCGTCGTCGATGCTTTTTCCCGCATCGTGCGGCTGGGCGAGGGGCTGGCCGCGACCGGCCGGATCAGCGACGTGGCGATCGACCGCGCCATCGCGGCGCTCGCCGTCTGCGCCGACAAGCTCAAGCGCCGCCATGTGACCCTCGCCCGCTCGGTTGCGACCGAAGCGTGCCGCCGCGCGTCGAACGGCGCGGATTTCATCGATCGCGTCTATCGCGAAACCGGCATCGCCCTCGACATCATCAGCGCGCAGGAAGAGGCGCGGCTGGCGGTGCTGGGCTGTCATGCGCTGTTGGAGCCGGGCGATGGCCCTGCGCTGATCTTCGATATTGGCGGGGGATCGACCGAGCTGGTTCTGGTCGACGCTAGGGGTAATGAAGCGCCGCGCATCGTCGACTGGGTCAGCGCGCCCTGGGGCGTCGTATCGCTGACGGAAAGCGAATTGTTCGACCATGGCGACGCGCAAGAGCGCCACGCTGCCTATGCCCGGATGCGCGCGCGCGTGGCCGATGCCTTCGCACCGCTCGCCCGGCGGCTGCCCCGAGACGCGATCGGCATGCGGCTTCTTGGCACATCGGGCACGGTGACGACACTTGCCAGCCTGCATCTCGAACTGCCGCGCTATGACCGGCAGGCGATCGACGGGCTGATCGTGCCAGCGCCATCGATGCGCGCGATTTCCACGCGGCTCGCGACGATGAGCCTCGCCGAAAGGCAGAAACTGCCCTGCATCGGCACCGAGCGCGCCGATCTGGTGGTGGCAGGCTGCGCCATTCTCGAATCGATCATGGACATTTGGCCCGCACAGCGGCTCGGCGTTGCCGACCGGGGCATCAGGGAAGGCATATTGCGTGGCCTGATGGACCGCGACGGAGGCGGTTCATGAGGGGCGCGGGCGTCGGCAAGGTCCGGGTCAAGACGGCGAAGGGGCGCACGGCGCAATCGACGCGCTGGCTCGAACGCCAACTCAACGATCCCTATGTCCGCAAGGCCAAGGCCGAAGGATGGCGCAGCCGCGCCGCCTTCAAGCTGCTCGAACTCGACGAGAAATTTCATTTCGTAAAGGGCAGCCGCGCCGTGATCGACCTTGGCGTCGCGCCGGGCGGCTGGGCGCAAGTGGTGCGCAAGCTGGCCCCCAAGGCGGCGGTGGTCGGCATCGACCTGTTACCGACCGACGCCATCGCCGGCGTCACCCTGTTCGAAATGGACTTCATGGACGACAAGGCGCCGGATATTCTGTGCGAGGCGCTGGGGCAGGCCCCCGATCTCATCATTTCCGACATGGCGGCCAACACCGTGGGCCATGCCCAGACCGATCATCTGCGCACGATGGGGCTGGTCGAGGCAGCCTTGTTCTTCGCGGTGGAAAATCTGGCCAAGGGCGGGACGTTCGTGGCGAAGGTGTTCGCTGGCGGCACCGACGGCGAATTGCTGACCATGCTCAAAAAGCATTTCACCACGATCAAGCATGCCAAGCCCCCGGCCAGCCGCAAGGGCAGCGTCGAATGGTATGTCGTGGCGCAAGGGTTCAAGGGGCGGGTTGAAGCGAAGGCGTCGGCGGACGAAGAGGGCTGACGGCCGCCACGGGACGGCATCAGGGGGAAGGACGGGGCGTTTGGTTTCGACGGTTTCGACGGTTGCCTATCTCGGGCTGGAGGCGCGCCGCGTCGAGGTCCAGTGCCAGCTGGTGCCGGGCCTGCCCAATTTCATTCTCGTGGGGCTACCCGACAAAGCCGTGGCCGAAAGCCGCGAGCGGGTGCGCAACGCCATCGCCGCCATCGGCCTGTCGCTGCCGCCCAAGCGGATCACCATCAACCTGTCGCCGGCCGATCTGCCTAAGGAAGGCTCACATTTCGATCTGCCCATCGCGCTCGCGCTGCTGGGCGCCATGGGCGTGATCGATGCGGAAACGCTGGCCGGCTATATCGTCGTCGGCGAACTTGGGCTGGACGGGCGCACCGCGCCGACGCCCGGCGTATTGCTGGCCGCGCTTCATGCCGGTGAAGGGGAACTGGGCCTTGTCTGCCCCGCCGCACAGGGGGCCGAGGCTGCATGGGCCGGGCAGGTGGAGGTGATCGCCGCTCCTGACCTTTTGAGCCTGCTCAACCATTTCAAGGGGACAGGGGCACTCTCCCCGCCGCAGCCGGGTCCGGTGGAAATGCCGGTTCGCACCGCCGACCTCAAGCAGGTCAAGGGGCAGGAAACCGCCAAACGCGCGCTGGAGATCGCCGCGGCGGGCGGACATAATCTGCTGATGGTCGGGCCGCCGGGCGCAGGCAAGTCGCTGATGGCGAGCTGTCTCCCCGGCATATTGCCCGACATGACGCCCTCCGAAGCGCTGGAAAGCTCGATGGTGGCGAGCGTCGCCGGCACCTTGCAGGGGGGCCGGATCAGCCGCGCGCGGCCGTTCCGAAATCCCCATCACAGCGCGTCGATGGCGGCTCTGGTCGGCGGCGGCCTCAAGGCTCGTCCCGGCGAGGTCAGCATGGCGCATCTGGGCGTGCTGTTCCTCGACGAACTGCCCGAATTTCAGCGCGCCGTGCTCGATTCGCTGCGCCAGCCGCTGGAAACGGGCGAGGTCACGGTCGCGCGCGCCAACGCCCATGTCACCTTCCCCGCGCGCGTCCAGTTGATCGCGGCGATGAACCCGTGCCGCTGCGGCCATTTGGGCGATCCGGCGCTGGCCTGCTCGCGCGCGCCGCGCTGCGCCGCCGATTATCAGGCCAAGGTGTCGGGACCGTTGCTCGACCGTATCGACCTGCATGTCGAGGTGCAGGCCGTGAGCGCCGCCGATCTCGTCCTGCCGCCGCCGCCCGAAGGATCGGCCGAGGTCGCCGACCGAGTCGCCGCCGCGCGCGCGGTGCAGACCGAGCGCTACGCCGGAACGAAAGTGCGCACCAATGCGGAGGTGGATGGCGAGGCGCTGGAGGAATTCGCCGGTCCCGACGAGGCAGGCCGCCAGCTACTGGCGCAGGCCGCCGCCGCGATGAAGATGTCGGCGCGCGGCTACACCCGCGTCCTGCGCGTCGCCCGCACCATCGCCGACCTCGCCGGGGCGGAAGGGGTCGGGCGCGTGCATGTCGCCGAGGCGCTCAGCTATCGGCGAAGAGCGCCGGTGAGTTGATGGCTGGAAGCGAACCAATTGTCGTCGTCCGATCACCGACGCAGGTGTCTCAATTGCAGACATTGAGCCTCGGCTTTAACTCTGCAGTATGAACGATGGCCAGAAATATGATCGACCGCGATTGGGCGCTAAAGGTTGCCTAGGCATTGGATTTCTGGGCTTGGCTCTCTGCGTCATTCTGCTCCTCAACACATGCGTATCGCGCGTGGATGTCATGAAGGCTCAGTCACCGGACGGCGCGCTCGTCGCTACCGTCACTGAAATTAACGGCGGTGCAACAACCGATTTTGCCTATGAGATTAATATCGCTAGACGATGGCCTATTTATTGGGATCATGCAGTCGCTGGCCTGTATGGGGCGGTTCGAAGTGATTGTGCCTACGGCGTCAATATCAGATGGGCTGACAGCAACAATCTTCATATTACCTACAAGGATGCGACGTTCGTCGACATAGATCGAATTGCGCATTTCTGGGGTCGCGATGTTCGTATTGTCGCAACGGGTGGCATCAATGACACGTCTGCGCCTTGTGGTGGGATGGAATACGGCCAGCAAGGGAAAGAGCGGATCGTCCGCTAATGCAGACCATGCTTTGAAAGCCGCCATTTCCCTACGCACCCAAAGCAGTCACCTACTCCAGCGCATCAATCGCCCGGTGATCGCACCGCCGCTTGCGGCGCGGCACGGGCGAATAGCCCGGCACCATGATCGCCTGCCCGATGCGCAGCGGCGCGAAGCGTTTGCGCTCGATCCCGGCGCAGCGCAGATAGTGCTCCAGCATGCGCGGCGGCGTGTCCCATTTCTCGTAGGACAGGTGGAACGTCCCCCAGTGTATGGGGATCGCGGTTGACGCGCCCAGCCGTTCGAACACCTGCACCGCGCGTTCCGGCCCGATATGGGCGTCCGATTCCATCTGCCCCGGCCAGAAGCGGAACGCGCCGATCGGGATCAGCGCCAGCCGGATCGGCCCGAGCCGCGCCGCCTCCCCCGGCCACGCCATGTCGCCAGCGCCCGTGTCGCCAGCGAAGAAGATGTTGCCCGCCCGCGTGGCGACGACGAAGCTCGACCAGAGCGCCCGGTTCCGGTCCGTCCCCCAGCGGCTGCCCCAATGATGGGCGCGGGTCACATGGACGCGATAATCGGGGCAATGTTCGTAATTTTCGCACTGGATGACCGCGTTCGGCGCGAGGCCGTTCAACTGCGCCCCGCTGACCGACCGGCCCCAGTCGAGCGCCACCGCGGGAATGCCGTTGGCCTTCAAGATCGCATCGTTTCCAAGGCTGGTGACGATCTTCGGCCGGTCCCGCGCCCACAGCTTTTTCAGCGTCGGGATGTCGAGATGGTCGTAATGATTATGGCTGATGAGGATCAGGTCGATCTTTGGCAGGTCCTCCATGCGGACGCCCGGCTGCGCGACGCGCTTCGGGCCGAAGGGGGGCAGGGGGCTCGCATAGTCCGACCAGATCGGATCGGTCAGGATGTTGATCCCCGCCGCCTGCACCAGCACGGTCGCATGGCCCACCCAGGTCGCCACCATGCCGCGCGGCGCGGCGAAGGGAGCGGGCTGCGCCGGCTTCACCGCGATCGCATCGGGCCAGTCCGGGCGATCGTCGCGGCCGAGCAGCCAGCGCGTGACGAAGCCCTGCCGGCTGGCTCCGGGGGGGCCGGAAAATTCGATCTCGCCATCGGGATTGAAGAAATGCGCGCCGTCATAATGGCGGCTCGGCCGTCCCTCATAATAGATGCGGTCGAGGAAAGGCGGGATGAGGGTGACGGCGAGGCACAGCGCCACGACGATCCACAGCAGCGCCGCGCCCAGTTTTTTCGCGAAGGTCATGCCCCAGCCATAGGAAGCGGCGGCGCGGCGGGCAACCGTCACAACGCTCCGGCGAGCGCCAGCGCCACGCCGATCACCACCAGCAACAGTCCCGCGACCTCGCTGCGCGCCATGCGCTCACCCAGATAGAAATGCCCGAAGGCGAGCGTGAAGGCGACCTCGATCTGCCCCACGATCCGCACCAGCGCGACCGGCGCGGTGGCAAAGCCCGTGAACCAGCAGGCCGATCCGCAAGCGGACAGCAGCCCGACCTGTCCCGACACGCGCCAGCTCGCAAACACCCGCCGCATCTCGCCCGGCTCGCGCCACAACAGCCAGCCGCCCTGCATCAGCGATTGCAACGCGACCGTGACGCACAGCACGATCAGCGCGGCATGGACGGGATCACCGCCGCCCACTTGTTGCGTCGCGCGGCGGATGCCGATCGCGGTCAGTGCGAAGAAAAAGCCCGACGCGATCCCGGTCAGCGCCGCCGGCTGGCCGAGCGCGCGCACGAAATCCATCGGCCCCATCCGCTTGCCCCCGGTCGACAGCAGCATGACGCCCGTTACGCCGCAGCCTATTCCGGCCCAGCTCAGCGCGCTCAGCGTCTCGCCCATCAGCAGGAAAGACAGGATCGCCCCCTGCACAGCTTCGGTCTTGGAATAGGCGGTGCCGACGACGAAATTGCGATGCCCGAACGCCAGGATCAGCAGGTTGGTGGCGATGATCTGCGCCAGCCCACCTGCCGCGCAGAACGGCAGGAACAAAGGCCCAAGCACGGGAAAGGGCGTGGGAAACAGCGCCTGATACCCCGCCAGCAGCAGCAGCGCGAAGGGCAGGCCGTACAGATAGCGCACCAGCCCGGCGGCATTGAGCGACAGGCTCTGGCTGACCCGCCGCTGAAGCGCGGTACGCCACGCCTGCGTCGCTCCCGCGATCAGCGTCGCGGGCAGCCAGATGGGAGATGTGATCATGCCGGTTGCGTGTGGGCGGGTCAGTAGGGCGGGGCGCGCCGCTCGCGCTGCGCCTTCGTCGCTTCCGTCCACCAGGCCAGATCATCGGCAAAACGCGGGAAGCCGCGCTCCAGCGCCTTGCCGCCATCGCCCACCGGTTGCGCGTCCGCGTCGAGGCTCTGGCCGATCGACCCGACCGTCAGCGTGCTGGAAATAACGACCATGCCCATTTCCGCCAAGGTCGCATGCCAGGCCGAATTGGCCCGCGCGCCGCCCAGCCGGCCCGCCGAATAGCTGGCGATGGCGGCGGGCCGCCAGAACCATTCCTCCAGAAAATGGTCGGTGAGGTTCTTGAGGCCAGGCTGCATCCCCCAATTATATTCGCCGGTGACCAATATGAACGCGTCGGCCCGCCTGATCTTGCCAGCCAGCTCTGCCATCGCCTCCGGCGCATCCCCCGGCGCATATTCCTTGAACATGCGATCGAGCATGGGCAGGCCGACCGCCTGCGCGTCGATCAGTTCGGCCTCGTCGCCGCGCGCCTGCAATTGCGCGACGATATAGCGGGCGAGGCGGATGCCCATCCGGTCGGTGCGGTAGGAGCCGTAGAAAACCGGAATATAATTGGGCATCACGCCTCCTTGGCTCACGCCTTTTCGAGCAGCTTCTCGCGTTTGATCTTTTCCTGCCACACGAGCGGCGCGAGATGGTGGACGCTCTGCCCCTCGCTGTCGACTGCGACAGTGACCGGCATGTCCTGCACCTCGAACTCGTAGATCGCCTCCATGCCCAGATCATGGAAGCCGACCACGGTCGATCCCTTGATCGCCTTCGCGACGAGATAGGCCGCGCCGCCGACCGCCATCAGATAGGCGCTCTTGTGATCGCGGATCGCCTCGATCGCCATGGGACCGCGCTCGGCCTTGCCGACCATCGCCAGCAGCCCCTGTTCCAGCATCATGCGCGTGAACTTATCCATGCGGGTCGCCGTGGTGGGACCCGCCGGGCCGACGATTTCCTCGCCCACTGGATCGACGGGACCCACATAATAGATGACGCGGCCCCGGAATTCGACCGGCAGCTCCTCGCCCGCTTCCAGCATCGCCTTGATCCGCGCATGGGCGGCGTCGCGTCCGGTCAGCATCTTGCCGTTCAGCAACAGCCGGTCGCCATGCTTCCAGCTTTGCACCATCTCCGGCGTCAGATTGTCGAGGTCGACGCGGATCGCCGCCTTGTCCGGCGTCCAGTTGACGTCGGGCCATTCGCTAAGGTTGGGCTGCTCCAGATAGGCCGGCCCCGATCCGTCGAGCGTGAAATGGGCGTGGCGCGTCGCGGCGCAATTGGGGATCATCGCCACGGGCTTGCCCGCCGCATGGCAGGGCGCGTCCATGATCTTGACGTCGAGGATGGTGGAAAGCCCGCCCAGCCCCTGCGCGCCGATGCCGAGCGCATTGACCTTGTCGAAAATCTCGATGCGCAAGCGTTCGATATCATTTTGCGGCCCGCGCGCCTTCAATGGTCCCATGTCGATCGGCTCCATCAGCGCCTTCTTGGCGAGGTGAACGCAATGTTCGGCCGTGCCGCCGATGCCGATGCCCAGCATGCCCGGCGGACACCAGCCAGCGCCCATTTGCGGGATCATCTCCAGCACCCAATCGACGATCGAATCGCTCGGGTTCATCATCTTGAACTTGGACTTGTTCTCGCTACCGCCGCCCTTGGCCGCGACGTCCACGGTCACCTTATTGCCCGGCACCATCTCGACATGCAGGACCGAAGGCGTGTTGTCCTTGGTATTGCGGCGCGTGAAGGCGGGGTCGGCCAGTACCGATGCGCGCAGCTTGTTTTCGGGATGGAGGTAGGCGCGGCGCACGCCCTCGTCGACAATCTCCTGCAACGACCGGGTGGTCACGTCCAGCCGGCAATCCATGCCCCATTTGACGAAGACATTGACGATGCCGGTATCCTGGCAGATCGGGCGATGCCCCTCGGCGCACATGCGGCTGTTGGTCAGGATCTGCGCGATCGCGTCCTTGGCGGCGGGCGACTGTTCCGCCTCATAGGCTTCGCCCAGCGCGCGGATATAATCCATCGGATGATAGTAGCTGATGAACTGGAGCGCGTCGGCGACGCTCTCGACGAGATCGGCTTCCTTGATGAGCGTCATCTACCCGTGTCCTTGTATCTGGCCCCGCTTTTGCTGCGGGTGCGTCGCGACCGGCTATAAGAAAATGCCGCTTTGAGTCCAGCCTTCAGCATCGATCGAACCGAATGCATAGGGGTGCGGTTGTCGCGCATGGCGCGCAAGCTCAAGGTTTTCCGTTCGGCGATCGGCTTTCACGACGCCTATGTCGCCGCGTCCAGCCGGAAGGCCGCGCTCGCGGCATGGGGTGCCGATGCTGACCTTTTCGCGCGCGGGGTCGCGGAGGAAGTGACCGACGAAGCGCTGATGGCGGAGCCGCTCGCGCAGCCTGGTACGGTCGTCAAGCGGGTACGCGGCAGCATGGCGGAGCATCTCGCCGCCCTGCCCGAAGACCAGCCTGCGCCAAAAGACGCCCCCGCGCCAAAGGCCGACAAGGCGCGTCGCCCCTCGGCCCCCGCGCCAAGGCTTAAGCCCCGCCCCGATCGCTCGGCGCTCGACGCCGCCGAGGAGGCGCTGAGCACGGCGGGGGATAGCCATGACGCTAAGCGCCGTGCACTCGCCGATCGCGAAGCCGCGCTTCGTCGCGAGCGGCAGGCGCTTGAAAAACGGATGGAAGAAGAGACCGACAAGCTCACCCAAGCCCGTGACGCGGCCCGCGCGCGTTATGACAAGGCGATGAAGGCGTGGCGGGGCTGATGCCTTTTCAGCGCGCGCCCTTGGCATCGGCGAACGGGAAATAATGGAAATAAGGTGCCTTCTCTTCCAGCACCCGCGCGAAGCTGGGTCGCGCTTCCAGCCGCGCCATATAGGCGCCAAGCTCTGGATGGCTGTCGCGGAAGGGCAAGACATAATCGGCGTAGAATAGCGCCGGGGCCGCCGCGCAATCGGCCAGGCTGAAATCCGCCCCCGCCGCCCAGTGACGCCCGGCGATCCGCGCTTCGATCAGGTCATAGGCTTTGGCGAGCAGGGCCATCGCCTGCTCGACGGCGAAAGGATCTTTCGGCACGCCATTGGGCCTGATCCGGTCCGCCACCGCCGCCTGCATCGGCGCCATCACATAATTGTCGAACAATCGGTCCATCAGCCGCACTTCCAGGGCGGTGTCCGGATCGGCGGGGATCGGCACGAACGGGCCGGGCGCGGCCTGTCCCAGATATTCGACGATGATGCTCGCCTCGGCCACCAACCTGTCGCCATCCATTAGGATCGGGAATTTGCCGATCGGCCACAGCGTCCTCCATTCCTGCGCGATACCGTCATCCTCCATCATCCCGGGGGTGAAGGGCGTTGCATTCTCATACAGCGCGATCAGCACCTTCCAGCAATAGGATGACAGCGGGTGATAGTAGAAAAGCATGGTTCACAAAACTCCCGCAAAGGGCGTGGCCGGGATCGGGCTATATGCCCTGGCGGGACGGCAGGTGCAAAATCGGTTTCGGGACAGTTACGCCATGTTCGATGCGCGCGGATTTTTCTGCCGACGCATTTAGGTGGCAAGGCAAATTTATTTTTCGGCGGCGATTTGCAGCTTGCGATTTGCGGGTGCCTAGTAACTCCGCGCGTCGCTGCATCGCACCGCGTATCGCGACTATCGACGGGGCCGGGCAGGGTAGGCTCTAAAGTCCCTGAACTGTCATTTACCCTCTTGATCGCACGGGGCGCTGTGGCACTATCCCTTGTATCGGGGTGACAGGGGCTACCCAACAGCTTGTGATTGACCGCTGATGACATTTTTCGGCGGGCCGGGATTTTCATCCCGGTAATCGGCCAGGTTGGTCCCTTTGCCATGCCGTTATGTTGGGATTCATGCTATTGTCTGCGGCTCGCCCCGGACTGGCTTGACCGAATCGAACGAAACGGGAACATTCGGGGGCGGATATGGATTTTCGGAACAGCGAACAAGGTGGTGCAGGCGACGTGGCGACCGTGATGGAAGATTTGATGGACGCGATCGCGCCCGACCCGGTGAAGCCGGCGACGCCTGCGATGACCTCCTCGACCGTGCAGGAACGGCGCTTTGCCGTCGTGACGGATTCGTCGCGCGACGCGCTGCTGACCGAATTCGGCAAGGACACGCTCAACGACCGCTATCTGCTGCCCGGCGAATCCTATCAGGATCTGTTCGCGCGCGTCGCCGCCGCCTATGCCGACGATCAGGATCATGCCCAGCGCGTCTACGACTATATTTCGCGCCTCTGGTTCATGCCCGCCACGCCGGTGCTCTCGAACGGCGGCACCGGGCGCGGCCTGCCGATCAGCTGCTATCTCAACAGCGTCGACGATAGCCTGGAAGGCATCGTCAACACCTGGAACGAAAATGTCTGGCTCGCCTCGCGCGGCGGCGGCATCGGCACCTATTGGGGCAGCGTGCGCGGCATCGGCGAGCCGGTTGGCCTCAACGGCAAGACCAGCGGCATCATCCCCTTCGTCCGCGTGATGGACAGCCTGACGCTGGCGATCAGCCAGGGCAGCCTGCGTCGCGGCTCCGCCGCCTGCTATCTCGACGTGTCGCATCCCGAAATTGAGGAATTCCTCGAAATCCGCAAGCCCAGTGGCGATTTCAACCGCAAGGCGCTGAACCTCCATCACGGCGTCCTGTTGAACGACGAGTTCATGGAAGCGGTGCGCGACGGCGCTGAATTCATTCTGCGCAGCCCCAAGGACGGGTCGGAACGCGGCAAGGTCGACGCCCGTTCGCTGTTCCAGAAACTGGTCGAAACCCGCCTCGCCACCGGCGAGCCCTATATCGTGTTCAACGACACCGTGAACCGCACGATGCCCAAACATCATCGCGACCTCGGTCTCAAAGTGTCGACCTCGAACCTCTGTTCGGAAATCACCCTGCCCACCGGCCGCGATCATCTCGGCAATGATCGCACGGCGGTCTGCTGCCTCTCGTCGATGAATCTGGAAACCTGGGACGAATGGAAGGACGAAAAGCTCTTTGCCGAGGATATCATGCGCTTCCTCGACAATGTGCTGCAGGACTATATCGACCGCGCCCCGCCCGAAATGGCGCGCGCCAAATATAGCGCGACCCGCGAACGGTCGGTCGGACTTGGCGTCATGGGCTTCCACAGCTTCCTCCAGGCGCGCGGCATCCCGTTCGAGGGCGCGATGGCCAAATCGTGGAACCTGCGCATGTTCAAACATATCAAGGCGCAGGTCGACGAAGCCTCGATGCAGCTCGCGGTCGAGCGCGGCCCGTGCCCCGACGCCGCCGACATGGGCGTGATGGAGCGTTTCTCGTGCAAGATGGCGATCGCGCCGACCGCCTCGATCAGCATCATCTGCGGCGGCACCTCCGCCTGTATCGAGCCGATCCCGGCGAACATCTACACCCACAAGACCCTGTCGGGCAGCTTCTCGATCAAGAACCCCTATCTGGAAAAGCTGCTGGTCGAAAAGGCCAAGGATTCGACCAATGTCTGGAACTCGATCCTGGAAAATGGCGGATCGGTCCAGCATCTCGACTTCCTGTCGTCCGAGGAGAAAGACACGTTCAAGACCAGCTTCGAGATCGACCAGCGCTGGCTGCTCGAACTCGCCGCCGACCGCACGCCCTATATCGATCAGGCGCAGTCGCTGAACCTGTTCATCCCCGCCGATGTGGAAAAATGGGACCTGCTCATGCTCCACTTCCGCGCATGGGAACTGGGGATCAAGTCGCTTTACTATCTGCGTTCCAAGTCCGTGCAGCGCGCCGGTTTCGCGGGCGGCGTGGAGGCCGACAACACGATCGACGCGCCCAAATTCGAACTGGCCGGCGGGAGCACCGATTATGACGAATGCCTCGCTTGCCAGTGACGCATTGAAGCCGGGCGCAGCAGCTTTGGCTGCCGCGCCCGCGCCGTCACGCTTCCTCTTCGAACGTCACCGCGACGTCGCCATTGGCGGAAAGGCGCACGGTCCCGTCCTCCTCGACGGCGGCGATCAGGCCTTGGCTGATATAGTGGTGATGCCCTTCATGCGACCCTTCGCCGCTGTCCGCCTTGGTCAGCTTGATCCGGTCGCTATCGACATGATCGACGGTGCCGACATGCACGCCGTCGGCGCCGATGATTTCGGCATGTTCCTTGATTTGGCTCAGATCGACCATTTTTATGCTCCTATGTCGGGGGTGACGGGCGTTGAACGCCTCGCCCCCGCGCAGGTTGCGCCCACCCATTAACGCGGAGCTGCCCTCATGTCCCTTCTCCAAGCCTCCAAGGTCTACAAGCCCTTCGAATATCCCTGGGCCTATGAATATTGGAAGCGCCAGCAGCAGCTGCACTGGCTGCCCGAGGAAGTGCCGCTCGGCGAGGATTGCCGCGACTGGGCGCAAAAGCTGTCCGATCATGAGCGCAACCTTTTGACCCAGATTTTCCGCTTCTTCACCCAGGCGGACGTCGAGGTGCAGGATTGCTACCATGAAAAATATGGCCGCGTGTTCAAGCCGACCGAGGTCAAGATGATGCTGACCGCGTTCAGCAATATGGAAACGGTCCATATCGCCGCCTACAGCCATCTGCTCGACACGATCGGCATGCCCGAAAGCGAATATAGCGCCTTCCTCCAATATAAGGAGATGCGCGACAAGCATGACTATCTGCAACAGTTCGGCGTCGACACGGACGAGGATATCGCCCGCACCCTCGCCATGTTCGGCGGCTTTACCGAAGGCTTGCAGCTCTTCGCCTCCTTCGCGATGCTGATGAATTTCCCGCGCTTCAACAAGATGAAGGGCATGGGCCAGATCGTCACCTGGTCGGTGCGCGACGAGACGCTGCATTGTGAGGGCATCATCAAGCTGTTCCACGCCTTCTGCGCCGAGCGCCAGTGCCTGACCCCCGCGGTCAAGGACGACATCATGGACATGTGTCACAAGACGGTGCGGATCGAGGACGCGTTCGTCGATCTCGTCTTCGAAATGGGGCCGGTGCCCGGCATGACGCCCAAGGACATCAAGAAATATGTCCGCTACATCGCCGACTGGCGGCTGGGCCAGCTCGGCCTCAAGCCGATCTACATGATCGACGAGCACCCGCTCCCCTGGCTCGCCCCGCTGCTGAACGGCGTCGAACACGCCAATTTCTTCGAAACCCGCGCCACCGAATATTCAAAGGGCGCGACGCGCGGCCAGTGGAACGAGGTATGGGACGCCTTCGACCGCAGGAAGGTGCGCAGCGAACCGGCCAACGCGGATGAGGTTGACCCGGATATGTTCAGGGCGGCGGGGATCGCGGCGGAGTGAGGCAGGGGGGCGCTATCGGCGAAAGCGCCCATTCTTTCCGCCAAAGGAATGGACGGTTGCTGCCAACGTCAAAACCTTAGAAAGGGCACGCCCGCATGAAAAGCAGACACGATTAAATCGTGAGTTTTCGCCACCTTTAAGACCCCCCGATCTAAGCTCAGGACTCATTGATTGAGCCAGAAGGTGACGGTGGCTGCGATGCAGATGGCGGACATGAAACTGTGGGTAGATCGGTCGTAGCGGGTGTGGATACGCCGCCAGTCCTTCAGCCTGCCGAACATGTTCTTGATCCTGGCGCTGGCGATATAGTGCGGCATCGTGTTGGATCTGGATCTTGCAGTTCTTCTTTGACGGATGCAGACGTTTGATGTTGCGATCCGCAAGCGCCTTGCGGAACCAGTCGGCGTCATAGCCTCGATCACCGAGCAGAGCTTCGGCCCTGGGCAACGCATCCAGCAGAGAGCAGAACCCTTGCCGTCGCTCATCTGCCCTTCGCTCAGGGCCATAGTCAGCAGATGCATCGCGCCACCGCAGGCCGTTCCTGATCACGAAGATGATCCTGCTGATGATCCGACGATCAGCGACCCATGGCACTCCGTGCGACAAGGGGAAATGGTTCGATCCGCCTCATCTCCGCTGCCGTAAACCAGATCAAATCACTCATGACAACGCCTCCCTGCGCCGCCATCAATTCAACCAATCGCCTTTACCGCAGGTGATTTAACAGATCCTGACCCTGGTTATGCGGAAATCTCCGAGATGAGGGTTTCGTTCCCGAAAACTATATCCTCTACACAACCATACATTGCCATGTTTGCATATATAAAGTCGCGCACTGCACGAGCAGTCGATATCCTGTATTTCTCACCCTGGCGGAGCACTGAAAACGATCCAAATCGATCCAGAATGAAGTCAAGAAGAGCGCGTGGAGAAAGATTTCTATTAGCCGTCAAAGCAAAAGAATTAAATTCCATAACAAAAATCGGATTATAATTATCGAGTGTGAATGATCCACCTTTAAGAACATCCAGTTCAAAGCCCTCTACATCGATCTTTATAAGATCTATGCGATCGAGTCTTTCTGAACGAACCAGGCTGTCGAGAGTAATCATTTCAACCATCACAGTCGATTCTTCGCGTGCATCCGAGCCAGCATAGCTCCCTGCCAGAAAATCAAAATTCTCCACAAACGGCACTTGGCCGGCAACTTCGCCGATGCATTTATTCACAAGGGTGACATTTTTCAGGCCATTTGCGGAGGTCATTTTCGCCAGAGCCGAGAAGATCTTTGGCGACGGCTCGATGGATATAACGCGGCCTTGGGGCAGATACCGGGAAGACGGAATGGTCGTTAACCCGATATTGGCACCGATATCAATGATCGTGGCGTTCCCAGGCAGCGCGGCAGCGACCTGGCTGAAAAGCGGATTATGGAAAGCTACGTCGAGGCCAGGATTCTGTAGAATCTGGCGGAAATATTCGTCCTGTTCAAATCCGTAAAGCTTCGCCGTTCCATTCACGCAAAATGCGTCTGCTTCCTTTAGAACCGCCTCAACATTCTCCACACCCGCCATATCAATTCCTCATCATTTTCGTCCCTGCTAAACATGGGTAGAAATTAAAGCAACGTCCTATCATACGGAGAGATGGTTCTCAGCTCTTAGGATGTTGCGATATTATGACGCTGGAGCAGATGCTCTTAGTTCGCAGCATGAATATGTGTGAGCAGTGAGGATGCCCCGCCACCCTCCTTAACCCCGCCCCCTTATCCTGCCCCATGCTCATCGGCGTCCGCCTCCGCTCGCTCTTCACCAGCCGCTGGATGGCGATCCTGTGGGCGATCCTCGTCTGCCTCACCGCGATCCAGTTCGTCGGGACCTCCGACGATAAAAGCGGGCAGGGTGACAGTAGCGCCACGGACGGCCTCATCCCGCAGCAGCGTCAAGATATAGCCAACGCTCTGTAGCGCCGGCCTTGAATTATTTTGTCGCGCAGAGGCGCAGAGGCGCAGAGGACGCGGAGATAAGAGGGAACTCCCCCCAGGGGAGCGGGATGACGTTTAAGCAAATCGTTATCCTGTCGTCAAAGGCGTCGATCGCGACCTGTCTACACTGTTCCCCGGCGGACGCCGGGGTCCAGGGTTCCCAAAGCACTGCGCCTCGTAAACTCTGGACCCCGGCGTCGGCTAGGGAACAAAGAATATCAAGCTGATGTCATCGCGTCATAACCCAATAATGATGGGCCAAACCAAAAGGGCGGTAAGCACCATCTCTCCGCCTCCTCTGCGCCTCTGCGCGAAAAAATCCGACAGCCGAGGCCCGCCCCGCACTAACACCTCCCCGATGAACGCCCTGTTTTATTGCGTTCATGAAACAATTGCATCGCCGCCGGGTTCTAGCTTCGCATGTTCTCACAAAAACAAGGAGCAGGACCCATGCGATTTCCGATCAAGGGCGCGATCACCGCGCTGTCATTAGGCGCGATGACG
This sequence comes from Sphingobium fluminis, assembly GCF_037723805.1. Taxonomy (NCBI): domain Bacteria; kingdom Pseudomonadati; phylum Pseudomonadota; class Alphaproteobacteria; order Sphingomonadales; family Sphingobiaceae; genus Sphingobium; species Sphingobium fluminis. The sequence continues at coordinate 322,356 of NZ_JBBJUK010000001.1, forward strand.
CTGGGCGGCCTCGCTGCCACCCCCGCTTTCGCTCAGCCCGGCCAGAACTGGCAGGATCGCGCAGACCGCCGCGAAGATCGTCAGGACCGGCGTGATGATCGCCGGGACGACCGTAACGACCGTCGCGCGGAGCGCCGTGACGAGCGCCGCGACAATCGCTGGGCCGACCGCAGGGATGACCGGCGCGATGATCGCCGCCATGACCGCCGGGGCGACCGCGACAATTTCCGCCGTCCGGGCGCCATCGTCTATCGGTACGACCATAACCGTCCCGATCCGCGCTATGGCCGCTATTACCGGCCCGACCGCTATTATCGGTCCGGCTATGCGCCGATCCGCGTCGACCGTTCGACCCGCATCTATCGTGGCTATGACGACAGATATTATTGCCGTCGCTCGGATGGCACGACCGGCCTGATCGTCGGCGCGGCCCTGGGTGGCCTGCTGGGCAGCCAGCTCGATCGCGGCCGCTCGAACACGGCGGGCATATTGATCGGCGGCGGTGCCGGCGCGCTGCTTGGCCGCGAAGTCGATCGCGGCAGCCTGAACTGCCGTTGAGCTGAGAAGGGCGGGGGCGCTCCGAGCGCCTCCGCCCTTTCATCAGCACCAGCCCGGCTTCAACATCAGGCCAGCCTCAACACCATGGATGCCGCGATCCGTCCCATGTCCGCGCCAGCCCCTCGGCCACCAGCATCCCGCCGATCGACGCGCCATCCCGCGTCACCACACGCAGCGCCCGGCCATAGCGATCGGTGTCCCTATCCCCGCTCTCCAGCGTGAACGGCCCGGCATTCAGCAAATCCTGAAGCCGCATCGTCGCCCGCGCCCCGAGCGCGCCCTCGGCGGCGCAGCGCGGTCCATGCGTTTCCGGCGTATCGATATCGGCGATCCGGTATTTGTCGCCCCGGAACCAGAATGTATCGCCATCGACCACGCAATCGACGCCGCCGCCGCTGTGGCAAAAGCCAAAGCGGGCGGACAGCATGTCCGACGAGGCGGCGGGCGCGCTCACCGGTGCGGACCAGGGCCTGGCCCGCTCCCATGGCGGATCGGCGCGCCATTGCGGGGCGTACCAGCCGATCATCAGCCCTAGAGAAATCGCATAAAGAAGCGCGCGGCCGGAAAGGACGCGCGACCGGCGGCGGCGGAAAGGAGAGGGGCGAACCATGGCGCGAGGATTAGCGCAGCACTGGGAAACAGCCCGTTAAACCCGCTCCGTTTTTCCGCCGGAACGGACCGGTAGGCGCACTGTCCTATTCGCGCCGGGCCATGCTATGTTCCGCGCCGGCTCTTTCCCATCGTTCACCCGCGACTTTCCGATAGGATCAACGCCGCGCAATAAATGGGCGAAATATGCGGGAATTATGCGAAGTTAAGCCCGCGCGACTCAATCCTCCGCCAGATCGTCGATCACGGTCAGCCCGTCATCATCGTCCAGATCGTCGGTCTCGCCCAGCGCGCTTTCCTCATCGTCGAGCTGCGGCTCGCCTTCGAAAGCGCCATTGTCGATCCGGCCGGATCGGTTCATTTCCTTCATCTTGTCGACCAGGTCCGGCACGTCATCGGGGATGATCTGCGCCGGATTGCTGCGGCCGCCGCGCTCGCTGTCCTGCGACAGGTCGGTCTGCCGCAACCGCGCATCGTCGGCGACGTCATTGGCCTGGGTGCCGCGCTCATCCTGCTCGGCATTTTCTTCATCGATATCGGGCAGGCGCTCGTCGCTCGGGCGGTCCATCATGCGTCTCCTTGAGTTATGCCTTGCTCAACGGTCCGTCGGCACAGCCGTTCCCTGAAACCGCTGGACAGCCCGGACGCGAGAGCGCAAGAGCCCCGCGATCCTCCTTCGCACTGCAACAAGGATTCTCCATGCCCCGCCAGCTCATTTCCTCCGGCTCGCCGTTCGAGGCGCAGGTCGGCTATTCGCGCGCGGTCGTCCAGGGCGACTGGTGCTTCGTCGCCGGCACCACCGGCTCCGATCCCGAAACTAAAACGATGCCCGAAAGTGTCGTGGAACAGGGGCGCAATGCGCTCAAGGTCATCGGCAAGGCGCTCGACGATGCGGGCTTTTCCTTTGCCGACGTCGTGCGCGTCACCTATTATATCACCGACCCGTCTTACTGGGACGATCTGGGCGATGCGACCGCTTCGGTGTTTGGCGACATCCGCCCCGCCGCCAGCTGCGTCGTCGTCGGCCTCATCAAGCCGGAAATGAAGATCGAAATCGAAGTCACCGCCTTCAAAGGTTGAATCCCATGATTACCATGTACGGCATCAAAAATTGCGATTCGATCAAGAAGGCCCGCAACTGGCTCGACAATGAACGCGTCAGCTATAATTTCCATGATTATAAGGTGTCCGGCGTCGACAAGGCGAAGCTGGAAGACTGGGTGATGGAACATGGCTGGGAAACCATCCTCAACCGCTCGGGCACGACGTTCAAGGCGCTGGATTCAGGCGACCGGGCGCACATCGACGCGGACAAGGCCATCCTGCTGATGATCACCAACCCGTCGATGATCAAGCGGCCGATCCTCGACACCGGCCGGGAAACGATCATCGGGTTCAAGGCGACGACTTATGAAAATGCGCTGCAAGGGGTGAAGGCGTGAGCGGATTGCTCCGCTCCTGCCTTCTCCTGCTGGGTCTGCTGACCATGACCCCCGCTCTCGCCGATCCCTTCATCATCGCCCATCGCGGCGCCAGCGGCGAGCGGCCCGAACATACGCTCGCCGCCTATGAACGCGCGATCGATCAGGGTGCCGACTATATCGAACCCGACCTCGTTCTGACCAAAGACGGCATCCTCGTCGCCCGCCATGAAAATGAGATAGGCGGCACCACCGATGTCGCCGTCCATCCCGAGTTCGCCGATCGCGCGACCACCAAGACGATCGACGGCCACCCGGTGACCGGCTGGTTCACCGAAGATTTCACCCTCGCCGAGCTGCGCACCCTGCGCGCCCGCGAGCGCTTGCCCGAGCTGCGCCCCGCCAACAAGCGTTTCGACGGTCTCTACCCGATCCCCACCTTTGAAGAGATATTGGAGCTGGTCCGCGCCAAGGAGGCGGAGGCCGGACGGCGCATCGGCATCTATCCCGAAACCAAGCATCCGGGCTATTTCGCCGGCATCGGCCTGCCGCACCAGGCGGCGCTGCTCGATCTGCTCGGCAAATATGGCTATGCGACGGAGGCCGACCCGGTCTTCATCCAGTCCTTCGAGGTCGGTAACCTCAAGGCGATCCGCGCCGTCTCGCGCCTGCGCCTCATCCAGCTCGTCGACGCGCAGGGTGGCCCCGCCGACCAGCCCGGCACGACCTATGCCGACATGCTGACGATCGAGGGGCTCAGGGCCATTGCCGGCTATGCCGATGGCATCGGGCCATCGGTCGCGCTGGTCCTCGCGCCCGAAGGCGCAACCGCGCTGGTCGGCCAGGCCCATGAGGCGGGGCTGCAGGTGCATGCCTGGACGCTGCGGATGGAGAACAGCTTCCTCCCGCCGCAATATCAGCGCGCCGACGACGAGCGCGGTCGGGGCGATTTCCCAACCTATGTCCGCGCCGTCGCCGCGACCGGTGTCGACGCGATTTTCAGCGACTTCCCCGCACAGGCGCGCGCCGCGCTGGAAAAGCCGGTTCCGTAGAAGGGCGGCGCAAAGGACTGATAGACCCCGCTTGCCAAATCCGGCGGCCCGGCGAATAACGGCATCATGCTTTCGCAAAAGACCCGTTACGCCATCCGCGCCCTCCAGCATCTTGCCGACCGTTACCGCCAGGGTCCGGTGCCGCTCAATGAGATCGCGACGCGGCAGAATATCCCGGCCAAATTCCTCACCGTCATCTTGTCCGAAATGGCGCGCGAGGGGCTGGTCGCGACCCAGCGCGGCCGCGATGGCGGCTATTGGCTGGCGCTCGCCCCGGTCGACATCAGCTATGGCGATATCGTTCGCCTGACTCGCGGATCGCTGGCGCTGACACCTTGCGCCAGCCGATTCGCGCACGAGACCTGCACCAATTGCCTGCCCGAAAGCGAATGCCGCCTGCACCGCGTCATGCTGCGCGTCCGCGACGAAACGGCCAAGGTGCTGGACGGCATCAGCCTCGCCGAACCGCTGGCGCTGGAAGGCGCCGAGTAAGCGGGCCAACACCCACCCCTTGCACTGACCGCACACGTCCGCCACATCCCGTCGATGACCATGCCCCCGCTCAAGGCCGCTATCGTGCCTGTCACCCCGTTCCAGCAGAATTGCACTCTGCTATGGTGCACCGCTACCAACCGCGGAGCCTTCGTCGATCCGGGCGGTGATCTGCCGCGGCTCAAGGCAGCGGCGGCCGAGCATGGCGTAACGATCGAAAAGCTGCTCGTCACGCACGGCCATGTCGATCATTGCGGCCAGACCGGCATCCTGGCCAAGGAACTAGGCGTGCCGATCGAGGGGCCGCATGAAGGTGACCGCTTCTGGATCGAACAGCTGGGCGGCGGCGGCAATAGTTTCGGCCTGGAGGGCGAAACCTTCGAGCCGGATCGCTGGCTCGTCGATGGCGATCAGGTGACGGTCGGCGATCTGACGCTCGACGTCATCCATTGTCCCGGACACACGCCCGGCCATGTCGTGTTTCACCATCGCCCGAGCCAGCTTGCCATCGTGGGCGACGTGCTGTTTCAGGGATCGATCGGCCGCACCGACTTTCCGCGCGGCAATCACCAGCAGTTGATAGATTCGATCACCGGCAAGCTGTGGCCGCTGGGCGACGAGACCGCCTTTGTGCCCGGCCACGGTCCCATGAGCAATTTCGCGCATGAGCGCCGGACAAACAGCTTTGTCGCGGATTCGGTGTTCGGCTAAGGCGAGGTTGGCTCCGCCTGGGCCATCGCCGGCGGGGCGGGCAGTGCGCGGGTCGCGCTATAGGCGACGTAGAGCGCGGCGAAGGCGAGCGCCAGCATCACGAGCCAGGTTGCCGTCGCGCCGATCGCGCGCATGGGATGCGGACCTTCGCCAGCGCCATCCATGCCGACGCCATGCGCAAGCCGTGCGGCGACATAGATCGCCGCGCCGGCCCACAGGATGATCGACGCGCCGTTCGCCAGCTCGATCAGCGCGAACAGGATGAGGATGATCGGGGTATATTCGGTGAAATTGGCATGCGCCCGCATGCGTCGCGCCAGCCGGGGATCGCCGCCGTCGCCATGCAGCGTCTTGGTCGCCATTCGCAACAGGGTGCAGCGAACGGCCAGCCACAGGTTGATGAGCGCGCAGGCGGCAGCCAGCGTCAGCGTGATCGGCAGCAACATGATTTTCCCTGACCTTCCAGTCCAACTCCCGATCGGTGCAGCATAGGCGCGCCGCCGGATGCGGCAAGGAAGGACTTGCACGGGAGGCAAAAAACGCTATAGGCGCATGGCTTCGCGATCATCCGGGCCGCATGGGTCTGCGGCCCTAGCGCCGTCAGCTTTCCATTCGGAACCGGTCAGTCGCATAACCAGATTTAGCTCACGGAAACAGGTGCCGACATGGCTGTCCCCAAAAGGAAAACTTCCCCCTCCAAGCGCGGCATGCGCCGCAGCCACGATTCGCTGAAGGTCGACACGTTCAACGAATGCACTAATTGCGGCGAACTCAAGCGTCCGCACAATCTTTGTGGCGCGTGCGGCCATTATAACGGCCGCGAAATTCTCGCTGTCGGGGCGTAAAGAGTTCCTCCTTTCGTAAAGGTGACCTGACGTGTCCAGCCAGCCGCGAATCGCAATCGACGCGATGGGCGGGGATGAAGGCGTGCGCGTCATGATGGCGGGCGTTGCGCTCGCCCGCCACCGTCATGAAGGGCTGCGCTTCTCGTTGTTCGGCGACGAAGCGCAGATCAACGCCGCGCTGGAGAGTCACCCCAATTTACGGGCGGCATCCGAAGTTTTCCACGCCGATTCGGTGGTGGAACCGACCGACAAGCCGGGCGTGGCCATCCGCAAGAAGACCAGCTCGATGAGCATGGCGATCGCGGCCGTGAAGGCTGGCGAAGCGGGCGCCGCCGTATCGGCCGGCAATACCGGCGCGCTGATGGCGATGGCCAAGGTGGCGCTGCGCACCATGCCTGGCATCGACCGGCCGGCGCTTGCCGCGATGCTGCCGACGCTCGGCGACAATGACGTCATCATGCTCGATCTCGGCGCAAACACCGAATGTGATGCGCGCAACCTCGTCCAGTTTGCCGTGATGGGCGCGGCCTATGCCCGCATCGCGTTCGACCTCGAACGCCCGCGCGTTCGGCTGATGAATATCGGCACCGAAGATATGAAGGGCACCGAAGAGATTCGCGACGCCGCCGCGATCCTGCGCGCCGCGACGGCGCTGCCCATGTCGTTCGAGGGCTTCACCGAAGGCGACAAGATCGGGCGCGGTGACACCGACGTTGTCGTGTGCGACGGCTTTTCCGGCAATGTCGCGCTCAAGACGGCGGAAGGGACGGCGCGGTTCGTCACCGATCTGCTGCGCAAGGCCTTTACCAGTTCGGTGCGGTCCAAGATCGGCTTCCTGATCTCCAAGCCGGCGATGCATCTGCTCAAGCATCATCTTGATCCCAATAATCATAATGGCGCGGTTTTCCTCGGCCTTAACGGCGTGGTCGTGAAGAGCCACGGCAATGCCGACGCCAAGGGTGTGGCGAATGCGGTGCATGTTGCCGCGCGCCTATTGGAGGAGGATATCACCCGTCGGATTGCTGCCGACGTCGCCAATATCGAGGCGGCCTCCGCCAACGCACCGCGTCTGGAGATGCCCGCCAAGTGATCCGTCGTTCCGTCCTTCTGGGCACGGGCTCTGCCCTGCCCGCGCGTGCCGTCAGCAATGCCGAACTGGCGAAGACCGTCGACACGAGCGACGAATGGATCGTCGAGCGCACCGGCATCCGTAACCGCTATATAGCGGGCGAAGGCGAGACGACCGCGAGCCTCGCGACCGACGCGGCCCGCGCGGCGCTGGCCGCCGCCGGACTGGAAGCCAGCGCGATCGACCTCATCATCCTGGCCACCGCCACGCCGGACCAGACCTTTCCCGCCAGCGCCACCATCGTCCAGTCGGCGCTCGGCATAAACGACGGGGTGGCCTTCGATGTCGCTGCGGTGTGTTCGGGCTTCCTCTATGCCGTTACGGTCGCCGATAGTATGATCCGGTCGGGCGCGGCCAATCGCGCGCTCGTCATCGGCGCCGAAACCTTCAGCCGCATCCTCGATTGGGAAGACCGCACGACCTGCGTGCTGTTTGGCGACGGCGCGGGCGCGATCGTGCTGGGGGCGGAAGAGAGCGAGGATGGCGCGCGCGGCATTCTTGCCGCCAAGCTGCACGCCGATGGCCGTCACAACCAGCTCCTCTATGTCGATGGCGGTCCTTCGACGACGGGAACGGTCGGCAAGCTGCGGATGAAGGGGCAGGAGGTGTTCCGCCACGCCGTCGTCAATCTCGCTTCGGTCCTGACTGAGGTGATGGCTCTCGCCGGCCTTCCCGCATCCGATATCGACTGGCTGATCCCGCATCAGGCCAATGCCCGCATCCTGGACGCGACGGCGCGCAAGCTTAAATTATCGCCCGAGCGCGTGGTGATGACCGTGGATCGGCACGCGAATACCTCTGCCGCCTCCGTGCCGCTCGCACTGGATGCTGCGGTGCGGGACGGGCGGGTGCAGCCGGGCCATTTACTGGTTCTGGAAGCCATGGGTGGGGGCTTCACCTGGGGCGCTTGTGTGCTGAGGGTATGAACGGACGCGCCAGGGCAACGCTTCGTCGCACTGCAACAAAATAATGCATCGTTATGTGTAACGATCCTTGCCGAATCGAACCGGATGCAGCACATTCGCAACCGGTCATCGATTGCGATGATCTGGCGGCGGGAAAGGTGGGGGACTCATGACCGGTGGCGGAACCCTGACACGTGCTGATCTGGCGGAGAGCGTAAACCGCAATGTCGGTTTGTCGCGAGCGGAGGCGGCGTCGCTCGTCGAATCTATCCTTGACCATATGTGCGCCGCGCTTGCCCGGGGCGAAAATGTGAAAATCTCGAGCTTCGGCACGTTCGTCCTGCGCGACAAGACCGAGCGTATGGGCCGTAACCCCAAAACAGGGGTCGAAGTGCCGATCGAGCCGCGCCGGGTTCTGACCTTTCGCGCCAGCCAGACCATGCGGGAGCGGGTCGCCGGCGGCTAGGATTGTTTTCCTGCCTTTACATCGATTTACCATAGTTGACCTAGAGGCCGCTGTGGGTGCAACATCGTTGTCATGGAAAAGGCAGACGGTGCATTTCTGACAATCAGTGAACTGGCCGGCGAGCTTGCCGTGCCCCAGCATATCCTGCGCTATTGGGAAACCCGCTTTCCCGCGCTCCGCCCTCTGCAGCGATCGGGCAATCGCCGCTATTATCGACCTGCCGACGTCGTGCTCGCGCGCAGGATCAACCAGTTGCTCAATGTTGAAGGTTTTACGGTGCGCGGCGCGCAAAAAGCGCTGACCGATGGCGCCGTCCTGGTCGAGCCGCCCGCGGTACGGCCATCCGACAATGACTTTGTGAACCGCCTTGTCGCCATCCGCGCCGCATTGGCTGCCGCGATCGACGATGGTGCCCCCGGCTAAAGTTTGCGGGCGTAGATGAGGTCGCGAAAAGGGACGTCGCCGACCATGAAGGTCATCTCGCCAATCTGTTCGAACCCGTGGCGGGCATAGAAGCGACGTGCACGATCATTTTGCGGATAGACCGCCAGCAGCAGCCGATCAGCGCGGCGGGCGAGCGCATTGGCGATCACCAGTTCCATTACCGCATCGCCATTGCCCCCGCCCTGCCAGCCGCCCAGCAGATAAATCCGCTTGAGTTCCAGATCGCGGCCTTCATGCGTCGCGATCGGCAGATCGGGCTGGGTGATCAGCGCATAGCCCACAGGCGCGCCGAGCGGGGTTTCGCCGATCAGGACCGTGCAGGCCGGATGGGCGAGCGCTGCCTCATAATAGGCCTCGCCATGCGCGCTGCGAATATGGGCGAGCAACGCGTCTCCGGGATGATCATGGGCAAAGCTGGCGAGGAAGGTGGCTCCGCCCAAAATCGAAAGTGCTGCGGCATCCGCTTCGTCGGCGTGCCGCCAGAGAATAGGGGTCGCGGGCATAGCGATCAGCGCGTCTCCGGACCCAAAGCAGGATCAAGGTCGCGCGGGCGGGTGAACCCCACCAAGGTCGCGCTGTTTTCTGCGACGTCCGACCAGCGATCGATAGTGAGGTCCAGCACGGCGAGGCTGGCGGTCGGGAACTTGACTTCCACGTCCTCGCGCAACTGGCTGGCGCCGTCATCGGGCACGAGGTCGAGAACCAGTTCCTCAAGCCCTGGATTGTGACCCGCGACGAATATGGTGTCGGCGCTGTCGGGCAGGTCGCGCAGAATATCCATCAGGGTCGCCACGGAAGCGAGATAGATGCGGCGGTCCCAGCGAGGCTGCAAGATCGTCCCATAGCCAGCATAGAAATGATTGAGCGTTTCGACGACGCGAACGGCAGGCGAAGCGATGGCTAAGTCGAAATGCATCTGGCGGGCGCGCGCGAACTGGCCGATCAGTCGCGCCGCCTTCTCCCCGCGCTGGTTGAGCGGGCGGTCGAAGTCGCGCGCCACCGGATCGTCCCAGTCCGATTTTGCGTGACGCAACAAGGTCAGCCGTTTCATCTCTGCTCCAGATCAGGCCTACCCGATTCGGAACCCTGATGCACTAAGGACATGTCTTCGCCAAGACGGTCGCTGCGCGAATCCGCGCTGACCGCGATGATTGCCTGGTCCAGCGTCAGGCGGCGGACCGGTGTGCCCGGTGGAAAGGCGGACAGCAATCGGCTCGGCATGGCCGCCGACAGGATAACGAATCGTCCCCGGTCCTCAGCGCGGCGGATGAGGCGGCCAAAGGCCTGTGCCAGCCGCGCGCGGATCAGTCGGTCGTCATAGGCGGAGCCCCCGCCAGCCAGCCGTCGTGCGGCATGCAGCACCGTCGGTTTCGACCAGGGCACCCCCTCCATCACCACCAGCCGCAGTGAATCGCCCGGTACGTCCACGCCATCCCGCAATGCGTCCGTCCCGAGCAGCGACGCGCGCGGGTCGTCACGGAAAATATCGACCAGCGTCCCGGTGTCGATGGGATCGACATGCTGGGCGTACAACGGCAAACCGCCGCGCGCCAGCCGGTCGGCGATGCGTGCATGCACCGCGCGCAGCCGCCGGATTGCGGTGAAAAGCCCCAGCGTACCCCCTCCCGCTGCCTCGATCAGCCGCGCATAGGCGCCCGACAATGCGCCGATGTCGCCGCGCTTGATGTCGGTGACGATCAACACTTCGGCGCGGGCGGCGTAATCAAATGGGCTGGGGGCCTCGAACCGGGTCGCGCGCTGGGGCAGGTGGGTGGCACCGCTGCGGTCTTCCGCATTGCTCCAGTCGCCGCCGCCTTTGAGCGTGGCCGAGGTCACGAGCACGCCATGGGCGGGCTTCAGCACGGTTTCAGCAAGCGGCCGCGTGGGATCGAGCCAGTGGCGATGGAGCCCGATATCATATTCGCGGCCCTCGGCCCTGTCGACGGTCATCCAGTCGACGAAATCGGCGTCGGCCGAGCCACCTATTCGCGCGAGCAAGGCGAGCCACGCGCTGATCAGGTCACGCCGCCAGCCCAGCGACGCTATCGCCCCTTCGATCCGCGCGCGTGCCGCGCCGTCCAGCCAGTCGGGCGCATCCTCGACCACCGCCTCCAGCCGCTTGGCGAGTCGCGCCAAAGGACGCAGCAGCGTATCGAGCGCCTGCGCGCCTTCCTGGGCGGCGTCGACCAGTGGCCCATCGGGCTCGGCCAGTTCGGTCTCCAGCCCATAGCCCGCGTCCGCCTCACCCGTTTCGGCGGCTCGCGCATAGACTGTGCCGCGCACCGCGCCCAGCAGCCGTTCGATCGCGCCATAGGGTTCGCCAGCGATGACCCGCTTCAACCAGTCGTCCGACGGCAGCGCCTGCGCGGCGGTCCCGGCGGCGCGGATCGCCTCGCCGCCCTCCTCGTCATAGCTGGCAAGATCGGACAGCCGCGCCGCAAGGCCACGCCGCCGCCCACGCGCATTGCCCTCCGGCCCGATGATCCAGCGACGCAGCTCAATCGCCTCCTGTCCGGACAAGGCCGTGGAAAAGGTCGAATCGGCGGCGTCGAATAGATGGTGGCCTTCGTCGAAGATGATCCGCTGTGGCCGCTGTCCCGTCTCGCGACCCCGCGCGGCGTTGATCATCACCAGCGCATGATTGGCGATGACGATATCGGCGTCTGCCGATGCCCGCGCCGACCGTTCGATGAAACATTTGCGATAATGCGGGCAGCCGGCATAGATGCACTCGCCCCGACGGTCGGTCAGCGCGGTCGATCCATTGCGCCGGAACAGGGTGGGCAGCCAGCCGGGCAGGTCGCCGCCGACCATGTCGCCATCCTTGGTAAAGGCCGCCCAGCGCGCAACCAGATGCGCCAATATGGCGGCGCGGCCGGCAAAGCCGCCTTGCAGCGCGTCTTCCAGATTGAGCAGGCAGAGATAATTTTCCCGGCCCTTTCGCACTACCACCCGCTTCGCGGCGATCACCGGGTCGGGGAACAGACGCAGGGATTCCCGGTCAAGCTGGCGTTGCAACGCCTTGGTGTAAGTGGAAACCCATACCGTGCCTTGCGCCTGATCTGCCCAGAGCGACGCGGGTGCAAGATAGCCTAGGGTCTTGCCGATTCCGGTGCCGGCTTCCGCGAGCAGCATATTGGGCTGGTCCCGGTGTGCGCGCGGTCGAAATGGTTCGACGGCGGCCGCGGCATAAGCGCGCTGGCCGGCCCGCGCTTCGGCGCCCTGGCCGGTCAGCAAATCCAGCCGCGCGAGCACGGCATCTTCGCCAAGCGTGATCGAGCGCGGCGCAGGGCGGGTGGCGACCTCTTCCCATTCGGGCAATTTGGTGAACAGCCAGCGTTCGGCCTCACGCGGCCGGACGATGCGGGGGGCTACCAGCGGCGCCCACGTCCAGCGCAGGCGATGCAGCGTTTGTGCGGCCGTCCAGCTGCCTTCACGCTCCGTCCAGTCCGGCGACTCAAGACGCGCCAGCAGCTCGACCGTCGCGGCCTGCAACAGCGCTGGAATATCACCTTCGCCCGCCGGCCGCGTGAGGTTCAGCGCCTCGGCCAGCCCTTTGGGCGTCGGCACCAGGAAGCGGGCGGGGTGGACAAAAGCCCATAATTCCAGAATGTCGAGGCCATTAAGGTCGGGATAGCCGAGCCGCTGGCCAGTCAGTGGCGCATTGAGCAGCAAGGTCGGAGTCTCCGCCGCGCGCGCGATGGCCTGTCCTTTGGCGAGCGCATGGGTGCTGCCGTCTTCGCGCAACCAGATACCGCCATGACTGGCATGCAAGGCGGGCAGATTGGCGGGATCGATCACTGGGCCGGCTTAAGCCAGCAGGAACAAAAGGGAAACCGAAAATAGGCCGAAGAGCGGCGAATCAGGCGGAACGCCGCCCGAATCCACCCTGGGGAGCTGTGGCAAGGAGTGGCCTGACGCCGCGACTTTGAAATCCGGCGGCCGCACGCATGGCCGCACGGGCCATCTCCAGTCGTTCCAGCAAGGGACCATCATGCAGTTCATAGGGAAAGCGGATGCCCATCCGGTCGATTTCCGACCAGCGCACCGTGCCGAATACGATGTGGCCGTCCATATCCAGCTGGCACTGGGTTTTGGGGGGCAGACTGCACCCCACCACCTGCGCGCCGCCTTCGCTGAGGTCGACGATGGCGCCCTCCATGCAGTCGAGCACCGTCGTGATCACGATCGGGATATCGACGATGATGCGTTCGCGGCTGCGGATGATCTGCATTGGGCCTCCAGTAGGACAATTATCGTTCCACAGGGTTAATGAATGCTAAAGATGCGATCGATTCTTAACGTGGATTTGCTATCGAATAGCGTTCCAATTTTTGCTCCCCGAGGCTATCGGCTTGGCCCATGACCGCTTCTGATTTACTCCGTTCCGCTGCCTTATCCTCCAAGGCCTGGCCTTATGAAGAGGCGCGCAAGCTCCTCAAGCGCTATCCGGCGGCGGCGCCGGAAAAAGGATATGTGCTGTTCGAGACCGGCTATGGCCCTTCGGGCTTGCCGCATATCGGAACCTTCAACGAAGTGTTGCGGACGACGATGGTACGTAACGCCTTCCACGCGCTGTCGGATGTGCCGACCCGGCTGATCGCGTTTAGCGACGATATGGACGGCCTACGCAAGGTGCCCGACAATGTGCCCAACAAGGACATGCTGGCCCAACATCTGGGCAAACCCCTGACTCAGGTGCCCGATCCGTTCGAGACGCATGAAAGCTTCGCGCATCACAATAATGCGATGCTGCGCGACTTTCTCGACCGCTTCGGCTTCGACTATGAATTTGTCTCCGCGACCGACCGCTATCGGTCGGGAGCCTTTGACGACGCGCTCAAGACCGTCCTGCGCCAGTATCAGGACATAATGGACATCATGCTCCCGACCCTGCGCAAGGAACGGCAGGCGACTTATTCCCCCGTGCTGCCGATCAGCCCGAAAAGCGGTATCGTGCTTCAGGTGCCGGTCGAAGTGATCGATGCCGACGCCGGCCTGATCCGTTTCGAGGATGAAGGTGAGACTATCGAACAGTCGATCCTGTCGGGTGGAGCCAAACTGCAATGGAAGGTCGACTGGGCGATGCGCTGGGTGGCGCTCGGCGTAGACTATGAAATGGCGGGCAAGGATCTCATCGATTCGGTCACGCAAAGTTCGCGCATCTGCCGGGCGCTGGGCGCGCGCCCGCCCGAAGGCTTCAATTACGAGATGTTCCTCGACGAAAAGGGCGAGAAAATCTCCAAGTCCAAGGGCAATGGCCTCAGCCTCGACCAGTGGCTGACCTATGGCCCACAGGAAAGCCTGGCCTTCTACGCCTATCGCGAGCCTAAAAAAGCCAAGCAGTTGCACATGGGCGTTATCCCGCGCGCGATCGACGAATATTGGCAGTTCCGCGGCAATTATGAGGGGCAGGCGATCGAGCAGCGGCTCGGCAATCCCGTTCACCATATTCATGATGGCAAGCTTCCCGACGGCAAGCTGCCGGTGACGTTCGGCCTGCTGCTCAATCTGGTGGGCGTGATGGGCGATGCGACCGCCGATCAGGTCTGGGGCTATCTGCGCAACTATGTCGCCGATGCCGACGCGGCGACCTATCCCGAACTCGACGCGCTGATCGGTCATGCACTGGCCTATCATCGCGATTTCGTGGCGCCGACGCTTTGCCTCCGCGCGCCCGAGCCCCATGAAGCCGCGGCGCTGCGCAGGCTGGATAATGAGCTGGCGGCGCTTCCGGCCGGGGGATCGGCCGAGGATATCCAGAATATCGTCTATGCCATCGGCAAGGACGAGGCCTTTGGTTTTGCCGAACTGCGCAACTGGTTCAAAGCGCTTTACCAAACGCTGCTCGGAGCCGATCAGGGCCCGCGCATGGGCAGCTTCATCGCGCTTTACGGTATCGAAAACAGCCGCCGGCTTATCGCGCAGGCACTGGCTGCCGCCTGACAACCGGGCAAAGGAACCTTGGGTCCGGATGCACGTTCAGCGTGGCGGTCCACCCCCCTTTCGGACTGGTGGCGCTGCTAGCGCTCGTCATCGGCCGCGCCTGGTTGGAAACGGCCGGCGCGGCCATCGGGGTCTCCCGAAACAGAAAGCGGCCCCGGATTGCCGGGGCCGTTCCTGAGTCTGGTAGGCTCGAAGTCTTACCAGAAGAAGCCGCGATTGACCTGGACCACGCGGCCGGTGCGGACATTCACCAGCAAGACATCGTTATAATGTCTTACCCAACGCAGGTTGGCGCCCGGACGGGACAGACGATAGCGCGAGGGGTCGCTGATATAATAGCGCGAGCTGTAATAGGACGGGCGGAGCTGCGCGCCGACGCTCCAGGATGAATAGCGGAACGGCGCGCGCCAGTTGCCGCCACGATAGACATCGCGATGGGTGCGACGATAATCGCGCCAGTCTTCGCGATATTCCTGCCGGGCTTCGCGCACGTCACGGCGCTGTTCGCGAATGTCGCGTCGGTCGCCATGACGTTGAGCATCTCTCAGCTCGCGCTGTTCCTGACGGAGTTCGCGGCGGTCATGCCGCAATTCGCCGTGCGATTGCGCTGCGGCTATCCCGGGCATGGCGGCCGCCGCCATCAGGCCGAATAGGATGATCTTACGCATGTTTCTTCTCCCACAATGGGTGGTTGGAACGCCCCTTTGAAAACCTTTTCAGGGAAAGCGGGTTCCATTTCCACGAAGCAGATATGAGCCTGTCCATCTGAACCGGCGTGGAATAACATCGTCAGGAATCAGTCATTTATGTCGCAATGTGTAATGGCGTGGGCGGGGCCGGAGCGCTGTTCAGGGCGTCCAGGGCCGTTCGCGAAACCATTTGGTGACGACATATTTGCAACCGCTTACCACCGGCCGGGCGGCGTGGAGGCTCTGGGTATTGGGCGCGCCATCGGGATCGAGATTGTTCCAGACAAGGATCATGCCCTCACGCGGCGGCACCATGAATTCGCACAGGGGGAAATCGGTTTCACCCCCGCTTTCGACTGCCGAAAGATAGATCATCGCCGTCCAGCAACGCTGCCCGCCCGACGCCAGCATCGCGGGCCAATAGTCCGCCGTCACCGGAAAATAGTCGCAATGATGCTTATATTCCTGGCCCGGATAATAGCGCTGGCCCTGGAGCGTCTCGCCGGTGTCGGCAGACAGGCCGGTCAACGCACAGATGCGGTCGCTGATCGTGGCGACCAGCGGATCGAACGGGTTGAGGTTGCAGCTGGCGCTGGTGCGGTAATCGGCATTGGCGCTACCAGAAAACAGCGTCGAGGGCCGGGCTTCGTCGTCGATCAACGCGCGTAGGCCGGCGCATTCTTCATCGCTCAGAAAATCGCGGCGATGATATATATCAAGCTTCGGCGCGGCGATCCGGCTGACCATGGGATTGCGATCCAGCCTTTGCCGGACCGCTGCGCCGATTTGCGTGCGCATCGGTGATCCGACGCCACCATCATCGATGATCTCCGTCATGTTGACTCCCTGCCATTTCCCGGTTCACCCGCGCAAATGAAAAGAACCCGGAACCTTGCGGCTCCGGGTCCAGGAATTCCTGAAGGCCAGTTCAGGAAGCTCGATCAGTTGCGGGCCTGTGCGCGCTTACCAGAAGAAGTCACGGATCACGTCGACGACATATCCGTCGCGCGTGTCGACCAGCAGTGCGTCGTCATAATAGCGTACCCAGCGCATCGCGCCATAAGCGGGCGGGAGGCGATAGCTATACGGATCATCGAGCCAGTAATTGTTGGAATAGAGCAGACTCGACAAAAAGAAGCCGGTCGACACGGGACGATAACCATAGCTCCAACCGCGCGGGGCGTCATAGCGACCCATGCGGAATCGGTCGCCATAGCGGGCGCGATAGCTGGACCAGTCATAGCGCCGGTCCTGTCGCCAGCCATTGTCCCACCGCCGCTGATCGGACCAGCGGGTCCGGTCGTCGAAGCGGCGACCGTCGTTGCGCAGCCCGCTATTGCGCGCGTCGCCATTGCGCCAGCCGCCGTTGCGCCCGTCATTATTGCGGTCGCCGTTCCAGCGCCGGCCATCATTCACGCCGGGTCCGTCGTTCCCGCCGCGATTGTCGACGCGCCCGTCGCGACGCCAGTCCTGCCTGTCGTTGCGGTTGCCGTCGCGCCGGATCTGACCGTTGTCGACGGCATTTCCCCGCAGATAGCGATCGTCATTGCCGCCGGCGACCGGAGGCTGACGCTGCTCCTGCCCGGCCGAGCGGCCCGTCCGCTGCTGCCATTGGCCCTCGCGCCGATCCGGCGCTCCACCAGTCCCCGCGCGTTGCCGCGCTTCGCCGTCATTGCGTTGCTGCCAGTTCCGGCCGGGCACCGGGCGGTCAACCGGATGCTGAGCCTGCTGCTGTATCTGTTGGGCCGGCTGGCGGTTTCCCTGCCACTGCCAGCGGCCTTCCGGGCGCGCGCCGCCTTCGCGCTGGGCGCGATCGGGGCGTCCGTCTCGGCCATCACTTCGCCCCTGGGCATAAGCCGGGGCGATACCGCCAAATGCCGTGGCGGCCATCAGGCCAGCCAGAATGATCTTCCTCAACATCTCTCTGCCTTCCTTCAGTGGGCATGACGCCCCTGTTAAAGAGCTTTTAGATCAGCCAGGATGTCGCGATGCTGAATTCATCCGTCAGCGATTAGAAAGCTTGGCAGGCATAGAAGGGCTCGACACTACCCTTCCATTGCCTTTATTCACACTTTTTGTGCCGCGTAATCGGCCAGTTAGCGCTGCGCCTTTTCAAAATTGATGCAAATCATGGCACTGGTGCGTAACAATCCGTAGGGCTAATTGGTGACGATCGTTTCTCATGGCCTTATCCGCCAGGCGCTGCGCACCGCGACAGCCCAAAGCCATCATAGCGTCGATGCGCTGTTTTCGCGCTTCCGGCTTGATTTCTCTTTCGAATATGGCGCCTTTCTCCTGGCCCATGCCCGCGCGCTCGGCGCGATTGAGCCTGTGGCGAAACCTGCTTCCCCTCGCCTGCCGCTGATCACCGGCGATCTTGCGGCGCTGGGATATGCGATGCCCCCCGCACTCAAGTTCGATCGCCGCGTGAGCGAGGCTTTTCGCTGGGGGCTGCTTTATGCACTGGAAGGATCGCGGCTTGGCGGGGCGATGCTGGCGCGTCGGGTGCCGGCCGATCTGCCTCGTTCCTATCTGCTGGCGGTGCACCCTAAAGGCGGCTGGGCTGCTTTCCAAGCGTCCATGGACGAAGCTGGCGCGGCTGGCGGCGACGGCTGGTTAAGGGATGCGGTTGCAGGCGCGCAAGCCGCCTTCGCACTGTTCGCTGCGGCGGGCGCGCAACAGGATGAACCGGCAAATGGCTGACAAGGACGAAGCTGATAGCGCAGTACTGGCGGCAACGCAGAATTTTGCCGTCGACATCAATAATTGCGACCGCGAGCCCATCCATGTGCCGGGCACGATTCAGTCGTTCGGCTTCCTGATCGCCCTGACCGCCGACTGGCTCGTGTCGCGGGTGTCGGCCAATAGCGGCCATCATATCGGCCTCGAGCCCGCAGAGCTGCTGGGGCGTCCCATTGCGGGCATTTTTCGGCAGGATGCGGTGCATAATATCCGCAACCGGATTACCTTGCTGCGGGGCCCCGACGCAGTCGAGCCGATCTTCTCGCTCATCCTGATGGAGGGCGGCCGTCCCTTCGACGTTGCGGTGCATTTCTCCGGGTCGCTGGTGATGATCGAAGCGGAGCCGGCGGCTGCCGACGAGATGGAAGCGGCCGGCATGGTCCGCTCGATGGTCGCGCGCCTTGCCCAGACCGATTCGATGGCCGCGTTCCTGCGGGACGGCGCGCGACAGGTGCGGGCCGTGACCGGGTTCGACCGCGTGATGGTCTATCGCTTTGCCGCCAGCGGCGATGGCGAAGTGGTGGCCGAAGCGCTGCGGCCCGGCGTCGAGAGCTTCCTTGGCCTGCACTATCCCGCATCCGACATCCCCGCGCAGGCGCGTGCGCTCTATGTTCGCAACATCTTCCGCATTATCGCCGACGTGAAGGCGCAGCCCGTGCCGGTGGTGCCGACGCTCGATCCTTCGGGCGCGGCGCTGGACATGTCGCTTTGCCTGCTGCGCGCGGTGTCGCCCATTCATATCGAATATCTCGTCAATATGGGCGTCGCCGCGTCGCTTTCCATCTCGATCGTCGTCGGCGGTCGGTTGTGGGGGCTGTTCGCCTGTCATCATTATAGTCCACGCCTGCCGAGCTTTGCGCAACGCAGCGCCGCCGAGCTGTTCGGCCAGATATTCTCGATGATGCTCGAAAGCCGTGAACGGACCGAAACGGCGGAATATGAGGGTAAAGCGCGACAGGTCGCCGATCGGCTGATGGCGGCGGTGGCGCAGGATCATGATCTGCTCTCCGACGCCCCCTGGCTGGGCGATATCATCTTCGACACTATCCCGGCCGACGGCGTGGCGGTCTATACCGATGGGCGGATGAGCTTTTCGGGCCTGACCCCGGACCCGGCGGCCTTTTCCGCGATCGTGTCGATGCTCAACCGGAATGCTGCGAGTCAGGTCTTCAGCACCGACAACATCATCGGCATCATGCCCGAGGCGGTCGCTTATGCCGATCGGGCGTCGGGCCTGCTGGCGATCCCCTTGTCGCGCAAACCGCGCGACTATGTCGTGTTGTTCCGCGCCGAACAGCTGCGCTCGGTGCGCTGGGCGGGCAAGCAGGAAAAAACTATCGAACATGGCCCCAACGGCCCACGTCTGACCCCCCGCAAAAGTTTCGAGCAATGGTCGGAACTGGTCAAGGGCCGCGCCATTCCCTTCAAGCCTGCGGAACTGCGCGTCGCCGAAGCGCTGCGTACCGCCCTGCTCGAAGTCGTGCTGCGTCTGTCCGATTCGGTCGACGAAGAGCGTCAGCGCGCGCATGAGAAGCAGGAATTGCTGATCGCCGAGCTCAACCACCGGGTCCGCAATATCCTGTCTCTGATTCGCGGCCTCATTTCACAGACGAAAGACAGCGCCCTTTCGGTGGATGCGTTTATCGAGACGCTGGAAAGCAGGGTCCATGCGCTGGCTCGCGCGCATGATCAGATCACCGCCGACCGCTGGGCCCCCGCGCGCCTCTACGACCTGATCGAGGTCGAGGCCGGGGCGTATCTTGGCGAACGGCGCGACCGGGTAAGGCTGACGGGCCCCAATGTGCTGCTGACCCCCGGTGCTTTTACCGTGCTGGCGCTCGTCATCCATGAAATGCTGACTAACGCGGCCAAATATGGCGCATTGTCCGATAGTGGTACGATCGCGATCGACTGGCGAGTCGATGACGATGGCAGCCTGCTTATACACTGGACCGAAAGCGGGGGTCCGGCCGTGGTCGCGCCTACGCGGCGCGGCTTTGGATCGACGGTTATCGATCGCTCCATCCCCTATGATCTGGATGGCGCCGTCCAGATCGACTATCGGCTGGCGGGGCTGGAAGCCCGTTTCTGCATCCCGTCCGCTCATGTGGTGTCGGTGTTGCCCGATGTTGTCGGGCAGGCCCATCCCGCGCCCGTGGTCGCGCCGACGCCGGAATTGCTCGGGGGCCGCGTTGTTCTGCTGGTGGAAGATAATATGATCATCGCCATGGATGGCGAAGACGCGTTGCGCGATATCGGTGCGGAGGTGCTGACGGCCGCCAGTGTCGGCAGGGCGCTGGAGGCGATCGCGCTCCATCGCGTCGATCTCGCTGTGTTGGACTTCAACCTCGGTAACGAGAGCAGCCTGCCCGTAGCGGATATGCTGGTCGAACGCGGCATTCCGTTCCTGTTCGCGACAGGCTATGGCGACGGGCTGGAGCTGCCGACCCGCTTTCGTGACATCATATTGGTCAAAAAACCCTATTCGGGCGCGACATTGGCCGGCGCGCTCGCGCCCATGCTTGCCGATGCAGGCGTAGGAAACGTCTGAAACGGATTGTTTCGCGGCGCGGGGTTACGTCCCGATTCCGCGACCCCGATCTAGCCGGCATGAGACAGCCGACCTTTTTCATTCCCCATGGCGGTCCCTGCTTCTTCATGAACGCAGGCGGCCCCGACCGCCGCACTGCGATCCAATTTGGCAACCGGTGCAGAATCGTCTGCGCGGCCTGATAGACGGGAGCGGCCCCGCTATCCTGATCGTGTCGGGCCATTGGGAGGAGCCGGCCTTCACCATCCATGCCGAGGATCGCCCGACTCCGCTGTTTGACTATCATGGCTTTCCGCCGCACATCTACCGGCTGCGCTGGGACGCGCCGGGCGCGCCCCGCCTTGCCCGGCGCGTCACGGATTTGCTGACCGACGCCGGTTTTGCGACGCAAGAGGAATCGGCGCGCGGCTGGGACCATGGCGTCTTCATTCCGCTCGAGGTCGCGTTGCCGGAAGCCGACATACCGGTTGCGCAGATGTCCCTGCGACGTGATCTCGATCCTCTCGCCCATGTCGCAGCCGGACAAGCATTGTCGGCGTTGCGGGACGAAGGCGTGCTGATCGTCGGATCGGGCATGAGCTTCCATAATCTTGCCGTACGCGGGTCGGCAGCCACCGGGCCATCGGTGGAGTGGGGCGACGCCCTGCATGATGCCCTGACCGACCCTGACCCGCAACGCCGCGCCGCCCGGATCGCCGCATGGGAGATGCTGCCGCATGCGCGCTTCGCCATCCGCGCGAGGAGCATCTGCAGCCGCTGATGGTGGCGCCGGGTGCCGGTGGGGACGATCCCGCCGTTGGCGATCATCGCAACACTGTGCTTGGCTGGACGGTGTCGGGATACCGGTTCGGTTGATGCGCTCCTACGGCTTGCGCAATGCCGGAACGTCGCGCCCGGCATCGTCGGGCGTGATGCCGGGAGGCGGCGCGCCGGTCACCTGCTCCTCGCCCCGCATGATCCGCCCGGCTCGCTGGATCGCACCGCGCAAGCGGGGATAGATTCCGCAGCGGCAGATATTGGTGATCGCGGCATCGATATCCGCGTCGGTCGGATTGGCGTTCCGGCGTAGCAGGGCCGACGCGGCCATGATCATGCCGGGAATGCAATAGCCGCATTGCGAGACATTGTCGGCAATGAACGCCTGTTGCACAGGATGGCCGCGATCGGGCGAGAGCGCCTCGATCGTCGTGACGAACCGCCCTTCGGTCTTGCCGATGCTGATCTGGCAGGAACGGATCGCCTCCCCATCGATGTCGACCGTGCAGGCACCGCAATCGCCGGTCCCGCAGCCATATTTCGTGCCGGTAAGGTTTGACGCGTCGCGCAGCGCCCACAGCAGCGGCGTGTCAGGGTCCATGCGATAATGGACGGGGCGGTCATTGACGGTGAACTTGGTCATGGCTGCGCGTCCGCCTCATCCTCGGCCTCGTGGTAAAGCACCTCGTTGCGGATGTGGATAGTGCGCGACGCGAGCCGGATCTCCTGAATGAAGGTGCCGAACGCGGCGGCCTGTAAGACCATGGCAAGGCTGAACAGGATCGCGATCGGCGTGCCCAGATGCGCGCCGAACAGATTGCCCGCGAACAGCAGTATAACGACGAGGCAGACCGCGCAGGCCGACGCCACCGACAGGAATATCGCGCTGTTGACGACGCTCATGCGCCGGTCGAGCATGCGGATCTCGCTGACCAGCCGGTCATGCTCCCGCCCGCGCGTGGACAATACCAGTGTTTCGACCTTGCGCGCCCGGTCGATCACACGCGCCAGCCGACCGGTGCAGACGTTAAGGAACGCGCCGATCCCGGTAAGCAGGAATACCGGCGCCAGCGCGAGCTGGATCGTCTGCGCGACCTGGGAAACCTGGGGCAGGGCGTTCATAGCGGCGTTCATCGTCCCATGGCCAACCGCATCGCGCCTCGCCCGAACTGCTCAGGCGGCGCCCTTGGCGGGCGTGTTGATGCCCATGGACTGGAGATATTTTTTCACGTTCCTCGCAGCCTGCCGCAATCTTTGCTCATTTTCGACCATGGCGATACGGACATAGCCTTCGCCATCCTCGCCATAGCCGACGCCCGGCGCCACCGCGACCTTGGCATGGGTGAGCAATTGCTTGGAAAATTCGAGGCTCCCCATGTCCTTGAGCGCGGGCGGCAAAGGCGCCCAGGCGAACATGGAAGCGCGCGGTGCTGGGATTTCCCAGCCCGCCCGGCCAAAGCTTTCGACCAGCACGTCGCGGCGCTTGTGATAGAGTTCGCGGTTCTTCTGCACGATATCCTGCGGCCCGTTGAGCGCAGCGCAGGCCGCTGCCTGAATGGGCGTGAACGCGCCATAATCGAGATAGGATTTCACCCGCGTCAGCGCAGAGATGAGCTGGCGGTTTCCCACCGCGAAGCCGATGCGCCAGCCAGCCATGGAATAGGTCTTGCTGAGCGAGGTGAACTCGACCGCCACATCCTTCGCGCCCGGCACCTGAAGGATCGAGGGCGTCGGGTTGCCGTCATAATAAAGTTCGGAATAGGCAAGATCGGACAGCACCCACACCTTGTTCTCCCGTGCCCAGGCGACCAGCCGTTCGTAAAAGGCCAGGTCGACGGTTTCGGCTGTGGGATTGCTCGGATAGCCGACCACCAGCACGCTCGGGCGGGGCACGGTGAAGGCCATCGCCCGGTCCAGCGCCTGCCAATAATGTTCGTCCGGCGTCGTCGGCACGGAGCGTATCGTCGCCCCGGCGATGATGAAGCCGAACATGTGGATCGGATAGCTGGGGTTGGGGGCCAGCACAACGTCGCCCGGCGCGGTGATGGCGGTCGCGAGGCTGGCGAGACCCTCCTTCGACCCCATCGTCACGACGACTTCGGTTTCGGGGTCGAGATCGACGCCAAAGCGGCGGCCATAATAATTCGCTTGCGCCTTGCGCAGCCCCGGAATCCCCTTGGACTGGGAATAGCCGTGCGCGTCGGGCTTGGACGCTACCTCGATCAGCTTGGCTATGACATGCGGGGGAGGCGGCAGATCGGGATTGCCCATGCCAAGATCGATAATGTCCTCGCCCGCCGCGCGCGCCGCGGCCCGCATGCCGTTGACTTCGGCGATGACATAGGGGGGCAGGCGTTTGATGCGATAGAATTCTTCGGACATTATAAGGCTTTCCTGAAGGCGCTCCGTGGAGGATAGTGGGGTGCGTGCTTTTGCGGCGACGCGTCCCGGCTATATACCGGGCGCGATGGCCGCGCCAGCGAAAGCGGTGCAGGGGACAAGGCCGGGGAGAGCGAAATGGCCACGAATACAACGCAGGCGACCGAACCGCATCTGCCGACGCTGGAGCAGATGCAGCAATGGACCGATGTCATCGGGCGCACCCAGCAACTCATGCTGGAGCAGGTAGCGGGCGCCTCGGGGCAGGCCCTGCCATTCGATCCAGAGGCGGTGGCCCGCATCCAGACCGGCTTCTTCGACGAGGGACTGGCGCTATGGCAGCGGTTCCTCGATTCGGGCGGACTGTTTCGCGACCAGCCCCAGCCGCCGCCGCCGGGGAGTCCCGCAGCGGCGCGGGACCGCCGCTTTGCCGACCCGGCCTGGACGGCCAACCCCTTTTATGACGTGATCCGGCAAAGCTATTTGCTGATGTCCGACTATCTGTTGCGCCTCGCCGATTCGGTGGACGGCGGCGATCCCAAACAGAAGGCCAAGCTGCGTTTTGCCACGACGGGGCTCATCGATGCGCTTTCACCAAGCAATTTCGCGTTAACCAACCCGCAAGTCATGGAGCGAACGATCCAGACGGGGGGCGAAAATCTGGTCAGGGGCCTAAAGCATATGATGGCCGACCTTGAGAAAGGTCAGCTGACCCACACCGACGGCAAGGCGTTCGAGCTTGGCCGCAACATTGCCGCGACGCCCGGCAAGGTCATCAAGGAAACGCCACTCTATCAGCTCATCCACTATGCGCCGACGACGCCCAGGGTGCTCACGACGCCGCTCGTCATTTTCCCGCCATGGATCAACCGCTTCTATATTCTCGATCTCAGCCCGGAAAAAAGCTTCGTCAAATGGGCGGTGGATCAGGGCATCAGCGTATTCCTGGTGTCGTGGAAGTCTGCCGATGAGTCGATGAAGGATCTGATGTGGGACGACTATATCCTGCGCGGCCAGGTCGATGCGATCGATTCGGTGCGCGAGCTTCTGGACGTGCCCAGCGTCCATACCATCGGCTATTGCGTGGGCGGCACCACGCTCGCCGCGACGCTGGCGCTGCTGGCGGCGCGGGGCGAGGCCGACAAAGTGGCGAGCGCGACCTTCTTTACCGCGCAGGTGGATTTCACCGAGGCCGGCGACCTCACCCTGTTCATCGACGACGAGCATATGGCGCTTCTCGATCAGTTGTCGGCCCGCGGCTATCTCGACGGGCGATATATGGCCGCGACCTTCAACCTGCTGCGCGGGCGTGACCTGATCTGGAGCTATGTCGTCAATAATTATTTGCTGGGGGAGGATTATCCGCCCTTCGACCTGCTGCACTGGAATGGCGACACCACCAACCTGCCGGCGCGCTGGCATCGCGATTATCTGAATCAGCTCTATCGCGACAATAAGCTCGTGGTGCCCGATGCGCTCAGCGTCGACGGCACGCCGATCGACCTTCACCGCATCCAGACGCCGGCCTATGTGCAGGCGGGTCGGGAGGATCATATCGCACCGCTCCCCAGCGTCTGGAAGCTAGTGGGGCAGCTTTCGGGGCCAGTGCGCTTCCTGCTCGCGGGTTCCGGCCATATTGCGGGCGTCATCAACCCGCCGGCTGCGGGGAAATATCAGTATTGGACCTGCGATTCGGCTCAACCTTCGCTCGACGCATTCATCGATAACGCCACGGAAACCAAGGGGAGCTGGTGGCCCGACTGGGCCGACTGGGTACGCGGGCTGGGGGATTCGACCGTGTCGGCCACGGGCGCACGCAAGCCCGGAAAGGGCAAGCTGAAAGCCCTGGAAGACGCGCCCGGCAGCTATGTGAAAAGCCGTTAGGAACAGACGTCAGGATATGTCCTGACTGGCATTGCGGCGTTCCGCCTTTTAACTGAGACGAACCGAATATCTCACTTTTGTTGCAGTGCACAATAATCCTTGCAAAGTTGCATGAATTAGCTTATTGTGCACTGCAACAAGAGGAGTTGGTTGTGGCCGTTACCCCGAAGACGACATCTGCAAAGCAGCCATTCAAGGCGAAAGGCCCGGCGACCACGCTGTCGGCCAGCGAAGCGCTGAAGGCCGCTGAATCGGCCATCGGTAGCGCGCCGGCCAAGGTCCTGCCCAAGAAAACGCCGGTGGCAAGCCCGGCGCCCGTATCAGCAAAGCCTGAGCCCGTAACGCCGGTTGCCGATATCGCCGCTGCTCCTGCGCCGCTCGCAGTGGCCGCCTCGACCACAGCGGTGGATGCCGCGCCTGTGCCGGAAACGCCCGTCCTTTCGACGGTCGAAGCCGCGCCCACTCCCTCCGACCCTTTGCCAATCATAGAAGGAACCACGATGATGAACGACGTGATGGAAACCAGCAAGAAGTTCGCCGAAGACGCCAAGGCGAAGCTTGAGACCGTTTATGCCGGTCTGAACGAAAAGGCCAAGGCCGGCGTCGAAAAGTCGACCAAGGCAATCGAAGAAATCAGCGATCTTGCCAAGGGCAATGTCGAAGCGCTGGTCGAATCCGGCAAGATCGCCGCCAAGGGCGTCGAGACGCTGGGCCAGGATGCCGTCGACTACAGCCGCAAGAGCTTTGAAAAGGCGACCGCCTCGTTCAAGAGCTATTCGACGGTCAAGACCCCGACGGAATTCTTCCAACTGCACAGCCAGTTGATTTCGAGCAGCTTCGACGACTTCACCAAGGAAGCGGCCAAGAACAGCGAAGCGTTCCTCAAGCTGGCTGGCGAAATCGCCCAGCCGCTGACCGCTCGCGTGAGCTTGGTCACCGACAAGGTCAAGTCGCTCGCCGCCTGAGCGCAGCGTCATAGACGATTGAAAGAAGCCCGCCTTCCGCAACAGGAAGGCGGGCTTCTTTTTGTCCGTTCGCGATCATTGCTATCATTCTCGCCCCTTGCCATGGGCCGGTAAATCGCCATATTCTCGTCCATCATGGACAGCATCGGCTCACTATCGGCACGTCCCGCAATGATGGCGGGCAAGGATCAGGATGATCAGGGCGAAGGCACCGGCGCGCCCGGCGTCGGTATCGCCACCCGCACCCGTACCCGCACCAAAAAGCCATCGCTTTACAAGGTGTTGATGCTGAACGACGATTATACGCCGATGGAATTCGTCGTCCATGTGCTCCAGTCCTTTTTCCGCATGAATATGGAGGAGGCGACGCGGGTGATGCTGCATGTTCATCAGCGCGGGGTCGGCGTGTGCGGAGTCTTCAGCTATGAAGTCGCGGAAACCAAGGTCAATCAGGTGATGGATTTCGCCCGGCAGAACCAGCATCCACTGCAATGCACGCTTGAAAAGGCCTGATTTGCTCAATCCCCCCATCTGATTTGCAAAGCCGGCCCGCACGTTGCGCACCGGCCCCTTATCTCCAAAATCAGTTCCCACGCCCGCGCGCAGTGGCTAGCATCGCCGGCAATGATGCAGTCCATGGAGCAGGAGCCCTATGACATCGCCGTGATCGGCGGCGGCGTGAACGGTTGCGGGATCGCGCGCGACGCCGCCGGGCGCGGGGCGTCGGTCTTGCTGTTCGAACGCGGCGACCTGGCGCAGGGCACCTCCTCGGCCTCGACCAAGCTGATCCACGGCGGATTGCGCTATCTTGAACATCGTGCTTTCGGGCTGGTGCGCGAGGCTCTGTCGGAACGGGAGCGGCTCTGGCGCATCGCACCGCACATCATCCATCCGATGCGCTTCGTCCTACCCTGGGTGCCGGGGCTACGTCCGCGCTGGCTGTTGCGCCTGGGACTGTTCCTCTACGATCATATCGGCGGCCGTCGCGCCTTGCCGCCCACAGAGGCGATCGACCTGAGGCACCATCGGGCGGGCGATCCGCTCGGTCCCGGATTTGGCCCCGCCTATATCTATTCCGACGGCTGGGTCGACGACGCCCGGCTCGTCATACTCAACGCCCGCGATGCCGCCGATCGTGGCGCGGACATCCGGACGCGAACGGAAGTGATCCGCCTTGAGCGCATCGATGGCCTGTGGTCGCTGGAGAGCCGGACGCCGGATGGCAGCGAAACCTGCTTTCGCGCCCGGTCGGTCGTCAACGCGACCGGGCCTTCGGTCCTTGCGTTACTCGACCGGGCGCACCAACCGTCCGATCGGCTCATGCGTCTGGTGCGCGGCTCCCATATCGTCGTGCCGCGCCTGTTCGACCATGATTTCGCCTATATGTTTCAGCTTCCCGATGGCCGCATCATCTTTGCCATACCCTATGAAAGCGATTTCACGCTGATCGGCACGACCGACCGTGATCATGACGGCGGCCTCGATCGGGTCGCCGCCAGCGCGGAAGAGATCGCCTATCTCTGCGACAGCGTCAGCCGTTTTTTCGCGCGCGCGATCGCGCCGGCGGATGTGCTATGGTCCTATGCGGGCGTGCGGCCGCTGATCGACGACGGGTCGGCAAGGCCCGAAGCCGCTACGCGCGGCTACACGCTCGAACTGGAGGGGGAGCCGCCCTTGCTCAATATCTTCGGCGGCAAGATCACGACCTATCGTCACCTCGCGGCTGAAGCGGTGGACTTGCTTCGGCAGCGCATGCCCGGCCTTGGCTCTAAGGACTGGACAGCCGACACGCCGCTTCCGGGCGGCGATTTTTCGATGACAGGCCTTCCTGCGCTGACAGCCGGGCTGGCGGCGGACTACCCGTTTCTGCAACGGTTTACGGTCGACCGGATCGCCCGCGCCTATGGCACGCGGGCGCGGATTTGGCTGGCGGACGCTTCCCACCCTGGGATGCTCGGCGAAGCGTTCGGCCATGGCCTGACCGAAGTCGAACTGCGCCATCTCATGACGCAGGAGTGGGCGCGGACGAGCGAGGATATTCTCTGGCGGCGCACCAAATTGGGGCTGCGCTTCAACCCGGTGCAGGTTGCGCGGCTCGATGCATGGCTGGAGGCGCAGTCTTGAGCGAGCCATATATCCTGGTGCTGGACGAAGGCACGACGTCGACCCGGGCCATGCTCTACGCATCGCAGGGTACGCGGATCGCGACAGCACAGGCGGAACTCACGCAATATTATCCACAGCCCGGCTGGGTGGAGCATGACGCCGCCGAAATCTGGGAGCGAACCTTGAAATGCGCGCGCCAGATGGTCGAGCGGGCAGGAGGCGCGTCCCGCATCGCCGCCATCGGCATAACCAACCAGCGCGAGACGATCGTCGCGTGGGACCGGAAGACCGGCGAGCCGCTGGCACGGGCGATCGTCTGGCAGGACCGCCGCACGGCCGATCGATGCGCGGATCTGCGCGAGGCGGGGCTAGAGCCGATGCTGCAAGAGGCGACGGGCCTTGTTATCGATCCCTATTTCTCCGCCACCAAGATCCGCTGGATGATCGATCATGTTCCTGCCGTCGGGGACGCCGGTGCTGGTCTGGCGCTCGGTACGGTCGAAAGCTGGCTGGTATGGAAACTGACCGGCGGCTGCCACGTCAGCGATGCCAGCAATGCCAGCCGGACCCAGTTGGTGCGGCTCGACGGCGACAGCTGGGATCAGGGTTTGTGTGACCTGTTCGGCGTGCCCCGTGCGGCTTTGCCCGAAATCGTCGACAATGCCGGGAGCTTCGGTTCGACTCTGCCCGATCTGTTCGGCGGTCCGATCTCGATCTGCGGTCTTGCCGGAGATCAGCAGGCCGCGATGATCGGCCAGAGCTGCCTCCACCCCGGAGAGGCAAAGGCCACGCTGGGGACCGGCGCGTTCATCCTCGCCAATATGGGACCGGTCATCCCCGTTTCGCGGCATCGGCTGCTCGGCACCTTACTCTATAGGATAGGAGATCGGCGCGCCTATGCGCTCGAAGGCTCGCTCTTTGCTGCGGGCAGCCTGATCCAGTGGCTGCGTGACGGGCTTGGCCTGATTGTGCAGGCGGCAGATAGCGAGGCGCTTGCCCGATCTGTTCCGGGCAATGGCGGTGTTTTCATGCTGCCCGCGCTGGCTGGCCTTGGCGCGCCGCACTGGCGACCGGACGCGACCGGCGTGATCGCGGGCCTGACCCAGGGATCGACGCGGGCCCATGTCGTGCGGGCCGCGCTCGAATCGATTTCCCATCAGGTCCATGACCTCGCGGGAGCCTTCGCGTCGGATGGCGCGCCATGGGACAGGCTGCGGATCGACGGCGGCATGAGCGCCAATGACTGGATCGCGCAGGATATGGCCGATATGCTCGACATTCCGGTCGAACGCCCTGCCGATGTCGAGACGACGGCGCTGGGCGCCGCGATGCTGGCTGCGGTCGGCGCCGGCCTGTTCGCGTCGCTGCACGAGGCAAGCGCGATGCGTCCGCCCGGTGCGCAGTTCATGCCCGCCATGCCGCGCGAGACCCGTCAGTATCGGCTGGGCGGCTGGCAAGCGATGCTTCGTCATATGACGCCGGCGTCCTGATCCAGTGGGCTCATGTCGGGGACGGCTGTCGTGGCTGCACCAGGATGGCCTGGATCGTGAGCATATTTTAACGATAGCGGCATAAGACATGGCCGACCATGCAACGGACCGCCCTTCATCATACCCCGACCTGGTGGGGCCCAGCGCTGACTGGCCTGTTTTATTTCCTTACCGCCGCCGGCGCGTTGAGCGTCTCCCGGTTCGAAGGGGGGCTCGCCTTCATCTGGGGCGCCAACGCCTTTCTGATGGCGCAACTCATGAACTCCCGCATGGCCTGCTGGCCGCGGATGATCCTAATTTGTGGCATCGCCAGCGCCGTCGCCACTGCGCTGTTCGGCATGGGTCCGCTCGCCGCGATCCCCCTCTCCATCATCAACATGGCCGAATCCCTCATCGTCGCCCTGATATGTCGTCGATTCGCGGGAAGGGGGAGCGGCGCGGCCTCGCTGCGACTGCTCGTCGTCTTCATCATCGCCTTGGGCGGCGTCGCCAATATCATGTGTGGGCTGGGCGCCGCTCTCGTCGCCTCCCATCTAACGACGGTGTCCTTCTCGGGTGCCTGGCTGCAATGGTATGCCGGCCATGTTCTGGGCGGGCTTACCTGCACGCCGATTCTGACGTTGCTACTGCAAGGCGAAGGCCGCCGATGGATCCGCGATACATCCGCGAAGACCAAGGTGGAAGCATTGGGCTGGCTCATCCTGTTTGCGCTGACGACATGGTGGGTCTTCTACAGGGCGCGTTACCCGCTGCTGTTCGCACCGGTGCTGCCGCTCGTCATCATCGCCTTCCGCATCGGCCATCTGGGCTCCGCCGCGTCGATTGTCGTCCTGGCGTTCATCGGCGGTGCGGCAACCATGGGGGGCGTCGGCCCGATCTCGCGGCTTCCCGGTCTTCCAGGCGAACATATTCAGTTTTTTCAGCTCTATCTGGCGTTCACCTTTCTGTTGTCGGTGCCTGTTTCGGCCGAACTTAATGGCCGTCGCCGGTTGTTTCAGATGCTGCGCGAAAGCGAGGAGCGGTTTCGAATCCTCGCCGAACATAGTGGCGATGTCGTTTTCAACCTCGGCGTGGACGGCGTCATCCAATATGCCTCGCCGTCAGTCACGGACCAGATCGGCATCAATCCGGCCAGCCTGATCGGCAGATCGGCACTCGACCTGATCAGCCCGGAAGATCGGGCAGCCGTGGTCGTCACGCACCGGCGGGCGCTGGCGCATGGCGACGATGTTCACAAGGTGGAATTTCGCTCCCTCGGATCGGGGCGTTACGACGGCAAATGGTGCGAGGTGGTGATGCGCGCGATCCTGGACGATTGCGGCGCGCCCGTCGGCGTCGTCGGCACGGTGCGTGATATTTCGCGTCACAAGGCTTTGCAGGAAGCGCTGCAACAGGTGGCCAACCGCGACGCACTCACCGGAGCGGACAGTCGCCGGGCGTTTCTGCAGCAGCTGGACGAAGAAATCCGGGCGGCGAGCCGCGGCGCGCGATCTTGCCTGTTGCTCATCGATATCGATCATTTCAAGGCGATCAACGACCGCCATGGTCATGCAGCGGGGGACGAAGTGCTTCGCGCCTTCGTTGACAGGCTGCGGCCGGGCGTGCGCGGCAATGATCGGATCGGCCGGCTGGGCGGCGAGGAATTCGCGATCCTCCTGCGCAATGCCGATATCGATCGCGCGAGCCGCATTTGCGAGAGGTTGCGCCTGATGCTAGCGACCAACCCGGTGGAGATCGGCAATGGCCGGGTCGTGACCGTGACGTTCAGCGCGGGCCTCGTCGCACTGGAAGGCGCAGCGACGGGCGCGACCATGCTTGAGGCGGCTGACAAGGCGCTTTACCGCGCCAAGCATAGCGGCCGCAATTGCCTGCGCCTTGCTGCCTGAAAGGCGCTTTCTCACATCGGCTGAATGATATATTGTAACTTTACGCGCGGGGGCTTATGTAGCCGTCACGATGACGCTCAGCCTTCGCCATATATTCGCCCATGGTCGGATCGACCGAGTCGCAATGGCCGTGTCCGGCCTGTGCGTCGCGCATTGTTTCGCCACGGCTGTGCTGCTGGGTCTGCTGGCTTCGGCTGGCGGCATTTTCGAAAATCCGTTATTTCACGAGACCGGTCTGGTGTTGGCGATCCTGCTCGGCGCGGTAGCGCTCGGCCATGGTGCGGTCGCGCATGGCTTCATGATGCCCGCCGCGATCGGGGCGCTGGGTCTGGGCATCATGGCCGGCGCGCTCACTATGGATCATGGTTTTCAGGAAAGCGTCTATACCGTGCTCGGTGTCGCCATCCTGGCCCTCGGCCATGATCTCAATCACCGTGCTGGCCGCTGACGCTGGTTGAAGCAGCGAGCTTGCGCCGCCTCGGTTAAAATACGCTGCCAGCCAGCCTCAGCGCGGCTTGTGATCCAGTCGATGTTCGCCCTTCACCCAGCGCACGGTGCCGGTGCTTGCCCGCATGACCACGCTTTGCGTCGTCAACCGGCCACCCGGCAGGCGCTTGACCCCCGCCAGCAACGATCCGTCGGTCACCCCGGTGGCGGCGAAGATACAGTCCCCCTTCGCAAGATCCTTAAGGTCATAGATTTTGTCGAAATCGGTGATGCCCCATTTGCGGGCGCGCCCCTTTTCATCCTCGTTGCGAAACAGCAGGCGTCCCTTGAACTGCCCGCCGACACAGCGCAGCGCCGCGCAGGCGAGCACGCCTTCGGGCGCACCGCCAGATCCCATATACATATCGATCGTGGTTTGCGGATCGGTCGTCGCGATAACGCCCGCGACATCGCCATCCGGAATCAGCATGATGCCGCAGCCGATCGCGCGCAACTGGGCGATCAGCTTTTCGTGCCGGGGGCGGTCGAGCACGCACACGATGATGTCGGACGGTTCCACGCCCTTTGCGTCCGCAACCGCGGCGACATTGTCCGCGACCGATCGGTTGAGGTCGATGATGCCGTCGGGATAGCCCGGTCCCACGGCGATCTTGTCCATATAGACATCCGGCGCGTTCAACAGCCCGCCTTCTTCGGCGATGGCCAGTACCGCCAGCGCATTGGGGCCCGCCTTGGCGGTGATCGTCGTCCCCTCCAGCGGATCGAGCGCGATGTCGATTCGCGGACCGGAGCCGATCGCGGCGCCCACTTTCTCGCCAATATAGAGCATCGGCGCTTCGTCGCGCTCGCCCTCGCCGATGACGACCGTGCCATCCATGTAGAGATCGTTGAAGGCGAGCCGCATAGCCTCGACCGCAGCGGCGTCCGCCGCCTTTTCATCGCCCCGGCCGACGAGTTTGGACGCCGCGATCGCAGCCGCCTCGGTCACCCGCACCATTTCGAGAACCAGCACCCGATCGAGAACTGAATCGGCCTGTCCCATGTGCATTCCTCCGCCTTTTTTATATGGCAGGCGGATAGGATGTCATCCCGGCCTTGTCGAGCAAACTCCTCGGCACAGGGCCGCTTAGGCACGGGGTGGCCGCCAACATGAAAACGCGGGTCTGGCCGAACGTGCGCTGACCGGCGACCGGCCCGGCTAATCGAGAATATGCATCACGATCGGGGTCTGGAGGAGGCTATCCGATCCCGCCAGCCGTTCCAGCGTATCCCGTACGCAGCGCTCTTCGCCGGCATGGGTGACGATGGCGACCAGCACGCCATCGGCCTGATTCGCGCCGCGCTGGATCATGCTTTCGATCGAAACGCCCGCATCGCGAGTGGCGGCGGCGATTTCTGCCAGCACGCCCGGCCGGTCCTGCACCTTGAAGCGCATATAGGCGCGGCCGGTGCGGCGGCCCGCATCGGCTGGCGGCTGGGGCAACAGCGCGGCGACGGGCATGGCGAAGGCGTCGCCATATTCGTCGCGAGCGACGTCGATCAGGTCGGCAACGACGGCCGAGGCAGTCGGGCCGTCGCCAGCACCACGCCCCTGGAAGAACAGGCGGCCGACGAAATTGCCTTCCGCCACGACCGCGTTCAGCGATCCGTCAACATGGGCGAGCGGATGGTCGGTCGGCACCAGCATCGGATGCACGCGCTGGAACAGTCCGTCCGGCCCATTATCGGCCATCCCGACCAGGCGGATGCGAAAACCCAGCGCCGCCGCTTCGGCGATGTCAGCGGCGATCACATGGCGGATACCGGTGGTCGCGACGTGGGGAAAGTCGATTTCCGTGCCGAAGGCGAGGGAGGCAAGGATCGACAGCTTGTGCGCGGCGTCCACGCCATCGATATCGAAGCCGGGATCGGCTTCGGCATAGCCCAGCTCCTGCGCTTCCTTCAGCACCTCGTCAAAGCCCCGGCCTTCTTTCTCCATCGTCGTCAGGATATAGTTGCAGGTGCCGTTGAGGATGCCATAGACGCGGGCGATCTCGTTCGCCGCCGCGCCTTCACGCATCCCCTTGATGACCGGGATGCCACCGGCGACTGCCGCTTCAAATTTGAGCGCGATGCCGGCCTTTTCCGCCAGCGTCGCCAGATCAAGCCCGTGATGCGCGAGCATCGCCTTGTTGGCGGTGACGAACGGCTTGCCCGCGCTCAGGCACTGGCGCGCAAGCGTCAGCGCCGGGCCGTCCGCGCCGCCGATCAGCTCGACGATGACGTCGATATCGTCGCGCGCAGCCAGCGTCGTCATGTCGTCGACCCATTCGAACGGCGAAAGGTCGACGCCGCGATCCTTGTTGCGATCACGCGCCGATATGGCGACGATCTGGATCGGGCAGCCCGCCCGCCGCGCGATCAGGTCGCCATTGGTCTGGAGCAGCCGAATCACGCCGCCGCCGACTGTCCCCAGGCCGACGAGCGCGACGCGCAGCGGTGCGTGACGGTGCAGATTGGTCATGGCGTGCCGGATCCCTGGGCTTGGGCTGGATGGAAGCCGCGCTGATAGCCGCCGTCGCGCCGCTGTCCAAGGAAAAGCGGCGCCGTGCCGCCGTGAAGGTCAGCTTGCCGGTCTGGTCCTATCGCAACGGCCCAGTGCCGCGATCACCAATTCATAATCCGCCCGCGCCGCTTCCGCATCGGGCGCCGCCAGTGTCCGCACCGACCGGGGAGGCAAGCTAGGGGGCAGGCCACAGGCGAGGCGATACCATAGCAGGCTGCCGCGTTCGGGCGGGCGCGCCGCTTCGTCCACGATCTCGCCCAGCGCCAGGGCCCAGCGCGGCTCAAGCCCCGGTCGCCGGATGATCGAAAGCGAGACGGGCTCACCATTCTCGGTGCGCAGGAAAATCTGTGTCTCGCCTTCCCCCGCCACGGTGCCCGCGACATGGAACGCGTCGCCGAGGCCGAGTATGCGGGGCGGCGCGCCAGGGGCGACGAGATCGGAGAGAATCGCTTTCACCCGGCTGATTTCGGCAGGCGTCGCCGCCAATTGCGCGTCGCGTGCAGTCAGCTGGATCTCGCCGGGCCGGGCGCCGGCACGGGCAAACAGGATCACCGTCGTTTTTTTGAGCTTGGGCGGCTTGCCGCGCGCGTCGAGCGGGACGTCATAAAGATAGCTAACCGTCGGACTGATGCCGCCGTCGCCGCGAATCAGTCCCGTAACCTGCGCTTCAATATAATAGCGGCGGGTGCCCGGAACCACATTTGTGGCCGGCGCGGGCGGCAATGCTATCATATTGAGGACGCGAGCCTGAAGAACCAGCGGCGCGGTATCGGCAAGGTCGACTATGTCCGCGTAACTCAGCCGCGACGGTTGCAAAGCGCTGTTCTGCGCCCTTTCAACGGCAGTCGCCGATCCAGCCGACATTAGGAAAACCGCAGGATTTAGGGCTGAAATGAGGCAGAGCCCCCGACCAGCTTTTAATATGATGGTGGATTTCATTTTCACTTTCGTCCTAAGATCGCGAGCCGTGGCGCGGATGTCACAGGCAAGTCATTCATGTATGAAATGGTAACCGCAAATGGGTTCTTCGATAAAGCGTTTGCGTGCCACGATGTGCCGCGATAGGAGTTCGTTCGGGATGAAACTGACGGATAGTGGCCGAAGCTGGTCGGGTGCACCCCGGACGGCTTTGGTCGTTTTTGGCTGATTTGTACAACAACAGATAGATGAGTTAAGGAGTGTCGTTGCCGAATGGCCTATGCTGACCACTCGCAAGGATCGAGTCGCACCGTCTCGATCGTCATCGTCGCCCTCATTCACGCTGTTCTGGGCTATGCCTTCGTGACCGGCCTTGGCATGAAATATGTCAAAAAGGCGGCGGAACAGCTGAACGTGATCGACGTCAAGGAAGAGCCCCCGCCACCAGACGAGGAGCCGCCGCCGCCGCCGCCAGACCAGCCGGTCGAGCCGCCGCCGGTCGTGTCTCCGCCCCCGATCGTGCAGACGCCTGTGCAGGCGCCGCAGATCCAATCTGTGCCCAAGCCTCCGCCGGTATTCCTGCCGACGCCGGCTCCCGCGCCGCCTCCGCCTCCGCCTCCTCCTGCGGCGCCTGCGAGCCGCGCGGCTCCAAGGGGTGCCCCGGGGAGCTGGGTGAGCGACGCGGACTATCCAAGTCGCGCCCAGCGTGAAGAGCGTGCGGGTACGGCCGGGTTTCGATTGGAAATCGGTCCCGATGGCCGAGTCACGAGTTGCACGATCACATCGTCTACGGGTCATGCCGACCTCGACGAAGCGACATGTCGTCTGCTGCCCAAGCGTGCCCGCTTCAAGCCGGCTACCGCTGTCGGGGGTGCTCCCATGTCCGACACGTACAATGGCCGCATCACGTGGCGATTGCCGGAATAATATTGACGGGAAGGCCGGCGCTCCGCGCGGCCTTCCCCTTTTGTTGACCTATTAGAGGGAAGTCTTGCACATGTTGATGTATCTCGCAGCCGCCGCCGCCCCGAAGGCGGCTAACCCGTACGGCCTCAAGGAGGCGCTCGAACAGGGTGGCCTCATCGCGCAGACCGTTTTCGGCATTCTCGTGATCATGTCGATCGGCACTTTCTACATTTTGTTCACCAAGCTGATCGAACAGCAGAAGGTAATCAATCAGGGCAAGAAGGTGCGCGCCACTTTCTGGCGTTCGGCTTCGCTTAAGGAAGCGGCCGCCAAGCTCGAAAAGAATTCGGCCTACAAGCAGATCGTCGACGACGGCATCAAGGCGCAGGAAGAGCATGGCAAGCTGACCGACCCGGTCGAGGCACATGACTGGCTGCACGGTTCGCTGGCCCGTTCGGAAGCGTCGATCAACTCCAACCTGGGTGGCGGTCTCGCCTTCCTTGCGACGGTGGGTTCGACGTCGCCGTTCATCGGTCTGTTCGGTACGGTTATCGGCATCTATCGCGCGCTCATCAAGATCGGCGCGGCAGGGCAGGCATCGATCGACGCGGTCGCCGGCCCCGTCGGCGAAGCGCTAATCATGACCGCGCTGGGTCTGGCCGTGGCCGTTCCTGCGGTGCTTGCCTATAACTTCCTGCAGCGCCGCAACAAGTCGATCGCCGAACAGCTTAACGGCTTCACGGTCGATCTGCTGGCGTTCCTGGTGTCGAATGGCGCGGTGCGGCCTTCGGTTGCCGCTGCGCCTGCAGTGGCCGCCAAGCCGGCTGCCGCTCCGACCAAAGCCTGATTGTGCAGACGCCGGTGAGACGGCGGACGGACGGTTGCGACCGTCCGCTGTCTCCCCGGCCGTGGGCCTCGCGACATGGGGCGCCATCGATACGGATGTTAGGATTTTATAAATGGCAATGAGTGTTGGCTCCGACGGCGGTGACGACAAGCCGATGTCCGACATCAACACGACGCCGCTCGTCGACGTCATGCTGGTGTTGCTCATCATCTTTCTCATCGCTGTTCCGGTCGTCGTCCAGACCGTTCAGCTCAAGCTTCCCAAGGTCGCATTCGAGCCGACTACGACGAAGCCGGAAAATGTCTCGCTTTCTATCACCTCAGCCGCCGATGGCAGCTGCGCGGTCTACTGGAACCTGACCAAGGTGAGTTCCAGCGAACTTCTCAACCGTGCGGTCGCGAAGCTCGAAGCGGACATCAAAAAGGCCGGCGGTGTAGCGAACCTGACGCCCGAGGATCTGCCCGAAGTGCATATCCGCGGCGACATCAACGTCCCTTATCGGTGCATCGGCGGCACCATCTATACGATGCAACGGGCCGGCTTCCCCAAGGTGGGCTTCATTTCCGAGCCCGAGCCGGGCACGAACACCCAGCGTCTGTAAGCGTTTTTCTAGGAGTATCGCCTCATGTCAATGAGCACCGGATCGGACGATGGCGAGCCGATGGTGGAAATGAACACGACGCCGTTGATCGACGTCATGCTCGTTCTCCTCATCATGTTCATCATCACCATCCCGATCCAGACCCACGCGGTTAAGATCGATCTGCCGCAAAACTCGCCGCCTACCGATAGCGTGATCGACCCGGTCAAGAATAAGGTCGCGATCGACACCGGCGGGATCATTACCTGGAACGGCGCGCCGATCGATCTACTGACCCTGCGCCAGTATCTGCAGCAGTCGCTGCGGTTGCCGGTGGAGCCGGAGTTGCAGTTCCAGCCAAATGCCCAGACCCGCTATGTAAAGGTCGACGAGGTTTTGGCTGAGATCAAGCGGGCTGGCGTGACCAAATTGGGTTTCGTCGGTAACGAGCAATATGGCAATTTCTAAGGTCTGACGGCTCAACGGCGGCGATGCAGACTTCCCGTCGTCACCAGTAGGGCCGCCAATCGCCGTGGAAATATCGAATCTGAAAGGGGCCGCCTTTGCGGCCCCTTTTTGAATCTGCCGTCGGGCATCCCGCTTTAACGCTTTTATTACGCTCCAGGCGCAGAAGGAGGAAATGGGGCAGGGCGATTAAGCATGACGGCGGAGCAACAAACGCAATTAGATCAACAGGGCCGGCTCGCCGAGCGCCGTCATCTGCTCGTCAGCGTCAAAGTGCGACGCCCCGGCGAACCCTGGTTTGTCAGTCGGGTTGCCGATATGTCGGTCACGGGCTTTCGGCTCCAAAGCTTCATGAAATTGATCGTCGGAAGCTATTTGTGGATCATGCTCCCCGGCTTCGAGGCTCGTCGGGCGCAGATCCTCTGGACGCGGGCGCATGAATCCGGATGCGCTTTCGAACATCCGTTGCATCCTGCGATCCTCGATCATGTGGTCAGGCTCAGTGAGGATCGACCAACGCAGGAATTATAAGCGTCCGATAAGCCGGGCGTCCCGATCTTCATCCCGGTGTCCAACGCGCCTGCCCAAATGCGTTACCATTGCATGACTGTGCAGCGTCGGCCCGCTTAGGCCGCGGGCCAGCCGATCGCGGCCGGCGCGCGCACCTGGCTGGCGGCTCGCGGCTCGTCGAACAGGCCGTCTGGCAGCGTTATAGAGCGTCATGGTGCGCTCGGGGGCGGCCGGTCAGTTCAGCAAAAGGCAAAGGGCCCGTATGCGTTTTGTGGTTGGTCGCCAGACGGGCGGTCCGCTTTGCCAGGGACAGGAAGCTTGAGGGCCAGCGAGACCAAGAAGGGCTTAACTTCGCATATTTCCCGCATAATTCGCCCATTTATTGCGCGGCGTTGATCCTATCGGAAAGTCCAGATGGCGTAAGCGGACGATGGGAATGAGCCGGTAGGCATCGCTTATCGCATGGCGGGTGGCTGTAGGACAGGGGGAGGTGAATTCAGGCACGCAGGTGGCGCGTGGTGACGTTGATGCCGTGGGAGGCCCATCGGGCGGCGGCGGCTCCGTGACAGACCGTAGGTGGCCTTTTCGGCGAGTGGGGTCATGCCGGGATGGGGGAACGGGTGTTTGCGGCGCTCGCCGCCGATCGGGAAGGCGTATCTGATGATCGCCAGCAGCATCGTTCGCGCGCACCAGCGGGCGGCGATGGGACAAGGGGCGTGTGATGAGACGATGGGGCGTTCCCCAAGCGGATTGACCGCCAAAATCCCATCCTCGCCGTAATGCGCGGTCGGCCGCTCCGCTTCCTGATCAGGTCGGACGGACGAGCGACGTCACCTAGGCACGAGCCCTGCCCGAAGGCCAGGCCGACGATGGCCGTGTTCGCCGATAAAGCCTGTGACAGCAACGCCTTATGCACGCTCATCCCGAGATGAAGGCTGCAGTCGTGATGCCGTCGAACCGCTCCCGCAACTTATCTTACCCCACGACGCCATCCTCTATAAACAGCGCGACCGTATCGAAACCGGCCCAACAGGCCCGTCGCCTGGGGACCCGTCATGACCGCGCAACCGCCCACTTCACAGGCTTGGTCCCAATGGCTCCCCTAACGGACGCGTTGAAGGTCGATCCGCCTGGGGTTCGCCGGCGAGGCGGGGTTCAGGGGTCCGAGAACGGCGCCTCGTAACCCTGGACCCCGGCCTGCGCCGGGGAGCAAAGACGATCGACCTGAGATCGTCGCAATCTGGAGCGATTTCCAGTCAGATGGGATCATCGGATGACCCGGAGCCGCAGGCCATCGCCATTAAATCGCTTAAAAACAGTAATTTAGCGCATTTTGCGCAACATGGAGCCGCTCGCATTGAGCGGAGGCGAAGCGCATTTACCCCGGATCAAGTCCGGGGTCAGTGGAAGGCTTCGCCGTCCCGTTCAGTGAAGTTTGTCCCGAGCGCCTGTTGCAAGCAGGCCTTCGAAGGGCTTAGCCCGAACGGATGAGAGACGATCCCGATTTGAGGCGCGATTCTCTCGAGCGTTGATCCGATAATAGGATCGCAATCCGTTCTGATGTGGCGGAGCCGAAATATGCTGCATATTGCAGCCAAGGCCCATGCATATGGCCGGCCCATAAACATATTAGAGTCCGATGAGATCGGGTTGAGCCGCTCGTCCCCCGCCTTTGCGGGGGGCAGGTTCCGGGCAACCATTTTCGACAAGCGCAATGGTATGCGGGAGCAACGGTTCCATTAAAGGCAGCAGGCTCCGGAATCCGATCTTCGCCTATGATCCTGATGGATTTGAAGGTCCTGAGCCCTATGAATCAATGAAGCGAACCTCAGATTCTGGTCATGGAGCCTGCTGGCCCTTCTGTTCGTCGCGGCCCCATGCCGGTGGCGACGATCCGTGCCCGGCAGCGCAGACGGGTGGCGAGCCGGAAGGATGCGCTGCTTGTTCAGCTTATCGGGGCGTCCTGAAACTGTAGCGCCGCGAGCCGGGAATAGAGGCCCTGTTCGGCGACCAGAGTGGCATGATTGCCCTGTTCCACGATCCGCCCTTCGTCCAGAACGATGATCCTGTCCGCCGCCCGCACCGTGGCCAGGCGGTGCGCGATGACGATCGTCGTGCGCCCCTTCATCAGCTGGTCGAGCGCATCCTTGACCAGCCGCTCCGATTCGGCGTCCAGCGCCGATGTCGCTTCGTCGAGCAGCAGGATCGGCGCATCGCGCAGCACGGCCCGCGCGATCGACACGCGCTGACGCTGGCCGCCCGAAAGGCGCGCGCCGCCCTCGCCCAACTGGCTGTCGAGCCCGTCCGGCAGGGCGCGCAGGAATGCCTCGGCATTGGCTGCGCGCGCCGCCGCCCAGATCTGGTCGTCGCTCGCATCCCATTTGCCGTAGCGCAGATTGTCCCGCGCGGAGGCGGCGAAGATCACGCTGTCCTGCGGCACCATCGCCATCAGGCTCCGCACCTCAGCGGGATCGGCATGGGTGAGCGGCACGCCATTGAGGCTGACGACGCCCGCCTGCGGATCGTAGAAGCGTTGGGCAAGCTGGATCAGCGTCGATTTCCCCGCGCCCGATGGCCCCACGACGGCGACGGTTTCACCCGGCATCACATCGAGCGTGATGCCGCGCAACGCGGCCTGGTCCGGCCGCGTGGGATAATGGAAGACGACATCGTCAAAGCACAGCCGGGCCGCGCGCCCCTCGCCCGGAATGCGAACGGGGTCTGTGGGCGGGCTGATCTGCGGCGCGCTCGTCATCAATTCATAGAGGCGGCTGGCCGCGCCGGCACCGCGCAACAGGTCGCCCCATGTTTCGGACAGTGAACCGAAAGCGCCCGCGACAAGGCCGCCGGTCAGCACGAAGGCGGCGATGCTGCCGCCCGACAAGCGCCCCGCCGCGACGTCGACCGCGCCCTGCCACATCACCGCCGTGATCGATCCGAACACCAGTGCGATCACGACCGCCGTCATGACCGATCGCAGCAGGATGCGCCGGCGTGCGGTCATGAAACCCCGGTCGACGGTGGCGTCGAAACGCGCGGCTTCCCGCGCCTCCTGACCGAAAGCCTGAACGATCTTCATCGCGCCCAGCACTTCGGCGGTGATGCTGCCGACGTCCGCCAGCCTGTCCTGACTGGCGCGCGACAAGGACCGCACCCGCCGCCCGAGCGCGACCATTGCGAGCACGATCACAGGGATGCCGAGCATCAGAAGTCCGGCCAGCTTCGGCGCGAGCGCGAACAGATAGATGAGGCCGCCGATCCCGGTAACCAGATTGCGCAGCGCGACCGAAACCGTCGATCCCACGACCTGGTCGATGATCGCGGTATCGGATGTCATGCGCGACGCGATTTCGGAGGGGCGATTTTCCTCGAAAAAGGCCGGCGCCTGCCGCAGCAGATTGGCCTGCGTCGCCGAGCGGATATCGGCGACGACCCGCTCGCCGAGCCAGGACACGAAGTAGAAGCGGAATGCGGTGGC
Source organism: Sphingobium fluminis (assembly GCF_037723805.1). Lineage (NCBI taxonomy): Bacteria > Pseudomonadati > Pseudomonadota > Alphaproteobacteria > Sphingomonadales > Sphingobiaceae > Sphingobium > Sphingobium fluminis. The sequence goes on from NZ_JBBJUK010000001.1 coordinate 365,078, forward strand.
GATCGCCAGCACCAGCACGATCAGGAACAGATATTGAAACCACCGATCGATATTGCCCCCGCCCGTAAAGCCGCGGTCGATGACCAGCTTGAACCCGCTCGGGATGGCGAGCGTCGCCGCCGATGAAATGGTCAGCGCGAGCAGCGCGCCCGCGATTCGTCCCGGATAACGGCGCGCGAAATGCCAAAGCATCGAAAGGCTGCCGATCGGCGCGCGCGCCGTTTCGGCTTTGGAAGAGTGTTCCGCTCTGGCCATGGCCGCGCGCTTAGCAGGCGGCCGGCCAAGCCTCAATCGGAATGAGGGGCTATGCGCGACGGGGGGTTTCCGCCTAGGCTCGCCATACCCTTATCCTTCGGAAGACCGATGATCCGCATCCTGTCCGCTACCGTCGAACGCTGGCCTGTCGCGGGGGCATTCGTGATCAGCCGGGGCGCGAAAACCCTTGTCGATGTCGTCGTCTGCACGGTCGGGGATGGCGTCCATATCGGCCGGGGCGAGGGCACGGCCATCTATTATGAGGGAGAGACGGCGGAGGGCTGCGCGGCGGCGATACGGGATTATGACGGTCCGCTGGAGCGTGACACGTTGTTGAAACACATGCCGCGCGGCGCGGCGCGTAACGCGCTCGACTGCGCGCTGTGGGATCTGGAGGCGCGGCAGGCGGGCATACCGGTATGGCAACTGGCCGGCCTTGACGAACCCCGGCCGCTCGCCACGGCGTTCACCATCAGCCTGGGCGAACCGGCACGGATGGAGGCGGATGCCCGCGCCGCCATCGCGCGGGGATTCGGCCTGCTCAAATGCAAGCTGACCGGAGAGGGCGACGCCGGGCGGGTCGCCGCCGTGCGCGCCGGCGCGCCTGACGCCCGCCTGATCGTCGACGCCAATGAAAGCTGGCATGACCGGGATATCGTCGCCGAGGCCCAGGCGCTGGCCGATCTGGGCGTCGAGATGGTCGAACAGCCCATCGTCCACGGTCGCGAGGAACGGCTGTCGGGCATCCGATCGCCGCTTCCGCTCTGCGCCGACGAAAGCTGCCACACGCGCGCCGACCTCGACCGGCTGGGGGATTTCGACGCGGTCAATATCAAGCTCGACAAGGCGGGGGGGCTGACGGAAGCGCTGGCGCTCGCCCGTGCGGCGCGGGAGCGGGGCTTTCGCGTCATGGTGGGCTGCATGCTGGGCACGTCGCTGAGCATCGCGCCGGCCGCGCTGGTGGCTCAGGGCGCCGACTGGATCGACCTCGACGGCGCGCTGCTGCTGGCGCGCGACCGGCCGGGGGGGCTGGCGCTGCGCGACGGGCTGCTCCAGCCGGGGACGCTTTGGGGGATGGGCACGCCTGCTCCAAGCGACGCCCTTTAGTCGTCGGGCTTCAGCCGTGCTCGGCGACAGGGTGCTCTGGATAGGGCATGATGGTTTTGCCGTCCGGCGCGGCGGTGAAGCTGGTCTGGGTCGGATAGGCGAATTCGATGCCTTCGGCATTGAACCGTTTCCAGATGGCGATGCCGATACGATGGCGCATGATGAAATAGTCATGATGGTCGGGATCGGGCACGTCGAAATTGAGCTGATAGTCGAGCGAACTCGCGCCGAACTGGACGATGCCCGCATTGACGAAGATCAGCCCCTCGGCCTCGACAATCTGCTTGAGCATGTCGGGGATGGCGTCCGCCTTGTCCTCGGGCGTCTGATAGATGATGCCGATCGCATAGGTCACCCGCCGCTGGGTCAGGGTCTGGAGGCTGGTGATTTCCTTTTGCAACAGTTGCGCGTTGGAAATGACCTTCTTTTCCCCGCTGGCGGCGCGCAGTCTGGTGCTTTTGAGGCCGATCCGCTCGACCCGAGCGGTCGTCTGGTCATAGGTGATCATCTCGCCGCGACGGAACGGCTTGTCGAAGATGATCGAAAGCGCCGCGAACAGATCGGAGAAAATGCCCTGCGCGGCGAGGCCGATGGCGATGCCGCCGATGCCGAGCCCCGCGACGAGGCCTGTGACGTTGACGCCCAGATTGTCGAGCAGGACGACGATGGCGATCGCGAAGAGCGCGACCGTCACCAGCACGCGAATCAACGACATGGCGTTCGCCAGCGTCTCGCCATGCCCGTCCTCGACCGTGCGCCGTTCGATGAGGCCCAGAATGATCTCCCTCAACCAGATCGCCACCTGGAAAACGGCCGCGATCGTGAAGAGGAATATGATCGTCTTGAGCAGCGCCGCCGGTGGATGGGCATAGCCGGCAACCAGCCGCGCCGCGACCATCACCATGAAGAAATGGGTCGTCCGCGCAAAGGTGCGCCCTGCCACCACGGCCAGGCCAAGCGAGTCGCCGGGTTTGCCGCGCAACCTTTTGCCGAACTGGCGTAAGGCGGCGAGCGCGATGTAGATGAGGATGCCCGCGCCCAGTGCGATGACGATCTGGAGCCAGTGGAGCGACAGCCAGTTCAGGGTCATCTGCCAGATCTGGTGCGGGTCCAGCGCGTCTTTCGTAGCCATTTAGGTCCTTCAAACATTGTCAGGCGGCCAGCGGCAGCGCCGTCTGCTCGTCGAGGAACGCGATCAGGCCGCGTTCGGCGCGCGACAGATAGCGCGTCTGGCGCGGCAAGCGAAGCCCTGCCCGCCATGTGTCCTGACCTTGCTGGCACAGGTCGATGAGGGCGGGGTGGATATAGCTTTTACGGCTGATCGCGGGGGTATTGCCCAGCGCCTCGGCGACCGGAGCGACCATGTCCTTGAGCGACACCTTGTCCGATGCCAGCGTCGCAAACGCGATGGTGGATGCACCCCAGGTGCGGAAATGCTTGGCGGTGAAGGGGCCACCCATGGCGTCCGCAATATAGGCGTTCACATCGCCGGAGGAGATCGGACGCGCTTGGCCGTCTTCGTCGAGATATTGGAACAGATGCTGCCCCGGCAGGTCCTGCACCGCGCGGACGAACTTCAGCAGTCTTTTGTCGGTCAAGGTCAGGTCATGCTGTTTGCCGGATTTCGCCCGGTAACGCAGCCGCAGCTTTTGCCCTTTCAGGTCGACATGGCGGGGGCGCAGCGTGGTCGCCCCGAAACTCTTGTTGGTGGCCGCATAATATTCATTGCCGACGCGGACCTTCGCGAGGTCGAGCAGGCGGACCACGGCGGCGATCGTGCGCGCCTTGCGCAGGCCACGGCTCGAAAGATCGGCTTCGATCCGCGCGCGCAGCTTTGGCAAGGCGCGCCCGAACGCGGCGCAGCTTGCATATTTTTCGTCGTCGCGGGCGGCACGGAAATCCAGATGATAGCGATATTGCTTGCGCCCGCGCGCGTCATAGCCGGTCGCCTGGATATGACCGTGGGGGGAGGGGCAGAACCAGCAATCGCCATAGGCAGGCGGCATGCCGATGGCGTTCAGCCGGTCGATCTCGTCGCGGTCGGTGATCCGCGCGCCGTCGCAATCATAATAGGCCCAGCCCCGTTTCAGCGCCTTGCGCCTGATGCCGGGGCTGCCGTCGTCGCAATGGAACAGGGTCGATAGGGTCATGGAGCCGCGCGCTTTCTCTCGTCCCCCTGAACCCGCCGTCCGTCGCTTCGTTCCGAAACTTGCAGGCGACCGGACCGTTGAAGCGACATCGCATTACCGCAAGGAGATCGGCCATGACCCCTATCGACAAGTCGCGCATCCTCATCATCGCAACCGATGGCTTCGAGGAATCGGAGCTGCTGGACCCACGCGCCGAACTGATCGGCGCGCGCGCCACGGTCACGCTCGCCGCGCCGGGCAGAAAACCCATTCAGGGGATGCGGCATGATGAAAAGGGCGCGACCATCACGCCCGACATCCTGCTGGATGACGTCCGCATCGACGATTATGACGGCCTGATCCTGCCCGGCGGGGTCGCAAACCCCGATTCGCTGCGCACCAACGAGACGGCGGTGGCTCTCGTCCGCGACTTCGTGGGTTCGGGAAAGCCCGTCGCCGCCATTTGTCACGCCCCCTGGTTGCTGGTCGAGGCCGGTGTCGTGGCGGGCCGGACCATGACATCCTGGCCATCGGTGCGCACCGACCTTGCCAATGCCGGCGCGACCGTCGTCGATCAGGAAGTGGCGATCGACGGCAACCTCATCACCAGCCGGAAACCGGCCGACATTCCCGCCTTCGTCGCGGCATTCAGGAAGGCGGTGACGGAAGCCCGGCCCGTCGCGGCGTAAATCGCGCGCCGCTGCCCCAGGGCCGCCACGGCAGTGGCCGCCGCCGCCGGATCGACACATGCGCAAGCGCCCATATCAAACAGATCAGCAGGGCGGGCCACGCGCCCGGAACGCTTGGCGGGTGGACGATCATAGCCATGCCGGCGATGACGGCGCCGAGCATGGCCAGCGCCATCGATCGAATCCCGCCATCGGGGCCGCGCAGCCACGCCGTGCAGCCGGTCACTCCGACGGCAAAGGCCAGCAGCAGCCGACCGGTCTCATCGCTTGCCGTACTGCTGCCGGCGAGCGACAGTATCAGGGCGGCGAGCGCGCCATAGCGGGGCAGTTTGCCCAGCAAGAGGGCGACGAGGGGATAGACAAGCAATTCGCCGAGAATTGCCGCAGCGATCGCGGCGCCGGCGGTGCCGCGGTCGCCCACCATGAAGGCGACCAGCGCCATCGCGGCATAGGGTAGGAGGCGAACCGGCATGATGCGGATATGGCTGATCCAGTTGCTCGGCCCCGGCCGCATGTCCCGGCGCCGGTCCATCAGGCGCAACTGAAAGGCCGAAACGACGAACAGCGCTTCAACCCCGCGCGGCAGCCAGGCGCCGCCGATCCACGGGGCCGCAAGCAGCAGCGCCAGCAGCAATCCCTGCGCCCAGTCCACCGCGCGCAACCGGGCGTTCATGCGGGAAGGCCGGTCGCGTTGGCCTGCGCCGCGATCATGGGCTGCCGCGCCGCCTGCTTCGCGCGGCGGCTGATATAGGTATCGAGTCCGATCTGGAGCGAAAGCATCATGAAGATGAACGGCTGATAGGCGATCCCCACGAACAATGAGCCTATCATATAGACGATATGCCCCTGTTGCAGCGCCAGCGCGAACGGCGCGACCCAGGCCTCGCCCGGCCCGTCGCGCTTGCGATAGGCGCGGCGCACCGCTTCGGTGCGGATGAAGCAGATGCCGTGGATCAGCACCCAGATGAAGAAACCGATATAGCCCTGTTCGCCCAGCATTTCGAAATAGGCGCTGTGATAGGCGCGGCCATGATCGGTCACGAGCCGCCGCTCGATGCGCTTGCCGCCGCCGTCGGTGACTTCGCTCTGCGCGAAATAGGTGAAGCTGTTCTGGAGATAATTGTCGAAGCCGCCGCCTGCCGGGTGCTTCTTCACATAGTCGAGCGTCCACATCCACACCGCGACGCGAGTCGATGCGCTTTCGTCGCCCTGATGATTTTCGATGGTCGACATGCGCTGGGTGAAGCTGGCCGGCAGGAAGGGGATGGAGGCGAGCGCGGCAAGCGCCATCAGCGGACCGTAAACGAAGCGTCGTTTGGATCGCATCAGCATCAGCCCGGCCAATATGACGATGCAGATGAGGCCGGTGCGCGCTTCGGTGCCGATCGGCATCAGCAGGCAGGCGAGGCAGAGCGCATAGGCGAAACCGCGCACTTTCCAGTCCGGCGGAAAGATCGTGCCATATTTGGCGAGCCAAAGGATGAGCGGGATCAGCGAGATCGCGACGCAGGAAATGATGCTGCCTTCATACAGCCCGCTGTTATTTTCGACCATCAGGTTCAGCACGCCATAGCCGCCGCCCGACAGCGCGGTCTTCATGCCGCCATTGATGATGATCGTGCTGGCGCACAGCACCATGAACAGGGTGAGCGCCTCGATTCGCAGGCGCGTGCGTAGCGTGATCGGCAGGAATACCGCGAAGATGATCGCTTTCCACACCCAGCCCCATTTGGTGAGCGCGTTGACGGGGAAGTCTGCGGTCGCGGTCGTATAACCGCACCAGGCGAGCAGCAGCAGCAGCAGCACCTGCCGAACGGAGAATCGGCAATCCTTCTTGTCGTCCACCGCGATCCACGCACCCACTGCGAGAACGAAGGCGATGAGCGAAATAGGAATGCTGTTGAGCAGGAAATAGGACAGGCGCTGGGGCGAGACGATGTCGATATAGGCATAGACGGCGATCAGCAGGAACGGCCGCCGGAACCCCATCAGGAAGAAGATGCCCAGAAAGGCGATGAAGAACAGGTCACGCATCGTCGCCGGCCCTTTCCCCGGTTCGATCGGGTTCGGGGTCGCGGTCGAGATCGGCGCGGGGCATCAGCCGCCATGCCGCGAGCAGGATGACGCCATGACTAAGGAGCAGGGTGAAGGTGTCGATCATCGTCCGTCTGGCTTGGCGTCTGGGCGGCGCGCCCATAAGTCCTTCTATCCATTCAGAGTTGACGGGCCGTTAAACCTTTTCCGGCAGACAGGGATGGCTATGACACGGATTCTCCACGTGCTGGACCACAGCCTGCCGATGCACAGCGGCTATACCTTCCGCACCCGCGCGCTATTGCGGGCGCAGATGGCGAGGGGCTGGGACGTTCGCGGGCTGACTGGCCATCGGCATACGCTTTCGGGCGGAATGGAGGAGGTCGTCGACGGGCTTCATTTCCATCGCACGCCCGGCGCGCCGGCCACCGGCACCCCCCTGCTGCGCGAATGGCGCGACATCGCCGCCCATGCCGAGGCGATCGATTCGCTGGTGCGGGACTGGCGGCCGGACGTCATCCATGCCCATTCCCCGGTACTCAACGCTATCGCCGCGCAGCGAGTCGCGCGGCGGCATGGCATTCCGCTGATCTACGAAATCCGCGCTTTCTGGGAAGATGCGGCGGTCGGCAATGGCACGGGGACGGAAGGCAGCCCGCGTTACTGGCTGACCCGGCAGCTCGAAACCCATGCCGTGCGCGCCGCCGATGCGGTCGCGGTCATCTGTGAAGGGTTGCGCGGCGACCTGGTCGCACGCGGCGTCGATGCCCGCAAGATCATCGTATCGCCCAACGGCGTCGATCTCGATCAGTTCGGCGCGCCGGTGCCGCGCGATCCCGCGCTCGCCGCGAAGCTGGGCCTTGAAGGGGGCGACATCGTCGGCTTCATCGGCAGCTTCTACGATTATGAGGGGCTGGACGACCTGATCGCCGCCATGCCGCGACTCGTGCGTGCTCGGCCCAGCGCGAAACTGCTGCTGGTAGGCGGTGGGCCCATGGAGGCGGCGCTGCGGGCGCAGGCCACCGCCTCGCCCTTTGCCGATCATATCGTCTTCGTCGGCCGGGTGCCGCATGATCAGGTCGAACATTATTATGCGCAGGTCGATATCCTCGCCTATCCGCGCAAGGCGATGCGCCTGACCGATCTGGTGACACCGCTCAAGCCGCTGGAGGCGATGGCGCAGGGCCGGCTGGTCGCGGCGTCGAGCGTGGGGGGCCATCGCGAACTGATCGAGGACGGCGTCACCGGCACGCTGTTTACGCCCGACGATCCGGCTGCCATCGCGGCGGCACTGGCCACCCTGCTTTCCGACCGCAGCGGATGGGATGCGCGCCGCGAGGTGGCGCGCCGGTTCGTCGAGAAGGAGCGTAACTGGTCGTCAAACATTTTGCGTTACGAACCTGTTTACCAACGGTTGCTCGACCGCCCCCAGGCGGCGCGGGCAGCGGCCTGACAAGAGTGTTTAACGATAGTGGCCAGATCGGGACGAAAAGGCAGGCAGTGGACGATGGCGGCGCTTTTTGGCGTCGGCGCGGCGCTTGCCGTCCTGTCCACGCCGGTCGGGCTGGTCGAAATGCTGGCCGCGTCGAGCGGGATGAGCGAAATCCTGCCGAGCGCGGCACCGCCGCTGGGGCTGAAGGCCCGGCTGCTGGTCGCGCTCTTCGCCGCGTTGATGGCGGTGGCGGCCACGGCGGCGCTTCGCCGCGACCCGTCGGGGGCACGGACCGTATATAATGGAACAGGGCGCAAAAAAGGCGTTCAGGGAGCAAGAAAAATGGGTTTCGCACTGTCAAAGCTGACCGCCCTGGCGCGGGCGCGAATCGGGTCGCCAGTCCATCGGGACGTGCCCGTCCTTCGCCGCGCCGACGCCCATCCCGATGCGCCGTCGCGGCCGCCGATCTTCGCCAGCCGCGATTTCGTCGGCCTCGATATCTTCGCGCGCACGGAGCCGGGCCATCGGGCGCTGGTCGTGAAGGCCGAACCCAAAAAGGACCCGATCGTGCCCGCCATGGGCCTCGACATGCCCAGCGCGCCGCCACCGCTGCCCGACGACATATTCACGCAGCCGGTATCCACGCTATTTTCGGCGGAACCAGCGGAGGCGGCCATTCGCCCGTCGATCGGTTTCGGCATGCCGGAGCCGGCGCAGTGCGATAAGGAGGATTCGGCCGTTGCGGTTTCTCCCACACCGGAACCCATCGTCCAGTCCGTAGCGCCGGAAGCCATCGCCCCGGCACCTGAAATTGCGCCCCCGTCGCGGGTGTCGGAGCTGTCCGTGGCCGAACTGATCGAGCGGCTGGAACGGGGGCTGGTTGCGCGCCGGCACGTGGTTTCGCCCGCGCCAGCCGGCTGCGTCATCGCCGACATGCCGGTTGCGCCGCCGGTGCCCGTCCGCGAGGCCGTCGCGGACGATATCGACGAAGCCCTGCGCACCGCGCTGGGTACGCTTCGCACGATGACCGCACGGGGGCGCTGAGCGTCGAAAGGCCAAGTGACTAGCCCGTTTTCACCAGTCCTCGATGGTGAGAGCGGACAATTCCATCCATAGCGCACCGTCCGGCGTGCGGCTCACATCGTCGATCACGATGTCGGCGACGAAATGACGCGGCAACGACCAGTCGACCTCCGCCAGCCCGTCGGCAAACCGGGCTTGCCGGGCCAGCGCATCGCTGCCGCCGATCTGGATCAGTATGACATGGCGGCGGCCTTGAAACAGGGCACTGGCCCAGGCGCGGCTCGTCGCCCGGACGATCAGGCTGGGATCGCCGACGCGGGCGATCAACTGCGTCAGCAGGCGGGGAAGCGGGTCGGGCGTTCGTATGGCATTTTCCGCATTTTCGACCGATATGGTGGCGGTTCGGGGGTGACGCATACTTGTCATTGGCCGACGCTCCTGCGATATGTGTTCATGAAATGTTCTATACGTCTCTTCATGCGGTCCCCCGGCTCGCGGCCCCGGCGCAGGTCGAACACCAAACGCGGATCGCGCACGCATTCGTGGCCGAACCGCGTGGCTGCAAGTCCGGTCTCGCGCAGAAATTTTTCGATCGTTCGCAACAGCATTCGCATTCATCTCCCCAGGCTGCTCGATTCGCCCGGTGCGATTCGATAGGTATATTCCTATCTCTAACCCTATTTCCTACTTGTCTAGGAAAATTCCTATCATTATGGATGCTTTATGGTTGAAGAGGTTCTGGACACGCGAGTCGCGCTGGAACGGCTGATTGCCGAGCGGGGCGAGAATTATGCGGATTTGTCGCGTCTGCTCGGTCGCAATCCGGCCTATATCCAGCAATTCATCAAACGCGGTACGCCCCGAAAGCTCGATGAAGCCGACCGGCGCATTCTCGCTCGCTATTTCGGCGTCGAGGAATCGGTGCTGGGCGCGCCATCGGTGGGCACTCTCCCATCCCGTCGGATACGCGGAGCGCCCATGGTCGTTGCCGTGCCCCGTCTGGCCTTGGGGGCGTCGGCCGGTCCGGGGTCGCTGGACGAAGACGAACGGGCAGCTGGCGTCATGGCTTTCGATGCGCACTGGCTGCGCGGTCTTGGCGTCAAGCCACAGCGAGTGTCGATCATCCGGGTGGACGGCGAATCGATGGCCCCTACGCTGAGCGACGGCGACGAGATCATGGTCGATCATGAAGATGACGCCGACCGGCTGCGCGATGGCGTCTATGTATTGCGGCTGGACGGTGTGCTGATGGTGAAGCGAGTTGCGATGGGACCCCGGCGGGATCGATTCAGCGTTTTGAGCGATAATGCGCATTATCCGAACTGGACCGATATCGATCCGGCCTTTGTCGTGATCGTCGGTCGGGTTGTGTGGACGGGGCGACGGCTCGTCTGACTTGGTGGAGCGCGTTCATCCTCCTATCCCGGCGGATGACAGGAGATATGGTGCGTGAACGATCATGACGGGGTAATCGCCAAGGGACGGGAATGGCGCGGTGCGCGGCTGGCGCTGGCGACTGTGATCTCGACCTGGGGATCGGCCCCACGGCCGCGTGGCAGCCATATGATCGTGCATGAGGACGGCAGGTTCGAAGGGAGCATTTCGGGCGGCTGTGTCGAAACGGACGTGCTTCAACGCGCCATGGAGGTGATCGCTGGGCGGCCGGCGCATCTGGAACGCTATGGCGTGGCCGATGGCGATGCATGGGCGGTCGGCCTGCCCTGCGGCGGCGAGATCAGCGTTCTGATCCAGCCCGTGAGCGCTATGGGCTTTGCCGGCGAATTGTTCGACTCGATCGCCACCGCCACCGCGTCGGGGCGGGCGGTGACGCTGTCGACCTATCTGGATACCGGCCGAACCATCGAAGGCCTACAACCAGATGCGTTCCACAATCGATATGATCCGCCGCGCCGGTTGCTCATCATCGGCGCGGTCCAGATCGCCCAGTCGCTGGCGCCCCTTGCGAGCGCGATCGGGGTGACACCCGTGGTGATCGATCCGCGCGGGCGTTTTCTGACATCGGAACGCTTTCCGGGCGTCGAGCTGGACGACCGCTGGCCCGATGAAGCGGTCGCTGCGCGGCGGCCGGGCGAATCGACGGCGGTGGTGACGCTCAGCCATGACATCAAGATCGACGATCCTGCGCTGGATGCCGCCTTGCGGGCGTCCACCGGCTATATCGCGGCGCTGGGGTCGCGAAAAAGTCATGCGGCGCGGCATCAGCGGCTGGCGGCGCTGGGGTGGGGACCGGATGATCTCGCCCGGATCGACGGGCCGGCGGGGCTGGATATAGGTGCGATCGGCGCGGCCGAAATCGCGCTGTCGATTGCGGCCGGCATGATCGCGGGCTTCAACGCGCGTCGCCTGGGTCCATCGCTCTAGCAGCAGCGTCCGCCATTCTTGCCGCCATAACGGGCTTCTTGCCGGTCGCGGAAATATTGCGTGCGGTTCATCGCGGGCTGTCCCGGATGATGCTCGCGCATGTGGCGCAGATAGGCGTCATAGTCGGGCAGGCCGACCATCAGCCGCGCTGTCTGTCGTAATGTGGCGAAGAGGCCGCTCATTCGGCCGGGACCATCTGCGCCGGGATTTCATGCGCGGTCGGCCTCGCTTCGCGGCGCGCCGCCAGACAGGTGCGAATGGTGAAGAACAGCACCGCCAGCACGACGCTCAGGAAAATCGCGCACAGTCCCGCGTCGATCCGGTCGTTGAAGATGATCGCCCGCATTTCATCCATCGACTTGGCCGGCGCCAGCACCGTTCCGGCACCGGCCGCCGCGCTGAATTTCGCGGCATGCGCCAGGAAGCCGACCTTCACGTCGTCAGAAAAGAGCTTCAGCAGGCTCGCGGATATGGTGCAGATGAGAAGCCACGCCGTGGGGAGTGCCGTGACCCATGCGTAGCGATCCTGCTTCATGCGGAACAGGACGGCAGTGGCGAGCATCAGGGCAATGGCCGCCAGCATCTGATTGGAGATGCCGAATACGGGCCACAGCGTGTTCACGCCGCCCAACGGGTCGGTCACGCCCTGATAAAGGAAAAAGCCCCAGGCCGCGACGGTCAGCGCCGTCGCGATGATGCCCGGCGCATGGCTTTTCGAGTCCTTGAAAGATGGCACGGCGAGCGCGATCAGATCCTGCAACATGAAGCGCCCGGCGCGAGTCCCGGCATCGACCGCCGTCAGGATGAACAGCGCCTCGAACAGGATCGCGAAATGATACCAGAAGGCCTTCATCGCCGGCCCGCCGAAGACGTGGCTGAAGATTTCGGCCATGGCCACCGCCAGCGTGGGCGCGCCGCCCGCGCGGCTGATGATGGAGTGTTCGCCGACATCCTTCGCGGTCTGGGTGATGAGGTCGGCGGATATCGGGAAGCCCATTCCGGTCACGGCGGCCGATGCGCTGGCCGCGTCGGTGCCGATGATGGCGGCCGGGCTGTTCATCGTGAAATAAATGCCGGGATCGAGGATCGACGCACCCACCAGCGCCATGATCGCGACGAACGCTTCCATCAGCATCGCGCCATAGCCGATCATCGGCGCATGGGCTTCGCTCGCGATCAGCTTGGGCGTGGTGCCACTGGAAATGAGCGCATGGAATCCGGAGACCGCTCCGCAGGCGATGGTGATGAACAGGAACGGGAAAAGCCCGCCCGCCCAGGCCGGACCACCCCCGGCGGCGAACTGGGTGACCGCATGCATCCGTAGTGGCGGAGCCATGATGACGATGCCGATGGCCAGCGCCGCGATCGCGCCGATCTTAAGGAAGGTCGACAGATAGTCCCGCGGCGCGAGCAGCAGCCATACCGGCAGAACCGAGGCGACCGCACCATAGCCGATCAGTATCCAGCATAGTTGCACCGGCGTGAAGGTGAAGGCCGGTCCCCATGCCGGCGACGCGGCGATCGCCTGACCATAGACGATCGCCGCCAGTAGCCCGACAAGACCCAGAAGCGAGACTTCGCCGATCCGTCCCGGCCTGATCCAGCGGGTATAGACGCCCATCAACAGCGCGAGCGGCACCGTCGCCGCTACGGTGAACATGCCCCAGGGGCTTTCGGCCAGCGCCTTGACCACGATCAGCGCCAGCACGGCGAGGATGATGACCATGATCATGAAGGCGCCGAACAAGGCGATGGTGCCGGCGACCTGCCCCATTTCGATGCGGATGAGTTCGCCCAGCGACTTGCCGTCGCGGCGCATGGAGATGAACAGGATCATGAAATCCTGCACCGCGCCTGCCAGCACGACGCCCACAATGATCCACAGGGTGCCCGGCAGATAGCCCATCTGAGCGGCGAGAACGGGGCCGACCAGCGGCCCCGCCCCCGCGATCGCCGCGAAATGATGGCCGAACAGGACGGCGCGGTCGGTCGCGACATAGTCCAGGCCGTCCGCGCGCCGGATCGCCGGGGTGGGGCGCATGGGGTCCAGTTGCATGACCTTGCGCGCGATGAAGAGTGCGTAATAGCGATAGGCGACGAGGAAGGTGGAAACGGCGGCGACCACGATCCATAACGCGTTGACGGACTCACCGCGCGACAGCGCGACTACCGCCAGCGCGATTGCGCCGAGAATGGCGATCAGAATCCATGGGATATGTCGGGCCATCGCGCTCTCTTGCTCCGCTCAATGGAAGGTCGCGCACAGTAGGGGGTGAGGCGAGAAAGGCAAGTTGCGGGCCGGCTGTTCCAGCGCCTTTAGAATGCCCTAGCGCTTGCGCGTCATCGGCCAGTTCGTCGCACCGCTTGCCCATAACGCCCACCAGATGATGACGGGTTGCAGCGCAAGGCGTGGCCCATGATACCACCAGCTCAGATGCGTTCCGCCCAGCGGGATGTCGGCAAGGGCGTGGTTGATGTTAGCCGGCCAGACGCACAGTGCGTAGAGGGCGAGTCCGATGCCGGCAGCTGTCCGCAAGCGCGGGATAAGCAGCCCTGCCGCACCGGCCAGTTCCGCTCCCCCGGTCAGCGCGACCACCGTTTCGGGTGCGGGCACCCAGTGCGGCGTGATCGCGACGAAGCCGCCGGGCCGGGTCAGGTGGGCGACGCCGGCGATGGCAAAGGCGGCGGCCAGCAGGCCGCGCGCAACCTTGCGCGGCCTGCTTTCGGGGAGGGTGGACATAGGCGCTCTCATCTCCGCAAGGTGCGGGAGAATGGCGCGCACCGGTCTGTCCAAACGCGTGAATCGGCAGGCAGGTCCAAGATGGGACCTTGGTGATCGTGCCATAAGAACATACCATAAACATATGGAACCGATTAGCTTGACCTGCCGCCAGCCCGCGCCCTGTTACCGGCTCTTCTTCGCGATCAAGCCCGATCCTGTTGAGGCGCGGCGGATCGATCATTTTGCGGAAGGGCTGGCCGGCACCCGGCCGCGCATTCGCCTCGAACATCAGCATGTGACGCTAGCGATCACGCAGGATCATGCAATCTATCCCGATGCGCTGATCGGAGCGATGCTCGGCATTGGCGCGAACATCATGGCCGAGCCTTTCGATCTGATGCTGGATCATCTGCAATTCTGGGCCGGTTCGGTGGCGTTGCGGCCATCACGCCGCGAGCCGATGCTGTACGCGTTGCAACGAGAGATGGGCGCCGCGATGAGCGCGAGGGGCATCGCACTGCGTCCCGGCTGGAAATTCAGTCCGCACCAGACGCTTTTCCATCGCAAGGGTTCGCTCGATCAACGCGCAATCGAAGGCTTTTGCTGGCGTGCCGACCGGTTCATGCTCGTGTGCAGCCATGTCGGCCACACCCGGCACGAAAGGCTGGGCACTTGGCCGCTGCGGGGCGGCGCGCAATACAGGCTTCTATGACGGGCAGGCTCAGCCCAGCATCACGCTTTCGAGCACGGCCGCGCGCAGTTCGGGCACGCCGAGGCCCTTTTCCGCGGACGTCGCGATGATTTCGGGATGGGCGGCGGGGCGCTTGCGGATCGCGTCGGCCGTCGCCTGCGTCACGGCGACAAGTTCGGCCGCCTTGATCTTGTCAGCCTTGGTCAGCACGATCCGATAGCTGACCGCCGCGCCGTCGAGCATGTCGAGCATGTCGTTATCGACATCCTTGATGCCGTGGCGGCTGTCGATCAGTACGAGCGCCCGTTTAAGCGCCGCCCGCCCGCGCAGATAGTCGTTCACCAGGAACTTCCACTTGCGCACGATGTCCTTGGGCGCCTTGGCATAGCCGTAGCCCGGCATATCGACGAGGCGGAACCGCAGCGGGTCGCCTACGTCGAAGAAATTCAGCTCCTGCGTGCGTCCCGGCGTGTTCGACGTGCGGGCGAGGCCATTGCGGTTGGTCAGCGCATTGAGCAGCGAAGATTTTCCCACGTTCGACCGGCCGGCGAAGGCGACCTCGTTCACCGCCATGTCCGGCAGAAATTCGAGCGTCGGCGCGGATTTCAGGAACGCGATCGGCCCGGAGAATAGTTTCCGGGCCTCCTCGATCAGCGCGGCTTTTTCATTCTCTTCCACACAACATCCGTTCGGTTCGAGCTTGTCGAGAACTCAGCACACCGTTCTCGACAAGCTCGAACCGAACGGGTTTTTAAGTCGGTGCTACTTGGCCAGCGCCGTACTCAGCACGGGATGGCGTTTGTACAACCACCATTGCTGCGCCATCGACAGACAGTTGTTGGTGATCCAGTAGACCAGCAGGCCCGCCGCGAACGGGGCCATGATGAACATCATCATCCATGGCATGATCGAAAACACCTGCTGTTGCATCGGGTCCATCTGCGCCGGGTTCAGCTTGAACTGGAAATACATGCTGATGCCGAGCAGGAGCGCGAGCACGCCGATCGCGAGGAAGGCCGGCGGCTGGAACGGCAGCAGGCCGAACAGGTTGAGGATGTGCAGCGGATCGGGCGCGGACAGATCCTTGATCCACAGCACGAACGGCTGATGCCGCATTTCGATCGTCAGCTGCAACACCTTGTAGAGCGCGAAGAAGATCGGGATTTGAAGGAAGATCGGCAGGCACCCGGCCAGCGGATTGACCTTCTCCTGCTTGTACAGCTCCATCATCTTTTGCTGAAGCTGCGGCTTGTCGTCCTTGTACTTTTCCTGCAGCGCCTTCATCTTGGGCTGCACCGCGCGCATCGCCGCCATGCTGGCGAACTGGCGCTGGGCGACCGGATACATGATCGCCCGGACGACGAAGGTCAGGCAGATGATCGCCACGCCGAAATTGCCCAGCGTTTCGAACAGCCAGTGCAGCAGCGCGAAGATCGGCTGTTCGAACCAGTAGAACCAGCCCCAGTCGATCGCGCGGTCGAACAAGGGCACCCCGGCGCGCTCATAGGCCTGAAGCGTCTTCACTTCCTTGGCGCCGACGAACAGGCGGGTCGTCTGGGTAACCGCCTTGCCGGGTGCGAGCATCACGGGATTGAGGCTGAAATCGGCCTGATATTGCCCGCCAGCGCCCTTGCGGATCTGCCCTGCAAATGGCGCCTTCTGGTCAGGCACGAGGGCCGACAGCCAATATTTGTCGGTAAAGCCGAGCCAGCCGCCAGTCGACTGGAAACTCTGAGTCGAGGGCCCCTTGTCCAGATCCTTATAATTGACGCTATAATTGGCCGCGCCGTTGAACACGCCCATGGGGCCCACATGGATCGTCCATGAGGTGGGGTCCTTCGACGCGTTCGCCCGGTTGATATAGCTGTAATTCCGAACCGCGATCGCCCCCGCGCCGCTGTTCGACACCTTCTGGGCGGCGGTGATCATATAGTTTTCGTCCACCGTCAGGCGGATTTCGAAGGTCTGGCCGGCGCCATTGTTCCAGCTGAGCGTCACCGGGCTGGTCGGCGTCAAAGCGCTGCCCTGCGCCGTCCAGAGTGAATCCTTGTCAGGGGTCTTGAGGCCCTCGCCTTGCCAGCCGAAGCCGGCAAAATAGGCGTCCTGCGTGCCGCTCGGGCTGAACAGGCGGATGGCCGGCGAATCCTTGGCGAGCGTTTCGCGGTAGGTCGGCAGCACGATATCGTCGATGCGCGCGCCCTTGAGGCTGATCGAACCGGTCAGGCGCGGGGTGCGGATCGGCACGCGCGGGCTTTCCTTCAGCACGACGGCGCGGTCGCGGATCGCGACGGCAGAATCGGCCGCAGGGTCGGCGGCGGAATTGGCGACGGGCGTCGTTTTGCCGCCTTCGATCTTCGTCGCAGGCGGATTGGCGGCGGGGAAGAAATGATTGGCGATATAGGGCCAGCCGAACAGGATCGCGGCGGTCAGGATCACCGCCAGAATGATATTCTTCTTGTCGTCCACGCTCTCGGCTCCGCCGTAATCGTAAAAACTAAATGTCAGGGAACCGGGTCATAGCCCGAACCGCCCCATGGGTGGCATCGCATTAGCCGCTTGAACCCCAGCCAGCTACCCTTGATCGCACCATATTTGCGAACCGCCTGGATGGCATATTCGGAGCAGGAGGGCGCATAGCGACAGGTTGGGGGGAGAATGCGGGACGGACCGATCTGCCAGCCCCGTGCGATCAGAATGAGGATGCGGGCGATCACGACGCCCTCTTCACCACCTTGCGCAGCGCCTTTTCCAGTTCGCCGCGCAACTGGCCGAAGTCGCGCTCGATCCCGCCCGAGCGGCCGATCAGCACATGGTCCGCTCCAGCGACGCCGTGAACCGGCAAAAGTTCGCGGGCCAGAACGCGAAAGCGGCGCTTCATCCGGTTGCGGATGACGGCGCCGCCGATCTTTTTCGTTACCGTGATGCCATAGCGCATCGCCGGATCGCCATCGCCGCGATCACGCACCAGCAGGACGAAACCCGGCATCGGTGCGCGTCGCCCGCGATTCGCCGCCAGAAAATCCGCGCGTTTCGCCATTCCGGCGAGCGCGGCTTCCGGCAAGCGCTGGTTCAGGCGCTCAGGCTCTTGCGGCCACGCGCGCGACGCGCACGGATGATGTTGCGGCCACCGGGTGTCTCCATGCGGGCGCGAAAACCGTGACGGCGCTTCCGAACCAGATTGCTCGGCTGAAAAGTGCGCTTCATCGTTCATTCCTCAAAGGCAAAATTTTAGAATCGGGCGTGACGAAAAAGGGCCGCCGGTAAAGGCGACCGCATGTCAGGGGGCGTCCGATAGGCAAAGGGGGCGGTCAAGTCAAGGTTCGACGCGCACCGAACGGGAGAAGATGAGCGGGTCTATTTCCCCCGCGCTGCACTCACCGCCGCCTTTAGCGCGTCATAGCCGACCGCGCCGTTCAGCACCTGATCGCCGATCACGAAGGTCGGCGTACCGCTCGCCGCCAGTTTTTGCGCCAGCGCGATATTGGATTGGATTTCGGTGTCATATTGGCCCGAAGCGATGGCCGCCTCAGCGGTTTTCCGGTCGATCCCGGCCGACGCGGCCGCCGCCAGCATGGTGTCGCGCGTCACCTTGCCCGCTGCATAGAGCGCGCGATGATAGGGCATATATTGCGACCTTTCGGCCGCCAGCAGCGAGATTTTCGCCGCCGCCGTGCTTTCGTCCGACAGGATGGGCAGTTCGCGATAGACGATCTTCAAACCCTTATCCTCCTCCACCAACCTGGCAAGATCGGGCAACGAGGCGCGGCAATAGCCACAGGCATAATCGAAAAATTCGACGATGGTGACGTCGCCTTTCGCTGCGCCTTCCCATGCGCCGGCATAGGGCGTCTCGATCGCCTTGCGGTTGGCGTCGACCGTGCCGGCGACCCGCCTTGCCTGTAATTTCTCGATGGCCTGCGGGATGATCTCGGGATGGTCCAATATATAGTCATGGACGATCTGCTCGATCGCCGCGCGATCGCTGCCGCCGACGCTAGCGGGCCCCTGGGCGAGCAGCGCGGTGCCGGCAGCGGCGGCAAGGAAGGCGAAAGCGCCGAGGGTCATCTGGATCATCCTGTTGGAAAGGGCTGCCCAAAAGCGGGGCGGGGGCAGGTCGGTCATTTCTTCTTCCGCTTTTGTTCGACGGCGGCGCGCGACACCATCGCAATATCCTGCGCCCGCAGATAATCGACGGTGCCGGGCTTCAGTCCCTGCATCGCCGCGTCCGCGCTGCGCAGCGCCATCGGATGCTCGCCGGTCATCGCATAGCGTTCGGCCGTCGCCAGTGCCGCGCGCGGAATGTCGCCACGGCGTTCGTAGACGACGCCCAATTGATACCAGGCGAAGGGATTTTCGCGATCACGCGCGACCGCGTTGCGCAGCACCTGCTCGGCCTCGGCGAAATTGGCGTCGTCTTCGGTCGCGATCAGGGCATGGCCCAGCAGGGTGGCGATCAGCGGCTGATTGGTTTCCCTGACCGCCTCGCGCAGCGGCGCCACGGCTTCGGCGGGCCTGCCACTTTCCAGCAGTATCTGGCCCTTGAGTTCGAGGAAATAGGGGTCATGCGGCACGGCGCTCAACAGCGCGTTCGCCTCGTCCAGCGCTTTTTGCGGATAGGCGCTTTTATGCCAGGCATAGGCTCTGGCATAATGGGCCGGGATCGACTGGTCGCTGACGGGATATTTGATCAGCGTCTGCTGCGGTTCCGACACATAGCCGATGAGCTTGGCCTTGATCCGCTCGAACCGCGCCTCCAGCTGCGGGTTCGATGGCTTGTCCCAGGCGGGGTCGACCGTATAGACCTCTCGCAGCACGGTGATGCGTTCGCCCGATAGTGGATGGGTGCGGCCGTAGCTGTCGTTCTGCGGGATCGCGAGGCGATATTCCTGATTCTGCAGTTTCTTGAAGAAATCGAGACTGCCCTTCCCGCTGATCCCCGCCTTGCCGAGGTAGCGCGCGCCGGCAAGATCGGCGGAGCTTTCCTGCGCGCGGGAGAAAGCGAGATATTTGCCCATCGCAGCTTGCTGGCCGAGGCCCAATATGCCCATGCCGGCCTCCGCGCCGCCCGCTGCGATCGCTGCCGCGCCCAGTACCAGACTGAGCAAGGTAATGCCGGTCGCTTCCTTGATGCCGTCGTTGCGGACGACATGACCGCCCTCGATATGACCCAGTTCATGCGCCACCACGCCCTGTAACTGGCCCACATTGTCGGCCGCCGCGATCAGCCCGCTATGCACCCAGACATATTGGCCGCCCGCGACGAAGGCGTTGATATCGGGAGCGTTGAGGACCAGCACCTCGACATTGCGCGGTTCCATGCCCGCCGCCTTCACCAGCGGGGCGGACATGTCGCGCATAAAGGCTTCGGTTTCGGCATCGCGCAGGACGCTCTGCGCCAGTGCGGGCCGGACGATCAGGGCAAGCGAAGCCAGCAGGATCGCGATGTGGCGGGCATGTCTGCCGGTCATGCGCCGGCCCAGCGTGGTCGTTTTTCCATCGGACGAAGCGGATGTCATACCGCGCCTGAATGAGCAGTGAAGTTCCTGCGCGCAAGGACGAGACGCCGCCGCCGTCCGGTGTCGACCGGCAAGGCGGCGGCGTTTCATCATCTTACTGGCCGAAGGTGCGCTGCCACCAGCCACGGCGCGGCGTGCCGTCATCCTCTTCCGGTCCGTCTTCGGTCGGCGTCTGCGCGGCCATGGCCTCGGCAGAGTCCCTTGCCGCTTCCGCTGGCGCTGCCTCGGCTGGCTTCCCTTCATCGACTGAATCGGGGACGACGCTGCTTTCCTCCACGACGACGTCAGCGCCTTCGACCGCAGCGGGAGCGGCCTTCTTGCGCCGAGGCCGCTTGGGCTTGGCAGGCGCCTCGGTTGCCGCATCGGGCACGGCCTCGGCGGTCGCCGCGTCGGCCGCGGCTTGCGCCTCGACCCCTTCGGCCTCTGCCGCGGCCGGCTTCTTGCGCCGGCTCCGCTTGGGCTTGTCGACCACCTCCGCGACAGGCGCTTCGGCGGCTTCGACGATTGCGGGCGTTTCGGGAGCTTCCGCTACCTCTGCAGGCGCGGCGGCGACATCCTTGCCCTTGCGAGCGCGTGGGCGACGGCGCGTCTTGGGCGTCTCCTCCACGGCAGATGCCTCGACGACAGCGGGCTGCGCTTCCTCGATCACGTCATCCGCGACGGGCTCGCCAGCGATGTCCGCATCGCCGGTTTCGCCAGGGGCGTCACCTTCAGGCCCGGTCTCGGTCCCGGCTTCGCCACCCTCGCGCCGGCGACGGCCGCCACGACGGCCGCGACGACCACGACGGCGGCCGGCATCGTCGCCGTCCGGACCGGCTTCGGCCGCCTCGGGCTCTTCGCCTTCGCCAAGGCTCTCGTCCGCTGCTTCTGCGGCCACCGGTTCGCCATCTTCCGCGACATCGCCTTCGGTCCGATTCGCCTCAAGCGCATCGTCACGCGGCCCGCCCCTACGGCGACGGCGCCGGCGACGGCGACGACCACCTTCGCGGTCCTCGCGGTCCTCACGCTCTTCGCGTTCGCTCCGTCCCTCACGCTCGGCGGGCGCGGCCTCGTCGGCTTCCTCCTCTTCCTCTTCCTCCTCGTCGAGGATGTCGAGGTCATCTTCCTCCTGCGGCAGAGGCGCATAGGTCACGACGCGTTCCGGCCGTGGACCGCTCGCCTCGACCGACATGCGCGCGCCCTCGATCTCGCCATCGGGCAGCACGACGATGCTCACCCCATAGCGCTGCTCGATCTCGTCAAGCTCGCGGCGCTTGTTGTTAAGGACATAGAAGGCGGCTTCCTGGCTGGCGCGCAGGGTGATGATGCTGCCACGACCGCGCGCTGCTTCTTCCTCCAGCATGCGCAGCGCGCCCAGGCCCGCCGACGAGGCGGTGCGGACGAGGCCGGTGCCCTCGCAATGCGGGCATTGACGGGTGGAGGCTTCCAGCACGCCGGTGCGCAGGCGCTGACGGCTCATTTCCATCAGACCAAAGCCGGAGATGCGGCCGACCTGGATGCGGGCGCGATCGTCCTTGAGCGCGTCCTTCATCGCCTTTTCGACTTTGCGGATGTTGGAGTTCACCTCCATGTCGATAAAGTCGATGACGACGAGGCCGGCCATGTCGCGCAGGCGCAACTGGCGGGCGATTTCGCGGGCAGCCTCCAGATTGGTGGCGACGGCAGTCTGTTCGATGCCATGTTCGCGGGTCGAGCGGCCCGAGTTGATGTCGATCGACACCAGCGCCTCGGTCGGGTTGATGACGAGATATCCGCCCGATTTGAGCTGGACAACGGGGTTGTACATGCCGGCGAGCTGGTCCTCCACGCTGGCGCGCTGGAACAGCGACACCGCGTCGGCATATTGCTTCACCCGCCGCACATGGCTCGGCATCAGCAGGCGCATGAAGTCCTTGGCGGCGCGATAGCCATGTTCGCCCTCGACGATGACTTCCTCGATATCCTTATTGTAGATGTCGCGGATCGCGCGCTTGATCAGGTCGCTGTCATTGTGGATCAGCGCGGGCGCGGCCGATTTCAGCGTATTTTCGCGGATCTCGTCCCACAGACGCGCAAGATAGTCGAAGTCGCGCTTGATTTCGGGCTTGGTGCGCTGAAGGCCGGCGGTGCGGACGATGCAGCCCATCGACGCGGGAAGGGCCATTTCCGCGATGATCGTCTTCAATCGCTTGCGGTCGGCCGCATTGCTGATCTTGCGCGAAATGCCGCCGCCGTGGCTCGTATTGGGCATGAGCACGCAGTAGCGGCCGGCGAGGCTCAGATAGCTGGTGAGGGCCGCGCCCTTGTTGCCGCGCTCTTCCTTGACGACCTGCACCAGCAATACCTGACGGCGCTTGATGACATCCTGAATCTTGTAGCGGCGGCGCAGCGCCATGCGCTTGCGACGCAGCTCGTCGGCGGCATCGTCGCCCCGGCCGCGGCCACGGCCGCGCTGCGGCGCACCGCCCTCGACCGCATTTTCAGCGGCCGGCTCGCCTTCGGCGCGCTCGTCCTCGCCGCCTTCATCTTCGTCATCATGATGATGCGACGCTTCTACGGTTTCGATGCTGCCGGCTTCGCCGTCCTCGTCATCCTCGTCATCATAATCGGCGCGCAGCGCTGCCTCTTCCTCGGCGTGGGCGCGCTCTTCCTTGAGCAGCGCCTCGCGGTCCTCACGCGGGATCTGGTAATAGTCCGGGTGGATTTCGCTGAACGCGAGGAAGCCGTGGCGGTTGCCGCCATAATCGACGAACGCAGCCTGCAACGAGGGTTCGACCCGCGTCACCTTGGCAAGATAGATATTGCCCTTGAGCTGCTTGTGCTCGGCCGATTCGAAATCGAATTCCTCGATCCGGTTACCCTTGACGACCGCGACCCGGGTTTCTTCCCGGTGGCGCGCATCGATCAGCATACGCATTGTCATATATATATCTCCGGCGTCGGCGGCCGCAGGCTTTGAGCCGGGCCGCCACGCGATAGTGAAGGGACGGCCGCGTGCGCGCTGTCATAGCCACGTATTGCGGGGTCGTCCGGGTTTGAAGGATGATGTTCGCGTCTGCTGCGCTGGCAGGGCCGGACAATGTGCCGGACCGGACCATCCACGCCGCATCGCCCGGTATCGGGGTCAGCGGGGAATGGAAATCGTGCCTCATGCAGCGTCAACCTGTTCATGCGCCGGCTTTCGGGGCGCTTTCGCCCGCCGATGCATTTGTGAAAACCCCCATGGGGCTCGCCATCTTGAGGGCGAACCTTTCGGGGATATGAATGGGTAGCAGTCAAAGACCCAAGGGGCAACGGCCGCTCGAAATAATGTTACACCGCGGAAAGGCGGTTCGCGCTGTCCTGATTCATGCTGAAACGGGTGTTAACCGATTCATTTTACCGGGGCACAAGGGCTGATGCTTAATCCACAATTCAGCGTGGGGATGCGCTGGACGGATATACGTCATGAAATTTGGCTGGACGGCCGATACTGCTGCGTTGCACACACGGCGCATGCTCAATAGCCTTGCCCTGGCAAGCGTGATGTTCGCGGCGACGCCTGGCAATGCCGGCGGCATCTCGGCTGTCGACGTGCGCGGCGACCAGGTGACGTTGCGTTTCGATGACAGCGTCGACGGCGCGTCGGCGTTCCTGCTGAATGAACCGCGCCGAATCGCGCTCGATATTTCCGGCGCGCGCATCGGCGCCAACGGCTTTACGGGTGGGGGAGGCGCGGTTTCTGCCGTGCGGCAGGGGCAGGTGAGTGACGAAACGGCGCGTGTCGTGCTCGATCTGGTCACGCCCGCAATCGTCAGTAATGCGCAGTTCGCGCAGGACGGCAAGTCGCTCAGCTTCTCGCTTCAGGGCGTATCGGATAGCGGATTTCGCGCCGCGCTTGGCAAGGGCCGGGCGCGGATCGATGCGCCCACGGCCATGATGGCCCGCGCGCCCCGGCGCATGCACAGCATCACCGTGCCGATTCCGGCCGCTGCCCGAGGCCTCGTCCTGCCCGCCGTGGCTGGACCGCGCGATGGCGCCCGCCCGCTGGTGGTGATCGACGCCGGCCATGGCGGCCATGATCCGGGCGCCATCAACCGGGAAAACGGCAAGCGCGAGAAGGATGTGACGCTGGCGATCGCGCAGGCGATCCGCGATCAACTCCTCAAGTCCGGTCGCGTGCGCGTGGCGCTGACCCGCGACGATGACCGCTTCCTCATATTGCAGGAACGCTATGGCATTGCCCGCAAGCTCAATGCCGACCTCTTCATCTCGATCCATGCAGATTCGGCGGAGAATGACGAGGCGCATGGCGCGACCGTCTATACCCTGTCCGAAACCGCGTCGGATCGCGAAGCGGCGCGCCTTGCCGCGCGCGAGAATAAGGCGGACATCATCAACGGCGTGAACCTTGGCGGCCAATCGGGCGACGTGTCATCGATCCTGATCGATCTCACCCAGCGCGAATCGATGAATATCTCGGCCGGTTTCGCCCGCCTGCTCCAGCGCGAGGCCGCGCCCTATGTGCCCTTCCGCAGCGCCTATCACCGTTTCGCCTCGCTGATGGTGCTCAAGGCCCCGGACACGCCGTCGGTGTTGTTCGAGACCGGCTATATCAGCAATGTCGATGATTCGGCCTTTCTCTCTTCGCGCGAGGGGCAGGACAGGATCGCCCGCGGCGTCGCCCGCGCGATCGAGGTGCATTTCGCCCGCAAACTGGTGATGCGCGAGGATCGGGCGGGCGGGTGAAGCGGTCGATCGGGCAGGAATAGCCGCTGGCGCTCATCCATTTTTCTGCCTAGAGCCTGCGCTCATATGGATGAGGCTCGACCCGAACCCGCGCGCTCTTTCGCGTACCGTCTTCAACGCGATGCCGGCGGCGCGATGGGCCGCCTGCGCGGCCTTTGGGCCAGGCGCTGGTTCCGCTGGTTGTCGGTACTGGCCGGCGGATTCCTGCTGGCGATCGCCCTGTTCTGGCTGATCTTCGCGCGTGGGTTGCCCGATGCCGCCACCCTCCTGGAATATGAACCGCCGCTGCCCACCATGGTGCGCGACATCAACGGCCGGCCGGTCCACAGCTATGCCCGCGAACGGCGCGTGCAACTGCAATATAGCGATTATCCGCCGCTGCTGATCCGCACCTATCTGGCGGCGGAGGACAAGACTTTCTTCGAACATCATGGCGTCGATATTCCCGGCTTCTTCGGCGCGGTGTTCGATTATGCCCGCAAGCTGGGTTCAGGCCAGCGCGCGCGCGGCGGCTCCACCATCACCCAGCAGGTCGCCAAGAACCTGCTGATCGGTGACGAATATTCGCCGACGCGCAAGGTGAAGGAGATGATACTCGCCTATCGCATGGAAGGCGTGCTGTCGAAGCAGCAGATATTAGAGCTTTACCTCAACCAGATATTCCTGGGCCGCAATGCCTATGGCGTGCAGGCTGCGGCCCGCGCCTATTTCGACAAGGATGTCGCCGACCTCAAGCTGCACGAAATGGCCTATCTCGCCATCCTGCCCAAGGGGCCGGCCAATTACCGCCCGGAAAGCCCGACCGGACATGCGCGCGCGATCGAGCGGCGCAACTGGGCGCTGGGGGAAATGGTCGCGAACGGCTGGATCACCGCTGCCCAGCGTGACGCGGCTCGGGCGGAACCGCTCGGAACCGTCGCGGCGCATGGCTCCAGCTTCGACGCGCGGGCTGGCGGCTATTATATGGAAGAAGTGCGCCGCCGCCTGATCGAGCAATTCGGCGAAAAGGCGGCGGACGGCCCGAACAGCGTCTATGCCGGCGGCCTATGGGTCCGCAGCCCCTATGATCCGGTGATCCAGGACAGTGCGGCGACCGCGTTGCGCAACGGCCTGCTGCGCTTCGACGCGGGGCACGGCTGGTCTGGTCCGGTCGGGCATATCAACATTGGTAACGGCTGGGAGCGCGAACTGGCGGCGAGCTATGTCAGTGTCGATTATGCCGGCTGGCGCGTTGCGGCGGTGCTTGGCCGGACCTCTTCAGAGGCGCAGATCGGCTTTTCCGACGGCTCCACGGGCGTTCTGCCCGCCGCTGCGGCGCAGATGGGGTATCGCAAGATGGGCGTCCCCGCTTTTTCCGCGCTCAAAGCGGGTGACCTTATCCTGGTCGCGCGCAACGGGGCAAGCTGGGCATTGCGCAATGTGCCCGAAGTGTCGGGCGGCATGATGGTCGAGGAAACCCATTCGGGGCGGGTGCGGGCGATGCAGGGCGGTTTCGATTCGCGCCTGTCTTCCTATAACCGGGCGACTCAGGCGCTGCGCCAGCCCGGCTCCACCATCAAGCCGTTCGTCTACGCCGCCGCGCTCGATTATGGCATGACGCCCGCCTCGATCATCGTCGACGGGCCGCTCTGCGTCTATCAGACCGCGAGTCTCGGCCAGAAATGCTTCCGCAATTTCTCAGGCGGCAGCGCCGGGCCGCAGACGATGCGCTGGGGTGTCGAACAGTCGCGCAACCTCATGACCGTCCGCGCCGCCAGCCAGACCGGCATGGAACGCGTGGTGCGCACGATCAAGGCGATGGGGATCGGCGATTATCAGCCTTATCTGTCCTTCGCATTGGGCGCGGGCGAAACAACGGTCGAGCGCATGGTCAACGCCTATGCGATGCTGGTCAACCACGGACAGCAGCTCACGCCCAAGGTCATGGACTATGTGCAGGACCGGCGCGGCAAGGTGATCTGGCCCGCACGCTGGCGCGCTTGCGACGGCTGCAACATGCCCAATTGGGACGGCAAGCCGATGCCGCGCTTCGGGTTCGAGGGCAAGCAGGTCATGAACCCGATGACCGCCTATCAGGTGGTGCATATCGCCGAGGGCGTGATCCAGCGCGGCACCGCGACGGTGCTGGCGGACCTAAAGCGCCCGCTGTTCGGCAAGACCGGCACCACCAATGGCCCGACCAACGTCTGGTTCGTCGGCGGCACGCCCGACCTGATCGGCGGCGTCTATATCGGTTATGACCAGCCGCGCAGCCTGGGCGGCTGGGCGCAGGGCGGGCGCATCGCCGCGCCGATCTGGAAGGCGGCGCTTGGCCCCATCCTGGAAACCATGCCCAAGACGCCGTTCATCGCGCCAGCGGGCATGCGCATGGTCGCGATCGACCGCCGGTCGGGCAAGCGCGTCTATGGCGCCTGGCCGAGCGACGAGCCCAAGGCCGCCGTGATCTGGGAAGCGTTCAAGCCCGAATCCGAACCACGCCGCACGATCCGCAAGGAAGAGGCGGAGGCGCAGGCCAAGGTCGCCGAAAAGCGGGCGGCCGGCGCCACCCGCGCTCGAACGGACAGCGATTTCCTGTCGGACCAGGGCGGGATTTATTGAGGGGTAATGGCAGTCACAGTCCTACCGCCTTTCGCAGCGCGTCATTGATGCGCACTTGCCATCCTGGCCCCTCAGCCTTGAATTTTTCCAGTACGTCGGGATCTAGCCTCAGCGACACATGCTGTTTGGTCTGCGCAAGACGGGGTCGACCGCGCCGCACCAGCGCCTCACCACGATAGGCGTCGGCGCCGTTCGCCCACTCTTGTGTCAGTTTGGGGGCGTCATCTGGATCTCTCCAATTCGCGCCGGTAGATTTCGCGTTCTTCATCATCAGCAATCCTCATTGAGATGACGCGAATGGCGTCACCTCTCGCGGTCCAGACACAGACGACGGGTCGCTCTTCCAGCGCCCCAAGCATGATTTGGCGAACCTCGCCATAATCCTTTCGCTCGTCCGCCCGGAGCAGATAAAAACCATCAAAAACGTCAACGACGGATTCAAAATCGAGGCCCCGTTCTTCAAGAGTGCGCTGACGCTTATTCGGGTCGTATTCGATCTTCATGGCGGGTTATTCCCCAAGGTCGATAGAGATGGTTCATAAGTTTTCCTTCCATCGCCTGGTTGGCCCGTCGGCTCAGTGGCGATTAAAAGTAACACGAAAAATAAATTGTGCAATATTTTATGTAGCACAAAAATGCGTGGCCTTCCCAAATCGGCTGCCCTCGGATAGGGGCGGGCGCTTGAGGCGTTCAGATGTACGCACCTGCTGGAGATTTCCCATGCGCGCCGAAGCGCTGCAATATATCGATCGAATCGACGCCGCGCTCGGGTTGCTGCGCCAGTCGCTGGACTGGGATCGTGCGTTGCGGCGGCTCGACGAGCTGAACGCGCGCGTCGAGGACCCGACATTGTGGGACAATGCCAAGCTGGCGCAGGAGGTGATGCGCGAGCGCACCCGGCTCGACAGCGCGATCGGCGCGACCCGCGCGATCGAGGCGGAAAAATCCGACAATGCCGAACTGATCGAAATGGCGGAGACCGAGGGCGACGAGGATATGGTTGCCGAGGCGATCGCGTCGCTCAAGGCGCTTGCCGACCGCGCCGACGAAGACAAGATCAGGGCCTTGCTCTCGGGCGAAGCGGACGCCAGCGACACCTATCTGGAAATCCATGCCGGGGCAGGCGGCACCGAAAGCCAGGATTGGGCGGAAATTTTGAGCCGCATGTACCGGCGCTGGGCCGAACGACGCGGCTACAAGGTCGATCTGGTCGATTATCAGGCGGGCGATCAGGCGGGCATCAAGTCCGCGACCTTCCTGATCAAGGGCGAAAACGCCTATGGCTATGCCAAGACCGAAAGCGGCGTCCACCGGCTGGTCCGCATCAGCCCCTATGACAGCGCGGCGCGCCGCCACACCAGCTTTTCGTCGGTCTGGGTCTATCCCGTGATCGACGACAATATCGAGATCGAGGTGAAGGAATCCGACCTCAAGATCGACACCTATCGCGCGTCCGGCGCTGGCGGCCAGCACGTCAACACGACCGACTCCGCTGTCCGCATCACCCATGTCCCGTCGGGGATCATCGTGGCGAGTCAGAACGACCGGTCGCAGCACAAGAACCGCGCCACCGCGATGAACATGCTCAAGGCGCGCCTCTATGAAGCGGAACTGCGCAAGCGCGAGGAAGCGACGTTAGGTGAATATCAGGCCAAGACCGAGATCGGCTGGGGCCACCAGATCCGCTCCTATGTGCTCCAGCCCTATCAGCTGGTGAAGGATCTGCGCACCGGCGTCACCTCGACCGCGCCCGACGATGTGCTCGATGGCGCGCTCGATCCGTTCATGGCGGCGGCGCTGAGCCAGAAGGTGACGGGCGAGAAGGTCGACGTCGAGGATGTCGACTGACCGGCTTGCGCGCGATCGGTCTCTACAGTCCCTCCGCCTCTACCCAGTGCGCGCTGGTCAGCGCTCGGGCGATCGACCAGGTCTGCCGGCGGATGTCGGGTACGGCGACGATTTCCCAATGCGCGCCGCGCGTCATCGGGCCTACGACCAGGAGCCGGTCCTGCGCGGTCCCATCCCGTGCGATCGCGCGGTTCTGCCCATCCACGTCGATCCCGATCGCATGGGCGTCGGGGCGGATCAGCCCGTGCTTCGCCAGCCGGCCGAGCAGGGGGTCGATCGTGCGCGACAGGTCGGACAGCGGCCCGGTGCAGTTAATCACGCGCGCGACCCGCAACTGCTGTTCCACCGCCGCTCCGCGTGGCCGCCAACTGACCATGACGCCATCGCCCGCCGGAACCGCCTTGCGCACCTTGCCTGCCAGCGTTTCCAGCTTGCCGCTGGCTGTCATGCGGGCGATCCGTTCCGCCACCGCCGGCGCGATCCGATGCCGGTGCACGTCCCAATAGGGGCGCAGGTGGCGCAGGAACCGTTCGCGCATGGCGGGCGATGCGCCGCGCCAGATATCCTGCGTGAACGGCCGGATTTCGTCCACCGCGTTGCGCCAGCCTATCGCGTCGGCGCGCTGCCGCAGCGATCGCACCAGCGCGGCGCAAGACCCGCCCGGCCGGTCGGTGCACGGCGTGAAAGGAGCAGCTGCTTCATGACTGCGCGGCATCAGTCCCCGGCGTGACAGCGCGATGATCCGCCCGCCAAAGCCGCTGGCTTCGAGCGTCTGCGCGCAATCCACGGCGGTGAGCCCGCTGCCCAGCAACAGGACGCTATCACCGGTGGCCAGGCCCGCCGCGATATCCTGCGCCCATGGCTCGCGGATGTAGCGGGGCGGCGAAAGGTCGCGAAAGGGTGGCAGATCGTGCGGCGGCAGGTTGCCGGGAGCAAGCACGACCATGTCCCCTTCTACCCGCCGTCCCGAAGCCAGAGTCAGCACGCAATCGCGGGCGCGAAATTCGACGTCCACCGCCTGATCCTGCACGATCCCCAGCCGGTCGTCCGCTTCGAGCCGCGCCACCGCCAGCAAGGATTGCAGATAATGGCCATAGGTCTCGCGCGTGGCGAAGGATGTATCGCCACCGGCCTTGCGCTGCGCCAGCCAGTCGACGAAATGCGTCGGCCGGTCGGGAAAGGCGCTCATATTGCCGGCCCGGACGTTCAGGATATGGTCGGGCTGCGCCCCGCCGAACGCCAGCCCCTTGGCCAGCCGGTCGGCGCTTCGCTCGATCAGCGTCACCCGCCGCGCGCCGTGGGTCAAAAGGTTGATGGCGAGCAGGGTGCCACTGAAGCCCCCGCCCACGATCACTACATGGTCGGTGCTTCTCATCGGTCAAGCAAATCTAATGAGTCGAACAGCATTGCTTGAGAGACTTATCTCTACTCGTACAATAGATAAATAGGGATAATGGCCTGTGAGGTGCTGAACGTGAGTCGACGATTGCCCCGCTGGATTGCCCAATCCTGCACCCTCGCCAGGCGAAGCCTGTTGCGGCCGCCGACAGTGATCCTGTTCGAGCGGAGCGCCGAAGAGATGTTCGAGCCACGGCATCATGAAGCGGCGGCGCGTTAGGATGTTTTCACGACGGACGTTCATGGGATCGGCGGTCGCGGGCGGCCTGATGCTGAGCGGCTGCGGCGCGGCCACATCGGGCGGGGCCCGGCTGCGCGTCGCCGTCACCGGCAAGGGAGAGTGGAATACGCGCCTGCTGTTCAAGTCGGCGGGTATTGCCACGGATGGCCTCGCGCTGGATTTTAGCGAATTTGCCTCCGGCAACCTGATTGTCGAGGCGCTGAATGGCGGTTCGCTCGACTTTGGCGGCATGAGCGAGATACCGCCAATCTTCGCTGCGGCCTCGACGATCCAGAGCTTCAAGCAGATCGCGGTCCTGCATGGCGACGTCAATAACCAGGTGCTGCTCGTGCCGCGCGAGTCAAAGGCACGGTCGATCGCCGATCTGCGCGGCAAACGCGTCGGCTATGTGCGGGCGACCACCTCCCAATATCTCCTGATCCGTCTGTTGGAGAAGGCCGGACTGGGGTGGGATGACGTCAAGCCGGTCGCCATGGGCCTGACCGATGGCGCGGCGGCTTTTTCGCAGGGCGCGCTCGATGCCTGGGTGATTTTCGGCTTCCCGATCCAGCGCGCCATCGCGACCGAAGGTGCGCGGATACTGGCGACGGCCAACGGCATATTGTCGGGCAATTATGTAGCCGTGGCCCATGTCGACGCGCTGGCGGACCCCGCAAAGAGCAGGCTCCTTGGCGAATATCTCGCGCTTATGCAGAAAGGCTATGCGTGGGCGGCCGCGCATCAGGATGAATGGGCGGGCATCGTCGCGAACGATATCCGCGTGCCCCGCGAATATGTCGTCGATCAGTTCGCGCGCAAGAGCGCCGATCTGGAGGTGCGGCCTGTGACTCCCGTCGCGATCACGTCGCAGCAGGAGGTGGCGGATGTGTTCACCAAGGCTGGTCTCATCCCCAAACCCATCGACGTGCGGTCCTTGTGGGACGATCGTTTCAACGCCGCGCTTTTGAAGAAAGGCTGATATCATGGCGACCAGCCCGGCCCCCATCGCGTCCCTGCCGCAGTCGGTGGATGTGTCCACTCAGGCGCTCGACCGGATCACCCGGCAGCTTGCGGCTCATGCGGAAGAATATGACCGCTCCGCCGAATTTCCCCGCGCCTGTTTTGACCTGCTGGCGCAAGAGGGGCTGGTCGGCCTGACCGTGCCACGAGAATATGGCGGCGGCGGCGCATCCTTTTCCGAAGCGATGCGCGTGCTCGGCGCGGTGGCGAAGGGCGAGCCTTCGACAGCGCTGATCCTCTTCATGACCTATCATTATCATGCCACGCCGACGCGCGCGCGCAACTGGCCGGCGGGGCTTTACGAACAGCTTGCGCGCGATGCCGTGGCGGGCCGGGGGCTGATCGGCGGCTTGCGCGTCGAGCCGGAACTCGGCACCCCGGTACGCGGCGGCCTGCCGGCCACGGTGGCGCGGCGGACGGCGGACGGATGGGCCCTGACCGGCACAAAGATTTATTCCACCGGCTCGACGGGCCTCGACTGGTTTTCGGTCTGGGCAAAGACCGACGAGGATTCGCCCCGCGTGGGCAATTTTCTGGTCCGCGCAGATGCGCCGGGCATAGATATAGAGCCGGCCTGGGACCATCTGGGCATGCGTGCGACCGTCAGCCATGCCGTCCATTTCGCCGGCACGCCGACGCCGTTCGATCACGGGGTCGATGTCCGCAGACCTGAGGAATGGGCGGCGGCGCCGCCCGATCCTTTCCAGATGCTCTGGAACGCCCTGTCCATCTCCGTCATTTATGACGGCGTCGCCCGCGCCGCGCGCGACTGGCTGCGCGCCTATCTCAACGACCGCGTGCCGACCAATCTTGGTGCGTCGCTCGCAACCCTGCCGCGCGTGCAGGAAAAGTTCGGCGAGATCGAGGCGCTGCTTCAGGTCAATCGCACGCTGGTCCGCGACGCGGCGGCACGGGCCAACGCGGGCGATCCGCCCGGCGCAGTCGAGGCGAACGCCATCAAATATGTGGCGACCGCCAACGCCATCCGTGCGGTCGAGATCGGGCTGGAACTGACCGGCAATCCCGGCATCAGCCGCAAAAATCCGCTCGAACGCCATTATCGCGACGTGCTGTGCAGTCGAATCCATTCGCCGCAGACCGACACGATCCTGGTCGCCGCCGGGCGCGCGGCGCTGGGGAACTGAGCCATGCAGGGAACAGGCGGTCTGGTCATCGCCAGCCAGCTGGATGTCGATTTCAACGCGAGCCTCGCCAGTCATCCCGCCGCGCCGCGCCTGATTGATATCGGCGACGAAGCGCCCTGGAAGGCGGCGGAAGAGGCGGACATATTGCTCATCCGCCCGTCGCCGTCATGGCGAGAGCCATCGGTGCCGCGCCCCGACCTCTGGCCCGGCCGGCTGAAATGGGTCTACAGCGCCTCGGCGGGGGTGGACTTCTATCCCGACTGGCTGCTCGATGCGCCGCTGGTCACCTGCGGGCGCGGCGTCGCTTCGGAGGAGATCGCCGATTATGTCATCGCCGCTATCTATGCGCAGGCGAAGAATCTGGAGGCGGTGACGGCGCGATCGCGCGCGCAGTGGGTGCAGTCGCCGCTGGGCCGGGTATCGGGGACCACGATCGGGATCGTCGGTTTCGGTGCGATCGGCGCGGCCGTCGCCCGGCGCGGTCTCGCCCTTGGTGCGCAGGTCATCGCCGTGCGTCGCTCGGGCGCGCAAGCGGGCGTCGCGGGGGTGCAACTGGTTGGGGATGTCGCCGATCTGGTGGCGCAGGCCGACCATATCCTGCTGTCCGTGCCAGCGACACCGCAGACCCGCCATCTGGTCGGCGACGCGCTGCTGGCGCAGGTCAGGCCGGGCGCGCATCTTATCAACGTCGCGCGGGGATCGGTCGTCGATCAGGATGCGTTGATCCGCGCGCTGGACGATGGCCGGTTGGGATTTGCGACGCTCGACGTCACCGATCCGGAACCTCTGCCCGAAGGCCATCCGCTTTATACGCACCCCAAAGTGCGCCTGACGCCGCATATTTCCAGCAATTATCAGCAGGTGCGCCACAGGCTGCTGGAGAAGGTCAATGACGACCTCACCCGGTTCATCCG
The DNA here is from genome assembly GCF_037723805.1 of Sphingobium fluminis. Lineage (NCBI taxonomy): Bacteria > Pseudomonadati > Pseudomonadota > Alphaproteobacteria > Sphingomonadales > Sphingobiaceae > Sphingobium > Sphingobium fluminis. Next base: position 398,908 of record NZ_JBBJUK010000001.1, read on the forward strand.
GGGCGAAAAGCCGACCGATATCGTCGATCCCGTGCGCGGCTATTAGTAAAGCGGCCGGATCGATCAGAGCGCCTCGACCGTCTCGCGCGCCAACTCGGCAAGACGATGGGCCGCCCGGTCGAGCTTGTCGCCAGCGCGCAATATGGCGGCGACGCGGGGCAGGGCGGGCAGCCGCTCATGGTCCAGCGCCGCGCCATCGCCCTGGAACAAATGGGTGCGGCATGTGATGCCAAGGCCTGCTCTGACGGCGGCCTTGAGAGTCGCGAGATTGGGCGTTTCCACCGCGATCCGCCATTGCAGCCCGGCATCTTCAAGCGCGCGGATCGCGGCCTCGCGGAACCGGCACGGCTCTTCAAGGACGGCGAGCGGAATGGGATTGCGGTCGACGATGCTATATTCGCCATACCAGGCCATGGGCGCGATCGTTATCGCGTTCGCATCATTGGGCGCGGCAAAGCCTAGCAATATGTCCAGTTCGCGCCGTTCGAGCAGGCCCTGCAACTCTGCCGTTCCGGCAACGCGGGCATAGATTTGCGCGTCGGGATGAAGCTGGGCGAAACGGGACAACAGGCCGCTCAGCAGCGTATCGGCGAAATCCTGCACCATGCCGATCCGCGCCGGCCCGTCGAAGCGCCCGGCGCTCACGGCGGCCACCGCTTCGTCGTGCAGGCCGAGCACGCGGCGCGAATAGTCCAGCAACACGTCGCCCGCCGGTGTCAGGTGCAGGCGCCGTCCCTCGCGCAGGAACAGGGCCTGCTGCACCAGCTCCTCCAACCGCTTGATTTGCAGGCTGAGCGCGGACTGGGTGACGAACACCTGCTCCGACGCGTTGAGCATGGAACCGGTGTCGACGATGGCGACAAAGCTGCGGAGAAGGTTGGTTGGCAGATTGACTGGCACGATCGAACTCACTTTGAAAACGGGAACCGGGTGGGGGCGGCCGAAGCCGCCTTATCAGCAAGGCTTTTATGTCAATCAAACAAGTTGACATTTATCGGGCCGATCAAAAGCTTTACCCAATGGCGAAAGCCCCGTTTTCGGGCCGGATGGCTCCATGGAAGGGCGGTTTGTCGACCTATAAGATTTGCTTATAGCCAATGAAGATAAAACTCAATTGAATTAGTAGAGAGATCATGTTGGGATTGCGGCTCCCCAGCTAAGAGACGCATTCCATGGCCAGTCTGGCACCCGACATCGGCGCAGCGCACCCCTCTCCGCCTCGCAAAATCCATCTGGCCCGGCTAGGTGGCAGATGGGTTTCGCCGGTTGTCCTTCTGCTTCTGTGGGAATTGGGTTCCCGCATCGGATTGATCCCGGAGCGGACCCTCGCCGCGCCTTCAGCGGTCGTCGGCACCTTGTTCGAGATGATCCTGACCGGCGAACTGCCCTCGAACCTGCTCGTCTCCTTCGCCCGCGTCGCGGCGGGGTTGCTGATCGGCGTGAGTCTGGGCGTCGTCTTCGGCCTGACCGCCGGTCTGTCGCGGACGGGCGAGATGGCGATCGACCCGCTGATGCAGATCAAGCGGACGATCCCGGCCCTGGCGCTCACGCCGCTGTTCATCGTGTGGTTCGGCATCGGTGAAACGCCCAAAATCGCGCTGATCGCCTTCGCGACCATTTTCCCGGTCTATCTCAACCTTTACAGCGGCATTCGCGGAGTCGACGTCCGGCTGCTCGACGCCGCCAAAAGTTTCGGCCTCAGCCGTTCCGAGCAGATATGGCATGTCGTCCTGCCGGCGACCCTGCCCTCGCTACTGGTCGGCCTGCGCTATGCGCTGTCCATCTCGATCCTCGTCCTCGTCGTCGCCGAACAGATTAATGCGTCGGCGGGCCTTGGCTATCTCATCAACAACGCCCGCGATTTCATGCGGACCGACATCATCGTCGTGTGCCTGATGGTCTACGCCATTCTCGGCCTTGGCGCCGACTGGCTGGTCCGGATCGTGGAAGCCCGCGCCCTCGCCTGGCGCCCCAGCCTAGTGGAGCAATGATCATGGACGCTCGCCTTGGATTTTCGATCGTCGATTCCGTGTATGACGGGGACCCGCATCCCGAACCCGTGGTCCGCCTGCGCAATTTCGTTCGCCGCTTCGGCCCCAACATCATCATCGATGGTCTGGACCTCGACATTGCACCGGGCGAGTTCATCGCCCTGCTCGGGCGGTCGGGATCGGGCAAGACGACGCTGCTGCGCACACTCGCCGGACTGGACGATGTGCGCGGACAGGATATCGAAGTGCCCGGTTCGCGGGCGGTCGTCTTTCAGGATGCGCGCCTGCTGCCGTGGAAGCCGGTCTGGAAGAATGTGGCGCTCGGCCTGAAAGGCGATGACATCCGCCAGCGCAGCGAGATCGCGCTGAACGAGGTTGGCCTTGGTCATCGCATCGACGCCTGGCCGCTCACTCTGTCGGGCGGCGAGGCGCAGCGCACGGCGCTCGCCCGCGCCCTCGTCCGGGAGCCGCAACTGCTCCTGCTGGACGAACCTTTCGCGGCGCTCGACGCGCTGACCCGCTATCGCATGCACGATCTGGTCCTGTCGCTCTGGCGTCGGCATCGCCCGGCGGTGCTGCTGGTGACTCACGATGTCGATGAGGCGATCGCCCTCGCCGACCGCGTGCTCGTCCTCGACAGCGGCAGGATCGTGGCGGAGGAACGGATCACCGCTCCGCGCGGCGATAGGGCCAGCTTTGCCGCGCGCTTGCGTGAGCAATTGCTTTCTCATCTGGGTGGAAAGCAGGACGATGGGGTCATCCCCTTCGCCCCGATCGCGCAGGCTGCGGAATGAACGCGCTCGCCTCCATCGAGCGGCCGGCCGATACCAATCCCGGCCGGTTGCGCGGTTTCGTGACCGCGCTCGCCGATCTGATCGCCTCCACCCGCGACGAACGCTCCCTGTTGGAAAGCGGACGCGCGCTGCTTGGTCGCCTGATCGCGAAGGATGACTGGCTGCCGCCCGAATATGCGCGGCCTCATCCCGATCGCTATCAGCAATATCTGCTCCATTGCGACAGTCGCGAACGCTTCAGCGTGGTGAGCTTCGTCTGGGGACCGGGCCAATCCACCCCGGTCCACGACCATGGCGTCTGGGGCCTGGTGGGCATCCTGCGGGGATCGGAAAAGGTCGAGCGCTTCAGTCGCCTGCCGACCGGTGGTCTTGTCCCGGAGGGCGAGGCGCTGTTGCGCGAAGGCGAGGTAGATGCCGTATCGCCGCGCATCGGGGACATACATCGCGTGTCTAATGGCCGCGACGATGCGCCTTCGGTCAGCATCCATGTCTACGGCGGCAATATCGGCGCTGTGCAACGCACCATCTATGTCCCCAACGGTAAACCCAAGCCGTTCATTTCCGGCTACGCCAGCAACGTCCTTCCCAATTTGTGGGACAGATCGAAAGAGCTATGAGTACCGACACTCTCGACCGCACGCACCTCGCCACGCCAGCCCAGATCCGCGCCGCCCTGCTGGCGCGCGACGAGATCGCGCTCATAGACGTGCGTGAGGAGCATGATTTCGCACAAGGCCACCCGCTTTTCGCGGCGCAGATACCGTTGCGGCTGATCGACGCCGAGGCGCGATGGCGCATGCCCCGGCTCGATACCCCGGTCGTCGTCTATGATGCCGGCGAGGGTCTGGCGCATAAGGCCGCCGTTCGCCTTCAGGCATTGGGTTATACCGATGTGCGGGAACTGGACGGCGGTCTGTCGGGGTGGCGCGAGGCCGGCTACGAACTGTTCGAGGATGTGAACAGCTATTCCAAGGCGTTCGGGGAACTCGTCGAACATTATCGGCATACGCCCTCGCTCGCCGCCGAAGAGGTTCAGGCGCTAATCCGGGAAAAGGCGGATATCGCGATCCTCGACGCCCGCCGCTACGAAGAATATCACACCATGAGCATTCCCACCGGCACCAGCGTGCCGGGCGCGGAACTGGTGCTGCGCGCGCGTGCCATCGCGCCCGACCCGGACACGACCATCATCGTCAATTGCGCTGGCCGCACGCGATCGATCATCGGCGCGCAGTCGCTCGTCAATGCCGGCCTGCCCAATCGGGTCTATGCGCTGCGCAACGGCACGATCGGCTGGACGCTCGCCGGACAGCAGCTCGAAACCGGGCAGGTGCGGGTCGCGCCGGAGGTGGATGATGCGGCGATCGGCGATGCGCGCCCCCACGCCCGCGCGGTCGCCTACCGCGCCGGGGTAAAGTGGATCGGCTGGGTCGAACTCGATCATCTCAGGGCCGACGAGCGTCGCACGCTCTATCTTTACGATGTGCGGCAACCGCGCGAATATGAAGCGGGGCACCTACCCGGCTTCCGCAATGCGCAGGGCGGCCAGCTGGTGCAGGAAACCGACCATAATGCGCCCGTGCGCGGCGCGCGCATCGTCCTGTCCGACGATCTGGGTCCTCGTGCCGATATGACCGCGTCCTGGCTCGCCCAGTTGGGCTGGGAGGTCTATGTTCTCGACGTCGACTGGTCCGGCGTCACGCTGGAGCAGGGCAAGGGCGGCGCGCCGGCCGCGCGCGGACCCGAAGGGCGCTACAAGCGGCCCTATGAAGGCACCGATAATCAGGCCGAAAAGATGCAGGCCTATCTCGACTGGGAATATGGCCTCGTCGCCCAGCTGGAGCGCGACGGCACCCATGGCTTCACCGTCATCTGACATTTCAAAGGAGGCTCTCATGAGCGTCAAGTTCATCGGCTATATCGGTTTCAACAATGATTCGGAGACCCATGCAGCGGTACGCAGCCGCATTCTCGACAAAGCCTATGTCGAGGCAGCGGCGAAGGCGCAGGAAGAGGGCGGTTTCGACCGGGTGCTGATTCCTTTCGGTTCCAACACGCCCGAAAGCCAGATCGTCGCCGCCCATGCCGCCGCGATCACGTCGAAGCTCGGCTTTCTGGTGGCGCATCGGCCCGGTTTCACCCAGCCGACCGTCGCCGCGCGGCAGCTCGCGACACTCGATCAGTTGTCGGGCGGGCGCGTGGCCGTGCATATCATCACCGGCGGCGCGGATGAGGAAATGGCGCGCGATGGCGACGGTCATACCGTGAAGGCCCAACGCTATCAGCGCACGGACGAATATCTGACCATCCTGCGGCAGGAGTGGACGCAGGCGCAGCCCTTCGATCACCAGGGCAAATTCTACGACATCCGTCAGGCGTTCAGCGCGATCAAGCCGGACAATCTGCCGGTATTCTTCGGCGGATCGTCGGATGAGGCGATCGATGTCGCCGGTCGTCATGCCGATGTCTATGCGCTGTGGGGCGAATCGCTGGAGGCCGTGCAGGATGCGGTCTGGCAGGTGCGTCGCTCGGCCGCGCGGTACGGCCGCAACCCGGGTTTTTCGCTCTCGTTGCGGCCGGTCATTGCCGACACCGAAGAGGCAGCCTGGAAACGCGCGGACGAGATCGAGGAGCAGGTGCGTGACAATCGCGTCGCGGCGGGTCTGCCCATCGCCGGTCATCGCCCGCCCAACGCCGGATCGCTGCGCCTGCTCGCGACCGCCGATGGCGGCAAGCGGCGCGACACGCGCCTCTGGACCGGGGTGGCGGCGCTGACGGGCGCGCAGGGCAATTCGACGGGCCTCGTCGGTACGCCCGAGCAGGTCGCGGACGCGATGCTCGAATATTATGATATCGGCATCGATCATTTCCTGATCCGCGGGTTCGATCCGCTGGGGGACAGCATCGTTTACGGGCGCGAACTGCTGCCCGTCGTCCGCCGCAAGGTGGCCGAACGCGATGCGGCGCAGCTCGCGCTCGCAAGCTGAAATGGGCAAGGTCAAGGCAGCGATCATCGGTGCAGCTGTCGTCGCGGCGGCGGGCATAGCCTTCGCCGCCACGCAATTTCGCCATGACGACACAGTTTTGCGGGTCGCGAACCAGAAAGGCCAGGTCAGGGCGATGATGCTGGCGTCGGGCGCGCTCGAAGGCGCGCCCTACAGGGTCGAATGGTCCGAATTTGCCGCCGCCCAGCCGCTGCTGGAGGCGGTCGGCAGCGGCGCTGCGGATCTTGGCCTTGCCGCCGACGCGCCTTTTATTTTCGCCTATCTGAGCGGCAGCCCGGTGAAGGCGATCGCCGTTCAGGCCCCGGCCCGACAGGCGCCCGAAGCACTGGCGATAATAGTAAAAGGGGATTCGCCCATCCGTCAGCCGCAGGATCTGATCGGCCGGTCGGTGGCGACCACGCGCGGATCGATCGGCCACCATCTGTTGTTGCAGGTGCTCGAGCGGGCGAAAATTCCGGCTGACAAGGTCAGAGTGACGTTCCTGCCGCCCGGCGACGCGAAGGCCGCGTTCGACAGCGGCGCGATCGACGCCTGGGCGACCTGGACGCCCTATACCAATGTCGCGATCAAGGAAGGCGCGCGCGCCGCCCTCGACGCCAGGGATTATGGCCTGCCGCTCTATATCGACATCGCCAATGACGACGCCATCGAGCCCAAGCGCGCCCTGCTGGCGGATTTTCTCGCCCGCGAGGCGAAGGCGGTCGCATGGACGCGCGCCAACCCTGACAAGTTCGCGGCGGTGCTGGCAAAGGAGACCGGCCTGCCGCTCGACATCGCCCGCGCCAGTTTCGACCGCAGCAATCGCATTTCGCAGCCGGTCGATGCGGCGATCGTCGCGCATGTACGGGCCATTGCCGGCCGGTATCGGCATGCCGGTTTGATCGACGTGAAGCGCGATGTGACGGATGCTTTCGACATCAGTTTCGCCGACGGCAAATGATGTCCGCCCGCCATCCGCCGCCATTCCTTTTTCTCGCCAGCGCGGGATGACATTCTCAGTTTCCCAAGGAGCCCATGCAATGGCCACCATCTTTAAAGACGATCGATTCACGGCTGCCGGCATCGGCGAGGCGGAATGGAAGGTCCGCGTCGATCTCGCGGCTTTCTACCGTCTTTCCGCGCATTATGGGTGGGACGATCTGATCTTCACCCATATTTCGGCGCGCGTGCCGGGGCCGGATCATCATTTCCTGATCAATCCCCTCGGCCTGATGTTCGAGGAGATCACCGCGTCCAGTCTGGTCAAGGTCGACCTCGATGGCAATATCATCGGGGAAAGCGACTATGGCATCAACTATGCCGGCTATGTGATCCACTCGGCGATCCATGGTACGCGCGAGGACGCGCTGTTCATCGCCCATTTCCACAGCCCCGACGGCATGGCGGTTTCGGCCCATGCCGAAGGCTTGCTGCCGCTCAACCAGCGCGCGCTCGTCCTGATCCCGCGCCTGTCCTACCATGATTATGAAGGCGTTGCTCTCAACCTGGATGAACAGGCCCGGCTGGTCGCCGATCTGGGCGACACGAAGGTCATGCTGCTGCGCAACCATGGCACGCTGGCACTTGGCGCGTCGGCGGGAGAAGCGTGGGGCAATATCTACAATCTCGAATCCGCCTGCACGGCGCAGGTCCGTACGCTCAGCATCGGCCGTGACAATGTGCTGATCGCGCCCGAAGCCGCGCAGGCAGAGGTCCGTAATCAAATGGCGCGGTCACGTTCGGTCGCGGAAGGACAAGTTTCCTTCCACGATCTTGTCTGGCAGGCGGCGTTGCGCAAGGCGCAGCGGCACGTGCCGGGCTTCGACATATAAGGATTTATCGGCGGCTTCACGCCAGTTTTCATTGGCGATCGTCAGCCAGCGCCGTCACCTTCGTCCGATCGTAGAGGAGGACTGGCATGACGAGGGTGCTTACAGATTCGCTCAAGGCGCGTTACGACGCGCTGCAGGCGCAGCGTGAACAGGAGTGGTCGCCGGCGCAACTTGCCGGCAATGCACGGCAGCGGCAGACGCTGGTGGATCGCTTAGATCCCGCAGCGGTCGCGCAGCCCGGCGATCGTCTTGCCCCGCTGACGCTCGACACTGTCGAGGGCGGTGCGCTCACGCTCGATGCATTGACGGCAAACGGCACGGCGGTGCTGATCTTCTTCCGCTTCGCCGGTTGTCCCGCCTGCAACATCGCGCTGCCCTATTATGCCGAGACGCTTTGGCCAGAACTGCGCGAACGCGGGATACCGCTCGTCGCCGTCAGTCCGCAGCCGCCAACCTTGCTGGGTGAGATCAAGCTACGTCATTCGCTGCCCTTCGAGGTCGCCACGGACAGGGACAATGCGCTCGCCCGCGCGCTCGGAATCAGTTTCGAGCCCGACGACCGCCCGTCGCCGCCCCCTGCGGGATGGATCGGCGAAGCGATCGGCACCAACAGTTGGGAACTGCCGCAGCCTGCCGTGCTGGCGATCGGTCCCGGCCGAACCGTGCAATGGCTTCAAGTCAGCCCGGACTGGCTCGACCGGCCCGAAGCAGAAGAAATACTCGCACGCCTCGATAGCTGACGACGAACAGTCGATATGAAGGGGGCCGGGAAGCGGACTTCCCGGCCCCCTTTATGACGTTGCCGATCAGGCTGCGGTTCGTTCGCGCCGCGCCGCTGAATAGCGGTTCTCGGGCACCGGCAGCCCCAGATGTTCGCGGAAGGTCGTGCCCTCATAGTCGGTGCGGAACAGGCCGCGCGCCTGAAGCAGGGGGATGACCCGGTCGACGAAGAGCGCCAGCTGCCCCGGCAACGGCTCGAACAGCACGAACCCGTCAGCCGCGCCGCCTTCGAACCAGGCCTGAATCTGATCCGCGACCTTTTCGGCCGTGCCCACGAACTGGCCGCGCGGCGTCGCGAGCCGCTCGACCACCTGTCGCAGGGTCAATCCTTCCGCCTTCACTTCGGCCAGGATACGCAGCGTGCTGCTCTGCTGACTGTTGAGTCCGATATGCGCGACATCGGGGAAGGGGGCATCGAGATCATATTGCCGGAAGTCATGGTCGCTGAAGGTGCGGGACAGATAACCAAGCCCCGTGTCGAGCGATTCGAGCGACGCCAGTTCGCGATAGAGCTGTTCGGCATGCTCGTCCGTATCACCGATGATCGCGCTTGCACCCGGAAGGACGAACAGCTGGTCCGGATCGCGCCCGAAGCCTCGCGCCCGCGCCTTTACATCGGCATAATAGGCCCGGCCATCGTCCTGCGTCGGGGCGTGGGTGAAAATGACTTCCGCATGTCTGGCGGCGAAGTTGCGGCCGTCGTCCGAAGCGCCCGCCTGGAAAATCACCGGCTGACCCTGCGGTGTCCGCTTGATGTTGAGTGGACCGCGCACCTGAAAAAATTCACCCTTGTGATCGAGCCGGTGTAGCCGTTCGGGATCGACGAACTGGCCGGTCGCCTTGTCGCCGACATGGGCGTCCTGCTCCCAACTGTCCCACAATCCCCGCACGACATCGAGATATTCGGCGGCGATGCGATAGCGTACGGCGTGGGCGGGATGTTCGGTCTTGCTGAAATTGGCGGCGGTCTCGCCCAGCCAGGACGTGACCACATTCCATCCCGCGCGCCCGCCGCTCAGATGATCGAGCGAGGCGAACTGACGGGCGACGTTGAAGGGTTCGGAATAGCTGACGGTCAAGGTGGCGACGAGGCCGATATGCGATGTCTTGGCGGCAAGGGCGGACAGGATGGTGATCGGCTCGAACCGGTTGAGATAATGCGGGCTCGATTTCTCGTTGATCGACAGGCTGTCGGCGACGAAGAGAAAGTCGAACTTGCCGCGTTCGGCGATCGCGGCATGCTCCTGATAACGGGCCAGGCTGGTGCTGGCGTTGACGTCGCGGTCGGGATGTCGCCAGTCGTTCCAGGTCCGGCCGACACCGTGCAGCAGAAAACCGAGCTTGATATGTTGGGATTTGGCCATGACCGTTCCTCGAACTGAAGGGGGAGCCATCTTGATTTATGCCCGACCGCGCGGTCGAACCAACGCTAAGTCGTCAAGCGCATATGATTTGGGCAAATAGCGGCCGTTTGAGGAATTGATGTCCAGCGCGCGATCCCGCTGTTATCGCCCCGGCAGCCTAAAAGGAGATCCGATGACCAGCCAGACCCGCGCCGCCGCGCACCCGATCGATCCGATTTTTACCGAGCGCTGGTCGCCCCGCGCCTTCGATCCGACCGCGATCCCGAAGGCCGATCTCGATTCCATGCTGGAAGCCGCGCGCTGGGCGCCATCGGCCTTCAACTATCAGCCCTGGCGTTTCCTTTACGCCCATCGGGACGGGGCCGACTGGCAGCGCTCCCTCGACATTTTGTTGCCCTTCAATCGGGAGTGGGCGCAGCATGCCTCGCTATTATTGTTCGTCCTGTCGGACAGCCTGATGGATCAGGCCAATGGCGCAGAACCCAAGCCGCTCGGCAGCCACAGTTTCGACGCCGGCGCAGCCTGGGCCTCGCTCGCCTTGCAAGCCACGCGGCTTGGCTATCACTGCCACGGCATGGCCGGGATCGACCCCGACGCGGCGCGGGTGGCGCTGGAGGTTCCCGACCGCTTTCGGATCGAAGCGGCGGTGGCCATCGGCCGGCGCGGCGATCCGGCGAACCTGTCGGAAGCGTTGCAGGCGCGTGAGCAGCCAAGCGATCGAAAGCCCATCACGGACTTCGCCTTCGAAGGGAAATTCGTTCGCTGATCGACGTTTTGACAGGGGGGTGCTGCGACACCTCCTGCGATCAGTAGGAAAAATGCGCGTTGATCAGCACGGTCGCGGGATCGGCGTAATTTTTATAATAAATGCCCGTCGAGGGGATGTAGACCGAGCCGACCGGCTTGTCCGCCCCCAATATATTCTTGCCCTGCAGGGAGAGTTGGAAGCGATCGTCGGGCAGGACCCATGTTACTGAACCGTTGACGAAGGTCTGGCCGGGCACGCGATCCTGCGGCCGGTTCAGCGCATTCTGGGTAAAGCCGCTCTGATATTGCGCGTTCGCCGACAGGCGCAGCGCGCTCGTCCCGGGCCCCAGTGGCAGTTCATAATTGGCGCCGCCCGACAGCGACCATTTGGGCGCGTTGATCAACGGATTGCCATCGGCGTCGACGCCGGGGCCGCCCGCGCCCTTATAGTCGTCATAGACGGCCTTGAGATAGCCGCCCGACGCTTGGAGCGAGAAACGATCCGACAGGCGCAGGTCGTTTTCCAGCTCGATGCCCCAGCTATGCGCCTTGCCCGCATTGCCGCGGCGGTTGCCGACATAGACGGGATCATAGAATGATACCTGCAAATCCTTATAATCATTATAGAAAATGGCAAGGTTGCTGCGCAGCGCCTTGTCGAACAATGTCGCCTTGAACCCGCCTTCATAGGTCGAAACCTTTTCCGGGTCGAAGGGCAGGGTGGCCAGGTCGAGCCGAGTCGCGCGATTGTCGAACCCGCCCGATTTGAACCCGCGCGAGAAGGTCAGATATTGCAGCAATTCGGGCGCCCATTGCGCCTGCACCGACAATTTCGGCGTCAGCGCCTTCCATGTCTTTTCCGCTTCCCCCTTGATCGATTGCGCCACGACGTTGCGGTTATCGTCGATCACCTTGTTGTCGAACACGAAGCGCTTTTTTTCGATCGTGCCGCGCAGGCCGGCCGTGACGCTGAAAACGTCATTCGCCCTCCATGTGCCTTCGCCGAACAGGGCATAGGCGTCGGTATAGGTGATGTTATGCGCGCGCTGCTTGTTGATGGCGGAGGTGGGCAGGGGGCCGACACGACTGAAGCCGTCGCGCTCGACGAAAAAGCGTTCGTGCAGATAGAATAGCCCGCTGGTGAAGGAGACGTCGCCAAATTCGCCGTTCAGTTGCAGTTCCTGACTGAACGCCTTGTCATTATAATGAATGATGTTCTTCTGGATCAGCGCCGCCTGACCGTCATTGTCATAGGCGACCGGGTCGAGGTTGAAGCCGGTATAGGCGGTGATGGATTTGATCGAAAGCTGCGGCGAGAGGGTGTAGACCAGCCGCAGCGAACCGCTGGCGGCATTGAGCGGCTGGATCGGATCGACTTCGGAATAGGAGCGGCGACGGCTGAATCCGCCCGGCTGTACGACCGGAATATAGGACCGGGTATCGCTGCGGTCGCGGGTGATGTTGAGCGTCAGCAGCGCGTCGAGATTATCGATCCCGGTAAAGCGCAGCTTGCCCCGCCAGGCGTCGAGTTTGATGCGGTTGACGTCGCGGCCCAGCGTCGGATCATAGGTCACGCCGTCGCGCGAACGATGGATATAGGCGATGCTGCCCGACAGTCCGTCCGCGATTTTGCCGCTGACGAGGGCGCGACCCTGAACATCGTTGAAGCTGCCATAGCCAAGGTCGGCGGTGACATGCGTCGTCTCGTCCGGCTCCCGGGTGATGATGCGCAACGCTCCGGCGCTCGAATTGCGGCCATAGAGTGTGCCCTGCGGTCCGCGTAGCAACTCGATGCGCTCCAGATCGACGAATTCGCTCATCGATGCGATCTGGCGCGGTACATAGACGTCGTCGACATAGATGGCGATCACCGGCTCCTGAATCGGATCGGCCTCGCCCACGCCGCGCAACGAAAAGGTCTGCGTCGTGTGGCTGATGGATGTCCGCGCGACGAACAGGTTGGGCACCTGCCCCGCCAGATCGCGGATATTGCTGATATTGCGCTGGGCCAGCGATTCGGGCGTGAAAGCCGAAATCGCGATGGGGGTTTTCTGAAGGTCGGTCGCGCGACGCTCCGCCGTGACGATGATTTCGCCGCCGCTGTCGGCCGCGTTGTCCTCAGGCGCCTGGGCATAAGCGCCCGTCGCCATCGACCCCGCCGCGAGGACCGCGATCGCCGTCCCGGTCAAAATGCTCTTTTTCATCGTCTCTGAAATTCCCCCTTTTTGGTCCTCCGGGCATGTTGGCGCGCGCCCGGAGGTGCATTGCCGAGTAAATCAGTAGACAAATTGCTCAAGCGAGTTTGGTCAATCCTTCGCAAGGCGAACTCATAGATCGGCGCAGGGATCGCCGCCTTTATATCGTTGACCGCAGGATGCGGCTTGGCCATGCGGCATCATCGATTGGCGCATTGGACGGGGCTTCATGAGAATCGTCATCATCGACGACAGCGGGCTGCGCGCGACGGTCCTTGAAGAGGGCCTGCGCGAGGCGGGCTATGACGATATCCATATCGTCCCCCCGCGCGGGGCTTTCGTCGCCCGGCTGGAGCGGATGGCGCCCGATGTCGTGCTGATGGACCTTGGCAGCCCCAGCCGCGACACGCTGGAGGAAATGTTGACGGTCAGCCGCGCGCTGGCCAAGCCGATCGCGATGTTCGTCGATCAGTCCGACGATATGATGATCGGCGCCGCGATCGATGCCGGGGTGTCGGCCTATGTCGTCGACGGTCTGCGCAAGGAACGGGTGAAGCCCGTGCTGGAGCTTGCGGTGCGCCGGTTCAACGCCTTTGCCCGCATCCAGGCGGAACTGGACGAGGCGCGCACCGCCCTGTCCGATCGCAAGATCATCGATCGCGCCAAGTCGATCCTGATGAACCAGCGATCCCTGACCGAACAGGATGCCTATGCACTGCTGCGATCGAGCGCGATGAACCAGGGCAAGAAAATCGTCGATATGGCGCAGGCGCTGATCACCGCCAGCGATCTGCTCGGAGGACCCCTATGATGACCAGCCTGCGGATCGCCTTCCTGCCGCTGACCGACGCCGCCGTTCTGGCGGTCGCGCGCGAGCGCGGCTTTGCGGAGGAGGAGGGGCTGAGCCTGGACCTCGTCCGCACGACCAGCTGGGCGACGCTGCGCGACCGCCTCGTCTACGGGCAGGTGCAGGCCGCGCACATGCTGGCGCCATTGGCCGTGGCGGTGACGCTGGGACTGAGCCAGCAACCCGCTGCACTGGCAGCCCCGTTCAAGCTCAACGTCAACGGCAATATGCTGGTCATGGCGAGCGACTTCGCCAAGGCGCTGGACCCCGACATAGTGCGCCGGCTCGCCGATCCGCTCGGCACGGCGCATGATTTCGCCGCCGCGATCGGCCTGTGGCGGCGCAAGCCGGTGATCGGCGTCGTCCACCGCTTTTCCAGCCATGCGCTCACCCTGCGCTACTGGCTGGCGAGCGCGGGCGTCGACCCCGACCGCGACGTGATGATGCGGGTCCTGCCGCCGTCGCTGACGGTGGAGGCGATGCGCGCGGGCGAGATTGACGGTTTCATCGCGGGCGAGCCATGGGGCAGTGCGGCGGTCGATGCTGGCCTTGCCGAAACGGCGGCGATCGGCGAGCGGATCTGGCGGCGGGGCGTCGAAAAGATACTGGCCTTCCGCGAAAGCTGGATGGAGGAAAATCCCGACAGCGTCGACCGGCTGTTGCGCGCGCTCGCGCGAGCCGCTGCCTGGTGTGACGATCCGGCGAATCATGGCGAGCTGGCGCATCTATTGTCGCAGCCGCGCTATGTCGACCAGCCGGCCGAACTGATCGCCTGCGCCTTGTCCGGGAATATTGTCGCCCGCGTCGGCGAGCCGGCGGTCGCCAATCCCGACTTCATGCTGTTTTCCCGTGAAGCGACGCCCTTTCCATGGCGCAGCCAGGCGCTGTGGATCTATTCGCAGCTGGCGCGCTGGGGCATGGTGGAACATAGTGCGGACAATGCGGCAAAAGCCGGAGGGGTGTTCCGGCCCGACATATTCCGCCGGGCGCTGGCGAACAGCGCTGAGCCGATGCCGGGCGCCAGCATGAAATTGGAGGGCGCGGTCGCCGCGCCGCTGGCGGTGGGTTCGCGCCGGGGCGAGTTGACGCTCGGCCCCGACAGCTTCTTCGACGGGCGGGTGTTCGACCCCGACCGAATCGAGGCGTTCCTGGAGACGTTCGGCGCGCGACGTTGAAATCGCGGCGAAAATTGTGCCTTGCAACATGAAGCGATTCGCGAGATGATATAGGCATCGCGCGATGAAGCGCGCTTATCCGGATACGCTCTCCCAAGGTCGGGACCGCGTGTCCTCACCGAATAAAAGCAGCAAAGCCGCTGACCGGACCATGCGATCGAGCATGGGTCTGGCCTGCGGCTTTTTTTTCGTGTCCATTTCCGTCATGGGGAACGCAATATGGCTACCGCTTATTGGGATCGTGAGGGCGAGGCCGCTGGGGCCACGCCCGCGACAAGCTTCTGGAAGGCCGGCCACACGCCGACCCTGATCGCCGCCTTTCTGTATTTCGACCTCGCCTTCATGGTCTGGGTGCTGCTGGGGCCGCTCGCGCCCATGATTTCCAAGACGCTGATGCTTACCCCGGCCGAAAAGGGGCTGATGGTCGCCACGCCGACGCTCGCGGGCGCTTTGTTGCGCGTCGTCAATGGCCTGCTGGTCGACCGGATCGGACCGAAGCGGTCGGGCGCGATCAGCCAGATCATCGTCATCGTCGGTCTGCTGACGGCTTACCTGCTGGGCGTGAACAGCTTCGGCGGCACGCTGGCGCTGGGCGTCATCCTGGGCTTTGCCGGGGCCAGCTTCGCCATCGCGCTGCCGCTCGCCAGCCGCTGGTATCCCGCCGAACATCAGGGCAAGGCGATGGGTCTTGCCGGCATGGGCAATTCGGGCACGGTGCTCGCCTCGCTGTTCGCCCCGATGCTGGCCAAATTGTTCGGCTGGAACGCGGTGCTGGGCCTTGCCTGCATCCCGCTGTCGATCGTTTTCGTGGCTTACATGCTGATGGCGAAGGACGCGCCCAACGCACCCCCGCCCAAAAAACTGGTCGATTATTTTCAGCCCTTGAAGCAGGCCGACGCTTGGTGGTTGATGGCATTCTATGCCGTGACGTTCGGCGGTTTCGTCGGCCTTGCCGCCTCGCTGCCCATCTACTTCACCGATCAGTTCGGCCTGACCCCGATCATCGCGGGCTATTGCACGGCCGCCTGCGTGTTCGCCGGATCGCTGGTTCGCCCGATGGGTGGCGCGCTCGCCGACAAGATTGGCGGGGTCAAGACGCTGACGATGGTCTATCTCGTGGCGGCGCTGGCCCTGTCGGGCGTGGCCTATGCCTCGACGCTGACCGGGGCGCTCGGCTTCTTCGTCCTCGCCATGCTCGCGCTCGGCACCGGCAACGGATCGGTCTTTCAGCTCGTGCCGCAGCGTTTCGGCGCGGAAATCGGCGTCATGACCGGCCTCGTCGGCATGGCCGGCGGCATCGGCGGCTTCTACCTCGCCAGTTCGCTCGGTATCGCCAAGCAACTGACAGGCAGCTTCTCGTCGGGCTTCCTGATCTTCGCCGGTCTCGCCCTGATAGCGCTGCTCGGCCTGACTTTGGTCAAGGCGCGGTGGCGCGCAAGCTGGAGCACCGGCGCGCGCATCTGAAAATCGCATCTGAGCGGTTGGAGAGGAGGCGGCGGTCCATGGAGGCCGCCGCCCATTTCTTTCCTGCGCACTATCTCGCTCGCCTCGACAGGAATCGCTTGAGCAGGTGCGTGATTCGGATTATGTTGCAGTGCAAGAGGGCAAGGTCGCCCTTCCTATATAGCCAGACCGGTCCATGGACGGATCGGTGCGGCGCAAATGATGGCAAAGCCGCCATCCTGACTTCCGGTTTTTTTGGGCCGGGGATCAGGATGGCGGCTTTTTATTTTTCTGGAGTCACGAGGATGGAATTTCAGGACGGGATCGACCCGGCGGCGGACAGCGGAGAGTCTCTCTTCGTGCCGGCGGAAGATGCACGCGAACATCTGGTCGTGGTGGGCAACGGCATGGCCGGCTGCCGGGCGGTCGAGGAACTGCTGGCGCGCGATGCGGGCCGCTATCGCGTCACCATCTTCGGCGCGGAACCGCATGTGAACTATAACCGGATCATGCTGTCCCCGGTGCTCGCCGGGGAAAAGACATTCGAAGAAATCATCATCAACAGCCAGCAATGGTATGGCGATAATGGCATCGATCTCATCACCAGCGATCCGGTCGCTTCGATCGACCGCGCGGCCAAAACCGTCACCAGCGAAGCGGGTCGCACGGTGGGTTATGACAAGCTGCTGATCGCCACCGGCTCCGATCCGTTCATCATCCCCGTGCCGGGCAAGGACCTGCCTGGCGTCATTACCTTCCGCGACATGAAGGACGTCGATTCGATGCTCGCGGCCGCGCAAGCGGGCAAGGCGCTGGGCGGCGGCGAAGCGGTGGTGATCGGTGGCGGCCTGCTCGGCCTCGAAGCGGCGCATGGCCTCACGCTGCGCGGCATGAAGGTCACGGTCCTGCACATCATGCCGACGCTGATGGAGCGTCAGCTCGACGAAGCCGCCGCCTGGCTGCTCAAATCCGCGCTGGAGGGCCGGGGCCAGACCGTCCTGACCGGGGCCGATACCGCCGAAATCTACGGAGACGGCAAGGTCGAGGGCGTCCGCCTGAAGGATGGCCGCGACATTCCGGCGAGCCTGGTCGTGATGGCGGTCGGCATTCGCCCGTCGGTCGCGCTGGCGCGGGAAGCCGGTCTTGACATCGGTCGGGGCATCAAGGTGGACGACCATATGGTCACCAGCGATCCGCACGTGCTGGCGGTCGGCGAATGTGTCGAGCATGACGGCAATGTCTATGGCCTCGTCGCGCCGCTGTGGGACATGTGCCGCAGCTTGGCCGACGGCCTGACCGATCAGCATTCGGGCTATAAGGGGTCCGTAACCTCGACCAAGCTCAAGGTCGCGGGCCTCGACGTGTTTTCCGCCGGCGACTTTTCCGGCGGCGAAGGGTGCGAGGATATCGTGCTGCGTGATGCCTCGCGCGGCGTCTACAAGCGTGTCGTGGTGAAGGACGATCGGGTCGTGGGCGCTGTGCTCTACGGCGATACGGCTGATGGCGGCTGGTATTTCGACCTGCTTCGGCGCGGCGAGGATATTGGCGACATTCGCGACCTGCTGATCTTCGGCCAGGGTTTCGCCTCGGGAGGAGGCGCGCTGGACCCTAAGGCGGCCGTTGCGGCGCTCTCGGACGATGCCGAGATTTGCGGCTGCAACGGCGTCAGCAAGGGCCAGGTCGTCGCCTGCATCAATGGCGGCGCAAGCAGCCTCGACGCGGTGCGCGCCGGGTGCAAGGCGTCGGCGAGCTGCGGCTCCTGCACTGGTCTTGTCGAAAATCTGCTGGCGGTGGTGCTGGGCGACGACGTCCAGTCCGGCCCCAAGACGATGTGCAAATGCACCAGCTTCGGCCATGACGATGTCCGCCGCGAAATCGTCGCGCAGGCCATGCGCTCGATCCCCGAAGTCATGCAGAAGCTGCACTGGACGACGCCAGATGGCTGCTCCTCCTGCCGTCCCGCGCTCAATTATTATCTGCTCTGCGCCCTGCCCGGCGATTATGTCGACGATCAGCAGAGCCGCTTCGTCAACGAGCGTATGCACGCCAATATCCAGAAGGACGGCACCTATTCGGTCGTTCCGCGCATGTGGGGCGGTCTCACCAATCCGCGTGAATTGCGCGCCATCGCCGACGTGGTCGAGAAATATGACGCGCCGATGGTGAAAGTCACCGGCGGTCAACGGCTCGATATTTTCGGCATCAAGAAGGAGGATCTGCCCGCCGTCTGGGCCGATCTGAATGCCGCCGGCATGGTCTCGGGCCACGCCTATGGCAAGTCGCTGCGCACGGTGAAGACCTGCGTCGGCTCCGAATGGTGTCGCTTCGGCACGCAGGATTCAACCGGCCTTGGCGTCAAGACCGAACGGATGACCTGGGGGTCGTGGATGCCGCACAAGTTCAAGATCGCGGTGTCGGGCTGCCCCCGCAATTGCGCGGAAGCGACGATCAAGGATTTCGGCATCGTCTGCGTCGATTCGGGCTATGAACTGCATGTCGGCGGCAATGGCGGCATACACGTTCGCGCCACGGACTTTCTGTGCAAGGTCGCGACCGAGCAGGAGGCGCTCGACTATTGCGCCGCCTTCACCCAGCTTTATCGCGAGGAAGCCCGCTATCTGGAACGCACCGCGCCCTGGATCGAGCGGGTGGGCGTCGATTATGTGAAAAGCCGCATCGTCGAGGACGAGACCGGCCGCGAAGCGCTGCGCGCCCGCTTCCTCTATTCGCAAAGCTTCAGCCAGGACGACCCGTGGGCGAAGCGCGCGGCGGGCGAGGAAAGCGAACTGCACCAGCATCTCGCCGAAGTGCGTCCCATGGAGTTTGTCGCATGATCCCCAATGACAATGTCGGCCAATGGCTGGATATCGGCCCGATAGAGCAAATCTCGCCCGGCCACGCCCGTACGCTGCCGGTGCGTGGCGGCGAGGAGATCGCGATCTTCCATACGCTCGACAATAATTTTTTCGCGCTGGTCAATAAATGCCCCCACAAGCAGGGACCGCTCAGCCAGGGCATCGTCCATGGCAGCGTCGTCACCTGTCCGCTGCACAACTGGAACATCTCGCTCAAGACCGGCAAGGCGCTGGGCAGCGACGAGGGCTGCGTGCCGACCATTCCGCTCAAGGTCGACGCCGGGCGGCTGTTCCTGCTGCGCGAGGCGGTGATCCCGGCGGTGCCCGCGACGAAGGCGGCGGCATGAGCGAGGCCGCGATCCGCACCACCTGCGCCTATTGCGGTGTCGGCTGCGGCATCGCGGCGACGCCGACGGGGGAGCGATCGGTCCAGATCAGGGGCGATGAGGCGCATCCCGCCAATCGCGGGCGTCTCTGTTCCAAGGGCACGCATCTGGGGGAGACCGTGGGTCTCGAAGGCCGGTTGCTCAGCCCGATGATCGGGGCCAGGCGGGCGAGTTGGGACAAGGCGCTCGATCTGGTGGCGAAGCGGTTTCGCGACACCATCGCCCGGCACGGGCCGGACAGCGTCGCCTTCTATGTCTCGGGCCAGTTGCTGACCGAGGATTATTATGTCGCCAACAAGCTGATGAAAGGTTTCATCGGTTCGGGCAATATCGACACCAACAGCCGCCTGTGCATGTCGAGTGCGGTGGCGGGACATAACCGGGCGTTTGGCGAGGACGTCGTGCCCGCCAGCTATGACGATCTGGACGAGGCGGACCTGATCGTCCTCATCGGATCGAACACCGCCTGGTGTCACCCGATCGTCTATCAGCGCATCCAGGCCGCGCGGGAGGCGCGTGGCGCGAAGCTGGTCGTGATCGATCCGCGCCGCACCGAGACCTGCGAGGGGGCGGACCTGCATCTCCCCCTGAAGGCTGGAACCGACGTCGCGCTGATGAACGGCCTGCTGGCATGGATGGATCGGGCGGGCGGCATAGATCCCCTGTTCATGCAGCACAGCGTCGATGCGCCCGACGGCTTCTGGGACCAGATCCGCAGCGGTCACGATCTCTGGTCGACGGCAAAGACCTGCGATCTGCCGCCCGCTTTGCTCCAGCAGTTTTTCGAACTGTTCGCCGCCACCCCGCGTACCGTCACGATGTTCAGCCAGGGCATCAACCAGTCGCTGCGCGGCACCGATCAGGTCAACGCGATTCTTAACGTCCATCTCGCCACCGGCCGCATCGGCAAGCCGGGCGCCGCGCCCTTTTCGATCACCGGCCAGCCCAACGCCATGGGCGGGCGCGAGGTTGGCGGGCTCGCCTCCACGCTGGCGGCGCATATGGATTTCGCGCCCGACAATGTGGCGCGCGTCGGCCGCTTCTGGGCTGCGCCCGCCATGGCCGCCAAGCCCGGCCTCAAGGCGGTCGATCTCTTTCGCGGCACTAGCGAGGGCCGGATCAAGGCGCTGTGGGTGATGGCGACCAATCCCGCCGTGTCCATGCCCGACGCCGGACGCGTGCGCGAGGCGCTGGCGGCCTGTCCTTTCGTCGTCGTTTCCGATGTGATGGAGCAGACCGACACCAGCGCCCATGCCCATGTCCGGCTGCCCGCCGCCGCTTGGGGCGAGAAAGACGGCACCGTCACCAACAGCGACCGGACGATCAGCCGCCAGCGGGCGCTGATGTCACTGCCGGGAGAGGCGAAGCCGGACTGGTGGATCGTTAAGGAAGTCGGGCGGCGCATGGGTTGGGGCACCGCCTTCGCCTATGAACGGCCTGCCGATATCTGGCGCGAACATGCGCGGCTCACAGCCTATCAGAATGACGGCGCGCGGCTGCTCGATCTGCGCACCCACGCGACGATCGGCAATGAAGCCTATGATGCGATGGAGCCGTTCCGCTGGGGCGGCGCGGCCTTTGCTGACGGGCGCTTCCCGACAGCCAGCGGCAAGGCGAAGCTCGTGCCGGTGACGCAATCGGATGTGCAAAAGCCGCTGCGCGACTGGCCGATGACGCTCAATACCGGCCGTTATCGTGACCAGTGGCATACTATGACCCGCACGGGCCTGTCGCCCAAACTTGCGCGCCATCGCGAGGAACCGCTGGTCGAACTGCATCCGCAGGACGGCGCGGCGCTGAGCCTTGCCGAGGGCGACCTCGCCCGCGTTGCGACGCCGCAGGGCGACAGTCTGTTCCGCGTGCGGCTGGAAGCGGGGCAGCGGCCGGGCGAGATTTTTACCCCGATCCACTGGACCGACCAGCAATCGACGGGCGGGCGCACCGGCCTGTTGCCCCGGCCGCTGGTCGATCCGCATTCGGGACAGCCGGGCTTCAAGGCGACGCCCGCGCGGGTCGACAAGGTCGTTACCGAATGGAAGGGCTTCCTGATCCTGCGCGGCGCAGAGCCCGTGCGCGTCCCCTGCCTGTGGGCGACGCGCATCACGGTGCCGGGCGGCGCGCTCTATGAGGTCGCGGGCAATGGCGATCCCGCGCGGCTCGAAGCCTGCCTGCCCAAGGGCGAACGGGTCGAGGCGATCGACGTCACGCGGGGAACCCGCCGGGTCGCGATCATCGCCGATGGCAAGCTTGCGGGCATATTGATCGTCACGCGTGACGGCCTGCTGCCCGCGCGCGACTGGCTGATCGATCAGCTTGGGGCCGATGATGTCGGCGCATCGGTGCTGGCCGCGCGCGGGCCGGGTCGGCAGGTCGACAAGGGCGCGATCATCTGTGTCTGTTTCGATATCGGCCTCAACAGCATCGTCGCCGCGATTCGCGAGCAGCGACTCGTTGACGTACCCGCCATCGGCAAGGCATTGGGGGCGGGCACCAATTGCGGTTCCTGCCGACCGGCGCTCGCCACTATCCTGAGCCAGCTTCCAACGGAGACTCTCGATGCAGCCGAATGAGTGTATCGCGCCGGGACAGGTCTGGCTGGTGGGCGCGGGGCCGGGCGATCCGGACCTTTTGACGCGCAAGGCCGAACGGCTGATCGCCGCTGCCGACATAGTCTTTTACGATGCGCTGGTGGGTCCCGGCGTGCTCGACCTTATCGCTAAGGGCGTCGAGCAGGTGAGCGTCGGCAAGCGATCGGGCCGCCATTCCAAACAGCAGGAAAGCATCAACGACCTGCTGTTGGCGGCAGCGCTGGCGGGCAAGCGCGTCGTGCGGCTAAAAGGTGGCGACCCGTCGATCTTCGGCCGGTCCGCCGAAGAGATGGATCATCTGCGTGGCGCTGGCGTCGTCGTGCATATCTGTCCCGGCGTCACCACCGCGAGCGCAGCGGCGGCAAGCGCGAACGCGTCGCTGACTTTGCGCGGCAAGGCGCGCGGGCTGACGCTGGTGACGGCGCATCTGCGCGCGGGCGAGCCGTTGAAGCTCGACTGGGCCATGCTCGCCCGGCCGGAGGGGACGATCGGCATCTATATGGGTCGCGCCGCGGCAGGCGAGATCGCCAGGTCGCTTATCGCGGCGGGGCGTGACCCCGAAACGCCGGTGCTGGTAGCGGTCAACGTCTCGCTGCCCGGCGAGCGTCTGATCCGCGGCAGATTGTCGGGCCTGGCCTTTCTGGTCGCGACGATCAGCGACGATGATCCGACCCTGCTGCTGATCGGCGAGGCGGTCGCTGCGAGTCCCTGTGCGGCGGTCCAGATCGCGGTCGGGACTCAATCCAGATCACATTCGGCCGGCTAAATCGCAAAAAAGCTTATTTTCCTGCCCTTCCTGACGCAGCGAGCGATGGACCCGCGCGCGCAGGCTGGCTATGTGCGCTGTTCATCACAAAGAAAGGCACCTCCATGAACAATAGTGATCTCGCCGACAGCGTGGCCGCGACCGGCGGCATCTCCA
Organism: Sphingobium fluminis; assembly: GCF_037723805.1. NCBI lineage: Bacteria > Pseudomonadati > Pseudomonadota > Alphaproteobacteria > Sphingomonadales > Sphingobiaceae > Sphingobium > Sphingobium fluminis. The sequence continues at coordinate 421,811 of NZ_JBBJUK010000001.1, forward strand.
AGGCCGATGCACGCGCGATCGTCGACGGCGTGTTCGCCGCGATTGCCGAGGCAGCTTCGAAAGGCGAAGAAATTTCGCTCAGCGGTTTTGGCAAGTTCAAGGTGAAGGACTCGCCAGCGCGCGAGGGCCGCAACCCCGCAACCGGCGCGACCATTCAGATCGCCGCGTCCAAGAAGCTGACCTTCACGCCTGCCAAGGCTGTCAAGGACCAGCTCAACGGCTGATCGCGCGATCGCCGGAAGCCGGCCATGAATCTGGACGACCAGCTTCATCGCTATTTCGGCGTCGTGGATATCGAGGCTGTGCCGCCGGACGCGCTGGCGGCCGGTATCGAGCGCATGCAGGTCGACCTCGGTCTGGAAACGGACCGGGGTCGACGCTTCGCCTTATGGTCGCTGCTGTTCCTGCTGGGCGGCGCGCCGGACCTCGACAAGGCGTTCAAGGACCCCGCCGACCGCGATGCGGCGCGCACCTTCATGCATTTAAGCGAGCAGTAAATCGCGCCCGCCGGCGCCCTCTACCCGGTTGCTGCCCGCATCGATTGAAAGGCGCCGCGCACGGCGAGATGCGCCGCCATCGCGGCTGCGTCCATCGGCCGCCCGAACAGCCAGCCTTGCAATCGCGCACAGCCTGCTTGCCGCATGACCATCGCCTGGCGAGCGGTTTCGACCCCCTCCGCCGTCACCGGAAGCCGCAGCGCATCGCCGATCGCCACGATCGCCCGCGCCAGTTCCGATGCGCCCGCCTCTTCGTCGATCTGCGCGATGAAACTGCGGTCGATCTTGATCCGGTCGAAGGGCAGGCGCTGCAAATAGCCGATGCTGGCGAACCCGGTGCCGAAATCGTCCAGTGCGACGCGGACGCCGGTCGCCCGGAGCTGATCCAGTATCTCACCCGCCGCATCGGGGCGCCGCAGCAGATAGCCTTCCGTAATCTCCAGTTCCAGCCTGTGCGCGGGAAAGCCGGTTTCGGCCAGCACGTCACGGATGGTATGGCCAAGGCCGCGATCCCAGAATTGCGCGGGCGACAGGTTGACCGCGAGGTCCACCGTCCAGTCGAGCGCCTGACGGCAGGCCTGCACCAGTACGTCGCGGCCCAGCGCGACGATCAGCCCGCTTTCCTCTGCGATCGAGATGAAGGTCTGGGGCGGCACCGCGCCATGATCGGGGTGCGACCAGCGCGCCAGCGCCTCGACGCAGACGATCTGTTGCCGGCCGGCGTCGACGATCGGTTGGAAGACGACGGCGATCTCGCGACGCTCGATCGCGAGGCGCAGATCCTGTTCCATCCGCTTTCGCATCTCACGTCCCGCATCGAGCGCCGGATCATAGGCGCGGGCGCAATTCTTGCCCCCAGCCTTCGCCGCGAACATCGCGACATCGGCGCGTCGCACCAGTTCCTCCGCACTGTCGCCCGCTATGCTGGCCGCCATGCCGATGCTGATGCCGAGCGCCACGCGATAGCCGCCGACGATGAATGGCGCTTCGAATTGAGTCAGGATCGATTGCGCCTGCCGTGCGGCGTCATCGTCGATGCCTTGCAGCAGCACCGCAAATTCGTCGCCGCCGACCCGCGCGACCATGACGGCGCGGGGGCAGGCGCGGTTGAGCCGGTGCGTTACTTCGCGCAGCAATTCATCGCCAGCGCCATGGCCGTAGACGTCGTTGGTTTCCTTGAAACCGTCCAGATCCATATAGAGCAGGCGCAACGGCGTGTCCGCATCCAGGCAAGCATGGAGGTGGTCGAGCAAAGCGCGCCGGTTGAACAGGCCGGTCAGCATGTCGCGGCATGCCAGATGCTGGGCGCGCGTCTCGCTAAGGCGCAGCGCGTCGATGCCTCGCCGGGTCCGACGCAGGATGATATAGCCCACCGCCAGCGAGCAGAGGCCGACGAGGAGAAATGCCGGAAAAATCTTGTCGCGCAACGCAAGGCCGGGGCGGCTGGCGGTCCAGCCGATCCGGGCGACCGGCATATCGTCGCTGCCGCCTATGCCGATGCTTTCCCCACTTTGCCGAACGCCCTCTTTAAGGACTTGCAGGGCCGGCGTCCTGTTGTCGCGCGACAGCCCCGCCAGGAAGGCGGGAGTCACTTCGGCTGCGACAAGCACCGCATGGCGGCGGCCGGGCGGCAGGCTGACCTTGTCCGTGAGCGGAATGATCGCGGCGACCGCAAAAACATAGAGCTTGTCGCCCGCGCGGCTGAACCCGACGCGAGAGGCGTTCGCCGGATGGATCGAATCCACCTCGGCGAGGGTCCGCACAAATGCCGGTCCCAGCGTTTTTCCGACATCGAAGGGGGCATGCGAGCGAGCGCCGTGGGCGAACACATAGGTTGGCCTGTCCGCGCCATCGACAACCACGACATAGCTATACCCCTGGCTTTTGCCGAGATAGGGTCCGAGATTATCGTCGGCCCAGCCACTGTCGAACCGGCGGACGAGGTGGACGACCGCATCATCCCAAATCGCATAATCACGCATGTCGCGCAGGGTCATCGTCGCCGCCGTCCTGAAGGCATTTTCGACCAGTTGGCGTTCGCGTCCCCGCTCCATGCTGTCCTGAACGGTCGTCAGGTGGAACAGCAGCGCGAACAGGCATCCCAGGCTCAGCCCGACGAGCAACAGGATGGGCCATAAATGGGTCAGCGGCACATACCATGGCATGCGGGCAAGCGACGGGCGGATGGGGGCAGGGCGCGCGGGACGCCGGGCTATAAGGTCCTTCAGTGACCGCATGATGCTTTGTCCGCTGCCCTGGTGCGCGCCCCTTGGCTGAACGCCCAGCGATCCACGGCTGAACCTATGGGGTGGCGCTGCGTCGGCGCGCGTGCCGCGACCGGATGTCGCCGGCTCATTACGGGGTCCGTTCCATGTTCGAACCGGGGTAGGTTTGGAAGGTTAAGGCCCGGTGAAAATCGCCCCGATTAAAGTGGACCGATGTCCGGCTCAGCGAAGGCGGCGCGGGGCCTGCGCATGGGCGCGCAACTGTCGTTCGGCCAATGCGCCGAATACCAGCCCGATGATGGTCCATAACAGGGCCTGCATCCCGAGCGAGGCGATTCGGAAGGTCCAGAGCAACACCGCCGGGAAATCGCCGGGGACCTCATCGATCGCGGGCAACGCCAACTGCGCCGCGACGATCACGGCGAGGTAGAGCGCCGCGCCCGCCAGCATGGCGTCGAAGGCGCCAAGCCGGCCAACGAGGCCTCGCGCTGCCTTTATGGAAAGGACCAGCGCCGCGACCGAGGACCCAATCATCGCGAAATAGGCAAGAGTGCGAAACCCGACCGTCTCGTGCAGGCCGACGGCGGGCGGCGTCGCCGGATATTTGAGCGCGGGGACGAGCGCGACCGCGACAAAGGCCCCGGCCGCAAGCAGTAGCGCCAGCGATCGTGGGCCGATCTGCCCCACCCGACCATAAGCGACCGCGAAAACCAGCGCAAACAGGCCGCCTACCGCCGCGCCATACAGGACCACGGCCGTCAGCAGGCCAAGGCCTTTCTGGGTCGCGCGGCTGACCAGTTCAGGTTCGGGCGCAGCGCTCATGGCATGGGCCATCGCGGCATGGCCGGATTCGAAGGCGATCGCCAGATCGACCTGGGGTTCAGCGAAAAGGCGCGCGAACAGTGTCGCGAGCACAGCGGCGATCACGCCGGCAATCATGCCGCGGATCAGGAGGTTCCGCGCCACGGATCAGTGGCAGGGAAAGCCGAGCAGGTGCCGCCCGTCATGGACGAATTCATGCACATACATGCCCTTGAACAGCGACATGGCGCCCTGTTCGGTGCTGACGAAATAGAGGAAGATCATCGCGAGGGTCAGGCCGAAAATGGCCCAGGGCAGCAGCTCGCGAAGGGGGATCGCGGTGCCGTTGCCGACCGGAATGAAGGCGTCGTCTGGAAAAAGCGTGGTAACCGCCATGTTCAGTCTCCTTGCGGGATGTGCGCGTCCCGTAGATGGTCCATCGACTGAGGAAGGTCTGACTTTCCGTAGCTGAATCTCGACAAGGCGAGCCCAGGCACGTTAACAGTGGCGCGACCGTGCCGGAATTGAACCGGCTTCTTCCTCAGTCTTGCCGTTTCGCCCTACGCCGGATTGATGCGGGACGTCAACGATCGTGGAGCATGCCATGGCATTCGAACTGATATTGCAGTGCCATGCCGGCACGCGGATGATGCGGCAGGGCGGCTTCGCGTCGGAGGCTGAACCGATCGATGCGGGGGGCATCGCTAAACTGGCGGCACTGGGTCCGCCCGCCAGAGACATTCCCTATATTGTGGGTCCAGCGCTGGCGCCACGGCAAACGGCGGAGGCTTTGGGTGTGGTCGCCACCGTCGACCCCGCGCTTCGTGACATGGATCATGGGTCGTGGGCGGGCCGGACGTTGATCGACATGATGGCGGTCGATCCGGACGGCCTGGCCACGTGGGTGGCCGATCCTGCTGCTGGCGCGCCCGGCGGCGAACCGCTGGCGTCTGTTCGCGCGCGCATGGCCGACTGGCTGGCCGCGCAGATCATGCACGATCGGCCGCTATGGGCGATTACCCATCCCATGGTGATCCGCGCCGCCCTCTCCGCGGCGATTGACATGCCGTTGGAGGCAAGCCTGCGGATCGATATCGCGCCGCTCGGCATCGTGCGGCTCGGCTGGAACCGGCAGTGGCGGCTTCAGGCGCTCGGCTGCGGCTAGGCTGCGCCAGCCGCGTGCAGCGACTCCCTGACCCGGGCGATCGCCATGTCCAGCGGTGCATCCTCGCCCAGCAGCGCGAAGCTGCCGGTCAGCGCGAAGATGCAATGGCCATGGACGGTCGCGACCAGCGAGCGGGCAAGGCGGGGCGCGCGATCCCGCGCACCGGGCGGTAATGCCGCAGTCACTTCGCGCACGACGATGTCGGTCAATGCGCCGCGCCGCTGGGCCAATGCCCCGGGGATTGGCATATCAGGGGGCAGGCGGTGATCGTAAATGGCGGTCCACAGGTTCATATTCTCGCTGGCGAAGCTGAAATAGCCCTCGACCAGCGCAGCGATCCGGTCGTCGGAGCCGGTCGCCAGCCTTTTTTCCAGATGTTCGGCCCACAGATCGAAGGTGCGCGTGTTGATCGCGGCGATCAGCCGGTCATAGCTGCCGAAAATATTATACAGGGTGCCGACCGCATAGCCGACGCGCTTGGCGACCTCTCGCGCGGAAAAGCGGGCAAAGCCGATCTGCGCCATATGGGCGTGACCCTCCGCCAGGATCATCGCTTCCAGCTCGGCACGACTATGGTCGGATCGTCTTCCCATGCACATCCTGTAAAACGGAAATTGATCACTGTCTAATATATCAATTGACCACTGTATAATTCATGCCTAATGCGGAAGCTGCGATTAACGCGCTGGCCATCATTATCGGCTAGCCCGCTTCGATCACGGGGGTTCGTCCATGTCTGCACCTGATCTGTCATTGCTCGGCAAGCGCCGCTTCGCACCCTTGTTCGTCGTCCAGTTTCTGGGTGCGTTCAACGACAATCTGCTGAAGTTCGCGCTGCTCTTCCTCGCCAATTTCGGCCTGTTCCGCGCGGAGCCGGACAAGGCGGAACTGCTGGCGACGATCGCGACCGGATTGTTCATCCTGCCCTATTTCCTGTTTTCGGCCCTGGCCGGACAGATTGCCGACGCGTGGGACAAGGCCAAGCTGGTGCGCGCGGTCAAGGCGGCGGAGGTTGTCATCATGACGCTGGCGCTGATCGGCTTCTGGCTGCAATCGGTGCCGCTGTTGCTTGGCTGTCTGTTCCTGATGGGATTGCATTCGACCCTGTTCGGCCCGGTCAAATTTTCGATCCTGCCCCAGCATCTGGGGCCGCACGAAATGGTGGGCGGCACCGGGATGATCGAGGCGGGGACGTTCCTGGCCATTCTGGGTGGCCAACTGCTGGCGGGCGTCATTCCCGCACAGACCGCCGGCCTTGTCGCCATCGGCATCGCCGTCCTTGGGCTGCTGGCTAGCTTCGCCGTTCCGCCCGCGCCGCCGGTGGCGCAAGGGCTGCATATCGACCGCAATATTTTTCGCAGCACCTGGCGCATCCTTAAGGCCGCTCGCCATGGCAGGGGCGTCTGGCTCTCGATCCTCGGCATCAGCTGGTTCTTCGCGGTCGGCGCGGTCCTGCTGTCCGAATTCGCGCCGCTGGTAAGTGGTGTGCTCAAGGCGAAGCAGGACGTCGCCACCTTGTTTCTGCTGGTTTTCTCGTTGAGCGTCGCGCTGGGGTCGCTGCTGGTCAACCGGCTGCTGCGCGGCGAAATATCGGCGCGCTACGTGCCGATCTCGGCGCTGGCGCTTGCCGCGTGCATGATCGATCTTTGGCTGTCCACCACCGCCTATGTCCCGACCGCCACCGATGTCGGCATCACGGCGTTCGTCGCGTCACCGGGAAGCTGGCGCATCCTCGTCGACCTGTTCGGCATCGCCTTTGCCGGCGGCATGTTCATCGTCCCGCTCTACGCCATCCTTCAGACCCATGCCCCGCGCGAGGAAAGGTCGCGCACCATTGCGGCGAACAATATCGTCAATGCGGCCGTCAGCGTCCTGGTCGTCCTGGCGGTCACCATGATGCTGGCGCGGGGCGAGACCGTGCCCGGAATCATCGGCGTGATGGGCTTTGCGACGTTGACGATCGCGCTCATTTCCTGCTGGCTGCTCCCCGAAACGCTCATCAAGGCGATGTTTCGCGGGGCGCTCCGGCTCTTCTATCGCGTCGAGGTGGCGGGCGCGGAGCATATGCCGCCAGCCGGTACGCCGGCCGTCGTGGTCGTCAACCATGTGTCCTTCCTCGACGGGTTGCTGCTGGCCGCATTCCTGCCCGGCAAGCCGACCTTCGCGGTCCATACCCGCATTGCCAAAGCCTGGTGGATCAAGCCTTTTCTGCCGCTGTTCGACGCCTTCCCGGTCGATCCGACCAACCCGATGGCGGCCAAGGCGATGGTCAAGGCCGTGCGGGAGGGGCGCACGCTCGTCATCTTCCCCGAAGGCAGGATCACGGTGACCGGCGCGCTGATGAAGATATTCGACGGCCCCGGCATGGTCGCGGACAAGGCCGATGCGCCGATCATCCCGGTCCGCATCGACGGCGCGCAATATACGCCTTTTTCGCGGCTGCGTGGCCGGGTGCGGCTGCGCACTTTCCCGAAGATCCGCCTGACCGTCCTGCCGCCGCGCCGCTTCGCGATCGACGGCGAGATGACCGCGCGCGCGCGCCGCGCGATCGCCGGCCGACGTCTGTATGACGAGATGAGCGCGATGATCTTCGCCACCTCCCGCACCGACGAGACCTTGTTCGAGGCGCTGCTGGAGGCGCGGCATATTCACGGGACCAAGGCCGCGGTGGTGGAAGACGTCAAGCGCGAGCCCCTATCCTATGGCCGGCTCGTGACTGGCAGTCTGGCCCTGGGCCGGCCGCTCGCCGCCGCGACGGTACAGGGCGAGGCGGTGGGCGTGCTGCTGCCCAATGTGTCGGCGGTGGTCGCCACCTTCTTCGCGCTTCAGGCGCATGGACGCGTGCCGGCAATGTTGAATTATACGGTGGGGCTCACCAACCTGAAGGCGGCCTGCACCGCCGCCGCGATCCGCACGATCGTCACGGCCCGCGCCTTTGTGACGCAGGGCAAGCTCACCGAGGTGGTCGCGGCGTTGGAAGCCGATGGGATCGCTATCCTGTGGCTGGAGGATATTGGCGCATCGATCGGTGCCGCCGCCAAATTGCGGGCGCTCGTCGCGAGCCGCTTTGTCGCGCGGGGCCACAAGCGCCTCCGCATCACGCCGGATGCGCCGGCCGTCATCCTGTTCACCAGCGGGTCGGAGGGCCTGCCCAAGGGCGTGGTGCTCAGCCACCGCAACCTCCTGTCCAATTGCCGTCAGCTCGCGGCGCGGATCGATTTCAACACGGCGGATACGGTGCTGAATGCGCTGCCCGTGTTCCACAGCTTCGGCCTGACCGGCGGCACGCTGCTGCCGATCCTGCACGGGGTGAAGACGCTGCTTTACCCAAGCCCGCTCCATTACCGGATCGTGCCGGCGCTCGCCTATGACAGCAATGCCACGATCCTGTTCGGCACCGACACCTTCCTGTCGGGCTATGCCCGCATGGCGCATGGCTATGACTTTTACTCGCTGCGCTACATCTTCGCGGGCGCCGAGCGGGTGCGTGACGAAACCCGCAAGGCCTATGCCGAAAAATTCGGCCTGCGCATCCTTGAGGGCTATGGCGCGACCGAGGCGGGGCCGGTGATCGCGGTCAACACGCCGATGCATTTCCGCGCCGGCACCGTGGGCCGTCTGCTGCCGGGGATCGAACCGCGGTTGGACGCTGTGCCCGGCATCACTGAGGGCGGTCGCCTGTCGATCCGTGGCCCCAACATCATGACCGGCTATATGAAGGCCGATGCGCCCGGCCAGTTGCAACCGCCGCAAGGCGGCTGGCACGACACCGGCGACATCGTGACCATCGATGAGGACGGTTTCGTCACGATCCGGGGCCGCGCCAAGCGCTTCGCCAAGATCGGCGGCGAGATGATCTCGCTGCCGGCGGTGGAGGGCTATGCCGCCGCGCTCTGGCCCGATGCCGAGCATGCCGTGGTCACGCGCCCGGACCCGCGCAAGGGCGAGCAGCTCGTTCTTTTCACGACGCGGAAGGATGCCAAAGCGGCGGACCTGCAAGGCTGGGGACGGGCGAACGGCGTCACCGAACTTGCCATCCCGCGCGACATTCGCCCGGTCGACGCGCTGCCGGTGTTGGGAACCGGGAAGCTCGATTATGTGACGATGGGCGCGCTGGCGGCGAGCGCGGCTTCATAGGCGCGCGCGGGGCGTGTGCCGGCCGGACGCAAGGATATCGTTAACCATCTTTTATCGGCTGCTTCCTAAGCTGCGGCGCAACGAATGCCGCAGCAGGGTGGACCGATGCCGAGTAGTGGACTGGAAATCCTATTTTCGAAAGCCAGGCAGGCCGAGAGACGGGGCGATCCGCAGGAGGCGCGCCGTTTGCTCGCCGACCTGTTGAGCCGCTATCCCCAGAATCGGCGCGCTGCGGAAGGATTGTCGCGGCTTGATCCGGCGGCCGGTTCGGACATGTCGGCTCTCCAGGCGGAGGTCGGTGCAATCGGGACGCTCCATGCGCAGGGCGACTATGCGAAAATGGCGCGGCGGGCCGAGGCCCTGATCGCGCGGTTTCCGCAGGTTTCCGCTTTGCATGGCCTGTCGGGCGCCGCCTATCTCGGCCTCGATGATGCGATCCTTGCGGAAAAAGCGTTTCGCAAGGCGCTGGCCGACAATCCGCGTGACGCCGCGAACCAAAGCAATCTGGGCATCGCGTTGCGGCGGCAGGGCAGGCTCGCGGATGCAGAGCGTTGCTATGCGGCGGCGATCGCCATCCAGCCCGACCATGCCGAAGCGCATTATAATCTCGCCAACCTCCTTGGCCTTCAGGATCGATATGACGAGGCGATCGCCAGCTATCGCGCGGCGCTCGCGTTCAAGCCGGATTATGTCGATGCGCTGTATAATCTGGGCAATATCCATCGCGAACGAAAGGCGTTCGCCGAGGCGGTCGACCTGTATGCGCGGACGCTGGCGATCAGGCCGGATCATTATGACGCGCTGAATAATCTGGGCTATGCACGGTTGGAACTTGGCGACCGGGACGCGGCCATCGCGGTCTTTCGCCAGGCGACGGCCATCGAGTCCGACACAGCCAAGGCCCATGTCAATCTGGCCAACGCCCTGACGCTGGGCGGCGCGCTGGACGAGGCCCATGTCGCCTTCGACCGCGCGATCCAGCTTGCGCCCGATGATACCCATCTGCGCGCGCAGCTGCTCTATCTCGAAGCGCATCTATGCGACTGGTCTGGCCGCGACAGCTTTGCCGCCTTGCCGGTTCACGCGGTGCGCGGCAGCGATCCGATCCCGCCCTTCATCGCCCTCCCGTTCGAGGATGATCCCGCGCGCCAGCTCGCCCGCTCCCGGATCGTGGCGCATGCCGCGCAGCCGGGCCGGGTCCTGCCGCTTCCGCGACCCGAGCCGGGCGAAAAGATCCGCATTGGCTACTTCTCGGCCGACTTCCACGACCATGCTACGCTGCACCTGCTGAGCGGGCTGCTGCGGGCGCATGACAGGGATCGTTTCGCAATCCATGCCTTCAGCCTCGGCGCGGACGATGGCGAGGGCGCGCGCGACGCGATCAGGCCGCATCTCGACGCCTTCCACGACATCCGCTTCCTCACCGACGATCAAGCGATCGACCTCGCCCGCCGCCATGCCCTCGATATCGCGATCGACCTCAAAGGGCATACACGCGACGCCCGGCCCGCCCTTTTCGCCGGGCGGATGGCCCCGGTGCAGATCGGCTATTTGGGCTATCCCGGATCGATCGGTGGCGATTTCCTGGACTATATCATCGCCGACCCCGTGGTTATTCCGTCCGGACAGGAAGTATATTATAGCGAACAGGTCATCCGCCTGCCCGGTAGCTATCAGCCCAATGACGACCGGCGCGTCATCGGCCAGTGCGCCGAGGACCGCACCAGCCTCGGCCTGCCGGCGGAGGGCTTCGTCTTTTGTTCGTTCAACCAGAACTGGAAGATATCCCCGCGCGAATTCTCGATCTGGATGCGCCTGCTGGCCAGGGTCGAGGGCAGCGTCCTGTGGCTGATCCGTTCCAACCCTTGGGCAGAGACGAATCTTCGCCGGGAGGCGCAGGCGCGCGGCATCGATCCGGCGCGGCTCGTCTTTGCCGAAAAACGGAGCCATGCCGATCATCTCGCCCGTCACCGCCATGCGGATCTTTTCCTCGACAGCTTTATCGTGAACGCGCACACCACGGCCAGCGATGCGCTCTGGGCCGGCTTGCCGGTCCTGACGATGCCGGGCCGACAGTTCGCCGCGCGGGTGGGCGCGAGCCTTTTGACCGCGATCGATCTGCCTGACCTCATCGCCGGTTCGGAAGCCGATTATGAAGCGAAGGCGCTCGAACTGGCGCAATCGCCGGGCAAACTCGCCGCGCTCAAATCGCGGCTGGCCGTTAACCGTCAATCCTCCGCGCTGTTCGACACCGCGACCTATGCGCGACATATCGAGGCTGCCTATGTGGCGGCGCATCAGCGTCGGCTCGACGGACTGGAACCCGCCGCCATCTGGATAGACTGACGCCGCCGCCCCACGGAAAGGAAAAATTAGGCATTTCGCTTTACCTTTTTACCGTGGCCACGGCTCCTCCGCCGGCCTCCGGCGCATATCCAAGGCAGGACCCTGATCATGATCCCCAAGCTCATTCACTTCATCTGGGTCGGCGATGACTCCAAGCGGCCGGATAATTGCATCGAGACCTGGCAGTCGATGAATCCCGGCTGGGATTTCCTGTTGTGGGGCAATGCCGAACTGGAGGGGATGGAATGGGCCAACCGCCGGCATATGACCGCCATGTTCGACCGCGAACTCAATGGCGTTGCGGACATGATGCGCTGGGAGATACTCCATGCCCATGGCGGCATCTTGGTCGACGCCGACAGCATTGCCCTACGCCCTTTGCCCGAATCGCTGCTCGATTGCGAAGCTTTCGCCTGCTGGGAAAATGAGATCGTACGACCCGGCCTGATCGCGGCCGGCTATTTCGGCAGCGTGGCCGGCAATCCGTTCCTTCGCCAAATCATCGACGACATCGCGGCGGAGCCGACCGTGATCGACAGGATGGCATGGGAGACGGTCGGGCCGCAGCGGCTGACCGACAGCTATCGCAAATATGCCTATTCGAAGCTGCGCATCTACCCGAGCCACTATTTCATTCCGCAACATTTTTCCGGCGCGAATTATGAGGGCAGCGACCCTGTCTATGCCCATCAGCTCTGGGGATCGACGCGCCGGGCCTATGACGAAATCCATCGCCATGATTTTGGCACAGTCACGCAGTCGCCCGCCGGGATCGCCGACCCCTCGCCCGCCGAACCAGTCGTATCGGCAGTCGGCTCCGCGCTCGAAACCCGGCACGACCCCTATTTCGTCCAGCGCGTCGAAGTGTCCAGCGACATTGTCGGCCTCAACCGGCTCGACGTGTTCGGCAAGCTCTGCCAGGGCAAGCGCGTCCTGCATATCGGCTGCGCGGACTGGCCGATCACCGACCCCGCGACCTCGTTGCATCTCGCGCTCGAACCCTATTGCGCGCAGCTCGACGGCTTCGATCCGCATGTCGAGGCGCTGGAGCAACTCGCGCCGCTCACCAGCGGTACTCTCTATTCGCGGATGGAGGATATAAAGGGCTCCTACGACATGGTTCTCGTGCCCGAAGTCATGGAGCATGTCGCCAATGTCGCCGAATTTCTGGAACAGTTGCAGGCGATCGATTCGCCCTGCTACTTCATGTCGGTGCCCGACGCCTTTCAGTGCCGGTCGGAGCATTTCGACTATGTCGAGGGAACGCAGACGTTCGTGGAGGTCGTGCACCCGGACCATAATGTGTGGTATACGCCCTATACCTTCACCAATACGGTCCGCAAATATAGCGGCCTGACGGTCGAGCGCATGTGGTTCTTCAACCGCATTTCGCTGCTCGCTCTATTGTCCAAACCCGACCTGCGCCTCGCCGCCTAACCGTTCGCATCGCCCTTTCGCGCGGCGCAAAGCCTGTTAAGACAAGGGCATGCGCCTCCCCGGACCGACCGAATGTTTCGCCCTGTTCGACGACGCGCGCACCCCGCGCGCGGCGCCGGCGCGGCTGTATCGCGATCCTGTGGCGACGATCGTCGCCCACAGCGCGGACGAGGTGCAGCCCGCGCTCGATCGCCTCGCCGACGCGCGCGAGGCCGGGCTCCATGCCGCCGGCTTCCTCAGCTATGAAGCGGGTCTCGCCTTCGAGGACCGGCTCCTTTCTCTGGCGGCGCGGCCACGCGTTCAACCTGGTGGCGCGGGTGAACCGCTCTTGTGGTTCGGCCTGTTCGAAGGATGCCGGCTGATCCCACCCGGCGAGGTCGCCGGCCTGCTCCCGGATGCCGACGGCGCGGCGGTTTCCGCGCTGACGCCACTGATCGACGAGACCGCGTATCGCGCCGCATTCGAACGGGTGCAGGATTTGATCCGCGCGGGGGACATTTATCAGGTCAACCTGACCTTTCCCTGCGACGTGCATTTTTCCGGCGATCCGATGGCATTGTTCGCCGCGCTGCGCCCGCGCGCGCTTGCCGGCTATGGCGGCGTCATTCGCACCGGCGAACACGCCATCCTCTCTTTCTCGCCCGAACTTTTCTTCAGCCAGGTGCGCGGGCAACTGACCGCGCGGCCGATGAAGGGCACCGCTCCGCGTGATCCTGATCCGGCGCGCGACGCGGCGCTGGCGCTCGAACTCGTCGCCGACGCGAAGCAGCGCGCCGAAAATCTGATGATCGTCGATCTGCTGCGCAACGATCTGTCCCGCGTCGCGCGTGCCGGGTCGGTGACGGTGCCCGAACTGTTCAAGGTCGAAACCTATCCGACCGTGCACCAGATGGTGTCGACCGTGCGCGGCCGCATTCTGCCGGGCCTGTCGCCGGTTGACGTACTGCGCGTTCTGTTTCCCTGCGGATCGATCACCGGCGCGCCGAAAGTGCGGGCAATGGAGATCATCGACTTGATCGAGACCGGTCCGCGTGGCGTCTATACCGGCACGATGGGATGGATCGACCCGGAAGGGGACGCCGCGTTCAATGTTGCCATCCGCACCATTTCGGTCAAAGAGGGCACAGGCGTGGGGCGCCTGGGCCTTGGTTCGGGCATCGTCGCGGATTCCGATCCTGCATCGGAATGGGCGGAATGCCTGGCAAAGGGCCGCTTCCTGGTCCCGGCCTGAACGTGACGTGGCGGAGTTTGAACAGGTTGGATGGCATTGGCTGACGGTCGGTTTGATCTGCTCGAAACCATGGCTTTCGATCCCGTCGACGGCATCCGCATGCTCGATCTGCATCTGTCGCGGCTGAAACGGGCGGCGGACGAACTGGGCTTCGCCTTCGATAGACATGCCGCGCGCAATGAATTGCAGGCGGCGACCTTCCGCCTGCGGGTGGCCAGCCGCCTGCGCCTGCTCGCGTCGCGTGGCGGCGCACTGGCGATCGAGGTGCGCGATTATCGCACCTGGCCCGAACCGATCATGCAGGTGGCGGTGGTGCCGCGCCGCGCGCCCGCCGACGATCCTCGCCTGCGCTTCAAGACCACCGACCGTTCGATCTATCGCGACGCGCTGCAACGCGGCGGCACGTTCGAAGTGTTGATGACCGATGCCAAAGGCTATCTGACCGAAGGCTGTTTTTCATCGATCTTCGTCGAACGCGGCGACAAGCTGGTGACGCCGCCTTTGTCGCGCGGGCTGCTGCCCGGTATCCTGCGGCAAAGCCTGCTGGAAATGGGCGAGGCGGTCGAGGGCGACCTGCGACCCTATGACCTTGAAAATGGCTTCTTCATCGGCAATGCTGCACGCGGCATGGTGTCGGCGACGCTCGCGCGCTGAGAGTCTGTTTGAAATGCGCTTGGTCGCGCATTTCAGGCCGCACCAGCCCTCACCCCCACCCGACCGCCCATCAGGATATCATGTCTGGGCGGTCGGGTGGGGGTGAGGGCTGGTGCGGATGCACCAAGAGGCGCATTTCCAAACAGACCCTAACCGCGCAGCGCGCCACCGACCGCGAACTGGCGGTTGCCCCGACCGGCTTTGCGGCCTAAGGGACGCCGCGTCCGCTCGGCTGAGCGGGTTAGGGGAAATTCCAGGAAAGATTCGCATCATGAGCCAGACTTCCGCCGCCCTCGGTCGCATCCAGCCTTCCGCCACGCTCGCCATGAGCGCGCGGGTCAATGCGCTGAAAGCCGAAGGCGTGGACGTGATCGGCCTGTCGGCGGGGGAGCCCGATTTCGATACGCCCGATTTCGTCAAGGAAGCCGGCATCGCCGCGATCCGGGGCAATCAGACGCGCTACACCGATGTCGACGGCACGAGCGCGGTCAAGGATGCGGTCGCCTTCAAGTTCAAGCGCGACAATGGCATCGAGTATGCCCGCAATCAGATCAGCGTCAATTCGGGCGGCAAGCACACCTTGTTCAACGCGCTGGTCGCGACTGTCGATGCGGGCGACGAAGTCATCATCCCGGCGCCCTATTGGGTCAGCTATCCCGATATCGTCAATTTCGCGGGCGGCACGCCGGTGTTCATCGAGGGCCCCGCGCGGCAGGGGTATAAGATCACTCCGGCGCAACTGGACGCCGCGATCACGCCGCGCACCAAATGGGTGATGCTGAACTCGCCGTCCAACCCCAGCGGCGCGGCCTATTCGGCGGCTGAGTTGAAAGCGCTGGGCGAGGTGCTGCTTCGCCACCCCCATGTGCTGGTGATGACCGACGATATGTACGAACATGTCTGGTACGCGCCCACGCCCTTCGCCACCATCGCGCAGGTGTGCCCGGAGCTGTACGACCGTACACTGACGGTCAACGGCTGCTCCAAGGCTTTTTCGATGACCGGATGGCGGATCGGCTTTGCCGGTGGCCCCGAATGGATCATCAAGGCGATGGGCAAGCTTCAGTCGCAATCGACCAGCAATCCCTGTTCGATCAGCCAGGCGGCCGCCGTCGCCGCGCTCACCGGACCCCAGGATTTCCTGGAAGACCGCAACGCCGCCTTCAAAAAGCGCCGCGATATGGTCGTCGCGATGCTGAACGATGCGCCCGGCCTCGACTGCCCGACGCCGGAGGGCGCTTTCTACGTCTATCCCGACGCCAGCGGCCTGATCGGCAGGACCACGCCCAAGGGGGTGAGGATCGACAGCGACGAAACGCTGATCGGCTATTTCCTCGACGAAGCGAAGGTCGCGGCGGTCCATGGCGGCGCTTTCGGTCTCTCGCCGGCTTTCCGCATCAGCTATGCCACGTCTGACGAAGTGCTGAAAAAGGCCTGCACGCGAATCCAGGAGGCCTGCGCCGCGCTGAAATAATCGTCGCGCGCATTAAATTCGAAACGGTCCTTTTCCCTTCGCGCCGTCTTGTGGATAGCGAGAAGGGCGCTATATACCCGTTGCGTAATAAAACTGAAATAATGGTTTCGTCCCTCGTGCCGGTTCAGCGGCGAGCAAGGCGAGATCGTTTAGTCGACCGGCTGATGCCGATAAGAGACAAGAAAGGCACTGGCCATGTTGGCGTTTTTGAGATCCGAACTGTTCCTTCGCTTTCTGGGTGGCTTTGCCATCGGAGCGGTCGGAGTGTTCGTACTTCAGCCCAATGAGCCGCCTGCTCTCAGCACGTCCGCCATTGCCTCCACGGCGACCCCTAGCGGCAATGCAGCGCTCTGACGGCATCTGCCTTGTCATTCTCGCGGCGCTCGCCGTCGCGTCACCCCTGCGTGCGGAGCGCGTGGTGCACGCGCCGGTCCCGACAGTGGATGCGAAACCGAATCAGGCCCTCGAAACGGCGGTCTTCGCGGGCGGCTGCTATTGGGGTGTCGAGGGCGTTTTTTCCCATGTGAACGGCGTCCATCTCGTCAAGTCGGGTTTCGCCGGTGGCCCGAAGGGACGGAAGGTCGATTATGAGGCGGTGAGCGCAGGCGATACCGGCTATGCCGAATCGGTTCGTGTCACCTATGACCCCAGGATCGTCAGCTATGGCACTTTGTTGCGCGTGTTCTTTTCGGTGATCGCCGATCCGACGACGCTCGACTATCAAGGCCCCGACCATGGCACTCAATATCGCAGCGCGCTGTTCCCGCTCAACGCGCAGCAGCAGCAGGCGGCCAGCGCCTATCTTGCGCAGCTCGGGAAATCCGATCTCTGGCGCGGGCCGATCGTGACGAAGATCGAGCGTTTCACCGGTTTTCAGGATGCAGCGGCGGGCCATCAGAATTTCATGACAAGAAACCCGCGACATCCCTATATCCAGCGTTGGGATGCGCCCAAACTCGCGGCGTTCAAGGCGATGTATCCCGCGCTCTACCGCGCCAGACCCTCCGCCTGAGCGGGGCCGCGTCGTCGTCGCCTGGGCGTGTCGTTCAGCTCGATCCACACCGGCGCGTGATCGCTGCTCTTCTCCCACCCGCGGACATGACTGTCGACCTCCGCCTGCTTCAGGCGTGCAGCCAGCGGCGGGCTGAGCAGCAGATGGTCGATCCGCAGCCCTGCATTTCGCGCAAAGGCGTTGCGGAAATAATCCCAGAATGTGTAGATCGTCTCGTCCGGATGCATCGCCCGCAGCGCATCGGTCCAGCCCTGCTCCAGCAGCCGGGCATAGGCGGCGCGCACCTCGGGCGCGAATAGCGCGTCGTCCATCCAACGTTCGGGTTTGTAGACGTCGCGTTCCGTCGGCATGACGTTGAAGTCCCCAACCAGCATGACCGGCAGTCCCGATTCCAGCAGCGCCGCAGCATGATCGATCAGCCGGTCGAACCAGCGCATTTTATAGTCGAATTTGGGTCCAGGCCGTGGATTGCCATTGGGCAGATAAAGCCCGCCGATCAAGAGGCCGTTGACCGCCGCTTCGATATAGCGACTCTGGGTTTCGTCGGGATCGTCGGGCAGCCCGCGCCGCGTTTCCTCGATCGATCCGACCCGGCTCAGGATCGCGACGCCGTTCCAGCTTTTCTGTCCATGCCAGATCGCGTGATAGCCCACCGACCTGATCTCAGCCTCGGGGAAGCGTTCGTCCGGAGCCTTCAGTTCCTGAAGGCAGACAATGTCCGGCTGAGACTCGCCCAGCCAGCGTAGCAGCACCGGCAAGCGCCCATTGACCCCGTTCACATTATAGGTGGCAATCTTCATTGCCGATGAACATCGGCGGCAGGCAAGTCGTTCCGGTCATGGCGTTGCCGTTGAAAACGAAATATCAAGGCTAACGTGCGACAGGCGGGGGGAAACCATGAATGGTGCCTGCATGAACTCGCCATCCCTGTCCGCTGTCCGACCTTACTTGCCGCGCGCGAAAAACGCCCGGCTGTTGGCGGGCATGTTGCCAAGGCCGATGCTGTTCGCGCTCGCGGTTTTCGTCCTTATGACGCTTATCGTCGTCTTTCTGGTCCCGTTCCCGTCCCAGGTCGACGAGCTTCAGCATCTGTCGGTGATCCGCGCCCAGTATGAGCATCCCACCTTGTTTCCCGACTGGAGCGAATATCTGATCCTGCGACCCGATGATCTCACGCAGTGGTCGGCGACGTCCAACTATATCAATCATCCATCGCTTTATTATTTGCTGCTGGCGCCCCTGATGTCGCTCTCGAACGATCCCGTCGTCTTTCGCCTCGTGAACGTGGTCATTTCGACCTCGGCCCTCGCGATCGTGATGGTCGCCGCGCGCCGTCATTTTACCCCGGATGTCGTTCCGTCGGAATTGTTCGCGATTTTTGCCGCCAGCTTTCCCAAGGCGGCCGTGGTCGGCGGAATGGTCAATAACGACAATCTTGCCGCCTTCGCGGGCGCCGCGCTGTTTGGCGGGATGCTGGGACTGCCTGGCGCCGCCTGGTGGATAATGGCGGGGCTGGCGATCGCCGGCTGGACGAAACTCACGGCCTTTATCGGTCTAGCGGCTGTCGCGGGCGCGTGGCTGGGCATCGAAATTCTTGCAGGCAGGATGAAGCTGCCGGATCGGCGCGTGCTGCTCGCTGCCCTCGGCGTCACGGTGGGAGCGGTGCCCTATCTCGTCACCTTCATGCGAACCGGCCAGCTCCTTTGGGTCAACGAAGCCTTGTGGCGGATACCGGTCGCCCAGCGGCTCCATCTCGACCTGCTCGGTTTTGCGAGCTGGTTCTTCAAGGGGCTGGTGCTGAAATGGCCCGCGTCGGAATTTTCCCACGCTTTGCCGGTCGCGGTCCTCGGCGTTCTTACACCGCTTGGTCTGGCTGCGATGGGCTTGCGCTACCGGGAATCGCGGCCATGGGGTATCGCCTATGCGATAGGACTTGCCGCCCTGATGGCGATTCATTTCGGGTTCGGCTGGCGCAGCTATCTGACGCTGGGCGATCTCACCATCATGCAGACACGTTATTATAATATATTATGGCCGGGCGTGGCGCTGGCGGCGACCATGGCTGTCGCTCGTTTCGATCCGCGCTGGCGCTATGCCCGGCTGTTGGTGATCATCATCTGCCTGTCGCCGACAATGCTGGGCGCTATGATCAATCTGAACTTTTGATATAGGCGTTCCAACCGGGTGGGACAGCCGGTTTCCGGCTTCCTGCCCGATCGTCGCACCGACGCCTATTTGGGCGACAATACCATCAGCATCTGCCGGCCTTCCATGCGCGGATAGGCTTCGACCTTTGCGACTTCGGCGACATTTTCCGCCACCCGCTGCAACAGGGCCATGCCGAGCTGCTGGTGCGAGAGTTCGCGGCCACGGAAGCGCAGCGTAATCTTCACCTTGTCGCCATCGCCGATGAAATCATGGACCTTCTTCATCTTCGTATCATAATCATGATCGTCGATGTTCGGACGCATCTTGATCTCTTTGAGTTCCTGCGTCTTCTGGGTCTTGCGGGCGATATTCGCCTTTTTCTGGGCTTCGTACTTGAACTTGCCGATGTCCAGAAACTTGCAGACCGGCGGGTCGGCGGTCGGCGAGACTTCGACGAGATCGAGGCCGACATCGGCTGCCTGCTCGATTGCCTCCTGCGTGAACATCACGCCCAGATTTTCGCCTTCCTCGTCGATCACACGGACCTTGGGCACGGTGATGAATTCATTATAGCGAGGGCCGGACTTCGGCGGCGGCGCCAGCGGGCGGCGCATCATCGGGGGAGGTATAGCAGACTCTCCTATAGTCGTGAAAAACGAACGGCTCTTAGCGGCTTTTGCACAAAGCCGAAAGGGGTCGGCGGTTCCGTCACGACGGAATCACCGACCCTGTGGCATTGCTGCCTCAACGCATATCGGGCGGCAGCGCTTCATTTGCAAGCCGGGAAACGACGTCGTCGCCTGAAAGCATCGTCTGTCCCTCGCTGCCGAGCACGCGCAGCGCGACGGTGCCTTCCTCCGCCTCGCGCCGCCCGACGACCAGCAGGTTGGGCACCTTGGCCAGACTATGCTCGCGCACCTTGTAATTGATCTTCTCGTTGCGGGCATCAAGTTCGGCGCGGATGCCCGCGGCTTTCAGCCGCTCGACCAGTTGCGCGGCATAGTCGTCCGCATCCGACACGATGGTCGCGACCACAGCCTGCACCGGCGCGAGCCATAGCGGCAGCTTGCCGGCGAAATGTTCGACCAATATGCCGATGAAGCGCTCGTAACTGCCAAATATCGCACGATGGAGCATCACCGGCCGGTGGCGCTCGCCATCCTCCGCGACATAGGAGGCGTCGAGTCGGTCGGGCAGCACCCGGTCCGACTGGATCGTGCCGACCTGCCAGGTCCGCCCGATCGCGTCGGTCAGGTGCCATTCGAGCTTGGGCGCGTAGAAAGCGCCTTCACCCGGCAATTCTTCCCAGCCATAGTCGGCCGTGGCGAGACCGGCGCTGACCACCGCCTCGCGCAATTCGGTTTCGGCCATGTCCCACATCTCTTCGGTGCCGAAGCGCTTGTCGGGACGCAGCGCCAGCTTGATCGAGTAGGTGAAGCCGAAATCCTTGTAGATGCGGTCGGCCAGCGCGCAGAAAGCGCGGACTTCGGCGACGATCTGGTCCTCGCGGCAAAAGATGTGCGCGTCGTCCTGTGTAAACTGGCGCACGCGCATGAGGCCATGGAGCGCGCCATGCGGTTCATTGCGATGGCAGCAGCCATTTTCATAAAGGCGCAAGGGTAGGTCGCGATAGGATTTGATGCCCTGGCGGAAGATCAGGACGTGGGCCGGGCAGTTCATGGGCTTGAGCGCCATCCAGTCGGCGTCGTCGGAGACGATCGGGCCTTCGTCGTCGACGTTCGGGACCTCATCGGGGATCACGAACATATTTTCGCGATATTTGCCCCAATGGCCCGACTGCTCCCACTGGCGCGCGTCCATCACCTGCGGCGTCTTGACCTCGCGGTAGCCGGCCTTGTCGATCGCGCGGCGCATATAGGCTTCCAGTTCGCGCCAGATCAGATAGCCCTTGGGATGCCAGAACACGCTGCCATGCGCTTCGGCCTGAAGATGGAACAGGTCCATTTCCTGGCCGATCTTGCGATGGTCGCGCTTGGCCGCTTCTTCGAGGCGCATGAGATGCGCGGCAAGCTGCTTCTTGTTGAGCCAGCCGGTGCCGTAGATGCGCGAAAGCATCGCGTTTTTCTGGTCGCCGCGCCAGTAAGCGCCCGACACGCGCGTCAGCTTGAACGCCGCCGGATCGACCCGGCCGGTCGAGGCGAGGTGGGGGCCGCGGCACATGTCGTACCAGTCGCCGCTATGATAGACCGTCAGCGGCTCGTCGCCGGGCAGTTCGGCGGCCCATTCCGCCTTGAAGGTTTCGCCCGCCGCGCGCCATTTGGCGATCAGCACGTCGCGGTCGATCTCCTCGCGCACCAGCGGCTTGTCGGCGGCGATGATCTCGCGCATCTTCGCTTCGATCGCGGGGAGGTCCTCTTCGGTAAAGGGGCGATCCTTCGGCGCGAAGTCATAATAGAAGCCGTCGTCGGTCGACGGGCCGAAGGTGATCTGGGTGCCGGGAAACAGCGCGTGCACCGCTTCGGCGAGGATATGCGCGAAATCGTGCCGCGCCAGTTCGAGCGCGTCAACTTCATCCCTGGCCGTCACCAGCGCGAGATGGGAATCCTGTACCAGCGGTCGCATGATGTCGCGCAGTTCGCCATCGATCCGCGCGGCGATCGCCGCCTTGGCAAGACCCGGCCCGATCGCCGCCGCAATGTCCGCCGGGGTGGTGCCGGGCGCGACCTGGCGCACGGAACCGTCGGGCAGGGTGATGTTGAGCATGGCGGACACGGGTTGTCTTTCCGATCGGAGGCAGGGCAATAGTGGGCTGCTGGCGCAATTTTCGCGCCTGATCCCTTAGATGGGCGGCTTGGCCTGTCAAGGGAAGGGCGCGCGGGCGTAGGGGTGGGAGGCCGTCGAAGGGCTTAACTTCGCATATTTCCCGCATATTTCGCCCATTTATTGCGCGGCGTTGATCCTATCGGAAAGTCTGGGTGGACTGAGCGGACGATGTGAAAGAGCTGGTGGGCGAGCCTTATCGCATGGCGGGGTGGCTGTAGGACAGGGGGTGCATGCATGCAAACCAGTGGCGTGGGACGAGATGGATTCCCGCTTTCGCGGGAATGACGGGTGAGGGGTTGGACATGTTCGCGGTCAGGCGATCAGTAGCCGTGCCTCGTCACTTGTCGCTTGCAGGAACGCCACCGGGCCGCCCGCCTCCACGCTGTCCGGCAGATCGGCCGCCGACAATGCGGCCAGTGCCAGCCCGCTCTGGCAGGCCGTGACGGCGACACCGAGCGACAAGGCTTCGGCCAGCAGGGCCGTCAGAGTCGGCAATCCGGCGCGGCCATGTGCTTCGTCTTCGGGAGCGCCCAGCGGCGCGCGCAGCAGCGCCACCGCGTCGAGTTGCAGGAAGATCGCCGCTTCGCCACCCAAAGCTGCCTGCGCCGACGCCAGCACCAGCGCGCCGCGAAACCGTTCCGCGTCCGCCGTCGTGACGACGATCCTTAAGTCCCGCATAGTTCCACGGCGCAGGCGGGACAGGCTGGGTCCTTGGCGACGTCGAGCGAACGGAAGCGCATCGAGAGCAGGTCGGCGATGAGCAGCCGGCCCGCCATGTCGGTGCCGAAGGGCACCAGCGCGCGGATCACTTCGAGCGCGGCGAGGCTGCCCATTACGCCGGTCAGCGCGCCGATCACGCCGGTTTCGGCGCAATTGCGCTCTGGCGCATCCTCGGGCGAACCGACGAGGCAGCGATAGCAAGGCTTGTCCGCTTCCCAGCCGCGATAGGTGGCGAGTTGTCCCTCGAACGGGCCGACCGCCGCCGAGACCAGCGGGATGCGCAAGCCATGGGCGGCGTCCGCCACCGCCAGCCGGGTTGCGAAACTGTCGCAGCCGTCGAGCACCACATCGGCATCACGCAGCATCAGGCGGGCATTGTCGGCGTCGATCCGCATATTGATCGGGATGAGCTTCACATCGGGATTGATCCGCGCGACCGCCGCCATCGCCCGTTCCGCCTTGGGCGCGTCGATATCGGCGGTGCCGAACAATATCTGGCGCTGGAGATTGGACAAAGCGACATGATCGTCGTCGATCACCCGGATCGTGCCGACCCCGGCGGCCGCCAGATAGAGGATCGCCGGGCTGCCGATGCCACCCGCGCCGATCACCGCGACGTCGGCCGACAGCAGCCGCGCCTGCCCCGCGCCGCCGATCTCCTTGAGCACGATATGGCGGGCATAGCGCTCCAGCTGCGCGTCGGTCATGGTCATGAGGCGATACCGGTCGATCCGAAGCCGCCGGACCCGCGCGCAGTGTCGTCCAATATCTCGACTTCGGCGAAGGTGGCGATCTGGACCCGCGCGGCGACGAGTTGCGCGATGCGGTCGCCGCGCGCGATGACAAAGGGCTGGTCGCCAAGGTTGATGAGGATGATCTTGAGTTCGCCGCGATAATCGGCGTCGATCGTGCCCGGCGTGTTGGGCAGCGAAATGCCATGTTTGAGCGCGAGGCCCGAGCGCGGGCGGACCTGCACCTCATAGCCTTCGGGAATGGCCATGGCGAAGCCGGTCGCGACGGCATGACGACCGCCGGGGGGCAGGGTCAGGTCTTCCGCCGACACCACGTCCATGCCCGCCGCGTGCGCAGTGGCATAGGCGGGTACGGGCAGGCCCTGTCCATGAGACAGACGCTTCAGGCGGATTTCAATCGGCGCGAAAGACATTGGCGACCTTTTCGATGAGGCGGCTGGCGACGGCGGCCTTGGGCATGTCGGCCCAGCTTTCCACGCCGTCGGCGGTGACGATATGGATCGCGTTGGTCTCGCCACCCATTACATCGCCAGACACGTCATTGGCGACGATCCAGTCCGCGCCCTTTTTCGCAAGCTTGGCTTGTGCATGTTCGGTGACATTCTGGGTTTCGGCGGCGAAGCCGATCAGCAGGGCGGGGCGGCTGGACGAGGTGCCAAGCGTCGCTAAAATGTCGGGATTTTCGACGAGAGCCAGCGGAGCGGGCGCGCCGGAGCCATCCTTTTTGATCTTTTGGCCGACGGCATCGGCCGTGCGCCAGTCGGCCACCGCCGCGACCATGATCGCGACATCGGCGGGCAGCGCGGCCTCGACCGCGCCTAGCATCTCGCGCGCGGTTTCGACATCGACCCGCTTCACCCCGGCCGGGGTCGGCAGGGCGACCGGCCCCGCCACCAGCGTGACCCGCGCCCCGGCCTGCGCGGCGGCGGCGGCAATGGCGAAACCCTGTTTGCCCGACGAGCGGTTGGCGATGAAGCGCACCGGATCGATCGGTTCATGCGTGGGGCCGGCAGTGATGAGGACGTGCCGCCCGGCCAGCCCGCCTTTGTTGGGGGGCGGAGCGAAGTCGGGTTGGTCCGTGAGCGGATCGGGCAAGGGGGGAAGAGCGAGCAGCCGTTCGATTTCGCGCGCGATCGCTTCGGGTTCGGGCAGGCGGCCCTTGCCATATTCGCCGCAGGCCATGTCGCCATCGTCCGGCTCCATGATGTGGATGCCGTCGGCGCGGAGCCGCTCCAGATTGCGCTGGGTCGCCCGGTGATGCCACATCCGCACGTTCATCGCCGGCACGGCCAGCACCGGCTTGTCGGTGGCGAGCAGGATCGTGGTGGCGAGATCGTCGGCGATGCCGTTCGCCATCTTCGCCAGGATATTGGCGGTGGCGGGGGCGATGACGATCAGGTCGGCCTGCCGGCTGAGCTGGATATGGCCGATCTCGCGCTCTTCCTTGAGGTCGAACAATTGTCCGAAGACATGATCCTCCGTCAGCACGCCGAGCGAGAGCGGGGTGACGAATTTTTCCGCGCTTTCCGTCAGCACGGCGCGCACGGCGATGCCCTTGCGCCTGAGCAGGCGGACGAGTTCGAGCGACTTGTAGGCCGCGATGCCACCGGAGACGATGAGGAGGATGCGCTGGGTCATGACTCGAGCGATTTGATTTCCTCCACGCATAGCTGTTCAAGCGAGCCGAGATCATTGGCGGCTGTATCCCACAGACGGCTTGGCGTTACTCGCCGATATTGGTGAGCCACGATGTTGCGCAATCCTGTCATCGCCGTCCATGGCATGTGGGCGTGTCGCTCTCGCAAACGTTCCGACAGCTTGTTTGCATATTCTCCTATCATCGAAAGGCGATAAGCGAGCAGGTCAATGTCATCGTCGCTTTCGACGAAACTGACCGCAGACACCTTGCCCATATGCGCCCTGATCCGCTCGATGAGCAGGAGAATCGTCTGAAGGACAGCCAGATCACGCTCTTCCGGCAGCATCAGAAGATGGTTATCATGTCTTGAGCGGCATGGCGGGCGATAGTGGGCATCAGCATGTCCTGCTCCGCAAGATCGACATCCTTGCCCAGCAGCTTTTCCAATTGCAATTGCAAGCCGATAAAATCCAGAAGGCTGACGACTTGACCTTTGTCGATCTCGCACATCAGGTCGACGTCCGAATCCTCTCGATTGTCGCCGCGCGCGACCGATCCGAACAGCGCGAGCGCGGTGATGCCCGCGGCGCGCAGTTCGGCCTCATGCGGCTTGATCCGGGCAATGGCTTCCTCGCGGGTCATGGCCTCAGGATAATAGCAATGTCGCGCCAATGCCAGCCGCCGCCGCAACCAGCGCTACCAGCGCATAGCGCCAGCCGCCGCCGACGCGGATCAGCCTGACTTCGGTCAGCGGCGGCGGGGGTGGCGCGCCGCCCCTTTCCGGGAAAGCATCCTCGATCCGGCGAACGAGGTCGGGCAGGCGCTGCAAGGTGCGCCAGTTCTGGATGAGGGCGTCGGCGGCTTTTGCTTCGGGGCCCAGTTCGGTGCGCAGCCATTCCTTCACATAGGGGCCGCTGGTTTCCCACATGTTGATTTCCGGGTCGAGCGCCGTCGCCACGCCCTCCACCATCACCATCGTCTTTTGCAGCAGCAGCAGGTGCGGCTGGGTTTGCATGTCGAAATCGCGGGTGATCGCAAACAGCCCGTCGAGCATGCCGCCGACCGAGAGTTCGCTGACCGGCTTGCCCCGCATCGGTTCGCCTACGGCGCGCAGGGCGGTGGCGAATTCGGCGACATCGTGATGGGCGGGGACATATTGCGCCTCGAAATGGATTTCGGCGACGCGCCTGTAATTGCCGGTGATGAGACCGTAGAGAATTTCCGCCAGCCACATACGCGCGCGCCGGTCTATTCGCCCCATGATGCCGAAGTCGATCGCCGCGATCTCGCCCTTGGGCGTTACGAACAGATTGCCCTGATGCATATCCGCATGGAAGAAGCCCTCCGCGATCGCCTGGCGCAGGAAAGCGTTGACGAGGCGGGCTGCGATCGCCTTGACGTCATGCCCCGCCGCGATGATGGCGGCGCGGTCGGCGATCTTGACGCCGTCGACCCAGGCCATGGTCATGACCTTGCCCGATGTCCGGTCCCAGTCGATGGCCGGGATGATATAGCCCGGCTCGGCCACCATCGCTTCGGCCAGTTCCGAGGCGGAAGCCGCTTCGCGCCGCAAGTCGAGTTCGCGCGCGGTCCAGCGTTTGAGGTTGGCGACGACGAGGCGGGGGCGCAGGCGGGCGACTTCGCCGCCCAGCATTTCGAGATGGGCGGCGGCCCATTCATAGGTGGCGATGTCGCGGTTGAAGCGGTCGGCCACGCCGGGGCGGATGATCTTGACCGCGACGGTGCGGCCGTCGGTGGTGACGGCGCGATGCACCTGCGCGATCGAGGCTGCGCCTACGGGCGCTTCGTCGAAGCTTGCGTAGATATCTTCGAGGGGGCGGCCGAAACTCTGTTCGATTTCCGCGCGGATCGTCGCGAAGGGTACGGGGGGAAGCGCATCCTGCAAGCGCAGCAGGTCGTTGGCGGCATGTTCTCCCACCAGATCGGGCCGGGTCGCGAGCGTCTGGCCGAGCTTGATCGCCGCCGGGCCGATCGCCTGGAACGCGTCGGCATAGCGCGGCTGCTTGGGCACGCGCGCGCCGAGCCGGGCAAGCCGCGCCAGCCGCCGGACCGGGGCGGGGGTCAGCGGATCGCGCTCGATCCCCCTCAACGCGCCGTGGCGCGCGAGGATGCGGCCCCATTTGAGCAGCCGCCAGATATGCGTGACATGGGAGGTCATTTAGCTGGTCTTGATCCCCGCCTGCGCGAGGACATGAGCGGTGATACCGCTCATGCCTTCCAGCCGCTGTGGATCGCGACAAGACCGCCCAGGATCGGCTCGACCTTCGTGTTCGCAAAGCCGGCCGCGCGAATCATGTTTTCGAACTGGGGCATAGGGGGGAAGCGGCAGATCGATTCGATCAGGTAGCGATAGCTGTCCTCATCGCCTGCGAGCAGCTTGCCGAGCTTGGGCACCATCCGGTGCGAATAGACATCATATACATCGGAAAAGCCCGGCCAGGTCGTGGTCGAAAATTCGAGGCAGAAAAAGCGCCCGCCGAATTTGAGCACGCGGTGCGCTTGGGCCAGTGCCTTGTCGATATGGGTGACGTTGCGGATGCCGAAGGCGATCGTATAAGCGTCGAAGCTGCGGTCGGAAAAGCTGAGGTCCTCGGCATTTTGTTCCGACCAGGCGAGACCTTCAAATCCCTTCTTGGCGGCGCGCTCGACGCCGACGGCAAGCATTTCGGGATTGATGTCCGACACCGTCACCTGCGCGCCCTGCTTTGCCATGCGGAAGGCGATGTCTCCGGTCCCGCCGGCCATGTCGAGGATCGCCTCGCCGGGGCGGGGCTTCACGCGGGCGACGAACTGGTCCTTCCACAGGCGATGCGCGCCCATCGACATGGCGTCGTTCATCAGATCATATTTGGCGGCGACATTGGAAAAGACGGCGCGGACCATGCCGGCCTTTTGCGCGGCATCGACGTCGCGATAGCCAAAGGATGCGGTGTCGTTCATGGCATGAGCCTCTAGCCATGATTTGAACGGCCCGCCAGCGTCAAGGCTGGGATTATGCCCGTTGCTGTCCTAGATAGCGGCGATGCCGGAGCTTCCCGAAGTCGAGACCACCGTCGCTGGCCTGCGCGCCGTGCTGCAAGGCGCGGTGCTGACGCGAATCGAGCCGCGCCGCGCGGACCTGCGCTTTCCGATCCCCGTCGATCTGCGCCAGCGGTTGACCGGCGCGCGCGTGACGGGTCTGTCGCGGCGCGCCAAATATGGCCTGATCGATACCGAGCGCGGCGACACGATGATCTTTCACCTGGGCATGTCGGGCCGCTGGCGGATCGACCCGGTCGAAATCGGGACTCATGACCATCTGCTGATAGAGACCGATGCGGGCCATATGCTCGCGCTCAACGATCCGCGCCGGTTCGGGTCGCTCGATCTGGTGCGCAGCGACGCGTGGCAAAGCTATGCGCCCTTCACCCGCATGGGCCCCGAGCCGCTCGGCCCGGATTTCAGCGCCGCCGTGCTGGCGGCGGCCCTCGATGGCAAGGCGACGTCGATCAAGGCCGCACTGCTGGACCAACGGATCGTCGCGGGGCTGGGCAATATCTATGTGTGCGAAGCGCTCAACATGGCCCGAATCGCGCCCACGCGCGCGGCGGGGCGAATCGGCGCGGCGCGGCTCAAGGCGCTGGTAGAGGCGATTCGCTCGGTTCTGGCGGCCGCGATCATGGCGGGCGGATCGACCCTGCGCGATTATGCGCGGCCCGACGGCGAGCTTGGCTATTTTTCCAAACAATGGCGGGTCTATGGTCGCGAAGGGCTGGCATGCCCGTGCGGCGGCACGATTCGCCGCCGCGTCGATGGCGGCCGATCGACCTTTTACTGCCCGACATGCCAGCATTAGCCGGCTGTCCCCGGTTGACGATGGCCCCCGGGCGCTGTAAGGGCCACGCCTTCACGAGCCACCGGCCTGTCCCGGAGGGTTCTTTCACGAGATTTGCAAGCCCGAGGATCTAAATGGCCAATACGCCGCAAGCCAAGAAGCGCATCCGCCGCAACGAGCGCCGCGCCGAAATCAATGGCGCCCGCATCAGCCGCATTCGTACCCTGGTGAAGAAGGTCGAAAGTGCGCTTGCCCTTGGCGACAAGGACGCGGCGACCATCGCGCTCCAGAGCGTTCAGCCCGAGCTGGCCCGTGGCGTCGCGCGCGGCGTGCTGCACAAGAATACGGCATCGCGCAAGTTCGGCCGCCTGACCAAGCGAGTCAGCGCGCTCGGCTAAGCCGGCTTCAGCGTCGATTTTCAAAAGCCCGTCCCGATCCATCGGGGCGGGCTTTTCGCATATGTCGTTCATGGAACGGTCATTTTCAGGGAGTGGCGCATTTCCCGCGATTCGACGCGCCGCAGCATAAAATCCATTAAATAAACTACTGAAATATATACATAAATTCATTGCCGTTCGTTTTCCGTGGGTTTACCGAGTCAACGGTCTTTATTTCATTTTTTTGACGGGTCTCGCTCTTGATCCCATGGCGCGGGCCTGTCTAATTTAGCTCTCGGGCCGCCAATCGAATCATTTGGTGGCCATCAACTGGCTGAACATGCGCAAGATGGTCGGAAAAGCGGGGGCTTTTTCCGAACGGGGTCGTTGCGTCGTTTTTTTGGCCTTGGGGGGCCGGCATCATGATAGGATCAGGGGTCATATGAAGGACGGGACGGCCATGGCGATGTCTCAGGCAGGAACGGGAGCGCAGGACGTTGCGCCGCTCGACGCTGCCTGGAGCGCCATTCGCACTGGCCTGCGCCGCGACATCGGCGCACGCATGTTCGATCAGTGGCTCAAGCCCGCGCTGCTCGGCGATTATTGCCCCGATTCGCAGACGCTCGATCTGTATTTCTCATCGGACTTCACGGCCAATTTCGTGACCGGCCAGTTTGGCGACCGCCTGCGCATGGCCTGGCGCAGTGCCGCTGTTGGCGTCCGCGAGGTTCGCATCCTCCGGGCACCCGACGCGTCCGGGCCTCGCCTGCTGGAGGTTGCAGCTGCGCCTGCGGCAGAGCACGCGCCGCCGATGGTCGCGTCAGCCGCCGCGAGCAATTTCACCCCGCGCCATGATTTCGCGGGCTTTGTGACCGGCGAAAGCAACCGCCTCGCCTTTTCCGCGGCGCAGGCGATGGCGGCGCGCGCCGAACCGCGCTTCAGCCCGCTGTTCATCCATGGCGGGACCGGGCAGGGCAAGACGCACTTGCTGCACGCGATCGCCGCGGCCTTCATCGCGGACATGCCGGGCGCGCCGGTACTCTACATGTCGGCCGAACGCTTCATGATGGAATTTGTGAACGCGATGCGCGCCAACGAAACGATGGCGTTCAAGGCGCGGCTGCGCGCGGCCCGGCTGCTGCTGATCGACGATATCCAGTTCATCGCCGGCAAGGGTTCGACGCAGGAGGAATTTCTCCACACGATCAATGACCTGATCGATTCTGGCGCGCGCATCATCATCACCGCCGATCGTGCGCCGCAGATGCTGGACGCGATCGACCCGCGCATCCTCTCGCGCCTCGCCGGTGGCCTGGTCGCGGATATCCAGCCGCCGGCGCTCGACCTGCGCCTCGCTATCCTGGAAACCAAGCGCGCTTTCGCAGGCGACCCGCCGGTGCCGGACGCGGTGATCGATTTCCTCGCCCGGTCGATCCGGTCGAACGTGCGCGAACTGGAAGGGGCGTTCAACAAGCTGATAGCCTATGGCCAGCTGACCGGACGGTCGATCGACCTGGAATTCGCGCAGGCGATGCTGGCGGACGCCGTGCGCGCCAATGCCCGCCGAGTCACGGTGGACGAGATCCAGAAGCTGTGCGCCGCCCATTACAAGATCGACGCATCGGAAATGCGCTCCAAGCGCCGCGCCCGCGCCATCGCGCGCCCACGTCAGGTGGCGATGTACCTCGCCAAGAAGATGACGCCGCGCTCGCTGCCCGAAATCGGCCGCATCTTCGGCGGGCGCGATCACAGCACCGTCATCCACGCCGTCCGTACGATCGAGGCGCTGCGCCAGAGCAATCCCGATATCGACGCCGACGTCCGCGCGTTGCTGCGTCAGTTGGAGGGGTAGGCCGGCGCGACTCAGGAGAGTGTTCGCGCGGAGGCGCGAGGAGGCGGAGATCGCTTTTGCGAAGGCGGGCCTTCGCGTCTTTTCCTGAGAGATATCCGGGTGTGGCGAGGAGCAGGACCGGGCGCGAGGATGCAACCGCCTCCGCGTCCTCCGCGCCTCCGCGCGAAAAACAGGCTGTAACGAACATCTCGGCACCAACGCCTTTGGCGTCAGGATGAACATTTCCATTAAGCGACATCCGCTCTAGTCTTGGCGGTATGATTCGATCGCTCTGGCTGCTCCTTCTCGCTCTGCTGACCGCCGGTCCCGTTGCCGCGCAGGTGGCGACCCCTTCTCCCCCGCCGGACGTGCGGGTCGCGCTTGAGACGAGTGCGGGGCGCGTGGTCGTCGCCGTGCATGTCGGGCAGGCGCCGGTCACGGGCGGGAATTTTCTGCGCTATGTCGATCAGAAGCGCTTCGATGGCAAGATCTTCTACCGCGCCTTCGGTACGCCCGATTATGGTTTCGTCCAGGGGGGTACGAAGAACGACCCCAAGCGGGTGCGCCCGCCGATCGCGCATGAGCCGACGACGAAGACCGGCCTGACCCATGATGACGGCGCGCTGTCGATGGCGCGCGACGTGCCCGGTACGGCGAACGGCGATTTCTTCATCGTGCTCGGCAAGATGCCCAGCATGGACGCCGACCCCAAGGCGCCGGGCGACAATCAGGGCTATGCCGTGTTCGCCCATGTCGTGGAAGGGCTGGAGGTGGTGAAGGCGATCGTCGCCGCGCCCCGGTCACCCACGGCGGGGGAGGGCGCAATGAAGGGTCAGATGCTGGAACCGCCAGTGAAGATAGTGACTGCGCGGCGGCTGCCCTGAAACCATAAAAAGCCCGGCGACCGATGATCGCCGGGCTTTATGCGTTATGTGGGACGGAGGATCAGCGCCTGGGCTCGGGCGGCAGCGTGATCTTCACATTTTCGCCATTCTGTCCGGGGAAATTGGTGAACATCGCATCGATGAGATTGGGCACCAGATAGGTGAGCTTGTTCGACAGCGACTGCGCGCTGGCCTTGCCTTCGAACAGGCGGCGATTGTCCACGGCTCGATCGATCCTGACGCTCAGGTCGCTGGTATAGACCGTATAGCTGCTGATGTCGCTATAGCCGCCTCCGCCAAACAGCCAGGGATCGTAGAAGCCATAACCCCATGGCCGGCCCCAGCCGCCGCGCCGGGCCCATCCGCCACCCCAGCCGAAGCCGCCATAGGAGCCGTAGAAGGGATCGGGCCCGAAGCCGCCGCCAAAGCCCGTACTGCGCACCTTTTCCCGGCCGGCGTCGATGTCATAGGCGACGCGCACGATGAGGTCGGCACGGGCCGGGTCGCTCGCGGCGACATAGCCGGTCTGCGCCAGCCGCGCCGCCACCAGATCGGCATAATGCCCGAATTCAAGCCCGCCTGCGAGGCGGGGATCGTCGGCGACGACGGCGAAGCTCTGCCCGGCGGGGGCGGGAAGCTGCTGGAAGCGGGCAACGTCCGCCTTGAAGGGAGTCGCGCAACCCGACAAAGTCGCGAGCGCGAGAAATGGCGCCGCGACCAGACCAATCTTGTTGAAACGGATCATTTTTCTGCGTCCTGTATCAGGCATGGGTCTGCCATTCATTCTTGCGCCCGGCGGTAGCAGAACGCAACTGAACATCGATTGAACGTACCGAATGCCCGGATGGGCGCAATCGCTGCTCTTCTGAAGATGAGGACGCTGTGACCCGGCGCAACCCGTCAGCGCATCAGGCCCATCGCGTCATAGGCGGCGCGCAGCGTCGGTTCTGCCGCTGCTGCCGCTCTGGCGGCGCCTTTTTCCAGGATCGCGTCCAGCGCCGCATCGTCCGTGCGCAGCGCAACGAATCGCTCGCGGATCGGGCGGAGCGCGGCGGTCAGCAGGTCGCCCAGCGCCGGTTTGAACGCGCCGAATCCCTTGCCGGCAAATTCCGCGCAGACCGCGTCGGGCGAACAGCCCGCCAGCACGGCATAGATGCCGACGAGATTGTTCGCCTCCGGCCGTCCGGCGAGGCCCTCTGCCATTTCAGGCAGCGGTTCGGGATCGGTCTTGGCCTTTTTCACCTTTTGCATGATGAGGTCGTCATCGTCGGTCAGGTTGATCCGGCTCATGTCGCTGGGGTCGGATTTCGACATTTTCGCGGTGCCGTCGCGCAGCGACATGATGCGCGCGCTTTCCTTCGGGATGATGGGGGCGGGCAGGGTGAACAGATCGACCCCGAAATCGGCGTTGAACTTGGCCGCTATGTCGCGCGCCAGCTCCAGATGCTGTTTCTGGTCCTCGCCCACCGGCACATGGGTGGCGTTATAGGCGAGGATGTCGGCGGCCTGGAGCACGGGATAGACGAACAGGCCGACCGATGCGCCCTCGCGATCCTTGCCCGCCTTATCCTTGAACTGGGTCATGCGATTGAGCCAGCCGATCCGCGCGGTGCCGTTGAGCAGCCAGGCCAGTTCGGCATGGGCGGGCACCCGCGCCTGATTGAACAGCACGGAGCGGTCGGGGTCGATCCCCGCCGCCACCAGCGCGGCGGCCATGTCGCGCACGTTGCGGATGCGCTGTTCGCGCGTCTCGTGCACCGTGATCGAATGCATGTCGGCGAGGAAGAAGAAGCACTGGCTGGCGCTGTCCATCTCGTCCTGCATCCGCACCCAGTTGCGGATCGCGCCTAGATAATTGCCAAGGTGCAGATTGCCGGTCGGCTGGATGCCGGAAAGGACGCGCATGTGACTGATCCGTTCTTCTAATCGGTGGCGGCTCGGCGGCGCATCAGCGCCCTCAAGTCGGCGATCCGGTAGGCGCCGGTCGCGAAACAGGCGAGCCCGTACATCGCGACGCCCGCGCCGACAAGGGCGGCGAGTGCCAGATAGCGGTGAAGCATCGGCCCGGTGAGCCAGGGATAGAGCGGCCCGTCGAACAGTAAAAGTGCCGCGCCCATCGCGATCGCGGCGAGTGCGAGCCGGGGCAGTCGTCGCTTCAACTGCGCATCGGCGGCGAAATGGCCGCGTGCGACGAGCGTGCGATAGAGCATGAAGACATTGACCGTGGAGGCCAGCGCGGTCGCCAGCGGTGGCCCGACATGGCCGATCCCGAAGCGGCCAAGCAGCGGAATGAGCGTGATATTGCCGATGATGTTGATGAAGATGGACAGCATCGCATAGCGCACCGGCGTCCTGGTGTCGCCGCGCGCATAATAGCCGGGGGTGAGCACCTTGACGAGCACATAGGAGGGAAGCCCGATCGAGAAAGCCGACAGCGCCCAGCCGCAGGCGCGTGCATCCTCTATGGTGAAGCGGCCATATTGGAACAGGCCGCGCACGATCGGCTCGGCAACGACAATGAAGGCGATGGTCGCTGGCAAGGTCAGAAACAGCGCCAGCTCGATCCCGCGATTCTGCGTTTCCATCGCCGCGCCTTCCTCGCCGCGCGAAAGCATGCGCGAGATGGTCGGCAGCAATATGGTGCCAAGGCCGATGCCGATGAGGCCGAGCGGCAACTGGTTCAGGCGATCGGCATAGTAGATATAGGTGATCGAACCCGACGCCAGCAGCCAGCCCGAAAGCGCGGTAGAGATCAGCAGGTTGATCTGCGAGGCGCCCGCCCCGGCGGCGGCGGGCAGGATGAGGCGCAGCAGGTCGCGCACATCCTTGTCGAGGCGCGGCCGGCGGAGGCGCATCGACACGCCAGCGCGGCGGCAGGCGAGGATCAGCCACAGGAGTTGCAGCGCGCCGCCCACGGTGACGGAAATCGCCTGTACCCGGGCGGTTTCATATTCGTTCGCGCCGTGAAACAGCCATAGACCCGCGATCATCGCGACATTGAGAAGGATCGGCGCGGCGGCATTGACCCAGAATTTATCGAGCGAATTGAGGATGCCGCCGAGCAGCGAGGCAAGCGAGATGAGCGCCAGATAGGGCAAGGTGATCCGCGCGAGCATGACCGCAAAGTCGAATTGCGCTGGCGTCGGGTTCTGGCGCGAAAAACCGCCCGACAGCGCCCAGGTGATCGGCCAGGCGGCGGCGATCAGCAACAAAGTGAAGCCGATCAGGACCGGCAGCAGGACGGCGAGCGCGCGCTCGGCGAAATCATAGCCCGCCGGCAGGCCGCCTTCGCCCGCCGCCTTGCGGTTGAACATCGGTATGAAGGCGGCCGAAAACGCGCCCTCGGCGAACAGGGCGCGGAACATGTTGGGCAGGCGGAAGGCGACGCCGTTGAAGGCGTCCGACGCGAACCCCGCACCGACATAGCGCGCTGCCAGCGAATCGCGCACCAGCGCCAGGATCCGGCTTGCGAGCGTCAGCCCGCCGACCGATCCGAGGGCTTTGGCGAGCTTCATCGATCCGCCATGCCGCAAATGCCCCGTTCGTCCTGAGTAGCCGTTGAGCCCGTCGAAGCGGCGAATCGAAGGATGCGGTCTGGCGCGGATGCTTCGATTCGGGCCTTCGGCAAGCTCAGTCCCTACTCAGCACGAACGGTTGTGGGAGAGATCAGGCGTTGCCGGCCGGCTCGCCTGCGGTCGCTTCCAGTTGCTGCGCCTGTTGAAGGTAGAGCGCGCCGAAATCGATGGGGTCGAGCAGCAGCGGCGGGAAGCCGCCGTCGCGGATCGCGTCGGCCAGCACCCGGCGGGCGAACGGGAAGATGAGGCGGGGCGCTTCGGCCAGCATGAAGGGCTGCATCTGGTCGTCGGGCACGTTGCGCATGCCAAAAAGCGCCGCATAGAGCAGTTCGACGGCGAAAGCGGTGCCTTCGGGGGCGGTCGCCTTGACCTCGATCTTGAGCACGATCTCGACCACGTCGTCGGCGACCTTTTCCGCGCCGATATTGAACTGGACGTCGATCTGCGGCTGATCCTGCCACTGATAGACCGCCGGGGCGTTCGGGTTTTCGAACGACAGATCCTTCACATATTGGCTGATGAGCGCGATCTGCGGGCTCGTATCCGCGCCATTGCCCTGCAAAATCGTCGACTGGATCGTATCGGCTTCGTCGGCCATCTTTTGTCCTTGCTAAGTCCGTTGGCAGCGGGCGCGGACGCCCACCGATAATGACCCGCGCGCTTAGCAGGGGCGGATAAGCAGGGCAATGCCGGGCGCGCGCGCCGCCCTATTTGAATATGGGCTCAAACATGCCTATGTTGTTCCCATCAATCCTTCGAACAAAGGGTTTTGCCCCTCGTGTATGTGATCGTCATCCTCGCCATGATTGCCGGATTTCTGGCATTGCGGCTCTATTCCGTGCTGGGAAAGCGAACCGGGCACGAGCAGGAACCCGCGCCCCGGCCGGCCGATGAGCGCGCCAAGGTGACGCTGGTACAGCCGCGCCCTTCGGCCGACAGCCCCGCCGATTCGGTGCGGCTGGCCGATGGTTTGATTGCGCCCGGTGGCGAAGCCGGGGTCCGCGCGCTGATCGCGTCCGATCGCCAGTTCGACGTGCCGCAATTTGTGGACGGCGCGAAGTCCGCCTATCGCATGGTGCTCGAAGCCTTCTGGCGCGGCGACCGCGATGAACTGGCATGGCTGTGCGACAGCGACGTGCTGGCCTCTTTCGAAGAGGCGATCGCCGCGCGCGAGGCGCAGGGCGAGGTGCTCGACAATCGACTGGTGCGCATCGAGAAGGCGCAGATCATGAGCGCGGCGGTCAACGGCCGGGTCGCCGAAGTGACGCTGCGCTTCGAAGCGGACATGGCGGCGATCACGCGCGATCGGGACGGCAATGTGATCGCCGGGTCGATGACGGATGCGATCAGCACCAACGACATCTGGACCTTCACTCGCGATATCGGCAGCGCCGACCCCAATTGGAAGCTTAGCGAAACCGACGAGGCATGACGCAGCGCCAGTCGGGCGCCGCGCTGCTCGCCGCGCTTCTGCTTTCCGCCTGCGCCGGGGGCGTCATCCCGCCCACAGGGGCAGGTCCGGCGCCGCAGCGGCCAGCGGTCGTCGACGCACGGGGCGATGACGTCGCGACCCGGCCGGTTGCAGCAACGCCGCGGCCCGTTCTGGCCCCCGCCCTTCCCTTCGATCAGTCGACCGACATCGCCACCGCAGTCGGTGCGGGATTGACGCTGGGGCCCGACATATCGTCGCTCGTCCCGCCCGGCGAACGATCGCGCAAGGCGTTGCAGGCGTTTCGGCTCTCCTGCCCGGGGCTGATGAAGCGGACCGACGCGAGCGGCCTGACGCGCGGGGCGGACTGGAACAATGCCTGCGCGGCGGCGTCGAGCTGGCCGCAAGCCAGCGCCAATGCATTTTTCGCGCGCTATTTCGAAGCGGTTCAGGTGGGGACCGGGGCGGCTTTCGTCACCGGCTATTATGAGCCGGAGATTGCCGGCGCGCGCAGCCGTCAGCCGGGCTATGACGTGCCGATCTATCGCCGCCCGCCCGAGCTGGTCGACGTGAATCTCGGTCTGTTCAGCGATGCGCTGAAGGGCAAGACCATTCGCGGCAAGGTGGAGGGCGGCAATTTCGTGCCGTTCGACGAACGGGGGCAGATCGTCGCGGGGTCGCTGGCCGGGCGCGGGCTCGAACTGGCCTGGGCCGCCGATCCGGTCGAATTCTTCTTTCTTCAGGTGCAGGGCAGCGGCCGGCTGCTGCTGCCCGACGGCGGTGTCATGCGCATCGGCTATGACGGGCAGAACGGCCGCGACTATAGTGGTATCGGCAAGCTGATGAAGGATCGCGGGCTGATCCAGTCGGGGTCGATGCAGGACATCATGGCCTGGCTGCGCGCTCACCCTGTCGACGGCGCGGCGATCATGAACGAGAATAAGAGCTTCGTCTTCTTCCGCGAACTGGCTAGCGGGCCGGTCGGCGCGATGGGGGTGGAGGTGACCCCCGAAGCCACGGTCGCGGCAGACCCCAAATATGTGCCGCTGGGCGCGCCGGTCCTGCTCTCGCTCGACCGCGCCGAACCCAATGGCATATGGATCGCGCAGGACACCGGCGGGGCGATCAAGGGCGCGAACCGCTTCGATAGTTTCTGGGGCGCGGGCGCGCGGGCACGCGGCATTGCAGGTGGCATGTCGGCGCGGGGCAGCGCCCTCATACTGCTGCCCATCGGCAGCTATGCGCGCCTGCGAACGCCATGAACCGCCATGGCGCGCCGACATCTTTCCCCCGATGAAGAGTCGCTCTGGACGGCGCTGACCCGCTCGGTGCGGGCGCTCCGGCCGGTGGTTGAGCGTCCCGTGCCGCCAAAGCCCGCAGCGACAATACCGGCCAGGAAGGGGTTGACGGTCGCTCCGTTTCGGCCCGCCGCGCCGGTCAAGCCCGTTGCCCCGGCGCCCGCCGCCATGCTCGATTCGGCATGGGAGCGGCGCATCCGCAGCGGGTCGCTCGCGCCCGACATGACGATCGACCTGCACGGGCACAGCCTGGCCGCCGCCCATGCCAGGCTTAATCAGGCGCTGTCGGCGGCCATTGCCCGCGATCTGCGCGTGATATTGGTCGTGACCGGCAAACCGCCCAAAAATGGCGCTTGGGGCGACGGATCGCGGCGCGGGGCGATCCGTGCGGAGATCGGCCAGTGGCTCGGCTCCGGTTCCTACGCCGCCAGCGTCGCGAGCGTTCGCATCGCCCATAGACGACATGGCGGCGACGGCGCGCTCTACATAATATTGCGACGCAAAAAATAGCGAAAACACAGGCTTCCACTGACTTTTCCTTAACCACTATCCTTCATATCCGATCGATCAATCGGCCAGTATTTGGCCCAAGCGGGTTGGGAGGCATATGCACGGCGTGACATTGAAAAGCCGCGCCGCTGCGTTCGCTTGCAGCGCGGGAGCGCTGGTCTTCATCCTCTCGCTGGTGCTTGGGCATGGAGAGGGCGACGATGTCGTTGCCGTCGGCCGTTCGCTGATCATCGCAATCCTGTGCGGCACGATGAGCTGGGCCTCGGCGCAACGCACGATCGCGACGACCGCCGCCGCCCTGGACGCCGCGATCGAGCGGCTGCTGGGCGCCGCGCATGGCGATCTCCAGTCGCGGGTGCCGAGCGGCGTCGCACTCGAACTGCCCGATCTCGCCGTCGCGATGGAAAGCCTGCTCAGTCAGGTGCGTACCAATCTCGACCATGTTCAGGCGCTCGCGCTGTTCGATCAGGTGACCGGGCTTGCCAATCGCACCAGCTTTTGCCGGCAAGTCGAGCGTCAGCTCGGCGAGCGCGCGCAGTCGGGGCCTGGGGCGGGCGCGGCGGTGCTGTTCTTCATCGATCTCGACGGGTTCAAGGGAGTCAACGACACGCTGGGGCATGCGGCCGGGGACCAGTTGCTCGCACGCGTCGCCGGGCGGCTGCGCGAAGTCGGCATGGCGCAGGCCAGCGCGGGAACGGGTGATGCGATCATCGGCCGGCTCGCGGGCGACGAGTTCACGATGTTCTTTTCCAGCCTGCCGAACAAGGACGTGGCGCAGCGGATCGCGCGCGCGATCCAGTTCGCGCTGGGGGAACGATTTGATCTTGGCAGCCAGCATATCGACCTTGGCGCGTCGATCGGCATCGCCTGCTATCCCGATCATGGCGATACCCTGTCCGCGCTGCTGCGGTCGGCCGATATCGCCATGTATCATGCCAAGCATGAAGGGCGCGGCCGGGCGGAGATGTTCACCGCCGAACTGGCGCTCGAAGCCGCCGACCGCGCCGACCTTGAGCGCGACCTGCTGCTGGCGCTGGATCGGGAGGAGTTTCTGCTCGAATTCCAGCCGCAGATCGACATTATGAGCGGCCGCGCGGTGGCGGCCGAAGCGCTGGTGCGCTGGGCGCATCCCGAACATGACATCGTCTTGCCGGGCTTCTTCGTGCCCGTGGCGGAAGAGAGCGGTACGATCGTCGCGCTCGGCGACTGGGTGATGAGCCGGGTCTGCGAGACCGCCGCGCGCTGGGCTGGGCAGGGCATCCACCAGCGAATCGCCATGAATATTTCCACGCGCGAGCTGGCGCAGGCCGATTTCTTCCTGCGCCTGCGCCACGCGATGGCGACGCACCGGACGCCGCCCTCGATGCTG
Source organism: Sphingobium fluminis (assembly GCF_037723805.1). Taxonomy (NCBI): domain Bacteria; kingdom Pseudomonadati; phylum Pseudomonadota; class Alphaproteobacteria; order Sphingomonadales; family Sphingobiaceae; genus Sphingobium; species Sphingobium fluminis. The sequence goes on from NZ_JBBJUK010000001.1 coordinate 461,941, forward strand.
GAGCTGGAGATCACCGAATCGCTGGCGATGGAGATGGAGCCGCGCATTCTCGATGCGCTGGCTGCCCTGCGGCGGGACGGGGTACGGATCGCGATCGACGATTTCGGCACCGGTTATTCCAACCTGTCGCGGCTCAAGGAACTCCCGGTCGACCGGGTGAAGATCGACCGCAGCCTCGTGCGCGACATCGCGACATCGGCCGAAGCGCGCACCATTTGCAGCGCGGTCGTCGGCCTGATCCAGGGGCTGGGCATGGAAGTGGTGGTCGAGGGCATCGAGACGCAGGCGCAGATGGAGATGCTGCGCGTGATCGGATGCACCCTCTTCCAGGGCTACCACCTCGCGCATCCGACCCGTGAGGCCGATTATATCGATCGTTTTGCCGCTTCGCCGGCAGGGGCGGAGCGCCGCTCGCTTTGATCAGCCGTTGAGGGCGCGTCGCACGACCAGCCCGTAAATCCGGGCGAGATCGCGCAGATCGTCCAGCGCCACCGCTTCGTCCAGCTTGTGCATGGTCGCGTTGTTGAGGCCGAATTCCACCACAGGGCAAAGACGCGAGAGGAAGCGCGCGTCCGACGTGCCGCCCGTGGTCGACAGTTCCGTCTCTATGCCCGTCACGTCCCGGATCGCGTCCGCCACCAGCGAGGACAGCGCGCCCGGCGCGGTGAGGAAGGGTTCACCGCTGATCTTCGCTTCGACGGTGCCGCCTTCGGGCGCGGCGATCGCGGTGATGCGTTCGATAAGCGACACGCCGCTGTGCCGGTCGTTGAAGCGGATCGAGATGCGCGCGGTCGCGGCACCGGGGATGATGTTGTGCGCGCTATTGCCGACCTCGAGGTCGGTGATCTCGATATTGCTCGGCTGGAACCAGTCGGTGCCTTCGTCCAGCACCTCCGCCTCGATCGCGGTGAGGATGCGCAGCAGGCGCGGGATCGGATTGTCGGCCAGGTGCGGATAGGCGACATGGCCCTGAACGCCCGCCACGCGGACCCACATATTGACCGAACCGCGACGGCCGATCTTGACGACATCGCCCAGCCGCACCGACGAGGTGGGTTCGCCGACGAGGCAGAGATCGGGGCGCAGCTCGCGCGCCGCCATCCGGTCGATCAGCGCCAGCGTGCCATAGGTGGCAGGACCTTCCTCATCGCCGGTGATGATCAGGCTGATCGTGCCGGGCAGATCGGCGGGCAGATCCTCCAGCGCGGCGACGAAAGCGGCGATCGCGCCTTTCATGTCGACCGCGCCGCGTCCGAACAGCAGGTCGCCCCTGATCTGCGCGCTGAACGGATCGGCGGTCCAGCCCGGCCCCGGCGGCACGACGTCGAGATGGCCAGCAAAAGCGAAATGCGGCCCCGCGCCGGTCGTGCGCCAGGCCAGCAGATTTTCGACCGCCCCATCGGGGGCTTCCCCGGTCGTGAAGCGGTCGACGGTAAAGCCGAGCGGGGTCAGCATCGCTTCGAGCGCAACGAACACATCGCCTCGTGCGGGGGTGACGGACGGGCAGGCGATCAGGCGCTGGGCAAGGGCCACGGGATCGGCACTGGTGCTGTTCATGGTCATGACGCGGCGTTAGCGAATGCGGTGGTTCTTGGCCAGCGGGTCGGGACCAGACGCTATACACCAAAAGGAAGATGGTGCGCGCAGAGGCGCTAAGGACGCGGAGAGCATCTCAATTATACTGGCGTGCAGCCGATTTATCGCGGGTCCACCCTGCGGCGCGACCGAGAAGGCAAAATAAATATCGCTGCGTCCTCTGCGCCTCCGCGCGAAATTATTGAACCACCTGTCAGGCCGGCCTTACGGATTTACAGCGGGCAATGCGGCGTCCAGCGCCGCGACGGTGCCGCTGCCCTCAGGTTCGCCCGCCATCGACGCCGCGACCTTTTCCGCCGCCGGCATCACGCGCAGGATATTTTCGCCGGCGAGTTTGGCGAGATCGGCGTCGCTCCAGCCACGGCGCATCAGTTCGGCCAGCAAAGCGGGATAGGTCTCGACGCCGCCCAACCCCTCGGGCATGCGACCGACGCCGTCGAAATCGCTGCCGATGCCGACATGGTCGACGCCGGCCACTCTGGCGATATGGTCGATATGATCGGCGACCTGCGCGAGCGTGGCGACCGGCTCAGGATTGGCCTTTTCCCATATTTCCAGCGCCGCCTTCGCCGCCACCGGATCGCCGATGTGCAGCCCGCCGAAGGGCGGCGCATTGTTGCGCGCAATCTCAGCGCTGCGGGCCGCGCCCCAGACGCGGCGCGCTTCGGAGATGTATTGCGGCGCATAGTTGACCATCACCAACCCGCCATTGGCCGCGACTTGGCGGAGCACCGCGTCCGAGACGTTGCGCGGCGTGTCGCACAGCGCCCGCGCGCTCGAATGGGAAAAGATGACCGGCGCTTTCGTCACGCGCAGCGCGTCGAGCATCACGCCCTCGCTGACATGGCTGAGGTCGACCAGCATGCCCAGCCGATTGAGTTCGTGCACTACCGCTTCGCCAAAGGGGGTCAGGCCGTCGTGCCGGGGATCGTCGGTCGCGCTGTCCGCCCAGGCGATGGTGCGGCTGTGGGTGAGCGTCAGATAGCCTGCGCCAAGCTGCTTATAGGCGCGCAGCACGGCCAGGCTTTCATCGATCTGGCCACCGCCCTCGACCCCGATCATCGACGCGATCCGGCCCGCCTTGTGCGCGGCGCGCACCTGCGCCGCTGTCGTCGCGAGCGCGAAGGTCTGGGGGTAGCGACGGGCGAAATTGTGAACTAGTTCGATCTGTTCGATCGTAGCCTTCACCTGCTGGAGGGCGGGCAGGTCGGCCGAAACCCAGACCGACCAGAACTGCCCGCCGACCTTGCCGGCGCGCAGGCGGGCGATGTCCGTCTGATACGCCTTGGGGTCCAGCGTTTCGAGCGACGTCGTCCAGCGCGCATCCTTCGCCTTTTCGGCGAGTGCCTCCGCCCAGTCATTATGCCCGTCGATGAGCGGGGTGCGCGCCAGCAGTCTGGCGATGCGCGCGGCATAGGGATCGGGCGCGGCGAGCGCGGGCGACGGGAGGGCGGCGAGCAGCAGGGGCAGGGCGGCGAACATCTTCATGCGGCGAGCCTAGGCCGGCGCGGTTCCAAGTCAATGACGCGCCTGCGCTCGCGCGGGCTTTCCTCCCTCGCCTGCTCTGCTAGACCGGGCGGCAATGACGATCGATCCCGTAATGCTGTTGCAGGCCTATGCCATCGGCGTGTTCCCGATGTCCGACGATCGCGACGCACGGGACGTCTATTGGGTCGAACCGAAAAAGCGCGCCATCCTGCCGCTCGACGGCTTTCACCTGTCGCATTCGCTGGCCAAGGTGATCCGCAGGGAGCGATTCGCGGTGACGGCCAATCGCGATTTCGCCGGCATCCTCGCGCTGTGCGCGCAGGCCGCGCCGGACCGGCCCTCCACATGGATCAACGCCGCGATCGAGCGCGCCTATCGGCATCTGCACGCCATCGGCTTTGCCCATTCGATCGAATGCTGGGACGGTGACGAGCTGGTCGGCGGGCTTTATGGCGTCGCGCTCGGCCGCGCCTTTTTCGGCGAAAGCATGGTGTCGCGTCGCACGGACGCATCGAAGGTGGCGCTGGCCTGGCTGGTGGCGCGGCTACGCGCGGGTGGCTTCACCCTGCTCGACTGCCAGTTCATGACCGATCATCTGCAATCGCTGGGCGCGACCGAAATCAGCCAGAAGGATTATCTGGTGCTGCTTGGCGAAGCGGTGGCGGACGTGCCGCTCGGCTCGGGACGGGCCGTACTGGCCGACGGCTCGGGCGAGGCGGCTTCGCTGGCGTTCGCGGCGCTGGCGGGCGAGGCCGCCGATCCGCCGGCCGATCCGCTCACCGGCTCGCCCTTGTCGCCCAGCTTGACCGTATCGGGGCCGGTCTCTGGCCAGGACATCGTGCAGCTTTTGACCCAGACGTCGAAGACAGGGTGCTGAACGACATTGCGGTCCGGGCGGTCGCGGAACAGCCAGCCGGAAAAATTGCGCCGCCATTTGCCATCGGCGCTGCTGCGCACGTCGAGCTGAACGAAGGCCCCGCTGTCCTGAAGATTTTCCCATGGCGCGGTGGTCTCGCACGCCTGGAGGCGGACGATGGCGTCGCCCGCGCGCAAGGCTTCGCCCGGCTTCATCGTCAGGTCCTGGGTAATGCCGTTGCGCTTGTTGAGCAGGCCGATCACCGCGACGCGCTCCGCCATCGGCGTGCCAGGCAGGGCCGACGCGCCGCCGCTGCGGATGGGCGTGCCCTGAATGCGCACCGGGCCGGTCTGGTTGGCGGCCGGCACGTCATCGCCCCCGCAACCGGACAGCAGGAGCGCGCTCGAGAGGATCGACAGGAGACCCCCCGTCGGACGCGGCGTCATGATGCGTCGGGGCTCCACGCTTCATAATCGCCCGTGGCGCGCTGGCGCTGGCCACCCTTTTCGAGCGCGCCCGACGGGCGATAGGCGTCGATGGTGCCGGTGGCGTTGGGGGTGAACTCCCGCTCCCAGATGCGGGGCGGCGGCAGGAAGCTTTCTGGCGTGCCCTCGATCGTCTGGTGCAGCCAGCCATGCCATTCGGCGGGCACGCGGCTCGCATCGTTGGCGCCGTTATAGATCACCCAGCGGCGGGGATTGCCGTCGAGGCCCACGCCGCCCTGATAATAGATATTGCCCTGATGATCCTCGCCCACCTTCGAGCCCTTGCGCGAGGTGAAGAGGGCGGTGCCGATGGTCGCGCCATCCCACCAAGTGAAGATCTTGCCGAGGAGTCCCATGGGCCAAGCGCTTACTCCGGCGCGCGGGCGATTGGCAAGGCGGTTGTGGCGAAGCGCTAGGGTGCGGGGCAGAAATCGAGGCCGTCCGCAACTTTTTCGGCAGGGGCGGCGCAGCGGCCCCAACGGACGCGATCTTCCGGCGCGATGCCAAGCTCCGCCGCGCGACCGCCGCGCAGTTCGAGCACCGCCGCGACCGGAATGCCGGCCGACACCGGAATGCGCGAATAGGGTTCCGCATTCGCCTTGATGAAGGCGATCGAGCCGTCGGTGCGGATGAAGAGCATGTCGAGCGGCACGAGCGTATTTTCCATCCAGAAGCTCGCGGTGCGCGGCGGCGACATCGGAAAGAGCATGCCGCCATCGGTCTCGATGCTCGTGCGGAACATGAGGCCGCGCTCCTGTTCCTGCGGAGAGCGGGCGACCTCGACGTCGAAACGGTGATTGCCCTTGGCGTTGCGGATGACAAGGGGGAGGCGAATTTGCGTTGCGGCCGCGCTCGCATCTGCCTTGTCGGCGCTCGCCGGGTGGGAGGAGCAGGCGGTTATGCCCAGCAGCAGGGCGGCGAGGAGCAAGCGGGTCATGGGCCCGTGCCTAGCCGATCTTATGGTCGAAAGGGAGGCGGTTAACCCTCATTGTCCGGCCGTTCGGGCGGTATGCCGGGCGGCGCATCTAGCCAGCGGCGGGCCGTGGCGAAATCATGGCCGGCGCGCAGGAAGGCGGCGATCGCCTTTTGATGCTGGGCCGGATCGGGCGTCTGCGTCGCATAGGGACCAAGGCGTTTGCGCCGCGCGAAACGATTGGCCGCTTCCCACGCGGCGGCGTCGTCCGGCGTCGTCGCGGCCACGCGGTCCGCCGCCTCGATCCCCGCCTCGCGCAGCGCCTGTTCCACGCGGCGGGGGCCAAAGCCGCGGCGGGCCAGCGCGCCGCTCTTCATCGTGGCATAGGCGGCGTCATCGACGTAGCGCAGCTCGCCGAGCCGCTCGACCAGCGCGTCCGGTGCGGCGGGGTTCTCGCCGCTCCAGCCGCGCTCGCGCAATTTGCGCTCCAGATAGGCGAGCAGGCGCGCGCGGCTGGTGGCGAAACGCCCGACATAATGCAGCGCCAGCTCGCGCAAACTTTCGTCATTCAGGGGCGGACGGGGGGCTTTTCGGCTCATAATATGTGCATCATTCGGGTCATCATGCGCCCGCCGCCATGTTTATGCCACAGTCGGGCCGGAATTTAACCGCGCCTTATGCGCTACAAGCTGGATTTGTTATGCAACGAGCGGTGCAAGCCGGGTTCAAAGATGATAGCGGCCACCGGACGGGATGATATGACATTGGGTGACACCAATATGACGGGTTCGCAAAAAATGAATGACAGCGCGGCAATCGCTCCCACGCCGACGATGGATGAAATGCCGCGCCGTTTTTCGGATTTCGACACGTTGGGCGAAGCGCTGGACTATGCGGCGCGCACCAGGCGCGGGCTGAATTTCCATGATGCGCGCGGCAATCTGGCGCGGCCTTATCCCTTCGCGGAACTGCGCGGCGATGCGGTCGCCTGCGCGCATCGGCTGGTCGCCCATGGCATCAGGCCCAGGGATCGCGTCGCACTGGTGGCGGAGACCGGGGCCGATTTCGCGCAGCTTTTCTTCGGCATCATCTATGCCGGCGCCTGGCCCGTGCCGTTGCCGCTGCCGACCAGCTTCGGCGGCAAGGACAGCTATATCGACCAGCTGGTGGTGCAGCTGACGAGCTGTGACCCGCATCTCTTCCTGTTTCCGGCCGAACTGGCCGATATGGCGGGCGAGGCGGGGCGGCTGCGCGGCGTCGAGAGCATCGATTTCGAGGATTTCATCGCGCGCGCGCCCAAGCCCGGCCCGCTGCCGCAGGCGAAGACCGAAGACATCGCCTATCTGCAATATTCGAGCGGATCGACCCGCTTTCCGCACGGCGTCGCCGTCACCCATCATGCGCTGCTGAGCAATCTCGCCGCGCACAGCCATGGCATGGAAGTGCAGGACAGCGATCGCTGCATCAGCTGGCTGCCCTGGTATCATGATATGGGCCTTGTCGGCTGCTTCCTGTCGGTCGTCGCGAACCAGGTGTCGACCGACTATATGAAGACCGAGGATTTCGCGCGGCGCCCGCTCGCCTGGCTCGACCTCATCAGCCGCAACACCGGCACGTCGATCAGCTATTCGCCGACCTTCGGCTATGACATCTGCGCGCGGCGCATGTCGAGCCAGACCAAGGCGCAGGATCGGTTCGACCTGTCACGCTGGCGGCTGGCGGGCAATGGCGCGGACATGATCCGGCCCGACGTGATGCAGAGCTTCGTCGACGCCTTCGCCGATGCCGGGTTCAGCCCGCGCGCCTTCCTGCCCAGCTACGGCCTGGCCGAAGCGACACTGGCCGTCACCATCATGCCGCCGGGCGAGGGTATCGTGGTCGAGCTGGTCGAGGAAACCGACCTGTCGGGCGGTGACGCCACCGAGGGGCGTCCGCAGCGATTCCGCTCGATCGTCAATTGCGGCAAGCCCGCGCGCGGCATGACCGTGGAAATTCGCGACGAGGATGGCGGCTTGATGGGCGAGCGCCAGATCGGCAAGATCTGGACCACCGGACCATCGCTGATGGTGGGCTATTTCCGCGATCAGGAGGCGACCGACGCCTGCATGGCCACCGATGCATCGAACCGCATCTGGCTCGACACCGGCGACATGGGCTATCTGAGCGAGGGCTATCTCTACATCGTCGGCCGCGCCAAGGACATGATCATCATCAACGGCCGGAATCACTGGCCGCAGGATATCGAATGGGCGGTGGAGCAGCTTCCCGGCTTCAAGCAGGGCGATATCGCCGCCTTCGCGATCACCACCTCCGGCGGCGAGGAAGCCCCGGCCGTACTGGTGCATTGCCGCACCTCCGACAATGAGGAACGTTCGCGCCTGCGCGACCAGATTCGCGAGCGAGTGCGCGCGATCACCGGCATGAACTGCGTTGTCGAGCTGGTGCCGCCGCGCACCCTGCCCCGCACCAGCTCGGGCAAGCTCAGCCGGTCCAAGGCGCGCAATCTTTACCTGACCGGGGAAATCCGGCCCTACGACATCGCGGCCTGAGCGGGCCGTTTCACGAGGCAGGGAATCCGATCGGTCAGCGCGCCAGCAACTGGCGCTCGATCATCGTCCACAGGCCGGCGAATTCCTTCGCGGGCGGCGACGATGGCGCAAAGGCCCCCAGCGGTTTACGGCGGACGGTCATCTGCTCGATCGTGCTGGCCATCGGAATTGCCGACCAGCCCGGCTGCTCCTCCAGCGCCTTGCGGTGCAGCGCGCGGCGGCGGTCGACCATCGAATAGACCGGCAGGATCGGCGCATGGCTCCCGCCGCGCTGGACGAGATAGCGCGCGACTTCGCCCATCGCGCGCTGAGACAGCGGTGAAGGGATTACCGGGATCACGATCATGTTCGCGGCGCGCAGCACCTGTTCGCTGGTTTCGGTGAGGCCCGGCGGGCAATCGAGGATGATCCGGTCATAATCGCGGCCCAGACTTTCGATCAGCTTGGCGAGCCGCTTCTTCTTGTCCATTTCACGGAACAGATGGTCGAGGCTGCGCAGCGACGTGTCGGCCGCGATCAGGTCAAGCCCCGGCACCGTCGACGGCTGGATCAGCTTGTGGACGTCGACATCCTTGCTGAAGATCGCCTGCGCCGCGTCGCGGCTCGTCGCGTCGGTGGACAGCAGCCAACTCGACGCCGCTTGCGGATCGAGATCCCACAACAGCGTGCGGCGCTTTGAAATACTGGCCGAAGCCCAGGCGAGGTTGATGGCGAAGGTCGTTTTGCCGACGCCGCCTTTGAGGCTGTAGACGGCGATGGTCGCCAATGGGATGCCCTTTGCCATGGGCACGAGGCTAAGTCCTCCGGCGCCCTCGTGGCAAGCACTCAATCACGCGATTGTTACGGAATGAAGACAATCGCGTGAATCTTCAGAGAATCTCGCGCACCACATCCTGCGGACGGCACAGCCGAACGCCCTTTCCGGTTTCAACGAACGGCCGGTTCACATAGGCGGGGTTGGCGGTCATGGCGTCGAGAATGGCATCGTCGTCCATCCCGGGCAGGCCCATTTCCTCGGCATCGGTGCCCATTTTGCGGATGGCCTGTGCCGGTGTCAAACCAGCATCGGCGATCAGTTGGACGAGCTTGTCGCGGGTGTAGGGCGTATGCAGGTAATCGATCATTTCGACTTGCACATCCGGCGTTTCCTCCAGGATCGCGAGCGTCTTGCGCGATGTCCCGCAGGCGGGGTTGTGCCAGATGGTCGCTTTCATGGCTGTGTTCGTCCTTCCGGTTCGACAAGGATGAGGGCTTGCGCGGGATCTGCGCTCAGCCAGCGCCCGGCATGGTGGCCGGCGAGACCCCCAGCCAGTTGCGCGATCATGAATGCCGGCACGTCCATGGGCCGGATACCGGCGAAACTATCGGTGAAGGCGCGCGCCAGCGTGACCGCGGGGTTGGCGAAACTGGTCGAGGCGGTGAACCAGTAGCCGGCGACGATCCACGCAGCCACCAGCGCGGGCAGGGCGGCAGGACGGAAGCGCGTGCCGAGATGTATCGTCATCAGCAGGCCGAAGGTTGCGACGGCCTCGCCCAGCCACTGGCCGGGGCCGGACCGGACCTTCGTGCCGATTTCAAGCGCGGCATGGCCGAACATGGCGTGGGCCAAAATCGTGCCGAGGATCGCGCCCGTGAACTGGACCGCGATCCGCGCCTGCCTGTCCTGGCCGCGCTCCAGCAACAGGGTCACGACCGGATTGAATTGCGCCCCCGAGAGCGGCCCCAGCAGAGTGATAAGCACGAACAGCATGGCACCGGTCGCGACCGCGTTCCCCAGTAAGGCGACCGCTGCGTTGCCGGCCGAAAGCCGCTCCGCCATGATGCCCGATCCGATCACCGTGGCGACCAGAAGGGTGGTGCCGATCGCTTCGGCGGCAAGGGCGCGGGTCATGATGCAGGCATCCCGCAACTGGGCGCGCCGCCGCATAATTCGGGGCGGCCTTCGCAGCAATCTTCGACCAGAAAAGCGATCAGGTCGCGGATGGCGGCAGGAGCGACGGCGTAGATCAGGTGGCGGTGGTGGCGCGCATGGGCGATCAGACCGGATCGTTCGAGCGTCGCGAGATGATGAGAGAGGGTCGAGGGCGGCAGGGCAAGGCGGTCGGCAAGATCGCCGGCCGCTTCGCCGCCGTTACCGGCGCGGACAAGCGCCCGAAAGAGGGACAGGCGGGCGGGATGCGCCAGCGCGCTCAGGGCGGCAACTGCTTCTGTCGATTCCATATTTCGGGTATTATCGAAATGAAGATACGGTGCCAAGCGGTGATTTTCGCTGATCGGTATGAATATCAGCGCAAATTGCCATTTACATTGTTAACGTGCTGCCAAGGCTGGTCATCGCGCCGATGGCGGGGACCGCGATGAGGGCGGCGATCAGGCCCTATTCCATCGCTGTCGCGCCTTTGGGCTGGTGCCTGAGCGAGCGGATTGCGGCGATCACGGTCCTTCTCCCTGTGCGAGAGAGAGGCTCCCTCAAAGGTCGATCAGTCCTTCATGGTTTCATTATCTTAAATCGCCCCGTTCCATCCGCCGCTAGAGGAGGCGCAGCGCTTCTTCAGGCGGGCGGGCGATGACGGCACCCTTGTCGGTGATAACGATCGCGCGTTCGATCAGGATCGGATGGATAGCCATCGCATCCAGAATGGCGCCTTCGTCCGTTATATCGAGGCCGATCGCCTTCACGACGCTCTCGCCCTTGCGCAGCGCCTGCGACGGGCTGATGCCGGCTCTGGCGAACACGGCTTCGATCTCGGCCCGGCCGGGCGGGGTTTTGAGATAGTCGACGATCTCGACCTCGACGCCCGGCGCGGCCTCCAGCAGCGCCAGCGCCGCGCGCGATTTCGAGCAGCGCGGATTGTGCCAGATCGTCGCCTTCACGGCTGGCCGTCCCGCTCCAGCCATTCCTCCAGCCATTTGATCGTATAGTCACCGTTGAGGAAATCGGGGTCCTCCAACAGCGCCTGATGCAACGGGATCGTGGTCTTCATCCCTTCGATCACATATTCCTGAAGCGCGCGCTTCAGCCGCATGATCGCCCCTTCGCGGGTCCGGCCATAGACGATCAGCTTGCCGATCATGCTGTCATAATAGGGCGGCACCTTATAGCCCTGATACAGGCCGCTATCGACGCGGACATGCATGCCGCCGGGGACATGATAGCGCGTCACCGTGCCGGGCGAGGGCGCGAAGGTGCGGGGATCTTCGGCATTGATGCGGCATTCGATGGCGTGGCCGTGAAATTCCAGATCCTTCTGCTCGACCGACAGTGGCCGGCCTTCGGCGATGCGGATCTGTTCGCGCACGAGGTCGAGGCCGGTGATCATCTCGGTCACCGGATGTTCGACCTGAAGCCGGGTGTTCATTTCGATGAAGTAGAATTCGCCGTCTTCGTAGAGAAATTCGATTGTGCCCGCGCCGCGATAGCCCATGTCGGCCATCGCCTTGGACACGATGCCGCCCATCCGCTCGCGCTCGGCCGCGGTGATGACGGGAGAGGGGGCTTCCTCCAGCACCTTCTGGTGGCGACGCTGGAGCGAACAGTCGCGTTCGCCAAGATGGATCGCGTTACCGTTGCCGTCGCCGAATATCTGGAACTCGATATGGCGGGGGTTGCCCAGATATTTTTCGAGATAGACGGTGGCGTCGCCGAACGCGGCTTTCGCCTCGCTGCCCGCCTGTTGCATCAGCGTTTCGAGCTGGTCCTCGGACTCGCAAACTTTCATGCCGCGTCCGCCGCCGCCCGACGCGGCCTTGATGATGACCGGATAGCCGATCTTCGCGGCGATGGGCGCTGCTTCCTCGAATGTCTCGATCGCCCCGTCCGATCCTGGCACCAGCGGCAGGCCGAGCGCGCCGGCGGTGCGCTTGGCCTCCACCTTGTCGCCCATGATGCGAATATGCTCGGGCTTGGGACCGACGAAGGCGATGCCGTGCGCTTCGACGATCTCGGCGAATTTGGCGTTCTCCGACAGGAAGCCATAGCCGGGATGGATCGCGTCCGCGCCGGAGATTTCAGCGGCGGAGATGATCGCCGCGACGTTCAGATAGCTGTCCTTGGCCGCCGGCGGACCGATGCAGATCGCCTCGTCGGCAAGGCGCACATGCATGGCGTCGGCATCGGCGGTTGAGTGCACCGCGACCGTCTTGATGCCCATTTCATGGCAGGCGCGATGAATGCGCAGCGCGATCTCGCCCCGGTTGGCGATCAGCAGTTTCTCGATGGCCATGGCGTTCAGCGCCTTATTCGATCACGACGAGCGGCTGGTCATATTCGACCGGCTGGCCGTTTTCGACCAGCACCGCCTTGATCGTGCCGGCGGACGGCGCGGCAATCGCGTTCATGACCTTCATCGCTTCGACGATAAGCAACGTCTCGCCCGCGCCGACCTGCGCACCGACCCGTGCGAAAGCGGCCGCGCCCGGCTCGGCCGAAAGATAGACGGTGCCCACGATCGGCGAGCGGACGATGGTGCCGGCGGGCAGCGCTGGTTCGGCCGAAGCGGTAGCCGTTACTGTCGGCGCGGGAGCAGCGGCGGGTGCGGCGGCTGGCGGGGCGTAAAAAGCCGCACCGCCATTGCTGGCGGCCTTGCGCGCGACGCGGATCTTGCGATCGCCGTCCTCGACCTCGATTTCGGTCAGGTTGGTGTCGTCCAGCAGCGCGGCGAGATCGCGCACCAGCTGCACATCCACCTGCATCGCGCCCTTTTCAGTCTTGTCGTTCATGTCCGGTCCCTAGCGGTCTATTCCGTCTTTGCGCCAAGCGCCTATGCGCCTTTGCACCCAAGCGCAACTTTCTAAAGCTCGAACGCGGCTTCGAGCGCGAGCATATAGGAAAGCGCGCCGAAGCCGGCGATCGTGCCCTTTGCCGCCATGCCCACATAGCTTTTGTGGCGAAATGGCTCCCGCGCATGGGGGTTGGAGAGGTGAACCTCGATCACGGGAACGCTGATCCCCTTGATCGCGTCGTGCAATGCCACCGACGTATGCGTCAGGCCGCCGGGGTTCAGGATGACGGCGTGCGCGCCCTCGCCATTGGCCTCCTGCAACCAGTCGATCAGATGGCCTTCATGATTGGACTGGCGGAAATCCAGCTCGACATGGGCGCGCGTGGCGACATCCTCCATCCGCTCGGCGATGTCGTCCAGCGTGTCATAGCCGTAGATGTCCGGCTCGCGCGTGCCCAGCATGTTGAGATTGGGGCCGTTCAGCACATAGATTTTGCGAGCATCGGCCATCTGACGTCCCCCAGGGCATTTAGAGTTGCATGTTGCGGGCGGGGCCTTGGCAGCCCTATATGCGCCCTGACCTTTAACCCTTCGTGTCGCGCCAAGTCGAGACACGTTATCCGATGCACGAACGGGATTGACCCAGTGGGACCGAAGCAGTGAGCGTTGACGGCACGATTTCCATCCACATCAACGGCGAACATCGCCGCATCCGCGACGGCCTGACGCTGGCGGAACTGGCAAGCGAACTGGGCTTCGTGCCCGAAAAAGTGGCGGTCGAGCGCAATCTGGAGGTGGTGCCGCGATCGACCCTGGCGCAGGTGCGGGTCGAGGATGGCGACGAACTGGAGATCGTGCATTTCGTTGGTGGTGGCGACCATCCGGTCGCGGGGGGTGGCGGCGACCATCCGGTCGCGCAAGGCGATGTCGCGGTGCTGGACGATGATAGCTGGACCGTGGCTGGCCGGACCTTCCGCTCGCGGCTGATCGTGGGCACCGGCAAATATAAGAGTTTCGAGCAGAATGCGGCGGCGGTATCGGCGTCGGGCGCGCAGATCGTCACGGTCGCGGTGCGCCGGGTCAATGTGTCGGACCCCAAGGCGCCGATGCTGACCGATTATATCGATCCGAAGGTCATCACTTACCTGCCCAACACGGCGGGTTGCTTCACCGGCGAGGATGCGATCCGCACGCTGCGGCTGGCGCGCGAGGCGGGGGGCTGGGACCTGGTGAAGCTCGAAGTGCTGGGCGAGGCGCGCACATTATACCCCGATATGGTGGAAACGCTGCGCGCGACCGAGATTTTGGCCAAGGAGGGCTTCAAGCCCATGGTCTATTGCGTCGACGATCCGATCGCGGCGAAGCGGCTGGAGGATGTCGGCGCGGTCGCGATCATGCCGCTCGGCGCGCCGATCGGCTCGGGCCTCGGCATCCAGAACCGGGTGACGATCCGCCTGATCGTGGAGGGCACGAACCTGCCAGTGCTGGTCGATGCGGGCGTGGGCACGGCGTCGGAAGCGGCGCAGGCGATGGAACTGGGCTGCACCGGCGTGCTGATGAACACCGCCATCGCCGAAGCCAAGGACCCGGTGCTGATGGCCGCGGCGATGAAGGCGGGGGTCGAGGCCGGACGGATGGCCTATCGCGCCGGACGCATGGGCAAGCGCCTCTATGCCGACCCATCCAGTCCGCTTGCGGGCCTGATCTGAAATATTCGCCATTCGGGTAAATTGACGCTTTCGCCGGTTGTGCTTATGCGCATTGGCCCGGCTACTGGAGGATGTCAGAATGGTGAATAAGCTCTACCCCGATGCCCGATCCGCGCTGGAGGGCCTGCTGTTCGACGGAATGCAGATTGTTTCGGGTGGTTTTGGGCTTAGCGGCATTCCCGAACGGCTGATCGACGCGATCCTCGAAAATGGCGTCAAGGACCTGACGATCGCCTCCAATAATTGCGGGATCGATAATGTCGGCCTCGGCAAGCTGTTGCGTGCGCACCAGATCAAGAAAATGATGGCCAGCTATGTCGGCGAGAACAAGGAGTTTGAGCGGCAATATCTGGCGGGTGAGCTGGAAGTCGAATTCTGCCCGCAGGGTACGCTGGCCGAACGCTGCCGCGCCGGCGGGGCGGGTATCCCCGGCTTTTATACCAAGACGGGCGTGGGCACGGCCGTGGCCGAGGGCAAGGAAGTGAAGACCTTCGACGGCCAGGAGTATATTCTCGAACGCGGCATTTTCGCCGACCTTGCGATCATCAAGGGGTGGAAGGCCGACGAAGCGGGGAACCTCATCTTCCGCAAGACCGCGCGCAATTTCAACCAGCCGATGGCGACCGCCGCGAAGATCTGCGTGGCCGAAGTCGAGGAAATCGTGCCGACCGGCAGCCTCGACCCAGATTGCATCCATGTGCCCGGCATCTATGTGAAGCGGCTCGTCCTTGGCAGCCCCTATGACAAGCAGATCGAATTTAGAACCGTCCGCCAGAGGGAGGCCGCATAATGTCCGAGCAGAGCAAAGGCTGGACCCGCGATGACATGGCCGCGCGCGCCGCGAAGGAATTGCAGGACGGTTTTTATGTGAATCTGGGGATCGGTATTCCGACGCTGGTCGCCAACCATATTCCGGCAGGCGTCGAAGTGACGCTCCAGTCCGAAAACGGCATGCTGGGCATAGGTCCTTTCCCCTATGAGGGCGAAGAGGATGCCGACCTCATCAATGCAGGCAAGCAGACGATCAGCGAACTGCCGCAATCCTCCTATTTCAGCTCGGCCGACAGCTTTGCGATGATCCGCGGCGGGCATATCGACCTGACCGTGCTGGGCGCGATGGAAGTCGCGGAAAATGGCGACATCGCCAACTGGATGATCCCCGGCAAGATGATCAAGGGCATGGGCGGCGCGATGGACCTCGTCGCCGGGGTCAAGAAGATCATCGTCGTGATGGAACATAACAGCAAGAACGGCGATCCCAAGTTCATCCCGGCCTGCACCCTGCCGCTGACGGGGCGCAACGTCGTGGACATGATCATCACCGACCTGTGCGTCTTTCAGCGCACCGACCATGACAGCCCGTTCCGGCTGGTCGAGCTGGCCCCCGGCGTAACCGCAGAGGAAGTCGCGGCCAAGACCACCGCGCATTATGTAAGCTGAGAGCACGACCATGAGCCTTGATGGCCGCTATGACGAGAGCAATGTCTTTGCCCTGATACTTCAGGGCAAGATTCCTTCGACTAAATTATATGAGGATGAGCATACATATGCCTTTCTCGACATACAGCCGCAGTCGAAGGGGCATGCCCTCGTCATTTCAAAATGGTCGAAGGCGCGCAACATCCTGGAGATCGAGCCGGAGGCGCTCTGTCAGGTGATGGCGAGCGTGCGGAAGGTCGCCGGTGCGATCCGGGCGGCGGTGCAGCCCGACGGCATCCATATCGCCCAATTCAACGGCGCGCCGGCCGGCCAGACGGTGTTTCACCTGCATGTCCATATCGTGCCGCGTTGGGAAGGTGGGCCGATGGGCTTTTCCGCGCATGCGCAGGGCGATTTCGCCGATGCGGACGCGCTGAACGCGCTGGCCGACGAGATCCGCGCGCACCTCTGATGCTGCGCTGTAAATCTGTCGGCCTTCGGGTCGCATCGTCCGGCGGCCATTGATATGGTGCTGAAACCCTTCAAGGCGCCCGGCGCGCGGCTTGCCCTGTTGACCAAGCGCGCCGCCATGGCGCTCCGGTCGACGCCCGAGCAATCTGAAGTCATCCTCGATCTGTCGCGCCTGCTATCGCGCTGCTTTCATCCGACCCCGACCGGCATCGACCGGGTGGAATATGTCTATGCGCGCGAATTGCTGCAACGGATGCCGGACCGGCTGGCGTTCGCGGCCGTCCATCCGGCCGGGGGCTATTATGGCCGGCTGAGCACGGCTGCGGTGCGGCAGTTCCTGGCCTTCACCACCGCGAAATGGCGCAACGCCGCATCGCCTGATCAGAGCAAGAACAAGGCGGCGATCATCCGACACCTTTTCGCGCTGCGCCCGCGCCCGGTGCCCAAGCCCAGGGGCCCGCGCGTCTATCTTCAGGTATCGCCGCATCATCTCGACGATCCCCAGCAGGTAGGCGCGATCCTGCGAGCGGAGGGTGCGAAGTTCGTCACGCTGGTCCATGACGTCATTCCGCTCAGCCATCCCGAGTTCGCCCGGCCCCAGGGGGCCGAGGAGCATCGGCGGCGCGTGCGCACGATCGACGCCTATGCGACCGGCATCATCGGCAACAGCCAGACCACGATCGACGCGCTCGCGCCCCACATGCAAAACGGGCTGGCGGGTCGCAGCGTGCGCGTCATCCATTTCGGCGCCGATCCGGTCGACATTTTCGGGACGCGGGGGCTGGCGGTGCCCTCCCGCCCCTATTTCGTCTACATCTCCACGATCGAACCGCGCAAGAATCACCTGCTGCTGCTCAATGTATGGCGTCGGCTGATCCAACGGCTGGGCGATGATGCGCCGGTGCTGATGCTGATCGGCCGGCGCGGCTGGGAAAATGAAAATGTGGTCGATATGCTGGAACGCGCCGAAGCGTTGCGGGGCCATGTGATCGAGGCGGGCGAAGTGTCCGACAATGAAATGCAGGAACTGGTCAGCCATGCCCGCGCCATGCTGATGCCGAGTTTCGAAGAAGGGTTCGGCATGCCGGTGGTCGAAGCGCTGGCGGCGGGCATCCCGGTCATTTGCAGCGACATATTGGCGCATCGCGAGGTCGGCGGCGACGCACCCGATTATCTCGATCCGCTCGACGGGCTGGGCTGGCTGCGAATCATCGACGCCTATCGCCGCCCGGACTCGCCCGAGCGCGTGGCGCAACTGGCCAGGATCGATCAGTGGCGGGCCCCGACCTGGCGCGACTATTTCGATGTCGTCACCGACCTGCTCGATGAGGTGGCGGCCCCCGGTCGTCCTTGACGTGCGCCCTTGCGAACCCCAAGGCTGGGTCAGATCATGACCCCGCCGCCCTTCCTGCGTTCTCCTCCCTTTCCGGGCATCGCGCCTGCGCTGGCGGCGGTGAGCAGGGCGGCCGAGTTCGGCACGACCCCGATCGCGGCCGACGACATGATCGATGCGGTCGCTCGGGCGCGGGTCGGCGGCGATTTCTGGGGCCATCGGCCGGCAGGCTTCAGGGTGATCGCGCGTCAGGGCGTGCCTATTTCGCCTGAACGACTGGTCGGGATCGCAACGTCGGAAGTCGGCATCGTACCGGGCGCGCTGCCGGGCCAATCATCGGCCATCGGTGTGACAGTGCCATCGCCGTGCGACCCCTGGGCGCTGGCGGAGGGTGCGTCCTCCGTGCATGCCTCGCTGGACGATGAACTGGCGATCGTCGCGGGGATGTTGGGCGTGCCCGTCTTCGGCCCGGATTGCCTCCCCATCGCGCCCGGCGATCTGCGCGAGGCCGCCCGAAGGGCACTGGCGAGCGCTGCCTATCGCGACTGTTTTTCCGGCGCGCCCGCCGATGTCGGCGCGGTCGTCACGCAGCTCACCGACTGGCGGCGTCACATCGACGGCAACCGGGGCATCGCGGCCGCGACCGGCATGGCCTTTTGGAAACGGGAAGCGATCGCGCACTTCCTGTGGGATGGGCTTCGCTCACCGCCGTTCCTGCCGCCCGCACGCGCCCTGCGGCGAGCGAAGGCCAGGGGCGGCGCGCTGGCGGCCTGGCCGTCCCGTGTGCCGGCTTCGCTTGTAGCGCAGGCGGCGGAGAAGGGCGTGCCCTACTGCCGGGTGGAGGACGGTTTCCTGCGCTCGCGCGGTTTAGGGGCCGCCCTGCATCCGCCCGGCTCGGTCGTGGTCGACCGATCGGGCATTTATTATGACGCGACCAAAGTCAGCGATCTGGAAACATTGCTGGCGACTTATGACTTCCCGGACGCGCTGGTGGCCCGGGCGGGCCGGCTGCGGCAGCGCATCAGCGCCGCAGGCGTCACCAAATATGGCGCGCAATCCGGCGCGATGCTCGACCTGCCGCCCGGCCGGCGCACCATATTGGCGGTCGGGCAAGTGGACGACGACCTTTCCGTTCAAAAGGGGGGCGCCGGGGTGGCGGGCAACCTCGATTTCCTCACCCGCGTCCGGCGTGCCGAACCCGGCGCGTGGATCATCTACCGCCCCCATCCCGATGTGCAGGCGGGGCACCGCAAAGGCCATTTGAGCGACGCGGTCGTGCTGGAGCATGCGGATCGGATCGACATCGGCGCGCCGCTCATGGAACTCGTCCAGGCGGTGGACGAAGTCCACGTTCTGTCCTCGCTTACCGGGTTCGAGGCGCTGATGCGCGACCGGCCGGTGACGGTGCACGGCATGCCCTTTTATGCGGGCTGGGGGCTGACCCGCGACCTGGCGCAACCTCGCGGACGGCGAGGGCGCAGACTGACGCTGGATCAGCTTGTGGCGGCCACCCTCATTCTTTATCCGCGCTATATCGACCCGGTGACGCGGCTGCCATGCGGGCCGGAAATCATGGTGGACCGGATGGCTGATGGATCGACACCGCCGATGACATGGCTTATCATGTTGCGCGTTGCACAGGGGAAGTTACGAAGATTTATGACTTTATCTGCCGAGTTTCTCCGTGTCTGACGCGCCGGCCAAGACCTTCCTATTTTTGCAGGGGCCTCACGGACCTTTTTTTAGTATGCTGGCGGCGGCATTGATCGAGCGCGGTCATGAAGCGCGGCGGATCAATATCAACGGCGGCGACAAGATAGACTGGGTCGGAGATGCCGTCGATTATCGTGGCACCTTACGGAACTGGCCGCTGTTTTTCGATGACTTTCTCGTCAACCATCGGGTCACCGACCTTATCCTTTTTGGCGATTGTCGCCCCTATCATGCGTCGGCGCACGGCATGGCCCGGCTGCGCAATGTCCGCGTTCATGTGGTCGAAGAAGGCTATATCCGGCCTGACTTCCTGACGCTTCAGGATGACGGGGTAAACGGCAATTCGACCCTGCCCCTGGATCCGCAATGGTATTTGGATCAGGCGGACGGGTTGCCCGATTATGATCCGACCCTTCCCGCCGTTCCTTCGACCTTTCGTGCCCGCGCCCGCAACACCATGCGCAATGGCCTCGCTTCGGCGGTTCTGAGGCCCTATTTTCCTTTTTACACGACCCATCGGCCTCATAGTTTCGTCATGGAGTCGGTCGGATGGGCCCGCAAACTATTTTTGCGCAAGCAAGCCCTGGCGCGGTCTCGCGTGCGGTGGGAAGCGGTCAAGGACCGGCCCTTTTATGTGATGCCGCTCCAGCTCAACTCGGACTATCAGATCCGCCATCATTCGCCATTTGGCGACATGCGTGCGGCATTGCGGTTTATCCTGAAGAGCTTTGCCGGCCATGCGCCCGATCACATCAGCCTGGTCGTTAAACGGCATCCGCTCGATCCGGGGCTCGTACGTTGGGAAGGCCTGACGCGTAAACTTGCCGGCCGTTACGGCGTTGCGGACCGGGTATTCTATCTGGACGACTGGGATATCAGCGAAGTGGTGGACCGGTCTCTGGGCGTGGTTACGGTCAACAGTACGGTCGGGACCCTCGCGTTGAATATCGGCAGACCGGTCGCGGTGTTGGGGCATGCGGTGTACAAGGTCGAGGGCGTCGCCCATCAAGGGGACTTAGACCAATTCTGGGGTGCGCCGCGCGCACCCGATGTCGCGACATACAGTGCTTTCAGGCGGGTCTTGATGGATCGGTGCCTGATCCGCGGCGGATTGCTGAGTGAAGAGGGTCTGGCTCTACTGGTCAGCCATGCAGTCGAGCGGCTGACTCGGACGGGAGCACATAAAATGCCGTCCGCGGCCCGCGAGGGCGGGGCCACGCTACACGGCCTGACCGACTATGCCGCGTGACCTGTCTGGAAATAGACTTTATTGACTAATAATGGTGATCGGCCGCGAACTTGTGAGTCGGGGCTGAATAGAGATGCAAATTCCGGGCAAATATAAGTTCGGGCTTTCGGAGAAATTTTCATGGGTGATAATGCGTCCTTTTCGGCTGATATCGGATTTCCGGTAATCCTTTCCGGCGGTTCGGGCACCAGGCTCTGGCCGGTGTCGCAGAAGGACCGCCCCAAGCAGTTCATATCGCTCGTCTCCGAATATTCGATGATGCAGGATACATTACGGCGAATGCAGGGCATCGATGGTTTTGGCGCGCCAATCATCGTGGCTAATCACGCCCATGAACCGTTGGTCCGGGAACAACTCGCGGGCCTCTCCGTAGAATCGGCTGCCGTCATTCTCGAACCTATGGCCCGCAATACGGCGGCTGCCGTCGGCATTGCGGCAGAATGGATCGTGCGTAATCATGGTGATGGTCTGATGTTGGTCATGCCGTCCGATCATGTGATCGGCAACGTGGCCGAGTTTCATCGGTTGATCGGCGGCGCCGTTCCGGCGGCGCAGGAAGGCTATTTGATGACGTTTGGAATCAAGCCGTCGCACGCCGAGACGGGCTTTGGTTATATCGAGGTTGGCGAAGCTTTGGACCTTGAGGACATCAACGCCGTAACGAAGTTTCATGAGAAGCCGGCGCGAGCGAATGCGGAACAATATCTCGCGGCGGGTAACTATTTGTGGAACGCCGGCATCTTTCTGTTCCGCGCCAGCGCCATCCTGGCGGCCTTACGAGCCCATGCGCCAGAGGTCGCCGATGCATGTGCGAGCGCCATACAGGCGGCCGTACAGGACGGTCAGTCGGTCCGTGCGGACCCCGTCGCCTTTGCCGCCGCGCCGGATGTCTCCATCGACAATGCTGTCATGGAAAAAGCGGAAAAGGTGGCGGTGATCGCCGCAGATATCGGCTGGTCCGACGTCGGTTCATGGGATGCCCTCTGGGCGATCCGGGAGCAGGACGATAACGGCAACTCCTATCATGGGACCGTGGCCGATCTCGACGGATCGGGCAACCTCATTTACGTCGACGGCGGCCCCCCTGTAGCGGCGATCGGCATTAGCAACTCCATCATCGTGTCGACCCCCGATGGGATTTTGGTAGCCCCGCTTAGCCGTTCACAGGACGTGAAACTGGCGGTTGAAAAGATCAGGCAGCAGGTCGGCAATTAAGGCGGCGATCCGATTGCATCGGATCGCCGCCTTAAATTCTTGTGTTATGCGATTTGGCTGCGCTGGCCTGCGGCTCCAAATCATCAGAGATTGGCTTCGCCAAACTGCGTTCCATCCAATTAGAAAATCGCTCTACGTTGCTATTCCTCGCGCTGGTGGTCGTCGGGCTTCAGCAGCTTTTGACGTCTTCACGCCTGAGACGTTTACGGCAACGCCTTCATCGGGCCAATCAGGTGTTCATAAGGCCTCGACATGGTCCTTATCACTCAAAGCAGGTGATCCAATTGGATCACCTGCTTCAGTTATCGGATACCGGCCGTCAGAGGCACTTGCATGTCTCGGCCTCACTCATGAGAAGCATCGGATGCGTCATCAGCGCATGCGACCCATTTATAGCACGCCTGCCGGCGAGGGGATGCGTTTCTGCCCGTCCGCCTCTCGCGCTATGCGTGCTACAGTTACCTTGCCCGTGTCAGTGACGCTCGCGGCAAGGGATGTGGCAGCGTCGCTCACCAATTGTCATAATTGTGGGTCGCTATGTAAGGCGGCTGGAAATAGTTGAGACCGCTGGCGATAGCGCGGCTGATCCGGGACCGGCTACGTCCGAAGAATAGCTCGCTGACATTGAGGCCAAGGCCGAAAAATATGTCGCGCTTCGGTTTCACCCCGGCGGCGCGCTCTGCGTTGGTAAAATCCTTGCCGCGATAGCCGACGTGAAGCTCAACGAACCTTAGCGGGCCGCTTTTCAGCTTTTCGAAGCCGGCAAGTTGTACGGCGAACATAAAATGCTGTTGCTCATAATGTTTTTTGCCGCTGCGAGAAAATATCTTGCGATTGGGCACCGACATGAGACGAAAATCGAGCTTTTCCTCGAGTCCCGGAATGGTGTGACGGAAATAGGAAAAGGTCGCGCCCAGCGCGTTGAAGGTGACGTCCTGAATGGAAAATCCGCTGCTGGTCTTATGGGCATCCCAAAGCTCGCCATAGAATTGCAAGCCGAAACCCATCAGCGCCGCGGGAAGCGCAGCACCCGCCCGATCCCCCGTTTTCCGTCCGATGCGATGCCCCAAAAATTCGGAGAAGAGGTAGGCATTAAAGGCGTGAGTGAGCTTGTCGATCCCCAGATTGGCAGTGTCTTTACCAAACCACCCTTCGTTGCTGAAGTGGAAACTGGTATTGGGGTTGGTCAACAGGCTCTGGACGCCGGTCGTGTAGGCCATGATGCCCAGCACTTCCCACTTCGCCGCGCCCATTCTGCTGCCGAGCGACTTATAACGAAAGGAGGATTGTTGTTCTCCGCCCGGTTCCGCGCTGGATGCAGGCGGTCCTGCGACATCGATCGGGACGCGAGGTGCCAACACAGCATCGTCATTTCCGGTGTCGAAACCCTGCGGTAGAATATTCCCGTTGTTTAACGCCAGTGGCGATGTATCCGCCCTGTCAGGTATAGAAGTTGGCCCAAGACGGAATCCATCGAAGCCGGATTCAGCGGCTTGAATAATTGGCTGGCCGCTTGCCGCATCCGTCGACAGATCGACGACCGCATTGGCATTCGGCGCCAGCGCTAAAGGCGCAAGAAAACCCACCAAAGGCCGAAATAGAACAAAATTCATGTCTGCCGTCCCCCACCGCAGAATCCCCCAGATTCATCAGCCAAGGGCTGGGCTAAAATCGAGCTAAAGTAAAGAGGTGGCGCAAAATCAGGTCATCATGACAAAGGAAGCGACAGGCGGATGTCTCCGCCCGCGTCAGCAGCTGCCAGACCCGGCAGATAATGGCCCGGCCGATGGGCGGTTCACTTGCGCGACGGGACCCCGTTTCACGCGAGCGCACCGCCACATCATGTCGATACCGTCAGTCCACGATCATCCCCGCCTTTGTTTCCGAGGGCGATGTTGCGATGATGTCACGCCGTCCATATATCGGAAAGCGTCAGTACGACACCGGGCTGGAAGCTTGCCAGATGGGTCGTACCCGATCCTCCAATCCCGTCAGGATCGAAATCCAATGTCCTGGCCTGATTGTCCCAGATGAATGTCGGTTTGGTCGACGTCACGCCGCCCGGCGATACGAAGTCGGCATAGGTTGAAGAAAGGGGGGCAGCCGGCCCCGGGATGTTTCCGAAGCCGAACCAGTAACGGCTCAGCGTGATATGATCGATGCCATGTTCGAAATCGGTGAAGATATCGCCACCTTCATTAGGCTCGGGGGTCCCGAAAGCGTTGACATGATCGTAATAGGACAGGAAGAAATATTCGTCCGCGCCCGCACCGCCAGTCATCATATCCTTGCCGGCGCCGCCATAAAATACGTCGTTGCCGCCACGACCGTCAAGAATATCGTCTCCGCCAAAGCCATACATCTGGCCACCTACGTCATCGCCACGCAGCACGTCCGAATAGTCCGAGCCCCAGAGATTTTCGATGTTGACCAGCCTGTCATAGGCGGCCTCGCCAAAATTATTGATCGCATTGTCGAAATTGGTGTCGACGCTGACGCCGTAAAAACGGCCATCCACGAGGCCATTTTTGTAGCCATATTGCGCGACGGTGAACTGCGTCGGGCCGACATTGCGGTAAAAGGCAACGTCGATCCCGTCGCCCCCGTCCATATAGTCGCTTCCTGTGCCGCCTGACAGAACATCGCTGCCATTGCCGCCGACCAGATAATCACCGCCGCCGTCACCTAGCAGCCAATCGTTGCCATCGCCTCCCTGCAGCGTGTTCTCGACGCCATTGCCGTATAGAAGGTCGGCAAAGGATGAACCGATCATTCCCTCGATGCTGATATAATGGTCGCCTGCGGCGTCGCCCGAGTTGCCGGCTTCCCACTGCATATAGGCACTGACGCTGGAGGTGGCCTCGGTATAGTCGGCATAGGTATATCCGCTGGTGCCGTCGAGCGTATCGCCGCCAGCCCCGCCCTCCAGATGATCCTCGCCACCATTGGCGATGAGAATGTCGTTGCCGCCCCGGCCGAGCAGGCGGTTATTGCCTGATGTACCCCCGATCGTGTCGCCGAACGCCGAGCCAATGACATTTTCGATGCCAGCGAAGGTGTCACCTAGTGCATCCCCCGCCGTGCCTGCTGCGCCCGAAGCCATCGAGAAGGATACGCCGCTGACCGAACTGTCGTAGCTCAGCAGGTCGGTGCCGTCGCCCCCGTTGATCGAGTCGCTGCCAGCGTCGCCGAAAATGATGTCATCGCCGAGCCCGCCATTGAGGATGTCGTTACCAACCCCACCAAATAGGCGATCATTGCCGCCATCGCCATTAAGCGTATCGTTGCCGACACCGCCATCCAGATCGTCAATACCATCACCACCATTCAATATATCCTGACCGTCAAGACCCAGAATAGTATTGTTTATGGAATTGCCAGTCAGCGTATCGTTGAAATTCGTCCCGGCGAGATTTTCGATACTGATATAAGTGTCGCCGGCAGCATCACCCGTGTTCCCGGCCGAGTTGCCAAGATTAGCGACTACGCCGGACGTGGCAGTGACATAAGATGCGAGGTCGTAATTTTCGCCACCGTCCAACTGGTCCGCGCCCGCGTCGCCAATCAGCACGTCGTTGGCAAAGCCGCCATAGAGCTTGTCGTTACCGCCCAGACCGCGGATGGTGATAGCCGCATAATCATAACCATAGAGGCTATCGTTGAATTCTGATCCGTGCAGGAATTCGAAGCCCACCGCAAGATCGCCCGCTGCTTCGCCGGTATTGAGACCCGGATTCTGCATCGATATCGTCAAACCGGTGGCCGACGACTGATAGCTGACAGTATCGTTGCCCGCTCCGCCGCTCATCGAATCCCCGCCCGCGCCGCCGACGATCAGATCGTCGCCACCTAAGCCGTCGATAAAGTCGCTGCCCGCGCCACCCTGAATAGTGTTGTTGAAGGCATCGCCTAGCAATCCATCGTCAAAGGATGAGCCAAGCAGGCCTTCTACACCATTGAACGTGTCACCAATGGCCTCGCCATAACCCCCTAGCGAACCGTCCAGCGCAATCTGCACGCCGCTGGTCGCATCGGCATAAGTGGCGAAGTCATAGCCGGCACCGCCAAACATCTGGTCTGCGCCGGCACCGCCTTCGAGCACGTCATTGCCGCCTTCCCCCTTTAGGACATCGTTGCCGCCCTGGCCGAAAATCGTGTTAGCCAGATCATTGCCTTGCAGCGTGTCGGAAAAACCGGACCCATATAGATTTTCAATGTTGACGTAGCTGTCGCCAGCCGCGTCATTGGTATTGATGGACGGGTTCAGCAGCGACGCCGTGACGCCCTGGCCCACCAAGGTATAGTATCCCCACGTGGCGATCACCAGCGTACCGGCAGTGTTGTAAGAGGCTGTATCCTCACCTGCGCCGCCATCGAGGGCGTCCGCGCCAGGCATGCCTTCCAAAGTATCGTCGCCGCCCATACCGCGCAGAATATCGTTGCCGGCCCAGCCCAGTATGACGTTTCGATTATTGTCGCCTTCCAAAGTATCATTCAGAAGCGAACCTGCCATGTTCTCGACATCGAAATAGGTATCGCCTGCCGCGTCCAGGGTATTCTTGCTGGGATCGAGCATCGACGCGGTCACACCAGTCAGATTATTAGGCGCGCCGATCGCGTCGAATTCGTCGAACCGATATGTTTCATAGTCGGCGACGTCGTCGCCCGCGCCACCGTCCAGGCGATCGGCGCCCGCGCCGCCGATCAGAATGTCCGTTCCGCCAAGCCCGTACAGCTTGTCGTCGCCGTCCAGACCCATGATATTGTTCAGCTTATTATCGTCGCCGTACAGGATATCGTTATAGATCGTGCCCGTCAGATCTTCCATTGCGATATATTTGTCGCCGGCCGCGTCTCCGGTGTTGACGGACTGATCCTTCAACGAAGCGGTGACGGCCGCACCGGACAACTGATAGCTGACCGTGTCGCCGTTATAGCGCAATATGTCGACGCCGGTGCCGCCGTCCATGATATCAACAGCGGTGCTACCAACGATCGTGTCGGTCCCGTCTTCGCCGTAAAGATAATTGATCGAACCGCCAAAACCCCACAGCGTATCGTCACCGGCCCCGCCCCAGATACTATTATTGGCGGCATTGCCTGCCAGATAGTCGTTAAACGCGGAGCCGATCAGATTTTCGATGGAAACATATGTGTCGCCAAAGGCTTCGCCAGTGTTTGGCTGAGACCCGGCGACAAGGTTTACGTTCACCCCCGAAGTGGCGGTCGAATAGGTCGCGGCGTCCGTGCCGTTGCCGCCGTTCAATGCGTCGGCGCCCAATCCACCGTTCAGCACGTCGTTGCCGTCCAGGCCGTTCAGGATATCGGCGCCCGCCAGACCTGTAATGACGTCGTCGCCGTTGGTGCCGGTCAGCGTTTCACCATTGTTGGTGCCCAAGATACTCGCCATGCCTAAGAAAACCCCTGTCGACCGCCGTCGTGCAAGAACGGCCTAATCTTTACCGAAGGACGCAATATCATAGGGCCTCTGGAGCGTCTATGGATTAAATCGCCCTAATGGGCATCTGATCGACAATAGGTCCGTCGCTTGTCTGAAAACTGAAGTAAACGATAAAGTAACGGTTGCGATAAAAGCGTGATCGGCTCGGCTTATTCATTCCACCATCGATCCGATCCTTTCCGCGGTGCGCCACTTCCGAAATCGCCAGAGGGCCGCAAGGTCGACCGGCCGGGCCGTCTGGCCGCTTGCCACCCAGGCCCGCCCGGCCTTATGCCCGACCGATGAAACATATGTCCTCAGCCATATTCGCCCTGCTCATTTTGGTGACCGCGTGCGCACCGGCCCGGTCCGAGCCATTGGTCGGCTTCAACGAGGAACTAATCCTGGGACGGCTGCTCGACGTCCGTGATAAAGGTCGATCGGCGCCGTGGTCGACCTGGTGCTCGGGGCCCCGGCCATGCACCGAGAATGCGCCGCCATTGAGCCTTTTGGCGGCCGGCAAGCTGCTGGATCGACTCTATCAGGCGCCCAGGCCTGTTTCCTCCAAAGCCGTCGGCGGCGTCTGCCCTGCTCGTCGACAGGCGCGCGCCGTGCACCGCGAAATTATTTCGCTCCGCATCGCCGAGCCGCAGAATGACGGGCACGAAGCGACAATCTTCGTGCCCGATATCGAAGCGGTCCTGAAGCTTTATGCGAGCCGCGACATCGAACTCATTCTAGCCTTTGGACATGAGGCGCTGCCGGACCATATTTCCAGCGGCAATGTGGATGTCCGGGCCCAAATGGTGCAAATCGCGGACACGATTGCGGATTTGATGGCCGCTCTCAACAGGCGAGGGCAGATCGATCGATGCTGGATGGCCGCGCGGCTGCGCATCGAACCGCTGAACGAATTCAATGCTTTCAACGGTGATCCGGCGATGATGGCGGTGCTTGATACGCAAACGCAGACGCAATTGGCAAAGGCCGGCGTGCCGGTACGGGACGTAATCGCCAGTTCCATCATCTCGGGCCGGCCAAAGGATTATCTTTCCTGGTATCGCGACTATTATGCGCATGCGGGCCGGGCCATCCCCAATATCCATCTCTATCCGGAGGCCAGTCTGGATAACGGTGATCGGGCCAGCGAGCGCTGGGCCGCCACGAAAGCGCGCTTTAACGCTGTCTTGACTATGCTGAAGACCCAGCTGGCCATACCGGCCTGGGGTGACAAGCGTTGGGACGGCCATGCGCGGGCGATCCTGGTGACGGAGATCGGCTATCCGTCCTGGGGGCCACGAGCCCTCGGCACTACGATAAGGCCGCCTGATTTTCTGGAAGCCGCCGGGAAGATTGGCGGGCCGTCGATGACGCCGGGCGACCGTGTCCTGATCTGGCGGGTGTTCAGGGATTGGGATGGCTCGCCCACCTCCGCACGTCCCCTGTCCCGTTTTGCGAATATGGCGTTGCAGCAGTCCGAAAATTACAGCTTCGGCATGATCGAATATTGGACGGGCAAGGCTTTTGAAGAGCCGGCAGTGGCCAAGCCGAGCGGCAATCGCGGCGCAAATTCCTTATTGGGCCGGCGTCTGGGTAAGTCCGACTGGCGAATATCATCGGACTGGTCGCCTCTAGCCGGGACGGGCGCGGCACAATGACGGGCGCCCAAGGCAGGGCCGGGGCGGCTGTCGCTGCGCACGGCGTGACTTACGCCATTGCAAAAAGAAGTCGACTAAGGCAAGACGCGAGGACAATTTGGGAGGGTCCGGCAGATCATTAAGGCAGGCTCTGCGCTCGCTTTGGCGAAGTTCAGCCTCCCCCGTGGGACGCAAATGGAACCTGTTTGCCCCCGCCTCAGCTGGAGTTTCTCTACATCATGTCCGGTATCACCATTGTTATGACGCCCGTCTCGGGAAGGGGCGCACCGGCACGATATCTGATTGTGGCTGGCGAACAGGGATGTGGGCAATCTCCCGGGTGGTTGCTGGTCGGTTCGCTCGGGACCCGCGAATAATATGGCGCAAGCAATAACCTCCCTCGCTCGGTCATGGGCGCTGCAGCGGCGTGTTATCTTCGCGTTGCTGATGCGCGAGGCGTTGACGCGCTATGGCCGGCACAATATCGGATTTCTATGGCTGTTCGTGGAGCCGATGATCTTCACGATCGGCGTGACCCTCCTATGGTATTCGGCGGGCCTCAATCACGGGTCGTCATTGCCGATTTCCGTCTTCGCGCTGACCGGATATTCCTGCGTGCTGCTTTGGCGCAACATGCCTTCGCGATCGATCGGCGCGATTCAGCCGAATCTGGCCCTCATGTACCATCGGAACGTGCGCATCATTGACATATTCGTGGCGCGTCTGATCCTGGAGGGGATGGGCGCTACGATGTCCTTCTTCATATTGAGCCTTATTTTCATTTACCTGTTTGAATGGATCAGCCCTCCCGAAAATATCAGCCAAATCATTCTGGGCTGGCTGGCGCTTGCATGGTTCGGCTTTGCCCTGGCTTGCATGATGGGCGCGTTCGCGGAAAAATCGGAGCTGGTGGACAAGCTTTGGCACCCCTTCACCTATCTGATGTTTCCACTATCCGGCGCGGCATTCATGGTGGAAGCCCTCCCCGTTGCGTCCCGCAAGTTCATCATGTGGATACCCATGGTTAGTTGCACCGAATTTATTCGCGAGGGATATTTTGGATCAAAGTTCCATGCCTTTTATGACATGACTTATGTCGTGCTGGTCAACCTTGGCCTGACCTTCATGGCGTTACTGCTCATCCGGGACATTACAGGCAAGGTAACCCCGAAATAATCGATCTGTATCTGGCGTTGGGCGCGTTAAGGGTTGTGAACGCGGCCTTCGCGCGTGTGCGTCCCTTGCGCCAACGGCAGTCGGCCGCCTCAGGCCTGATCCCTCGTCGGAAGCAGCCATCGCAGGAAACGGGGCGTGCGCCCGACTGCCTCGGGACGGTCCTCGGGGGCTGAGGTCGCCAGCGTCCATGACGGCATCTCTATCTTTTGGATGACCAGTTCGATTTCATAGGCCCCATCGGAATGGACCCCGGGACCGAGCGCGTAATTGAAGCCTTCGTCATTGTCGGCCAGATGCCGCACCCGATATGAATTGGTCTCCAGCGCTGTCTCGAAGCTCGCGAGCAATGACGCGGGGGTGTACATGCGCTTGTGGTCCATATTCCAGTCCGAAGGCAGCGCATCTTTTTTTTCATACAGCGCTTGATGCGGTACCATACAAACGATGAATCCGCCGATTTTCAGAACACGGAACCAGTCCTGGATGACGGCATGGTCGTCGGCGATATGTTCCAGGCAATGGCTGGAAAAGACCGTGTCGACAGACCCGTCTTCGAAGGGCAAATGTCTGCCGTCATATCCCGGATAGTTGAGATCGATCCCGATGGCGTGGGGCAGGGCCGTCTTTCGATCAGGATTGTCATAGCCGCTGAAGCCGACGTCCAGCACTTGCTCACCTGCGCAATAGCGGTTCAGGAAACCTGATTGAAGCCGCCTTGCATAGCTTCGCCCGGCCTCGTCGGGGGGCGGTGAATAGTCGGAAAATGCAGGTGTGCCGCTAGGGGCGGGGGGCGTCGCATGATAGTTCGATGCGGCTTGTTGTTCCCTGAACTCCTGGCTGTTGACGACCAGACGCATGATCTCGGCGAGGCTTACGCCACCGTCGATCATATGTTGGAAACTCTCCAGCCCGACCGCGTCGGGACTCCTGTTGAGCAATCCTTCGTAGAGCGCGACTATGAAGGCGTCACTGCCCATCGCATTAGTTTCGGTTTCCGCGCTCATTTTACTCATATGGACGATTGCATCAATTATGCCGACCTATGCCATGCCGGGGTCATAGACGTAAAGGCGCTCGGCGAGTTCACTAAAGCGCGCTCCTGCCTGTTCGACCTCTTTGGCTCACGCGGTGATCGCCATGTGGAAATGTCGCGCGCCGCTTTTCTCGATCGTACACGGCGCGCCGCGGGTGGCCGGATGCAGTTCTGTAGAACCAAAGACTGTAACCTGCGCATGGCCGCAGCGCTCTTCCCATCGCTGGTTTGAGCATCTATAGCAAAGGCATGTGGTTGGCTTGATGTCCATTTCGTTTCAGGAAAAGCGCCAGTGCCCTCGATTATCCTCGCCTTGCAATAGCCATTTTCGGACTCGGGGGACCATCCTTGGTAGCATATGATCAGATTGGCGGGTCGATCAGATCCGTCGTCGACCTTATGGAATGGTTTGATCGGCCGTTTGTGGAACTGGCCTATCGCGTCATGCTGAAACGCCCCCCGGACCCGGAAGGCATGCGCTATTATCTCAAGCGGTTGCGGGCGGGGCATAGCCGTACCGCAGTGCTGGATCAGCTTTGGAAATCCCCGGAGTCGGATCCGCTATGGGATCAGGTACGCGACCTGGAAGCGACCCTCACCCGTTTTCGCAAGTCGCGGCGGTTCCTGACCGGCGCGTGGCTGCGCTGGAGTGATCCCGAAATTGGGACCCGCGCATCATTCAGGCGCGCGCGCTCGCGCGATAATATGCTTGGTCATATCCGCCACGATATAAGGGACGCCTCGAACGCACTGGCGGCCGGCCAGGACAGCTTGCGCGAGCTGGCCACAACGCTGCTCAATCAGCAAAACGTGCTTCTGGCTTCGGGTTTGCATGCGCAAGGGCTGGCGCAGGCCCCGGCGAAGGTCGCTGGCGCACCCCATAACCCCCGACTGCGGTCCGTATATGACGTACGGGATGTAGACCTGTCCAGCAGCGGACGGCGAACGATGAACACATTACGAATTTAATGGGGCGATATGCGGATCATCGTTGATTTTCAGGGCGCGCAGACCGGCAGTCGGTATCGCGGAATAGGTCGTTATTCGACGTCTTTGCTCAAGGCGATGATAAGCAGGGGAAGCGAGCATGAATTTATCATTGTGCTCAACGGTCAGTTCGCGGCGGGCATCGAACGCATTCGTGCCGATCTCGCATCATACCTCCCCCAGTCACAGATCAGGGTATGGCAAAGCCCCGGCCCTGTCGGCTATTTCGATGACGACGGCGAAAATCTCCGTGAGGTCGCGGAAATCATGCGCGAGCATTTCATTCGCTCGCTCGAACCCGACGTCATCCTTGTCACGAGCCTGTTCGAAGGCCTTGACGATGACGCGGTGCTATCGATCAAGAAGGTCGTGCCCGACATACCGGTAGCGTGCATTTTCTATGATCTTACGCCCCTGATCCTGCCGGACGAGCATTTCCAGACAAGTCCGATCCACCGCCGCTGGTATCGTGATCGAATCGCCAGCCTGCGCAAGAGCGACCTCTTACTGGCGATTTCGGAAAGCAGCCGCCAGGAAGCGTTGACGGAACTCGACTTCGCACCCGAGAAGGTGGTTAATATCTTCGCCGGCCGCGATGATGAGTTTAGCTTCAAAGGGTTCGAGGAGGCTGAAAAAGCGGCGGTGCGTCACCGCTTTGGGCTGGAAAAGCCGTTCATCCTCTATACGGGGGGACTCGAACTCAACAAAAATCTGCGAATGTTGGTCGAAGGGCTGTCCTATCTGCCCGAGCGCCTGCGGACGGACTATCAGTTCGTGTGCGTGGGCAAGCGCAATCCCGGTGAACCGGAACAAATCCTTGCTTATGCGCAGGATCCGCTCGTGCGCGACATGATCGCGGTGGTCGGATATGTATCACAGGACGATCTCATCGACCTGTATAATGCGTGCGAAATGTTCGTCTTCCCGTCATTGAGGGAAGGCTTTGGACTGCCGGCGCTGGAAGCAATGGCGTGCGGGGCCGCCACGATCGTGTCCGATCGAACGAGCTTGCCTGAAATCCTGAATAACGCCGCGGCATTGTTCGATCCGGAATCGCCCCGCGCCATCGGCTCGAAGATTACCCAGGTCCTGACCAATCCGGACGTCAAGAGCGGACTAGCGTCGTCCGGTCTTGCCCGGGCGAACATGCTCACCTGGGAGGATTGCGCCGACCGGGCGCTGCGTGCGCTCGAAGCGCTGAAGGTGAACCCGCCGGTGGATCGCAATCGGCGAGCGACGGTAGTGAAGACGGGAATTTTTGAGCAAAAGAAACTGTCTATCCTCGTCCAGAAGCTGGACCATCATGGCGATTTTTTCCTTGGGTTGCCGGCGATGGCGAAATTGCGTGCGCGCTATCCTCACGCGCGGATCGACGCACTGATCGGCAGCTGGAACAGGGACGCGGCGACAGCCAGTGGATTGTTCGACACGATCTACACCTTTGATTATTTCAAGGCGAAGTCATCGGATCGGCCCAGTCTGGACGATGAAAAGCTTGCCATTTTCCGTGACTTGCCATTTTACGATTATGCTGTCGATCTGCGGCGACAATCCGGCACGCGTTTCATTCTGTTCAAGGTCAATGCCGACTATTATTTCGGGTACAAGACCGGCGACGACAATCTCGACAATCTGTTGACATCGGCTCTCGAAATCCATCCGGAAAATCGCGGCGAACGGCGTTATTTCGAGGAAACCCATACCGCCGAACAGCTTCTGCGGATCATCGATACACTGCCGTTCGACGTGAACGATTATCTCCATCTTCCCGATATGGGTAAACGGTTGCCGGCACGCCCCGGCGCGGTCGCCGTTTTTCCCCGGGTTGGCCTTGATGCGCGGCAGTGGGACTCCACCCGGTTCGGCCTCCTTCTCAAGCAATTGGCAGCTGAGCCTTCAATCAGCGAGATCAATGTCTATGCTGGCAAGGCGGAAGAGCTGGACATCATCCCGATTCCCGATCATGCGAAGCTGCGTCTGCATTGCGGGCTGCCCTTCGGCGATCTTTATACATCTCTGTCCGGCAACCAGATTTGCGTTGGGAATAATAGTTTCGGCGTCCATCTCGCCAGCTATGCCGGCTGCCGGACGATCGGCATATATAGCGGGCATGAACTTTCCCAACAGTGGGGTCCTGCCTTCAATGAAGCAAAAGCGGTCATGGTCGATGCGGCCTGCGCGCCATGCCATCTTCCCGACCGGGAAAGCTGTGCCTTCGATATGTTCTGTCTGGAAGATATCTCTGTAAAGACGGTCTTTGATCTTGTACTGGCAGAGGTCGCGGGAGAGGTCGAAACTACCTATCGGTCCGAGATCGTCGCCAGCAATCCGGCGAGCGCTATCCAGTCCCTGGTGAACGACCTCAACAAGCATAGGGCCAGGGGCCTGATGGGCGAACTGCGGCCCGAACAGAAACTGGCGGTCAGCGCGGCGGTGACGCTCAATTTCCCCGAAAGAACCCGCAGCGGGTCGGTCATCTATGTCGATATGTCAAATTTCCGGCGCGACGTTCATGTGCAAGCGCCCAAGACGGATGCTCAATGGAGGGTGGCGCGTGCACTGGTCGAAGGGCTGCGCCGCAGCGTTCCGGCTGATTATGAAGTGGTTACGATCGCGTCCGGCCAGCATGACCATGAATTTTACGCTTTACCTTTCGCCGAGTTGGAAGATCTGACGATCAGCCTTCGGGACGCCAAGGTCGTTCGCCCGATCGCCGGCGATATCTATCTGGGGATCGACAGCTATCTCTTCCGCAATGCCGCGCAGTGGGATTTGCTGTTCAGCTGGCGGGCGCTTGGCGTTTCGATCGCATTCCTGCTTTCCGATACGGATATGGAGGACTGGCGCCTGGCCAGGGGCGAGGGCGAAGACGCAGCGCTGATGGACCGTTTTTTGCGTGAGACGATGCATTTCGACCTGCTGGTAACGGGCGGTGACCGTGATCGATCGCTCGAGGACTGGGTAGCGGCCAACATGCCTCCGCGCGAACGCCCCATTGCGGTGTGCAACCTCGGGAGCGAGGGCCGCACATCACCTGAACGACAGCCTGGCATTGCGAAGAGCGCTGTCGGCGAAACAGGCGCCAGACTTGCCGACGTGCTCCTCCGGGCGCGGGGGGAGCGTGGTGCGAAGGATTCTGCGCGCCTGGCTGTTACAGCAGGACAATAGATATGGTCAGTTCGAAAGCAGGCTCCCCACTGGCCATGGAGATCCATGCCACGCTTTCCGCCTTGCAGGGCGCCTTCACGCCCGATTATTGTGCGACTGTCGAGCGGAGTGCGGACGCGCTTGCCCGCGCCTTGCGGGGGGGCGGTAAGCTGTTAATCATGGGGAACGGTGGTTCTGCCGCGGATGCCCAGCACATCGCGGCCGAGCTCGTGGGACGATATAAGGTCGAACGAAGGGCCCTCGCGGCGATTGCGTTGACTACCGACAGCTCGATCCTGACGGCATGGAGCAACGATTACAGCTATGACACGGTGTTCAGTCGCCAGGTCGAAGCTCTGGCGCGCCCCGGCGATATCGTGATGGGTCTGTCGACCTCGGGTAATTCAGCGAATGTCGTCCGCGCGTTCGAAAGCGCACGCCAAATCGGCGTCACGACGATGGGGCTTTTGGGCCGGGATGGGGGTAAGCTGCTGCCGCTGAGCGACATCGCGATGGTCGCACCGCTTGCCGCGACGGACCAGATTCAGGTGGCGCACCTGCTGACCTATCATGCCTTATGCGCCCATCTGGACATTGTTTTTCAGTGAGTATTCGAAACGCGATTGCGAAGCTGCGCGTTATCATCGTTGGTGACGTGATGCTGGACGAATATTGGTTTGGCCACGTTCGCCGTATCTCACCCGAGGCGCCGGTGCCAATCGTACATGTCCAGCGATCCGATGAGCGGCCTGGCGGCGCCGCGAATGTCGCTCGCAACATTGTCGCGCTTGGCGCTCAGGCGACCCTGTTGTCCGTCGTCGGAGCGGACAGCGCCGCCGACCGGTTGCGAGGCGTTCTCGACGCGGCCGGCATCCACCACCGCCTGTATGCCGATCCCAGCATTCGCACGACCGTGAAGCTCCGCGTGATCGGACAGCAGCAACAAATGTTACGCATCGACTTCGAAGACGCGCCGTCCAGAGAGGCGCTCGACCGAAAGAAGATCGAGTTCGAACGCGTTATCGATGAGGCCGATCTCGTCGTCTTCTCCGACTATGGCAAAGGCGCGCTCGATCATATCGAGGAACTGATCGCCGCGGTGCGCGACAGGGGGAAGCCCATACTCGTCGATCCCAAAGGCGCCGATTATGGTCGCTATGCCGGCGCAACCGCGATCACGCCCAACCGCTCCGAGCTCGCCGAGGTGGCAGGCGGCTGGAAGTCGCCCGAAGACATGGCGGACAGGGCCGAGGCTCTGCGCAAGTCTCTAGGCCTGGAGGCATTGTTGGTGACGATGAGCGAGCAGGGCATGATGCTCTTTCGCGAAAAAAACACGCTGCATAAGCCCGCTCAGGCGCGTGAGGTTTTTGATGTTTCGGGCGCTGGTGACACGGTCATCGCTGCTGTTGCGATCATGATCGGGATAGGAGCTGGTTGGGATCGGGCGGTTGATTTCGCGAATGCCGCTGCCGGGCTCGTCGTCAGCAAGCTTGGTACATCGGTCGTCGAATTCGACGAAGTCGCGCCGCTCCTGGACGATATCGATAGTTGGCGGCTGTCGCGATGAGCATCGATGATAAAATCGTCGGGCTCGATGGGTTGCCCGAGCGGCTGTCCCGGCTGGCGCGGCCGATAGTCTTCACTAACGGTGTTTTCGACCTGATGCATCGTGGCCATGTGGAATATCTCGCCGACGCCCGGGCGCTGGGTGGGGCGTTGGTGGTCGGTCTCAACAGCGACAGCTCGGTCCGACTGCTGGAAAAGGGCGATGACCGCCCGATCAATGGAGAGCGTGACAGGGCGATCATGCTCGCGGCGCTGGAGTCGGTCAGCATGGTGTGCCTGTTCGCTGAAAGGACGCCGCTCGCCTTGCTGGATCATGTCCGCCCGGACATTTACGTCAAGGGCGGCGATTATGACGTCGACCGGCTGCCGGAGGCCGCGCTGGTCACATCCTGGGGGGGAAGAGCACAAGCCATAGCCTTGCGAGAAGGCTATTCGACAACGAGGTTGGTCGAACATATTCGGGCATTGAAGCCCAGCGCGTCATGACGCGTGCCCTTTTCCTGGACCGAGACGGCGTCCTCAATATCGATCACGGCTATATCGGCAGTGCGGAACGGTTCGATGTCATACCTGGTGTGTTTGATGCGCTGGCGCAGGCACAGTCACTGGATTTCCATTTAATCGTCGTGACCAATCAATCGGGCATCGCACGCAATTATTTCACGCAGGCAGATTATTTCGCGGTGGAGCGGCACATGCTCGATATATTCGCGGCGAAAGGTATTTCCTTCACGGGCATCTATCATTGCCCGCATCATCCGCAAGGTGCGCGGTCAGACCTCGCCATCGCATGTGCTTGCCGTAAGCCCGCCCCGGGAATGATCCTGCAGGCGTGCGCTGACCACCGGCTGGATCCCGCCAGATCCGTGCTGGTGGGCGACAAGCCCAGCGACATTCAGGCGGGCCGGAATGCGCGGGTGGGCCACTGCTTTCTCATCGACGCCTCCGCCGCTGATGGGGTCAGCCGGTTCGCATCACTGGCAGCTATAATCCATTCGCCGATATTCCAGGCCATCGCAGACGGCCCGGGCTGAAGCCGTGTCACAGACTATCGAGTATTTCATTCAGCCTGGCGCCCGCATCTTTCCATGTCAGACTTTTCGTTGATGCGGGTGCGTGGTCGACCGGCTTATGGCTGATCCAGTTCAATATGGCATCGCCCAGAGCATCCGACCCGTCATCCTCGAAATAGGATAGGCCAGGATGGCCCAGTTCGCGAAAGACCGGCAGATCGCGCGCGAGGACGGGCAATTTGCTTTGCAATGCTTCCAGCACGGGCAAGCCGAACCCTTCGGCATAAGACGTCATCAGCAGGCCGCTGCTCGCGTGATACAGCGCGTCAAGATATTCGTCGCTCACATCGTCCAGGCGGAAAAGTCGCTTGTTCGTCTCCGGGTGATGCGCCAGCCGATCTTCTAGACTATCCGAGCGCCAGCCGCGGCGGCCCACGATGACCAATCTGACATTCTGGCCAGCGGATTGGCGCCATAACCACTCCATCGCATCAAGTGCCACTTCATAGGCTTTTCGAGGCTCGACGGTGCCGACCATGAGGATGGTCCGCTGATCAGGTGAAAACGTCTCCAGAAACCGCCGCTCACGATCCGATACGCCCAGACGGAGCGCCGAATTGAGTATGTCGCCGCCCATGGGAATCACCGCGATCGAAGGCGCATTGTCACTCGACTGTCGAGCGGGAAGCTTTTGCCGAAGCTGTTCGGCGACGGTCCGGGAAATGCAGATGACGGCATCGGCCCGGGCAATCAGAAACGCGAGCCAGGGCCGGAACTTGCCCACATTGGCGGGCGTGAAATATTGGGGGCTCTGGTCTGGCAGCAGGTCGTAGAGGAACAGGGCTATGCGCACGCCTCGACTTTTCAACCATCGAAGCTGAATGCGATGGCGGGGGATCAAATGAGCCGCCAGTTCGAGTCCAAGAAAGATATCGCGCGGGCGAGGTACCACGGTGGTTGTACGATCCAGCGCGCTCTGGTCCCCGGATAGCCAGGCATCGACCGTGATAGCCCTGTAGGGGCGGTATTTGGTCGCCACCACCGGCACGATCATGGCTCCCCTGGGTGGAGATGCGATCAACTGTGCCATCAACGCCCGGACGACGCGCTGGATGCCTGTGCCGCTGTCCCGCCGGAAGATGATCGAGACGTCGACGTAAATGAAACGGGAGGCATTGGCTGCGCGTGCGCGATGTGCCTCCCTATACCGTTCCGGCCAGTATCTCAGATAATAGGCAAGGAAAGCTACGCCCTTACTATTTCCCTTCAACGCTGGGTCTCATTATACATGTGATAGGCTTCGTCCACCGTATCATACACGGTCAGCTCTGAATCGTGGAGGACGGCCGCACGCTCGCAATGCTCCATCACATACCCGGCATCATGCGATACGAAGATCATCGCGCGATCGGCTCGCTTTTCGAAAAGTTCGACATGACATTTATCATGGAATCGCTTGTCGCCGACGGCGATTACTTCATCGATCAGGAAGCAATCAAACTCAACGCTCATCGATATGGCGAATGCAAGCCGAGCCAGCATGCCCGCCGAATAGCTGGACACCGGTTCGCGCATATAGCTTCCCAGTTCCGAAAATTCCTCGATGAAATCGAGCTTCGAATAGGCATCGACACCATATATGCGGGATATGAACCGCAGATTGTCGAGGCCGGTCAGCGACATTTGAAAGGCGCCGCCGAAGGCCAGTGGCCATGATACGCTCATCTCACGCTCGACCCGGCCTTTAGTGGGCAATTCGGCACCGCTGATCAACCGGATCATGGTCGACTTTCCGGCACCGTTTCGTCCCAGAATGCCGATTTTTTCGCCGGGATGAATGTCGAGGCTCACGTCGCGCAGGATCGTCCGCATGCCGCGACGCGTGGGATAGCTTTTCCAGAGATTTTGGACCCGGATCACTCGGCAAAGACCTTATGAGATATGTCGGGAAGTGGTGCGAAAATCGGCCTCCACGAGGAAGCCGCCCATGGCGCGACATCTCTCATGTCTGACTCGAGGCGCCAGTTACCGCCGGATCGGTTCATCTCCATGCATCAATCACGATGTTCTTTGATGCCGGCCAGCAGCATGCTGAGAACGCCAAACACGACCAGACCCAAGCCGAAGGTGGACAATATACCGCGAAGACGCCGCGGCTCCAATGCTTCATCAGGTATGTTGGGCTGGACAATGCGGGCAAGATAAACCTGCTTGCGTCGCGCTTCATTGCGGGCATCGCCCAGGGAAGCAAGCGAGCTGGCCAACTGTTTCTGGGCGAATTCATTTTCAAGCGTCAGCCGCTGAAACTGAACGGCAGCGCCTGCCAGCGAGCCTTTGTCGCCCGCAATCTTGCCGATTTCCTGATCAATTTCCCGGGCCAAGCCGGACACACGTGTCTGGAGAACGGGGACCTGTGGGTTGTCGGGCGTAAAGGCGCGCAGTTGCAGCAGTTGCGTTTTCGTCGAAATCAGCTCGTCCTGAAGCTTAGATATCAGTTGCAACTGAACCGTTGCTTGGCGTTCGGGATCGAGAATGCCTTGGGTGTTGCGGAATGCCGAAAGCGCGATCGCCGCGTTCTGGGCGGCACTTTCTGCATTCTGCGCTTCGGCCGTCGCAAAACGGATCAGGTCTTCGCGACTCCGGTCGTTGATCCGGTTAACCAGCGTCTCCGCTTGCTGAAGCAGCTTTTCGTTGATCCTGTGCGCGTCCTGCGCGGAATATGCGCGCACATGCATGGCGGTGATCGTCGAGGACGTTTCGTGGTTTATCTCGACCCGTTTTTTGTAGAATTTATAGAGTGATTCAAAGGTCGTGTCCTGGCCCAGCGCGCCGAACCTCGCGAACATGTCGATCTGGGGATCGGAATAGGCCCGGGCGATCGAACCATCGCGGTTGAGCGCCTTCAGCGCGTCGCGGGATTCGATATAGCTTTGTACGGCGAAAATCTCGTCACCCGCCGTCGACATTCCCGAGGTACGAAACAGCGAATCCAGTGCGGAAGGCATCTTTTTGTCGGGACTGCGAATGACGAACTGCGATTCCGAGATATAAACGTCGGAAGCGAGTAGGCCGAAATAGAGGACCGCCAGCAGGGTAGGAATAATGACAGTAACGATGAAGAGAGGATTGATCGACTTAACCCTGCCCCTGAAATCCATATTCATTCGCGTTTCCGACCAAAACAGGAGAAATCTTAATGTCTCGAACGCAAAATGAGCGGGTTGACCCCCTCTCGCGCTTCGCCGCTATCCTTGCCCCAGCCGAAGATCTTTTGCAACTGCTAGCAGATCGCTAGGCCGGCTTTGCCTTGTGCAGCGATCGGGCCGGCAGATCGATCGCGCCTGCCCGATATAGGTCAGACGAGCGCCATAACAGCGCGGGGGGCTCTCGATTATCGCCGAATCGACATTATGCGAAATTCATAGATCGCACTTGCAGCATCATTGGTGAACTCCCTTTCTACAAATCCCTGTCGAAATATGGCCGCGCCCTCGGCACCGTCCACCACCTTTCGCAGGTTGCATTGCCGAAATCGCGTCCGATCTCGATCCTGATCAGATCGCGGAACGCGTTCGATGCCTGCGGCTTCAGGCGGAGGCGCGGTTGCCAACCTCGGGGCAACATAGGCCGAAGACCCGGTAGCCGGCTGTCCCGTCCCGAGGGAGCATTTTCACGATCAGGCACCATGTTTGAAACTTGATCCTGGAGCTGCCGCTACAGCCTGTCACGATGTAGGGCGACCGCTCATGGCCAGACAAGGCGGATCGCAGAACGGCAGTCAATTCCGCCGACGACCGGGTATCCCTAGTCTCTCACGCAGCCTGGGATCCCTGCATTTCGCCGGATCGTACGGATAAACCACTTGCAAAAAATGGGTATCTATAGTTGGAAGAAGGCTAACGCGCCCCGCGAGCAATGCACTCGGCGCGTGGGAGTTTTCATGCCTCGTTTCTTCAAAAATCCTGTCCGGGCCGATATCGGCGCGTTGCCTGCCATTGCAGCGTCGCTACTGCTTCTTTCAGGTTGCGTGTCGAGCGGGCCGAGCCGGCAGTCGGTGCTCAACTCGACATCGACGGGCGTCGTCAACGGCATTCGAGTCCTGGATGTCAACGATGCGCCAAGCCGGGAATTGCGCAGCCGGCCAGTCCCCGGCTTTGCCGAGACACTGGCCGGGCCGCCACAGGTCGGCACCATCGTGAATTCGGGTGATGTGCTGGAAATCACGATCTGGGAAGCACCGCCTGCGGCGCTTTTCGGTGTGTCGGCGCTGTCGACTTCGCAAGAGACCAGCCGGTCCACGTCGCTTCCGGATTTCATCGTCGGCCCGTCCGGTCGGATTTCCGTGCCGTTCGCGGGTCTCGTAACCGTGGCGGGCAAGACTCCGCCCCAGATCGAACGTGACATTACCGAACGGTTGCGCGGCAAAGCCCATCTGCCGCAGGTCATGGTCCGCCTGACCCGGAACGCTACGGCGACGGTCACCGTCGTGGGCGAGGTGGTCAACAGCACGCGCATGCCGCTGACCCCCAAGGGCGAGCGGCTGCTTGATGCCGTCGCGGCAGCCGGTGGCACGCGCCAGCCGATCACCAAGATTACCGTTCAGGTCGGCCGGGGAGGGCAGGTCTATTCGATGCCGCTGACCGCAGTCGTCAGCGACGTCCGGCAGAATATCGCCCTGCGGACCGATGATGTTGTTACCCTGCTTTATCAACCCTATAGCTTCACCGTTCTTGGTGCTACGGGCCGGAATGACGAGGTTAATTTCGAAGCAACGGGCCTGACGCTGGCGCAGGCCATGGGGCGGGTCGGCGGGCTGCAGGATGGCCGTGCCGATGCGAAGGGCGTGTTTGTATTCCGATGGGAAGATCCCGCGGTTCTGGCGGG
Organism: Sphingobium fluminis; assembly: GCF_037723805.1. NCBI lineage: Bacteria > Pseudomonadati > Pseudomonadota > Alphaproteobacteria > Sphingomonadales > Sphingobiaceae > Sphingobium > Sphingobium fluminis. The sequence goes on from NZ_JBBJUK010000001.1 coordinate 504,541, forward strand.
TGGAGCGGGCTCTGCCATTATCCGCGCGGATGGCCGCGTTCCGGTTATTTATCAGGCCAATATGAAGGATCCCGCCACCTATTTCGCGATGCAGGGCTTCGCCATGAAGAATGGCGACATCCTCTATGTTTCCAACAGCCCGGTCGCCGATTTCCAGCGGTTTATCGGCGTCATTACGTCAGCCGCCTTGCCGATCGTTCAGACCGAAAACTCCATTTCCAACTGAGCGTCCGGATAGAAGGGCAGGATATACCGCATGGCACAGATGCTCGACAGAAAAGCCGTCGAAAAGCCTTGGGGCAAAACCGTGCTGCCGCCGCCGTTTACTGATGTTGCCGGCGATCGCATCGGCGAAATCTGGTATGAGGGCGCGGCTGAACAGGCGCTGCCGCTGCTCGTGAAGTATATTTTCACGAGCGAGCGCCTGTCTATCCAGGTCCATCCCAACGACCAGGAGGCGCAGGCAGCAGGGCTGACGCGGGGCAAGGAAGAGGCATGGTATATTCTGGACTGCGAACCCGATGCGAGGCTGGGTATCGGCCTTGTCGAACCGCTGTCGCCCGATGCCTTCCGCGCCGCCGCGCTCGATGGATCGCTTGAACATTTGATCGACTGGAAGCAGGTGCAACGGGGAGATTGCTATTTCATTCCCGCCGGCACGGTCCACGCCATCGGCGCCGGCATCACGCTCGCTGAAGTGCAGCAAAATGCCGATATAACCTATCGGATCTATGACTATGGCCGCCCGCGCGAACTACATCTGGAGCAGGGGGCGGCAGTAAGTCATCTGGCGCCCTATGGGCGGGCGCCTGTGACCACGCGTGCGACCGGAGGCACAAAGCTGGTGTCAGCGCATGAGGCGCCTTTCTGGCTGGACCTGGTGGCGTGGGAGGCGAGTGAGGAGGTCGCGTTGCCCGACTCCGACCGCATATGGTTCACGCCGTTGGAAGGCGCTGGCACGATCGACGGCCAGCCCTGGGCTCCAGGTCAATGCTGGCTGCTCGATAGGCGCAGCCAACTGACGGTATTCAGCACAACGTCCGCGCTACTGGCGGGCGAGCGCCCCACAGACTAGATTTCCGAAAGATTGAGATTGTCACGGTTCAGGTGGACTGCCCGCTAAATGCCATTGGCATGCGACCGGGCAAAGCAATCTGTGCGATCAGGCCTTGGGAAAGGGTGAAGCCACGCGCGGTCCTGGTAACTGCGGCCGTCGCCAGGGAGGAAGCGTTTGCCCGTTCCGGTTGGACTTGACGCTGGACAGATGGTCAAGCGCGACCTCCGGCGTTTCGCTCCCGAACTCCCGCTTGGCTCGCAATGGGGGGGGCGGACACGGAGTTCCAAATAACCATCGGAAAACATCTGATCCGACCTTCGTCGGTGCCTCGCACCTCAACCTCGCGAGGATCGAATCAGGTTTCCATCCATCGCGGGACCGTCTTCCTCAACAGACCGCCCTTGAGCAAGCACCGATGCTCTATGCCTCCGCAAGCGGCTATAAACATGTCGCCAGATATCGTCTGAGCAAGACTAGTGATCAGCGCGCTTCGCAATCATGTCAAAGAACCGCGCTATTTGCGATCTGATTGCCGACATGACGTTTTCGGTTTGTGGTTCGACCTCCAGCGCTGTCGCGGGTGGCAGTTGGGCTCGCCGGGTCAGATAATAATTATACAGATACTGCTCGCGAGTCACGCTCTGGTCGAATGACGCATAGTGATCGCCCTCATCCCACCATTGGAGCGAATATTTTTTCGCCACCGAGCGGAAAACAGGCGTTTCGATGGCCCGGAAAGGCTCCATCGACAAAGTATCCACCGCCTTCTTGGCGATAGCCCCAATCTGGGCGCCACTCAGCGCGCGATTGAAGCTCAATATCTGCCGCAAAAGCTCCAGCAGCAATAAAGATGTGGGATGATCCGGTGTCAAAAACAGCTTTCGAAGACCAAAGTGCGATGTCAAAAACTGCGTCATCTGTACCTGGCATGAACTGTCCATCTGCTTCCAGCGTTGAATCTGGGCAGCCCAGAGCAGATCGTGATCGACCGTCGCCAACTCCGCCTCATATGCGGCGCATAATCGATCGGCGGTAAGATCGGGTGTATCCGACAATCGAATGACCGCCCGATCGCCATAGGGTATGGCCCCGCCGGGCACGCCATTAGCAAAATTCAGTGGGTCTGCGATATGGAATGGCCAAAGTGCCGAACAATTGAGATCGGGAAATGTCAAAATATCGGCACTGGGCGGAATGCTATTTAAATCGAGTTTGTGTTTCAAATCATATTGAATCCAACCGATCCGCAGACGCGCCGCAAGGTCACCGTCGATAACGACCGGACTTGCCGTGGACCTGGAGCTATTGCGATAAACCACATCATATTCATCGGAAACAATGGAAACAGATCTTACGATATTTGAAAGAGCCTCGGCGGAGCTATTCCCAAAAATGACGAAAACAGGTTTGTCATTCATTTATTTTCCTCCAATATCATGGCCTTAGCAGGCCAAAGACGCGATATTTGACGGTGCCACCTAGGATTTATAAATTAAATTGAGCTCCGAATTGAATCAATTGAATTCCATATAGAATGAATCTAGCCCGAAATATTTGTCGGGGCAACTGGGATCGGCGTGCTTCATCTTGGATAACGAGGTGATCGTGACGGATTTACCCAATTTTAACGATTCGAATTATAACCCATGGGCCATGACAATTCCCGTGTCGCAAACAGATCGGGAGATACGGCCATCTTGTCATTTTTCTGTCACTATGCCACAGTTACTGCCTTAATGGAGGGGCACGTCGCATGCGTGAGACAATTTGGACCTGTTAAATCTCTTCGCTTGTCCGTCAAACCGCGCTGCATGGCGATCGACCACATAAATGGAGACCATATTGGACCTGGTGAATGATGAGGGAAGGCCTGACGCCTCCGCCACTCACGATGTTTTGCATGATGAACCTATATTTATACATGCTGCATTTCGGTCTTCGAGTACTTATGTCTTGGACCACCTCATCATACAGGAGAATGTGGTAAAAATATACGAACCTCTCCATGAGGGTTTCGGCAATATTCCACAGTTATTACAGAGACCCAACCAGCAGGGGGATTTTTTTTCGGCGCTTGAGCTGCCGATGGGGGGCGTCAAAGGCTTTCGCAAGGCATTTGGGACGGAGCGGATGTTTTTGGGGCCTGATGACGATCATCCGCCTCTTCAAAATTATATAGATATTCTGTTGGAAGAGGCCAAAAGCCGTGGTCTGCGCCCGGTAATCAAAGAGGTTCGGACGCAAGGCCGGATTTCTTGGTTGCGAAAGAGATTTGGGGGCGTTCACATTGGTTTGATCCGCGATCCCCGATCACAGTTTCGGTCGTATCGATGGAATGCCCGACATGGCAACTGGTATTTTCTGGCGCAGGTCTGTCAGGTCTACGCGTTCAACATCGTACCTATAGCCCGTGCATTGACGTTGAAGTTTGTGGATATTCCTATCTTTTCAAACGCGATGTACGCTGAAGAACATAATTTCTATGAACGTGTCGCCAAGTCCCTGTCGACAGCCGAGCTTTATTTTATCTTTATGTACGTTTGGTTTTGGAGCACTTTGAACTGCGTTGTCCAGGCAGATGTCAGTTTCGAATTGCCGCTGGGACAACGTGAAGCCGATCTCAACGGCCTGCTTAAGCAACATGGCGTCGCGGTCGACACCTCTCGTTTCCGAGGTTCACTCGCCATTGACGAAGATCTGGCCTATTCCGACATGCTTCCCGATATTGAAAAAATCGCCCTCGGGTGCTTCAAGCTGGATTTCGGCGGTCTCAGCGCTTTGGCGCCGTCGACATATTACCTTTCGCCTTCTACCCAGGCTTACATCGACGCCCTGTTTTTGCCGGATCTTTCCTTTCCTGTTGAAAGCAGCAGGGTGTTCAACGGGAAGGTTCTCAAATCACTGCTTCTCCTGGAAGCGAATGCGCGCTCGCTGCCGTTGAGATCGCTGGCGCCTTATATCAGTTACGGTCATCGCAACGAAAATGACCCCGACAATCTTTTGCGGTTCTCACCTTCATCCGTATATCTGCCGCAAGGATCCTTGCTCGAGATGAGCCCGTCAGACGGATATTCGGTCGTCAGATTTGTGTCGGAATCAGAGGGACTTGTTTGCTATGGCCCTCATTTCGATCTGCCCGCAGGATCTTATGAAGTCTTTTTCGATGTCAGAGCGGAAAAGGGAGGCAGAGCGCCCTTGGAGCCCAATGTGTTTATTAACGTCATCGCCCAACGAGGACTGGTCAACCTTACCCCGAAAATGGCTTTTGACATAACGGGGCGACGCGAAATCAGCGTTGTCTTCGAATGCACCATTCCCCAGGCGCTCGTAGAGCCCAGATTATCTGTGATAGGCAGCGTTGAAGTCTATGGCATGTATATCGTGGCAAAGCCGGCCGCTAGTTCAGTCGGAGCATAGGCCTTGGAACACGCTGCTTGCGAAAAGCATTTCGAACGAGGCGGGCCCGGTCCATGCGCCTGGTCTGCAGGTACGCTTCGACCCTGGTCCCGGGCAGCAGATGCATGGCGGCCGCAAACGACCTGATCGAGGGTCTGAACGTCCAATAGTCCTCGCTGACAAAGCCTATGATGCCAACAGCCGGTGCGATAAGATGGCGGCGCAAGGTGGAACCGTCGTCATCCGCCGCGCCGCCAGCGCAAGCGGCCTCACGACGGCGACGACCACATCGCCTACCAGAACCGGTGGGGCATCGAGGGCTTCTTCGCCAGGTTCAAGCAATACCGACGCATCGCCACGCGATACGACAAACTCCCGCAAACTTTCTCGGCTTCATCAAACTCACAGCATCTTGCGGTCTGCCAGAGCGGCGCGGAACCAGTCGGCATCGTATTCTCTGTCACCGAGCAGGGCTTTGGCCTTGGGCGTCGCGTCAATCATGAGGGCTGCGCCCCTTAGTCCCGCTCAGAGACAGGCTTTGTGGTCGCTCATCTGGGCCTTCGCTCAGCGGCATGACCAGCGGTCTGCCCTTGCCATCGCATACGGCATGGAGCCCTTCGACAAGCTCAGGAGAGCCTTGGAGTTCAGGCCACCTTCGGTGCGTCCGATATATCGGGGAACAGCCCTTTTTTTGACAGGCTCGCTGCCGTGCGATGTGCCTTCAGATGGGTCGCGTCGATCATTAGCTGATCCGGCTTCCCCCCTTCGCCGCAAGGCCTGCGAAGATTTTGTTGAACACGCTAAGCCGGCTCCAGCGGATAAAGCGGTTGTAGATCGTCTTGGGCGGGCCGTAATCGGCAGGCGCATCGCGCCACCGCAGGCGGTTCCTGATCACAAAAATGATCCCGCTGATGATCCGGCGATCATCGACACGCGGCACCCGATGCGACAGCGGAAAATACGGCTCGATCCGGCGCATCTGCGCCTCCGACAACCAGATCAGATCACTCATGGCAGCGCCTCCTCACGCCGCCATTGAATCAACCAATCAGAATCTCTGTAACCCTTTTAATAGGTCTTGAGCCTGGTTCGCCAATCGCCCTCCGAAAAAACCGCGCGAGGACAAGCATCCAGCAAGTCCGCGCGAATTTCCGGCCGCAGCCCTATCTTTTGTAACAGGCGACGATGGTCGCGATGACCGACAGGGTTTCCTCAGGGTCGCGCACAAGAATAGTGTCGAGCCCTAGTTGCTTGGCAGGATAGTCGTTACCGCCAGGGAAAATCGCATCGCCGATGAACATCATGTCGTCCAGCGGAATGCCGCTTGCGTCCCGCAGCTTTTTAAGTCCGTACGCCTTGTCCACACCCTTGCTCGTTATATCGATCGAAGTCGCGCCGCCCATGTTGATCGAGAGCCCGGGCAGACGTGCCTGCAAATCTGCCTGAATAATCCGGCGCTTGGCGAAATCGGGGTCCCACACGTCTTTCGCATGGATGGGCGCCTGCTGGCCCAGGGCGGAAAAAGTGATCTGGCTTCCGCGGTCTTCGATACGCTCGCCCCAGGTCTGCTCCGGGACGAAACCTGTTGCTTCAAGTGAAGCGTCGAACGCTTGGAATATAGCCGCTTTCTGGGCGTCGTCGAACAGTTCGGCATAGACCGCCGACCATGAGTCGCTCTGGTGCGTATAGAGCTTAGTCCCTGTAGTGGGCATGAGCCACAAACGGGACAGATCGGCCCGGCCGGGAAGTCTGCTGGCGACCTGCTTTTCAAATTGCGGCCAGTCGCCGCCGGATATTACCGCGACGTGGGCAACCGTGAGCAAATCGGCGATCGCCTCCTGCATTGGTTCCTGCAGCGGTTGCTTACTCTCGGCAAGCGTACCGTCCAGGTCAAAAGCTATTAGTTGCTTCATCTAGGCTATCTCCTGCCAAATTACTTAAGCGTCGCTCCTAACCATGCGGTGCCCTCCGTGCAATCCAGCGGATTGCGTACTTCAGAAATTTGCGGGCTGACGTCACGCAGGCTCGCTCGCCCCGGCGAGCGCCGACGCAAAATATTCCGGTTTTTCGGGTGACACGCAAAATCCCGGTCCTTCAGAAAAGAAACACGGCTTGCACGACATCGACCCGATGCGGCGAGGCAAGCGGGACATAGCGCCACAGCACAGTCCCTGATGCCGGCTACCCCGGGGCGGCTGAGGCTTGACAAGCCAGACAAGAAAATTAGATCGATCATAATGGCTTATACCGACGAAAATTTTGCCGTACTGCCGTTGGGCTGCAGTTGTCAGACAAATCATCAGATCAATGCCCAGATCAGTTTGATCGGCGATGTTTTGCGGGCGTCTTATCCGATTCAATTGAGCACTTATTTTGACTGGATCATCGCACCGTCGGGAAGCACGCTCAAGCTGATCGAAGCAGGATTGCCCCTCCCCGAAAGTCTCGATGAGATTGGCTGGGCGTGCGGTAAGCCCGAATGGGTCAAGGAGAATATTTTATTTTATCATGAGTTTATTGATCCCTGGCATAATTATTATTCCAGCCAGGAAGGGCTCGACAGTCTGCGCGGGAAGTTCAGCTACACTGCATCGAACCTCAAGACGATGGCGCAGGCGAAGAAGACTATATTCATGTGGTCTAACTCGCAGAACAACCTCGATCACGTATCGACGGAATGCGCCAACCTGGATGTCGTCCTGACATATGATGCCGTCGACAAAATCATGAGGGCTGGCGACATTCTTTCCAGCGGCCAAGCCAGTTATGTCTTCGTGACCTATGAGGATCGTCACGCGCTCGACCTGACGAAGACGATCGACCGGGCGCAGGTTCACGTCATCGCTCGCGATGAATCGGGCTGGGAAGGCGACGAAGGCGAATGGGCTCGTGTGTTCAGGACATTCAACCCGAGCTGATTTTAGAGCGGTTCCAACCAGATGAAACGCAGTTCGGCGAAGCCGATCACCTGATGGCTGAAAAACGCTTCAATATAAACGCCTGAAGCGGTTGTGAATGAGAGGCGATGGTGACGCGAACCGGGCAGCGTTGCCGGAATGCTGCTCCCGCGCGTGTATATGGGTTACGTCCAGCGCCGCAGTTATCGTGTTCCCCGAAAAATCGAACACCGGCTGGGATCGCCCCTCAGAGTCTCCGCCATCAAGCGGCGACGTGACGGACAGGTTTGGCGCCCACCGCGTGAGCCGTCAATTATCCCGGAACGCCAGCGCCATTTGATCGACCAGTGGTTTGGTGACGTAGGACAGCATGGAACGGCTGCCGGTGGAGATGAATATCTCGGCCGGCATGCCCGGCCGCAATGCCAACCCCGCGTCCGCCACGGCGCGCCGATCGATTGCGAGTCGCACCGTATAGAAGCTGCGCTGGTTATCTTCGCTGGTGGTCTCATTGGATGCCACGAAGATCACCTTCCCGGTGATCTCGGGCGTCGTACGGACATTGAAGGCGGAAAAGCGGATGCGTGCCGGCTGGCCGACGCGCACCTGATCGATGTCGCTGGGCGCAACCACACCCTCGACGACGAGGATATCGTTGCGGGGCACGATTTCCATGAGTTGGTCGCCGGGACGGACCAGTTCGCCGGGGGAATGCACGCGCAGTTTTTCGACCACGCCATCCACCGGGGCCCGGATAACCATTCTGTTCTGCGCCTCTCCCGCAGAAGCCCGGCGCACGTCCTGCTGATTGAGCGCGACCTTGAGCTCTTCATGTTCGACGCCTGCTTCGGCACGCCTGCGCTGGGCTGTTTGAAGAATTTCGGTTTCGGCTTCCGCTACCTTCGCCTCGGTCCCGGCGATATTGGCTGACAACGCCGCGATGCTCCCCTGAATCTGCACGGCCGCGCGTTCAAGCTGTGATTTGCGCCCGATCGTGACCAGCTGTTTTTCGTAAAGCTTGCGCAAGCCTTCCAGTTCCGGCTGGATCAGCACGCCCTGCTCCCTGAGCGCCGCTATCTGGGCGCGGTAGCTGGCGATTTCCTCACGCGCCTGAACGACCCGCGTCCGCAGAAGTGCGATCTCCCCGCTCATCTGGCGGTTACGCACCGCAAAAAGACGCGCCTCATCGGCCATGGCACGCCGGGCAGACGCATCGCGCCGGCGTAACAGGTCGTCCGGAAAGCGTATGGCCGGCAGCGACAGGCGCTCCGCATCGAGCCTGGCGAGCTTCGCCCTGAGTTCGTCCGCAGAGGAAGACGAAAGTGTCGCGTCGACGCTCGACACGCTGTCATCAAGCCGGATTAGCGCCTGTCCCTGGCTTACGCTGCTGCCATCCGTCACAGCGATGGTCGCGACAGTGCCGCCATATTGATGCGAGATGCGCTTTACCCGGCCCTCGATTCCTATCCGGCCACTGGCAATGACGGCAGCGCCGATCGGAATAAGGGCGCCGCCGATGACCAGCACCATAATGAGCGCGAGCACGGCCCATAGTGCATGGCGACTCTTGCGGGCGATCGCGATATCGGGATCATAGGCCATGCTTTCGGAGCCCGGGTCTGACTGCATAGGCGCGATTTCCGGCAGGTTCTGCGATCCGTTCATGCGCGGGCACCCGATGAAGCGCCGGACGCAGCTTCCAGGTCGCCCGTGGCTCGGGGAACCGCTGATGCCATCTTCCTGATAACGTCTTCCCTTGGCCCGAACATTTCCATCTGCCCGTTGCGCATCAGCAAAAGATAGTTGACCGATTCCAGCACCGCGGGACGATGGGCTATGATGATGGCGATCCCCTTACGGGATCGCACCGACTGGATCGCCCTGCCCAGTGCCCGTTCGCCCTCGAGGTCGAGATTCGAATTGGGCTCATCGAGGACCACCAGGAAGGGATCACCATAGAGCGCGCGCGCGAGGCCGACGCGTTGACGCTGACCGGCGGACAGTTGAAGCCCATCCTCGCCCAACTGGGTCTCGTAGCCATCGGGCAGTCCGACGATCATGTCGTGGACGCCAGCAGACTGCGCCGCGGCGATTATCGCGCCTGACGTGGCGTGCCGTTCGAACCGGGCGATGTTCTGCGCCACGGTTCCTTCGGACAGTTCCACCGTCTGAGGCAGATAGCCGAGATACTGGCCGAGCCTGTCGCGGTCCCATTGCGCCAACGTCGCTCCGTCGAGACGCACCGAACCTTGCAGCACGGGCCACAGGCCCAGCAGCGCGCGGGCGAGCGAGGTCTTGCCCGCGCCGCTCGGTCCCAATATGCCGACGGCATCCCCGGCCGCGAGACGAAAGGTTACGCCCCTGACCGTGGCCGACCGGACACCCGGAGGCGCCAGACTGAGCTGCTGGACCGCGAGTTCCCGCTGGGGCGGTGGCAATATTGTGCGGCCGAGGTCTTTGGCTGGCATGGCTTCCAGCAGCATCGTCAACCTTGCCCAACCCTGACGCGCGCGCGTCAGGTTGCGCCAGCTTTCGATCATATGGTCGATCGGCGCCAGGGCGCGCGACGACAGGATGGAGGCGGCGAAGATTACCCCGCCGCTGGCTTTGCCGTCGAGCACCAGCAACACGCCGACCGTGAACACCGACGACTGCACGAACAGGCGCATGATGCGCGAAAGCACGGAGGCCAGGCCTAGATTATGACTGAGACTCGCCTGAACCGAAAGATAGGTTTCATTCACCTCGTTCCACTGGTCCTGCCGCCGTTCGCGCATGCCGAGCGCCACGTGGAGTTCGGCATGGCGCAAGTCGCGGTCGGACACCGCGCTGCGAATGCCGTTTATCTTGGTCGCCCGTTCGACGGCCGGGCGGTTGACCCGGTTCATCAGCAGTGTGATCGCCAGCAGCACGGCACCCCCCACAGCGACGGCCAGCGCCAGATAGGGATGCAACATCAACATGATGGCGACGAAAAAGAGCGACCAGGGCAAATCGATGATGGCGGCGGGCCCCGGCCCGCCCAAAAATGCCCTGATTGCGTCCAGATCACGCATGGCAAGCAGCCCCTCGTCATCGCGCGACCGACCCGACAGCACGGCGTCGGACATGGCGATTTGCACCCGGCGCACCAATTGCCGGCCAAAGCCGTTGGCGACGTGGTTCAGAATCTGTGAACGCAGATGGTCGAGGAACCCCTGGAACGCGTAAACCAGTATCAACAGCAAAAACAGTGCGGCCAACGTCGGCAGGCTGTGACTTGGCAGCACCGAATCATATACGATCATCATATAGATCGAACCGCCCAGAAGGACGATGTTGAGCGCAGATGTGAGCAGCGCCACGATCCAGAATGCTGACCGATAACGCCGCAAAGCCAGCCCCAATTCCGAAGCCGACACGGCCCGCATTCGCTCGCCGATCGTTGGCGGCCGTGATCCTGTCACCACTTCGAGCACTCCATGATCAGGTAAAGCGGCTGCCAGACCCTCCGGGCCGAGTAAATGACTCGCGCTGATTTCCCTCTGCTGACGCGTGGCGTGCCTACGCGTCCGGAATGCGCCGGTCCAGCCATCCTTTGTCCAGCCACGCCCGCTTCGCCAGCCAGCGGCATTAAGGCAGCAACAGCGAGGCCAGGCCGATGCCCAGCGTTCGCCGGTCCGGATTGTCCCCTACAGGCTCGGGCGTCTGCGGGTCGCTATGGACAAGCACCATGAGGATATCGCCTTCGCCGATCGCCGCGGGAGGGATGCGCACGCGCACCATTTTCTGCAAGCCGCTCAGGGAGAATTCTCCAAGAAAAAAGCCGTTGGCAAGAATTTTCAGCGTTGGGCGCTGACCTTCCAGCGGCACGACGCTCCGAACTCCTAGATGCACTTCGAGATAGCCGCCAACATAGCCTTCACCGGGGCAGAAGCGCAGTTCGGCGCTCTTTCGTCCCCAGGTTCCCCAAGGTTCGGTCCCCCACCACCCGACGCCCAGATATATGATGTTTGCGGGGTCGGAAAATTCCACGAGCAGGTCCCGCGCCAGGATCGGAAAGCCTGCCGCGTTCAGCCTGACGCCTGCCTCGCTTATCGAGGCAGCCTTGTGCATGTTGCCAGGGATATGGATCATCGCGCCGCCGCTTTGCTCCGCCACAGCCAACGACGCCACGGTCCTGCTCAATCCGGCGAGTCGGGCCTCCAGCAACAGGATCTGCTCCTCCAGGCAGCGTAGTTTCTGCTTCATCGCACACATGTTGTGCCATTCCTCAATCGATAAATCCCGGATCGGCACATAAGTGCAATGTTGTACTCTTATGTACAAGGGCGAGGCTATTGGACGGACGGTCGGAAAGGAAAAGCCCTTGCAAACTTAGCACTTGGCAAGTTCGACCGTTTTGTGCATTGCAACAGCGTCCGATGAGGCGACCAGGACTGTGGTGACCGGGCGGGCACCAATCTCTAATGCGGGGCGGCGAGGCGTTACGATGGATTCCTATGATGCCGAGGCTCCAGCGCGTGCGCCGAGTGCTCCGCTCCATGCCTCCTATTTCCTGAATTTCTACGACGAACAATTTGTCTGGGAAGTGTATGCGAAGCTGTTGAAGCGCAAACCGGACGTCCAAGGTAATGCATATTATCTCAGCCTTGTGAGGGCAGGTGTAAGCCGTTACGAAATCATCAGCAATATCGCATCGTCGCGCGAATTCGCCTCTCGCAAAGAGCCGCTCGCGGGCCTGAAATCCTATCGCATATACCGATCGCTGGCAGCCATCCCTTTATTGGGTCGTTTTGTTCAGGCCCTCGTGTTTCTTTTTAAGATCGAAACATTCTTGAAGGATTTGCGAGCGCTGGAAAACCATGTTTACCGCCTTTCGGTCCACATCGAGCAGGAGAAGCCGCAGTGAAAATCCTGACCGTCGGCACCTATCCTATCGAAAATCCTACTCATGGCGGTCAGCACCGTGTGACCAATATCGTGCGCCTGCTTGGGGTTGCCGGTCATGAAGTCCGCACTGCGGGCGTCCTTGGACATCCGTCCTATGACAAAAGTCCTTATTTCCTGAAATATCCGGGCGATCTGGCGTTAAAAGAGTTTCTTGAGCGGCCAGCGCTCATGGAAGATTGGGCAATCGGACAACTTGCGGTCCATAATGAAGGCTATTTTCGTGAGTTGGCTGACCGGATCGACTGGTCGCCTGATCTGATCCTCGTCGAGCAGCCCTGGCTCTTCGGATTCGCGCAGAAATTCAACCGCTCAAGGCTGCGTGGCCGGGCACGCATCGTCTATTCGTCGCATAATATTGAGAGCGCTCTGAAATATGAGATAGCCAAACGATGGTTCGGCAGTCGGGACGCAGCGGATTTTCGCCAGAAGGTCCTGGAGTGCGAGCTTGATGCTATCCGGTCCGCCGATCTGGTGTTCTGCGTATCCGAAGGCGACCGTGCCTGGACGGCCCAATATTCCAAAAAGCCGCCCTTTCTCGCGCCGAACGGTGTGGCGGACGGCGTTGCCTCCTTCGACGATATCCGATCGGCGAACGAGTTGACCCACGCAAAGCCCTTCGCCCTTTATTGCGCAAGCGCTCATCCGCCAAATCTCGACGGCTTTTTCGAAATTTTCGGCAAAGGCGTAGGCAGCTTCCCGCCAGGCGCAAAACTGGTCGTGGCCGGCGGTGCGGGCCAGTCGATCAAGGACAGTCCCCAATTTCACAAGGCGGGTGGGCTGTCCGCGATCTATATAGACGCGGGGAAAGTGTCAGGCGGCATGTTGCGCGGCTTGCTGGCGACGGCGCACATGGTTTTGTTGCCCATTACCCATGGGGGCGGGACGAACCTCAAATCGGCCGAGGCGATCTGGTCGGGCCGCTACGTCGTAGGGACCCAATCCGCGATGCGCGGTTTTGAGGAGTTTGTCGGCAGTCGCGGAATTGTCGTGGAAAATGACGGCCAAGGCTTCAACCGGGCGATCCGGACCTTTTTTATGCAACCCCGGCTGGATCTGACAATGGACGAACGTGATCGGCGGCGCGCCGTTCTTTGGGAAGAGACGCTGTCCAGCATCATCCGCGAAGTCGGCGCGATGGAGCGCGTGGCATGACGGATCACGCCCCCGTCCATATCCCCCGCATCTGGATGAATGTCACCACGACGGTCAACTGGACGCGTCCTGCGGTTGGGATCGTCCGTGTCGAGCAGGAGCTCTGCAAAGAGCTGAGCAAGCTTTATGGTGATCGCTTTTCGCAATGCGTGCTGGAGAAAGGCGCGTTTGTTCCCTATTTTCCGGACGATGAAGAAAGGCAGCTCGAAACCGGGCAGTTCTGGCCGGAGCCGTCCCGGCGTTTTCCGAGAAGTTCCACGTTCGAATTATTTTCGAGCAAGAAAAAGATCGCGGCCGCCAGCGCGACCTCCCGGACGGATCGCGACCCTCTTCCTGCTGCGCCCCCGAAACCCAGGCCAAAATTCGGATTTGGCGACATCATCATTTCGGTTGGGCTGGATTGGGATAGCGGCGCTGCCGATCTTTTCGCCGATCTCAAGCGAAAAATGGGCATTCGGTTCGTTACTTGCTGTTACGACCTGATCCCCATCCTGTTTCCGCAATTCTGCGTCGGCGAGGTAGCAGCCTATTTCAAGCAGTATTTCACGAAAGTATCGTGGTCTTCCGATCTTGTCCTGTGTATTTCGCGGCAATCGGAAAGCGACTATATCCGCCTGGCCGACCAGATGGGATTTCCGCAAGTTCCTACCGCGGTCATGCCCCTCGGCGACAATGTCGCTCCGGCAACCGTCGAAGATGACGCCAAATTGAGTGATGCCGTCGTGCGCGCGATGGACGAACCGTTCATCCTGTTCGTTGGGACAATTGAGCGGCGCAAGAATCATGAAGTATTATATCGCGCTTATCATTTGCTCGCGCGTGAGGGTAAGCTCCAAGACGTTCCAAAGCTGGTTTTCATCGGCATGGCCGGATGGGGCGTCGGCGATTTGCTCAAGGATATTGAGCTCGACCCACTGGTGAGAAACAAGATCGTCATTCTCAACCATGTTTCCGATGCCGAGCTTGCCCTCCTCTATCAGCAAGCGAAATTCTTCGTTTATCCATCCTTCTATGAAGGGTGGGGCCTTCCTGTTGGAGAAGCGCTGGCCTTTGGCAAAGTCGTCATCGCGTCCGACCAGGGATCGATCCCGGAAGTAGGCGGCGATCTCGTTATCTATGCCGACGCCTGGAATCCCCGTGAGTGGGCGAACAAGATCCATCACTTTGCAACGTCGGCGGAAGCGCTTGACGCCGCTCATATGAAGATCGTGAAGAATTACCGTAAGCGGGAATGGGCGGACACGGGTGTGGCCGTGAAGAACGCCATCACTTCGATCATTGAACGGCAGCCACCGAAACCGATCATATTCTCCCCCGGATATGAGATGAGTACATCGGCCGGTCTGGCCTGTGGCGGCATCATTTTTTCAACCGGGGACGCAGGGGCGCTGACCTTCGGTCCATATATAGGCGTGCAAAAGGGCAGCTATGACATCGAAATCTTTTTCGATAAGCTTGCCGGGTCGTCCGGCAAATGTCAGGCTATGGTCGCATGCGAAATTGGCAAGAATATCCGGGCGGGTGTCGATCGCCAGTTCGACGAAGCCGAGGCATCCGGGTCGATGTTGATGCGTCAAGTTCTGTTCGAAACGGATGTGACCGATTTTGAGGTAGTAATTTATGTTGACAAGGGGCTAATGATTTCCATCAATCGTGTTGAGATTCGGCCTGCCCGTCAGCAATCCTAATATAAATAATTTAAAATCATGCGAGGTACGATGAAAACTGCGGTCATTACCGGTATCTCCGGACAAGATGGTGCCTATCTGGCGGAGCTGCTGCTCAACAAGGGGTACAAGGTTTACGGCACCTATCGTCGAACGAGTTCCGTGAACTTCTGGCGTATCGAAGAACTAGGCATTCAGAATCATGAAAATTTGCATCTGGTGGAGTATGATCTGACCGATCTGGCGTCGAGCATTCGCTTGCTGGACACTGCCAAGCCGTCGGAAGTATACAATCTTGCAGCACAGAGCTTCGTGGGCGTATCTTTCGACCAGCCGGTGACAACCGCTGAAATCACCGGCATCGGGCCGCTCAATTTGCTTGAGGCCATCCGGATCGTTAATCCTAAGATTCGCTTTTATCAGGCGAGCACTTCGGAAATGTTCGGGAAAGTGCAAGCCGTCCCCCAGGTTGAAGAGACCTCTTTTTACCCACGCAGTCCATATGGCGTCGCCAAGCTTTATGCGCATTGGATCACGGTAAATTACCGCGAAAGCTACGACATATTTGGCTGCAGTGGCATATTGTTCAACCATGAAAGCCCATTGCGGGGGCGCGAATTTGTGACGCGCAAGATCACGGATTCGGTAGCCAAGATCAAATTGGGAAAGCTGGAATGCCTGGAATTGGGCAATATCGATGCCAAACGTGACTGGGGTTTCGCCAAGGAATATGTCGAAGGCATGCATCTCATGCTCCAGGCGGATGTCGCGGATACATATGTGCTGGCAACCAATCGGACGGAGACCGTGCGCGATTTCGTATCCCTGGCGTTCAAAGCGGTCGATATCGATGTCTCCTTCAGCGGCAGCGAAGAAAATGAAGTCGCGGTCGACCAGAATGGAAAGACGGTGATGCGGATCAATCCGCGCTTTTACCGACCAGCAGAGGTAGAATTGCTGATCGGCGATCCTGCCAAAGCTGCTGCGCAGCTCGGATGGAAACCTCAGACGACGCTCGAGCAACTGTGCAAAATGATGGTGGATGCCGATCTGCAGCGCAACGTGACAGGCGCATCCTTTTGATTCATGGTGTCGCAGCCTTTTGGGCAGTGACACGTTGGTCGTGTAGAAGCAGGATGCGTGGCGACTCACCGGGTGGACCGGCTCCACTCGGTGATCGGCTTGCGAAACACGCAGTCTGACTGGATGGCATTATGACGAGAATGCTCGTTACCGGCGTCGGAGGTTTCACCGGCCAACATCTGATCGCGCGGATGCGCTCGCGATTTCCGAACGTCGAAATACACGGGCTGGTGAGGTCTGAAAGCCCGCCGCTCGATGGGGTCGCCGTGCAGCATGCGTGCGATCTTAACGATCCGGCTGCCGTGCAAGCGCTGGTGTATGCCGTCAAACCCGATCAGGTCGTTCATCTGGCGGGCGCCGCCTTTGTGGGACGCGCTGATGTCGAATCTTTTTATCGGACCAATTTGCTAGGGACGAGAAATCTTTTGGACGCGCTCGCGCAACTGGATCGTCCGCCCAGCGCGATATTGGTCGCAAGCAGTGCAAATGTATATGGCAATCAGCGCTTGGGCGCGATATCCGAAGACATGACACCCGACCCGGTGAACGATTACGGCGTCAGCAAAGTAGGCATGGAATATGTAAGCCGTCTCTATAACAGTCGCCTGCCAATTATCATTACCCGGCCTTTTAACTATACTGGCGTCGGCCAGTCGACTGATTTCCTTATCTCCAAGATCGTCGACCATGTCCGTCGCCGGGAGCCTGAAATTACACTAGGCAACACCGACGTGGCTCGTGACTTTTCCGATGTGCGGGATGTCGTAGGCGCCTATCTCGAACTTTTGCATAATCCGCAGGCGATTGGTCAGGTCGTCAATATATGTTCCGGCCAAGCGTACAGACTGGACGACATATTGGAAATCATCAAAGAGTTATCCAACCATGATTTCGCCGTTGTTGTCGATCACAAATTGGTACGCGCGAATGAAATAAAGGAATTGTGGGGTGACCGCTCGAGGCTGAACTCTCTCATTCAGAATCAGGAAAGAATTCCTCTGCGAGAAACTCTGAATTGGATGCTGAAATATTAGAGTAAATATCTACGAAAGGCCGGAACGACTACAACTTGTGATATTATCCACCATGGATATCATGAACATATTGGCTTTCAGGCTATGGTAAGGTTGTGCCCTGGGAAGCCTCGAGCAGAATGCCGACGCAGGAACAAACCCCTAAATTCAAGAGCCGAGTTCAAGATGGAAACGCGGGGCACTGGCATGGCCCTTTCCTGTTGGATCCTAAAAGATGCCCAGTCGTGACCGGATTTCGCCGGTGCAAAACATATTTGGCGATGCCGTTAAGGCCCGGATCGCGATGGCACGTCGGCGAGCGACCGCCATTTGGGTGCTTGCTCAGGACCGTTAAGGTGATCGGTCATGCGAATCGCAGCCATTAGCGCGCCGTTCGGGGTTGGCCGCCGTCGAGCCAGTGCGCCACCGGCATATAAGGCGGGCCGTGGCGACGCTTGAGGCGCTACGGAGGTGCGACGGGAGGCGCTTTCGACGAGCCCAACGGCCACGCTATCACATGGCTTGAAATTCCAAGTATTTAGAAGAGACGAGAAAATATGTAACAGCGGGAAATGCTTTATGGCTTTGCAGATTCACGCACGCAGAATAGTATATCTTTCTGCGTATCAAAGCATATGCCCAATAGTTTTATAGAATAGCCCGGCGTGAAGGTGTCCAATTTCGACTTGCAATCGCAATTTGCTTCGACTAAAATTTCGGCGATTCTCAGTGGCATGGCGCGTTTTGGGGGTGTTAACAGCGATGGTGAGCGAGCTGAGCGGGAAGAAAATTCTCGTAACGGGTGCCTCCGGTGTAATGGGGCAGGCTCTTGTAGAAGAGCTCCGCGAGCGGAACTTCACTGATGTGACCGCCATTGCCAGTAAAGAGGCGAACCTTCTTAAGGAACAGACGGTTCACGACCTTTTTGCTCATGTAAAGCCCGATCTTGTGTTTCATCTCGCGGCACGTGTTTCAGGTATTATGGGAAATCTCCGCAACCGAGCCGCTGCTTTCACTGACAATGCGCGGATGAATATCAACGTGATCGACGCTGCAGTGCAAAATGGCGTGACCAAATTTGTGGCCATGGGTACGACGGCCATTTACTCGGATACCATTGCGCTGCCGATGAAAGAGGATGATTTGTGGCAGGGCGCGCCTCACGGATCGGAAGCGCCATATGGACATGCCAAAAGGGCGATGTTGGCCCAGCTAGAGGCCTGTCGGGAACATTATGGGTTACAATATGCCTATTGTATTTCCACAAATCTGTACGGCCCGCATGACAAGTTCGACGAACAATATGGGCACGTCCTTCCTTCGCTGATCTCGAAATTTCACCGCGCTGTGACAACGGGAAGTCAGGTTGAGGTGTGGGGGACCGGTGCCGCCCAGCGCGATTTCCTATTTGCCAAGGACGCGGCCAAGGCCCTGATCCTATCGGCAGAATCTGGAGAAGGCCCGATCAATGTCGCCAGCGGAAATCCTATATCGATCCGGGAGACGGCCGAGACGATCGCAGATGTCGTGGGCTATAAACAGCCGATCATCTGGGATGAAACCAAGCCCAATGGCCAGATGCTCCGTGATTATGACATAACGAAATTGCTGGGCCTTGGTTTCAAGCCGCAAATATCATTCCGCGAAGGGGTTCGGCAGACGTACAACTGGTATGCGGAAAACTTTCCCAACGTTCGTAGATAGGGCAGAGCCATATGGAAAGACAAGTTACACCTGACGATGTCAAATGGGTATATCGGCTGCTTCTCGGGCGTGAGCCGGAGAGCTATCAGATGGTCATGAGTATTGTCGGCGAAAATATATTTCAGCGGGAATTAGTGGTGCGGGTTGTGACGTCCGATGAGTTCCGGCTCCGCTTTCCGGGCTTATACGATACTTAACTTTCCGCGTTGATGAAAGGGTATCGCCATGTCAGATGCTGGCAATAGTGATGATAAAAACGAGAAAGTAACGACGGGGGTCGGCATGTCAGCATACGCCTCATCTTCAGGGCCCGCTGCAGATAAAATCATTTTATCGTCAGGTGTTACCGGAGCAGTGACAACGCATCCAGACGATATTGTGGCGGAGCTGACTCGAAAGCTGGAAAGTCTGTCTCGCGAGCGGGACGAGTATCACCAGGAATTGTTCGAGTCGAACCGTGCCGCCGCAGTATTCGCACTTCAGCGTCAAACCTTGGTGGATGAGGTCAACTATTATAAATTCGGTCACGCGGAACGTGATTTCGTCACGTCTACTCAAGCACAGATAAATGTGCGGAACGAATATATCGGCTTCCTTGAGGACCGGATATGGAATTACGAGACCGAAAGAGTGCGATTGCTGCAAAGCGTGACTGATCTGACTGATAAGATCGCAAAGCTGGATAAGCCGAAACCGACGGTCGCGCCAGCACCGCCAGTCCAGAACAATGATAATGTCCCGAAACGTAAGCGTCCATAAAGGCGGAGCGGCATGGTTTTTCCAAACGAGTTGGGCCGCGTGATGCAAGGCAGCATCGGTGCCGAGATTTGCGTTATCGGACGCTGCAATTTTAGCAGTGGCATAGGATTGTTGACCTATTCCTTCGCGGAAGCGCTTTCCAGGAGTTTCCCGACCTGTATTCTTCCGACCGAGCCCAATCTTCGGGAGGAGCGGGAAATTAAATTGCCTAATGGGAGATCCGTGCCGGTGTGGCGTGGGCAAACCCTCAAAGCGTCGATCTTCGTGGACGTATTTTGGAATGGTACGTGGGATCTTAATTACACTCTGGTGCCTTCGACCGGCCTCAGACTGGCGTGCATCGTCTGGGACTCGGATGTCTTCCCTAGCGAGTGGATGAATATCCTCAATGCGCGTTACGACGCAGCCGTGATCACAAGTCCGCATTTGCGCGAGCCGCTCGAACGTAGCGGTTGCGAAGTTCCTATCATCTGCGTTCCGCCGCCGCTGGACCTGGAGCCGCTGCTGCGCAGGCCTTTTGTCGAACCCTCTAAAAAGATCAGGGTCGGCTGCGTTGCCGCCTTTCATCCTCGCAAGGGAACCCCCTTGCTGCTCAGGGCTTTCGCCGAAGCGTGTAGAGGCTTGGCTGATGTCGAGTTATTGCTGCACTCCAATCTGGCGTTCCCGGGTGCCGTGGATCGCGTAAAACGGGAGATCGAACGGGCCGAAGTCGATAATGTCATTCTCAGCACCGAAAATATGTCGATTGAGGCCAAGACCGACCTCATAGATACGATCGACATATTCGCCAATCTTTCACGCGGAGAAGGATATTCGATCGGCCCCCGTGAAGCGCTTGCTATGGGCAAGGTGTGCGTACTTTCCAACGTCGGCGGCCATATAGAGTTAGGCGGCACACCCGGCGTATTCATGGTCGCAGCGCCGGAGAAAATGCCTGCGCGTTTTCCGGAAATCGACAATCGCGTTTTCGGCGAGCAGCGCGTGGTCAGGCTAGATGACGCCGTTCAGACAATCGGCAAGGCGATCGATTATGTAAGAAACGGATCCTATGCCGAGACGGTAATAGACCGACGCAATCGCGCCGCTGATTTCTCTTTCTCTCGTCTATCCAATGCAGTCGCGGAGCTTATCGATCCCGCTATCGGCAAATTCCGCCGGTCACCCCAATCACCGCCCGAAGTCGTCATAAGTGATGAATATCGAGCCTTTAGCGCAAAGATCATCCGCTCATCGGGCGGATTGTCGGGTTGTCGTCGTGTGGTTATTCCTGCGCATGATGCCGGGTTTTTCTCGATCTTCAACGTCTTTTTCACGCATCTCGCCTGGGCGCAGCAAGACCACCGGGTGCATATGGTGCTTCCCGACTGGGACGTTAACCGGTTCAAAGGCCGTCACGCTGGAAGCAAGCCGGTCAGCTTTTGTTATGGTCGACCCGAAGACGGCAATATTTGGACAAAATTTTTCGAACCGCTTTATGGTCTGGATGCGGCACAGTTCGAAGATCCGAAATTCCTGTATGAGGGAAGCGAAATTCCGGACGATCTTTTCAATACAAGCCGCGAACCGCTGATGACTTATGTCAACGCATATCGGCTGTATAAGTCACCGGATTTTCAGGGTTTCCGCAACCAGTATCATCGTGTGTTGCAGGATCATATCATACTCGAGCCGGGCCTTAAAAAGGAAGTCGCGACTTTCGCTTCGGATCATCTTGAGGATGCCTTCATCATCGGCGCGCATGTCCGGCATCCCAGCCACACAGTAGAGCAGCCCGGCGCGTTGATCGCACATACAAATGATTATATCAGGCGCATCCGCCGTCTGGTGGAAGATGAAGTACCAAAAAGCCGGAGCTGGAAAGTGTTTTTGGCGACCGATCAGGAGCGTGTAGTTCGACGGTTCAAGCAGGAGTTCGGAGATCGTCTCGCCGTCGTCGAAGACGCTCGACGAACGACGGACGTGGAAGACAGCAAATTCGACTCCGCAAAAGAGAAGAATGCCGACGGCTTTCAGCTTCAACATATCGTCGCATCATCGGAAGAAAACTGGTCGACTTCCATGGCACGAGAAGTGATAAGGGACGCCTTTCTTATGGGAAAATGCGACGTTCTATTTCACGTGGTGAGCAACGTCTCTACGGCCGTCTCCTATATCAATCCGCAATGCAGGATGATTTTCATCTAGGAATCGTGGGGATTTAGGATTCCCACTTCTACCGGAGATGTGACTCATGATCTGAAAGGCCGTTTTGTACTGACACACCCAATGGGTGAAGATGGACCGCACGGTCTGGGCAAGGCGACTGACCCTGGACGAAGCGGGGGGAACGCCGGCTGTTCATGGAGGCCGCGCTGTGGATTGTGCGAACGGGCGGCCATGAAGTGGTCTGCCTTGCCATGTTCGGCAACTGGAGCAAGGCATTCCAGCGCCTCCGAGATTGGCGCGAAGCCGATTTTTAAAAAGGATTTTTGATCCCATGTCGGAGGAACCGGACATCGGAATATGCCATGGTCGATGCCACCATCATCAAGGTCCATGGCTGCAAAATCAAAGAGCTCAAGCGCATCGCAATGCGAGTTTGCAAACTGCCCGGCGCTTCGAGGCCAGGATCCACCTTGCAGTTGCCATCATCAATTCATGATGGAACCCCACGGGCATAGGGTGATTTCCAATCAGATGGAAACGCAGTTTGGCGAAGCCAATCATCTGATGACTCGGAGTCGCAGGCAAGCCAGCTAAATCGCGTAATAACAAAAATTTAGAGCGGTGATCCGATGCAATCGGATCACCGCCCTACCCAGGTTACCGGATGGATGTCGCCGGCCCGGCATCCATCGCGCGGTGACGGGGAGCAACGCCGCCCGATAGATCGACGCCCTGCTCCGCTATGGCCCGCGAAACGATCATTCTCCAAGCTGCGCGACCGTTGCGGCGACGGACGATTGCCATGCCGGCATGCGAAAGTCGAAGACATCTTCGAACCGTCTGCAATCGAGCCTGGAATTGGCCGGGCGGCGGGCGCAGGTCGATCAGATCGCCTCGACCACCTCCAAATTGGTACGCTCGTTTCGGCCGCCGACATTATAGCTTTCGCCGATCCGGCCGCGCGCCAATATCTGGCCCAGCGCCAGGGCGTGATCCTCGACGAACAGCCAGTCGCGAGTATTGGCTCCCTGGCCATAGACCGGCAGGGGACCGCCCCTCCAGTGCGTTCAGGATAGTGGGTGGGATCAGCTTTTCGGGGAAATGATAGGGGCGCCAAGACTTCATCGGTCGAAACATGGTCAAAGCGAAAGCCGTCCCGCCTGTCAGGTCCAGCCCGCGCCAATAGTCGAGCGCCGCAGACAACAGGTGGAATGTGCCCACGACATTGGTTTCGATAAAGGCGGCAGGACCGTCGATCGACCGGTCGACGTGCGTTTCGGCGGCAAGATGCATGATGCCATCTACCCGCTCTTCGCGCAGCAGCGAGTGGACGAGCGGGGTGCGATGTCGCCTTCGACGAAGCGATGATTATCGGCGTTATCGACCGCCTTCAGCGAGGCGATTTTGACCCCGGTCCTGTGCTCGATCGTACGAACGAACGCGTTTGCATCCTGCAAGGCGTCGTGCGTGCCGGTGTCGAGCCAGGCATAGCCGCGCCCAAGATGCGACACATGCAGGTCGCCCGCTCGAGATAGGCCCGGTTAACGTCGGTGATCTCCAGTTCGCCGCGTGGGGGAAGGGCGGATCGACCGGGCTATCCCCACTACATCCTGATCGTAGAAATACAGGCCGTGATCGCCCAGTTGGATTTGGGATGCGCGGGCTTCTCTTCGATGCTGATGGCTTTGCCGCTTTGGGAATCCAACTCCGCCACACCATAGCGTTCCGGATCATCGACATGTTAGGCAAAGACGGTCGCGCCACCGCCGGCCGCCCTGCAGCGCTCGCCCAGTTTTTCGCCATGATAGATATTGTCTCCAACTATCAGCGCGTTGGGGCCACTGGCGACATGGTCGGCACCGATGACGAAGGCTTCGGCAAGGCCGTTCGCCTGCGCCTGTTCCGCACAGGAGAGGCAGATGCCAAACTAAGCGGCCGCCGCTACCGCCAGCCAAGATGAAGAAAGATGAGCGCGAGCAGCCGGCTACGATTATGCCTAACCCATCACCACGATCTGTGCCGACAGCCGTTCCGCCTCCGCCGCATCGTGCGTGACATACAGGATCGGCAGCGCGATCCGGCTGCGGATCTGATCGATCGCCTCCTGGATTTCCGCCTTACGCGGCGGATCGAGCGAGGAGAGGGGCTCGTCGAGCAGCAGGAAATCGG
The DNA here is from genome assembly GCF_037723805.1 of Sphingobium fluminis. NCBI lineage: Bacteria > Pseudomonadati > Pseudomonadota > Alphaproteobacteria > Sphingomonadales > Sphingobiaceae > Sphingobium > Sphingobium fluminis. The sequence continues at coordinate 528,515 of NZ_JBBJUK010000001.1, forward strand.
GCGCCGACAGCAGTGCCCGGCCGATCGCCACGCGCTGCGTCTCGCCGCCCGACAGGGTGGCGGGCCAGCGGTCGAGCAGATGGCCGATCCCAAGGAACGCCAGCACCTCGTCGAACGTGACGAGCGCGCCCTCTCGCCGTCCGTACATCAGGTTGGCTCGCACCCGCATGTGCGGAAACAGCCGGCGATCCTGAAACACATAGCCCGCTCGCCGCCGCGCGGACGACAGGTCGATCCGGGCAAAACTGTCGAACAGGGTCTGACCGCCGATGCGGATATGGCCGCGTTCGGGACGAAGCAGCCCGGCCACCATATTGAGCACGCTGGACTTGCCGACGCCCGACGGCCCCGCCAGCGCGACCAGGCCGCCATCGTCCCGGCACTGGAACGCGATCCGCCGCTCGCCCGCGCGCCCGCTAATGTCGATGTCAAAGCCCATTATAGGGTCCGCCTTGCGCCATCCGCCGCGCCAGCAGCTCGGAGATCATCAGCGCGCCGAGCGACAGCAGCACGGACAGGATCGCCAGCCGACTGACCATCGCTTCCCCGCCCGGTGTTTGAAGCCCCGCATAAATGGCGATCGGCAAGGTGCGCGTCTCCCCCGGAATGTCGGACACGAAGGTGATCGTCGCCCCGAACTCGCCGATCGATCGGGCAAAGCCAAGCGTGATGCCCGCCAATATGCCCGGCATGGCGAGCGGCAGCGACATGGTCAGGAATATGCGCGCCGCCCCCGCGCCCAGCGTCCTGGCGGCGTCCTCCAGCCGCCTGTCGACCGCTTCGATCGAAAGCCGCATCGCGCGCACCATCAGTGGCAGCGCCATGATCGCGGCGGCGAGCGCGGCGCCGGTCCAGCGAAACAGCAGGATGACGCCGAGCGACTCCGCCAGCCAGCGGCCGATCAGCCCGTTCGTCCCGAACAGCAGCAGCAGCAGCCAGCCCGTCACCACCGGCGGCAGGACGAGAGGCAGGTGCACCAGCGCATCGAGGAACAGCTTGCCGGGAAAGCGCCACCGCGCCAGCGCCCAGGCCAGCAGGAAAGCGAGCGGCAAAATCGCGAAGACGGCGACCATGCCCACCTTCAGCGACAGACCCAATATCTCCCATTCCTGCGCAGACAATATCGGGCTCAAGGCGCGATGAAGCCGTAGCGGGCCAGCAGCGGGCGTGTCTGCCGCGACAGCAGGAACCGTCGAAAACCCTCTGCATCGGCGTTACGGCTGCTTTTAAGGCGCGCGAGCGGATAACGGATCGGCGGATGACTGGCCGGCGGAAATGTCCCGACCACGCTCACCAGCCGCGACGCGCGGGCATCCGTGGCATAGACGATCCCGAGCGCCGCTTCGCCCCGTTCGACCAGCGCCAGCGCCGCGCGGACATTGTCGACCCGCGCCACCTTGTTCGCGACCGAGTGCCAGACGCCGAGCGATGCCAGCGCCGCCTTGCCATATCGGCCCGCCGGCACGCTGTCGGGATCGGCCATGGCCAGCCGCGATCGCCCGAGCGCGCGGGCAATCGCAATGCCCCGGCCCATGCGCAGTCGCGGCGCATGGCCCACCGGCGCGATCAGGACGAGCCGGTTCGCGGCCAGATCGGCGCGTGTGCCAGCACGCACCAGGCCTCCCCGCTCGATATCGTCCATCCACTGCTCGTCCGCCGACACGAAAAGGTCGGCCGGCGCGCCCGCCCTGATCTGCCGGGCGAGCGCCGGGGAACCGGCGAAGGACAGGATCGGGCGGGCGTGACCCTGCGCCGCCCAGTTATCGGCCGCCTTGTTCATAACGTCCTGCAGGCTGATGGCGGACAATATCAGCGGCCCTTTTCCCGGTCTGGCAAGGGCCGGTGGAGCGAACGGCGCGAGCATGGTCAGCAACAGCGCAAGCCAGGCGCCAGGCGAGAAAATCCTGCGTTTCATGGCGGCACTGTGCCGCGCACGGCGCAGCGGCGCAATGGCCGCGCCCACCGCCGCGCGCCGAGATGCTTTTTTCTCGACCCCCACTCCGCTAAGGGCCGGCGCATCATGCGCACCCCGCTCTCATCTAAAGACCGACCATGCCGGCAGGGCCGCGACTGACATGATCGTCCGGACGCTTTGCGGCGAATGTAGCGTTGGCTGCGGTGTGCGCGCGAGACTAGACCCCGGCCGCGATCTGGCGATCGAGGGCGACACCGTGCATCCCGCCAACGCCGGAGCCCTGTGCGAGCGCGGGCTTGCACTCGGGGAGGAGAAGGCGCTCGCCGGACGCCTTCTGCATCCGCTGGTCGGGGGACGGCGAGTCGGCTGGGACCGCGCGGTTGCGGCCATCACGCGCCGGCTGGCGGACGACCGGTCCGGGTCGCGCGTGGCGATGCAGATGGCGGGCGACCTGCTGACAGAGGATTATTACGCCGCCAACAAGCTGATGAAGGGATTTCTTGGCACCGCGCATATCGGCCTGGCGCACGGGGAGGGGGGCGGCATCGCCGCAGCGCACATCGCGGCTTTGGGCGAAGATGTAACGCCGGCCACCTATGAGGATCTGGAGCAGGCGGACGTGCTGATCCAGATCGGTGCCGATATCGCCTCGACGCACCCGATCCTGTTCGACCGGATCGAGGCGGCGCGCGCCCAGAACGGCTTGCGCCTCATAAGGATCGGGCGCAGCGAGCCCGAATCGCGTGCCGCCCCGGACCTTGGCCTGCCAGTGCGGCCCGGCACCGAAAGCACGCTGCTCGCCGGCCTTCTGCTCCATTGCCGCGATGCGGGCCTGCTCGACGCCGCTTGGCTGGATCAGGCGGTGAACGCGTCGACGCATTTCTGGCGCGACCTGCGGCGGGGGCATGATCTTTGGTCGGTGGCGCAGACCTGCGGCTTGCCGCCATCCGCCATCCGCGCCTTTTTCGACCGGGTCGCCGCCCAGTCGCGGCTGGTGTCCCTGTTCGTGCCCGAGGATGAGGATCGCCCAAACCGCGATCTGGCCGCCGCCATCCTCAACCTGCATCTGGCCACGGGGCGGATTGGCCGACGCGGCGCCGCGCCGATGATCATCGGCCGGGCCGGCAATGGCATGGGCGCGCGCGAGGCGGGCTGCTTGGCATCGGATCTCGCCGCCCACATGGACTTCGCCCCGGACGCCGTCGACCGGGTGGCGCGCTTCTGGTCGGCACCGTCGATGGCGCGATCACCCGGCCTTGCCGGCGAGCCGCTGGTCGAGGCGATCCGCCGGGGTGAGATCGATATCCTTTGGTTGTTCGGCGGCGCGTCGCTCGACGACCCGCTCATGCGGCAAGCGATTGCGCTCAGCCCCTTCACCATAATGGCGACCGACCGGCTCGATCCCGACCTCGCGCACCATATCGATATCGTCCTGCCGGCCGTCGCCGGGCTGGAAAGAAATGGGACGATGACGAGCGCCGACCGCCTCATCAGCCGGCATCGTCCGGTCCTGACCCCGCCGGGAGAAGCGCGCGCGCCCTGGTGGATGGTGATGAAGGTCGCCAATGCCATGGGCTGGGGATCGGCTTTCCCCTATGAGCATCCCGCCGACATCTACCGCGAACATGCGCGGCTCGCCGCTTATCAGAATGACGGCGCGCGCCTGTTCGACCTGCGCCGCCATGCGTCCGTTTCCAATCCGGCCTATGACGAGCTCACGCCTTGGCGCTGGGGTGGCGCGCCGTTCGACGACGGCCATTTTCCGACCCCTGACGGCCGGGCGCGGCTGGTTCCCAGCTGGCTTTAAGGGGTAGGGCGGTCCTCGGCCGCGATCGCCGAAAGATGCGCCAGCAGCAGGTCGCCATTGGCCGCCCAGGTAAATCGCAGCGCGCTTGCCCGCACATCCGCCGGCTCGGGCGGGTCCGCCAGCAGCGCCCGGATCGCATCCGCAATGGCTTCCGGCGCGCGAGCGACAATCCGGCCGGCCTGCGGCTGGTCCAGCAGCTCGCGCGCGCCGCCCACGTCGCTGATGACGATCGGCGTCCCGCAGGCGAGCGATTCGACCCACGCATTGGCGAGGCCTTCGGACGCGGAAGCCAGCGCCATGACGTCGGCGGCGGCATAGACGCGCGGCAGTTTATGATGCGGCACCGATCCCAGAAAACCGATCCGCCGTTCGACGCCCAGTTGCTGCGCGAGGCCTTCGAGCGTTCGCCGATACTGGCCCTGTCCCGCCAGCAAGAGGGTAACCCCTGGCAACAGCGGCAGCGCGCGTACGAGCAGATCCTGGCCCTTGCGCGGGATCAACGCACCGACCGACAGGACGACAGGTCCTTCGAAACCCAGGGCAGCTTTGGCCGCGGCGCGATCGGCGATTTCGAAATGGTCGAGGTCCACCCCGGTATAATGGACCCGGATCTTGTCCCCATCGATGCCCATCGCGATCATCGACCGGCGCATCGCACCCGACACGGCGAGCAGGCCGGCGGCGTCGTCGGCCGCGCTGCGCACCATCGCGCGCGTGCCCTTGCGCGCGCCCCAATAATGAATGTCCGCCCCGCGCGCCTTGACCGAATAGGGAATGCCGAGCGCCCGCGCCAGCTGCTGCGCCACCGGGCCGTCGGGGAAGAAGAAGCTCGCATCGATCACGTCGAACGGCCGCTGCGCATGCAGCCGCCTGACCAGCGGCAGGATCGCACGGGTCATAGCCGCGACATTCGTCCGGCCGCCGAATTTGGGAATGATGGAGAAGATCGGGCGATACACCGTCAGATCGCGCCACCGCTCCTGCCGGGGCAGCGCGCGCAGCGGCGCGTAGCGGCCGGCGAGCGACAGCGGCCAGATGGGCAGGCCAACCGGTGCGACCACGGTCACGCTCGCTTCGGTACGGCTGGCCAGTTCGCGCGCCTGCCGCTCCACGAAAACGCCGAAATTCGGCCGGCTCATGTCCGGGAACAGGGTGGAGAGCATGAGGACGTTCAGCGTCATGGCTTTCCCTTATGACATGGCCCTTAAGTTAAGGTTAGGGCGCGATTAAAGACGTCGGACGAGTTGTGCGGCAACCGCGGCCCATGGCGGATCGCTGATCACCTGCTGGCGCGCGCCGGCCCCCAATGGCAGGATATGCAACCGGTCCGCCTCGCGCCCGATGAGCCGGCCGAAGAGAAATCGCCCGGCCGGGCGCGGCAGCAGCAGGTCACGGTTGACCGCTGCGGCAAAGTCCGCCGGCGCGATCCGGCGACACCAGATTTCATCGCCATGACGATAATCGCCGATGCTGCCGCTGACATGCACGCCGATCGTCTCGCCACCGGCGGCGGGCAGGGTGAAGGCGAGCGGGCGGGTCGGCGCGCGTGCGCCTTCAGGCCCAAGCAACGCCGCCACAGGCACATTATTCTGTCCCGGCATGTCGACAAGATCGGCGGTGGTGACGCCGAGCGCGAGCGCGATCCGGTTCAGCCATTTGACCGATACGGTGCGCGTGCCCGTTTCCAGCCGGCCGATGGTCTGGGCCGTCGTCGGCGGGTCGCATAACGCGCCAACCTGGTCCAAGGTAAGGCCTCTGGCTCGGCGAACCTCTCTTATACGCGTGATCATCGTCACCTGCTATTTACCCATTTGGTTTTTCCTCTGTCCTATATTATCGCGATTATGGCAAGCGTCATGGCCTTCAACCGGATCAGGGAGATCAGCATGCGCGCCCAAGTTGTCGAACAATCGATCGAGGACCCGAGCGGCCGGCGGCAGACTGTATCAGTGAATATCGGCGAATCGCCGCTCGCATGGCTGCATGCGCGGGGCCATTTGAGCCAGCGCCATTATGTCGCGGGCGACCGGCTGCGGGCCGACTGGGAAAAAGCGGGGCTGGGCGCGCGGGTCACGATGCGCTGGGATGCCGCGCCGACACAAAGCGGGCGGCGCGGGCCGGGCGCAGCGGTCGATCCGACCCATGCCCAATTGACCGCGCGCGAACGCTTCGACGGGGCGATCCGCATGGCCGGCCCCGGTCTTGCCGACATATTGTGGCGAGTCGCCTGCGCGGGCGAAGGGCTGGTCGCCGCCGAACGGGCGCTGGGCTGGCCGACCCGAGCGGGAAAGCTCGTCCTGACGCTCGCGCTCGACCGGGTGGCGACATGGTATCGAGTGCCCTAGCGCCGCTCTACCCGATCAGGCCGGCGCCGAGCAGCAACAGAATCTTGACGTCGATCGCATAGCCTTCGCCGCGCAAGGCCGCGATCCGCGCATGGATATCGACCAGCGGCACTCGCAGCACGCGAATATCCTCGCCGTCGACGCCGCCGCCCGGCCCGTTCTTCACCAGATCATGCGCGCGGAACAGGGTGAAACTTTCCGACACCATGCCGGGCGAGCTGAAAAATTCGCCCAATGTTTCAAGCCGTCCCGCTCGATAGCCGGTCTCTTCCTCCAGCTCCCGCGCGGCCGCTCCTGTCGCCTCCTCGCCCTCATCCTCGTCGCCGACCAGGCCGGCCGGCAGTTCGATGCAGCGCTTGCCCAGCGGCACGCGATACTGATCGACCAGCAGGACATGGCGGCCATCGGACGCGTCGTCGACCGCCACGATCACGGCGGCACGGATGCCCCGCGCGCGGCCGACATATTCCCACTGGCCGCGCCGTCTGGCCGTAATGAATCGCCCCTGCCACATCACCTCTTCGGGCGGCGCATCCTCCCTGCTCATAATTCGATCAGCCGGTCGGGCAGTTCGTTGATGTCATCATTGTCGCGCGGGAAATGCGCCGCAAGGATGATGCCGACCTGCCGCACCGCCTCCGCCAGCCCCTCGCCGGGCCGACCGTCACGAACATGCCCGACCAGCGCGATCATGGCGTCGCCCCACACCTCAGGCGCGACCTTTTCATCGATAGCGTGGTCGGCGACGATTTCGGCGCGATGTTCGTCGAGCGACAGATAGATCAGCACCCCCGTCCGCCCGCGCGTTCGCGCCTCTGCCGCCGTGCGGAACAACAGGATGGCGCGGCGGCGCACCCGGCGCGCCTTGGTGGCTTTGGGCGTGACCAGCATGCGCAGCTTCATGATCGCCAGCAGATAGCGCACGACGAGGAATTTGAGGATCAGCAGCCCCAATAGCCCGGTCAGCAGCTTCCAGTCGGCCAGTTCATGCTCCCAGTCGCGCAGCAGCATCGAGAGCAGGCCGCGAACTTCGGCCGGAAAGGCAGCCGCGAAAGCGAGCGCCACGAATACTGCCGCCGCCGCCCAGCTGAGGCCCACATCATGATAGCTGTCCGACCGGCAGGCGACGATCGTCACGATCTCGCCCGACGTGTGCGCCTCCGCCTGACCGACGGCCGCACCGACGAGATCATGATCGGCTTCGGTCAGGCGCACCTCCATCACCAGTCCCCCGATGCGCCGCCGCCGCCGAAGCCGCCGCCGCCGCCAAATCCGCCACCACCGCCGCCCCAGCCCGATCCGCCGCCGCCGAACCCCGATCCCCAGCCGGAATTGCCGGCGCCCGGTCCCCACAGGATGATAGGCCCGCCGCCGCCGCGCCCATAGCGCTTGCCGCCGCGCATCCGCGACAGCATCGGCAGGACCAGAAAGAAGACGATGAAGATCACGATCCAGAAACTGGCGCCGCCGCCGTTGCTGCTCTGCTGGCGAGTCTCGGTTTCCGCCGCAGCCGCCCGCGCCCTGGCTTCATCGGGTGGCAAGGCCAGCACGCTACTGATCTGGTCCACCCCCGCGTCGATGCCGCCAGCCATGTCGCCCGCCTTGAACCGCGGGGTGATGGCGTTGCGGATGATCTGGGATGACAGGGCGTCGGTCAGAAAGCCTTCGAGCCCATAGCCGACCTCGATCCGCACCTTGCGGTCATTGGGCGCGACGATCAGCAGCGCGCCGTCATTCTTCGCCTTGTCGCCAATGCCCCAGGCCCGACCCAGCCGATAGCCATAGTCGGAAATATCATAGCCCTGAAGATCGGGGATGGTCGCGACGATCAGCGACCGCCCGCTCGCTGTCTTCTGCGCGATCAGTTTCCGGCTGAGCGCCAGCTCCTGCGCCGGATCGAGCAGGTTGGCAGCATCGACGACGCCGCTATCGTTGAATGTGGGAAAGCTCTGCGCCTGCGCCGCCGGAGCGAACGCCAGCAGCGCGAGGCACAGGAGCCATCGGGCGATCATCGCATCATTTGCCGAAATCGACCTTCGGCGCTTCTTCCGCGCCCGGCGTCGTCGCCTGGAACGGGGTCATGGGCTTGGCCCCATGGATCAGCTTCGCGCCGATCGCGTCGGGGAAGGTGCGGATGCGCGTATTATAGTCCTGCACCGCGCCATTATAGTCGCGGATGGCGACGGCGATGCGGTTCTCGGTGCCTTCCAGTTGGGACTGGAGGTCGAGGAAATTCTGGTTGGACTTGAGGTCGGGATAGGCCTCGACCGACGCGAGCAACCGGCCAAGCCCCTGGCTCAGTTGCGCCTGCGCCGCCTGGAACTGCGCAACCTTGGCGGGGTCGGAAAGATCGGCGGCATTGACCTGCACCGACGTCGCCTTCGCCCGCGCCTCCGTCACCTTGACGAGCGTATCCTGCTCCTGCTTGCCTGCGGCCTTCACCGTGGCGACCAGATTGCCGACCAGATTGGAGCGGCGCTGATATTGCGCCTGCACGTCAGCCCATTTGGCCTTGGCGGCCTCCTCGGCGGTGGGCACGCTGTTGATGCCGCAGGCGGACAGCGCAAGCGCGCCGGCGAGGGGAAGCAGAATGGCTTTAAAGCGGCGGAGCATCGGCATGGACATCCTTACCCATTGTTTCGTCCCGGAAATAGGTGGTTGTCCGATCGGGCGCAACGCCCCATGCTGGCTGCGGCGCTTTTTTAAGCCGGCCGATCTTTCTGCCAAGGGGGCGATCATGGGGCTTCTCACCGAATTCAAGAATTTCATCAATCGCGGCAACGTCATGGACCTGGCTGTCGGCGTCATCATCGGCGGGGCGTTCGCCACCATCACCAAGTCGCTGACCGACGACCTCATCATGCCCGTCGTCGGCTTCCTTTTCGGCGGCGCCGATTTTTCGGGCTACTTCCTGCGCCTCGGCGCTCTCCCGGCCGGGTTCAAGGGCAATCCGGAAAGCTATGCCGATTTGAAGGCGGCGGGGGTAGCCACGATCGGCTGGGGAGAATTTCTGACGGTCTTCGTCAATTTTTTGATCCTCGCCTTCATCATCTTTCTGCTGGTCAAGGCCGTGAACCGGCTGATGCCCCGCGAGGAAGCCGCCTCTGCGGAACCCATTGCGACGCCCGAAGACGTTCTTTTATTGCGCGAGATCCGGGATTCCTTGAAAAAATAAGCTGCTAATGCGACGAGTGGAGCCGATGCGGGGAACCATCGGTTGCACGACTGGTTCATCCGCGTCAGGGTTGTGGGCGGTGAAATCCGCCCGGCCCGCGCCGATTGACGTCAGCCCCTGGGGGCATAACAGGAGAATACGCCGTGAAAACTTTCGTCAAAGTCTTGGGCATGGCCAGCCTGATCGCGCTTGGCGCGTGCCAGTCGAAGCAGGCGGACAATGTCCAGAACGCTTACGAGAATCAGGCGGACAAGATCGACAATCAGGCTGACAATCTGGAAGCAGCGGCCGACAACCTGTCGGGCAATGCGTCCAACGCTGCCGAGCATGCTGCCGACGCGCTGGAGAACAAGGCCGACGCGACGCGCGACGCAGGCGAGAATGCCGCCGATGCCGTAGACGCCAAGCACTAAGCTCTCGCGTCTCAGCCAAGCTGAAGGGAGGCGTCGCGATTTCGGTCGCGGCGCCTCTTTTCTTATCCGGCACCTTTTAACGGCACTTTAACCACGCGTTCTCCATGGTGCGGTGGCGCGCCCCTTTCGGCCAGCACCTCTGTCGGATCGTGGAGCATGGACGAGCTACTTCAGGAATTCATTTCCGAAACCCAGGAAACGCTGGAAGCGCTCGCGGGCGAGGTCGTCGCGTGGGAAGCGGACCCGACCGACAGCGACCGGCTCGACGCCATTTTCCGCTTCTTCCACACGGTCAAGGGCAGCTGCGGCTTCCTCAACCTGCCCCGATTCGAACGGTTGAGCCACGCGGCGGAAGATGTGCTGTCCGACATCCGCGCCGGCAAACGCTCGCCCGACCCGGCGACGGTGAACGCGGTCCTGGGTGTGATGGACCGAATCGGCGAACTGGCCGAAGCAGTCGCCGCAGGCGACGCGCTGCCCAATGAAAATGACGAATTTCTGATCGCGGCGCTCAGCGCGCCGGACGAAAGCGCCCCAGCGCTTCTCCCCGTAACGTCGGGCGTCGAGGTCAACCATCCCGTCTCCAAACAGGCCGGCGGCCAAAGCGGCCCGCGCACGATCCGACTGCCGCTATCGCTGATCGATCAGTTGATGAACGGCGTGTCCGACATGGTGCTGGCCCGCAACGAACTGTCGCGCAAGCTGCGCGACCGATCGGCCGATCCCGAACTGGAAAGCGCGTTCGAGCGGCTGTCGAGCTGCGTCGCCGACATGCGCGATGCGATTTCCAAGACGCGGATGCAGCGGGTCGAACGGCTGTTCGCCGCGATCCCGCGTATGGTGCGCGATCTTGGTCACGACCTTGGCAAGCGGATCGACCTCAGGCTCGAAGGCGGCGACGTCGAAATGGACCGCGAAATGGTCGAAATGGTCGTCGACCCGCTGACCCATATCGTCCGCAACAGCATCGACCATGGCATCGAAACCCCGGAAAAGCGGCGCGCGCTGGGCAAGCCCGAAACCGGGCTGCTGCGCCTCGACGCGCGCCAGTCCGGCAATCAGATCGTCATCGAAATCCGCGATGACGGCGCCGGCATCAACACCACGCGCCTCGTGGAAAAAGCGATCGCCGCCGGTCGGCTGACGCCGGACGCCGCCGCGCGCATGAGCGAAGCGGAGCGGCTCGACCTCGTCTTCCTGCCGGGTCTGTCCACCGCCGCGCAGGTCACGGCGGTTTCCGGGCGCGGCGTCGGCATGGACGTCGTGCGCGCCAATGTCGAACGTATCGGCGGGGTCATCGCGATCGACAATCATCCGGGGCAGGGGCTGTGCATCACGTTGCGCGTGCCGCTGACCCTCACCATCATTCCCGGGCTCATCATTCGCGCGGGCGGACTCCATTTCGCCATTCCCCGCTCGGCGGTCGTGGAAATCCTGCACGACACCAATGAAACGCTGGGCATCGCCACGGTGGGCGGCGCGAAGATCGCGACCATCCGGTCGGTCCGCCATTCGATGATCGACCTGGAAGACGTGCTGGGCATGGACAAGCCCGAACAGCAGGGGCCACGGGCGATCATGGTGGTGCGATCGTCCACTGGCGTGCCCTTTGCCCTTGGCGTGTCGGCGGTCGACAATCATGAGGAACTGGTTATTCGTCCGGCCTCGCCGCTAGTCATGGCGCGGGGCGTCTATGCCGGCATGACCCTGCCCGACAATGGCAAGCCGATGCTGCTGCTGGATGCGGGCGGCCTCGCCAAGGCCGCGCGCCTGCCCGACATGATCGACGATCGTGCCGGGCAGCAATCGGACAAGGCCGACCGCCGGACCTGCGTCCAGATGGTGCCGGCGCTGCGATTCGAGGAATTGTCGGGCGAACGCCGCCTGCTCAAACTCTATCTGATAGATCGGGTGGAGGATATCGACGCCGCCGCCTTCGGCCAGTCGGGCGGCCGTGCGTTTGTCCGCCTGGACGGCCGGCTGGTGCCCGTCGCCCATCCGCCGCAAGTCTTCGCGCAGCCAAGGGTGTCGGCGCTTCGCCTGCGCGATGGCGACCTCGAAATCTGCTATCCCGTCGCCGCGGTGCTCGACATCGTCCAGATGCCGGTCGTGCCCGACCTTGTTGCGATGCAGGGTCTGTTGAGCGGCGTCGCCATGGTCGACGGCGAGCCGCTTGAAGTGCTCAATCCCTTTGCGCTGTTCGCGGCGCTGGAACCGGTTCAGGAGGGGCGGGGCCGGCGCTGTCTTCTGGCCGATGCCGACGATGGCTGGACGCGCGAGATACTGGCGCCGTTGCTGCATCAGGCGGGACATGAGGTCGTGCTGGGGCTGCCGCTCGATGCCCCCGCGCGACCCGATGACATCGTGTTGAGCGCGGATGCGGATGCCGCGCAGGCCGCCGAGGCCATGGGCTGCCGCGTCGTCCATCTGCGCGCGTCGCCCCGGCCGCCGGGCGCGCCCGACGGCAGCGTCTACCGCTATGATCGGGACGCGCTGATGGCGGCGATCGCCGGAACGCGGGGTTAGGGGGAATGGCCATGCATCAACTCTATCTCTTCGCGACCCTCGCGGGCGTGCGCGTCGCGGTCGACGCCAGCGAAGTCGAGGCCGTCGTCAAACTGGCCGAAATTTCGCCGGTGCCCGGCATGGGCGCGCATGTCGCCGGCCTGTCGGCCTTGCGCAGCCGCGTGCTGACCATCGTCGATGTGGCCGCGTTGATCCTGGGCACGCCGACCCCCCCCGAGCGGCGCGATCTCGCGATCATCGCCAACATCAGCGGCCATAGCTATGGCCTGATGGTCGATGGCGTGTCGGACATCTGCCATGTCGCGAAGGGCGAACGGCCGCTGCAAGGCCAGCTCGATCCGGTCTGGGCCGGCTATGCCCGCGCGGTCGTCTACCATGAAGGCGACCCGCATCTGCTCATTTCGCTCGCCGGCTTCATCGACGCGGGGGCGGTGGCGCAGGCGGCGTGAATATCCGCCGGAGCGTTTACCAAATACTGTGTTTTGCCGGTTAAGCATCGTCGCACAGGACGCAAAACAAGGGTTGCTTCATGAAAAACTGTCTGGTCGTCGATGATTCCAAGGTCATCCGAAAGGTCGCGCGTCACATATTGGAGTCGCTGGACCTGACGGTCAGCGAAGCGGTCGACGGGCGCGATGCGCTGACCCAGTGCGAAGCCGCCGCGCCCGATGTCGTCCTGCTCGACTGGAACATGCCGGTGATGAGCGGCATGGAGTTTCTTCAGGCACTGACCCATGCAAAGCTGTCCGCCCGCCCCAAGATCATCTTCTGCACCACCGAAAACGGCATCAGCCATATCAAGGCGGCGGTCGAGGCCGGTGCGGACGAATATGTGATGAAGCCGTTCGACCGCGAGACGCTGGAAAGCAAGCTGGTCATCGTCGGCGTCATCTAGAGCGATTTCCAATCAGATGGCGTCATCTGATGACTGGGAGCCGCAGGCCAGCGAAGCTAAATCGCGTAAAAACAAAAATCCAGCACCCCCGACCCACCGTTTACAGCCTCTCCCGTTCTAGAAAGCCCCGTCAATGTCCGCGATGATGCCGATCATGGCCAGCAACCGCAGCCCCTCCGGGGTGGTGCGGGCGCTGGTCGTCGACGATTCGGTCGTGGTGCGCACCGTGATCGAGCGCATTTTGAACGAGCATCCCGCTTTCACCGTCGTCCATAAGACCAACACCGCCGAACATGCGCTCGCCTATCTCCATGCGCATGAGGTCGATCTGGTGCTGCTCGATATCGAGCTGCCGGGCCAGAGCGGCCTCGCGGCACTGCCCGCGATCCTGCAGGCAGCGCCTCGCGCCAAGGTCGCGATTCTGTCCGCCAATTGCGACGAGGGCAGCGGTGTCGCCATCGAAGCGCTGGCCCTGGGTGCCGGCGATATCGTGTCCAAGCCGGGCAGCGGCAGTTTCGGCGAACATTTTCCCCAGGCGCTGATCGACCGTTTGCTGCGTCTGGTCGGGCGCTCCACCGGGACGGCCACACCCGCCCCCGCTCACCCCATTTTGCGCACGATGCCGAATATGGCGAGGCATAAGCTGGCCTGTCTGGGCGTGGGCGCGTCGACCGGCGGCATCCATGCCCTCGGTCAGCTGTTCCAGGGGCTCGCCGCGCCGCTCGGCGTGCCGATCGTCCTGACCCAGCATCTGCCCGCGAGCTTCACCGCCTATTTCACGCAGCAGCTGGCGCGCATGACCAGCTTGCGGGTCAAGGTGGCGGAAACCGGCGACCTGCTCGTGCCCGACACCATATTCGTGGCGCCGGGCGACGCCAATTTGCAATTGCGCCGGGGCATGGACGGCCGGGTGACCATTGTCCTCAATCCCGATCGGACGCCGGCAGGTAACCTGCCGGGCGTCGATCCGATGTTTTCGAGCATGGCCCAGGTCTATGGCGCCGGCGCTGCGGGCGTCGTCCTGACCGGAATGGGCCGCGACGGCACGGCCGGGGCGCGCGACATCGTCGCCGCCGGTGGCTGGATCGTCGCGCAGGACGAGGCGAGCAGCGTCGTTTGGGGCATGCCGGGGTCGGTCGCCGGGGCAGGGCTTACCAGCGCGCTGCTCGAACCGCCGGCCATCATGGATTTCGTCGCGCGTCGCGCACAGGCCGTCGAATGACGGCGATGCCGACCAGACCCCCCGCCGGATTACAGGGCGCCGCCCGCATCCTGTCGGGCCTGCTGGAGGCGCGGACAGGCCAGATCCTGTCGGAAAGCCGGTCCTGGCGCATGGAAACGGCGCTCAAGCCTCTACTGCGCGCCCATGAATTTGCGGATATCGACGCACTGGCGCTTCACCTTGCCCGCTCGCGCGACCGGCGGCTTGAAGCCGATGTCGTCAACGCGCTGCTCAATAATGAAAGCAGCTTCTTTCGCGACCTCCAGACTTTCGACATGATCCACCGGCATATCCTGCCGCATCTCCATGCCGACCGGAAGGATCGCCGGTTGCGGATCTGGAGCGCGGGCTGTTCCACCGGGCAGGAAGCCTATTCGCTGGCGATCCGCTTCCGCAACGACGCTGCCCGCTGGCGCGGCTGGCGGATCGAAATCCTGGCGACCGACATTTCCACCGCCGCCATTGCGCAGGCGCAGTCGGGTATCTTCTCCCAGATGGACGTCCAGCGGGGCCTTGCCGTCGGCGATCTGCTCAAATGGTTCGAACCCGTCGGCGACGACTGGCAGGCGAGTGCGGAACTGCGCGGAATGATCGAGTTTAGAACCGATAATCTGTTCGATCCGCGCGCGCCGACGGGATTTTATGATCTTCTGTTCTGCCGCAACGTGCTGCTCTATTTCACGGCCGAAAGGCGGCAGGCGGTGCTCCGCCTGCTTGCGCGTCACAGCCATACAGGGTCCGTCCTCCTGTTGGGGGCGGGCGAGACCGTGATCGGCCAAAGCGACGATTTCGTTCCCCACCCCGATTTTCGTGGCAGCTACGCCCGCAGGCCCGCCGCGCTCGCCCAGCCCGACGGCGCGATGCGCCGGGCGCTTTGAGCGCTTATCGGTTTCCGGCGAGCGCGTGCCTTTGGGGCTCTTGATTGCGTGCCCTGTCTCCGCCATGGTTAATCCACGCCTTCGCTGAATGCCGGAGCCGGTTGGCGGAGGGTGCGATGGCCGAGGATATTTGGTGACGGGATATAGGGTGACTGGATTTCCCGCGGTGAGTTGGGCCCGATGATCGACATGCCCATGATCGACACGCCGTCGCCCAATTTCGATGAGCGTAGCCTGCCGGTGTCGATGCTGGTGTTGCACTATACCGGCATGCCCGACGCCGCGAGCGCGATCAACTGGCTCGCCAATCCCGAATCCAAGGTGTCCGCCCATTATTGCGTGACCGAAGATGGCCAGATCATCCGCATGGTGGCGGAGGACAAGCGGGCCTGGCATGCCGGCCGCTCCCGCTGGCGCGGGGTCGAGGATATTAATTCTGCCAGCATCGGCATAGAGATCGTCAATCCCGGGCATGAGTGGGGCTATCGGCCGTTTCCACAGGCGCAGATGGGATCGCTGATCCCGCTCATCCACGACATTGTCGGCCGCCACGGCATCACGCGCGGCAATATCGTCGGGCACAGCGACATTGCCCCCGCGCGCAAGCAGGACCCGGGCGAGCTTTTCCCCTGGGGCCAGCTTGCCCGCCTGCGCCTCGCGCTGCCTCGCCCGACGAAGAACCTGATGGACCCGCACTGGACCGATGGCGGCTTCATGCTAGCGCTCGAACGCTTCGGTTACGACATCACCGATCCGCAGGCGGCGGTCATCGCCTTCCAGCGCCGCTTCCGGCCCGAACTGATCGACGGGGTCATATGCGGCGAATGTCGCGCCATCCTGCTCGCGCTGCTGCTGCCCAAGCCGCGCGGCGACGAATAGCGTCTGAGAGACTGTTGAGAAATCGCGAAAGAGCGTTTCTGTTGGCGGCACCGGCCCGCTCCCCCGCCCAACCACCCGACAGGATGATACTCGATCGGGTGGTTGGGCGGGGGAGCGGGCCGGTGCCGGCTTTATTCCAAAGAAGTCTGATGACGCGCCACCCCGATGCGTGTAGTGGCGGCGACGCCAGAGGGCCGGGCGGCCGCGGCGTGGCGGGTAACTTCCACGGCGAGGAAAGTCCGGGCTCCACGAAATGACGGTGCCGGCTAACGGCCGGCTGGAGTGATCCAAGGGACAGTGCAACAGAGAGAAGGTCGCTAAGGTTTCGACCCAGTGACAGTGAAAGGGTGCGGTAAGAGCGCACCGCGCCCCCGGTAACGGGCGGCGGCATGGTAAACCCCACCGGGAGCAAGACCGAATAGGGGCGGCGCGCGGACGCAAGTCCGCTAGGCATTTTTCGGCCGAGACCGCCCGGGTTGGTTGCTTGAGGGCCGGAGCAATCCGTCCCCTAGAGGAATGGTCGCCTATCTCCGAGAGGAGTGGACAAAACCCGGCTTACAGGCCCTCTGGCATTTTTTATTGCTCTGCCGGCGGTGCGACGACCATCACTTTCCGCCGCTGATCGGCGCTGTGCGCGCTATTCGGCCGATCGGGGTGGCATTCGGCGCGAAGCTTCCCTAGTTTGCACCCATGGCACGCAACAGCAGATCGAATGACTGGGGTTTCCCCCGCTGGCGCGCCTATGGGGCTTCGCGCGAGGCGCAGCAGCTGCGCATGTGCGACCGCTATGGCTGCGACCAGCCGGGTGACTGCCCTGCGCCGAAATCACCCAACAGCCCGGAA
The DNA here is from genome assembly GCF_037723805.1 of Sphingobium fluminis. Lineage (NCBI taxonomy): Bacteria > Pseudomonadati > Pseudomonadota > Alphaproteobacteria > Sphingomonadales > Sphingobiaceae > Sphingobium > Sphingobium fluminis. The sequence goes on from NZ_JBBJUK010000001.1 coordinate 545,413, forward strand.
CGCTGGTATTTCTGTTCCGAACATGCCGGCGAATATAACCGCAACTGGGACTATTTTCAGGGGCTGGACGACGAAGAGCGCGCCAGTCGCGAACGCGACGAGCGGCGCGACGCGGGCGGCTTTCAGGGCAGCGCCTATCATAGCTGGGGTGGGCCCGGCGACGGCAGTCGCTCGCGCGACGAGATGCATGCGTTGCAGGCGCTCGACCTTGAAGATGATTCGGATTTCGAGGCGGTCAAGAAAAGCTGGCGGCGGCTCGCCAAGGAATATCATCCCGACGTAAAGCCCGGCGACGCGCAGGCCGCCATGCGTTTCCAGACGATTCAGGCCGCCTATGAAGTGCTGCGCGCGGCCGAGGAGCGGCGCACCTGGAAGCCCCGCGGCGCGTCCGATTGAAGGATCATGTCCGCTCCAACTGGCGCAGCGCCGTGCTGGTCTGCCGCAAATGCTCCAAAAAGCTCGACGGCGGTTTCGGTCCCGACGGCGACGAGCGGCTGGCGAGGGCGCTGCGCAAGCATCTTGCGCTGCGCAAGGGGCGCAAGGCTGCGGCTGGCGTGATCGAGGTCGGATGCCTGGGCGTGTGCCCCAAAGGCGCTGTCACGGTGATCGACGGCGCGGACGCCCGCGAATGGCTGCTGGTGCGTCCCGGCGCCGACCTCGATGCGCTCGCCGGCACGCTGCATCTGGTCGACAATGATCCGCCCGCCGTGTGACGCGACGGGCGGATAGTCGCTTCAGCCCGGCTGGTCGGCCCGGCTCGCACCCTCACCGTCGAGGTTCAGCGCGACGAAATCCCAGTCGATCGCTTCCTTGAGCAGCTTTTCGGCATAGTTGGGCCGCAGGTTGCGATAGTCGATATAATAGGCATGTTCCCACACATCGAGGATCAGCAGCGGCGCGTCGCCATGCGCGACCGGCGTGTCGGCGTCATGATAGGAGGTGACCGCAAGCTTGCCATCCTTGAGGACCAGCGCCGCCCAGCCGCTGGCGAAATGCCCTACGGCTTCGGCCTTCAGCTTGTCGAGCAGCGCATCGACCGACCCGAAGCCTTCATTGATGAGGTCGAGCAGTTTGCCCGACGGCTGCTTCTTTTCGGGGCTGAGCGACTTCCAGTAGAATGTATGGTTCCAGATCTGGCCGACCTGGTTGAACAACCCGCCCTTGGCGACCTTGATCAGCTCGACCAGCGATTTGCCTTGGAAGGCAGAATCGGCGGCGATCAGCTCGTTCGCCTTCACGACATAGGCGTTGTGATGCTTGCCATGATGATAATCGAAGGTTTCGGCCGACAAAATGTCGCCAAAGGCGTCCTTGGCATAGGGCAGGTCAGGCAAAACAAAGGCCATGTAGGGTTCCTCGGATAATGGATACAGCGCGCATAACGACGATGCGCGCCGAAAGGGTCCTTCCCCTCTAGCAGTGATGTTGCACTGCGAAAAAGTGGATTGTTCGATCCGACCCTACGGAAATATCCATATGACAGGGACGAAACGATGCGCTACCTTCGCGGTCAAGCCCGTCTGTATGACCGGGCGGGCATAAGGGGGAGAAGCATGGCAAAATTTTTCGGTAATCTGCATCTGGTACTGGTCGCGGGGCTAGTGCTCGCGCTGGCGGTCATCGTCGCGGTTCCTGCAAATGCGGTTCCTGAACAGGCGATCCTGCGCTGGTTGCACCTGTTTTTCGGCATCACCTGGATCGGCCTGCTTTATTATTTCAACTTCGTTCAGATACCGACCATGCCCAAAGTGCCGGCGGAACTGAAACCGGGCGTGTCGAAATTCATCGCGCCGTCGGCCTTGTTCTTCTTCCGCTGGTCCGCCGCGCTGACGGTGCTGACCGGCCTGATCATCGCCTGGCGCAGCGCCTATCTGGTCGAGGCGCTGACCTTCCAGCCCGGCTTCGTGCTGATCGGCATCGGCATGTGGCTAGCGCTCATCATGGCATTCAATGTATGGTTCGTGATCTGGCCGAACCAGAAAAAGGCGCTCGGTATCGTAACGGTGGATGACGCGGCCAAGGCCAAGGCGGCGACCACCGCGATGATCTTCTCGCGCACCAATACGCTGCTGTCGCTGGCCATGCTGTACTGCATGATCAATTTCAACGGCGGTTGAGCAAAGGGAGGCGGGCGCTTGTCGCGTCCGCCTCATCCCTGCGGCGGGGTTGTCTCGCCAATCTCTTCACTGTCCAGCTTTTCGCCCAGGCTCAGGCCATGGCGCAGCAGCATGGGCACGTTTGCGGCGGCGAACAGCACCGAAATGACGGTGATGCCCCACACCTTGACCGCCAGCCACGCGTCGAAGCTCATCGAGCGGCGCATCGCCTCGTTTGCGACGGCCATCGCGACGAAGAAGAACGCCCAGTTGCGCGACAGCTTGCTCCATCCCTCGTCGGTCAGCCCGTCATAGGCGGCCTGAAGCAGATATTTGAGCAACGGCTTGCCCCGCAGCAAACCGCCGAACAGCATCACCGCGAAAAAGGCATAGATGATCGTCGGCTTGATCTGGATGAAGCGCTGGTCGTGGAAATAGATGGTCAGCCCGCCGAAAAACAGGATCAGCATCGCCGACAGCCACAGCATCGGCGACACGCGGCCCAGTTTCACCTTGGAAATGATAACGGCGATGATGATCGCGGCCATGAACGCCCCGGTGCCCAGCGTCATCGCGGCAATCGCATTGCCAGCCCCCCACAGCCACCCCGCGCCCTTATAGGTCAGGAAAAACACCAGCAGCGGCCCGAAATCGAGCGCCAGGCTGAGATTGCCGCCATGGGCGGGTTTGGTGGCAGGGGTGGCGTCGGCCATCATGTACTCCGTCATCCCAGCGAAGGCTGGGATCTCACTTCTTTTGAAGCGGGTTGAAGAAAAGAGATCCCAGCCTTCGCTGGGATGACGAAATGGTGGTGAGGTCCCGTTTCTCACCGCGCATAAGCGGTCCCGGCGATCGCCCGCGCCATGTCGCCGGCATCGAACGGGCGCAGATCCTCGATCTTCTCGCCCACGCCGATCGCATGGATCGGCAGGCGATATTTCTCCGCCGCCGCCACCAGCACGCCGCCACGTGCGGTGCCGTCCAGCTTGGTCATGACGAGGCCCGTCACTTGCGCGACCTGTTTGAAAACCTCGATCTGGTTCAACGCATTCTGTCCCGTGGTGGCATCCAGAACCAGCACAACGTCGTGCGGGGCCGCCGGGTTCAATCGGCTGAGCACGCGGCGGATCTTCGCCAACTCGTCCATCAGCTCGGTCTTGTTCTGGAGCCGGCCGGCGGTGTCCACGATCAGCACGTCGATTCCGGTCGCGGTGGCCTGCTTCACCGCGTCGAACACGATGCCCGCCGCATCGCCGCCTTCCTTGCCTGCGACGATCGGCACGCCCAGCCGCTCGGCCCAGATTTTGAGCTGGCCGATGGCGGCGGCGCGGAACGTATCGCCCGCCGCCAGCATCACGCCATAATCCTGCTCCAGGAAATTATGCGCCAGCTTGGCGATGGTGGTCGTCTTGCCAGACCCGTTGACGCCGATCACCAAAATCACCTGCGGCCGGGGAAAGGCCTCGATCTCCAGCGGGCGGGCGACCGGAGCCAGCACCTTCTCGATCTCCTCCGCGATGATCTCGCGCAGATACTCCTCGGTCAGTTCGCGGTTGAAGCGTCCTTCGGCGAGCCGCTCGCGCACCCGCGCGGCGGTCGCCGGGCCAAGGTCGCTGACGATCAGCGCTTCCTCGATCTCGTCGAGCGTCTGGTCGTCGAGCGCCGCCTTGGTGAACAGGCCGGTGAGATTTTCGCCCAGCTTGTCGGACGTGCGCTTGAGTCCCCCGAACAGGCGGTCGCGCCAGGATGATTCAGCCATATCGTACCACTTTCATCCGTCATTCCCGCGCAGGCGGGAATCCATGTCGCCTTCGGCATGGCCTTCGCGACGAGCAGCCGGAGTCGCCGCGCGCCCGAACATTACGAGGCTGTGCAAAATCATGCGGCCTCTTGCGCGATCAACGTGCCATTCTCAAGGGCGCTGATCGTCCCGCGCACGATTACGCCGGCGGTTCGCGCCCCCGCAAACCGCACTGGCGCGAAATTTTCCGCATGGCCCGACTGCCCGCTGCGCTCGACCAGCACGGACTGGGTCGATCCGACCAGCCCCCGCAGCCAGCCGGCGCGCTGCGCCTCGCATGCCGTCCGCAGCCGTGCCGCCCGCGCCTTGATCGTCGCACGATCGACCTGCGGTATGCGCGCGGCGGGCGTTCCCGCGCGCGGCGAATAGGGAAAGATGTGGCCATGAACGATGTCACAATCGGCGATCAGGCGCAGGCTGTTCTCGAACATCGCCGCATCCTCGGTCGGAAAGCCGGCGATGATGTCCGCGCCGATGCTGATGTCCGGCCGCGCCGCCTTCAGCCGCTCGACGATGCGCACCGCGTCGGCGCGGGCATGACGGCGCTTCATCCGCTTGAGGATCATGTCGTCGCCCGCCTGCAACGACAGATGCAGATGCGGCATCATGCGCGGTTCGTGCGCGATCAGCGCGAACAGCCGCTCATCGATCTCCACGCTGTCGAGCGACGACAGGCGCAGGCGGGGCAAGTCGGGCACGCCCTTCAATATCCGCTCGACCAGCAGCCCGAGCGAGGGCTTGCCCGGCAGATCGGGGCCGTAGCTGGTGACGTCGACCCCGGTCAGCACGATTTCCCTATGCCCCGCGTCGACCAGCGCCTTCGCCTTGTCCACCACCGCGCCCGCCGGCACCGACCGGCTGTTGCCCCGGCCAAAGGGGATGACGCAAAAGGTGCAGCGATGGTCGCAGCCATTCTGCACCTCCAGAAAAGCGCGGGCATGATCGGCAAAGGCGGACGCCAAATGCGGCGCGGTCTCGCGTACCGTCATGATGTCGGCGACGCGGATTTTGGGGTCAAAGGCCGACCCGAAAATCCCGTTCGCTTCGAGCGACGTCGAGAAGTCCGATCGAGCGAAGTCGAGATCAGCAGCGTCGGATATCTTTGACTTCGCTCGATCCCCTGTCTCGACGTCGTTAGACACGAAAGGAAGGGGAGGGGCGCTGTAGCTTGCAGCCTCCATCTTCTCCCGATTACCCAGCACGACATCCACCTCGGCCATCGCCGCGAAGGTCTCCGGCTCGGTCTGCGCCGCGCAGCCCGTCACCACGATCCGCGCATCGGGCCGCGCGCGCCGCGCCCGCCGGATCGCCTGCCGCGTCTGGCGCACCGCCTGCGCCGTCACCGCGCAACTGTTGACGACGACCAGATCATCCTGCCCGCCCGCCATGTCGCGAATGGCCTCGCTCTCCGCGATATTGAGCCGGCAGCCCAGGGTAATGACCTCGGGCGGCATCAGAACCGGTCCCAGTCGGCCTCGCCGTCGAAGACATGGGTGGCCGGGCCGGTCATGCGGATCGATCCGCCCGGACGCCATTCGATCTCCAGGTCGCCGCCCGGCAGGCTGACCGTCACCGGCCCGGTCATCAGCCTGCGCCGCACCGCCGCCACCGCCGTGGCGCAGGCCCCGGTGCCGCACGCGCGCGTCAGTCCAGCGCCGCGCTCCCACACGATCAGGCGGATATGGTTCTCGCCCACGATCTGCGCGAAATTGACGTTCACGCGGGCGGGAAACAGCGGATCATGTTCGATCAGGGGGCCGAGCCGTTCGATCTCCACCGCGTCCAGATCGTCGACGAAGAAGATCACATGCGGATTGCCGACATTGACCGCGGCGGGCGGGGGCAGGTCCTCCCAGCTTGCGCTCATGGTCAGCGAATCCATCGGATAGGCGAGCGGGATCGCATCCCACTCGAAACGAGGCGCCCCCATATCGACGCTCGCGCCGCCGTCGACCGCCTGGGCATCGAGCAGCCCCGCCTTGGTGCGGATCAGCACGTCGCGGCCAAGGAACAGCGGCACGCAGCGCGTCGCATTGCCGCACGCCTCGACCTCGCTGCCGTCGGCATTGAAGATGCGCATCGACACGTCGGCCGCTTCATCGCCCCCGTCGGGCGCGCCGATCAGGATCAGCTGGTCGCAACCGATACCGGCATGTCTGTCGGCGATGGCCTGCGCGCGCGCAGGCGTCATCGCGACGCCACCCGCGCGCGCGTCGATCACGACGAAGTCGTTGCCCAGACCATGCATCTTGGAAAAGCGGCTCATAATGGCCGCGCATGTAGGCGTAGCGGCGGCAAAAATCCAGCGCTTCGCCCGGCCGCTGTCCTACACGACGCCCGCTATGCTAGACCGTATCCAAGGCTCTTTCGCATCGTCCATCCTTTCAGCCTCCATCGTAATATTATTTCAATCCCAAGCAATAAATGGGCGAAATGTGCGGGAAATATGCGAAGTTAAGCGGTTCTGGCCCGGCGCGCGGGGCGCAGGGCCAGGCTTGCGATCGCGCCCGGCCTGCGCTAAAGGCCCGCCAGCAATCGGGCGGCTTGCCGTTCGAGACCCTGACATATCCATTGAGCGCGCACCCCGGTGCATAGGGCGCTTTGTATGGACGCTGGCCGGCGAGGTTTCGCCCGCCGGCGATTTTGTCGTTTACGGGGTCATGCCATGTTTTCCGGGTCTTAGCGCCCAATTGAGGTGATGATGTTCGATTCGCTGAGCGATCGTCTGGGTGGGGTATTCGACAAGCTTCGGGGGCGCGGCGCGCTGTCGGAGGACGATGTCCGCGCCGCGATGCGCGAGGTGCGAATCGCGCTGCTGGAGGCGGACGTCGCGCTCCCCGTGGTGCGCCAGTTCGTCGATCAGGCGACCGAACGCGCCGTCGGCAGCGACGTGCTGCGCTCGGTCACGCCCGGCCAGATGGTCGTCAAGATCGTATCGGATACGCTGACCGAGACGCTGGGGTCCGAAACGTCGGAGCTTCTGATCGACGTCACGCCGCCCGCCGTCATCATGATGGTCGGTTTGCAAGGCTCGGGCAAGACGACGACCACCGCCAAGCTCGCCAAGCGGCTGAAGGAGCGCGAGCGCAAGAAGGTGCTGATGGCGTCGCTCGACGTCCAGCGCCCCGCCGCGCAGGAACAGCTTGCGGTGCTCGGCGCCCAGATCGACGTGGCGACTCTGCCGATCGTCGCCGGGCAGCAGCCGGTCGATATCGCCCGCCGCGCGCTCCAGTCGGCCAAGCTCCAGGGCTTCGATGTCGTGATGCTCGACACCGCCGGCCGCCTGCATGTCGATCAGGCGCTGATGGACGAGATGAAGGCTGTCGCCGATGTCGCGACCCCGGCCGAAATCCTGCTGGTGGTCGATTCGCTGACCGGCCAGGACGCGGTCAATGTCGCAACCAGTTTCACGACTCAGGTGCCGCTGACCGGCATAGTGCTGACCCGGATGGATGGCGACGCGCGCGGCGGTGCGGCGCTGTCGATGCGTGCGGTCACCGGCCGTCCGATCAAATTTGCTGGTACCGGCGAAAAGCTGGACGCGATCGAACCCTTCCATCCTCAGCGCGTGGCGCAACGCATATTGGGCATGGGCGATGTCGTGTCGCTGGTCGAACGCGCGGCGGAATCGATCGACGTCGAGGAAGCCGACAAGCTTGCCAAGAAAATGGCCAAGGGCCAGTTCGACCTCAATGACCTGCGCGCGCAACTGAACCAGATGAGCCGCATGGGCGGCCTTGGCGCACTGGCCGGCATGATCCCCGGCCTCAAAAAGGCGCAGGCGGCGATCGCGTCGAGCGGCGCCAACGACAAGACGCTGGTCCATCTCGACGCGATGATCGGGTCGATGACGCCCAAGGAGCGCGAAAAGCCCGCGCTCATCAACGCCAAGCGCAAGATCCGCATCGCCAAGGGCGCCGGCACCACGGTGCAGGACGTCAACCGCCTCCTGAAAATGCATCAGGAAATGGAAGGCGCGATGAAGAAAATCCGCAAGATGGGCGGCCTCAAGGGGCTGGCCAAGATGTTCGGCGGCGGCGGGCTTGAGGGCATGTTCGGCGGCGCTGGCGGCGGGGCGGGCGGCCTGCCCGGACTGGGCGGTGGCGGATCGACGCCCGGCCTGCCACCCGGCTTTCAGAATTTCATGAAGAAATAATCGTTTCAACAGATCAGATTACAAAGAAAGGTTTACTCCATGGCAACGTCCATTCGTCTCTCGCGCGGCGGTTCCAAAAAGCGTCCCTATTACCGGATCGTCGTGGCCGACAGCCGTTCGCCCCGCGATGGTGCGTTCATCGAGCGCATCGGCAGCTTCAACCCGCTGCTCGCCAAGGATGACGAAAAGCGCGTCGTGCTGAATGTCGAGCGCGCCAAGCATTGGGTTGCCGTCGGCGCGCAGGCGTCCGATCGCGTCGCTCGTTTCCTAGACGCCGCCGGCGTTCAGGAGCGCAAGGCGAGCAACAACCCCAAGAAGGGCGAGCCGGGTCAGAAGGCCAAGGATCGCGCCGAGGACCGGGCGACCAAGCTGGCCGAAGCCGAGGACGCCCGCAAGGCCGCCGAAGAAGCCGCCAAGGCACCGGTTGAAGCACCTGCCGAGGCCGCTGCCGAGGAAGCGCCTGCCGAAGCCGTCGCTTCCGAAGAACAGGCCGAGGGCTGAACCCCTTGACCGATCTCCCTGTCACCCTGGCCGCTATTATCGGCGCGCATGGCGTGACGGGCGAGGTTCGGCTGAAATTGTTCGGCGAGGGGGCAGAGAGCCTCAACGCCTATAAGAGCTTCGATGCCGCTGGCCGCACGCTGACGCTTACGTCCGTGCGGCCCGGTTCGAATGGTGCGGTGGCGCGCTTCGCTGAAATCGGCGATCGCGGCGCGGCCGATGCGCTGCGCGGCACCGTGCTGACGGTGCCGCGATCCGCCCTCCCGCCGCTGGACGAAGGCGAATATTATCATGTCGATCTGATCGGACTGCCCTGCACCTCGAGTGAGGGCGCGGCTCTGGGACAAATCGTCGCTATCGAGAATTTCGGCGCGGGCGATATCATCGAGATCGAGCGGCCCCCGGTGGACGGCAAGGCCGGCAAACGCTTCATGGTCGCGATGCATGCGGTGACCTTGGAGGATGCGGGCGCGGTGGTCGACGCCGCTTTCGTGGAGTGACGGGCGTGCCCCTCGTTCCTAAACTCGTTCTGGGTCTTTATCTGCTGTTCCTGCTCGCCGCCGGCTGGCGATTAGGGAGCATCGGCTGGACGATCCGGGTGAAATTGGCGACGGCGCTGGCGCTCGCCGTGCCGGTGCCGCTGCTTTTCATCATCCCGGCGCTCATGCGGGACAGCGCCTGGTCGGACCTGCTGATCCGGTTCGGACTGACCCTGCTCGTCTGCGGCGTTCTTTGCCTCGCTGGCGGCTTTTCGGCGGCAAGGCTGCGCGCGCGGCGCTCGTGACGTTCACAGCGCAGGTCCTGACCCTCTATCCCGAAATGTTTCCGGGGCCGCTCGGCATATCGCTCGCCGGGCGAGCGTTGAGCGAGGGGATATGGTCGTGCAGTCCCGTTTCGATTCGCGATTTTGCCACCGACCGGCATCGCACGGTGGACGATACGCCTGCGGGCGGCGGCGCGGGCATGGTGCTGCGCGCCGACATCGTTGCGAGGGCAGTAGATCATGCGCTGGCCCAGCGGCCCGACCTGCCGGTGCTGGCGATGACGCCGCGCGGCCAGCCGATCACGCAGGCGCGGGTCCGGGCGCTGGCGCAGGGGCCGGGCGCGACCATATTGTGCGGCCGGTTCGAGGGGTTTGACGAGCGTTTGTTCGACGCGCGGCCCATTGAGCAAGTCAGCATGGGCGACATCATCCTGTCCGGCGGGGAAATGGGCGCGCTGATGCTGCTCGATGCTTGCATCCGTCTGTTGCCCGGTGTAATGGGCGCGGCTTCCAGCGGGGATGAGGAAAGCTTCGAAAGTGGCCTTCTTGAATATCCGCATTATACCCGGCCTGCTTTGTGGGAAGGGCGCACGATCCCTGAAGTGTTGCGATCGGGGGATCATGCGAAAATCGCCGCCTGGCGGAAACAAAGGGCGGAAGATGACACACGGCTAAGGCGGCCGGACCTTTGGGAACGTCATATCGGCGTTCGGGACCAGTCGCCCTCTGGTGCGCAGCGCATGAAGAAGGACTAAGTCACATGAACTTGATCCAGCAGATCGAGGCCGAAAATATCGCGGCTCTGGCCAAGGATATCCCCGAATTCCGCCCTGGTGACACGCTGCGCGTCGGCGTGAAGGTCATCGAAGGCGAACGCAGCCGTGTCCAGAACTATGAAGGCGTGTGCATCGCGCGTTCCAACAAGGGCATGGGGTCGAACTTCACCGTTCGCAAGATTTCGTTCGGCGAAGGCGTCGAGCGCGTATTCCCGCTCTATTCGCCCAACATTGATTCGATCACGGTCGTTCGCCGTGGCGTCGTGCGTCGCGCGAAACTCTATTATCTGCGCGGCCGGACCGGCAAGCGCGCCCGTATCGCGGAACGTCGTGACGTCCGTAGCGAGGGCTAAGCTTTCATTAACTGTCCTTGACAGTTGCAGAAATGATACAGGCGGCATCCTTTGGGGATGTCGCCTTTTTCGTGTCTTTTCTTAGGCTTAATCTCCACTGTCGCGGTGGCCGCTATCGGGTGAGCGAATAGATTTTGCCGCACTGCCGAAATTCCATTTCTCAGATGGCGGATTTATGTCAGCCTTCCGTTTCTAGTTATTGTCCGATGTTTTCAAGCTCACTCTGAAGAGATTGAGTGGTGTCTCGCATCGTCTGATGGGGATTAAAAGCTACAGGCAGGATTGCGATAATAATAAATGGGAGAGGCCTCTTCATAAGAAATATAGGGGGCTGTTTCATGAAGTATAAATCTGTTGTTTCTCGCGCCGCGATTGCTGCAGCCATAGTCTATTCCATGCCAGCATTTGCTCAGGATGCTGCGCCGCAGGCGGCGGCCGTCGACGAGGGCGCTGCGATAATCGTTACAGGGACGCGCGCGTCGGGTGTAACCGCAGCCGAAAGCAGCGCACCGATCAAGGTGATCGACAGCAGTGCGCTTGAGAAAGTGGGTCAGCCCAACCTCAACCAGGTTCTCACCCAGCTGGTGCCTTCCTTCACGGCCCAGGCTTTTGGTGGCGACACGGCGAACCTGACCCTGTCGGCCCGGCTGCGTGGCCTCAGCCCCAACCATGCGCTGATCCTCGTCAACGGCAAGCGACGCCATGGCACATCCAACCTGCATGTCCTGAGCGGCCCGTATCAGGGCGGCGCGGCACCCGATCTTGATATGATCCCGCCTGGTTCGATAGCGCGCATCGAAGTGCTGGAAGACGGCGCGGCAGCCCAATATGGGTCCGATGCAATCGCGGGCGTCATCAACATCATCCTCAAAAGCGACAAGGACGTGATTTCGGGAAATTTCACTGCGGGCCAATATTATAAAGGCGACGGCACGACTTATTCCGGTAGCATCACCTTCGCGCCTGACGTGGGGCCAGACAGCTACCTCAACTTCACCATGTTCCATCGCTTTCACGGTTTTTCGCAACGTGGAGGCGTTGATCGCGGCATTTATAATCGCGACGGGTCGATCCGTACGGATATATCCGCCGCGCATCAGGCGATGGCCGCCATCGGCCTGCCTGGCGCTCCGAACACCAACCGCATCGTCGGCGACGCCCGTTCCACGCTCACCACCATCGTCTATAATGCCGGTCATGATTTTGGCGGTGTCGAACTCTATGCCTTTGGAAGCTACGGGCGCCGTCAAGCGAGCGCCTATGAAAATTACCGGCAACCGTGGCGCGTGACTCGCTCGCCGGTGCTTGGCGTAGCGGGTGAGCAGATTCTCGTCAGCCCTACGGGCTTCAATCCGCGCGAAGCGACGAAGGAGGATGATTTCTCCAACACCGGCGGTATTCGGGGCGAAAGCGGGGGTTTTCGCTGGGACATCAGCACGACTTACGGTCAGGATTACGCCAAACTTTACACGCTGGATTCCGCCAACCGCAGCCTGTTCATCAATACCGGCACAACCCCATCCAATTTCTACGACGGCTTCCTCAAGGCGTCCGAATGGACGAGTAACCTCGATATCGCCAAGGAATTCGAACTCGGTATGGCGTCGCCCGCTAATCTTGCATTCGGTGCCGAATATCGCAAAAATAGCTTCACGATAGGTCGGGGTGATTTTGCCTCTACTTATTTCGAAGGGGGCCAGTCCTATCCCGGTTTCCTCGCCACCGACGCGGGAAAACACACGCGCAATAACAAGGCGGCTTATCTCGATCTAGCGCTGAACCCGGTTGAAATATGGAAGATCGATGGCGCCGTACGCTTCGAGGATTATAGCGACTTCGGCACCAAATGGACCTGGAAGGTGACCAGCCGGATCGATTTCAGCGATCAGATCGCGGTGCGCGGTACCATCAGCACGGGATTCCGGGCTCCGTCATTGCTCGAATCCTTCTACAGTTCGACCAATGTCGGGCCGACATCGGCCTATGTGCAATTGCCGCCAAACTCCGCCGCAGCCAAATTGCTGGGCTATGATGATCTGAAGCCCGAAACATCGAAAAATCTCAGCCTCGGTCTGGTGCTGCGCCCGGTGGACAAGTTGAACATCACCGTCGATGCCTATCAGATCAAGCTGAAGAACCGGATCGTGGGCACTGGGTCAATTCAGGGCCTAGCTGGCGGCACGGTCGTCGACCAGTCGGTGCTCGACGCCATTGCCGCGCATGGCAATGTGCTCGATCCCTATGTGTTGTCGATCGGCGATGCCGGCATCAGCCTGTTCACCAATGGCGCAGATACCCGCACGCGCGGCGTGGACGTGACTGCCGCTTATACGACGCCGGTTGGCGATGGGAGCATCCTTTGGTCGCTGTCGGCCAATTATAATGAGACGAAGATCAAGCGGCTGCGCATTCCCGCCGACCTGTATGCCGCCGACGCTCGCAGCATCCTGGAGGACGCTTCGCCGAAATATAAGGTGATAGCGGGGGCCCTGTTCTCGCTGGGAGGGTTCAGCTTCAACTTGCGCGAGACCTTCTACGGCAAGACGTCGCAGGTCGTCATCTTCGGTAACACGACGCCGACGGTCCGGGTCGGTGCGGCGGCGATCACGGATCTTGAAGCCAGCTACACGCTTAACGACAGCATCACGCTGACCGTGGGCGCGAACAATCTGCTCAACAAGAAAGCCGACACCATGCCCAATGATGCGGACGATTTCCCCATCGACGGGGCCCGCGTGCTGGACGCACCGCTCAGCATCTCGCCCTATGGGATCAACGGCGGCTATTATTACGGTCGGATCAGCTTCAAATTCTGATACTGTCGGTCAAATCGGAAGGGCGGCTGCTTGCGTGGCCGCCCTTTTTCATACCCGATCCACCCGGATTCAGCCGATTGTTTTCCGACGCGCCGCGCGGCTGGTCCACCAAAGCCCTGCCAGGCTGACTGCTGCCGCCGCGGACATATAGAGACCTACAAAGGCGATCCCCTGCACCGCGATCAGCCAGGTCGCGACGATGGGCGCGAGCGCGCCGCCAAGGATGCCTCCTAAGTTGAACGAAAAGGATGCGCCGGTGTAACGCAGCTGCACCGGAAACAACGCGGGCAGATAGGCCCCGAGAGGGCCGTATACGAAGCCCATCAGGAACAGGGCAAGGCTAAGGATTGCGAAGATCGACAGCAATTCGCCGGTGCCCATTGCCGGTCCAAAGATCAGGCCCATTAACACCGTACCGACACAGCCGATCGCCAGGACTCGCGTGGGGCTTGTCTTGTCCGCCCACCAGCCCGCGATGACGATGCTGAGCGCCATGAACAGAATCGCGCCGAGCTGAATGCCAAGGAAGCTTTCCCGGTCGATTTTGAGTGTGGTCGTTCCATACCCCAGCGCAAAGGCGGTCGCGATATAATAGACCGCGAAACAGGCGACCACGGCGAAGGTGCCGGCGATCGCCGCGCCCAAATGGCCCGAAAGTAGCGCGCCGATCGGCAGGGCCGGCGGCGGGGCCTCTGCGCGCGCGGCGGCGAATTCAGGCGTCTCGGTGAGCTTGAGGCGGACCCACAGGCCCAGGAGAACCAGTACCGCGCTGCCAAGAAACGGCAGTCGCCAGCCCCAGGCGAAGAAATCCGCGTCCGATAGAAACGCACCCAGCAGCAGAAAGAGGCCGTTGGCGGCCAGGAAGCCGACCGGCGCGCCGAGTTGGGGGAACATGCCGAAGCGCGCGCGCCAGCCGGATGGCGCATTTTCCACCGCCAGCAATGCCGCGCCGCCCCATTCGCCGCCCAGCCCCAGTCCCTGACCGAAACGCAGGACACACAGTATTAAAGGGGCCCACCATCCGATCATCTGATAAGTTGGCAGAAATCCGATCAGCAGCGTGCATCCGCCCATCAGCATCAGCGATGTCACCAGCGTCGCCTTTCGGCCTACCCTATCGCCATAATGACCGAAGATGGCCGCGCCGAGGGGTCGGGCAAAGAAAGCCAGCGCCAGGCTGCCATAGGAGGCGAGCAACTGTGCCGAGGGCGAGGAGGACGGAAAGAAGAGGGAGGGGAAGATGAGGCTCGCGGCGGTCGCATAGATATAGAAATCGTAAAATTCGACCGCCGTGCCGATGAGGCTTGCCGACAGCACGCGCTTGTGCCGCCACATGGCGCTCGTTCCGGTCGCCGCTTCCTTCCCGTCCCCCGCCATATTCTATCTCTTCCGTTTCTGATTCAGCAGTTCATAGGCCATGACGGCGGTTGCGACAGCCGCGTTCAGGCTGTCGGCCTTGCCCAGCATCGGCATTTTGACGAGCAGGTCGCACTCGGCCTCATAGGCTTCCGGCAATCCCTGCGCTTCGTTGCCGACCAGCAGAAAAGAGGGGCTTGCGAAGCGTGGCTCCTGATAATCCTGGGTGGCCTTCAGGCTGGTGCCGATCAACTCGCCGGGGCCGTCCCGCAGCCAAGGCACGAAATCCTCCCATCGGGTTTGCGTGATCGACTGCGTGAACAGCGCCCCCATGCTCGCGCGCACGGCTTCCACGGAGAAGGGGTCGACGCAATCGTCGATCAGGATGATGCCACCCGCACCCACCGCGTCGCCAGTGCGCAATATCGTGCCGAGATTGCCCGGATCGCGCAGCGACTGCGCGACGATCCAGATGTCCGCCTTGCCTCGATCCAGCACAGCGAGGGGGACCAGCCTGTCGCGATAGACGCCGACGACCGCCTGCGCATTGTCCTTGCCTGAAATCTTGGAGAGAATGTCGGGCGTGGTTTCGATCACCTCGCCGCCAGCGCACTCCATTGCCGCGATCAGGTCCTGAGCTAAGGGGTGCGTCGAGCCGGCATGGAACAGCATCTCGGGCAGCACGCCTTCTGCGCGGGCTTCGGTCAGAATGCGCAGGCCCTCGGCGAGGAACAGCCCCTCGGCCTTGCGATATTTCTTTTCGCGGAGCGACCGAACGCGCTTGACCAGCGGGTTGGAAAATCCGGTGATTTCGCGTGCCACGGTTGCGCCAGTCCCCTTGGAGCTTCCGCCGGAGGGCGGAGGAAGCCGCCTCTCTATCCGGGCAGGACGCAAAAGGGTAGGGGCGTCGGCTCAGGCGGCGGGTGCGGCGACTTCGATGGCGCGGCGCGCGATCCTGGCGATCACGGGCGTTCTTGCCAGCACTTCCCCATCGATCGAGATTTTCTGTCCGGGCCTGGTGTCGATTCGAATGCTGGCTCCGCGAAATTCTTCCGTATGCGCGTTGCGGTCGCGCAGCTTGAAGAATTTCGCGTACCAATCCCACGCCAGTCGGGTATGGCTCCGGCCGACGACCGCCTGCACCACCAGTTCGCCGCTGTCGACGGTAGCGTCATCGGACAGTTCGACGCCGCCATGATAGGGGCCGTTGAGAATGCGGACTTCCGTCGCCCACATGCGCCGTTCGCCGCTGCCATCGTCGATGGTCAGGCGGAAGGCCCGAAATCCGATGGAGCATTTGACCGCCCAGAGCAGATAGCCGATCCGGCCGAGATAGCGTTTGAGCTTGTGCGGCACGGTGTCGCCGATCATCGGCGATAGGCCGAGAGAGGCGGCGTTGACGAAATAATCCTCGTCGATCATGCCAAGGTCGATTCGGCGGCGCTGGCCCGTAGCGAGAATGGCGACTGCGCCTTCAAGGTCGAGCGGCAGTCCGAGCGTGCGGGCGAAACTGTTGGCGGTGCCGAGCGGGAGCACGCCGAACACGCAATCCCTGCCGACGAACTCGTCGACCGTGCCCGACATCGATCCGTCGCCGCCGCCGACGATGACCATCGGTGCGCCATCGGCAATCGCGCGCTGGACGGTGGCGTTCATCTGTTCCGGATCCTTGACCGCGTGAGCGGCGATTAGGGTGACCCCGGCGGCCTCCAGCGCGGTGCGGGCTGTGTCGAACATGGCCTCGCCCTTGCGGGAGTGGGCGTTCACGACAAGGGTGGCTTCGCGAGGGAGCGGTCTGGTTTCCATGCCGCCACAACTCGTGAGGTTGTTCGGGGGTCCGCGCGCAACCAGAAATGCCCACGCTCGTTAGAGCGCCATGGCCCGAATCGCGCATCTTTCCGACATTCATTTCGGGGCTAATGACCCCAAGATCGTATCCGCCACCGAAGCCTGGCTGACGGAGCGTCAGCCCGATCTGGTGATCATCAGCGGTGATTTCACCCAACGCGCCAAGGTCGAGCAGTTCAAGCAAGCGTCGGTCTGGCTCAACCGGCTGCGGGGCGCCGGGCACCGGGTTCTGTCTGTTCCGGGTAACCACGACATTCCGCTCTATGACGTGTTTCGTCGCTTCGGCGCGCCTCTCGATCGGTACAAGCGCTATATCGACAATGATCTCTGCCCATGGTTCGAGGATGACGAAGTCGCGATCCAGGGCCTCAACACGGCGCGGTCGCTGACGATCAAGGATGGGCGGATCAACCATGACCAGATGCGGATGCTGCGCGAGCGGTTCGCCGATGTCAGGCCTGAAAAGACCCGCATCCTGGTGACCCATCATCCCCTGTTTGCAATGCCGATCGGCAAGGGCGGCGAACTAAGCGAAGCGGTCGGCCAGCATGACGATGCGGTCAAGGCGGTGTGCGAGGCCGGCATCCACATCGCGCTCGCGGGCCATTTTCACCGGACCTATGCGGAAGCGGCAGACAGGATGGTGGCCAATGCCGGCGGCGCGCTGGTAATTCAGGCCGGAACGGCAACCTCGACGCGACTGCGCAATGCCGAACCGCAAAGCTTCAACTGGCTGCATGTTCGCCACCATAACGAGATCGAGCTTCAGGTTGTGGTATGGGACGGCGCCAGTTTCCAGCGCGGCCACCATGTTGAATATCGGCGGGCGAACATGATGTGGACGGCGCGCGAGATGGCGGATGCGCCGGTGCCGGGCAAGGCGGTGGCGGAGAAGGGAGCCGCGGGGTAGCTATTCCTCGCCGAACTTGTCCTCGACGAGCATCACCAGCTTGCCGAGCGCATCATGCGCTTCGGGCCCCGTGGCGCTGATGACGATCGAATCGCCCATCGCCGCGCCGAGCATCATCAGGCCCATGATCGACGTACCGGTCACTTCGCTGCCGTCCTTGCGGACCGTGATCTGTGCCGGAAGGCCGCTTGCCAGGGTCACGAACTTCGCGCTGGCGCGGGCGTGCAGGCCGCGCTTGTTGCTGATCAGGACTTCCTGGCTCAATTCATTCATGTCGTACTGCCCAACAATTCCGATGCCACACTGATATATTTCTGCCCCGCCTCGCGAGCGGCGGCAACCGCGGCGCGCACGTCCATCACCTTGCGGGCGCTTTCCAGGCGGATCAGCATGGGCAGGTTGATGCCCGCAATCACCTCGATCTCGCCCGCCTTGAGGAGCGAGATGGCGAGGTTGGAGGGCGTTCCTCCGAACAGATCGGTGAGCAGGATGACGCCGCTGCCGTCATTGACGCGCGCGACCGCGGCCGCGATGTCGGCGCGCCGCAATTCCATATCATCCTCCGGCCCGATGCAGATCGTTCCGATCTGCTGCTGCGGCCCGACGACATGTTCCATCGCGATGACGAATTCCGTCGCCAGCGATCCGTGCGTTACGAGTACCAGTCCGATCATGTGCTTGTATGGCCCACCTGCGTCATGATGTTGCTTTCGGGCCTCCCGGACGGCGCTTCTCCAGGGCGTCCTGGGGCGCTGATTCCATATTGCGGTGCGAGACCGTGGGCGAAAAGCCCGCATCTTGCAAGCGTCTGGCGACCCGCCTTGCGACATGGACCGAGCGATGCCGCCCGCCAGTGCAGCCGAAGGCCACCGTGACATAGGTCTTTCCCCCATCCGCATAGCGCGGCAACAGGGTCAACAGAAGATCCTCGATCTTTGCCAGGGCGTCCTCATAGGCCGAATCCTGCGCGATATAGGCGGCTACGGCCGGGTCCTCTCCGGTAAGGGGCCGAAGCGCATCGTCCCAGTGCGGATTGCGCAGGAAGCGCATGTCGAACATCAGGTCCGCGTTGCGCGGCACGCCGCGTGAAAAGCCGAAGGACAGAATGGTCAGTACCGGATCCGACAGTCGTTCGCGCGAGAACCGGTCGCGGATAGCCTGCTGAAGAGCATTGCTGCTAAAGCTGGTCGAATCGATGACCTGAGTCGCCCATCGGCGCAGCGGCTCCGTCAATTCGCGTTCGCGAGCGATGCCATCGACGGCCGGGCGGTCCAGCGCGAGCGGGTGGCGACGCCGGGTTTCGGCGAAGCGGCGCTCCAGTTCCGCGCCCGAACAGTCGAGGAACAATGTTTCGATATCATGACCATGGCGTTCGCGTAGCGCCTTGATCCGCTGCACGATGGCGTTGGCGTCGAAACCCCGGGTGCGCGCGTCGATGCCCAGCGCAAGGGGGCGGTCATCCTCGCCGCCATGACCTGCGGGCAGCGGCGTATCGAGCAACCGGTCGAGCAGGACCAGCGGCAGATTGTCCACGACCTCCCAGCCGATATCCTCCAGCGTCTTGAGCGTCGTTGTCTTGCCTGCGCCCGAAAGGCCCGACACGAGCAGGATCGACTTGGGCTGGCTGGTCGTCATGCGGCGCCCCACATTTTCAGGGCAAGTTCGACCTTGATCGGGGCCGACGCTTCAAGCGCGGCGAGCTTAACGACGGGGATATCGACGCCCGCTATCGCGCGCATAAGGGGTTCTGCAGGCATTCGCTCGACCTTGTCGAACAGGTCCACCAGCAGCGCGACCGGCGCGTCCGCATGGGGCATGGGCACGATACCGATTCCGCGCACCTCCATGCACCCCGCGATCGTTTGCGGAGCGGTGGCGATCAGTTGGCCCTCGATGCGCTTGACCAGCGTGTAATCGTCGCTGATCAGGATCGCGCCTCGGTCGATCAGGCGCAGGGCGAGATCGGACTTGCCCGTGCCGCTGACGCCGGCCAGCAGCACGGCGCGGCCGTCGATCGCCACCGTGGTCGCGTGAAGCGTATCGGATGAAAGTGATCGCGCCATATCCCCGCCATCTTCTAGCGGTTGTTGGGGGCTGTGGGAATGGAATTGCAGCGCCGTCCCAAACCGAGACCGGCTACTCCGATACCATGCCGGGATCGCGTTCCACCGCCATCGGCAGGCGCATGATGAAGCTGGCCCCGCTCTGCGCATCCTCCCGGTCGCCGATGCTGATCTTGCCCTGATGTCCTTCGACGATGGATCGCGCGATCGCGAGGCCAAGGCCCGAATGCTTGCCGAATCCCTCGCCTTCCGGTCGGACCGAATGGAAGCGGCGGAAAATATGCTCGCGTTCCGATTCGGGGACGCCGGGGCCTTCATCCTCGACGCTGACCAGCACCTCATCGTCCGCCACTGTCGCGACGATCTGCACCAGGCCGTCATCGGGCGAGAAGGAGAGCGCATTGTCGATGAGATTGTCGAGCACGCGGATAAGCCGCTGTTCCTCACCCAGGACGACGGCGACATCCTTGCGTGGCCGGGCGAAGGCGAGGCGAACGCCGCGTGCAATCCCGCGGGCCTCCCGGGCGATGACCATCCGCTCGATGAGCAGGCCAAGGTCGATCGGTTCGAATCGCGTCCGCGACAGTTGCGCGTCGATGCGAGAGGCTTCGGCGATGTCGGTGACGAGCCGGTCCAGCCGCCGCACGTCGTCCTGCGCGATCGCCATGAGCTGCGCGCGTAACGCGGGCTGATCGACCCGGTCGAGCGAATCGAGCGCGGACCGGAGCGAGGCGATCGGATTTTTGAGCTCGTGGCTGACGTCGGCGGCAAACGCGTCGGTCGCGTCGATCCGCTGGCGCAATGCGTGGCTCATGTCCGACAAGGCGCGGGCGAGCATGCCGATCTCGTCACGGCGATCGGGCAGGCGCGGCACCGTGACCTCGCGCGCCCGGCCGAGGCGGACGCGCACGGCCGCCCGCGCCAGCCTCTGCAGGGGCTGGACGATGGTGCGGGCGAGAAAGAGAGACAGCAGGATCGAGGCGAGCATCGCGACCGCCAGCACGATGCCGAGCCGCAGCCGTTCGGCGCGCACGATCCGGGTGATGTCGCGGGCGTTCTCGGTCGCCAGCAGGGCGGTGCCATCCTTCATCGGCACAGCCGCCGAAATCACCAAAGTGCGATCGGGCGCGTAGCGGTCCATCGTCTGCGGCTGCCCGGTCTTTTGCGCGAGCATCAGTTCGGGCCACGCCGACGCGCGATCGATTTGCGGTTCCTCGAAATTGGGCGGGCGATCGGCGGACACGATCCGGTCCATCGCCTTGTCCAGGAAACGCGCGACATGGCGACGCCATTCTTCTTCTGACGGCAGGCGCAGCCGATATTGCGGGGTTTCCATTGTGAAACTGTCGGCGATCCGACGCCCGTCGGGGGCATAGCGGCGCACCCGGTCCTGGGTCTGGCGCGCATAGTCGGCGATCAGTGCGTTCTGCCGCTCGGCCGGCACATTTTCGAGTCCGATCGCCAACAGCCGCAGTTCGCGCGCAGACTGTTCCAGCCGCGCGTCGACGATTCGCGTGCGATAGCTGTCGAGATAGAAGAAGCCACCCGCGAGCAACGCGAGCGCGAAGACGTTCACCGCCAGGATGCGCGGGGTCAGGCTCACCTGACCGGACCAGCGCAACGCGACGGGGCCGTCATTCTTCGGAGAAACGATATCCGGCGCCATATAATGTGTCGATCGCGTTGAAATCGGAATCCACCTCGCGGAACTTGCGCCTCAGGCGCTTGATATGGCTGTCGATCGTGCGGTCGTCGACATAGACGTCATCCTGATAGGCCGCGTCCATCAACTGGTTGCGGTTCTTGACAACGCCGGGCCGGGTGGCAAGCGTTTCGAGGATCAGGAATTCGGTGACGGTCAGCGTGACATCCTGGCCGTTCCATTTCACCCGGTGGCGTGGCGGGTCCATCTCCAGCCGGCCGCGGACGATCGGTTCCACCACCGGATCGTCGGGCGCTGGCGGGGTGCGGCTGACTTCGGCGCGGCGCAAGATGGCGCGGATGCGCGCGATCAACAGACGCTGCGAGAAGGGTTTGGAGATATAGTCGTCCGCGCCCATGGCGAGGCCCAGCGCCTCGTCCAGTTCATCGGTTTTGGACGTCAGGAAAATCACCGGCATCTGCGCCTTTTCGCGCAGCCGCCGCAGAAGCTCGATGCCGTCCATGCGCGGCATCTTGACGTCGAACACGGCGAGGTCCGCCGGGTTTTCGAGCAGCGCCTTGAGCGCGGCTTCGGGATCGGAATAGATGCGCGTCACGAATCCTTCCGCCTGAAGCGCGATCGAAACCGAGGTGAGGATGTTCTTGTCGTCATCCACCAGGGCGATGGTTGCGGTCATGCGTCCTTCCAGTCCACGCCGGGCGGGCGTCCGCTGTGCGTTAGACCAAGGGGCGGGCAGCCGCAAGGAAGTCGCCGTCACTCTTGGGCGCGTCCCCCAAGGATGCTATACCGGGGCGATCAATGCGGAGTTATGGCCATGGGCATGTTTGACGATCTGGCGGGAAATTTTGGCGGCATCGGCGCGATCGCCGCGAGCATGGGGCTGGAACCGGAACAGATGCAGGCGTTGCTGGGCGAGATGAGCGCGAAGATCAGCGGCGGCGAGACCAGCGTCGCCGCGCTGGCGGAGGTCGCGGCGGCGCATGGCGTGTCGGCGGACAAGTTGCAGGAACTGATGGGCCAGTTCGGCGATCCGCAGGCGATGATGGCGATGCTGGGCGGGATGTTCGAGGGCGAGGATAATCCGCTGAACAAGCTGAGCGGCCTCGCCAAGGGACTTTTCGGATAAGCGCGCATAAAAGGGTCGGGGCGAACAGCTTGGGCCCCCCCAAGTTTTTTTCGCCTTGCCTTGGGGACGGGCAACCGGCATTCGCGCCGGTGAGCGAATATTGCGAACGATATGCAACTGGCGCGCGCCGGCAGGCATGGGTTTGGCGGGAGTGAAGGGTTTGAGCGACGTGACGATCGAACAGGGGGCGCTTGAACCCACCGGCGCCCTTTCGGTGGAGACGGTATTGTCCGTCCGCCACTGGAACGAGCATCTGTTCAGCTTTCGCATCACGCGGCCGGCGAGTTTCCGCTTCCGGTCGGGCGAGTTCGTGATGATCGGCCTGAAGGGCGACAATGGCAAGCCGCTGCTGCGCGCCTATTCGTTGGCCAGCCCCGCCTGGGACGAGGAACTGGAGTTCCTGTCGATCAAGGTGGAGGACGGCCCGCTGACGAGCCGGCTGCAACTGATCGAGCCGGGCGACCAGATTTATCTCGGCCGCAAGCCCACCGGCACGCTGGTGACCGACGCGCTGCTGCCGGGCAAGCGGCTGTTCATGCTGTCGACCGGCACCGGCCTCGCGCCGTTCCTGAGCCTGTCGCGCGATCCCGATGTCTATGATTTTTTCGAGCAGGTCGTGGCGGTCCATTCGGTGCGCCGGGTCAGCGATCTGGCGTTCCATGAGGATCTGGGCAGCAAACTCGCCGAGGACCCGCTGGTGGCGGAGCAGGCCGCGAGCCAGTTTCATTATGTGCCGACCGTGACGCGCGAGCCGTTCGACGGGCATATGGCGCGGATCGACATGCTGATGGAAAGCGGCGCGCTGTTCGCGGGCATTCCCGGCGCGGCGAAGTTCGATCCCGAGACCGACCGGATCATGATGTGCGGCAGCATGGAGATGATCAAGCAGTTCGCCGCCTGGTTCGAGGCGAACGGCTTTACCGAAGGGTCCAACGCCGCACCCGGCCAGTTCGTGATCGAGCGCGCCTTCGTCGGATAGACCGGCGGCCAGAAGGAGGGGTGCGGGCGCGAAAGCGGGCTTAACTTCGCATATTTCCCGCATATTTCGCCCATTTGTTGCGTGGCCGCGACATTTCATAACAAGCGCGCTCCCGGACCAATGCGGTCGGCGGGGGCGGACGGGGCCGGTGCGTCGGCCTCTTCCTCCATCCGCGCCTGCGTCGCGCGGGCAGCGCGGCAGGCGGCGTCGACCGCCGCCGGGCCGCGTTCGATGCTGGAGCGGTCGAACCAGGGCAGGTCGACCGCGCCCCAGTCGACCGGATTGGGCGGGCCATCGTCGGCGAGCCGTTCGTCCAGCTCGCGCGCGGCCATGCGCTGGCGGTGGGGCAGGGCGTCGCGCGCGCCGTTGAGATCTGCGCCGAGCGCACGCAGGGCGATCAGCATCAGCCGCGCCTCGCTCGCTTGCCGAAAGCCGATGACGCGGCCCCGGCGCAGCAGCGGGCGCTGCGGCGATTCATGGATGATGCCGAAGGCGCGGTCGCGGGCGGCGTCCAGCCCCATCTCCAGCGCCCAGTCCCACGCGGCGGCAAAGCTTTCCGCGCCGGGTTTCGCGCGCAACTGATAGGCCGATCGCGGCGAACAGGCCACGCTGCGCGCCGCCTGCGCGACGACGCCGGTCCGGGCGAGGGCGGCGATGAAGGCGACTTGCGCCTCCGCCGACCAGCCGCGCGCGCGGCGCTGGAGCGGGACGGGGGTGAAAAGAAGGGGGTCGTCCGGGTCGGTCATGCGGGGAGTGTGGCATGAACGCTAGGGAATAGGACAGGGGGATTGGCGGTTGGTAACAGAAGGTCCGGTTTTCGGCCGGGAGACGCGGAAAGTTTCCGGTCAGTCGTCGACCAGAAATTGCCGCTGGTATCCCCGTTTGAACTTGCCGATTGCGGACGTCTCCGATCATGATAATTTCGGGTTCATGAAGGCACGTCAGAAGAAGCTACGCCTGACCGAAGCGACTGCTCGATACTTGCGGCAGATCGGGCGGAAGGCGCAAAAAGGTGAGGAACCGAACGATCGCGGCTTTGATCGCAAGCTCGATGAAAAACTTAAGCGAATGCGGCCTGAAGACGTAGACGCTCTTTTTCGTGGCGAAGACGAATAGCGCTGTAGCAGCGGCGACAAATGACCATTTCAAGCCTTAAATAGCAAACTTAACTCGGCGAGATTGCGGACATTCATGCTGTATGCGAACATCGCGCCATGAGGCTGCTTGGTGTCCTTTCACTGATTTGCGCGATCTCGGCTTGCTCGGAGCAACCGAAGCGCGAGACTTGGGCCGTAGTTGTTAGCATTGCGGAGCACGCGAACCCAAAATGGAACCCGAATGAGCTTGTAGTCACGGCGAAAGGTCAAGATGGAGCCATCGGATCAAAGCCTGTTCTAAGGGCACGCCTCCACTGCCGCATTGGAGATACCGTTCACGGTTATGCGCGCGGCACGTCGCTCACGTTGGATGACAGCGCTTGCGTAAGGTCTGCTTTCTGATTTGCGTGCTTATAAGCCGACTTTCCGCTACCCACCCACCCTTACCGTTTGCGACGCTGAAAGCGGAGAATGGCCCTCCGCGTTAGCAACCCTACGGCCGTGCACGAAATCGCGATGATTATGAGCGCCAGCCAAAACCATGTGTTATCGCTTTCGCAAGGACGGGGCGCACCTTCGCAGCCGCCACTTGCATAGGTCGCGATGAAGAAAAACGGCAGTCCAAATACGATGCCAAAGATGGATGCGACAGCACATCCGATCCGTCCAGCACCTGTAGCTGGGCTTCTATAACCTTCGTGATCCACCATGTGAGCATGTCGTAAGCCGGGGTTGCGGGCAAGGTCCGCTATAGCTCCTTCTCATCCTAAAACCGGACTGTCTCCTTCCCACCCCTAATCGCCGTTCAATGGTCCGGAGACATCTTCAATCGCCGTGAAGGTATCCGGCCACTTTCGGACAGGGTAAAATCGGCGCCAAGTGTGGCCGAACAGTGTGGTTTGCGGACGGTCTGCGCTTAACCCTCTCCCGCGAAAACGGGAGAGGGCTCAAAATAGGACCGCTTCTGGTCGACGGCCCAGCAGTCGCTTTCTTATTCAGAGATAGACAGCGCTGACGTGGTTGCCGCGATCCGCCTGCCCTTATTGCGCCGGCAGGGTGCCCGGCCGCAGATGCGCGAACATGTGGGCGACATAGTCGGCTTTGCCCAGTTCGATGCCGTGCGCGCGCAGGATCGCGTAGGCGGTCAGGATGTGGAAATAAAATTGCGGGAGCGCCCAGTCACGGACATAGTGTTCGGCGGTGAGGTCGAATATCATGCCTTGCGGCAGGGCGTGGGCGATCGGCGTGGCCGGGTCGATCGCGGGGGCGTCGGTCGCCGCCGCCTCCACCATGCCGATGGTGGCGGCGATTTTCGCCTGTGCGTCCGCGATGGTGCCGGGACGCTCGGCGGCGTTGCGTCCCTCGTCCAGTAACAGGGCCACCGATGGGGGCAATTCTTCCTGCCTTAGCCGGGACAGGCCTTCCTGTGCCTGAACGCAGGCAAAGCTGATCTGCGTCGACAGCGGGAACATGTCGGGCGCGAGGCGCGCGGTAAGCAAGGCCCGTCCCCCATCGCCCGCCGGGTCAATCTCGACTTTGCCGAGCCATGCGGACAGTGCGCCCAACATCTGCACATAGGTCGGCGCGAGCATGGCCAGCAGCATTATAGACTTTCTTGCGAGGGTAGGGGGGACCTCGCCCCTCTATCGCGCGCTTTCGTTCATCGCCACATTGTTCGCGCTCGTCTGGTCGGCGCCTGAGCGGTTGGTGCTCAGGAAGCCGCCGCCGAGGACTACAGCTAATGCCACGACCACGAGCAGCAGGCCCCAGACCAGGGCGTTGCGGTTGACCTTGTTGCGGGAGCCGGCGCGCGCCTCGACCTTGTCGAGATGGGTTTCGGTGCCATTGTCTTCGGTGTGCATGCGGTTCCTCCGTTCGGGCAAGAAGCGCATCGCGGGGCTGGTGGTTCCCCCGGCGTGGCGGGTTTGCGGCTTGGGCGGGGGCGCACGCCGGGTGTCGGGCTGTTCGGCCTACAGCCGTTCGACCCGTAATATCGTGCCCTCTGCGCCCACGACCCGCATCTTTTCACCCGCTGGCGCCTCGTCGCCGCGCGCGGTCCAGACGCTGTCGCCGACTTTGACGCGGCCCTTGCCGGCGGTGATCGGATCGGTGACGATCACGATCTGGCCGATCAGGCGGGCGGTGCGGTCGTTGAGGAGGGGGTCCTCGCTCGCGACCGGATTGTCCCTGTACCAGCGGCGGCCGCCCCAGACGGCGGCGATGCACAGCGCCGCGAACAGCAGGAACTGGAGCGCGACGCCGATCGGCAGGACCATCGCGGCGAGGCCGGTGACGGCGGCGGCGATGGCGATCCAGATGAGGAAGACGCCGGGTAGCAGCACTTCGCCGATGCCGAGCAGCGCGGCGAAGACCAGCCACCACCAATGATCTTCGAGCAGGGGGAGCCAGGGGGTCATGCGCGGGGACGACGGTGAGGGGGTGCCTTCTCGACAGGTTCGACGTGAACGGATGTTGGAGGGTTGAGCCTGTTCGGGCGGTGGCGGTTGGGGGCCCTGGGCTCCTGCTTTCGCAGGAGCGAAAGGGAAAGGGAGGCCGGGCCGCTCATCCCTGGCTCTGGCCGAAGGGGGTCGGGCGGGGGCGGGGCGCGGCCGGGGGTGCGGGCGGCGGGCCGTCGCCGCCCAGCGCTTCGCGGGCGAGCGCGCCGATGCCGCCCAGCGTGCCGATGAGCTGGGTCGCCTCGACCGGGAAGAGGATGGTCTTGGCATTGGGGGAGGTCGCGAACTGGCTGACCGCCTCGGTATATTTTTGCGCGATGAAATAGTTGAGCGCTTGCGGATTGCCGGCCGAGATGGCGTCGGAGACCATCTGGGTCGCCTTGGCTTCCGCTTCGGCCTCGCGCTCGCGGGCTTCGGCGTCGCGGAAGGCGGCTTCGCGGCGGCCTTCGGCTTGCAGGATCTGGCCCGCCTTTTCGCCTTCGGCGCGCAGGATTTCGGAAGCGCGCGCGCCTTCGGCATCGAGGATGTTGGCGCGCTTTTCGCGCTCCGCCTTCATCTGGCGGCCCATGGCGTTGACGATGTCGGCGGGCGGGCGGATGTCCTTCAGTTCGACGCGGGTGATCTTGACGCCCCAGCTTCCGGTGGCGTGATCGACCACGGAGAGGAGGCGGGCGTTGATCTCGTCGCGCTTCGACAGGGTTTCGTCGAGGTCCATCGAGCCCATGACGGTGCGCAGGTTGGTGGTGGCGAGCTGCATGATCGCGACGTATAGTTCGGAGACTTCATAGGCGGCCTTGGCGGCGTCGAGCACCTGGAAGAATACCACGCCGTCGACCGACACCATGGCATTGTCCTTGGTGATGATCTCCTGCCCCGGAATGTCGACGACCTGCTCCATCATGTTGATCTTGCGGCCGACGCTGTAGAAGAAGGCGGGGTAGAAATTGAGGCCGGGCTTTGCGACTTCGGTGAAGCGGCCGAAGCGTTCGATCGTGTACTGATAGCCCTGGCGCACCACCTTGACGCTGACGGCGAGGTAGAAGAGCACCAATATCGTGACCGTCAGTGCGAATGTCGTGATCATGCCTGTGTCCCCCCGAAATGCTTGCCGACTATGCGCGCAA
This sequence comes from Sphingobium fluminis, assembly GCF_037723805.1. Classification (NCBI taxonomy): domain Bacteria; kingdom Pseudomonadati; phylum Pseudomonadota; class Alphaproteobacteria; order Sphingomonadales; family Sphingobiaceae; genus Sphingobium; species Sphingobium fluminis. The sequence goes on from NZ_JBBJUK010000001.1 coordinate 573,297, forward strand.
ATCGTTAACGGGGGAAGTCATTGCCGGAGACCGCCCCCATGTTGTTGCGCCACGCCCGATCGCTGCTGTTCCTGCCCGCGTCCAACCCGCGCGCCATCGCCAAGGCACGGACGCTGGCGTGCGACATGGTGATGCTCGACCTGGAGGATGCGGTGCCGGACGGTCAGAAGGCGGAGGCGCTGGCCGGGGCGTTGGCGGCGCTGGGGGAGGGGTTTGGGCCCAGGCTCGCGGCGGTGCGGATCAATATGGCGGGGACGGCCAGCCATGGCGCGGAAATGGTGGCGATGAAGGGCGCGAGGCTTGATTATGTCGTGCTGCCCAAGGTGGAGAGCGCGCGGCAGGTGAGCGACCTGTTCAGCGTGAGCCAGAAGCCGGTGATCGCGATGATCGAAAGCGCGGCGGGCGTGCTGGCGGCGCGGGAGATCGCGGCGGCGGAAGGGACGGCGGCGCTGTTCATGGGGACGAACGACCTGCGGCAGGATCTGGGGATTCCGGCGTCGGCGGGGCGGGCGGGCCTGAGCCTTGCCTTGCAGTCGGTGGTGCTGGCGGCGCGGGCGGCGCGGATTGCGGTGTTCGACGGGGTGTATAACCGGCTGGAGGACGAGGCGGGCTTCGAGGCGGAGTGCACCGAGGGGCATGCGCTCGGGTTCGACGGCAAGACGCTGATCCATCCCAATCAGATCGCGGTGGCCAACCGGCTGTTCCGGCCGGATGCGGCGGCGCTGGCGGAGGCGCGGCGGCTGGTGGAAGCGGCGACCGGCGGGGCGGAGCGTTTCGAGGGGCGGATGATCGAGGCGATGCATGTCGAGGAGGCAAGGGCGCTGATCGCGCGGGCGGCGGCGGTGGAAGGATAAGGTTCAGCCGGGCCCGGCGAGGCGGGCGGCGGCGTGGATTTCCGCGCGGGAGAGCAGCAGGTCGAGATCCTCGCGGGCGATGTCGAAATTGTCCGCCAGATCCTCCAGCGCGCGGTCGATATCCTGCGCGTGAAAGCCCGCCGCGATGCGCATGTCGTCGATCATGGCGGGGGGCATGGCGGCCTGATGCGGGTAGCTGTGGCCGCTATAGCGATGAAAGACCATGCCAAGCGAGACGAGCGCGATCGAGTTGATCGCCACCGGCGCGAAGGCGAAGCCAAAGCCCGCCGCGTGGATCGCGGGCGCGCCGATGACGGCGGTCAGCGCCGCCGCGCCGCCCGGTGGATGCAGGCAGCGCAGCAGCGACATGGCGAGGATCGCGCCGCCGACCGCCACGCCCGCCGCGACATAGGGATCAGGTACGAAACGCGCCGCCGCGACGCCGACCAGCGTCGATATCATATTGCCGCCGACGACCGGCCATGGCTGCGCCAGCGGACTGGCGGGCACGGCGAAGACCAGCACCGCCGACGCGCCGATCGGCGCGACGATGGTGGGGAGGTCGCCCAATATCTGCGGAAACTGGGCGCAGACGATGATCGTCAGCGTGACGCCCGCAGCCGCGCCGATGCAGGCGATCAGGCGCGGCAGGAAGCGGGCGCCCGCGAGCAAGGGGCGAAACAGGGCATGGCGCATGGTCGATCTTCCCAAGCCGTCGGCGGCGCCAGCGCCTTTCCCAGCTGGCGCCTGAAAAATCCACCGACATTTGCCGGGGCGGAATAAAGCGCGGCTATCAGGCGCGATCAGGAGGCCCGGTGTCGCGCGGTCAGCAGATAGTTGATCGCTTTGTTGGCGGACAGGATGAAGCCCTTGGCGGGCGAGAAGGCGAGGCCGCTGCTGTCCGTCACCTCCAGCCCGGCATCGTCCAGCAGCGCGGTCAGTTCTTCGGGGGTCACGAACTTGCCCCAGTCATGGGTGCCCGGTGGGATGCCGCCGACGCTTTCGCCGATGGTGATCATCGCGAGGCGCGACAGGGGCGTGCGGTTGGGGGTCGAGAGGATCATCAGGCCGTCGGGCGCGAGCCTGGCGGCGAGCGCGCGGACGAAGGCGGCCGGATCGGCGACATGTTCGATGACCTCCATCGAGGTGACGAGATCGAAGCCGGCCTCGTCCAGTTGTTCGACCGGCGTTGCGCGATAGTCGATGGGCAGGCCCTGCGGCTGCGCATGGGCGCGGGCGGCGGCGATATTTTCAGGGGCGGCGTCCAGTCCCGTCACCGCCGCGCCCAGTCGGGCCAGCGGCTCGGCAAGTAAGCCCGCGCCGCAGCCGACGTCGAGCGCGCGCTTGCCGGTGAGCGGACGGAAGGCGTGGCCGTCTCCGTGCCAATGCGCGTCGATCGCGGCGCGGATATAGCGGAGCCGGACCGGGTTGAGCTTGTGCAACATCGCGCTGCTGCCCCGGGGGTCCCACCAGTCGGCCGCCATCGCGCCGAAATGCGCGGCTTCGCGGGGGTCGATCGTGCCGTTGCCCGGGCCTGCCTTAGCGTCGGCTGCGTTGCTTGCCATATTCGTCCCTGCTGCTAATAGGAGCGCCGCTTTTCTTACCCGGCGGACGCCTCGGTCCGCCTTACCAGCAGGCAGGCTCGACAAGCAAATGGCGCGCATCGTGATGAAGTTCGGCGGCACCTCCATGGCGGGGATGGAGCGGATTCGCAATGTGGCGGCGCGGGTCAAGCATGTCGCTGCTCAGGGTCATGAGGTCGCCGTCGTCGTATCCGCCATGGCGGGGGAGACCGACCGGCTCGTGGGCTTCTGCAAGGAAGCATCCGCGCTGTACGACCCGGCCGAATATGACGTCGTCGTCGCGGCGGGCGAGCAGATCACCAGCGGCTTGCTGGCGATGACGCTCAAAGCCATGGACGTGGACGCGCGCAGCTGGCTCGGCTGGCAATTGCCGATCCGCACGGTCGAGGCGCATGCCAAGGCGCGGGTCGAGAGCATCGACACCAACGATCTGCTGGCCGCGATGCGGTCTGGCCAGGTCGCGGTGATCCCCGGATTTCAGGGCCGGATGGCCGATGGCCGCGTATCGACGCTGGGCCGGGGCGGATCGGATACGTCGGCGGTGGCGGTGGCGGCGGCGATCAAGGCCGACCGCTGCGACATCTATACCGATGTCGATGGCGTCTACACCACCGACCCGCGCATCGTCGCGCGGGCGCGCAAGCTCGACCTCGTCACCTATGAGGAGATGCTGGAGCTGGCCTCGGTCGGCGCGAAGGTGCTCCAGACCCGCTCTGTCGGGCTCGCCATGAAGGAAGGGGTCGTCGTCCAGGTGCTGTCCTCCTTCGACGACCCGACGCAACAGGATCTGCCCGGCACGCTGATCGTCAGCGAGGAGGAACTGGAAGCCAAGCTCAAGGAAGACAAGATGGAACGTCAGCTCATCACCGGCATCGCCCATGACAAGAATGAGGCGAAGATCACCGTCACCCGCGTGCCCGACCGTCCCGGCGCGGTCGCCCATATCTTTGGGCCGCTGGCGGATGCGGCGATCAATGTCGACATGATCATCCAGAATGTCGGCCGCGACAAGGGCGAGACCGATGTCACCTTCACCGTGCCCGGCGCGGACCTCGCCCGCGCGCTCGACGTGCTGGAGGCGCAGAAGGAGACGATCGGCTTCAACCGCGTGATCCCCGATACGAAGGTCGCCAAGATCAGCGTCGTGGGCGTCGGCATGAAAAGCCATGCGGGCGTCGCCAGTACGATGTTCCAGAGCCTCGCCGATCGCGGTATCAACATCCTTGCGATCTCGACCAGCGAGATCAAGGTGAGCGTGCTGATCGACGAGGATGAGACGGAACTGGCCGTGCGGGTGTTGCATACGGCCTACGGGCTCGACGCCACCATTTCCTGATACTTCCCAGTTCCGTTCGCTTCGAGTAGCCGTCGAGCCTGTCGAGACGGCGTATCGAGAAGTTGGCGCGAGCTGTCTCGATACGGGCTCTCGACAAGCTCGATCCCTACTCGACACGAACGGTTGAAAAATGAACGCTAACCACAAACTCACCTCCCTTATGGCGCGCGGTTCCGAATTTCTGGGCTGTCCGAGCGCGATCCTGTGCGGGGCGATGAGCTGGGTGTCCGAACGGCATCTCGTATCCGCAATTTCCAATGCGGGCGGGTTCGGGGTGATCGCCTGCGGGGCCATGACGCCGGCGCTGCTGGATGCGGAGATCGGCGCGACCAAGGCGCTGACGGACAAGCCATTTGGCGTGAACCTCATCACCATGCATCCGCAGCTGTTCGAGCTGATCGAGGTGTGCGCCAATCATGCGGTGAGCCATGTCGTGCTGGCCGGTGGGTTGCCGCCCAAGGGCAGTATCGAGGCGATCAAGGCCAAGGGCGCAAAGCTGATCTGTTTTGCACCCGCGCTGTCCCTCGCCAAGAAGCTGGCGCGCTCGGGCGTCGATGCGCTGGTGATCGAGGGCATGGAGGCGGGCGGCCATATCGGCCCGGTGTCCACCAGCGTGCTGGCGCAAGAAATATTGCCGGAAATGGCGTCGCAACTGCCGATATTCGTAGCCGGGGGGATCGGCCGGGGCGAATTGATCGCGGGCTATCTGGAGATGGGCGCGGCGGGCGTGCAGCTTGGCACCCGCTTTGCCTGCGCGACCGAGAGCATCGCCCACCCGGCGTTCAAAAAGGCGTTTTTTCGCGCATCGGCTCGCGATGCGGTGGCGAGCGTGCAGATCGACCCGCGCCTGCCCGTCATTCCGGTGCGGGCGCTCAAAAATGTCGGCATGGAGAGCTTTACCGTCAAGCAGCGCGAAGTCGCCAATCTGCTCGACGGTGGCGCCATCGAAATGATGGAGGCCCAGCTTCAGATCGAACATTATTGGGCGGGCGCGCTGCGCAGGGCGGTGATCGACGGCGATGTCGAGGGCGGGTCGCTGATGGCGGGGCAGTCGGTCGGCATGGTCACCAAGGAAGAGCCGGTCGCCGACATCATCGCGCAGCTGATGGACGAGGCGGCGGCGGCGCTGGAGCGGCGAGCCGCCTGATCCATACCGTGAACGGTTAATCGCCTGTTCCCTTGATCCCTATTGCAGTGCAATAGAAAACGATATTTCGCGGAGACTGGAATGCGCGCCGATCGCCGGCTCTTTAATCGTTTCGCCTTGGTGCTGGCATTGATGCTGGCTGCCTGTCAGCCGGCCAAGCCACCGCCGACCCCGCCCCCGCCGGTCGTACCGACGATCATGCCGCTGCCCCCGCGCGGGTCGGCCCCGGACATGGAAGTGCCCGCCAAGGACGCGACCGGCCGATATATCACCCCCAATCGCAATATGATGGGGGAGCAGGCGCTGTGGCATGTGCGCATGGCACTGAACGTCGCGGCGCTAGGGTGCCGGACGCCCGGGGAGCCGGCCAAGGTCCAGTATAACCGCATGCTGCATATCCACGTCGTGGCGCTGAAAAAGGCCAATGACGCGGTCGAGGAGAGCTATAAGGCGCGCTATGGGGTCAATGCGTTCGACATGCGCGAACGGCTGAACACCGTCGTCTATAATTTCTTCGCCCTGCCGCCCGCGCAAAAGGCCTTTTGCGACGTGGCGGTGGCGACGCTGACGATCGTGAACGGGCTGACGCCGGAACAGCTGATCGACTATGCACCCAAGGCGTTGCAGGCGCTGGAAAAGCCGTTCGAGGATTTCTGGGACGAATATGCCGAATATCTGCGCCGGCTGGAAGAATGGCGGCGGCGCTATGGCCGGCCGAGCGTGAAGGTGGAAGGGTGGCATGACGATGCCGCGCCGCCGCCCGCTCCGGCAGCGCCCCATCTGCCGACCGAGCAGATGCCCGATGCACCGCCGCAAAAGCCGTCGGACATGATCCTGCCGCCATCCTGAGGACGGGGCGCTAGGCGACCGTAGAGGGCGCTTTGGGCGGCAGTGGGAACAGCGCCACGAACCGGTCGGCGAGCGCCCGGTCGCCCTTGACCGTCAAAGCGTCGGCGACATCGGAGAAGGTCGCGCCGCCATAGATGACGGCGACCAGCGCATTCTGATCGCCGGCAAGGACGACATCCGCGCCGTCCGCAGGACCCCGATCGATCGCAAAGTCGCCATCGCGCAACCGGCCGCGAAATTCCTCTTCCCCAAAGCGCAGGCCGATGGTGGCGTCGAGATCACCGATCGCGGCGCGGTCTATCATCGTGCGCAGGGAGAGGATGACCGACACATTGCTCATCGGCATGCCGGGCGGCATCGTGGGGGAGCGACTGGCCCAGCGGCCGAGCACGTTGAACAGGATTTCCGACTCGCGGCCCCAGTCGGTCAGCGCGTAGACCTGGGCAGCGGCGGGGGGCGGCAGGCGGCGCCGGACGAGGATGCTGGCGGCTTCCAGTTCTTCGAGCCTTTGCGTCAGCACATTGGCGCTGATTCCGGGCAGGCCGGCGCGCAGATCGGTGAATCGCTTGGGGCCGAGCATGAGTTCGCGCATGATCGGCATCGCCCAGCGATCGCCGACAAGGTCGAGTGCATGGGCGGTTGCGCAACCGTCATTATAGGCTCTTTTTCTGCTGCTGGCCGTCATTGGTTATCTTTTCTAACTTACAAGTTGTTTTAGATAATGATCTGTTGCAGAAAGTTCAAGCGACCGAGTCGGCGCTGACGGCGCTGCGCCCGCGCGGGACTATAAGGAGAGAGACGATGCGCTATATCGACGGATTTCTGGTGCCTGTGCCCAAGGCAAAGAAAGAGGCTTACAAGGCGCTGGCGGAAATCGCCGGGCCGATCTGGATCGAACATGGCGCGATCGACTATGTCGAGGCGTGGGGCGACGATATTCCGGTCGGTAAGACCAATGATTTCCGCACCGCCGTGATCGCGGAGCAGGATGAGGAAGTGGTCTTTTCCTGGATCATCTGGCCATCCAAGGAAGCGCGCGACGCGGGCAATGCCAAGGTGATGGCCGACCCTCGCCTGAAGATGGAGGGGCAGGACATGCCCTTTTCGGGCGCGCGCATGATCTATGGCGGTTTTGCGTCGCTGGTCGAACATAAGGGCTGATGAATTAGCGAACGGGAGAGCGACGATGACCGACGTGACGGGCAAATTCTTCTGGTACGAGCTGATGACCAGCGATCCGCAGGCGGCGATCGCCTTTTACAGCGATGTCGTCGGCTGGACCGCGCAGAGCTTTGGCGATGATCCGGGAGCCGATCCCTATCATGTGCTGACCGGATCGGGCGGGCAGATGGGCGGCGTCATGGCGATCCCGGCGGAGGCCAAACAGTGCGGCATGACACCCTGGTGGGGCGGTTATGTCGGCTCGGCCGATGTCGACGCCGATGTCGCGCGGCTGACGGCGGCGGGTGCGCGCGTGAAGCGCGCGGCGGAGGACATACCGGGCGTCGGCCGTTTCGCGGTGATGAGCGACCCGGGCGGGGCGATCTTCATGCTGCTCAAGGGATCGAGTCCCGAGGGGTTCGAGGCGCCGCCGGCGATGGCGACCGGCCATGTCGGCTGGCACGAGCTGGCAAGCGGCGATTATGACGCCGACCTGACCTTTTATACCGGGCAGTTCGGCTGGGTGACGGGCGATGGCATGGATATGGGGCCGATGGGCACCTATCAACTATGGTCGCAGGATCGGGTGGCGCGCTTCGATGCCATGACCGGGGCGATCATGCCCAAAGTCCCGCAGCAGCCAGCACCCGGATGGCTGTTCTACTTCAATGTCGGCGATATCGACGCGGCGCATGAGCGGATTACCGCCGGCGGCGGATCGGTGACGAACGGGCCGATGGAGGTGCCGGGCGGCGCGTGGATCGTGCAGGCGATCGATCCGCAGGGCGCGGCCTTTGCCGTCGTGGGCATGCGCGCCCAACAAGGGAGCAAAGCATGACCAGCCAGGTCGCAACATGCCTGTGGTTCAATGGTGAAGCGGAGGAAGCCGCGACTTTCTATACCGCGCTGCTGGGCGGGTCGATCGATGGCGTCATGCGCTATCAGGAGGATTCGCAGTTCCCGCCCTTTTTCAAGGCGGGGACGGTGCTGCTGGTCGAATTCACGCTGTTCGGGCAACGCTTTCAGGGCCTGAACGGCGGGCCGCAATTTCCGCTGAGCGAGGCGGTGTCGATCAGTATCACCTGCGCGGACCAAGCGGAACTGGATGCGCGGTTCGACGCCCTGACCGCCGATGGCGGGGTGGAACGGCCGTGCGGCTGGCTGAAGGACCGGTTCGGCATGTCGTGGCAGCTTGTGCCGCAGGCGATGATCGCGATGCAGAAATCGGGCGACGGCGCGGCGATCGCGCGCATGACCGGGGCAATGATGACGATGCACAAGTTGGACATCGCGGTTTTGGAAGCTGCGTTTCGGGGAGATGCGGCGTGAGCGGCGAGGCCTATGAACTGTCTGTGACCTGCTTCATCGCCGCGCCGCGCGATGTCGTGTGGACCGTGTGGACCCAGCGCACGGCAGAATGGTTTTCGCCGGCACCGTGGAAAACGGAGATGATCGCGCAGGACTTGCGCGCCGGGGGACGCACCGCGCTGCGCATGACCGGGCCGAATGGCGAAGACACCGGGCCGCTGGAAGGCGTGATATTGGAGGTGGTGCCGAACGAGCGGATCGTCACGACCGATGCCTGGCGTGTGGGCTGGGTGCCGCAAAAGCCGTTCATGACGACGATCTGGAGCTTCGCCGACGAGGGCGAGGGCACGCGCTATAACGCGACCGTGCGCCATTGGGATGCCGAGGCGAAGGCGAGCCATGAGGCGATGGGTTTTCATCCCGGCTGGGATATCGTGGCGGCGCAGTTCAAGGCTTTATGCGAGGAGTCTGTAGGGCGTGATTGAGGGGTGAGTCAGTTTCGGTAATACAAGGCTTCGGGGCGAGATGGGGTCCCGCTTTCGCGGGGACGACGGGAGGGTTGAGCAGGGGGCGTTTGTTCAAACCCAGAAAAAAAGGCGTCCGGGTGGCCGGACGCCTTTTCTGCGAGCCGAAGGCCGAGCGGTTTGTGACCCGACTGCGTCGGATCAACCACTCTAGTTCCTTGTTTTATCGCGATTTCTCAGTCATCAGCCGATTCCGTCTGATTAGAAATCGCTTCGAGCGGGTCAGGCCTTGTAGGTCTTGTCCACCGCTGCCCGGAATTTGGCCATGTCGGCGGCGGAGCCGACTGTGACGCGCGACACGGTGGGCCAGATCGCCCAGTTGCGGCCGATCTGGATATTCTCGGCCAGCAAGGCCGTCTGCATCGCCTTGGCGGGCTTTGTTTTCCAATCGACCATGAACATATTCGCCTGGCTGCCCGGATGCACCATGATGCCCTTTTTGGTCAGCCAAGCGATCGTTTCTTCGCGATTGGCGACCATCTCCGCGCGCCGCGCCTTGATGAGATCGGCCTGCGTATAGACCGCCTTGCCGCACGCCATCGCGGTGATCGAGATGCCGCCCGCCGCCGGGCCGAACAGCATGATGCGCTCCTGCACTTTGGGATCGGCGAAGGTAAGGCCGAGGCGCACGCCCGCCATGCCGAACAGCTTCGAGAAGGTGCGCATGATGATAAGGTCCTTGCGCCCGGCAAGGAATGTCGCGGCGCTGGGCGCTTCGGAGAAATGGAGATAGGCTTCGTCCACCAGCAGCATCGCGTCGGCCGGCTTGTTGTCGAGCAGCCATTTGATGTCGGCGAGCGGCGTGACGGTGCCGGTCGGATTGTTGGGCGAACAGATATAATAGAGACCCGCATAGGGATTGGCGGCCAGCATCGCCTTGACGTCGCTACCCTTGCCGATGGCCTGCGGCGCCTTGGCGATGGGCGCCTTCACATAATCGGCGGTGCGCCAGGCGGATTCGAAGGTCGGATCGGCGGTGACGAGGCCTTTGGTCGGCGAACAATAGGCCGCGACGATGCTGACCAGCGGGCCGCCCGATCCCGGCCAGACGCGAACGCTTTCCTCGGGCAGGCCTTCCACCTTGGCGACGGTGCTGACCAGATCGCCCATATAATTGTCGGGATCGTACCAGTTGCCGGATGCGGCGGATTCGCGGATCGCCTCGATGCCGGCAGGGAACGGCCCGGTCCAGCATTCATTGGCGCCGATCCGCGTCGCGCCCTTGATTCCGCGCGCCGCCTGCTGCTGCGCGAAAGCGGGCATCGTCAGCATCGATTGGGCGGCCGCGCCCGCGCCGATCAGCGCGGCGACCCGGCCCAGCTGGCGGCGGGAATAACCGCGCGCGATCAGATCTTCCTTGGCGTCCTTGTCCAGCATCATGGTCATGTCGTCTGTCCCTTCAAGCGCGAATGAAATGGTTCAGTATGAGAAACGAAGGGGGGGCTGATTGCCACAATGGGCACATACAGATTCCTGGATCCCGCCAAACGGCCAGCAATGGGGATCAGATGATATTCAGCCGCCGGTGGGTTTACAGAAGATATGGTCACGCGGAGACGCAGCGGCGCGGAGAGGCTTTTCATCTCCGCATCCTCTGCGCGACATAAGCTGTCAGACCCTTAAGCCTTGCCGACCTTGTCGACGGCGGCGCAAAAAGCCTTCATTTCTTCGGTCGATCCCACCGTCACACGCGAGACATTGGGCCAGATCGGCCAGCTGCGACCGATCTGCACATTGTTCGCAAGCAGCGCGTCGAACATCGGCTTGGCCGGCTTGCCCCAGTCCACCATGAACATATTGGCATGGCTGCCGGGAATGACCTTATAGCCTTTCTTCGTGAGGAAGCTGACCGCCAGTTCGCGGTTGGCCGCCATTTCCACCTGTCGCCCCTTGATGAGGTCGGCCTGCGCGACCGACACCGTGCCGCAGGCTACGGCGGTCATCGGCAGCAGCGCGGTGACGAAAGCGCCATCATAGCGCATCATCTTTGCCATGAGGGAAGGCGCGGCCAGGGTCAGGCCAAGGCGCATGCCCGCCATGCCGAACAATTTGGAAAAGGTGCGCAGCACCAGCACATCGTCGCGGGTCGCGGCGAGTTTCGCGGCGCGGGGCGTATCGGTCCAGTGGATATAGGCTTCGTCCACGACGAGCACCGCATCCTTGGGCTTGTTCGCGGCGAGCCATTCGATGTCCGCGATCGGCGTGATCGTGCCGGTCGGGTTGTTGGGCGAACAGATATAATAGACGCCCGCATTGGGATCAGCGGCCAGCATCGCGCGGACATCATGGGCATAGGCCTTGTTCAGGGGCACTTTAGTCACTTTCGCGCCGATCCACTCGCCGGTCCGCCAGATCGCTTCATAGGTCGGGTCGCCGGTCACGATGCCGCGTGTGGGCGAGGCGAAGGCGATGGCGACGCGGCTCAACGGATCGCTGGAGCCGGGCCAGGCGGTGATCCGGTCGGCCGGAATGCCCTCGACAGCGGCGACGGCCGCGAACAATTTGGCATGTTCATTATCCGGTTCGTAGCGATTGCCTTGTTTCACCAGCTTGAAAGCCGCTTCGGCGGCGACCGGAAAAGGGCCGGTCCAACATTCGTTTGCGCCGATCTGCACCGCGCCGGCGACCGGTCTGGCCGATTGCTGCGCGCCCGCGCCGACCGAGCGCATGGCGGCGGCGCCCGCGCCGAGCAGCGCCGCCGCCTTGGCCAGCTGGCGGCGGGAATAACCGCGATCGATAAGGTCCTGGGTGAATGCACTGCGCGCCGTCGTAGCCATGATCCTCAATCTCCTGACAGGCGCGGGGCGCGCCCTTTTGATGCAGGACGAAGCTAGCGCATGTTTCCGCCACGTAAATGACCGGATCGCCGCGACAGGCATCGAACGGCGCGGATATAATCGCGTTGGAAAGCAGCCCGGCTATCTGATAGCGCGTCATTCATGCCCAGCACGCCCGCCGCAGCCGCCCGCCAGATCCTGATCCGCCTGCAGGAGGTGATGGCGTCGCGCAACAGCGCGCAGGCGAAGCTGAACAAGGTCGTCGAGGTGATCGGCGAATCGCTGTCGAGCGAGGTCTGTTCGATCTATCTGGTGCGCGAAGGCGTGCTGGAACTGTTCGCGACGCGCGGGTTGAGCCAGGAGGCCGTGCATGTCACCCGCATGGCGAAGGGCGAGGGGCTGGTCGGCCTGATCGCGACCAATGTCGAACCGCTCAACCTGGACGAAGCGGCCGCGCATCCCGATTTTTCCTATCGTCCCGAGACGGGCGAGGAAGTCTATCACAGCTTTGCCGGCGTGCCGATCGTGCGGCGCGAGCGCGCCATCGGCGTGCTGAGCGTGCAGCATGTCGAGCCGCGCAAATATGAAGAGGTGGAGATCGAGGCGCTCCAGACGGTCGCCATGGTGCTGGCCGAACTGATCGCCCATGCCGAACTGGCCGACGATTCGCCGAGCGATTCCCGGGTGCAGGATACCGGAACCATGGTCCTGCACGGGTTGCAGCTGGTGATGGGCATGGCGCGGGGACATATCGTCTTTCACCAGCCGCGCGTCCATATCGAGCATACCGTTGCCGAGGATACCGAAGCCGAGCGCGCGCGCGTCATTTCCGCTTTCACCAAGATGCGCGAGCAGATCGACCGGATGACCGGCGCGGCCGAATTCGGGCTGGAAGGCGAGCATCAGGAGGTGCTCGAAACCTATAAGATGTTCGCTTATGACGAGGGCTGGTCGCGGCGCATCAACGAGGCGATCGAGAGCGGCCTGACCGCCGAGGCCGCGATCGAGCGGGTGCAGCAGCGCACGCGCATCCGCATGCGCCAGATCGACGATCCGTTGTTGCAGGACCGGATGCACGACCTGGAGGATCTGGCCAACCGGCTGTTGCGGATCGTGTCGGGCCAACTCGGCACAGCGGCGACCATGGGACTGCGGCAGGATGCGATCCTGATCGCCCGCAATCTGGGGCCGGCGGAACTGCTGGAATATGACCGGCGTCGCCTGAAGGGCGTGATTTTGGAAGAAGGATCGCTGACCGCCCATGTCACGATCGTCGCGCGCGCCATGGGCGTGCCGGTGCTGGGCCGCGTGCGCGACATCCGTCATCAGGTCAATGAAGGCGACCTCGTCCTGATGGATGTCGCCGCCAATGCGTTGCTGATCCGCCCGACCCCCGACATGGAGGAGGCGTTCGAGAATAAGCTGCACGTCACGCAAAAGCGCCGTGCCGAGTTCACGGCGATGCGCGACCTGCCGTCGGTCACGCAGGACGGCGCGCGGATCGAACTGATGGTCAATGCGGGTTTGCGCGAGGATGCGCAGGCGCTCGACATCGTCGGTGCCGACGGCATCGGCCTGTTCCGGACCGAATTCCAGTTTCTGGTTTCCGCAACGCTGCCGCAGCGCGAAAAACAGCAGCGGCTTTATAAGGAAGTGCTGGATGCGGCCGGTGACCGGCCGGTGATCTTTCGTACGGTGGATATCGGCGGCGACAAGGCGCTGCCCTATATGCAGCGCGACGATGACGAGTTGGAGGATAATCCGGCGATGGGGTGGCGCGCGCTGCGGCTCGCGCTGGATCGCGACGGGCTGATGAAGGCGCAGGCACGCGCGTTGCTGGAGGCGGCGGCGGGCAAGATACTGCACGTCATGTTCCCGATGGTGTCCGAGCCGTGGGAATATGAGCAGGCGCGGGCGCTGGTCGAACATCAGCGGCAATGGTTGCAAGGACAGAAGAAGAAGCTGCCGGTGGCGGTGCGCTATGGCGCGATGCTGGAGGTGCCGGCGCTGGCCGAGGTGCTCGACATATTGCTGCCCAAGCTCGATTTCCTGTCGATCGGCACCAATGACCTCACGCAATTCCTGTTCGCCGCCGATCGCGCGCATCCCCGGCTTGCCGAACGCTATGACTGGCTGAGCATCGCCATATTGCGCTTCCTCGACCGGGTCGTGCGCACCTGTGCCGCCTATCAGGTGCCGGTCGGCGTGTGCGGCGAAATGGGCGGGCGCACGCTGGAGGCGATGGCGCTGATCGGGCTGGGCGTCCGTCGCCTGTCGATCACGCCCGCATCGGTGGGGCCGGTCAAGGCGATGATCCGGTCGATCAACGTGGCCGAGCTCCAGGATATATTACGCGTCATGCTTGCGGACGGGATGACCGATATCCGCGCCGGACTGACGCGATGGGCGGTCGAGCGGGGCGTCGAACTGAGCTGAAGCGCGGGGCGCGGCGTTGACAATCCCCGTCCCTCAATGAGACAAGGCCGGCGATATATTTTCGCGGAGCAGCATGGCAGACGAACCCGAATTCCTGACCGGCGCGACCGATTCGCCCGAGCCATTGCCCGCGACGCCAGGAGCGAAGCTGCGCGCGGCGCGGGAGGCGCAGGGCCTTTCGCTGCACGATGTGGCGACGCGCACGCGGATCGCGCAACGCCAGCTCGAGGCGATCGAGCGGGACGATTATGCGGCACTGCCCGGCATTCCCTATGCGATCGGTTTTGCCCGCGCCTATGCGCGCGCGATCGGTTTCGACGAAGTGGCCATCGCCGCCGATGTGCGGCGCGCCGTAAATAACAGCGATCTGGGCACGGCACGCTATGAAGCGTTCGAGCCGGCCGATCCGGCGCGGGTGCCTTCGCGTACGCTGGCCTGGACGGCGGCGGCGATCGCCATTCTGGTGATCGCCGGCTTTGTCTTGTGGCGCACCCAGATATTGACGGCGCCGACCGGCGAGGAAATCGCGCGACAGGCCGATCAGCCGGTGGCGACCCCACGCCCCGCCGCCACGCTGCCGGTGGAGGCGCAGCCGGTGATCTTCACCGCCATCGACGATGTGTGGCTGCGCATCTATGACGAGGCGGGCGAGCGTCTCAAGGACGGATTGCTCAAGAAGGGCGAGAGCTTCACCCTGCCGGCGGGCGCGCGCAATCCGATGATCCTGACCGGGCGACCGCAGGCGGTGGCGATCACAGTCGGGGGCAGGGCGATCCCGTCGCTCGGGCCGGCGGACCGGACGATCGCCGATGTACCTGTCAACGCGGCGGCGCTACTGGCGCGCACCGCGCCCGCGCCCGCGCCTTCGGGCACGTCCGTGTCGCCCGTGGCCGGTTCGGCGGGCGGGAGCGCGATGGAACCGGCCCTGCGAGGCCGGCCGGTGACGCCTTCGGCCGCGAGCCAGCCGGCGGCGCCGTCCCCGTCGGCCGAGCCTGCGGCGCAGCCTTCCGCGCCGGCGGCGAACGCGACCCCGGCCGACTAGCGCGGCTGGCGGGCGAACCCGTGCCGCACGTCGCGCTTTACGGGGCGAAATATGGCCCTATGGTTAAGGTGAGAGCTTCGATCGGGGACTAACATGCGTTACGCCGTTTTCGCGACATCCGCCCTGGCATTGGCGGCGTCATTCCTGCCGTCATTGCCCGCGCTGGCCCAGTCGGGTCCGGTCGAGGTGCGGGTCGACCGCCTCGAAAAGGAAATGCGCGCGGTGCAGCGCAAGGTGTTTCCCGGCGGGACCCCGCTGGAGCCGGAAATCACCCGCCCCGCAGCGCCCTCGGTCGCGCCGGGCAGCCCATCCTCCTCGCCGGTCGCCGACCTGACCGCGCGGGTCGGTGCGCTGGAATCCCAGCTCGCCTCGATGACCGGTCAGGTCGAGGAGAATAGTTATAAATTGAAGCAGCTCGAAGCGGCGTTCAATAAATATAAGGCGGATACCGACGGCCGGCTGTCGTCGGGCGACACGTCGGCGACCCGGCCTTCGGGCCCAGCGCCGGCCGCCGACCCGATCGAATCCGGCCCGGCCGCGACCAAGCCGGCGCCGGCGAAACCCGCGCCCGCCAAGCCTGCGCCGGCCACTGGCCCCGCAAGCGAGGCGCGCAAGGCCGCGGTCGCCGCCATCGAAAAGCCCGAAACAGGCGATGCGGGCATGGATGGCTATTCCTATGGCTATCGCTTGTGGGACGGGAAATTCTATCCCGAGGCGCAGGCGCAGCTAAAGGCCGTGGTCGACAAATATGGCGCCACATCGATCGGCAGCCGGGCGCAAAATCTGCTCGGCCGCGCCTATCTGGACGACGGCAAGCCGGCGCTGGCGTCGGTCGCTTTCTATGAAAATTACCAGAAGCGACCGCGCGGCGACCGTGCGCCCGACAGCCTCGCCTATCTTGGCGAGGCGCTGATCCAGCTCAAGAAGCCGGCCGACGCCTGCAAGGTCTATGAGGAACTGGAGCAGGTCTATGGCGCGACCATGACCGCAAGCGTGCGCGGCGTGATGGACAAGGGCAAGACCAAGGCCAAATGTAGCGGCTGACGGGCGGTGGCGGTGGCGGTCGTTCCGGATTCCGCCGGGCTGCTGGCGGCGACGCGGGCGATCGTCGGCGACGTGACCGAGGCGCGGTTCGGCGTGGCGGTGTCGGGGGGCCCCGACAGCATGGCGTTGCTCGATCTTGCGGCGGGCGCTTTCCCCGGCCGGACCGCGGCGGCGACGGTCGATCATGGCCTGCGGCCGGAGTCGGCGAGCGAGGCCGCGATGGTCGGACGCTGGTGCGGCGAACGATCCATTCCGCATACCATTCTCCATCCAGCAACGGCCGTGACCGGCAATGTCCAGAACTGGGCGCGGGCGCAGCGCTACGCGCTGCTGGAAGATTGGCGGGCGTCGAGCGGGATCGACTGGATCATGACCGCGCATCACGCGGACGATCAGCTGGAAACCATGCTGATGCGGCTCAATCGCGGCGCGGGGGTGGGGGGACTGGCCGGGGTGCGGGCGCGCAGCGGGCAGGTCATTCGGCCGCTGCTGGGCATGCGCAAGGCAGCGTTGCTGGACTATGGTCGTACCCACAATCTGCCGTTCGTGTCCGACCCGTCCAACGACGATCCGCGCTTTGACCGGGCGGCGCTGCGATCCGTGCTGGAGCCGGTGGCGTGGCTGGACCGCGCGGCGGCGGGACGAAGCGCGGCGGCGCTGGGCGAGGCCGATGCGGCGCTGCAATGGACGGCGGAGGAACTGGCCGCGCGCCATGTAAGCGCCGATGGCGATGGCTGGGTGCTCGATCGCACCGATTTGCCGCGTGAACTGTTGCGCCGGCTGTTGCTGCTGATGCTGGTGCGCGGTGCGCCGTTGCTGGTTCCGCGCGGCGAGTCGATCGACCGGGCGCTTGCCATGGCCGGTGCCGGGAAAAAGTGCAGCCTTGGCGACTGGGTGCTGGAGGGCGGCGTCCGCTGGTCGCTGAGGCCCGCTCCTCGCCGGCGCTGAGCGACCGAACAGATCCCTGGCGCGAGAAAGTTCCGCAAGCCGTCGCATAGGGAGAACGGTCCGCCGATTTGCTGCGGTGCAATAATGTTTTTTCAGCGATGAATTGCCAGTATTAAGCATCGCAAGCGGAGAATATACTGGCATGATGGAATTTGCGGCCCTGACCTACGGCCTGCTGGCGAGCATCGTCCTTTCGGCGGCGCAACGTAACCGGAAACTGGCGCGGCCTCACCCGCCGATACTCTTTTATGTCGGTTATCTGATGTGCGGCCTGTCGGCCGGGCTGGTGATGATCCTCGCCTATCTCGCCATTTCCTCGCTGCTGCCGGGCTGAACGCGCGCAAAGCGTACGCAGTCGTCCATCGGCCAGCTTGCGCTTTTGCGCGGCGATCCTATCTTGCAGGGCGAAAGAGAGTGCCGAATGAACGACGAGAAGGACCCCCAGGGTAACCCCTGGATCAAGAGCGCCATGATTTGGGCCGGGGTGATTATCGCCCTGCTGCTGTTCGTCTCGATGTTCGACAGTCGTTCCGCCTCTACGGCGGGCACGGGCATCGCCTATTCGGAGTTCCGCTCAAAGGTCGCCGAAGGCCAGGTCAAGGAGGTGGCGATCGCGCCCGACCGGATTTCCGGTACGCTGTCGAGCGGACAGAAATTCACCACGCTTCCGGTCAGCGATCCGGGCCTTACCGGCCTGCTGGACAATTATAACGTCAAATATTCGGGCCAGGCCGAGGAGCAGCCGAGCTTTTGGATGATCATGATCTACCAGTCGCTGCCGTTCCTGTTGATCCTGGGTATCGCCTTCTTCGTACTGCGCCAGATGCAGAAGGGCGGCGGCGCGAGTGGCGCGATGGGCTTTGGCAAATCCAAGGCGAAGCTGCTGACCGAAAAACATGGCAAGGTGACGTTCCAGGATGTCGCGGGCATCGATGAAGCGCGCGAGGAACTGGAGGAGATTGTCGAGTTCCTCAAGGACCCGACCAAATTTGCGCGGCTTGGCGGCAAGATCCCCAAGGGTGCGCTGCTGGTCGGTTCGCCCGGCACCGGCAAGACGCTGCTGGCGCGGGCGATCGCGGGGGAGGCGGGCGTGCCCTTCTTCACCATTTCGGGTTCGGATTTCGTCGAGATGTTCGTCGGCGTCGGCGCGAGCCGCGTGCGCGACATGTTCGAGCAGGCCAAGAAGAACGCGCCCTGCATCGTCTTTATCGATGAAATCGACGCGGTGGGTCGCCATCGCGGTGCCGGCCTTGGCAATGGCAATGACGAGCGCGAGCAGACGTTGAACCAGTTGCTGGTCGAGATGGATGGCTTCGAGGCGAATGAGGGCATCATCATCGTCGCGGCGACCAATCGCCCCGACGTGCTCGACCCCGCTTTGCTGCGTCCGGGCCGCTTCGACCGCCAGGTCGTCGTGCCCCGTCCCGATATCGAGGGCCGCGAAAAGATCCTGGCCGTGCATATGAAGAAGGTGCCGCTGGCGCCCGATGTCGAGCCGCGCACGATCGCGCGTGGTACGCCGGGCTTTTCCGGCGCAGACCTCGCCAATCTCGTCAACGAAGCGGCACTGATGGCGGCGCGGCGCGGCAAGCGGCTGGTCGCGATGGACGAGTTCGAGGCGGCAAAGGACAAGGTGATGATGGGCGCCGAGCGCCGCTCCATGGTCATGACCGACGATGAAAAGAAGATGACGGCCTATCATGAGGCCGGCCATGCCATCATCGCCGTTCACGAGCCGGCGTCGGACCCGATCCACAAGGCGACGATCATCCCGCGCGGCCGCGCGCTGGGCATGGTGATGCGCCTGCCCGAGCGGGACAGCTACAGCTATCACCGTGACAAGATGCATGCGAACATGGCCGTGGCCATGGGCGGGCGCGTCGCCGAAGAGCTGATCTTCGGTTATGACAAAGTGTCGTCGGGCGCGTCGGGCGACATTCAATATGCGACCAAGCTGGCGCGCGACATGGTCACGCAATGGGGCATGTCGGACAAGCTGGGCCCGCTGCAATATGAAGAGCAGCAGGGCGAGACCTTCCTTGGCTATTCGCAGAGCCAGCGCACGCATATGTCCGACGAGACGGCCAAGCTGATCGACAAGGAAATCCGTGGACTGGTCGAGCAGGGCTATGCCCGCGCGCAGGAGCTGCTCAGGGGCCATGAGGACCAGTTGCACCTGCTCGCCAACGCCATGCTCGAATATGAGACGCTGTCGGGCGACGAGATCAAGGCGCTACTGGAGAAGGGCGAGATCACCCGCGACGACGGGACGACGATCAAGCCGTCGACCCTGCCGGCGGCTGGGTCTTCCATTCCCAAGACCCGCAGGCGGAGCGGGCCCTTCGGCGATCCGACGCCGCTCGGGGCGTGACGTCCATGCCAGGTTGAGGAAAAGGGCGGTTCGAAAGGCCGCCCTTTTTCGTTGTGATGGGTTCGATGCGTTTCACTGGCTCATCCACTCTACTGCTTGGACACCTGGACCCGGCTTTCGCCGGGGAACATATCGTGCCATGTTTTTAGTCTGCTCCCCCGGCCATGCGCCTGCCTGCCTGCGGCAGTCGCTCAGGATAAACTTCAGTCAAAGGCTGAAAGGCGGGTTCCACCTTCCGATTTGAGTTCCTGCCGTCAGCCGGGAACAGATGACGCCGCCCCTCGGCGCATTTCCATTGGCATCATGCAACGAACGGGCGATGACGGCGTTCGGCACGCGCGCGTATCGGGGCAGGGCATTGGCAGAGCAACGGTCATCATCGGACTATCAGTTCCAGCCACACGAGCGGGCGATGATGCCCGGATCGCCCGCGAACCCGGACCACCCGACCCCTCGCCGGATAGGCTATTTCGCGATCGGCCTGCTGCTCAGCATGACCGGGGGTTTCCTCAACGGGCTGCTGACCGCCAATCTGCCGCAAATTCAGGGGGCCCTCGGGCTTACCAATGTCGAGGGTGGCTGGCTGACCGCTGCCTACAGCATGACCAATGTCTGCATGAGCCTGCTGCTGATCAAATTCCGGCAGCAGTTCGGCATCCAGCGTTTTACCCGGTACATTCTTGCGGGATTTCTGATCCTCAACCTGTCGCAGTTGTTCGTCCACAGCTATGGCATCGAGCTGATCGTCCGCGCCGGCAGTGGTATCGTGGCGAGTGGCTTGTCCACGCTCTCCCTCTTCTATTTCATGCAATCCATGCCGCCCGCCGCACGGCTGGCGGGCATGATCATCGGCGTGGGCATGGGGCAGGTCGCGCTGCCGCTGGCGCGCGTGATCTCGCCGGGGTTGCTCATTCACGGCGATGTGCAGAATCTGTTCCTGTTCGAATTCGGCCTGACCCTGCTGTGCCTCGCCTGCGTGTCGATGTTGCGCCTGCCGCCCAGCGAGCGGTTCGGGGCGTTCGAGCCGCTGGATTTCCTGACGTTCAGCCTGTTCGCGCCGGGCCTCGCGCTGCTGTCGGCGGTGCTGGTGCAGGGGCGCATCCAGTGGTGGTCGACGCCCTGGCTCGGCTATGCGCTGGCCGGGGCGATGCTGCTGATCGGGCTGGCGCTGATCGTCGAGCATAATCGCGCGAACCCCTTGCTCAACACACGCTGGATCGGCAGCGCGGCGATCATCCGCTTCGCCATCGTCGCGGCGAGCATGCGCGTGCTGCTGGGCGAACAGAATTTCGGTGCGGCCGGGCTGCTGACGGTGCTCGGCATGGGGCAGGATCAACTGGTCGGCTTTTACGCCATCGTGACCGTCGCCTCCGCCGCCGGACTGGCCGCGAGCGTCGCTACGTTCAACCCGCTGGACCTGATCAAGCCGGTGATATTGTCCTGCGCGCTGATCGCGGTCGCCGCTTTTCTGGATGCCGACGCCAGCAATCTGACGCGGCCGGCGCAGCTTTACTGGACGCAGGCGATGATCAGCTTTGCCGCCGTCTATTTTCTGGGGCCAACGGTGATGAACGGCATCCTGCGCGCGCTGGTGAAGGGGCCAAGCCATCTGGTGAGCTTTTCCGCGATCTTCGGCATTTCCCAGCAACTGGGCGGCCTTGCCGGGGCGGCGCTGCTCGGCAGCTTTCAGATCATGCGCGAGCGGTTTCATTCCGAAATGCTGACTCAAGCCATCCTGCCGACCGATCCGCAGGTCGCGACGCGGCTCGCGCAACTGGGCGCGTCCTATGCCCGGACGCTCGGCGATCCGCTGTTGCGGCAGGCCGAAGGGGCCGTGCTGGAGGGACAGATCGTGACGCGAGAGGCCAATATCCTCGCATTCAACGATGTGTTCCTGCTGGTGGGCGTGCTGGCGACGGTCGCATTTGTCTATCTGCTGTGGCGCTGGAGCTATTATAGGCGGAAGGGGATCAATCCGCTCGCCACCGAACTGGCGGCACTGGCCGCGATGAGGAACAGGACCGCATGACCGAGCAGCCGCCACGCCCGCCCGAGGAGGGGCAGCGACTGGATGATCCGATCGAGACGCCGCCCGAGGCGTCGACGGACGCAGTGACTGAGGCCCCGCCGCAGCCGCAACGGGGCTGGGCGCCGCCGCGCGCCAGCCGGCCGGTGACGATCCTGACCATTATCTTTCTCCTTATCGGCGTCGCGCTCATCCTCTACGCCTGGGGCGTGCCGCCCTTTTCGAGCGCGGTGCAGACCACCGACAATGCCTATGTGCGCGGCCAGACGACGGTGATCGCGCCGCAGGTCAGCGGCTATGTCACGCAAGTTGCGGTGCAGGATTATGAGCAGGTAAAGCGAGGCCAGATCCTCGCGCGGGTGGACGATCGCATCTATCGCCAGCGGGTGGAACAGGCGCAGGCACAGATCGCGGCGCAGATCGCGAATCTGGACAACAGCCAGCAGAGCGAGCGGTCGAGCGCGGCGCAACTGGGCGGGCAGGCCGCCAATGTCGTCAACGCGCAGGCGCAGCTTGCCCGCGCGCAGGCGGATATGCGCCGCGTCGACCAGCTTGTGGGTGAGGGATCGGTCTCGATCCGCGAGCGGGACCAGACGCTGGCGGCGCTGCGGGCGGCGCAGGCGGGCGTGTTGCAGGCGCAGGCGCAGCGCAGCGTCGCGCAGGAACAGGTGCGCACCGTGACGGTGGGACGCGGCGGGCTGCGCGCCGGGGTGGAGGCGGCGGAGGCGGCGCTCAAGCTGGCGCAGATCGACCTGGCCAACACGATCATCCGCGCGCCGCAGGACGGGCGTCTGGGCGAGGTAGACGTGCGGCTGGGCCAATATGTGACGGCGGGGACGCAATTGACCTTCCTCGTGCCGCCTTTGGTGTGGGTGGCGGCGAACTTCAAGGAAGCGCAGACCGCGCGCATGGCCCCCGGCCAGCCGGTGCGGCTGAACGTCGATGCGCTGGGCCGCGCAGAAATCAAGGGCTGGGTCGAACGCATGGCGCCGGCGGCGGGGAGCGAATTTTCGATCATCAAGTCGGACAATGCGACCGGCAATTTCGTGAAGGTGCCGCAGCGGATAACGGTGCGGATCGCGGTCGATGCGAAGGACCCGCTTTACGCGCGGCTGCGGCCGGGCATGTCGGTGGAGGCGCGGGTGGATACGACCGGCGGTCCTTCGCCGCGAGGCCGCTGATGCGGGCAGGGTTCGCCCTTTTGCCGCTGGCGGTGCTGGCGGGATGTGCCGCGCCGGATTCGCCGCGCCCGGATGCGGCCGCCGTTGCGCCGCCACCGGACTGGCGGAGCGGCCTTGCCGGAGCTGCGGCGGTCGACGGGGCGTGGTGGGACGCGTTCCGGGACCCGGCGCTGACCGCACTGGTCGAGCGGTCGCTCGCGAATAATGTCGATATCGCTATGGCCGTTGCGCGCGTGCGGGAGGCGCGAGCGCAGGAAAGCCTCGCGCGAGCGGCACTGTTTCCGACTTTGGACGCGAGCGCCGGGACGACCCATGCGCGATCGGTTTCAGCGCTCGGCGTAGCGTCCGAGGGATCGTCTGCCCAGCCGGGGGTGCAGGCGGCTTATGAGGTCGACCTGTTCGGCAGGATCGCCGATCAGGTTTCCGCCGCCCGCAACGCGTGGCTGGCGAGCGCGGCGGCGCGCGATGCGGCGCGGCTGAGCGTCGCGTCGTCGGCGGCGTCCGGCTATATCACCCTGCTCGGGCTGGACGCGCGGCGCAGGGTGGTGCTGGAGACGATCGTATCGCGCGCGGAAGCGCTGCGGCTGGCCCGGTCGCGGGCGCGGGCGGGCTATACGTCGGAGCTTGAGCTGCGGCAGGCAGAGGTGGAATATGAAGGCGCAGCGCTGATTTTGCCGCAGGTCGACCTTGCGATCGCGCGGCAGGAAAATGGCTTGCGGTTGCTGGCGGGCGACGTGCCGGGGCCGGTGACGCGGGGGACTTCGCTGGCCGCGCTGGTTGGGCCGCCGCTGCCCGATGCGGGCCTGCCATCAGATCTGCTGCGCCGCCGGCCGGATATCGCGCAGGCGGAGCTGTCGCTCGCGGCGAGCGACGCCAGCCTGTCGGTTGCGCGCAAGCAGTTCCTGCCGAGCCTGCGCCTGTCCGCCTCGACCGGGGCGGTGTTCAGCAGCGGATTGCCCGATCCGGTGACGCTCTGGTCGGTGGGCGGCAGCATTCTTGCGCCCTTGTTCGAGGGGGGGCGGTTGCGTGCCAATGTGGAAGGCGCGGCGGCGCGGCGCGATCAGGCGGCGTTCGCCTATCGCCGGGCGGCGCTGACCGCGTTCCGCGAGGTCGAGGATGCGCTCGCGGCGGTCGCCAGCCTGTCGCGGCAGCGCGCCACGGCGGAGGCACAGCGATTGGCCATAGCGCAGGCACTGCGCCACGCGACCAATCGCTATCAGGCCGGTTACAGCAGCTATCTGGAACAGCTCGACGCGCAGCGCGCGCTGCTGTCCGCCGATCTTGCGCTGGTGCAGGTGCGAGCCGACCAGATGACATCGCTGGTCGCGCTCTATCAGGTGCTGGGCGGTGGGTGGAGCGGCGTGGCGGAGGAGGGTGCGCCGGACCGGAGATTGCAGCGCGTAACAAAATGATGAGCGGGGACTGGCCGTGGCGGGGGTTAATGGTTACATGGGCCGCCACCGATCCCCGGCCGCCTCGTGCGGCCCTCGCAGCAGAAAGTGGCTAGTTCCATGGATATCCGCCTCGGCCTCACCTTCGACGATGTGCTGTTGCAGCCCGGCGAATCCGACGTACTGCCCAGCCAGGCCGATACCAGCACTTTCGTCACGCGCGAGATCAAGCTCAATATCCCGATCCTGTCGTCCGCCATGGACACGGTGACGGAAGCCGACATGGCGATCGTCATGGCGCAGCTTGGCGGCATCGGCGTGCTGCACCGCAACCTGTCGATCGAAGAGCAGGCGGACGCCGTGCGCGCGGTCAAGCGGTTCGAGAGCGGCATGGTCGTGAACCCGATCACCATTACCCCCAATGCGACGCTCGCCGATGCACAGATGCTGATGCAGCGGCACAAGATCAGCGGCATTCCGGTGGTCGAGTCGTCCGGCAAGCTGGTCGGCATCGTCACCCATCGCGACACGCGCTTCGCCGAACATCCCGGCCAGCCGATCAGCGAATTGATGACGCATGAGAATCTCGCGACGGTCAAGGCCGGGGTCGGCGAGGAAGAAGCGCGCCGGCTGCTGCATGCAAGGCGGATCGAAAAGCTGCTGGTGGTGGACGATGCCTATCATTGCGTGGGCCTCATCACCGTCAAGGATATCGAAAAGGCGGTCAATTATCCGCAGGCGACCAAGGATGCGACCGGCCGCCTGCGTGTGGCCGCCGCGACCACGGTCGGCGACAAGGGGCTGGAGCGTACCGAGGCGCTCATCGCCGCCGAATGCGACCTGATCGTCATCGATACGGCGCATGGCCACAGCAAGCAGGTGTCCGCCGCGGTCGAGGCGGTCAAGCGCATGTCGAACCAGGTGCAGGTGGTCGCGGGCAATGTCGCCACCGCCGAGGCGACGCGGGCGCTGATCGGCGCGGGGGCGGATTGCGTGAAGGTCGGCATCGGGCCGGGATCGATCTGCACCACGCGCGTCGTGGCGGGCGTCGGCGTGCCGCAATTGACGGCGGTGATGGACGCAGCGGAGGAAGCCGCCAAGCATGGCGTGCCGGTGATCGCCGATGGCGGATTGCGCACCTCGGGCGATCTGGCCAAGGCGCTGGCGGCGGGCGCTGGCTGCGTCATGGTGGGATCTTTGCTCGCGGGCACCGCCGAAGCGCCGGGCGAGACGTTCCTGTATCAGGGGCGCGCCTATAAAAGCTATCGCGGCATGGGCAGCGTCGGCGCGATGGCGCGCGGTTCGGCCGATCGCTATTTCCAGGCCGACATCAAAGACCAGATGAAACTGGTGCCCGAGGGGATCGAGGGGCAGGTGCCGTTCAAGGGGCCGGCCAAGGATGTCATCCATCAGCTCGTTGGCGGCGTGAAGGCGGCTATGGGCTATACCGGCAGCCGATCGATCAAGGACCTTCAGGAACGCGCGCGTTTCGTGCAGATCACCAATGCGGGCTTGTCCGAAAGCCATGTGCACGACGTCACCATCACCCGGGAAGCGCCCAATTATCCCACACGTTAACGTCGTCGTAACCTGGCCGGTCAAGGGATCGGCCGCGACATGACTCCATCCGCACGCATCCAGGCCGCGATCGACCTGCTCGACGCCATCATTGTGTCCGCGCGCGATGGCGGCCCCGCTGCCGACACGCTGATTGCCCGCTATTTCAAGGCCCGCCGCTATGCCGGATCGCGCGACCGTCGCGCGGTGCGCGACCATGTCTATGACGCGATTCGCCGCGCGGGGGACCGGCCCGACAGCGGCCGGGCGGCGATGGTGGGGCTGGCGCGCGAGCGGCCCGAGCTTGCTGCGTGCTTCGACGGATCAGCGCATGGGCCCGCGCCGATCGACCCGGATGAGCCGGCAGCACCAGCAGGGGGCGTGCCGGCATGGCTCGCGCCCCTGATCGCGGCGCCGGTGGAACAGGATGGCCTGCTGGGCCGCGCGCCCGTGGACCTGCGGGTCAACCGGCTCAAGGCGACGCTGGGCGACGCCGCACTGCTATTGCCCGATGCCGCCGCCATCACGGGACTGCCTGACGCGCTGCGCCTGCCGGAAGGCTCGCCGGTCGAGCAAAGCGAGGCATGGAAGAAGGGGCTGGTCGAGGTTCAGGACGCGGGCAGTCAGATGATCGCGCTCGCCTGTGACGCGAAGCCGGGCATGACGGTGGTCGACCTGTGCGCCGGGGCCGGCGGCAAGACGCTGGCGCTCGCCGCCGCCATGGCGGGCAAGGGCGCGCTGATCGCTGCCGATGCGATCCGGTCACGGCTCGCGCGCCTCGGGCCGCGCGCCGAACGCGCAGGAGCGACCTTTATCGAGACGCTGCTGCTGGATCAGGGGCATGAGGCTGGCGCGCTTGCGAGCCTTGGCGGCCAGGTCGATGTGGTGCTGGTCGATGCGCCCTGTTCGGGCACGGGCACGTGGCGGCGCAATCCTGAGGCACGGTGGCGGCTGACCCCGGCGCGGCTCGACCGGCTGGTCGCGGAACAGGCCCGCATCCTGGATTTCGCCGCGCCGCTGCTGGCGCCCGGCGGCACGCTGGTCTATGCCACTTGCGCATTGACCGAGCGGGAGGGACGCGATCAGGTGGATGGATTTTTGACCCGCCATGCCGGCTGGGCGGCGCTGCCGCTGAACCTGCCACTGGGTCGAGCGCATGGCGCGGGCGTGCTGCTGACGCCGGGGCATGACGGCACCGATGGCTTCTTCTTCGCGGCGCTGCGGCGGACGCCCTGAAACACATGATGGACAAGAGCGTGCAAACGCGCGAGACTTGGCCCCAATCAGCGCCTGAAACATGGCTGGAGATCTGCATGCGTTTCACCCCTGCCTCGATTGCCCTCGCCATATTGTTGACCACCGTGTCGAGCGCCGGGCTGACGCAGCGCCCCGATGCGCAAATTTCGCCGCTGTCGACCGAATGGCTGAAGGCCGGCGAGGCGGCGCGCGCCGCTGGCAATCTGAGCGGCGCGAACGATGCGCTGGAAAGCGCGCTCGCGGTCGATCCGCGCAACCGCGCCGCCTATGTCGAGCTGGCGCAGGTCGCGCGCGCGCAGGGGTTGCAGGGCAAGGCGATCCGCCTCTATCGTGAGGCGTTGCTGCTCGACCCCACCGATGTCTCGGCGCTCGTCGGTCAGGGCGAGGCGATGGTCGAAAAAGGAGCGATCGCCAAGGCGAAGGATAATCTCGCG
Organism: Sphingobium fluminis; assembly: GCF_037723805.1. Taxonomy (NCBI): domain Bacteria; kingdom Pseudomonadati; phylum Pseudomonadota; class Alphaproteobacteria; order Sphingomonadales; family Sphingobiaceae; genus Sphingobium; species Sphingobium fluminis. The sequence goes on from NZ_JBBJUK010000001.1 coordinate 600,523, forward strand.
CTGGCGCAAAGCGCGTGCAAGACGGATTGTGCGGCGGTCGGCAGGCTGGCTGCGGCGATCCAGAAGGGACCGCCAGCGGTCGCGATGACCGCCAAGGAAGCCGTGCCCGCGCCTAAGGCATCGCAGACCGAGACGCCCTGACGAAAATATGATGAGTCAGGCGGCGGATTCCCGGATGGTCCGATGCGCCGACGAGATCGCTACGACCATAGTATCACCGCGCTCGACCGTCGATATGCCGTCGCGCATGAGCGCGATGTCGGACCACCATGGAGCGGCCGGGGGCCGCAAAACGACAATGCTCCCCTTTCGGGGGAGGGCGACCCAGCGTCCCGTCACCCGGGCGAAGCGCCACCGGGCATCATAATTAAGCGGAACCTGCTCATAAGCTGGCGGGCCGCCCTTATCATCGGCAGGGGCGCAGGCGCGTAATTGGGCGGGGACGTGGCGTGTGCTGCCGTCGGGAAATAGAACCGCGATTGCCACCACTCGTCTCCGTCGATGTTTTATGTCGCGTTCACAACGCTCTAGTAGCGATTGGGTTCACGCGGACGGGCCGGGCAACAACATTTAATAATGGCCGGTAGTCTGCTGGGGATCGGCGTGGACCAGGAACATTTGTCAGCCGGATCGACTTCAGCGGCTGAACCTTTATTTCGCGCGGAGGCGCGGAGGCGCGGAGGCGCGGAGACAGAGTATAATTTCCTTTGGCTGAGTGCGCCCGACTGGAAATAGAAAACGCGACAGGCTTACCATTGCAAGTCCCTCTCCGCCTTCGCTCAGGGCGACCGGTTCACACTCGACCCAAGAGGCTCTAGCGACCCAATTTGCCGTGCGATCGCAACAAATTCGTCCACGCTGACCGTTTCGGCCCGCCGTTGCGGGTCGATGCCTAGCTGTTCGAGCGCGGCGAGAGCGCCGGGCAGGCCCTTGAGGCTCTGGCGCAGCATCTTGCGGCGCTGGCCGAAGGCGGCTGCGGTGAGGCGTTCGAGCATCTTGAGCGCCACGCCTTCGGGCGCGGCAGTCGGCGTGATGTGAACCACCGCCGACATGACTTTAGGTGGCGGGGTGAAGGCGCTGCGATGCACTTTCATCGCGATCCGCGCCTGTCCGCGCCACTGCGCGAGAATGGCGAGACGGCCATAATGGTTAGAGCCGGTCTTTGCGACGATCCGTTCGGCAACCTCCTGCTGGAACATCAGGGTCAGGCTCGACCACCAGGGCAGGGGCGTCCAGTCGGCCGACAGCCAGCCGACAAGCAAGGCCGTGCCGACATTATAGGGAAGGTTGGCGATGATATGCGCGCCCTCGCCCGCCTCGGCGCGAGCGTCGACCTCCATCGCATCGCCCGACAGGACGCGCAGCCGGCCCGGAAAGGCGACCTCCAGTTCGGCGAGCGCCGGCAGGCAGCGCCGGTCGCGCTCGACCGCGACAAGCTGCGCCCCGGCGCGCAGGATCGCGCGGGTCAGGCCACCGGGGCCGGGGCCGACCTCGAATGCGGGCTGATCCAGGATCGGGCCGGGCACGGCGGCGATGCGATCGAGCAATTGTTCGTCGAGCAGGAAATTCTGGCCGAGCGCCTTGCTGGCCTGGAGCCCATGCGCGGCGATCACCTCGCGGAGCGGCGGGAGCAGGGGGACGCCGTCAGCCGCCATAAGCAAGGCGCGCCCGGGCGGCGTCGGCAGCCATACGGATCGCGGCGATCATCGCGCCGGGATTGGCGCTGTCCGTCCCGGCGATCCCGAAAGCGGTGCCGTGATCGGGCGATGTGCGGATGATCGGCAGGCCGAGCGTGATATTGACGCCATCGTCGAAATGCAGCGTCTTGAGCGGGATCAACGCCTGATCATGATACATGCACAGTGCGACATCATAGGTTTCGCGGGCACGCGAGTGGAACAGGCCATCGGCGGCGAGCGGGCCGACGATATCGAGACCCTCTTCGCGCAGGGACTCGACGGCCGGGCGGATGATGTCGATCTCCTCGCGCCCGAGCGCTCCGCCTTCGCCGGCATGCGGGTTCAGCCCGGCGACCACCAGCCGGGGGCGCGCAATCCCGAAATTGCGTTGCAGACCCTTCGCGGTGGTGAGCGCGCGGGCGCGGATGAGGTCGATCGTCAGCACCGATGCTACATCTGCAAGCGGGATGTGGATGGTCACCGGCACCACCTTGAGCGAAGGGCCAGCGAGCATCATCACCGCATTCTGGGGGGAGACGCCACAGCGTTCGGCCACGAATTCGGTCTGACCCGGATGCGTGAAGCCCACGCCATAAAGCTGTTCCTTGCCGACCGGCGCGGTGATGATTCCCGCCGCCGAGCCGGAGCGGGCGAGGCCGACCGCTACTTCGAGCGCTTGAAAGGCCGCGCGCGCGCCATCGGTGCCTGGTTGTCCCGGCACGATCTCGCCAGCATCGGCGATGTGCAGGCAGGGCAGCGCCGCGCCGAACGCGGCGGCGGCTTCCTGCGGGGTGGAGATAGGGGCGAGCGGTCCCGCCCATATGGCGCGTAGCGATGCGATATCGCCGACCGCGAAGAAGGGCGGCAGGCCGCGCGCGTCGCGCATGACCCATGATTTGGCGACGATCTCCGGCCCGATGCCCGCCGGGTCGCCCAGCGGTATCGCGAAGGGCGCCAGAACGGTCGGGCTGGCGGCGGCGTCAGTTATAGTCGATGACCGCATCGCGTCGCAGGTCGCGCAGATAGATGCGGGCGCGCTTGTTGACCCGCTCTTCTTCCATCTGCGCCATGATCTGTTCGTAATTGGGCGCGGCGGCGGCCCCGCCCTCGTCGCGGCCGCAGACGATCAGGACGCGAACGCCCTCCTTGATCGATCCAAAGGGCGGCGTCGTCTGTCCGACCTGAAGGTTGAGCAGAATGTCCTGCAACTGAGGTGGGAGATCGCGGATTTTCACATTGTCATTGTCGACGACATCGGCACCCATCTTCGCGCCCATGTCATTGGCCTGACCGCAGCCCTTGATTTCCTTGACCGCCGCCGCAAAGGCTGCGGCCTTCTGCCCGGCCTGCTGTTCGGTCGTGCCGGCCGGGAAATTGACCGCGAGCTGTTTGAGGCTGAGCAGCGCGTCGCGCGGATCTGCGGTCAGCACCTTGCGCTTGTCCATGACATAGATGACCGACACGCCGCCGGGCACGGCGATCGGCCCGGCGATCTGGCCGACCTGCATGTCGGCCGCCGCAACGGCGAGTTCGTTGGGCAGCTGCGCCGGGCGGACCCAGCCGAGATCGCCGCCGACCGCAGCGGTCGAGGCTTCGGAAAATTGCCGGGCATAGGCGGCGAAGCTGCCGCCCTGCTTGATCTGGTCGATGATGTTGCGGGCGTTGGCGGTGATCTGCTGCTGGTTTTCCGGTGTCGCCGAGAGATAGATTTCGCCGATGCGGAATTCGTCGCTGCCCTTGGCCTGGTTGAGGCGGTCGACCACCGACTTCACCTCATCTTCGCTGACATTGACGAAGGGCTGGATGTTGCGGCGGAGCAGACGGCTCCAGGCCAGTTCGCCCTCGATCTGGCGCTTGATGCTGGCGGGGGCGCTGCCCTGCTTGCGCAGAAATTCTTCGAACTGGGCGGGCGACTGGCGGAAATTGGCCGCGACGCGTTCATAGCTCTGGTTGACCTCGTCCGCGCCGATCTTGATGTCGTTGGCGGCGGCTTCCTGGATCTGAAGCGTTTCATCGATCAGGTTGCGCAGCACCTGCACGCGCAGCCGGTCCTTTTCCTCGGCCGACACCTTGCCGCCGTTGGCGGTAATGATCAGAGCGAGGCGCTGGTCCACATCGGTGCCGGTGATGATGCGGCCATTGACGATCGCGGTCGCCTTGCGGACATTGGGGTCCACCTTGCCGAACAGCGTCAGGTCCTTGGGCAGAGCCAGTTGCTGCGTCGCGACGCCTTCGCCCTCGTCCGCGACGGACTGGGCGGCGGCGCCGTTGAGGCCGGTGGCGAGCAGCGCGGAAGAGAGCAGCAGGACGCGGGCACCCCGGCGAAATGACGAGCCAAGGCGATGTAGACAGGGAACGGCAGGCTTCATCTTCGACAAAACTCTCATATGTGGTCCGGCGCTGATGCCCCGGGCCGCCTGAACCGGCCCTGAGCGCCGGCGGGATGCGGGCTGATCCTTATATGCCAATATTGCGAAAAGCGAGTCGTAGCTGGAAGCTGCTGCCCTTTCGCGCGTCGCCGGTCGTCTGATAATCGCGCCGCCAGGTGAAGCCGAGCGTCAGGCAGTCGTCTTCATAGGCGACGCCGAGCCGGTTGCGGACCGGCTCATAGCCATCGGCAACGCTCAAGGGGTCCTCCTTCGCGTCGGTGAGGTCGACGACGGTCGACCCGAAAACCGACCAGAAGCGGGCAAACTGGACCCGTGCGCCAAAGCGCAGTTCCTCCCGGTCCTGCAAATCTTCCAGCGACGCGAGCGCGTTGCGGTTCAGCCGCAGATAGCTGACCTCGAAATAGGTCTTGGCCGACCCGACGGTCGCGTCGATCTCGTTGCGGCGAACCGAATAATGATCCTTGTCCAGCCGGAAGCGATGGGTGAGGCTGACGAAATTCCTGTAGCGGATCGTGGTGCGCCCGACCACGTCGGACAGCCGATCGGACAGGCCGGTGCCGTCGGGCAGGATGCTCTCGCGGCTGTTGAGGCGATAGCTTTGGCCCACGACGCTTTCGAGGCTGAAGTCCGGCAGCGACAAGCTATATTCCAGCCCATAGGTGATGCGGGTCGAATCTTCGAACCGGTCATAGCCCGCGAAACGGTTGAGGGCGAAGAGGTTGCTGTCCTCCAGATCGATGGCGCGCGCGTCCTCATTGGGGACGGACAGGTTCGCCAGTCTAGGCGCGGCGACGATCTGGACGCGCGGCGCGATCCGCTGCACCCCGCCGAACGCCTCACCCATGAACGGCCAGCGCACGTCGATAGCGGCGGCGGCGATGCCGCGCGCCTGCCAGCCCGGATTGCCGGCGTAGTTGGGATTGGTGGCCAGCAGATTGTCGTTGCTGTGATAAACGTCGCCACGCAGATAGGTGGTGAAGGTCACTTCCTGGCCCATTGCGGTCAGCTTGCGCAGGTCCCACTGGAACGCGGCGAAAGCGCGCTGCGTATCTTCGCCATGGGTGCGGGTGATCGCCAGGCTGTTCGCCTGAAACTGGATCTGGCCGCCAAGCAGCGGGTCCTTCATGCGCAGGCGGTAGTCGATCACCGGCAGGGCGATCGGAGTCTGCCCCTGCGAATCGCCCGCGCGCAAAGTCTGGATCGCCCAGCCAGCGATGGAGAAATAGCTGTTTTCGCCGATCCGCTGCGCGCCGACCGTCGAGCGCAGGCGATCGTCGCCGCTCAGATAATAGCGCCGCAGGAAGGTGCGGTCGGTGGTGGCGCGGATCGATCCGCTGATGCTCCATTCAGGCGTCAGCTGAAGGCTGCCGCTGGCATCGATATAGCCGCGAATATCCTTCTGCGAACTGGCGGGCGTGGTTGACGCGGCGCTGCTGGTTGCGACGCGGCTGCCATAGGTCAGATAGCCGGTGATCTCATAAGCGCCGCGATCCCACAAATGCCGGTAATTGCCCTCCACCATCGGCAGCGTGTTGGTATAGACGTGCGGCGTGATCGTCAGATCGCGATTGGGCGCGAGCTTGAGATAATAGGGCAGCGCGACTTCGAAGCCGTTGGCGCGGTTGTAGCGGAAATTGGGCGCGAGCAGACCGCTGCCGCCATTGTCGCCGACCGGATGCGACAGGCCGGGCAGGGGGATGAGCGGGATGCCGAACAGCTCGACATGGGGACGGGTATAGGTGACGCGCTCCTTCGTCGGATCATAGACGACCTTGACCGCCTTGATCTGCCAGGTCGGTTCCTTGGGACAGCCCTCGCCATCCACCACGGCGCAGCCGGAATAGACCGCATGGTGCAGCGTGTAGATACCGTTGATGCGTTCGCCGGTCAGCGAGGCGAGCCGCCCGCCCTTTTGAAGAACCAGCAGCATATTTTCGACCGCGCCGTCCTTGAGCGAGTCGGTCACGTCGAACCGGTCGCCATAGGCGATATTGCCATCCGGATCGGTGACCGAGACATTGCCCTGCGCCTCGACCTTGCCCGTGGTGCGGTTCCACACCACCTTGTCGGCGCGCAGCCGGTTGCCTTCGCGCAGCAATTGCACATTGCCGCTGGCGGTGACGATCTCGCTCCGGTCGTCATAGGCGAGCGCGTCGGCGGCAAAGCCGATCTGGTCGTCGCCCTGCGGCACCGGCGCGTCCGGCGCGCCCACGGGCGTCGGCGGGGACGCGAGTTGCTGGGCCAGCGCCTGCGATGCCGGCGTCAGACATACAAGCGCCGCGCCCGCAAGCAGCGCATATCGGGATCGCAGGAACAAAAGGGGAAAATGCTGCAAGGGTCAGGCTCTATCGAGGGCGCGTCAAGGGTCGCCTATCGCATTGCTTGGCGCGCGCCGCAATCTGTCCTCACGCGTCTTTTCCCGGAAAATCGGCCGAACGGCTTTGCCAGAAGGGAAAAGCCGCCTTATCTGACGGACAAACGCGTCCGTTCGATGACCGCGCCCCGACATTTGCGCCCTGAAAAGCCGCACCGACAAGAGGACCCTTGATGGACATCATCTTCAGCCCGTCCCGGCCCACCGCCGACACCCTGGTGTTTGCGCTCGCCAAGGGCGCGGCCGCCGCCGCCCCGGTAGCGGCGTCCGCGACGCTGGCCGCCGGCGCGCAGGCCGCCCGTTTCAGCGGCGAGGCGGGATCGAGCTTCGAGAGCTTCGTCGAGGAAGGCGGGCGGGTCGTACGCGTCGTGCTGCTTGGCCTTGGCGCGGGGACCGACGCGGACCTCGAAAAAGCGGGCGGGGCGCTGACGGCGCGGCTGCTCAACAGCGGCGCGAGCCATGCGGCCGTCGAACTTCCCGGCGGCGTCAATGGCGAGGGCGCAGCGCGGCTGGCGTTCGGCGCTCTCCTGCGGAGCTGGCGGTTCGATATTTACAGATCGCGTCAGGCCGAAACGGCCAAGCCCACATTGACGCGCATCACGATCGTTTCCGCTGACGGGGGCGCGCAATGGGAGCGCTTGTCGGCGGTCGCGAGCGGCGTCGCCTTTACCCGCGAACTGGTGTCGGAACCGGCGAACATCCTCTATCCCGAGAGCTTCGTCGAGCGTTGCGCGCACCTTGCGGACATGGGCATCACGCTGACCGTGCTGGACAAGGCAGCGATGGCGGAGCTTGGCATGGGCGCGTTGCTGGGCGTGGCGCAGGGATCGGTGCGCGAACCGCGCATCCTGGCGCTGGAATGGAACGGCACAGGGAAGACATCGGGCAAGCCGCTCGTGCTGGTGGGCAAGGGCGTAACCTTCGACAGCGGCGGCATTTCGATCAAGCCGGGTGCCGGCATGGAAGATATGAAGTGGGACATGGGCGGCGCGGGCGCGGTCGTCGGCGCGATGAAGGCGCTGGCGGGGCGCAAGGCCAAGGCGCATGTCGTGGGTATTTGCGGCCTGGTGGAAAATATGCCCGACGGCAATGCCCAGCGGCCGGGCGACGTGGTGACATCCATGTCGGGCCAGACGATCGAGGTCATCAACACCGACGCCGAAGGACGGCTGGTATTGTGCGATGTCATTACCTGGGCGCAAAAGACCTACAAGCCAGAGGTCATCATCGATCTCGCCACCCTGACCGGCGCGATGATCGTCGCGCTGGGCGACCAATATGGCGGTATCTTCGCCAATGACGACCAACTGGCCGACGACCTGATCGCGGCGGGCGCTGCCGCCGGTGATCCGCTGTGGCGCTTCCCGCTGGGCGACGCCTATAACAAGCTGATCGACAGCGCGATCGCCGATATGAAGAATATGGGCGCGCGCTATGCCGGGTCGATCACCGCCGCGCAGTTCATCAAGCGGTTCGTCGACGAGGGCGTCAAATGGGCGCACCTCGATATTGCCGGCATGGTTTGGGCCGACAAGCCCGGCGCTACATGGGACAAGGGCGCGACCGGCTACGGCGTGCGCCTGCTCGACAGACTCGTGACGGACAAGTTCGAGCGCTGATGCCAGGCCGGTAGGGGAACGCCGTGCAAGTCGATTTCTACCAGCTCAGCCGCGATCCCGTCGATCAGGTGCTGCCCGCGATCGCGGCGCGTATCCTGGGGATGGGCGAGCGGCTGCTGGTGGTCGCGGACGAGCCCGAGCGGCTGGCGCGCATTTCAGAAGGCCTGTGGAACGGACCGCCCGAAAGCTTTCTGGCGCACGGGACGGCAGGCGACGGGCGGGAGGATGGGCAACCCATCCTGCTGTCCGCGACCTGCGTCGCCGCCAACGGGGCGCGCCATGTCGCGCTGGCGGACGGTGTCTGGCGCGACGAGGCGTTCGGCTTCGACCGCGCTTTCTATTTCTTCGATGCCGAAACGATCGAAGGCGCCCGGTCGAACTGGCGGACGCTGTCGAAGCGTGACGAGGTCGACCCGCGCTTCTGGCGGCAAGAGGGACGCAAGTGGGTCCAAGGCCCCTGAAGGCTTGGATCAACGCACTTGCAGCGAGGGAGAGCGCAGTCTAAAGGGCGCGCCATTCAATCCCACAGTCCGGAGTTTTAAAGGCTTATGGCCGCCACTCGCACCTTTTCGATCATCAAGCCCGATGCGACCCGTCGCAACCTGACGGGCGCGGTCACCAAGAAGCTGGAAGATGCTGGTCTGCGCGTCGTCGCATCCAAGCGCATCCGCATGAGCCGCGAGCAGGCCGAGGGCTTTTATGGCGTCCACAAGGAACGCCCCTTCTTCGCCGATCTGGTCGCTTTCATGATCTCCGGCCCGGTGGTCGTGCAGGTGCTGGAAGGCGAGGACGCGGTAAAGCGCAACCGCGACGTCATGGGCGCGACCAACCCCGCCAATGCCGATGAAGGCACGATCCGCAAGGATTATGCCGAATCGATCGAGGCCAATTCGGTCCATGGTTCGGACAGCGAGGAAAATGCAGCGACCGAGATCGCCTTTTTCTTCAAGCCGGAAGAAATCGTGGGCTGACGCTGGCATTTTCGCTGACAAAAGACCCGGCGCTCTCCATCGAGTGGCCGGGTTTTTTGTTTGCGGGACCGTTATCGCGTCAGCTTGCCCCACCGGGCGTCGAGTGCGGCCTGGGCATCGGCCGCTTTGATCGCGCTTACCCGGGACAGGCCGCGCAGCGTCAGATGGTGCCCGCCGAGCAGCCGCCCGGTTATGCCATAGCCGACGTCGTAGAGCGCCACCTCTTCATGGGCATCGCCATCGACGATGAAGCGGGTCGCAATGGCGACCGGCAGCCGTTCGTCGCCGACGCTGTCGTCGGGCAGCTTCGCCTTTTCGCGAGCCTTTTTCAGGGCCTCGGAAAACCATTCCCCCTCGATCCGGGGATCGCCCGTCGTGTCAACCGGAGCAATCCCGAGCGCTGTCGGAAAGCGGATGGACTGGCTTTGAACGATCTGATCCGGGCCCGCCGGTTTCAGCGTCAGGCGATCGTCGCTCGCCGTCGCCGCATTCAGCAACAAGGTTGCGGCGCGGGCCGATTTCTCGCGGCTCCGCGTCGCTTCCACGGTCCGCTCGTCGCGCCTGTCGGCCCAGTTGAGGTAGAGGGTGATGGCCGAGATCAGCACCGCGATCACCGCCAGCACCTCGCCAAGCGTGATCCAGCGGCGACGGATCGCTGCGGCTTCCTGTGCCCGACTTTCCTTCGATTCCGGGGCGAGATCGCTCATGTCAGTTCGGCTGCGGCGGTGCTTCGAAGCGGTCGATCACCCAATCTTCCGCCTGCGCACCGCCGATCCATTCCTGCATCCAGGGATGGGCGATGACCGCCCCCATATAGCCCTGGGCGAAGCGGGGGACGGGGAGTTGATAGGTGATGAGGCGGGTGACCACGGGCGCGAACATCACGTCCGCCGCGCCGAATTGCCCGAACAGGAAATCGCCGTCGCCGCCGTGACAGGCGCGCGCCTGCGCCCAAAGCTGCATGAGCCGGGCGAGATCCTGGGCGACGGCTTCGGACGGCGGCGATGGCGGATAGATCTGGCGAATGTTCATGCTGTGCTCGCGGCGCAGCGCGGCGAAGCTTGAATGCATTTCGGCGGCCATCGATCGCGCCATGGCGCGCGCGGCGGGATCGGCGGGCCAGAATGTGTCGCCGCCCGTTTTTTCGTTGAGATATTCGACGATGGCGAGGCTGTCCCACACGACGATGTCGTCGCCGTCCCACAGGATCGGCACCTTGCCGGACGAAGGGGCGAACTCATCGCCCTCGCGCCGCTTTTCCCACGCTTCGTCATAGAGGGGTACGACCACCTCCTCGAACGGCAGGCCCGACAGCTTGCACGCCAGCCAGCCGCGCAGCGACCAGCTCGAATAGGCCTTATTGCCAATGAACAGCTTCATCATACGCGTGTCTTAGCCGGGGCGGGGCGCACAAGTCGAGCGCGCAGCCATCGGGCCCGATCGAAAAAAATTCGAGCCGTCCCGCCGTTGGAGTCTGAAGCGATGACGGCGACCTGGGGCGCGGCGTGCTATTGTTGTTTCAATGCCTCGAACTGCGCCACGATCTCGTTGGTATCGACGATGGCGTTGGCAAAAGCCGGGCGCGCGAGCAGTCGTTCGACATAGGCGTTGATCTTGGGATGCCCCAAGAACCATTGTTCCAGCCAGGCGAGATAAAGGGGAAAGCACAGCATGAAATCGGCGGCGCTCAAGCCCGCGCCCATCACGAACCCATCTTCGCCCAGATGCCCTTCCAGCATATCGGCATAGCGCAGCGCGACCGCCTTCGCGTCGATGCCGATCTGGGGCACGGGGTGTTCGAGCCCGGCGGGAAATGGCGCGCAATGATCCCAGTAGATGCGCTGATATACCGCGAACAGCGATTCCGACCACCACATCCACTGATCGACCAGCGCGGCCTCCTGCGATCCGGGCGGAAAGCCGAGGCGACCCTCGCCATAATGATCGAGGATATAGTCGATGATCGCGCCCGATTCGATCAGTGCGAAATCACCGTCGGTGATGACCGGCAGCGATCCCATCGGGCTGACCGCGCGAAACGCCGGCTGGTCGCGATCGTCATTGTAGAAGTCCAGCACCTTCATTTCATAAGGCACGGCCAGTTCGTCGAGCAGCCAGCGGATGCGAAAGGAGCGGGTGGTCGCGGCATGATATAGCGTCAGCATGGGCAAACCTGTGTCATTGGGCCGGTAGTGAGGCGCGGTCCTGGCGCACCATCAGCGGAAAGGGCGCTCGACTTGCGCAACGGATCGGGCGCGTCAGACAAGTTGGGTCAGTCGGGTGGCGTCGAAGGGACGCAGCTGATCATATCGACCCTCTCGCACCTTCGCCGGCCAGTCCGGTTCGCAGATCAGGGCGCGGCCGATGGCGACGAGATCGAAATCACCGCGCGCGTGCATTTCAAAGAGGCGGTCGAGATGGGCGACGTCGGTCGCGACGCCCGGGTCGACCGATGTTTCCAAAAGCGCCTGGTCGAGCCCGATCGATCCCACGGTGATGGACGGTTTGCCGGTGATCTTCTTTGCCCAGCCGGCCAGATTGAGATCGCTGTCTGCAAATTCCGGTTCCCAGAAGCGCCGCTGTGACGCGTGGAAAATATCAACGCCCGCATCGCTGAGCGGCAGCAGAAATTCTGCCAGTTCCTGCGGCGATTGGGCCAGCCGGGCGGCATAATCCTGCAATTTCCATTGCGAGAAGCGCAGGATGATGGCGAAGTCCGGCCCCACCGCTGCCCGGCAGGCACGGACCAGTTCCACGGCGAAACGGACTCGCCCGGCTATATCGCCACCCCAGCGATCCGTCCTCCTGTTGGTTTCCCGCCAGAGGAACTGATCGACCATATAGCCGTGCGCGCCATGAATTTCCACGCCGTCAAAGCCAAGCCGCTTGGCGGTCGCGGCTGCCGTCGCATAGGCCGCGATCACCGCCCCGACATCGCGCTCGGCCATGCCTTCGGCGATCTTGTCGCCGACCGCGACATAACCCGAAGGGCTTACCCGGCCGGAAAAATCCTCCCTGATATCGTCGTACACGCCCGGCGCTTTAGGACGATGCGTCAGGCCTACATGCCATAGCTGCGGCACGATCCGGCCACCGGCGGCATGCACCTCGCGAACGACTCCGGCCCAGCCGGCCAATGCATCCTCGCCATAGAAACGGGGCGCATTTTCCTCGTTAGAAGCGCCGGCATGAGGCACCCATGCGCCCTCGGTAATGATCAGTCCCACACCGCCTTCGGCTCGCCGCCGATAATAAGCCGCGACATCCGCACCCGGAACACCGCCGGGGGAAAAGGTGCGCGTCATCGGCGCCATGGCGATCCGGTTGCTCAAGGAAAGCGACTGCTGCCGGAACGGCTCGAAGAGACTTTTTCTGTCGTCGGATTTGATGCCGGTCATCGCGCGCCTCTCTGCTTTTTTCATCGGCCGCGGCTTTAACAGACGCATGGGGCCTTCGATGCGAGCGCTGCGCTCGGATGACGCGTTTATCCAGCCGAACTTGGCGGCAAAGACGAATTGCGAAGGCTTTCGGACTAAGCGGGTTATACCCCTTACGAAAAACATGATATGCAAGCTCACTAAGTCGGCAAATCGTTCCGCAGAGAGCATGCCGGCACCGACGTGCATCATGTTTGAACGTCGCTCATCGGGTGGAGGATGAAGGCATGACTGGCCTGAGCGAAATATTGCTGCGCGATCTTCGCGTGCTGGACAGCACGACATATCTCATCGAAATCGCCGATGGACATTCGGTCGACATCGTCAGCAACGGCCGTGCCGTGCTGCATGTCGTTCTCGACGGCACGGTAGCGATCGGCCTGGTCGGTGGCGACCAGAATCTGAATCTGGGGCCGGGCGAAACGGGGACCTGTTTTTACGGCGATCATCATCGTCTGAGCCTTGGCACCGATGCGGTCCCCGCGTTGCTGTCGCTGGGGGAGGAGAATGCCGGGGAAGACGGTATCGAGCAGCTTCGCATTCCGGCAGGCGCACGGGCTGTGCAAAAGCACGCGACGATATTGAGCACGGTGTTCAGCTTCGCGCATGTATCGCCTGCCGCCTACTCCATTCGCGCGGGTCTCGGCTTATGGCGGATGGGGCGCGAGGGCGGTAACGGCTCCGATTGCGCTCTTGCATTCGACGCGGGCCAGGTCCGGGCCGATTGCGAAGGGCCAGGCGCGCGTGGCGTCATGGCAAACTTTGCGAACCTGATGCTGATCCGGTCGCTCCGCGACATGCATCGCAGCTTGTGGGACGGCCGTGAAATGCCGGTATGGGCGCCCCATGCGCGGCGGCTCGCATCCGCGCTGCTGGCGATCCATGCCCAGCCCGAACGGGAGTGGACGGTCGCGATCATGGCGCGCGAGGTCGGACTGTCGCGGTCCTGTTTCGCCAGCGCTTTCGCGGCCGATGTCGGGATGACCCCGATGGCCTATCTCAACCAGATCCGCATGAAGCGGGCCGCGCAACTTCTGCAGAGCGACCGTTTCGCCATTGCAGAGGTCTCGCGGCGGGTAGGCTATCGGATCGCGTCATCCTTCACCCGGGCCTTCACATCCTATCACGGCGTTTCGCCAAGCCTGTTCACGCAGAATAGCGAGGCGGCCGTGACGACCCGGCAATGACCCGAAGACGTTAGAATGCAGCGCCGCAGACAAGGCGCTGTCCAACAGGGAGAGAGAAAATGTTATCCTATCGGCTACGCTGCGGTTGCGCGGCGGTGATGACCTGTGCCTTTTTTTCGCCGTTGGCGACCATGGCGCAGGAGAGCGCGGCTGGACCGGCATTGGCCCCGCCATCTGTCGAAGACATCATCGTCACGGCGCGGCGGCGCGACGAAACCCTGATTTCCACACCGGTCACGATCGCGGCGATCGGATCGGAAGAGCTCAGCCGCCGATCGATCGTCAGCCTCGAAGGCATCGCACGCACCGTTCCGCAGCTCATCATCGGCAACGCCTCCGGCTCTATCCAGGGCGGAGCGATTGCATTGCGGGGCATCAGCGCGGGCGATTCCAATCCCTTCGGCGACCAGGCCGTGGCTTTCAATCTCGACGGTCTTCAGGTCGCCCGCGCCGCGCCGCGGCGGATGGGCGAATTCGACATGGCGCAGGTTGAGGTGCTCAAAGGGCCACAGGCGCTGTATTTCGGCAAGAACAGTCCCGGCGGCATCGTCGTCATCCGCACCGGCGACCCGACCGACACCCTGCAATCGCGCATGTCGGTGGGCTATGAGGCCTATGGCAAGGAACTGCGCGGCGAGGGCTATGTTTCCGGCCCGATCACCGACTCGCTTGGCATCCGCATCGCGGCTTATGTGTCGCGCACCGATGGCTGGGTAACCAACATCACCACGCCGTCCGCCCTCTACGGCCCCGAATATCGCAGCGTGCCGCATGATCGCGAATTTGGTGGCCGGGTCACGCTGAAATGGACGCCGACCGATGCGCTGTCGGCGCGGTTCAAATTCGCTTACGGCTCGGTTCGAACCGCTGGGCTCGCGGAAAATACGCAGCGGGTGGCTTGTCCGCTCGGCGCGCCGCAACTGGGCGGCCCCGATGATTGCACGGCCGACGACCGGGTGGTGCGGTCCGGCCTCGGCGCGAATTTCCAGACGCTCAATCCCCGGTTGAAGCCCGATCCCGATTTGCGGCAGCAGCAATATCTGGCGGGTCTCGATATCCAGTATCGGCTGAGTGACAGTCTCTCGCTCGCCCTGCAATCGGGATTTTATCGCAACCACCTCGTCTATAACGAGAATTTCAATGCGACCGATTTCACGGTGCCAGCCCGCATTCTGGCGTCGGCAGGCGAATTGACCATCCGCGAACTGTCGCAAGAGGCGCGGCTGTCGAGCGATTTCGATGGCGCGTTCAATTTCATGGTCGGCGGCTATTATCAGAATGCCAGGCTTGATTATGACTCGGCGACGGCGCTCAACGCGATCACGCCGACCTATATCTCCACACCCTATCACACGACCCAGAAAGGGACGGCCTATTCGCTATTCGGCAGCGTGAGCGTGAAGCCCATCGACACGATCGAAATTTCGGGCGGCGCCCGCTATTCCTACGAACGCAAACGCTATGAACCGACATTGTTGAATGGAACGCCGTTCGATCCGACCCTGCCCGGCGGCACGGTCGTCCCGAGGAAAAAATGGACGAACACCTCGCCGGAAGCCACGATCAGCTACCGGCCAAGCGGCAGGATGACGATTTTCGCGTCGTACAAGCAGGGCTTCCTGTCGGGTGGCTTCAATGCCGGCAACGGCAATCAGGGGCTCGACCGTTCCTATGACCAGCAGACGGTCAAGGGGTTCGAGGGCGGCATCAAGGCCAAATTGCTTGGCGGCATGCTGACCGGCAATCTGTCCGTCTATAATTACAAGATTTCGGGTCAGCAGGTCACGTCCCTGATCGGCGTCACCCAGGTCGTGACGAACGCGGCTTCATCCCGGACCAAGGGGATCGAAGGCGATTTGAACTGGAAAACCCCGATGGAGGGATTGTCGCTCCATGGCGGGGCGTCCTTCAACAAGGCGCGCTACTCCGATTACACCAATGCTCCCTGCTATGCGGGCCAGACGATTGGGCTCGGGTGCGACCTCAATCTGGTAGGTGGCGTTTACCGGGCGCAAAGCCTGTCGGGCGCGGTTCTGCCGCGCGCGCCGAAATGGGGCCAGAGCCTGGGCGCGAGCTATTCGGCCACCGATGCCGGCGGGAACCAGTTCGACATGTCGGTCGACGCCAACCATAGTTCGGGCTATTTCACCGATGCCACCAACAAGCCGGCCAGCTTCCAGCGGGGATATTGGATGCTGGACGCGTCGGCGAAGGTGACGCTGTCGTCAGGCGTCGAATTTGCCCTGATCGGCCGCAACCTCACCAACGTCTATTATTTCCAGCGGTCGGCGGACAATCCGCTGACGGGTGCGGGCACCGGCACGGCGGCGGGCTTTGGCGCGGATACCGTGGCCTATGTGAGCAGGGGGCGCGAACTGATTCTGCGCCTTAGCGTGCAACTGGACAGGCTGGGCGGGCGCTGACCCAGGAATATCGCTTCGCCGGCCGCAGCGATGCGCGCCGGCGGACGGACGATAAGCGAAGGCTTTCGCACGATCCGTCCGGTGACGTTGGCTTACCACCGATATAAGATGCCACCATATCATTTGCCGGAACCGTCAAAAGGCGGCCGGCAACATTCCCTATGCCGGAGAGGTTACAGCGATGCATGACGAACCCGATATGGTCCAGGCCTTCGAGCGTGCTTACCGCCGGTTGATGGACCTGTCGGCCCATGATCCGCAGATCGCAAGGCTCATTCCCGATGATGCCGTGACCGCGGCGATCAAGACGCCGGGCGCGTCCCTGGCCCAGATCGTCCGGGCGACGCTGGACGGCTATGCCGATCGCGAAGCATTCGGCAGCCGCGCCTATGACATAAGGCGCGACGGAGCGGGGCGGCAGGTTCGTCATCATCGGCCGTCCTTCGCGACGATCACCTACGGGGCGCTCGGGCGGCAGGTCGAAGCGATCGCCAGCGCCTGGCGTCACGAGGAGGAGCTTGGCGTGAAGCCGGGCGATTTCGTCGCGTTCATCGGCTTTACGGGCGCGGAATATGCTACGATCGATCTCGCCTGCGCCTATGCCCAAGCCGTCATCGTGCCATTGCAGGCGAACATCGCCGCTGCGGACATGGCCGACATATTGTCCGACACCGCGCCGCGATGCCTGGTCGCCAGCATGGATCATCTTGAGCTTGCCGTCGACCGCGCGCTCGGTCAGCCGACCATCGCCAGCCTGGTCGTCATCGATGCCGACATGCAGGTGGATGACGACCGCGAGCGGATCGACGCGGCGCTGGCGCGCCTTTCGGGAAGCGGCGTGACACTGGTCAGCTTTGCAGAGCTGGTCGCGCGCGGATCGCGGCATGACTGGACCCCGCTACCGTCCGCGCCCGAGGGCGTCGAGGCGCTGTCGCTGATCATGTACACCTCCGGCAGCACCGGTACGCCCAAGGGAGCGATGATCCCGGAGCGGATCGCCAATCAATATTGGAACGGCATCGCCCGGATGCAGCCCATAGTGACGCTGGCCTATGCGCCGCTCAATCATTTCATGGGCCGAAACATGGTCGCCTCCACCCTGGCGCAGGGCGGCACGGTCCATTTCACGCTCAGAAGCGACATGACGAGCCTGTTCGAGGACCTGCGGATAGCGCGACCGACCTTCCTGCTGTTCATCCCGCGCGTCTGCGAGATGGTCTACCAGCATTATCAGTCGGAACTGCAACGCCTGATCGCCGCCGGCGAGGAACCGGACGCCGCCGACGCTAGTGTTCGCTCGGCCATGGCCAAAAATTTCCTCGGCGACCGGCTGGTGGCGGGTGGCGTCGGCAGCTCACCCACCGCGCCGGAAGTGCGCGCCTTCATCCGCAGCTGTTTCGATATCGCCTTCGTGGAAGGCTATGGCACGACGGAGGCCGGTGGCGGTATTACGTCGGGCAATCGCATCCTGCGCAACATCATCGAGGATTACCGCCTGCTGGATGTGCCCGAACTGGGTTACCGGACCACGGACCGTCCCTATCCGCGCGGCGAACTGCTCATCAAATCCAGAATGGCGATCCCCGGCTATTTCAAGCGCCCGGCGGAGAGCGCCGCGATCCTCGACGCCGACGGCTATCAGCGGACCGGCGACATCGTCGAGGAACGCGGCCCCGACCATGTCGTGTGGATCGATCGGCGCAACAATGTGATCAAGCTGTCGCAGGGCGAATATGTCGCGATCGGCGGGCTGGAGGCAGCCTTTACGAGCGGCAGCGCGCTGATCCGGCAAATCTATGTCTATGGCAGTTCCTATCGCTCGTTTCTGCTTGCCGTGGTCGTGCCCGACCTCGACATCCTGCGCGATCGCCATGGCCTCTCGCCGCAGGATAGCGCTGAAGTCAGGGTCGTGCTGCTGGCGGAGCTTCAGGCGACCGCGCGGGCGGCCGGCCTTAAAAGCTTCGAAATCCCGCGCGACATTTTGGTCGAAACCGAAGCCTTCGCCCTGGAAAACGGGCTGCTTTCCAGCGTCCGCAAGCCACTGCGCCCCAATCTCTACCGCCGTTATGGCGAGCGGCTGGAGGCGCTGTATCAGGATATGGATCGCCAGCAGCATGCCGAACTCGCCATGTTGCGACGGGAAGGGGCTGCGCTCTCCACGGTCGAGCGCGTCGCTGGCGCCTTCAAGGCCAATCTCGGCCTCGCCTCCGTCGACCCGGCGTCCGACCAGTGTTTCGCCGATCTGGGCGGCGATTCGCTGGGGGCGGTGTCGCTGGCGGCGCTGCTGGAGGAAATGTTCGAGGTCGCCGTGCCGGTGAGCGTCATCCTGCACCCGGCGGGCAGCGCGCAGCGGCTCGCCGACTTCGTGGAACGGGCTCGCGCCGGCGACGGTAGCGGGCCGACCTTCGCCAGTGTCCATGGCGCTGGCGCGACCGTGATCACGGCGTCCGATCTGACGCTGGACCGTTTTCTCGATGCGGCGACTTTTGAGTTGGCCGAACAGGCCGCGCCGCCTGCCGACGACAAGCGCCATGTCCTGCTCACAGGCGCTACCGGCTTCCTTGGCCGCTTCCTGTGCCTGACCTGGCTGGAGCGACTGGCGGAGAAGGGCGGCCGGCTCACATGCCTTATCCGCGCGCGCGATGCGGATGCGGCCCGCGAACGCCTGATCGAGGCTTTAGGTGGTCCCGACCCGCAGCTGGCGGCGCATTTCCAGCGTCTCGCCGATCGCCATCTGGAGGTGCTGACCGGCGATCTGTCGGCGCCACGGCTCGGCTTGCCCGCCGAAACATTCGATCGTCTCGCGCGGTCCGTCGATCACATCGTTCACCCCGCCGCGCTGGTTAACCACCGGCTTTCCTATGAAAATCTGTTCGAGCCCAATGTCGTCGGCACGGCGGAACTCATCCGTCTCGCACTGACGGGGCGTAAAAAGAGCTTCGACTATACATCGTCGACCGCCGTGCCATCGATGCACCCGGCGCTGCGTGAGGCCGAAGACATGGACGTGCGCGTCGGAGGCCCCGCTTGCGCGCTGAGCGATGGCTATGCGGTCGGCTATGGCGCGAGCAAATGGGCGGGCGAGGTGCTGCTGCGCGAGGCGCACGACCATTATGGCTTGCCGGTCAATGTCTTTCGCGCCGACATGATTTTGGCGCACCGCCATTATGCCGGGCAGATCAACGTCCCCGACATGTTCACCCGGATGCTCTTCAGCGTCATCGCGACGGGCATCGCGCCTGCCTCTTTCTATCGCTCTGCGCCGGACGGGGTTCGCGCCCATTATGACGGGCTGCCGGTCGATTTCATCGCCGACGTGATGCAGCAACTGGGCACGGAACCGATGGGCGCGTTCCGCACCTATAATATCGTCAACATGCATGATGACGGCGTGTCGCTCGACACCATCATCGACTGGGTGGAGAGCGCGGGCTATCCCGTTCGTCGCATCGCCGACTATGCCGAGTGGATGACCGAGTTCGAGGACCGGTTACGGACGCTTCCCGAACAGCAGCGCCAGTTATCGTCCATTGCCATCACCAGCGGCTTTGCCGAACCCGGCGACCCGACGCCTTCACACCCGGATTCACGGCAGTTCGTGGAGGCGGTTCGTCGCCTGCCCGCCGGGCCACAGGTGCCGCATATCGACGAAGCCTTCATCCACAAATATCTGTGGGACATGCAAAGCCTCGATCTGGTTCCCGCCCCGACCGCGCTTGCCGCCACCGAAATGGCATGAACCTGCCAACCCCAAGGAACAGCATTATGACCCAATTTACCGGCAAGACCATCATCATCACCGGCGCATCCAGCGGCCTTGGGCGCGCCATCGCCATTCGCCTCGGCAGTGCGGTGGCGGACCTGTGGCTGACCGGCCGGTCGCAGGCGGAATTGAACGTGACCGCCAGCATGGTGGTCGACGCAGGCGGGCCGCCGCCGCAGACCCGGGCCATAGACCTTGCCGAGCGCGGACCGCTCGCGGCGCTGGTGGCGGAGGCGGCCGGCACGAGCGATCATCTGTTCGCGCTGATCAACAATGCCGGCCTCATGTTCCCCGAGCCGGTGATGCAGGGATCGGTCGATCGTTGGACCGCAATGCTCTCCGTCAACGTGCTGGCAGTTCTGGAAGGCGCGCAGGCCGCCGTCGCCGTCATGCGGACTCACGGCAAACCCGGTCATATCATCAACATCGGCTCGGTCGCGGCGCGCTGGGAAGAAACGGGCGTCTACGGCGCGACCAAGAAGATGGTAGAAAATATCACCGCCAGCCTGCGCGGTGAGACCGAGCAGGACGATATCCGGGTGACGACCATCGTTCCCGGCGGCTTTGCGACCCAACTGGCGCGCGGATTCCAGGCCGAACAGCTCGCCACCGTGCAGCAGAGCTTTGTTCAGCAGGGCATCGGTCCGGATGGGGCGGGCGCCCATCGGCTCGTGTCCGATCCGGTCCATCTGGCGAATGCGGTCGCCTATGTGCTGGAACAGCCCATCGACATCAACATCCAGGAACTGGTGATCCGTCCGCCGGTCGCCACCGGGGTTTGAGGCGATACACGGCCGCTTGATCATATTCCGCTGGTGCGAGAGGGAGGCGGTTCAGCGTCGCCGCCGCTTTCGCATCCTGCGGACACCGATCACGACGCCGCTGATGGACAGGACGACGCCGGCCGTGAGCCAGCCCAGCATCCAGATGTCCCACAAGGGCCGCCGGTTCAGCAAGGGTCCGAAATCCCAGCGATGCAGCCCGTCGAACAGCCAGCGATAGAGGCGGCGGCGCGCATCCAGATCGCCGAGCACCGCGCCCGTGCGCGGACTGATATGGACCCAGCTTTTCGCGCTGTCGGCGAAGCGGACGCGTAAAACGGGCAATTCGACATCGCCCTTGGCTGCGTACCAATAGGAATCGGTTCGGGTGAGCCGGTCCACCGCTTCGATGCGCGCGCCGGGGAGAAGTCTTTCCGCTGCCCGTGTCAGGCGGCGGGGGTCTAACTTCGCCGGCTTCAGGTTCCGTGCGTCGAGGATGGCTTCCTGAAGTCCCGGTCGCGACAGCAGCAGCAAGGGGGTGCCATCGGTCCAGATCATCCGCATCTGGCGCGCCCCGGTCGCCTGTTGTGTAGCGCTTAAGCGCGCCCAGTCGATCACGGGCGCCATGCCCGCCGCGGCATAGGCGGCAAGGCCGGCGTCGCCGAGGCCCTTAGATGCGAACCAGCGATTGGGATCGACGGACAGCCAGCCGCTGGCGATCCACAGGACCAGCATCGTGCCGCCGAACAGCCCCATGAGATGATGCCACCATTGCCAGCCGCGATAGGGCGATACGCGCCCGCCCTTGTAGCGGCGGCGCAGCCGCATGCGCAGGACGCCGATCCACATGCCGCTGACCGCGCCGACGATGCCCGCGCCCGATGTACAAAGGACGACCTGTCGCCACAGCGGCTGGTGCTGGCGCAGGACCGTGGGGTAGATCCAGTGCGGGACGGACCCGACCCAGTTCCAGAACCGTTCCGTCCTGTTGGTGTCGAGCACCACGGTTCCGGTGGTCGACGCGACATACAGGGTCAGCCCGTCGGGGCGGTGGAGCGTCACCTTCCACAATGGCCGATAGCGGTCGAAGCTGCCCGCGACCGTCCATTGGTCACGCTGGACGCGTTCGATATCGGAAGCCGGCGCGTTGCCGAACGCAGTGGCGATATCCCCGGCGCGGCGGGCATCGACAGGACCTACGGCAAGGCCGGTCGATGCCGAAGAAACGCTGCTGCCGAGCCAAACCGGACCGTTCGGCCCCTGCTGCAATGCGGCATCGGCCCGAACGATCCCATGCACCTGGTTCCAGTCGATCGGTGCCAATCCCGCCAGCCGATCGGCCTTGGTCAGCGACGGGAAAGGCACATACATCATGACGATGCCCGACAGGAACCACATCGCCAGCAACAGGCATGTGGAGATGCCCAGCCAGCGATGGGTCAGATACAGCCACCGCTTGCCGCGATGCCGCCACCGGGTAAGCGCATCAGAAATGCGCGGTCACCGAGACGTCGATGGAGCGCGGACGGCCCAAAATCCACTGCTCGTCATTATAGGTGGTGGTCGCATAATCCTTGTCGAACAGATTATAGACCCGCAGGTTTACGCCCAGATTGGGGGTCAGTTCATAGGTCAGCCCCGCATCGGCGACCGCATAGCCCGGCACGCGATAGTCGTTGGCATTGTCCGAGAAGGTCCGGCCGACATAGCGCAGGCTCGCCGTGGCGCGCAGCCGGTCGACCGGCGTCCAGTAGAGCGACAGATTGGCCGAGACTTCGGGGACATTGGGCGGGGTGTTGCCGGTGTAGCTGGTGCCGCCGCTGATGAAGTCGTCATAGTCGGCATCCAGCACCGTGCCGTTGGCGTCAAAGCCCAGGCGGTCGGTCAGTTGCAGCGTCAGCGACGCCTCGATGCCCTTGGCCGAACGCTGGCCGATCTGCTCTATCGGGCTGGACATGGTGCGTTGGGCCACCAGCTTTTTCTTGACTATGCGGTATGCCGCCAGCGTCGCGCTGCCTCGTCCGTCCAGGAACACCGCCTTGATCCCAGCTTCGACCTGATCGCCGGTGGCGTTGGTAAAGACGAACTGCGCCTTGTTCGTCGTAAAGGTCGTCAGCGTGCCGAGCGGATCGACCCCGGTCGAATATTGGCCATAGAGCGAGATATTCGATGTTGGCTGATAAACGCCGCCGATCCGCCATGTCGTGTTGCGGAACTTCCGGTTCGTCGCGCCCAGCGGGAAGGCGTTGACCTCGCTCGTGCTGCCGTCGGGATTATAGACGATGTTCCGGCGCTGCACCTTGTCGCGCTCGTGCCGGATGCCCGCAACCAGCGAAAGCTGGTCGGTCAGCGCCAGCCGGTCTTCGGCGAAGATGCTATATTCGTTCGTCCGCGTGCGATAGCGCGGCGCGATCCCCTGCGTGTCGAAGAACAGGCCCGGATCGAAGGCGAAGGGATCGACCATATCCTCCTGCGGGTCCGACCCGAAATCATTGGAATAGGTCAGCTTGATCAGATTGGCGTCGAATCCCACGACCAGATCATTTTTGAGGCCCGCGATCGGTCTGTTGATGCGCACGGTTGCCTGATCGCCATATTGGGTCTGGTCATGGACGATGCCGTAATTGTCCATCCGGTCGATCTGCCCGGTGCCGCCATTGTAGAAATAGCTTTCCAGATTCCTGAACAACCGCTTGCTCGTCAGGCGGTAGGCGGCATTGGACAGGGTGATGCCTTCCGCCACCGTCCAGTCCGCCGTCAGCGAAGTCCGGTTGTCGCGATAGTGCAGGCTCGCGTCGGCGACATTATAGTTACGCCGCTGGTTGCCCTTCACCAGCTTGCCGTCGATCAGCGGCGTGCCGAAATATTCCATCGGCCGCTGATTGCCATAATCGTTGCGCAGGGTGAGCGAGAAATTCTCATTCGGCCGGAAGCGCAGCGCGCCCGAAAGCGCGAGGCTTTTGGAATGGCCACGATCGACATAGCCGTCCGATTCCCGATAGCTGGCGTCGATCCGATAGGAAAACTGCTCGTTCAACGGGCCGCCGACCCCTGCCGCCGCGCGCCAGCTGTTCTGCGATCCATAGCCGGCCTCGGCGTCGAATTGCGTGCGTTCGGCATTGGGCGACCGGGTGATGATATTGACCGCGCCGCCCAGCGCGCCTTGGCCATACAGGACCGATGCGGGGCCGCTCAACAATTCGATCCGGTCGACATTCCACGGATCGGTCGGAAAGGTGATCGTGCCCGCGACCGGGAAAAGCCGAACCCCGTCGACGAGCTGAAGCACCGAGCCTTGACCCGAAAAGCCGCGAAGCGCCAGAGCTGTGCCGCCATTGCCGGGATTCGCCGAGGATGTGACGCCCGGCGCGCGGACAACGGCCGATAGAATATCGAGATCGCCGCGCGCGCGGATCGAATCGCCGTCGATCCGCGTGACGCTGGCCGGCATTTCGAGCGCGGTCAGTCCCAGTCGCGATCCGGTCGATGTTTCTTGCAACAGCGCACCCGGCCGGACCCCCGAAACGATGATGTCTGTCGAACTTTCGGCGGCGCTATCCGCGCTATCCGCGCGCGCCTGTTGCGTCGTCGTTGCGGCAAGCCCCGTCGCCAGCAAAAATCCTATGGTCTTCCATTCCATTGCATGTCTTCCCGGCGTCACGCGACACTAGGGTGGAGACGTGCCGCCAACGACGGTCGGCGCGCGCAGACAGCCGGACGCCGAGGCGACCGCCACGCGAACCGATGCGGCCCCCACCGCCCGTTCGTCGCTCAAACGGAAAGATACCGTGCCGTGACCAACCCCTGGACCGGGCAAGAGCGACCAGACGCTGGCAGGTCTCCTGGCTCACGGGTCATAGCAGGACGCACGGCCTTCCCAGGCCTCGCATGACTTAGCGTCCGGCCCAGTGGCTGCTTCCTCCGGTCTGGAGAAAGCGATATGCATCGCACTCACCGCTTACAGTTGCAGGGACAGCCTCGGAGTTGGATGGCGTAAACCATCCGCACCGCGTTCCCTTTTAAGCCTCTTTCAAGGCACCGGCGCGATCATGTCCGGGCCATTGCTGCCCCGAACAACGCTCCGATAGCGGGCAGGCGGGCGGTTCGCAAGTAGCTCTCGCGCTGGCCGCGAATGCTCCTGGCCCAAAGCGTGATGGCGCTGATCGTCCATCATCTATTCTAACGGTCACTTCGGCGCGGCATCTTTCCTTGCAAAGAAAATGTCGACCCGCATGCCGCTTCCGGGACGGGAAGTGACCGTCCAGTCGGCTTTCGCATTCTGGCGCAGGGATTGCGCGATCACTGCGCCGAGCTTTCCCGGCTTGGGCCAGGTCATGCCATCGGCGAGGCCGACGCCGTCGTCGGCCACGGTCACCCGGCATCCGGTCTCGTCGACCAGGCTGTGCAGGGTGATGGTGCCGCCTTCATCGTTGGGAAAAGCATGTTTGAGGCTGTTGGTCAGCAATTCGTTGACGACCAGGCCTGCGGGCATGGCAACGTCCAGCGCGACTGGCCAGGTGTCGATCTTCAGGTCGAGCCGGATGCCTTCGGGCGCATGCGCCTGAATGACTGCGGACGCGATCTGGCTTAGATACACGCCCAGATCGATTGTGTCGCCCTGACCCTCGATCGATAGCGAGCGATACAACAGAGCGAGCGAATTGATCCGGCCGGCAAGGCGATCGAACCGTTCCCCGGTCTCCTGATCGGAGACATTACGCGCTTCCATGCGGATGAGCGCCGTGATCATCTGAAGGTTGTTCTTTACCCGGTGCTGCAATTCGAACAGCAATGTATCCTTGTCCCGCAATGACTGGCGAACCATCTCCTCGTCGTTGCGCAATCCCTGCCCCGTCCTGGCAAGAGCGACCAATCGGAAACTCGGTTCGCCGCTGTCGTCTTCGATGGTATTGGACCATGCATCGACATTGACGGTCTGCCCGTCGAGGCTGATCGAGAAGGTCCCGACATATTCCTCATCGGCCTCCACGGCCTCGCTCAGTGGCCGGTCATCGTCGGGGGCGGACGCTACACCTGGCAGGGCTTGCCAGTTTTTACCTTCCAGTTCGGATGCGGACTGACCCGTCAGCCGTTCGAACTCCAGATTGGCGTAGGTTATGCGCTCTTCGGGCAACAGTTCCGAAACGGCAATCGCCACCGGCATATGGTCGAGAAATTGCTTGAACCGATCGCTTTCCAGCGCATCGGCAAGTCCGGGGGTATCGAGCAACTGCTCGACATTCGCCGCTCCATGGTCTGCATCGTCCAAAACTATACTCCCTTGGGAGCCCCTTATCATGAAATTGCCGGCGGGCGCAGCGGATTGCCCCGCCGCCGATAAAGTGTTCACGATGCCGGAACGCCGCGATTGCAAATTGTGGGCGATGCCGCTGAAAGTGTGGTTATGACGGAAGGCGCCAGCGATTGGAGGCGATGATGGCGGGGCCAGGTCGATTAACGCCTCGCTGAGGAAATAATAGCGGTTTGAACATTGCGCCCGTCACGCCTATGTACAGTCGTAATTGTCATCCCACTTGTGGCAATCCTCTTCCATAATCACAGAAAGACAGGTCGCATGTCCGACACCGAACTCGCACAAGATACCCTCGTTACCCTTACGGCTGACATCGTTTCGGCCCATGTCTCGAACAATTCGGTCAGCGTGGGCGATGTTTCGGCGCTGATTTCCAGCGTGCACGCGGCATTGACCGGGCTCGCCAGCCCCGCCGAAGTACCGGCCGTGGTACAGGAGCCTGCTGTTTCTGTCCGCGCTTCCGTCAAGCCAGACTATATCGTTTGCCTTGAAGACGGAAAGAAGTTGAAGATGCTCAAGCGGTATCTGATGACCACTTATCAGATGACGCCTGCCGATTACCGGACCAAGTGGAACCTACCTTCGGACTACCCGATGGTGGCGCCCAACTACGCGGCGCAGCGCAAGGAACTGGCGCACAAGATCGGCCTTGGCCGCAAGCGCGAACCGGCTGTCGCCGAAGCCGTCGCCAAGGCGCCAGCGCCACGCGGTCGCAAGCCCAAGGCGAAGGCGGAAACCGAAATCGCCTGAATGTGATTACTCGTCCGGCGGCCGTGTCGCTGCCGGACGAGCTTTTCTCTGTGGTCTTTAGCGCCCCAGGCCTTTCGCCATATTCACATGCGCCGTGACGATCGGGACCATGGCCGCGGCGAATGCCTTGAGCGACGGCACATCCCCGGCGGTCGCATAATCGCGCAGGGTCGTCAGCGTCATTTCATGGGCCTTGGTCTGGGCGTCGGCATAAGCGGCGTCGAATGCAGCGCCCTCCTTGCCCTTGAGCGCCTCAAGCGTCTGCAACTGTTCGCCCGCCAGGGTCGGGTCAGGCGTGAGCGGCGGGGTCGCCTCTGCCGCTGCCTTCTTCAGTTTAGCCGTGGAGTCGGTATGGCCCTTGATCATCGACTGGGCGAAAGCCTTGGTCGACGCGGAGGCGGCGCTCGTCGCGGCGAGCCTGGAGCTTTCGATCTCGAAGGCGTCGCTCGCGGCGGCCGCATTGGCGAAGACCTGACCGGCGCTCAGCGCAGCAGGCGCCTCGGTAACGACAGGACTTGCTGCGTTGGCGCCGACATTGTTTGCGATCGGTTCGTCCTTCTTGCCACACGAGGCGAGTGCGAGCGCGGTTACCGATAGCGTGACGAAGATGCTGCGCTTCATAGTCTGTCTCCCGTTCGGCATCGTCACCGACCTCCCCAGAACATTCGACGGGCATCGACGTTCCGGGGACCTTTAATCTGTCTCCTCCGTTCCCTCAGCAGGCGGTGATCGCCGCGCGGACCTACAATCTCGAAAGGGTATGACAATGGGCATTTTCGGCAAGATAATGGACAAGATCTTCCACCACGACGCCAAGGCCGCGCCAACGCCGACGAGTGCCCCGACGGCGACCGGGCCGACACCCGTGCGGCCGACGCCAGTGCCACAGGCGCCGGCATCTTCCGCGTCGCCCGCCGCGCCGCCGCCCGCCGCGGTCGACGTTGGCGCTGTCCTTGCAACGATGGCGGAAATGAAAGGCGGCGGCGGCAATTATCAAAGCTCGATCGTCGATCTTCTAAAACTGCTCGACCTTGATTCAGGTCTGACCGCCCGCAAGGAACTGGCCGATGAACTGGGCGTGCATGCGGCTGCCGATGGCAGTGCTGAACAGAATATCGCGCTGCATCGGGCCGTCGTCGCAAAGCTTGCCGAAAATGGCGGGATCGTGCCCGACAGCCTGCGGACCTGATGGCCTGCGGCTTGTGGGCGAGGCCGGTTGCCGTCTGCGGCCCGCCGGCTTACCCACCATCGATATAGGCAAGGCACGGTTACCCGCGCTATAGCAGCGTCGCAGGCAAGGGCGGGGGCCGATGACGTATAAGGTGCTGGTGATCGAAGATGATGAGGCGATGGCGGCCTACATCGTCAAGGGCCTGACGGAAGAAGGCTATACCGTCGATCGCGCTAGGGACGGCCGCGATGGCCTGTTCCTCGCGAGCGACGGCAGCTATGACGCGATCGTGCTGGACCGCATGTTGCCGGTGATGGAAGGCATGGCAGTGCTGGCCGCGCTGCGCGCCGCTCAACTCGATACGCCCGTCATCATCCTGTCGGCGCTCGGCACATCGGACGATCGCGTGGCCGGGCTTCATACCGGGGCGGATGACTATCTCGTCAAGCCCTTCGCCTTCGCCGAACTGCTCGCGCGCGTGCGGCTGATGCTGCGCAAGGGCGGGGCCGGCGCGCAGGTTATCACGAAGCTTGTCTGTGCCGATCTTGAAATGGATCTTCTGTCCCGCAAGGTCCGGCGTGCCGACAGGATCGTGGAGCTGCAGCCACGGGAATTCCGGCTGCTCGAATATTTCCTGCGCCATGTCGATCAGGTGGTGACGCGTACGATGCTGCTCGAAGGCGTATGGGATTATCATTTCGATCCCGGAACCAATGTCATTGACGTGCATGTCAGCCGGCTGCGCCGAAAGCTGGACGATGGCTTTCCCAAGCCGTTGCTACACACCGTTCGCGGTGCCGGTTACCGGTTCGGGGCCGCCGACTAGATGCTTGCCCGGCTGCGCCTGTTCACGCGGTCCACGACCGCGCGCTTTGTCGCCCTTGCGTTTTTGTTTCAGGCGCCGGTGACGGGTGGGCTGCTGATCTTCGTCCAACAGGCGAGCGAGCGCGCCCTTCTTGGCGAGGAAAAAGCGCTGGTCGCCGAACTGCGCGATGAATTGCGCGTGGCATTCCGCGATGGCGGGGAGGTCGCGCTGGCCCGGCTCATTCGCCAGCGGCTCAATTCGGCGCATGGCGGTACGGCGGTCATCCTGCTCGCCGATCGCTCGGGCGCGCGCATAGCCGGCAATATCGAAGCCTGGCCTGCCCCGATGCCGGCGCGCGCCGGCTGGACCACGATCGACCTGCGCCGCATCGGAAACGATCTGCCCGAACATATGGGGGTGGTCGCCACCATGCTGCCGGGCGGCGCGCACTTGCTGACGGGCCATGTCATCGACGCGGGGGTCACGCTCGCGCGCGTCAATCGCGATGCCGTGATCGTTGCGCTGGCGCTTGGCATCGTGCTGAGCCTGGCGTGCGCGCTCGTCCTTGGGCAGACATTGTCACGCCGCATCAAACATATCGTCGCCACGTCGGTGGCAGTTGGCGACGGCCAGTTCACGCATCGGGTGCCGGTCGACGGCAGCGGCGATGCGTTCGATGCGCTCGGGCAGGCCATTAATGCGATGCTGGAGCGGATCGAGGCGCTGGTGTCGCAATTGCGGCTGATGACCGATGGGCTGGCCCACGACCTGCGTTCGCCGGTGACGCGGCTGAAATCGGTGCTGGAACGCGCAATCCTCGATGTGCATGACCCGCTGGCGCTCGCCGCGCTGGATCGGGTGGCCGACGAAGCGGAGACATTGTTGTCGATGTTGTCCGTCGCCTTGCAGATCGCCCGCGCGGATGCCGGCATCGGGCGCGTCCATTTCGCCGATGCAGACGTGCGCCGGCTGCTGGCGGATCTGGCGGAAGTTTATGGTCCCCTTGTCGAGGATCAGGGTTTTGAGATCGGCGTGATCGCGCCGGAGGGGCTGGTCATGCCGCTTCACCGCGAATTGATGAGTCAGGCGATCGGCAACCTCATCGAAAACGCTCTTAAATATGGGACGGGCGGGCACTGGATCAGGCTCGCGGTCGACGCAGGTCATGACCGGGTCGATTTCAGCGTCAGCGATGACGGGCCGGGCATCCCCGCCGATCGCCATGCCGACGCGCTGCGCCGCTTCGGCCGGCTCGATCCCGCGCGGCAGGCACCGGGATCGGGGCTTGGCCTGACGCTGGCCGGCGCGGTTGCGCGGCTGCATGGCGGGACGATCGCGCTGGAGGACGCTGCGCCGGGACTGCGCGTGCGCCTGTCCCTGCCGCGCTAGACGGTTGCGCTCTCCGCATCGACGCGACCGCTGCGTTCCAGCTTGCCCCAGCCCACGACCCAGCCGCCGATCGCCGAGGCGATGGCGCGGATGACGACCCAGTACATGATCTGGCGGTAGACGAGGCGCTGCGCCACCAGCAGATGCGCGGGATACCGCACGCGTCGCGTATCCAGGCGATAGGCGACCCAGCCACACAGGATGTCTATCGCGGTGAATGCCAGCCAGTACATGCCCATTTGCCCCACATCGCCCCGCGTCTGCGCCCATCCGTGCTGGACCACGCGCAGCGCCGTGGCGACGAGCGACAGGATGAGGGCGAGATCGATCAGCGGCGATATGGCGGCAAAGAGGATCTGAAACGCCCAGGCCTGCGGCAAGCCGATCAAGGCGAGTCCCGCAGGATCGCGCCGGCGGATGACCGCGCGATGCTTCCAAAGGCATTGCAGCGTGCCGAACGCCCAGCGATAGCGCTGCCTGGCGAGCGTCCGGAAGCTTTCGGGCGCTTCGGTCCAGGCGACGGCCATGGGATCATAGGTCACGCGCCAGCCCGCGCGCTGGATCGCGATCGTCAGGTCCTGATCCTCGGCCAGCGTATCTTCGGGATAGCCGCCGACCGCGTCGAGCGCCGCGCGCCGCCATGCGCCCACCGCGCCCGGCACCACGGTCATTGCGTCGAACCCCGCCAGCGCGCGCCGCTCCAGATTTTGCGCGGTGATATATTCGACCGCCTGCCAGCGCGTGACCAGATTGACGCGATTGCCGACGCGGGCGTCCCCGGCAACCGCGCCGATCCGGGGGTCGGCGAACCAGCGGGCGAGACGGCCGATCGTCAATGGCTCGAACTGGGTGTCGGCATCCAGCGCGATCACGACCTCGCCCTTAGCCATCAGCAATGCCCGGTTCAGCGCGCGAGCCTTGCCGCCATTGTCCAATGTGAGCAGCGTGACCTGCGGATCGTTGGCGAAAGCGCTGGCGACGACGGCGCTAGTGCCGTCCTTCGATCCATCGTCGGCGACGATGATGGTCAGGCCGGGATAGTCGCTGGCCAGCACGCCGCGCACCGCGGTCTCGATCACCCGTTCCTCATTATAAGCCGGGATGATAACCGATACGGTAGGCTGGAAGATCGGCGGGGTCGGCCGCCGACGCCAGGACTGGATCGTCGCGAGACCGGTCATCAGCAGCGCCCTGCCGATGCCCAGCGAAATGGCGACGTAGAAAATCCAGGCCATCGTCGTCGATGCGGCGGCGATCAGGACGAACATCGCCACGTCGGTGCGGACCGCGAGCAGGTCGCTGGCCTCCACCGCCGGCATCGCGGCCGCCTGAGACAGGCCGACGAGACGCGAGGCCGGCACGAATCTGTATCCTTCCGCCTGAAGCGTCGAGATGATGCGGGGCAGCGCGGCCACGGTCTGCGCCCGGTCGCCGCCGCCATCATGGAGCAGGACGATGTTAGCCGACCGCTCCGGCGTGCCCCCATGGACCTGATCGATCACCTCGCGCACGATCGTGTCGACGCCCGGCCGTTGCCAGTCGTTGGGGTCGACATGCAGTCCGACGACAGTATAGCCGGCTCGCTGCGCGTCGAGCGCCGGCTCCAGTTCGTCGGCGGTGGTCGGTTCGGCATCGCCGAAATAGGGCGCGCGGAACAGGCGCATGGCGCGGCCGGTATAAGCCTCCACCATCCGCTGCGTGGCGTTGAGTTCCAGTCGCGTTTCGGCCGGCGAGGCGGAAGCGAGATTGGGATGAGTATAGGTGTGGTTGCCGATCTCGCCGCCATCGGCGATGATGCGGTTGAGCAACTGCGGATGTTCCAGCGCATTTTCGCCGATGACGAAAAAGGTGCCGGCAACATGATAATGTTCGAGGATCGAAAGGACCTTGGGCGTCCATGTGCCGTCCGGCCCGTCGTCGAAGGTCAGCGCCACCGTCTTGGGCTGCGCGCCAGCCCGTTGTACGACATAGGGCGTGGGCAGTCTGCGATAGCGTTCGTCCCTGATAATCCCCTGCGGGTCGAACCGGGGCTCGCGAAAGCCCGGCGTGGGGGTCGCGGTGATGCGCAGGATTTCGCCCGACCCCTCGACATCGGTGGTCAGCAGCGCGTGCAGCGCCCGGATGTCGGGCCGCCCGCCCGCGCGATAGGCGGTCAGATCGGTCCAGAAACCGGGGTCCTCGCTACCCAGCCGCCACAGCGCGACATCGTCAATGCCCATCTGCTTGAGCGCCAGCAGCTGGTTCCAGCTCGCCGCCGCATCGAGCAGCCAGAGCTGATGACGCTGTTCCGCCTCGTCATAGCCAAAGCCCGCATTGCCGCTGGCGGGGTCGAACATGATCTGGGCATCGCTGTCATGCGCGGCTAGCCAGCCGTCCTCGACCGACAGCGCGTCGGCACCGCCGCCATGCCAGTCATAGGCATAGCTGCCGAGCGCCACGATCAGCCGGTCGCGCCCCACCGCGCGAAGGGCCGCGCTGACTTCATGTACGAACCAGCCCTGGGCAGCGATCGGTC
This sequence comes from Sphingobium fluminis, assembly GCF_037723805.1. NCBI lineage: Bacteria > Pseudomonadati > Pseudomonadota > Alphaproteobacteria > Sphingomonadales > Sphingobiaceae > Sphingobium > Sphingobium fluminis. The sequence goes on from NZ_JBBJUK010000001.1 coordinate 633,071, forward strand.
CCGCATCGCCGCCCTGCCAGTGCTGGTCATAGGCCATCAGCATGACCCGGTCGGCCACCTTGCCGAGTGCGGCGAGCGGCCAGTCGACATCGTCCGCCGGCGCAGTGACTGCCAGCGTCGATCCGGCTGGCAAGGCATGGCGAAGCTGCGCCAGGAAATGCAGATAATCGCGCATCGCGGCGGGCGGAAGCGCCTCGAAATCCATGACCAGTCCGGCTTCATGCGCGTTCGCCACCTGCGCGGAAAGCCGTTTTGCCAGTGCGGCGCGCGCGACCGGGTCGTGGAGCAGTGCGGCCGCGTTCACGCCATCCCATTGGGTTTCCGAGAGATTCTGCACCATGGGCACGATTTTGGGGGGGTGCTTCATCGCCGCGATCATATGATCGAAATCATCGTCCCGTTCGATCGTCAGGGCGTGACGCGGACCGCTGATGTCGATGGTTGCTGGCACGACCCAGTCGAGCGACCGCACGTGGCGGCGGAGCGACGCGATGCTGGCACCGTCATGGGGCAGATAGAAACCGATGCTGAGCGGGCTATGCGGGTCTTTTCCGCCATGCAGCGGCAGCCAGCTGGTCAGGCTATGCCGCCCGCCGCGCCCGGTGACAAGTTTCGTCGCATGGGGCTGCGGCAAGGGCAGGGCCAGATCCCGCCCGCGCGGCACAGCCACCAGCGTGGTTGCAAAAGCAATGGCGGCCAAAATCAGCAGGCCCAGCAAAGTGGCGACCAGCCGCAGCGCCCAGGTGCCACGGCGGCCGCTCGGATCGAAAAAGACGGGTGTGGCCATGGCTCAGCGCCGTTCCGACCGGATGCGCGCAGGTGGACGCGGTTGAAGGATGTTGCGCATTGCCGGTGGCCCCTGAATGGTCGTCAAGCTCGCGCTGTTAGGCGTGGCCAGGTGAGGCGAGGCTGATCGCCGCATTAATATTTGGTCATTCGGATAATGGAGCGGGGGCAAGCCGCCGCTGGCCGTCCCGTGCTTGCGCCGCTACCAATGTGGTCCATGTCTCCAGCCGTCATCCTAACGCGACCCTTCTCCACGGCGCGCGCCTTCCTTGCCCATGAAGCGGCGGGCGGCATCGTACTCATTCTCGCCGCGTTCGCCGCCATCATGCTCGCCAATTCGCGGCTTGCGCCCCTGTATTTTGGCGGACTGGATGCGCAGGCTGGAGGTCTTAGCCTGCTGCACTGGATCAATGACGGGCTGATGGCGCTGTTTTTCCTGCTCGTCGGGCTGGAGATCAAGCGGGAGGTGCTGGGCGGTCAGCTCGCCCGCTGGTCCGACCGATCATTGCCGGGCGTCGCCGCCGTGGCGGGGGTGGCACTGCCGGCCCTGATCTATGTCGTCATCAATCGGGATTCGTCGGCAAGCCTGCGCGGCTGGGCGATCCCGGCGGCGACTGACATCGCCTTCGCGCTCGGCGTGCTGGCGCTGCTAGGCCGTCGCATTCCCGTGTCGCTCAAGATATTCCTGACGGCGGTCGCGATCATCGACGATCTGATCGCGGTGCTGATCATCGCCTTTTTCTACACCGATGGGCTGAACCTGCCAGCGCTGGCGGGGGCGGGTGTGGGCCTGTCGATCCTGATCCTGCTCAATCGGGGGGGCGTGGCGGCGCTCTGGCCCTATCTGCTGGTCGGTTTTGGCGTATGGGCGATGGTCCTCCACTCAGGCATCCACGCGACGCTGGCGGGCGTCGCCGTCGCGATGACGATCCCGCTCAGGCCGCGTCATGGCCAACCCGTTTCGCAATCCGCCCCGCTTGTCCGGCTCGAACATCGGCTGCACCCCTTTGTGGCCTATGGCATCGTTCCGCTTTTTGGATTTGCCAATGCGGGCGTCTCGCTGGCGGGCTTCGGTCTGTTCGACCTGCTCGATCCCCTGCCGCTCGGGATCGCGCTGGGCCTGCTGCTCGGCAAGCAAATCGGCATTTTCGGATCGGTCTGGCTGCTGGTGCGCCTGGGCTGGGCCGATCGGCCGCGTGATGCCGGCTGGCGCCAGATTTACGGCGTCGCGCTGTTATGCGGGATCGGTTTTACGATGAGCCTGTTCATAGGCGGGCTCGCCTTTGGCGAAGGATCGCACCATGCCGACGCGGCCAAGATCGGCATCCTGTCGGGGTCGGTGGCGTCTGCGCTGCTTGGCTTCCTTGTGCTGCGCCGGTCACCCCTGCGCATGGATAAAAAGTAACTGGCGCCCAGCCGCGCTTCTTCGATACTGGCCGCGGGCATGAGCGAGAGGCGAAGATGGAAATCGAACTGAGCGCGGAGGCGAAGGACAGGCGGCTCAACCGGCTGGTCGCCGTTACCGTCGTCCTGCTGTCGGTATTCATGGCGCTGTGCAATATCAAGGACGGCAATATCGTGCAGGCCATGCAGCAGGCGCAATCGAACGCCGTCGACCGTTGGGGCGAATATCAGGCGACCCGGACCAAGGCGCATATCGTCCACACCGCGCAAGTGGAGCTGGCGGCGACCGGCAGGCGGGGCGACCCCGCTCTTGTGGCCGCGCAGGCCGAATTCGTGCGGCAGAGCGTCCATTATGCGGCGGAATCGCCGATACTTGCCACGCAGGCCAAAGGCTTCGGTCGGCAATATGATGCGCTGAACGTGCATGATGACCAGTTCGACGCCAGCGAGGCGCTGATTTCCACGGCGGTCTCTCTCTCAGCCGTGGCCGCCCTGACCGAGGCCTTCGTTCCGCTCGCCTTCGCCTGGGGCTTTGGCGCCATGGGCATCGCGATGGGGGTGTGCGGCTTTACCGCGCTCCCATTCGATCCGACCGCGTTGAGCCATTTTCTGGGCTGACGATCACGAACCCGCCGGAACGATAAAAGAGTCTTTCCGCGCCAGCGCGAACAGCCGAAGCCCGGCCGCTTCCGCTCGCTTCAGCGCGAGGCTCGTCGGCGCGGACATCGTGACCAGCAGGGGGCAGTTGGCGAGCGCCGCCTTCTCGACCAGTTCGTAGGAACAGCGCGACGACAGCAGCGCGAAGCCGCCGTCCCAGCTAATGCCGCCGCGCGCCATTGCGCCGATCAGCTTGTCGAACGCATTATGGCGGCCGACATCCTCGCGTACCAGCAGCGGCAGTCCGTCGGCAGCGCAGAGCGCGGCGGCATGCATCGCGCCGGTGCGGTCGTTGCCCGGCTGCGCGCCTTGCAGCAGGTCGAGCGCGCGGAAGATCGCGTCGCGGCCAGCCTGCGAATCCGCCGTCACGCGCGGTAGTGGCCTCACCGCCTGTTCCAGATTTTCGATGCCGCACAGGCCGCAGGAAGAATCCGAAATCCTGTGCCGCACGCGGGCCAGCAACCGTTCGCTGCGCTCATCCACCAACTGGGCGCGGACCAGCAGGCCATGGTCGCTTTCATGGACATCATGGCCGATGATATCCTGCGGCCCGTCGATCAGCCGTTCAGACAGCGCAAAGCCGGTCAGCAGATCGCCAAGGTCCCCGGGGCTGGCCATCAGCACGGCATAGCCGATACCGTTAAATTCCAGCGCCACCGGCGTTTCGACCGCGACGGCGCGGGACATTATGTGCATCGCGCCGTCGGGCGTCAGCCGGGCAAAATGCTGGTGGATGTCGGCGAGGGACGCTGGCGGCATCCTGTTCAGCCCTTGAGCTGCGCCGCGACGATCGGCGCGACATGGCCGATCATCACGCCAACCCCTGAGGGGTTAGGGTGCATGCCATCGGGCAGCAACAGGGCGCGATGACCGATCACGCCGTCGAGAATAAAGGGATAAAGCGGCGCGTCGTACCGCTTCGCCAGATCGGGATAGATCGGGTTGAACGCCTTTGCATAATCGGGGCCCATATTGGGCGCGGCGACCATGCCGGTCAGCATGACGGGGATGTCGCGCTTTTTCAGTTCCCTGAGGATCGCATCCAGATTGGCGCGGGTCGAGCCGGGGTCGAGACCGCGAAGCAGATCGTTGCCGCCAAGGCCCACGATCATCAGGTCGGGCTTGCGCGGCAGGCCGCCCAGCGTGAAAGCGAGTCGTTCGCGCGCCGCCCCGCTGGTGTCGCCGGACACGCCGGCATTGAACACGCGGGCTTTGAGCCCTTGCGCTACCAGCGCGCGTTCGAGCGCCGGCGCAAAGCCTTCACCTTGCGCCAGTCCATAGCCCGCGAACAGGCTGTCGCCAAAGGCCACGATCAGTTTCTGGTCGGCCGCAGGGGCAGTCGATGGCTTCGGCATGGCGGATGCCGCCGCCGCGTTCGTCCCCTTTCGTGCATCCTGTTGCTGCGGCGCCGACGGTGAGCAGGCCGACGCGAGTTGGAGAAGCAGCGCCAACGCCCCATATGCCTTCATGCCGTGGCCCAAGGAGGTTCCTTTCTTCATGCATGCACCCGTCGATGTCCCCACTATCGCGGTCCGCGCGCGCAATGTCACTCTTTCCCTCGGAACTCGCCAGTCCCCCGTGGAGATCCTCAAGGGCGTCGATATCGACGTGGCCACGGGCGAAAGCCTGGCCATATTGGGCGCTTCGGGATCGGGCAAATCCTCGCTGATGGCGGTGCTTTCGGGGCTGGAGCGGGCAAGCGGCGGTTCGGTCGTGGTCGGCGGGGTCGATCATGGTGCGCTCGACGAGGACGGGCTGGCGCGGGCGCGGCGCGGGCGGATCGGCATCATCCTCCAGTCGTTTCACTTGCTGCCGACGATGACGGCGCTGGAAAATGTCGCGGTGCCGCTGGAACTGACGGGCGAAGCGCAGGCCTTCGCGCGCGCGGCCGTGGAACTGGAGGCGGTGGGCCTGGGGCATCGGCTCGATCATTATCCGGCCCAGCTTTCGGGCGGCGAACAACAGCGAGTGGCGATCGCCCGAGCGACCGCGCCCGGCCCTGCCATTCTCTTTGCCGACGAGCCGACCGGCAATCTCGATGCGACGACGGGTACGGCCGTGATCGACCTCCTCTTCACGCGGCGTCAGGCGACGGGCGCGACGCTGATCATCATCACCCATGATACCGCGCTTGCCGAGCGGTGCGACCGGATCATCGAGATGCGCGACGGCCGCGTAGTTGGCGAGCGCCGGCCTTGAGCACCCTTCCCTGGGCACAGAGCTGGCGGATCGCGCGGCGGGATTTGCATGCGGGTTTTCGCGGGTTGCGGCTGCTGTTCGTCTGCCTGCTGCTGGGCGTTGGAACATTGGCGGCGATCGGCAGCCTCACCGAAGCGATTACCGGCGATCTATCGGCGCGCGGCCAGACCCTGCTCGGCGGCGATGTCGAGGTCGCGATGACCCAGCGCGAGGCGAGCGCGGCCGAAAAACAGGCACTACGGCGATTGGGTCGGTTCAGCGAGTCGCTCCGCACCCGCGCCATGGCGCAGCGCGTCGGCGGTGCGGGCGACGGCCCGGCCGCCGTGCTGACCGAGCTTAAGGGCGTCGACAATGCCTATCCGCTTTATGGCGCGCTGACGCTGAAGGAGGGGGTCTATCGCCGGCCCCTGGCGTCCGACCGTATCCTGATCGGTCAGGCGCTGGTCGAACGGCTGCGGCTGCGGCCCGGCGATCGGCTGCGTTACGGGCAGGCGGACTTCACCGTGGCCGGCGTCATTGCCGACGAGCCCGACCGGGTGGGGGAGGGGTTCACCCTCGGGCCGGTGGCGATCGTCTCGCTGGACGGTTTTCGCCGCACCGGGCTGATCCAGCCCGGCAGTCTGTTTACCGCCAAATATCGCCTTCGCCTGCCCCCCGGCGTGGACGCGCAGGCGCTGCGCGCGACGCTGGAAAAACGCCATGCATCGCAAGGCTGGCAGTATAAGGACAGAGATCGCGCCGCGCCGGGCGCCAATCGTTTCATCGAACGGATGGGGCAGTTTCTGTCGCTGATCGGCCTTACCGCACTGGTAATCGCGGGCATCGGGGTAAGCAGCGGCGTGGCCTCCTATCTCGCGCTCAAGCGCGGCGGCATCGCGACGCTCAAGGTGCTGGGGGCTACCGCCGCCGATATCGAGCGCATCTATCTGCTTCAGATTGGCGCAGTGGCCGCGCTGGCGATCGGCTGCGGGCTTTTCATCGGCGCATTGGCCCCGTCGCTGATCATCGCGCTGGCCGGCGATGTGCTGCCGGTACAGCCGGGCCTTCGTCTTCACGCCATGCCGCTCGCCACCAGCGCCATCTATGGTCTGCTGATCGGCTATATTTTCACCTTGCCGCCGCTCGCCCGCGCCCGGACCGAGCCTGCCGCCGCGATATTTCGCGCGCTGGTCGATCCGCGCCATAAACGGGACATGCGAACCATCGCCCGCGTTGCAGGCGCGGCGGCGGTGCTGATCGCGCTCGTGCTGCTTATGGCGCGCGAGCCTTTGTTCGCGGCGTCGGTCCTTGGCGCGACCGGCGGCGTGATTCTGCTCCTGTTGCTGCTCGGGCATCTGGTCAGCCGGATCGCGCGTCGCCTGCCGCGCCCGCGCCGCCCGCTGCTGCGCCTCGCGCTCGCCAATCTCCACCGGCCGGGCGCGCAGACCGCGGCGCTCGTCGTGGCGCTGGGCCTTGCGCTGACCCTGTTCGTGACGATGGCGGGCATTCAGACCAGTCTGAATGCCGAAATCGCGCATACAGTGCCAAGTCGCGCGCCCAACCTTTTCGTTCTGGATGTCCCATCCGCGCAGGAGGGCCGTTTCCGCGATGTGGTCGATCAGCAGGCCGGGGACGCCAAGCTCAATATCGTGCCAGCGCTGCGCGGCACGATCGTCGGCTATGCGGGCAAACGCGTCGCCGACATGGCCGGGACGCCGGACGGCGCCTGGGTACTGCGCGGCGAGCGGGGCGTCACCTATAGCGCGACTTTGCCGGAGGGGAGCGAACTGGTCGCGGGTCAGTGGTGGCCCGCATATTACAACGGCCCGCCGTTGCTTTCGATGGATGCCGACCAGGCCGGCAAGCTTGGCCTGCATGTCGGCGACAGCATGACCGTCAGCATTCTCGGACGCGAGATCGAGGCGCGGATCGCATCGCTGCGCAAGATCAGCTGGGATTCGATGGGGTTCAATTATGTCCTCGTCTTTTCACCCAATTCGCTCGCGGCCGCACCGCACAGCCTGACCGCGACGATCACGATGCCGCCCGCGCGCGACGGGGCGGTGACGCGCGCGCTGCTCGCCGTCTTTCCCGGTGCGTCGGTGATCGCGGTCGGCGATCTCATCGCTCAGGTCAGCGGCCTGCTCGACCAGATGGTAAGTGCGATCCTCGCCGCCGCTTCGATCACCATCCTTGCCGGCATCGCGGTGCTGGTCGGCGCGATCGCGGCTTCGCGTCAGGCGCGCAGCTATGACAGCGTGATCCTCAAGACGTTGGGCGCGACCCGCTGGCAGATATTGGGGGCGCAGGGCATCGAATATGGCCTGCTCGCCGCAATGCTGTCGCTGGTTTCGCTGGCTTTGGGAACATTAGCTGCGTGGTTCGTGATCGTGCAGCTGTTCGATTTCGCCTGGTCGCCCGACTGGGGCGTGGTGCTGGCGACGCTGGGCGGCGGCGCGATCGTGACGCTGGGTATCGGCCTTGCAGGATCGCTGCCCCTGATGGCGGTGCGCCCCGCGCGCGCGCTGCGCCAGCTATGATCCGTCGCGCCGCCGCCATCGCCGGAACAGCGTGACCCCCAGCGCGCCACCACCGACCATCGCCGCGATCGCGCCGCCTGCCGAGGCGAGCGCCCATGCGCCGGCCGCCAGCAGCCCGGTCAGGAAATCGACAATGATGAGGGTGAGGTGAATCATGGGTGAAGGACGGGGCGTTACTGCCCCAGTTCCTTCGCCTCCTGATATTTAAGTTCGAGAAACCTGTTCTGGACCGCCAGCTTGTCGAGGTCGCCGCTCGCCAGCTGCTCGCTCATCCGCTCGATTTCCGCATCGATGACCGACAGGCCCTCGACTAGTTGCTTCTCAGGCACGCGGCCATTGCGTTCCTCGCGCCGCAGGGCAGGCGGGATCGACTGATAGCCCGTGACGAGTTCGGGCAGATGATCCGCCAGCAGCTTGCGGATTTCCCGCGCGGCCGGTTCCTGCGGGTTCAGCCGTTCGAGCTGGGGCCCGAGCGATTCGAGCCTGACGCCGATGCTGTCCACCAGCGTGACGGCGGGCGCGGGCAGCGCCTTGCGCTGGTTCTCCAGCCAGATTTCTGTCTTGAGGGGGAGGGCGGACAATTCGCTCTCGGCCAGCGCCTCGGTGCGCACGCGCGGTTCGGACGGCAGCAAGCCGATCAGCAGGACGGCCGCGATCATCGCCGCCAGCGCGACCATGACGCCGGTCGTTCCGAGCGGGATCACGAAGCCCGCCACCGCGCTCGCAACCAGCACGGCGAGGATCGCCCAGGCAGCATGCTTCGCCTTGCGCATCAGGCCCGCCCCGCGCCGCTGCCGCGCCCGCGTCGACAGGCTCTGCCTGCGCTCGCTATGGCGGCGGAGCACCGCCTCGGCATCGGCCAGGACACGGTCGGACCGGCTCACGCTCGGCCTCCAGAGGGACGCATGATTACCTTCATCCCTCGATCGCGCTCAGCAGGGGATTGGCGCTCCGCGCCTCGTTGGCCGCCTGCGCTTGCCCCTCGGAACGCGCGATATAGCCCTTCGATTTTTCCACCTCGTGCGACAGGCTGTTCACCGTCGTCTTCATATTTTCCAGCGCCTTGAGCTTGAAGGCGTCGATATTGTCCATCGTATCGTAGATATTCTGGAATGCGCGCTGGAGCGTCTCTATGGGGATCGTGCTGGACGCCGCCTGCTCGTGGATCAGCGCGGTCTGGCTCTTGAGCAGCTCGCCGGTCGAATCGATCATGTTGGCCGTCGTGGTGTTGAGCGCGCTGATCTGTTCCAGCACCAGCCGCTGTCCGGCAAGCGCCTGCGCGACCGTCACCGCCGTGCGCAACGCCGCGACCGTTGTCGTGCTGGCGCGGTCGACGCCTTTGACCAGCTCGACATTGTTCTTCTTGACCAGATCGAGCGCGAGATAGCCCTGCACCGTCACCGCCATCTGGGTCAGCAGGTCCTGCGTGCGCTGGCGGATGTAGAAAAGCGCGCTTTCGCGAATTGCCTTGGCCTTGGACGGGTCGGTCGCGTCCAGTTCGAGCGCCTTCGCTTCCAGTCCGGCGTCCATCGTCTTGCTGATATGGATCATCTGTTCAAGACGGCCCATCGTCGCCCACATATTCTGCCGCTCGACATCGATCGCCGCATTGTCCTTGACCAGCACGTCCTTGCCGCTCGCGAGGCTGCCCAGAATGGCGTTGATGTGACTTTGCGCGCTTTTATAACTGTCGAAATAGTCGCGCATCCTGTTGCCGAACGGGATAAGCCCGAACAGCTTTTTGGGCGCGGTCAGGCTGCCGCGCTTGCCGGGGTCGAGATCCTCGACCGTGCGGCGCAGTTCGGCGAGGTCCGCGCCGACCTTGTTATCGCTGTCCATCGCCCGCACCGGCCGGTCGAGAAAGCGGTTGCTGTGCCCCGCCGCCTCCGCGATCTCCTTGCGACCCATATTGGTGAGTTGATCGACGCGCGCGCCGAATGCGGGCGAGTTGGCGTCCTGCGCGACCAGATCGTCGATGAACGCATCGACTTTCTCGTCCAGCTTCGATTTCTTGTCATCGTCGATCGGCACCAGCCCCGCCGCCTTTTCGGGTGCGACCACGGGCACCGGATCGGGCGGCGTCAGGTTGAAGGCGTCTGCGGTCGCGGTCGTCATGGGTGCGCTGGAGGCCATATCTTCTCCCGTTCGGGTTCAGGCGGACTGTCATGTCCATATAGGACAGTCGGTCGCCAAGCTCCAGCCCGATATTGGCAGGCCGTCCCGCGATTGCAATCGGCGGCCAACGACCGGGAGAGTTTGCGGACTCGCCAGCGCAAGCCTTGCCGCATCGCGTCAATTCCTGTAGGGGCGCGCCCGAAGCCTCTGCGCGGCCTTAGTGTCGGCCAGGGGAGCACATATCCCAAAGGCAAATTATGTCCCTGCGTAATATCGCGATCATCGCGCACGTCGATCACGGCAAGACCACCCTCGTCGATCAGCTTTTCCGCCAGTCCGGCACCTTCCGCGACAACCAGCGCGTCGAAGAGCGCGCGATGGACAGCAACGATCTCGAAAAAGAACGTGGCATCACCATTCTGGCGAAGCCGACCTCGGTCGAGTGGGCGCCTCCGGGCGGCGGCGAATCCGTGCGCATCAACATCGTCGATACGCCCGGCCACGCCGATTTCGGCGGCGAGGTGGAGCGTATCCTCTCGATGGTCGACGGCGTGATCCTGCTGGTCGATTCGTCGGAAGGCGCGATGCCGCAGACCAAATTCGTGACCGGCAAGGCGCTCGCGCTAGGCCTCCGTCCGATCGTCGTCGTCAACAAGGTCGATCGCCCCGACGAGCGCATCCAGGAAGTGCTGGACGAAGTGTTCGACCTGTTCGTCAGCCTGGAAGCGTCCGACGAACAGCTTGATTTCCCCGTCCTCTACGCTTCGGGCCGCAACGGCTACGCCAGCGACGATCCATCGGCGCGCTCGGGCACGCTGATCCCCATGTTCGAAAAGATCGTCGAGCATGTGCCGCCGCCGGCGCTGGATGTCGATGCGCCCTTCACCTTCCTTGTGACCCTGCTCGATCGCGACAATTTCCTGGGTCGCATCCTGACCGGTCGCGTGACCAGCGGCACGGTCAAGGTGAACCAGGCGATTCATGCGCTCGACATGGAGGGCAAGGTCATAGAGACCGGTCGCGCGTCCAAGATCATGTCGTTCCAGGGCCTGGACCGCGTGCCGGTGGAAACCGCTCAGGCAGGCGATATCATTTCGCTCGCCGGTCTGACCGTCGCCACCGTTTCCAACACGATCTGCGATATCTCGGTCACCGAGCCGATTCAGGCGCAGCCGATCGATCCGCCGACGCTGTCGATGCGTTTTGCCGTCAATGATTCTCCGATGGCCGGTCGCGAGGGGACCAAAGTCACCAGCCGCATGATCCGCGACCGTCTCGCTCGCGAAGCGGAATCCAACGTCGCGGTCAAGGTTACCGAGAGCGCGGACAAGGACAGTTTCGAAGTCGCCGGCCGAGGCGAGCTTCAGCTGGGCGTCCTCATTGAGACGATGCGCCGCGAAGGCTTCGAACTTGGCATTTCGCGTCCGCGCGTGCTGTTCGGCGAGGACGAGGAAGGCAACAAGACCGAGCCTTATGAAACCGTCATGATCGACGTCGACGATGAATTTTCCGGCACCGTCGTCGAGAAGATGAATCTGCGCAAAGCCGAAATGACTGACATGCGCCCTTCGGGCGGTGGCAAGACCCGCATCACTTTCTCTGCGCCATCGCGCGGGCTGATCGGCTATCATGGCGAATTCCTGTCCGACACGCGCGGCACCGGCATCATGAACCGGCTGTTCGAAAAATACGGCCCCCACAAGGGCAAGATCGAAGGCCGCAAGAATGGCGTGCTGATCTCGAACGGTTCGGGCGAGGCCAATGCCTATGCGCTGGGGCCGCTGGAAGAGCGCGGCATCCTGATGGTCGGCGTGGGCGAGGCGCTTTACGAAGGCATGATCATCGGCGAAAACGCCAAGCCTGACGATCTCGAGGTCAACCCGATGAAGTCCAAAGCGCTCACCAACTTCCGCGCATCTGGCAAGGACGACGCTGTCCGCCTGACGCCGCCATGGAAACTGACGCTGGAACAGGCGATTGCCTATATCGACGATGATGAACTGGTCGAGGTGACGCCCAAGACCATTCGCCTGCGCAAGCGCTGGCTCGATCCCAACGAACGTAAGCGGATGAGCCGGTCGAAGGCCGCCTGATCAGGCTTCAAATCTGTTATGAGGGGGCCGCCGCCGCAGGGCGCTGGCCCTTTTTCTTTGCGCCCCTGCCAGGAGACACGCATGGCCGACCTCTATCTCAAGGCGCTGGAATCCGAACGGCGCAGCCTGTGGGCCGAGTGCCGGCTCAAGGGCCTGGCGAAGGATTCGCCGCAGCGCCTGCGCATCATCGAACTGGACGGGCTGCTGGCCGCGCATAAGGCGAAAAAAGGGGCGTAATCGCTCTTGGAAAAGGCTGCCAGCGTCGTCCCGGTGTTTCCGGCGATCATTTCGGCGGGATAACGGAAAGCCTACCGCGAGCGTGCAAAAGCCGCTATGGTTAACCCATGGGGGCAAGAATGAATATCGCGGTCACGCTGGCCGCCATGATGACGGCTGGCGCAGCGTTCGCTCAGCCGGCGGGGCTGGGGCCAAGGCCCGGCACGCTGGAAACCTACAGGGACTGGACGATCGGCTGCGACAATCGCAACCGATGCGAGGCGGTTTCGTTGCTGCCTGAAGCGGCGGCGTCCCCTGACGCGCCGGTGATGCTGGGCGTATCGCGCGCGGCCGGAGCCGATGCAGGCGCGCAGGTCTGGATCAGCCGCGATGCCAAGGGTCGCTCGGATCTGAGCATCTTCATCGACGGCCGCAAGATCGCCAGTGCCCTTAGCAACGATGGCGAGGCCCGTATCGAAGGGCCACAGGCGGCGGCGCTGGCGATCGCCATGGCGCGCGGGGGCGCAATGGAAATCCGTGCCGGACAGAAGGTCGTCGGCAGCCCTTCGCTCGCGGGATCGGCGGCGGCATTGCGCTATATGGACGCGCGGCAGGGTCGCGCTGGCACCATCACGGCGCTGATCGCGACCGGGCCGCTGGGCGCGACCGCCGTGCGTCCCGCTCCGGCGGTTGTCGTCGTCAAGCGCGCGCCTGTTCCCTCCGGGCCTCCGCTTGCGCCGCTGCGGCGTGAGGAACTGGCCGCGCTCGGCAAATTCACAAACTGCGCGGACGAGATGAAGGGCGCGCAGCCGCCCGGTCAATATCGATTGTCGAAGGCGGAAACCCTCATTTTCGTGCCCTGTGGCGCGGGCGCCTATAATTTTACGTCGATCCCGGTGATTGCGACGGGCATTGCCGGCCATCGCGCCTATCGCCTCGCCGCCTTCGACTATCAGCCCGGATGGAGCGAGGACCCGCGCCATCCGATGCTGGTCAATGCCGGTTTCACACCCGAAAAATCCCGGCTCGAAAGCTTCGCCAAAGGCCGGGGCCTCGGCGATTGCGGCGGCAGCGAGACCTATGTGTGGGATGGCACGAGATTCCGCCTGATCGAGGCGAGCGCGATGGGGGAATGTCGCGGTGCGTGGCGCTGGATCACGACCTGGTCGGCGCGGGTCGTCGAATAGGCTGTCAGGCCGCCTGCGCAAGGATCAGGGAAAACAGCCCCTCATCGTCGGTCCATTCGCGGACGGGTTCCCAATGTCCCGAACGCAACAGCAGCCGGCTGTCACGCGGCCCGTATTTATGGCTGCTTTCGGTATGGATGGTTTCGCCCGCTTCCATGGAAAAGTCCTGACCCGCCACCTTGAAACGCAGCGGTTTGACTGCTTCCAGATGCATTTCGATCCGCGCCTTGTCATCGTTCCACACCGCTCTATGCACGAATGCGTCGAGCGGAATGTCGCCTTCCAGCTCATGGTTGATCCGCGCCAGCAGATTGCGGTTGAAGGCGGCGGTGACGCCCGCGGCGTCGTCATAGGCGGCAATCATCCGGTCGCTGTCCTTGACCCGGTCCATACCGATCATCAGCATGGCGTCGTCGCCGAGCAGGCGGCGCATCGCCCGCAACAGGTCGACCGCGCCGTCAGGCTCCAGATTGCCGATGGTCGAACCGGGGAAAAAGCCGAGCCGCGCCATGCCGCCAATCGCTGTGGGCAATGTGAGGGCAGCATTGAAATCGCCGACCAAGGGCAGTACCGTCAAGCCGGGAAAGGCCATTTCCAGCGCAGCGCTGCTGGCGAGCAGATAATCGCCGCTGATATCGATCGGCACATAGGCGCAGGGATCGATCGCGCGCAGCAGGTGCGGCGTCTTGCGCGCGCTCCCGGCGCCGAATTCCACTACGGCGCGGCCCCGTCCCACGGCGGTGGCGAAATCCGCGCCATGGCTGGCGAGCAGCGCCGTCTCCGTTTGGGTAGGATAATATTCGGGCAATTGCGTGATCGCCTCGAACAGCTCCGATCCGCGCCGGTCGTAAAACCAGATCGGCGGGGTCGCCTTCGGCTGCTGGGACAGGCCATGAAGGATGTCGCGGAGAAAGGCGGGATCGGCCGCGGGCGTCACCAGCGGGGCGTCGTCGGTCAGCAGCATCCTTACAAATCTTTCGCCAGCCGCAGTCCCGTGAACTGCCAGCGTTGATGGGGGTAGAAGAAATTGCGGTAGCTTGGCCGTAGGTGGCCGCGCGGGGTGGCGCAGCTGCCGCCCTTCAGCACGAACTGCCCTGACATGAACTTGCCATTATATTCGCCCACCGCTCCTTTGGCCGGCTGGAAGCCGGGATGGGGGCGATAGGCGCTGCCGGTCCATTCCCAAACATCGCCGAACATCTGGGTCAGCCCTGCCGCCTCCTCGGCGGCTCGGGGTCGGGGGCAGGTCGCGCCGTCCAGCTGCGTGCCGCCGGCTGGCGCGATATTCTGCGCCGCGCTTTCCCATTCCGCCTCCGTCGGCAGCCGCGCGCCGGCCCAACTGGCATAGGCGTCCGCTTCATACAGGCTGATATGGGTGACGGGTGCTGCCGGGTTGACGGGCTGGCGACCGTCGAGGCCGAAACGCGTCCAGCTCTCCTCGCCACGCCGCCAGTAGAGCGGGGCCTCGATGCTCTGTTCCTGAACCCATGCCCAGCCGTCCGACAGCCAGTGATCCGGCGACCGATAACCGTCCGCTTCGATAAAGGCGATCCATTCGCCATTCGTGACTGGCCGATGGGCAAGCGCGTGCGGGCGCAGCCAGGCTATATGCCGGGGTCCCTCGCAATCGAAGGCGAAATCGCCCTTGCCGTCATCGCCGATTTCGACTGGACCCTGATGCCCTTCGATCCAGTGCAGCGGTCCGGGCACCGGAGCGGGCATCGCGCTGGGCACGGAAAACAGCGCCGGTTCCAGCGGGTTGAGCGAGAAAAGGTGTAGGAGGTCGGTCAGCAGCAACTCCTGATGCTGCTGTTCGTGATGCAGGCCGAGCGTGACCAGAGCGCGCGCCTGTTCGTCGAGATAAGGCAGGGCACGCAGCATCGCCTGATCGACATGCGCGCGATAGGCCAGTATTTCGTCAAGTGCCGGTCGCGTGAGCATTCCCCGCATCGGCCGCGCGTGGCGCGCGCCTTCTGCTTCATAATAGCTGTTGAACAAAAAGGCGAAGCGCGGATCGAAGGATGCGTAGCCTGCCACATGATCACGCAAGATGAAGGTTTCGAAGAACCAGCTACTATGGGCCAGATGCCATTTCGCGGGCGAGGCGTCGGGCATGGACTGGACCGTGGCATCCGCATCGGAAAGTGGACCGGCCAAGGCTTCGCTCAGCTGGCGGACCTCTTGATAGCGGACGGCAAGATCATCCTGTCGCGCGACGGTTCGACCATTTGCCATGCATGCCCCCTTCGATACGGTTGCGCCGCTCTCGTCAGGGAAAATCGCATGACATGCCGATTAGGTTCCGACAAGAGGCCGATCGCTTACGCCGGGTAACCCCAGCCCTGCGCGCCGGACCTGGTCGCGGCCCGCCTGCTTGGCCTGGTACAGCGCTTCATCGGCCTGGCGCAGCGATTCGTCGATCGACGCGCCGGTCCACCGGGCGACACCAGCCGAGAAGGTCAGGGCGCGTTCGCTCCCTGTGCCGATCGGCCGGTCGCGCATCCGCCCGGCAATGCGGGCAAGCGACCAGCAGGCTTCATCCTCGATGCAATCTTCGAAAAAAATCGCGAATTCCTCGCCGCCCCATCGCGCCACGAGGTCGACACGTCGGACCTGTGCCGAGAGGCGTGAGGCGAAATCGACGAGCAGGCGATCGCCGGCATCATGGCCAAGCTGATCATTGACCTGCTTGAAATGATCGATGTCGACGATCGCCAGACATCCCGTGCGCCGCGATACCGGCAGCGCATCGAGTTGCGCGAGAAAGCCACGCCGGTTGGCGATCCCGGTCAGCGGATCTTCATGCGCGGCGGCAAGCAGGCCGTCGATCTGTGAGCGGGTGGCGCTCGCGGCGCGATGGACCCCGCTATACAGGGTGTGGATGACGTCGCCGACCTCGGGCAGGGCCGGAGACTTCGCATCGTCGCGATGCAGCGTATCGGCCAGCGCGTGAATCGGGTGCAGCAGCGCGCCGATCCCCATGAGCGCCAAAGCCGTACCGCCGATAGTAGCGAGCGTCAGCAGGATGAATTCGGCCAGCGCTATCCGGCCCGTCGCCATGCCCCAGCCGATATAGCCCAGAAGCGGCAGATGCGTAGCGATGAAACATAGCGCGAAAAGACGCATGCGCAGGCTGCGCGGGAACAGGAATGAGGTCAGGAGATAGAATTGCATGCGTTGCCTCGATGTTGCGATGGCCATGCACTTCGTCTGGACGCGTAAATGGTCTTTGAAGGAATGCAGTTAATGTCGCGTGACAAGACGGACCGTGCCCGACGAGCGCGGAAGTGCGCACAGGATTTTCAGCGCGAAGCGCCCGGCACCCATTTGACATCGCCCGCGCCATTGCCGTTCAGCCGCCGGGCGAGGACGAAAAGCAGGTCCGACAGGCGATTAATATAGGTGAGCGCCTGGGGGTTGAGCGCTATCACCGCAGCCGCAGCCGTGGCGCTGCGCTCGGCGCGACGCGTGATTGCCCGCGCCAGATGCACGGCAGCGGCGGCGGCCGACCCGCCGGGCAGGATGAAGCTGTCGAGCGGCAGGAGATCGGCGTTCATCATGTCGATCTGCGCTTCGAGACGTTCGACCTGGCCCGCGATGATGCGCAACGCCCAAGGCTCGTCCGCACCTTCCGGGATCGGGGTCGCGAGGTCAGCGCCAAGGTCGAACAGATCATTCTGAATCACCGTCAGCCACGTCGCCTCGGGCGCGTCGCCGATCGCCAGCACGGCGAGGCCGATGGCGCTGTTCGCCTCGTCGACATCGCCCACCGCCTGCATGCGGGGCGCATGCTTGGGCAGGCGCGAGCCGTCGACGAGGCCCGTCGTGCCGGCGTCGCCAGTGCGGGTGTAGATTTTGTTGAGCTTGACCACCTTTAGTTGCCGCTGCCCTTCATGAGCAGCAGGATGGCGACGATGATCACCGCCACCGCCTGAAACAGGATGCGGTTGAACATCATCTTATTCTGTTTGAGGCTCGACGGGCGAACCGCTCCTTCGGGCAGGTTCAACTCTTCCTTGGTGGTTTGCAGGAAGGCGATGATCCCCCGGATCAGCGCGAACAGGGTCGCGGCCATGGCGAGGACGAGGGCGATGACGAGGATGACGTTCATGGCCGCACTCTAGGCGTCGGCCAGCGAGATGCCAACCGGAAACACCCCGGCGCGCAGATCGGCAGCGAGCCTGGCGGGATCGACGCCCTGATCGCGCAGATCGGCGAGCGCGATCGACTCGGCCCGCTTGGCCAGCCGCTTGCCATCCGGCCCGAGCAGAAGGGGATGGTGAAGATAGGCAGGCGAGGGCAGGCCGAGCAACGCCTGCAACAAGCAGTGGATGTCGGTTGCGGCGCGCAGGTCGTTGCCGCGCAGCACATGTGTAATGCCCATCGCAGCATCGTCAAGCGTGCAGGACAGATGATAGCTCGCGGGGGCATCCTTGCGGGCGAGCACGACATCGCCATGGGCGAGGGGGTCGGCCGCCACCACGGAGGGGGGAGAGAAGGACGACCATGTTACCCCACCGGCTTTTTTAACCGCTGCCTTCATGTCGATTCGCCAGGCATGCGCTTGCCCCGCCGCCATCTGTCTTTCGCGTTCCGGCTCGGGCAGTTGGCGACAGATTCCCGGATAGACCGGCCCCTCCGGTCCGTGCGGCGCCGTTGTGCTGGCTGCAATGTCGGCGCGAGTGCAGAAACAAGGGTAGAGCAGTCCCATGCCGCGCAACCGGTCCAGCGCCGTCATATACAGGTCGAGCCGCTGCGACTGAAAGACGACTGGACCATCCCAGACTATGCCAAGCCAGCGCAGATCCTCGATTATGCCATCCACATGCTCGGCACGACTGCGCGCGCCGTCGATATCCTCGATTCGCAGTCGCAACGATCCGCTGCTGCCCCGGGCGAGGTCCATCGCCATCAGCGCCGACCACCCATGGCCGATGTGCAGGCGACCGGTGGGACTTGGCGCGAAGCGGGTTACAAGATGCTGCGGTGCGGCGGGACCGTTCATACTGCCCCTTGACGGCCTGTGCCGGTTAATGCTGTCATGTCTGCGTCACGTTTCTGGTCGATCAGGGCGGCGGCTAGGGGTTAGAGGTTTTTATGTACCATCCCGACCTGATACGGCATCCGGAAAATTGCCCGGCGCTGGTTTTGAATGCAGACTATACGCCGCTCAGCTATTATCCGCTGAGCCTGTGGCCGTGGCAGACCGCCATCAAGGCGGTATTCCTCGACCGTGTGGACATTGTCGACAGCTATGATCGCGAAGTCCACAGTCCCAGCCGTCAGATGAAGATCCCCTCGGTGATCGCGCTCAAACAATATGTGCGGCCATCGGAGCATCCTGCCTTCACCCGGTTCAACCTGTTCCTGCGCGACAAGTTCGCCTGCCAATATTGCGGATCGACCAGCGACCTGACGTTCGATCATGTCATCCCGCGCCGTGCTGGCGGGCGGACGACCTGGGAAAATGTCGCAACGGCATGCTCGCCCTGCAACCTTAAAAAAGGCGGACGCAACCCGCGCGAAGCCGGCATGCGGCTCTATGTCCAGCCGATCCGGCCGACCAGTTGGCAACTTCAGGAACATGGCCGCGCTTTTCCGCCCGGCTATCTGCACGCAAGCTGGCGTGACTGGTTATATTGGGATGTCGAACTGCTGGCCTGAACGTTATTCAGGACATTGCGGGCAGCCACTCCAGGTCCATGTCCTTGTGACGATTGGTATAATGGCCGATTTCCTCCAGTCGCGCCATGTCGATCAACCGGATTCGGCCGTGCGCGCGGCTGATAAGATTTTCCTGTTCCATCTGCCGGATCATCCGGTTCACATGGACCGAGGTGAGGCCGATGGCGTCGCCAATCTCCTCCTGCGTCAGCTTGAGCTCGAAACTGTCGATGATCGTATCGTCGGTCACGCGCAGCCGGTCGAACATGTCGAGCAGGAAAGACGCGACCCGCGCCTTTGCCGACGTGCGGCCCAGCGACGCGAGCCGGTCGGTCAGCGCGACCCGCTCTGCATTCGATAACAGGAACAAAAGTGCTGCCACGCGAGAATGTTCTTCCAGCAGGCGGCGCAGCGCATGCTTGTCGAACGGGCAGATGATCGCATCCGACAATGCGACAAGCGATTCGGGCGCTTTGCTGTAGATGGTGCTGGCAAAGCCGATAAAATCGCCGGGAAAATAAACCCGCAATATTTGCCGGCTGCCATCGGGCAGGATGACGAAACTCATCACGCGTCCTTCGCGAAGAACGAATAATTCGGTTACTGTATCATTGACCCGCTGGATGATCGCGCCGCGCTTTACTTTACGGGGATTTTCCTCCAGCTTGGTAAGGGCCTTCTTTTCCGCATCGGACAGGGGTACATGCTTTTCCAGTCTGTCCGAAAAACAGCTAGTTGCCACTCAATGCGCCTTCTTTTTTCAATTGTCGTTACGATGGCAAAACGCCCTTCATGCCTTTTGGCTGCATCTGCGGTTGGCGCACTAAACTCGATCAACCGCGGGCTTTTTATTGCAAAAGTTCCGCGCGGATGGCGGCGGCGCGTCAATGGCGGCCCAACGTCGCCGCCGATCGCCTTGCGCGCGCCGCATTTGGCGCTATGAACCGGCGCGATGGACCGCATTCACATTCGCGGCGGCAAAGCGCTCAACGGCCGCCTTCCCATTTCCGGCGCGAAGAATGCGGCATTGACGCTGTTGCCTTGCGCGCTGCTGACCGATGAGCCGGTCACGCTGCGCAATCTGCCGCGTCTCGCCGATGTCGACAGCTTTGGCCACCTGCTTAACCAGCTTGGCGTTTCGACCATGATCGAAGGCGCGCGGCCCGAGGATTTCGGCCGAGTCATGACGATGCGCGCCGGTCGCGTTACTTCGACCGAAGCACCCTATGACATCGTGCGCAAGATGCGCGCGTCCATTCTGGTGCTGGGGCCATTGCTTGCCCGAGCCGGCGAAGCGCGGGTCTCACTGCCGGGCGGGTGCGCTATCGGCAACCGCCCGATCGACCTGCACTTGAAGGCGTTGGAAGCTTTCGGCGCGATCATCGAGATCGCGGCGGGCTATGTCCGCGCCAGCCTGCCCGATGGCGGTTTGCCTGGTGGTCTTTATACCTTCCCAGTGGTCTCGGTCGGCGCAACCGAAAATGCGCTGATGGCCGCGGTGCTGGCCAAGGGCACCTGCATTCTTCAGAACGCCGCGCGCGAGCCTGAGATCGTCGATCTGTGCCGCCTGTTGCTGGCGATGGGGGCGGATATCGAGGGCGTGGGCACCGACAGGCTGGTGATTACCGGCCGCGAGCGGCTCCATGGCGCGACCTATCGCGTGATGCCCGACCGGATCGAGGCGGGCAGCTATGCCTGCGCGGCGGCGATCACGGGTGGCTCGCTGGACCTGGTGGGCGCCAATGCCGACGATATGCACGCCATCCTCGCCGCTCTGCGTGAAGCGGGTGTGCAGGTGGACGAACATAAGGACGGCATCCGCGTTTCGTCCGATGGCAAGCTGCGGCCGCTGACGCTTTCGACCGCGCCGTTCCCGGCCTTCCCCACGGATATGCAGGCGCAGTTCATGGCGATGCTGACGCTGGCCGATGGTGCATCCGTGCTGACCGAAACGATTTTCGAAAACCGCTATATGCACGTGCCCGAACTGGCGCGCATGGGCGCGGATATCGGCGTCAACGGCCGCACAGCCGTCGTGCGGGGGGTATCGGGGCTGGTCGGCGCGCCGGTGATGGCAACGGATCTGCGCGCGTCGATGAGCCTTATCCTTGCCGGGCTTGCCGCGCAGGGGGAGACGCAGGTCAACCGCGTCTATCATCTCGATCGCGGCTATGAACGGCTGGAAGAAAAGCTTTCGGCAGTCGGCGCGGATATCGAGCGCGTCAGCGATGGCTGAATGGTGCGGTCTCGAAACGGACCGCGCGGCCATGCTTGCGCTGTACGATCTGGACGCCGGCGGTTTCAGCGCGCTTGACGGCATTACCGATTTCGCCGCCGCCTTGTGCGAAGCACCGATCGCGCTGGTCAGCATCGTCGAAAGCACCCGCCAGCGCTTCCTGGCCCGCACTGGCATCGATGCGACCGAAACGCCGCGCGATGTTTCTTTTTGCGCCCATGCGATGCTGGGGGCCGAGATTTTCGTCGTGTCGGACGCGCGCGAAGACCAGCGTTTTAGCGGGAACGGGCTCGTGACAGGGCCACCATATATCCGTTTCTACGCGGGTGCGCCCTTGGTCGATAGCGACGGTGTACCGCTGGGCGCGCTTTGCGTCATTGATGCCGCGCCACGGTCCGACCTGACCCCGCTCCAGCGGCAGGGGCTGGCCCTGCTCGCGCGGCAGGTGATGGCCACGCTTGAAGGGCGTCGCCGCGATCAGGACATCATCGCCCAACAGCGTGAGGACGCGCTCGCCATCGCCAACAGCGATCGCATGTTTCGTACCCTGGCGGACACGATGCCCCAGATGGTCTGGTCGACGCTGCCGGACGGCTATCATGATTATTATAATGCGCGCTGGTATGAATATACCGGTATGCCGGTGGGATCCACCGATGGCGAGGGCTGGAACGATATGTTCCACCCGGACGAGCAGCAACTGTCGTGGTCGCGCTGGCGGCACAGTCTCGAGACCGGCGATCCCTATGAAGTCGAATATCGGCTTCGCCATCATAGCGGCGAATATCGCTGGACGCTGGGCCGCGCGCTGCCGATCCGGGACGCGGCGGGCGTGATAACCCGGTGGATCGGCACCTGCACCGACATCCACGAACAAAAGCTGATGATGGAAGAGCGCGAGATGATCGCGCATGAACTGTCGCATCGGATCAAGAATATCTTTGCCGTCATTGCGGGGCTCATCGGCCTGTCGGCTCGCACCCGGCCCGAAATGCGCGATGCCGCCGACGAGTTGCGCGACCGCATCCTGTCGCTCGGGCGCGCGCATGATTTCGTGCGTCCGCACAGCGCCGATTCCACGACACCAGATGGGCAGGGCACGCTGCGCGGCGTGCTGGATCAGATTTTCGCGCCTTATCAGGGGCCCGATGGCCCGCGTGTGCGGATTGCCGGCGATAATCCGGCGGTCGATGACCGATCCGCTACGCCGCTGGCGCTGCTGTTTCACGAATTGGCTACCAATGCCGCTAAATATGGCGCCTTGTCGACGGCAGAGGGCCGTGTCGACCTGCACATATCCACCGAAAACGACGATATACGGATGGACTGGCGCGAAGCAGGCGGTCCATCGGTATCCACACCCGAAAGCACAGGCTTTGGCAGCCAGCTGATGTCGCTGAGCGTGGAACGGCAATTGGGTGGTCGGATGCGCAGGGAATGGGCGGCCGAGGGTCTGAGTATCAGCCTCTGGATTCCGCTCCGGTCCATGCGTCGGGGCCTGGCCGGAAAGGGATAAAGCCCGCAATGTCCATGTCGGGCAAGGGGTCGTCCGCAGCGGCCAGATGCAGCGCTGCTGCAATACTCTGCGCGCGAAACGGCTTTGTGATGACGCCAAGCGCGGCGGCGGCGGCGTGGCCGATCTGCGCCGGATTGGCCGTGACGTAAATCACGCGAATGCCGTGGCGCTCGGCCAGCTCCATCCCGATGTCAGGCCCGGTGAATCCGTCGCGCAGATTGAGATCGACGAGCGCGATGTCGCAATCCTGAGCAGCTTGCAGGGCCGTTTCGCGGTCCGCCGCGATCGCGCGAACGCCAAAACCCGCATCCTGGACAATGTCCTCGATTTCCAGGGCGACGAATATTTCGTCCTCGACGATCAGAACTTTCTTGCTCATCCACGCTCACCTAACTGAAGCCTGACAATGCTCCAGCTTAATCTATGTTCCTTAGCACTTGCGAAAGTTTAAGCGTCGCGTTGATCGGGCTGGCCCTGCCATAAGGTCTCGAATGCGGCGCCTTGCATCAGCAGCACGCTGGCCGGATAGCCCGCTTCGCTCGCCTTGCGGGCCGTTTCGGTGGCGCTGGCTTGCGCTGCCGCTTGGGTTTCGAACGGGCCATAATAGCGATTGTCGAGGTTGATCTTCCAGACGCCCTCATGGTGGACGATGATATAACGGGCATGGGGCAGGGGCATCGGCTCTACAAAACCTCGATATTATAATGGTGCCAGGCCATGATCGCCGCCGCGCCGCGATGCGGGCGCCAGCGCTCGGCGAGATCGCGGGTCGCTTTTTCGGTCGGACGTTCCGGCAGGCCGAGCAGCCGCCCGACCTCGATCTGGACGGCCAGGTCGCCGGCGGGCCAGATATCGGGTCGTCCTTCCGCGAACAACAGATAAATTTCCGCCGACCAGCGGCCGACGCCCTTGATCCGTACGAGCTGGGCAATGGCTTCTTCATCGTCGAGGGGCAAGGCATGCAGGTCGAGCGCGCCCGTCGTCACCAGCTCGGCGAGGCTGCGCGCATAGCCCTGTTTCTGGCGCGACAGGCCGCAGGCGCGCAACGCATCATAGTCGCGCGCCAACAGGACCTCCGGCGCACATCCCGCCCCCAGTTCCGCTTCCAGTTTTCGCCACACCGCGGCGGCCGCGGCGACGCTCACCTGCTGGCCTACGATCGTGCGCAGCAAGGTTTCATAGCCCGGTGATCGCACGCGCGGTTCGGGATAGCCCGCGCGTGCGATCGCGGCGGCGAAGCCCGGCTCCATCGCGGCGATCGCGTCCAGACTTTCACGCAATTGTTCTGCCGTGCTTACCATCAATATTCCGCCCGGCCTTGATTTCCCCGCGACCGCCCGTATGAGCGGCGAGACAGAGTTTTATAGGATTTGGGTACATGCCTAAGCTGATTGTGGTCAACCGTTCAGGTGAAGAGCAAACCGTCGACGGCCAAAATGGCCTGTCGGTGATGGAAGTGATCCGCGACAGTGGCTTTGACGAGCTGCTGGCACTGTGCGGCGGGTGCTGCTCTTGCGCGACCTGCCACGTCTATGTCGATCCGGCTTTCGCAGACGCCCTGCCGGCGATCAGCGAAGATGAGAGCGATCTGCTCGACAGTTCGGAATATCGTAACGAAACCAGCCGCTTGTCCTGCCAGCTCGTGCTGGAAGATGGGCTGGATGGCCTGCGAGTCACGATCGCCCCCGAAGACTGATATAGAACGGCGCTCCTACCGCAGGCGCAATGTCGCGGTGGGGGCGTCGCTGGTCAGTGGGGTGATCCGCCAGCGGATCTGCTTGCCGGTCTGCGCCTGACCAGCGGGGATCGACGACGCGCCATCCTCTTGGTTCTGGCTGATGATTTCTGCGTCGGTGGTGAGCGTGAAGACGCCATCGAGCGCCTTGGCCGCATCCTCGCCCGGCCCGCCCGCGCCCATCGCCGGCCCCTGGCTCTTGTCGAAGCCGTTGGAAAAGCCGGGCGCCTTGACGCGCACCTTGTCGTCGCCCCTTAGCTCGACCGCGATGAAGGGCAATATGATCTGTGCGTCGATGTTGAACGGAAACAGGAAGGCGTGGGTCAGCCGGCCCGAGATCGCATAGTCGATCGCGAACTTATGCTGTCCGAGATAGCGCGCCGATCGGAAGCCCTTTTCCTTCACCAGCGCGGCGGCGATAGCCTGCATCTGCGCCGAATCATCCTGCGTCTTGGCGTCGCCGAATGTCTCTTGGCGGTCTGCATCGGCGATCCTGAACATCTGCGCATCGTCATAAGCGCTTTCGAGACTTTTGGCTGAGCCGTCGTCCGCCGTGGGCTCGACCGCGCCGCTTGTCATCGCATCCTTCCCAACGTCCGATGCGATGATCTCGCCTTTGTAGCTGAACGTGAAGCTGCGGTCGGCCCGGATGTCGAGCGCCGATTCGAACCTGCCCGGCGTCACCAGGCAGCCGGAGAGCAGCATCGCTGCGGCAAGCGCGCCGCCCGAACGCCAGAAAATAGCCATGACGAACCCCCGTTCGAATGCCGCGCCGGCGGACCGCTACCGGATGGCGGCGGCGTACAGCGCGATCGCCGCCGCATTGGAGACGTTCAGGCTCTCCATGCGAGGACTGATGGGCAGTTTAGCCAATATATCGCAATGCGCCATGCTGTTGTGACGCAGGCCCTCGCCCTCCGCGCCGAGCACGAGCGCAACCCGTGATTCGCCGATCGCCGTGGCCAGATCGGTATTGGCTTCCCCGTCGAGGCCGATGCGCCAATAGCCGGCCTCCGCAATCTCGTCGAGCGCGCGGGCCAGGTTGACCACACGGACCCAGGGCATGATCTCCAGGGCGCCCGAGGCGGCTCGCGCCAGCACGCCCGATTCGGGTGGCGCATGCCGATCCTGCGTGACGATGCACAGCGCGTCGAAGGCGGCCGCCGATCGCAGGATCGCACCGACATTATGCGGGTCCGTCACCTGGTCCAGCACCAGCACCGGCCGCTTGTCGTCCTGTCCATCCTCCAGCACATCGCCGAGCCACACATCGTCGAGCGGCTCGACCTCCGCCACGATCCCCTGATGCGGCGCGTCGGACGGCACCATCTTGCCCAGGTCGGCGACGTCGGCATAGACGATCGGCAGGATCGGGGGCAGTTCGAGCGCACCGATGGCTTCGCGCGTTCCCCAGATCTTGCGGACGACTCGCTGTTCGTTGGCGAGGGCTGCGGTGACGGCGTGACGCCCGTAAAAACGGGGGAATGCGCCCTTGAGCTTGCTGGTGCGATGGCCTCTTTTCATGAAGCCGCTCATTTCACGGGAAGCATTGACAGGCAAGCCTCCTTTCGCCATTGAGCGCCCCTCCGGCGCGGTAAAGGGCTTGCCTCTACTGCGTGTGGCGCTGGACAGGTGGCCGAGTGGTTAAAGGCAGCAGACTGTAAATCTGCCGGGCTACGCCCTACGTTGGTTCGAACCCAACCCTGTCCACCACCCTTCCGAAAATCAGACTTTTATCGCGCTCGTCAAATGATGGCCATGTCGCGCATAATGTCGTGTCGCTATCAGCGAAGTGGCCAGCCGTAACTACTATTTGCTTGAATTTTGAGGGCACATAGCAAAGCTATGAAGCTTGACGGCACCGCGCGTTCGATGCGCGGTATATGGAGGCATCAAGATGGCCAACGGTATTGTGACCACTGATCTAGGCGGTGTCGAAAAGGGTACGGATCTTTTACTGCAGGCGGATGGCAAGCTCTTGGCCGCTGGTACGTCCGACGGCAGTTTTGCTATCGCCCGCTATAACGCCAATGGTACGATTGATTCGAACTTCGGCGTGAATGGCAAGGTAATAGCGGCGGTCGGCGCGTCGCAGGTGCTGAGCGGTCTTGCCCTTCAATCCGATGGTAAAATCGTGGCCGGCGGCACGGTCGACGGTAATTTTGGCCTCATCCGGTTCAATCCAGACGGGTCGCTCGATACCAGTTTCGACAGCGACGGCCGGGCGATGACTGATCTGGGCGGATCAGATCAGCTCAACGATATAACAATTCAGGCCGACGGTAAAATCCTTGCCGTCGGCACTAACGGGATTCAGACGGCCATCGTTCGGTATAATGTGGATGGATCGCTTGACAGCAGCTTCGGTGACAATGGGGTTTCGATCAAACTGATCGAAGTCAATAAGGTGAGTACGGCGCAGAGAGTGATCCAGGCCAATGACGGCTCTATTTATGTTGCCGGTATCACTGGACCTGGACCAACTTTTTTTAATCCGAATGCGCTCTACGTTTCAAGTATTGCTCAGGATGGAGCGTTCGATACCGATTTTAGCAGCGACGGGATTTTAATTGTAGACCCTAATGCAAGTGGTGCGGTTCAGGAAATTCGTGCCGATGCCGCGAATAATCTGTTGCTGTCGGTGGTACAAGGGTCTGGGTTCGGTGCTTCGTACTCACTTTATTCTTTGGACGGCGCAGGTATAATCACGGATTCGACGACCTACGCGCAGGTTAATGGGGCGGGCATTACGCTACCGGGCGGCATTGCTTTCTTTCCTGACGGCAAGCTGGCGGCGACCACCCCTAATTCCGTTTACAAGTTCGATTCGGATCTGAATGTAGACACCCAGTTCAACGGCTATGGTTTTTATCCCCTCACCTTTTTATCGATCAGTGCAACCGATATCGTCTATCAGAAAGACGGTCAGGTGGTTGTGCTTGGCTCGGGCTACAATAATAACGACTTCACCCTGGTGCGGTTGAACGCCAATGGTTCTTTGGACGCCCATTTCGGCATAGCGCCGTATCAGCATAATCTCATCACGGGCACGGAAGGCCCCGACATGCTGACAGGCACGGTCGCGGGCGACGAGATTCATGGTCTTGGCGGCAACGACGGTTTGGGCGGCGGCGACGGAGATGATCTGCTGTTCGGTGGTGACGGCGATGACACGCTAAACGGGCATCTCGGCAACGATATCCTGGACGGCGGTGCCGGAAGCGACACCGCCTATTATGCCAATAGTCTCTACCCGGTAACCGTGGACCTGGGCCTCGGGCTCGTGGAGAGCGGGGGTGCTGGTCTGGATACGCTGATATCGATTGAAAACGTCGTCGGCGGGCAGGCGAACGACAGGCTCAGGGGCGATGCACAAGCGAACATATTGTCAGGCGGCAAAGGAAGTGATGTGCTGTTTGGCGGCGGCGGTGATGACATTTTGATTGGTGGCGTGGACAATGATTTTCTGAACGGTGGCGCTGGCGCCGACATTCTTGATGGCACTGGCGGGACATTTACGTTCGCGGACTATACCGAGGCTACCGGAAACGTCGCCGCTTATCTGACCTGGATGGATGGCAACGCCGGCGAGGCCGCCGGAGATCGATATATTAATATTAAAGCCTTGGGCGGCTCCAATTTCGACGACATTTTGTCGGGCGACGAACAGACCAACAATATCCAGGGCGGCAACGGCAATGACTGGCTGTTGGGGCAGGGCGGGAATGACAATATGGTCGGCGGATCGGGAAACGATGTACTGATTGGCGGCGCGGGAGCCGACTATCTGGTAGGTAGCGCTGGCATCGATGTCGCTTACTATCGCGATGCCGGGGCGTCGCTGTTCACGGTGGCGCAGTTTGGCCAGAAGCAGAATCTGGTCGACGGCCGCACCTATGGGATCGCGCTTGACCTTAACGACATCGCCAACAGTTTCGGAGACGCTGCCAATGATACTATTCTCGAAATCGAAAATATATGGGGCTCTGCCCATAATGATGTCATTCGGGCTGGCAATGTAGGAGGGCAGGTTTACGGATTTGAAGGTGACGATTTTCTTGATGGACGTGGTGGCAACGACAGCATTTATGGCGGTGCTGGCCTCGACGTGATGACTGGCGGATCAGGGGTGGACGATTTTTTCTACCTGTCTTTCTACGACCATGTGAACGCATTCGGAGGTTCCGAGCCTAATGAGGGCGGCGACACGATCACCGATTTTCTCACTGGCGTCGATCATATCACCGTCAGTCGGTACTGGTTTGGATTTGGCAATATTGCTGGCCCGGCTGCTGCTCTCACCACGGACAATGCAGATTTCGTGACGAACGGTACGCCAGCTTCGGCGCGACCCACTTTCTTGTGGAACACCGCGACGCGCGAACTCGCGTTCGACGGTGATGGCGACGCCGCCGGCTACGCGCCCGTTCTGCTGGCTACTTTGTCGGGAACCAGCAGCCTGGCGCTTGCTGATATCTGGACCGCCTGAGTCGAATAACTGCTTGAAAGCGGCGAAGGTTTTCAGGGCATGGTCGTTAAAGACTCAGATCTTTGGCGGACGGCCAGCACTGGCCAGTCGTATCGACATCATGGAGATGGTGGCGCTAGGGCGATCGGACCTCGGCACTGGCGCGTTGCCGGCTTCTGGTGGAGGAAGGCTGAATGCCAGGGTCAGTCGCGCCGTGACCGGCAGCGCCTTAACCTGTGCCGTGAGCGTTATGCGGCCGCCAACCTTGGCTGGTCCGACCTGTGTCAGGACGGCATCCATTCCATTGACGCGAACATGTAGCGGCGATGCGTCATGTGGCATTATCGGCACGTCGGAGCGACACGCGATTATCAAAGACAGTGCGCCGGCTATCGGGCGCGCCAGTGGCAGGATCATGTCGGCGCGGGATTTTACGGCCCAGGCCTTATATCCTTCGTCATAATAAAATCCCTCGCCCAGATATTGCACACCATCGCCGTTTGGGCCGAACCGGACAGTCTTGCCCGATGCAACCGGATGGGGCGGCTCGAGGCCGTAAATCGGTCGCAGAAAGCCGGAGCGCTCGATCAATGCTCCGGCTTGGGCTTCAGTCATCGCAGATTGCCACTTACCGCTTTTGCCGTCGCCCAGATGGCGCGGATGCCAATGGGTATTGGGGTCGAACTGCGTCAAAGGCGGACGATCATCGAAAACCCCCTGATCGTGCAACGCCGCGATCTCCGCCTTCACGGCGCCCGGCGCGAGCGCCGCTGCGATAGGCGCGATCGCCGCTTTGGGCAGCATGACGCCAATATGTTCTGCAATGTCCGCCAGCGTCGACCGCCGCCGCGTAAAGCCGTCTTCATATCGCAGGACGAGGATATCGTCGGGCACGACACCCTCGATCAGCAAGGGCAGGCCGTGGCTTGCCCGAAGAACGAAGTCGCTTGCCTGGTCGAAAGACAGGAAAAAGCGCTGCATGAGGGAGGAGACCGCATCGCGGGGGTCGCGCACGCTCAGAATGACGGGGACCGCCTCTGTCGCGGCGAATCGCCGCAGGAATGCGCCAGGTGCGTGGGTTTTGATGACGGCCCGGCTGGACTGCCATAAATCGCTGCCATTCGCGTCATCCAGCGAGTCCATGTAAATTGGCGTCACGGGCATGCCGGGGGCGGCATGACGGAGAATCTCCTGCACGGCGTTGAAGATCCAGGTCGATCCGCTGCTGAATATGCCGGCGCAAATGACCGCACGTGGGCCGGTGCGAAGTGCGGGCTTCTGATTCGCCATGCTGGTGGGAACATCCTCGGTGGTGCCAGGCATGCCGACAGACTGAACTAATTTCAGCAGTATGGCCAGCACCTCCCGGCTGACTGCATGGCTGCCGCGCGGGCGTCATGCCGGACAAGTTGCGTTCATCTGGTCGCTGCTACGGTCGTCATGATGCCATTCGATCGTCGCGCCGTTCTGGCCGGAGCCATCGGCGCTCTTGCCCTTCCTTCTCCCCGCCGCGCTTTTGCCGCTGACGAGGTCGCGCGCGTCGATGCGTTGATCGCGCGCATGACGCTGGAGGAAAAGGCGGGGCAGATGACCTGTCTTGCCGACAGCTTCCGCCCATTTAATCCACCCAACCCGCAGGCGGGCATTCAGGACGAAAAGCGGCTGGCCGAAGAAATCCGCAAAGGTCGCGTCGGATGCCTGTTCAACGGCATCGGCGTGGCCGGCGCGCGTAGGACACAGGAGATGGCGGTCAAGGACAGCCGGCTTGGCATCCCATTGCTGTTCGCCGGCGATGTGATCCATGGCCTCAAAACGATTTTCCCGGTGCCGCTGGCGGAAGCGGCCAGCTTCGATCCTGCAATGGCCCAGCGCACGGCGCGAGCGATGGCGCTGGAGGCGACGGCCGCCGGCCTGCACCTGACCTTTGCGCCGATGGTCGACATCGCGCGCGACCAGCGCTGGGGCCGGGTGGTCGAAGGGGCGGGGGAGGATGTGGTGCTGACCAGCCTGTTCGCCGCCGCCCGCGTGCGCGGTTTTCAGGGACGGGACCTGCGCCGCGACGATTCGCTGCTCGCCTGCCCCAAACATTTCGCCGCCTATGGCGCGGTGTCGGCCGGCCTCGAATATGGCAGCGTCGACATCAGCGACGAGACGTTGCGTGAGACCCACTTGCCGCCGTTCGGCGCGGCCTTCGCCGCTGGCGCGCTCACCACCATGGCGGCGTTCAGCGAGATCAACGGCGTGCCTGCCACCGCCGATCGCGAATTGCTGACCGACCTTCTGCGTGGCGAGATGCATTTTCGTGGCTTCGTCTTTTCAGACTATACTGCCGACGAGGAACTGGTTGCACACGGCTTTGCCAAGGATGATCGCGATGCGGCACGCCTCGCCATTCTCGCTGGCGTCGACATGTCCATGCAGAGCGGCCTGTTCGTGCGCTACATCCCCGAACTGGTGAAAAGCGGCGCCTTGCCGGAGGCGACGATCGACGTCGCCGTCCGCCGCATCCTCTATGTGAAGACGGCGATCGGCCTGCTCGACAATCCTTTTCGATCGCTGGACGCACAGGCGGAAACGACCCGCATCGCGACGCCGGCGCATCGCGCGCTGGCCCGTGAATCGGCAACCCGCTCGATCGTGCTGCTCCAGAATAGCGGCGTCCTGCCGCTCGATCCGGGCAAGCGCCAAAAAATCGCACTGATCGGCCCATTCGGTGCCGACCGGGCCAATCTATACGGTCCCTGGGCCTTTTACGGCGACCCAGATCAGGGCGTCGATATCGCCACCGGGCTCCGGGCGGCGATGGCCGATCCGGCGCTGCTGACCGTGGTGCAAGGGTGCGGTGTGCGCGACCATATTGAGGACGGGATCGCCAGCGCCGTCGTCGCCGCGACGGCCGCCGACATCGTTCTGCTCGCGATCGGCGAATCGCAGGATATGTCGGGCGAGGCGCAGTCGCGCACCGTGATCGAACTCCCCCCGGCGCAACAGAAGCTCGCGGAAGCCATCGCAGCGATCGGCAAGCCGGTAGTCGTGCTGCTGCGTCACGGCCGTGCGCTGGCGCTGCACGACGCGGTCGCGAATGCACAGGCGGTGCTCGCGACATGGTTTCTGGGCAGCGAGACCGGCCACGCCATTGCCGACATCCTTTTCGGCAAAGCCGACCCATCGGCCAAGCTGCCGGTCAGCTTCCCATGGGAATCGGGGCAGGAGCCATTCTTCTACGATCGCAAGTCGACCGGCCGCCCGGTGACCGACGAGCATCAGACCGAATATAAGGCCCGCTTCGCCACCACCGACAACAGCGCGCGCTATCCCTTCGGCCACGGCCTGTCCTTCACCCGCTTTACCATGAGCGACCTCAAATTGTCCGACGCGGCGCTTCGATGGGACAGGGCGATCGAGGTGACGGCTAAACTCACCAACAGTGGCGACCGCGCAGGCAGCGAAGTGGTCCAGCTCTATATCCGCGACCGCGTGGCCAGCCGCACCCGGCCGATCCGGGAGCTCAAGCGGATCGAACGGGTTACGCTCAAGCCCGGCGAAAGCAGGACCGTGCGCTTCTCCCTTTCACGCGTGGACCTGGAATTTGTCGGCGCGGGCAATCAGCGTATCGCCGAGCCCGGCGAATTCGACCTGTGGCTGGGGCAATCCTCGGTCGGTGGCCTGCATGGCATGTTCACGCTCTATGTGCAGGAACAGGGGAAGGGCTGACGAGCCTTTCCTTGGCAGGACTTCCTGCTAAAGGCGCTGCATGCTCAATATCAATAATATCACCGTGCGCCTCGGCGGCCGCACTATCCTCGACCGCGCCAGCGCCACCTTGCCGCCGCGCAGCCGCGTCGGCCTGATCGGTCGTAACGGCGCGGGCAAGTCCACCTTGATGAAGGTGATGATCGGCCAGCTCGATCCCGACGATGGCGGCTGCGACATGCCGCGTGACACGCGCCTGGGCTATATCGCGCAGGAAGCGCCTTCAGGCACCGCAACGCCGTTCGAAACCGTGCTGGAGGCGGACAAGGAACGCGCCGCACTGACCGCAGAAGCCGAACATACGGACGACCCGGATCGCCTGGGCCATATTTACGAGCGGCTGACGGCGATAGACGCCTACACCGCGCCGGCTCGCGCCGCCCGGATCCTCGTCGGCCTCGGCTTCGACGAGGAAATGCAGGGCCGCCCGCTCGACAGCTATTCGGGCGGCTGGAAGATGCGGGTGGCGCTGGCCTCGCTGCTCTTTTCCAATCCCGACCTGCTGTTGCTCGACGAGCCCTCGAACCATCTCGATCTCGAAGCGACGATGTGGCTGGAAAATTTCCTCAAAGCCTATCGCGGCACGGTGGTCGTCATCAGCCATGAGCGCGACCTGCTCAACAATGTCGTCGACTATATCCTGCATCTGGAGGGCGGCAAGGTCACCCTCTATCCCGGCGGCTATGACGCGTTCGAGCGGCAGCGCGCCGAACGGCTCGCCCAGCTTGAATCCGCTCGCAATAAACAACAGGCGGAACGGGAAAAGCTCCAGGAATATGTCGCCCGCAATTCGGCCCGCGCCTCGACCGCCAAACAGGCTCAGTCTCGGCAGAAGGCGCTGGCCCGCATGCAGCCGATCGCCGCCGCGATCGAGGATCCGACGCTGCACTTCGGCTTTCCCAGCCCGCCGGAACTACGCCCGCCGCTCATCACCATGGATATGGCGGCGGTCGGCTATGGCGACGTGCCGATCCTGCGCCGCGTCAATCTGCGCATCGATCCCGACGATCGGGTCGCCCTGCTCGGTCGTAACGGCAATGGCAAGACGACGCTCGCCCGGCTGATCGCGGCGCAGCTCGCGCCGATGGAGGGTGAGATGCAAAGCTCGTCCAAGATGAATGTCGGCTATTTCACCCAATATCAGGTCGAGGAACTCGACGTCACCGACACCCCGCTCGAACATATGACCCGCGTCATGAAAGGCGCGACGCCGGGCGCGGTGCGGGCGCAGCTTGGCCGCTTCGGCTTTTCGGGCGAGCGGGCGGTCCAGAAGGTCGGCTCCATGTCGGGTGGCGAGCGCGCGCGGCTGGCGCTGGCGCTCATCACCCGTGACGCGCCGCACCTCCTCATCCTCGACGAGCCGACCAACCATCTCGACGTCGACAGCCGCGAGGCGCTGGTGCAGGCGCTCAACGATTATTCGGGTGCGGTGGTGATCGTCAGCCATGACCGCCACATGATCGAATTGGTCGCCGACCGGCTGGTGCTGGTCGATGGCGGGACGGCGCAGCCGTTCGACGGCAGCCTGGAGGATTATACCGACATCGTCCTGCGCAAGACCGACGGGCAGGCCGGTGGCGGCGACGCGCCCAAGGCCGACCGCAAGGCCGACAAGCGCAGTGCGACGGAATGGCGCGAAAAGCAGAAGGCTCTCAAAAACGCTGTATCGCGCGCTGAAAAGGAAATGACGGCGCTGACCACAGAGCGCGGCCGCATCGACGCGGCGCTGCTCGATCCCAAATCCGCGACCGGCGCGGAAGCCAAAATGAAGACGTCGGAACTGATGGTGAAACGTGCCGCGGTCGAGAAAAGGCTCGACGCAGCGGAGCAAGTTTGGATGGAGGCCGGGGCCGCGCTGGAAGCTGGCTGACCGGCCGCAACGTCAGCTAATCTCGACGCCCTTCCAGAAGGCGATCCGTCCTCTTATCTCGTCTGCGGCGGACTTCGGTTCGGGATAATACCAGGCGGCGTCCTTGTTTTCGGCCCCATCGACCGACAGAGAATAATAATGAGCGGTTCCTTTCCACGGGCAGACGCTCGTCGTGGCACTCGGACGTAACACGGACTGGTCGACCGACTCCGCCGGGAAATAATGATTGCCCTCGACGATCACCGTATGGTCGCTCTGGGCGATGATCGCACCATTCCATCGTGCCTGCGTCATAACGCTCTTCCTTGTGCCGTACTGATAGTAAGATGGTGCGCAGGCGATGGTCGACAAGCGGTTATTCCGTCTTGGCCGAAAAGACGAATGTCACCGCGACCTTAGCGTCCAGCCCTGCGCTGCTGTCCCCGTTGCCGACGCCGAATGCCCCGCGCGCGACGGTCGCCGATCCGCTGACCTTGCGCGTCTTGCCTACGCCCGACAGCGTGAAGCGGATCGTTTGCGGTTTGGACAGGCCCTTCAAGTTCAAAGTTCCGGCCGCACGGTAAGCGTTCGTCCCGGCCTTTTCCGCGCCCTTGGCGGTGAAGGTCGCGGTAGGGTGCGTCGCCACGGCGAAAAACTCGTCGCCCGTGATCATCCCGTCCTTATAGGCGTCGCCGACGCTCGCGCTGGCAAGGTCGATCATGACTTTTATGTCCGCGCTCTGCGGATGCGCGGGGTCCATCACGATCTTCGCGCTCCATTTGCCGAAGGACCCACTGATCGCCTCGCCCCCATTGCCGAGTGAAAAGCCGATTCGGCCCCCCGGTTGCACGGCCCAGGCGGGCGGCGGGCCGATCGGTTCGTCCTTGACGGCGACCGCCGCATTGTCCGCCGGGTCAGCTGCATTGACAGCCGTGTTTTCCGTCGTGCCGGGGGCCAGCGTTTCCTCCGCCTCATTCATTATCGCCGTTGCGGGCGCTTGTGTTTTAGCTGGCGCGGGCAAAATCGCTTTGCCGATAACCAGTCCGACGACGATCAGCGCTGGCAGTGCAAACAAGAGCACCGGATTGCGCGCAGGCATCATCCGCCAGATCAGTCCGTCGCGCATCAGCAGATGATGGCGCAGCGCTCCCGCGACGTGCAGCAGGAACAGCGCGATTCCCACCCACGCCAAAAGGCCGTGCGCGCTCTCCGCCGCGCCGTGGCTTGCTATCGGCAGCGGCAGATGCGGCAGCGGAATGGCCCCGAAGATGAGGGTCGGCACCTTGACCCTGGCGGTGGACACCAGCGCCCAGCCGGTAAGCGGCGCACCGATCATGAAAATATAGAGGCCGAAATGGACGGCGCTCGCCAGCATGCCCTGCCATCCGCCTTCCAGCCTGGCAGGTCGCGGCTTCCAATATCGGATCGCGACCCGCAGGAGGGTCAGCGCCAGCACCGAAATCCCTACCGACTTGTGCAACTGGAACAGCGAGAAGCCGCGCGCGCCCAAATCCTCCAATGCCCAGCCCACGCTGATCTGAAACGCAAGAAGCGCGGCGATCAGCCAGTGGAGGGCGATGGCGGCAAGGCTGTAGCGTTGTGGCATTAGCAGTCCCCGAATTTGGTGCGCGGATGCTATGGCGCGGTACGCGTGAAGTCCATGGCGTGGTTCGGAATGTTGGCCGCGACATTGCACCCGGCGACCATGTCTCTGCCTCGCCACTGTGCCAAAAAGGTCGCATACTCGCCAATTTTGCCCTTGCGATTGCATCGGCGACCGCGAAGAGTAAGACATTGAGACATTGGGCAATCGGAGACAGGACATGGCCAAACCCGAAGCCTGGCGGCTAGACCCGGACGCTTACAGTTTCACCACGAGCATGGACACGCGGTTCCAGGATATCGACACCATGGGCCACATCAACAATGTGGCGATTTCGGGCATCTTCGAAACGGCCCGGATCCGGTTCCATCATCATCTGGGACGTCATCCTCAGGAGCAGGGCGTTCGCTGGCTGGTGGCCGGGCTTGCCCTGAACTTCGTCGAGGAATCCCATTTTCCCTACCCGTTCGAGGTGCGCTGCGCGATCGGCCATATCGGGCGGACAAGCTGGACCGTCAGTTCCGCCGCCTTTCAAAAGGGCGTTTGCGTCGCGACCTGCGACACCACCGTCGTCACCCACGGCGCGGAAGGGCGACGCCCGATCGACCCCAGTCTGCGCGAGGCGATGGAAAGCAATTTCCTGCGACAGCCCGCCGAAGGCTCGCTCGCCTAGGCACCGTCGGGGCGTATTAAAACCCCGATCGGCGTCGCGGTCCGTTTTTGGCGGCGGCGGATATTCCATTAACATGAATTGCCTGCATCTCTGGCACCAACCGCGCATTAAGCCGTTGGTGATCGAAGGAGATTGTCATGTCGCAAGACCCAGCCCCGACTTCGCCCGCCGGATCTATCGAAGGCGAACGGAGACCCCAGCCCGCAGAAGGTGCGCCGCGGGCCGCCACTTCCTCAGAGAAGATCAAAGGCGAAGACTCGAAATATAATCCATTGGCGCCGCCCCTCACCCTGGATGCCGGGAGTTGATCCGATGAGCGATGACAAGAGCCGGACTGCGCCGGCGGACGCCAAACGCATTTCGCTCAAGGAGGATTATGAGGTTCAATATTGGACCAATCGTTTCAGCGTGTCCCGAATGCAGCTGGAACAGGCAGTGGAGGCGGTCGGCCATAGTGTCGGAGCGGTAGCGGACTATCTGGGCCGCCAGCACTAGGCCGACATGACCGCTCTAACCGCAATATCGGACTGGACAGACAATATTTAAAGCAGGTTAGCCCGATGGCGTAATCGCGGGAACGCGAGCGGCCGTGCCGCTTTTTAAGCCTGTCCATCAAAAGGGGCATCAAAGATGCGCTACGGTTCCGCTGCCAAGACTTTCCGCCTGTTGCTCGGTGCGTCGATCGTTGTCGCAGGCCTGGCGATCCTCATGGCGTCACTTTATTCCCGATTTTCCGGCGCGCCCATGTCGCCAGCCGTGATTGTGCTCCTCGTTTTCGCCGCTGGCGTGATGGTCACGACGGCCGGCGCGCGCCCATCGGGTCGCATCGGGCTGGCGGACCGCATCAGGTAGATCGCCGATACCGGCTTTGGCCCACTCGTCGAGCACGATCCATATTACGACCTATGGAGAGACGCGCTTGACCGCGCCCTAGCCTCTGCCACAAAGGCCCGATGGCTTTCGACGCGCATTTTTCACTGGCTGCAGATCGGCTGGCGCTGGCGGCGCGCTGGGGTGCGCTGGAAGCGCGTGCGGATGGGTCCTTCTTCCTTGGCTGGACCTGGACCGGCGCCTGGCTCGACAGCTATCCGGTCGCGCCCGAACTACTCGCCGTGGTCGATAGCGACGGACAGGATGTCGCGCTCGCGCTGGTCGGCCATGCGATGACGCGCCGTCTGCTCGGCCGCACCGCCACGCTCAGTCTCAATCAGTCGGGCGATCCCACCGCCGATCGCCCGTTCGTTGAATATAATGGCCTGCTGATCGCAAGGGGCCGCGAAGAGGAGGCAGCACAGGCCACGCTGGCGGCGATCGCGAATCGGCGCGACTGGCGCGTTTTTCGGCTGAACGGTGTCGTGTCTTCCTCACCCCTGCTCGCCCTGCAGGCGCACCGAAGTTACCGGGTGGATCGGTCGCCGGTCTATCAGGTCGACCTTGGCCAGGTCCGTGCGGGCGGAGGCGATTATCTTGCCCTGCTCAGCGCCAACAGCCGCAGCCAGATCCGACGGTCCATGAAAGACCATGGGGGCGCGTCGCCATCCATCACGCGCGCCGTGACCCCGGCCGAGGTGGCGGCGGGGATCGAAGAGATGCGCGCGCTCAACGCCGGCAGGCATGCGGATAATGCGTGGGACGACGTCGCCTTCCGTGGCTTTGTCACTGCCTTGTGTCTGCGCGGACTCGACAATGGGGAGGTGGAACTGCTGCGCTTTGCCGACGCGGGGGGTCTTGTCGGTCTGCTCGTGAATTTCGTCTATCGCGGGCAGGCGCTGA
Organism: Sphingobium fluminis; assembly: GCF_037723805.1. Taxonomy (NCBI): domain Bacteria; kingdom Pseudomonadati; phylum Pseudomonadota; class Alphaproteobacteria; order Sphingomonadales; family Sphingobiaceae; genus Sphingobium; species Sphingobium fluminis. Next base: position 671,517 of record NZ_JBBJUK010000001.1, read on the forward strand.
ATTATCAGTCCGCCTTCGCTGCCCCGGTCTCGCCCAAGGACAAGCCCGGGTTGCTTTGCCACGCCGCCGCCGTAAGCCATTACGCTGGCAGGGACCTTGCGCTCTATTCGTTGCTTGCAGGCAAGGATCGTTACAAGCAGAGCCTCGCCACTGGCGAGGAATCGCTGGAATGGTGGGTGATCGAGCGGTTCGAGCTCCGGCTGGAGGCCGAGGCGCTGCTTCGCCGCCTGTTCAGGCGCCCAGCTTCCGCATAACGCGATAGGCGAAACGGCGCAGCCATTGTTTCTCAGGGATCGCGCTGACCCGGCCGATCGGCAGGCCCCGGCCCCTCAGGAGCGCGTTGAAACTGTGCAACTCGCCCTCGGCCACGCTGCGTTCCGATCGCCATGTCACTGACAGGCTGATCGACACCGCGGGGCCGTTTTCGACGAAATGCGGTGCCTTGACCGGCACATGAACAGCATCGCCCGGCACCAGCGCAACCGCTTCGCCCTGCGCGCGGAAATCCTCGCGCCAGACGAGGTTGCGATGGCCACCATTGTGGAAGGATTCGCTTTGCTGTGGCGGCACCAGAATGTCGTCGCGCGCCGGGAAGACCGTCATCGTCTTGCGACCCATGATCTGGAGCAGGATATTATGTTCGGGGTCCATGTGGAACGGCGTGATGCTGCCGGGTGACGACAGGAAGATGAAGGCTTCCCGGTTCAGCATCGCCCCGGTGCCGGCGCGAACGATCGGCTCCAGTTCGGCGAGCGCCGCGTCGAGCAGCGCCCGATAGGCGGGGTCCTGCTCCACATTTTTCAATACCGCCCAGCTGCCGTTGGTTTCGATCGTCAGGATCGTATCGCGCAGGCTGAGCCCGTTCGATGGCGTATCTTCGGCCCGCACCCCTAAGGGCAGCTTGCCCAGATTATACTCCACGCTCGACGCGGGCAGCCGCTCGGCAAGCGCGGCAAGGCTGGCGACGGTCAGCAGGGGGTGGCCCACCAGATCGTGGGTCAGTCTGGTCGATCGGTCGGGATAGGCAGTCGCAAAAGCGGTCCGCGCTTCGCTCGGGAACACGGGGCCGGGCGTGACGGCTATAGGGCTGTGCACGGTCATTCCTGTCCTTTCATCCGGGCGGCGGCCCGTTCGACGCCATTGGCGAGCGCGCAGGCGGCGGTGCGGCGCAACCGGGCGATCCCACCGCCATGCAGGGCAATGCGATATTGGACGATCGTGCGGCGCTCGGCCCACAGGCTGTCGATCATCGGATGGTCGGGCGCGGCGCAACTGTCCATCCACTCAATGCCGGGATCCTCCTGCACCGCCTGGAGATTGGCGATCTCGATCAGCACGCCCGGCGAAAAGCGGCCATATTGCTCGTCAAAGGCGATCTTGAAGGAAAAAGCGCCCACGCCATGACGGAAATTGACGAGCATTGCGATCGCGTGGCCATCAAGGTCGATGCGCAGGAAATGAAGCCGTCCGGCATCGAGCGCGGCGGCGCAGGCGGAGCGGAAAAAGGCGGCGTCCGCTGGTTTGCAGTCGAGCGCAGTGCCTTCCTGTCCCTTCCATCCCGACGCTTCCAGGCGCAGAAACTCCGCGCACCATTGCGGCAGGTCGACGGGGTTTTCCAGTCGCCGGCTTTCAACCGTTCCAAGCTCCGCCAGCCGGTTTTGCAACCGGCGAATTTCCTTGCGCTTCTTGGCCCGGACATGGGTTTCCCAATAGGCGTCGCTCGGCAGGTCGGATCGCAGCATCGCCCGGTCATAACGGTGGATTTCGCGGCGCATTCGGCGTTGTTCGACACAGAGCGCTTCCAGCGCCGCGGCATTGGCCCCGGCGGCGTCCAGCCCCTGAAGATGCAGGAAGCCGGGCGCCCAGCTTGCGCTGTCGAGTTGCGCCAAAATACCGCGCCAGGCGGCTATTTCATGGCCGTTGCGGATCAGCGGCGCACCGAAAAAAATATGGTCGTGGACCCAGTTGGTGACGCAGGCGATGGGCAGCCTGCCGTGACGCGGGGCGATCGTGACCGGCAGCAGTCCGATCGTGCGTTCGTCCGCCTGTACCTCGATGAGGCGCACCGCCCCATGCGGTGCCAGATGATCGATGGCCGCACCAAGCATGTCGGGCGCGTAAAAGGCGTTGGGTTCGGCGGCATCCAGCGCCAGGTCGGCCCAGCGCGCGCGTTGGGCGGTGGCGGGCGGCGCCGGGCGCGCGGCGAAGGCCGACGGGTGGGATGCCATGTCCATCGCCTCGCCTTAGCCCCGAAAGATTAGGGAATGCCTAAACGACCGCACCTGTGGGGGGAGGAGCGAGCGCAGAAGGGGATAACCCCTTTACTTTGCCCGCCGGATTGGCTGTGAGTCGCACGGTCAGGTTCGCGCATCGCGGGCCGCAACTCAGGGGATGTTCCGCATGGCGATCACGAAACGTCCGGCCATGATTGCCCACGGAGCGCCCGCATGACGATCCTTGTTACCGGTGCGGCGGGGTTCATCGGCATGCATGTTGCCGACCATCTGCTGGCGCAAGGCCGCGCGGTGATCGGCATCGACAATATGAACGATTATTACACCGTTTCGCTCAAGCAGGACCGGGTGGCCGCGCTCCAGCAGCGGCATGGGAAGCTGTTCACCTTCCTGGAGCTGGATTTTGCGGACATGGACGCGGTGCGCGCCGCGCTCGCCGCCCACGCCGTGGAGGCGATCGTCCATCTGGGTGCCCAGGCGGGGGTGCGCTATTCGCTGGTCAACCCGCATGCCTATGTCCGGTCCAATCTGGCGGGCCATGTCAATATGCTGGAACTGGCGCGCGAACGGCGCGTGCGTCATCTGGTCTATGCGTCGTCCTCATCGGTTTATGGCGGCAATGACGAGCTGCCGTTTCGTGTGGAGGACAGGGCCGATCATCCGGTGTCGCTCTATGCCGCGACGAAGCGCGCCGACGAATTGATGAGCGAGACCTACGCGCATCTGTTCCGCATTCCGATGACGGGCCTGCGCTTTTTCACCGTCTATGGTCCCTGGGGCCGGCCAGACATGGCAATGTGGATATTTACCGGCAAAATTCTGTCGGGGGAGCCCATCCCGGTTTTCAACCACGGGCGGATGCAGCGCGATTTCACCTATATCGACGATATTGTGCGGGGCGTCATCGGCTGCCTCGATCATGCTCCGGCGGATGATGGCGCGATAAAGGCCGGGGGCAGCCGCGCGCCCCACCGGCTCTACAATATCGGCAATAACAGGCCTGAAGAGCTGATGCATCTCATCGAGGTTCTCGAAAATGCCTGTGGGCGCAAAGCGCATATAGACTTTCAGCCGATGCAGCCTGGCGACGTCACGGCGACATTTGCCGACATCAGCGCCATCGCCCGGGACGTCGGCTTTTCGGCGGGAACATCCATCGAAACGGGCGTCCCCCGATTCGTATCCTGGTATCGCGATTATCATGCCCGATAAGCCAAATAGAAGAACTGCACGAAGCCGGAATCAAAGCGGCTGATCCTCGAAACAGGACGGTTCGCCGTTGAAAATTGTGGCTTAACGGTGGAAAACCGTTGCGATGCGAGTGTTCGCAGTTGCGAAAGAGATTGCCATAAGTCTCTGAAACGGCGTAGACGGTCCACAGCATTCCCAAAGACGAATGCGCAGGTCGCGGAACAAGGGAAGGAACGGCAGGCCGAATGCGGCAATCCGTTCCCGTGTCCTTCGGCTGGCGTAAGCCAGTGATGGCGCGGAAAAAAGGGCAAATGCGTGTCGACAGCAACGAAGATCGTGCCTCTAGGGTCCGGGGGGCGCATTGTGGAAACGGCGTGCCGCAGCCTGTCCATCGCGGCGAGCGGACTCAACGCGCTCGAAGCGCAGTTCGCCGACAGTGAATTTGCCGCTACATTCGTTCGCCTCATCGGCGTCCTCATGAAAATTCGCGGCCGCGTCATCGTGACGGGCATCGGGAAGAGCGGGATCGTCGCCCGCAAGATGACGGCGACCCTCACCTCTACCGGAACGCCTGCCATTTTCCTGCATCCCGCCGATGCGGGTCATGGGGATCTGGGCATGATAACGCCCGATGACGTCGTGCTGATGCTGTCCCATTCGGGCGAATCGACCGAACTGGGTCCGATTATCCATTATTGCAAACGCTTCGCGATCCCCTTGCTTGCGATGACGGCACAGTCGCGCAGCACCGTGGCGGCGGCGGCGGATATTTGCATTCGCCTGCCCGCCGTGCGCGAGGCATGCCTCAATTCGCTCGCGCCAACGACATCGACCACCGTGCAGATGGCCTTTGGCGATGCGGTGGCCATTTCGCTGATGGAAATGCGCGGCTTTTCGGCCGACGATTTTCACAAATTCCATCCCAATGGCCGACTGGGCGCACAACTCATCAAGGTGCGCGAACTGATGGCCAATGGGGACGCCGTGCCGATGGTGCGCGGCGATGCCTCGCTGCTCGACGCGACCATCGAGATGACCCGCGCCCGGCTTGGCGGCACAGCGGTCGTCGATCATGAGACCAGGCTTATCGGTGCCTTCACCGATGGCGACCTTCGCCGCACCGTCACCGGCAAGCGGAACCTCAATGAGCCGATCGAGCAGTTCATGACCGTGACGCCGCTCGCCATAGAGCCGGACGATCTTGCATCCGAAGCGCTGCGGCTGATGCATGAGCGTAATATCACGCTGCTGTTCGTGTGCGAGCGCGACAAGGTGGTGGGCGCCGTCCATATGCATGATCTGCTCCACGCCGGGGTCGCCTGACCACTCTGGTCGTCATCCCCGCGCGGGCGGGATCATCCCGCTTGCCGCGCAAGCCGCTGGCCATGATCGCGGGTCGTAGCTTGTTGCACCGGACGATCGCCATGGCACGGGCGGCGACACGGAGCCTGTCCGATATCGACCTGGTCGTGGCAACCGATGACGATGAGATCGCCGATCATGCCCGGGCGGCCGGGTGCGAGGCGGTAATGACCGACCATGGTATCGCCACCGGATCGGGCCGCGCGCTGGCCGCCGCTCGCGGCTGCGCGCAGCCTCCCCGGTTCGTCGTCAACCTGCAGGGCGACTCGCCCTTCCAGCCGGAAGGCGCGCTGGGCGCGGTCGTCGCAGCGCTGGATGCTGGCGCTCATGTCGCGACCCCGGTGATCGCGCTCGACTGGCCGGCGCTCGACGCCCTGCGCGATCATAAGCGGCGCTCGCCCTTCAGCGGGACGACCTGCGCCTGCGCCGCCGACGGTCGCGCGCTGTGGTTTTCCAAGGCGATCATCCCCGCCATTCGCGGCGAAAGCGCCCTGCGGACAAGCCAGCCTCTTTCGCCGGTGCTGCGCCATGTGGGCCTTTATGGCTATCGCCTGGACGCGCTGGAGCGGTTCGAGGCGGAGCCGCCGTCAGCGATGGAACAGCTTGAAGGGCTGGAGCAGCTGCGCCTGCTTGAACTGGGCATTTCCATTATGACGGTGCGCGTCGATCCACCCTCGTTCGACAGCTCCGGCATCGATACCCAGGCCGATATCACGCGCGTCGAGAGACTGATCGCAGCTCATGGCGATCCGACGCCGCCACTGCCATGACCCGTCGGGTTTTCGTCATCCGCCATGGCAATACGTTCGAAAGCAGCGCCAGCGCCCGCCGGATCGGCGCGGGCACCGACATTCCGCTGGTAGCGAGCGGCCGAGTCCAGGCCGATCGGCTCGGCAAGTGGTTTGCGGCGGAAGGATTGACCGTTCGCCGCTTGCTCTCCAGCCCGCTGCTGCGCGCGCGCGAAACAGCCGACCGGATCGGCGCGGCGATTGGCCACTCGATAGATGGCGCGATGTCCTGGCTGAACGAGATCGATCACGGCCCTGATGAAGGCCGTTCCGAAGCCGAGACACTCGCCCGGCTCGGTCCGCAGGCGCTGATTGCGTGGGACGAGAAGGGCATCGCGCCCTCGGGCTGGCGCGTCGACGCGGAGTCGCGCATCGCCGCGTGGCGCGCCTATTTCGCCGAGCCGGGGGAGGGCAGCGACCTGCTCGTGACCAGCAATGGCGCGGCGCGATTCGCGCTGCTGGCGCTGGGCTTGCCGCTTGTGTCGCTCAAACTGCGCACAGGCGCGTTCGGCGAGTTGTCCGTAGAAGGCGGCGGTACGGTTCGCCTGATCCGCTGGGACGAGCGCCCGCTGTCCTAATTATTACGCTGGGGAACGGAGAAGGTGCCCGACACGCGGCCACCGCCGCCGCCCGCAACGCCGCTCCCGCCACCCGACGAACGGCCGTCCACCGTGGATCGGCCGGAGTTCAGATCCATGATCAGCCGCCCGCCGGTCAAATGGTTCGCACCTTGATCGAGCGCGACATTGCCGAGCATGGTGATGATCCGGCTGTTGAGATCATAAATGCCGACATTGCCGCGCGCCCGCTGATCGGCCTTGGTCACGACGACATTGCCGGACGCGTCGATCCGGTCCACCTCGACATTGTTGGCCCCGGCACCCGCCCCGCGTTGCTGTCGGTAGGCGACCGTCATGCGCGCCGCCGTCAGCGTCATACCCGCCTGGTTCACGACGACATTGCCGGACACGACCACGCGATCGGCGCGATCCTGCACCTCGATCCGGTCGGCGGTGAAGTTCACAGGGGCGTTGCTGTCGTGATTTTTGACCCCTTGGGCCTGCGCGGCGGCCATCGCCGCTGCAACAGCGGCGACAATGAGCGAGGCAGGGGCGATCAGGCGATACGGGCTTTTCATCGTTTCTGCCCTTTGAGGCCATTTTGTTCGATGCGCAAGCTGGCCCGGCCATTCAGCGTAACGGTGCGCGCGTTCATGTCGGCTTCCAGATGATCGCCGCTGAACGTGCCGATCGGCATGCGTCCATCCACCCGGCCGGCGCTGCGCATCCGTCGCGATTGCAGGTCGATGCCCACGTCGCGCGTTGTCAGCCGATAGCCGCCCGCCGATTCGAACTGCACCGGCCCCACGATCGCCATGCGCTGCGTTTCCATGGCGTAGCGCCCCTTTTGCGCATTGAGCACCGCGGGCCCGTCGCTCAGCAAAATGCGGGCGGTCATATCGTTGAGATCCACAAATGGCTCGCGCGAGCTTTTCTGCACGGCCGAACGGGCGCGCAGGGAAAAGGGCTGCCCCTTGCTGTCCTGGCCGCGATACAGCGCTTCCGACACGCGCATGCGTTCCCTGGCGACCTCGACCTTGTTCTTGTCTAGGACGAAGCTGACCTTGTCGCCGCCGGTGAAGGGCGCGGTCGCGAGCAAGGCCGTCAGCGCGCCGACAGCCATGGGCAGATAATTTTTGAGCGCCCGGACCAGCCGGTCATGCCTGCCGCCCGGCCGCGCCCAGTGGCGTCGCGCATGGCGTTGCTGATCGGCCTGAATGGACATGAACGACGCTTCCCGTCCCTTACATATGCGCGAAGATATCGATCTCGGGCCAGCCCGCCAGATCCAGTTCGGCGCGATGCGGCAGGAAATCGAAACAGGCCTGCGCCAATTCCATGCGGCCTTCGCGCACCAGCCGCCGGTTCAGCTCTTCCCGCAGGGCATGGAGATAGCGCACGTCGGACGCGGCATATTCCTTCTGCGCATCCGACAGCACAGGTCCGCCCCAGTCGGAGCTTTGCTGTTGTTTGCTCAGTTCCTGCCCCAGCAGTTCGCGCACCAGTTCCTTAAGGCCATGGCGATCGGTATAGGTGCGGATAAGGCGGGACGCGATCTTGGTGCAATAGGCGGGCGCGGCGACCACGCCCAGATAATGGCGGATGGCGGCGATGTCGAACCGGCCGAAATGATAGAGTTTAAGGCGTTCGGGATCGGCCAGCACAGCTTTGAGATGGGGCGCGGCATAATCGCTTTTCGGCCCGAATCGCACCAGATGCTCATGACCCTGACCGTCGCTGATCTGGACGACGCACAGGCGGTCGCGCGGCGTGATAAGGCCCATTGTTTCGGTGTCGATGGCGATGGGGCCGGCGGCGAGGACGCCTTCGGGCAGGTCTTCTTCGTGGAAATATACGGTCATGCCGTCCCTCTATGGGCAAAACCGCCAATACTCAATGCGCGCTTTCGCCGATGTTCCAGGGCGGGGTGACGAATATGGCGACAATCGGGCTAAAATCGTTCGCGCTGCCCGGAAAACTTGATATAGTGATTCCCAAACCGCACAGTTGCGGTGGATTGTGCATGTCATTCGCCCGACATGTTTGTCCGGTTTTGTCTTGGGCGAAGCGAAAGTGACTAACAGGGCATGAGTTTTGATAGAGGGCGCCGCGGCGGTCGCGGCAAGGACAAGCGCGACGGTTTCGGCGAGGATAATTTCTACGGTGGTGGCAACGCGGGCGGCGGTGATCGTTTCGGCGGTGGCGGCGGCTTTGGCGGTGATCGTGGTGGTTTCGGCGGTGGCGGTGATCGTTTCGGCGGCGGCGGCGGCGGTGATCGCTTCGGCGGTGGGGGCGGCTTTGGCGGCGGCGCTGGCGGGGGCGGTGGTTTCCGCGGCGGCGGTGGCGGTGGTTTCGGCGGCGGCGGCGGCGGTGGTCGCGGCATGCCTGCCCAGGTCGTTGGCGAAGGCACGGGTGTCGTCAAATTCTTCAATGGCCAGAAGGGCTTCGGCTTCATCGTTCGCGATGACGGTGCCGAGGACGTGTTCGTGCACATCAGCGCGGTCGAGCAAGCCGGTCTGACCGGCCTCGCCGAAGGACAGCAGCTTGGCTTCACGCTTGTGGATCGCGGCGGCAAGGTGTCGGCGACGGACCTCAAGATCGAAGGCGAACCGCTACCCGTCACCGATCGCGGTCCGCCGCGTGAAGCGCGCGAGCCTCGTGCTGGTGGTTTCGGCGCCGCCCCTGGTGGCGATCGCGGCCCGCAGCGCCAGCTTACCGGCGAACGCTCCAGTGGTACGGTCAAATTCTTCAACGCGATGAAGGGCTTCGGCTTCATTCAGCGCGATGACGGGCAGCCCGACGCCTTTGTGCACATCAGCGCCGTCGAACGCGCCGGCATGAGCGCGCTCAACGAAGGCGACCGCCTCGATTTCGAGCTGGAAGTCGATCGTCGCGGTAAATATGCCGCCGTCAATCTGCAAACCAAGGCAGACTGACGGGCGCGGCCTTGGTCGGAGGCCGAATGAATAGGAAAAGGGTCGCCTTGCCCGGCGACCCTTTTTTTGTGCGCTGCATATTCCGCTCGCGCGACGCCCGCTCAACACGGGGTGACAGAGGTTGATCGGCCCCCGATGTTCAAATCACGGAGCATGGCTCCTTTGGGCCGATATCGTTCTCCGGCATGCGCCGGGGAAACATCCCGCCGCAAGTCGCATTCAATGCACTTCAATATTACCTCAGTCACAATGAGGAAGCGGCTTGCCCCTTCAAAACAGCCGGGTCAGCCCATAAAAGCTTGCGCCGATCAGCGCAGCCGCGGGCAACGTCACGACCCAGGCGACGATGATGCTCGACGCCACGTTCCACCGCACGGCTGACAGCCGCCGCGATGCGCCCACGCCGACGATCGCGCCGGTGATCGTATGGGTCGTCGATACGGGCACGCCCAGATGGGTGAAAAGGAACAATGTGATCGCGCCGCCCGCTTCCGCGCAGAAGCCCTGCGCGGGCGTCAGCCTCGTGATCTTCGACCCCATCGTATGGACGATCTTCCATCCGCCCAGCAAGGTGCCCAGGCCCATCGCCGCCTGACAGGAGATCACGACCCACAGCGGCACATGGAAGTCGCCGGTTAGAATGCCCTGCGAATAGAGCAGGACGGCGATGATCCCCATCGTCTTTTGCGCGTCATTGCCGCCATGCCCAAGCGAATAGAACGCGGCGGAAATCAACTGAAGCTTGCGGAACACCCGGTCCGCACCCTGCGGCGTGAACCGGCGAAATATCCAGCTGATGATCAGCACCAGCAATAGCGCGAGCAGCAGGCCGATGGCCGGCGACAGCACGATCGCCGCGCTGGTCTTGAACACGCCGGTCCACACGATCGCGGAAAAGCCGGCCTTCGCGGTGCCGGCGCCCAGCAGCCCGCCGATCAGCGCATGGCTGCTGCTGGAAGGAATGCCGAGCGCCCAGGTGATGAGGTTCCACGCGATCGCCCCCATCAGCGCACCGAAAATCACCTGCGGGTCGATGATATTGGCGTCGACGATCCCCTTGCCGACCGTTTCCGCGACATGCAGGCCAAAAAACAGAAACGCGATGAAGTTGAAGAAGGCGGCCCAGGCGACGGCATATTGCGGCTTGAGCACGCGGGTCGACACGATGGTCGCGATCGAATTGGCGGCGTCGTGCAGGCCGTTGAGGAAATCGAAGGCGAGCGCGACTCCGATCAGCGCGACGAGCAGCGGGAAAGCGAGATGAGCGTCCATGACCAGTCCTGACTCAGGCGTGGTCGATGACGAGGCCGGAAATCTCGTTGGCGACATCCTCGAACCGGTCGGTCACTTTTTCGAGATGCGAATAAATCTCGTTGCCCACCACGAAATCCAGCGTGTCGCCTTTGCGCGCCTGTTGATACAGCGCCTTGAGGCCCGCTTCGTGCAGCGAGTCGGCATGGCCTTCGAGCTTGACCAGCCGTTCGGTCAGTTCGTGCAGCCGCGCCGAATTTATATTGAGCGATCGCAGCAGCGGCATCGCTTCCGACGTGATGCGCGCGCATTCGACGATCAGCGCGCTCATATCCTGCATCTGCGGCGCGAAGGCCTTGACCTCGAACAGCGCGATCGCCTTGGCGGTCTGGTTCATCTGGTCGATGGCGTCGTCCATCACGCCGATCAGGCCGGTAATGGCGCTCCGGTCAAACGGCGTCACGAAAATACGGCGCACATCCTGCAGCACGTCGCGGATGATGTCGTCCGCCTCATGCTCGCGGTCCGAAATTTCCTGGATGTGGCGGTCCATATCCGGGCCGCCCTTGAGCAGGCGGGCGAGCGCGTCGGCGCCCGCGACCAGCATCGCCGCATGATCTTCGAACTGATCGAAGAAGCGCCCCTGTTTGGGCATCAACGCCTGAAACCAGCGCAGCATTCCAGTCCTTTCGGTTCGTTTATCCCGGATCCACAACAGCATGCGGAAAAACCATCCGGGATCGGTCGGGGGTTCGCGGAACGCCGCGATGATCGATTGCAGGTCGGGTTCGTCGACGACGCGCGCCGCCTCCGCCACCGGGAACCAGCGCAGTTCGCGCTGGCCCTGTTCGGGCCATTGCTTCAACTGGCCGGTGACCGCTAGCGGAAAAACCTCGACCGTCGCTTCGCGCGCCCCGCCGTTGCGCCGTCGCTTTTCATATCGATATCGGCCAAGCGGGGCGGGACAGGCAATGCCGTGGATGCCGGCTTCCTCATAGGCTTCGATCTCGGCGGCGCGATGGCCCGCCAGCCCCTTGATCCGGTTGCCCTTGGGAATCACCCAGCGCCGCGTATCGCGTGACGTGATGAGCAGGATGCGCATCGACCCGTCGGGATCGGTCGCATAGGGCAGGGCGGCGATCTGGCGCATTATCGAGGCTCGTCCGCCCCGCCGATCATTGGTCCCTTGCCCCGCATCCGCGCCTTGTAACGAAATTGTCACATATCGCAATTGGTGCAGGTTAGAGGAACAGATAGTCCGCCAGCGCCTGAACCCCGGCCTTGCCCGCCGCGCTCTCGTTCACTGCCTGTCGCACCTCGATCGCCGGGAGCGGTGCATCCAGAGCCAGACGACGAATGCCCGACATGCGCCCCAAATCCCGAGCCATCGGCCCAAAAGCGGCGAAACAGCCAAGCCCGTCCCGCAGCCCCGCGATGATGTCGAACATATTATCCGTTTCCAGCACGGCCCGACCCAATATTATGCGCCCGCCTGCCAGGGCGTCGTCGATCACATGGCGCAGGCCGTTGTGCCGATCCATCGCGAGCATGGACGTCGCCATGAGGTCGTCGCGCGAAACGGTGGCATACCGGACAAGTGGATGCTCTTCCCCGACATAGAGATTAAGTTGTTCGGACCAGCCATAACGTGATGGAAAGGCCGCCGGCGCGACAAGAGCATAAAAATAGGCGATGTCGACCCGGCCCCCGGAAAGAGCCGCCGCCGCGTCTTCCGCAAACTGAACATTGAGGTCGAGCGCGATGGCGATGTCCTCATTGGCCTCCTCGAACGCGGCGAGGGCATCCTGAAAATGACCGAAGACGGGGGCCGGCGCGGCCAGCGTGATCATTTGGCGGCCATGAGAAGGGGCTTTGGCCGCAGGTAGCGGATCGGGGATAGCAGATTCGATGGTCGCGGCATCGCGTGCGAACGACTCTGCATCGCCTTGTGATAGCAGCGCCATAACCTGCGCGGTCTTGCGGCCCGCCGGGGTCAGGCGCGCCGGTGCGACGGTCCGGTCGAACAGGCGATAGCCTAGGCGCATTTCCAGGGACGTGATGTCGCGTTCGACCTCTTCGGCCGATAATCCCAGCATCCGCGCGCAATCCATGATGCTTCCCGATGCCACCATCTGCGCGAAGATGTCGAACTGACGCAGGGAGGGGGAAGCCATGGCCATCAGATAGAGGAAATGCCGCGCCGGGTTAAGGGCGATATTGGCTGGCGCCGCCATAATGCGATATTGACGAGCGGGGCCGATTGATGGCAGGGCGCTTGGCCTGCCGAGCGGGTATAGCTCAATGGTAGAGCACTAGCCTTCCAAGCTTGTGATGCGGGTTCGATCCCCGCTACCCGCTCCACGCTTTTCCGCCGTTTCTAGGCTGCGCTCCCGGTTTGTTTTGCTCCGTGCTTTGCTCGCATCCTCTCCGCGAGCGAAATTACAACAGCAGCGGTGTCGACATAAGTGCTGCGAATTTTGCCCACACGGGCAGACGACCATCCCATGATCAAAGCTGCTTGTTCATCCGTTAACTCACAATCGGTCAGGAGATAGGTGCAGAACGTTCCTCGTACGTCGTGCAGATGTTTCGCTCGCTCCACCGGCTCCCCGTCCTCGCCCTCCTCGAAATGAACGATTTTCGCTTTGTCGCGGACCATGCCGAAACTCTTGCTGCCGCCGAAAGCTTCCATGTCCTCCGGGGTCCATATGATGGCCGCACGGTCGCCGCCCTTGTAGAGGCGGGGAATACCGTCTGTGACATTGATATTGATGCGACCGCGCAGGCGACCGAACTTTAGAAGTTCCCGAAGGACTGTGATGCCCGTGTCGGGGGCGCGGGCGGTGGCCGCGCGTTCATCGCGCCACTTCATCACCTTTCCAACCATCCGGGGGTCGTTCCAGACCGAAATTGGCTTATCGCCCCATCGCCTTTCAATAAGGTCGAATGCGAAGCCCCAAACCGATCGCGTGCTAGCGGCCAAGCCCTTCCATTCTGGGCTAGCGCGCCAAAGGATGTCGGCTTCGTCCGCGCGGGCCAGGAGGTCGCGGTAAAGATCGCCGCCTTTCCCTTCACGCGTTTCGGCGTCGTGTCCGGACGCGTGGAAAGCATCAGCAGCGATGCGGTGGAGGATGAGAAGCGGGCGCTGGTCTATCCGCGCGAATGATCATCGAGGAATGGGAAAGGCTTGTCGAGCCGGTGGCGAGCATTGCGGATAAGGGCATGGGCAGATAGGGCCCGCCAGCGCTTTCCGACGACGGCTTGAACGGCCGTGGGTTGGAAGAACAGGATTTATCAGGCGACCGCGCGCCCGACTTCCTCATCATCTTCAATCGAATAAAATTGAAATTGCGCCTTTCCCCGCGCCTTCGAGCGATACAACGCCGCGTCGGCGCAGCGGATCAGGCGTTCCAGGTCGCTGCCATGGTCAGGGGCGATCGCGATGCCCGCGCTTGCCGAGATGCGCATCTCTATGCCGTCGATCAGATAGGGTTCGCCAAGCTGTTTGATCACCCGGCGCGCCAGCAAGTCGGCATGATGGGCATGCTGGACGTGAGATTGAAGCAGCAGGAATTCATCACCGCCCAGGCGACATGCCGTATCGGTAGACCGGACAGCGGATTTCAGGCGGCGCGCCACTTCTACGAGCATCTGGTCGCCGGCCGGATGGCCATAGCGGTCGTTGATCGCCTTGAAGCCATCGAGATCGAGATAATGAACCGCAAGATGATCGGGCGACGCGCCCAGTTTCAGGTTGGCCTGAAAGGCTTCGCGCAGCAGCAGCCGGTTGGGCAGTCCGGTCAAGGCGTCGAAACGGGCCAGCTTGGCCAGATCATGTTTGGTGGTCAGATGGTCGACCGACGCATCGTAGAGATGCCGCACCGAGGCGAAGCTCATTCCCGTAACCGCCAGCAGGAGGATCGCTTCCAGTGCGAAGAATTGCGCATGAAGCAACTCGTCATAGGGGCTGAATGCATGCAGCAACAATGCGGCGGCGGTAGGAACGACGGCCAGCAGAAGGCTGACGACGCAAAGCCGGGGGCGAGAGGCGTTTCTCGAAACGATGCCCGCGCCGAAGGTGAAAACGAGGCTGATCGTGGTGAGATGGATCAGCGGCTGATGCACCGTCAACGCCCTGACGTTGAGTCCGGCCAGCAGTATTGCGAACGCATAGGTCATGAGGGCATAGCGTTTCTCCCACTGGCTGAGCTTCGGGATGGCTTGCGCAGCCCCTCCGGCCCGGTGATAACCGCGGATCAGGAGGACGCGTGCGCACGTCACCGCAATCGCGGCCGTGGTCAGAAAGCCGATCACCGGGTCACGCCATTTGAGACAGATCAAAGCGCCGACTGCCGCGTAGAGGATGCCGAACCCGACGATCGGTACGGTCATCGTGAATAAGGTCGCGATAAAATCGCGATAGACAGCGTCGGGTAGCCTCGCCCGACCGCTGGTCGAAGGCGCAGGGCGCGGCATGCGGGATTCACGTCTCTCCATGCTCCCAAAATCGGGCCAGAAAGTTAACAGCTTCCTACCGACGCGACGACATGAAGCCGGTTCGGACCAGACGGCGCGTACCGGGCGCGGATGGTATCGAGATGTCTTAGTGAAGGCGGCAGGCTGCCGGGTGATTTCATCCCGACATATCGCTATATTCCATCAGAACCAGTCGGAAGGGGCGTGAATGGGTGACCTTATAAACCTCAGGCGGGCACGCAAGGCGAAGGCGCGGCAGGATAGATTGTCGGTTGCTCAGGCCAATCGCCTTAAATTCGGGCGAACCAAGGCGCAAAAACAGGCTGAGGCGGCCGATGCCGCGCGGCTGAACGCTCATATCGATGGCGCGCGTCGAGACGGGGCGACAGATATCCAGGCTCAAGAAGATTGAAGCTGACTATGGCAGAAGTTAAAGTCGTTATTGTCGGAAACGTGGGATCGTCATGAACGGATATTCATAAATCATGTTCATAATCTCGATTTAACGGTCTGAGACAACCGTTCGTCCCGAACATGACGATATCAGTGCGTCGAATGGATCATTTGCCCGTTAATTATTGTGCTATGACTGCACATATGTCTTCAACCCGCCCCGCCAGGGCCGCGATTGCCGCTGTTCTGGCCTTCAGTTCAACCGCTGTGCTTGCGCAAGAGGTCGCTGCCCCGCCTGTCGCGCAAGGCGTCGCGCCGTTGGCGGCGACCCCGGTCGCACCTCCGACGCCGGCCGCTGCACCAGCCGCCGCACCCGTAATGGCGCCCTCTGCTCCTGTGGTGCAGCAAACCGCCTCGGTCGAAGCCCGTCTGGCCGAAGCCGTCGCGAAGTCGGAGGCTGAAAAATCAGCCGTGCCGGTCCGGCGTAACGCTTCGCCCGTGTCTCGGCAAACAGGGGAGCAGCCTGCACGCTTGGCTCAAGCCGATCGCGCGGCAGCGCCAGCAAAACCTGCCCAACCTATAGAAGTGGCTCGCCCGGTGGCTGCGGGGCAGCTCGTCGCGCCCATCAATAGGGCGGAACCGTCGCCCATTGTCTCGCCCGATCCAACGGCGGCTCCTGTCTCGAACGACAGTGGCCAGGCCGTGGCCGTCGGTCTGGGTGGCGCAGCCCTGTTGCTCGCCGGGCTGGCCGGTACGGCGATCATGATGCGCCGTCGTCGTCGCACCGACGACGCGCTGATCGATCAGGATAGTGCGTCGCTGGAGCCGGTCGATTCGGTCGCCCCGGCCCCGGCCTACAGCGCCCCGCTTGTCGCGCCCGCCGCGAGCCCAGCCATGGCGCACGCGGATACGGTGCCTGCAACGACGCTTGACGCGATGATCGCCGCACCGCCGAGTGCGGAAAATCCGTTCCTCACCCACGCCAAGCGCAAAAGGAGAGCGATCGCGCTGCTTCAGGAACGTGAGGAGCGCCAGGCGGATATCCCGCCCGCATCGCCGACGAGCCCCGTCGCTGCGGCCGGCCCTGCGCCGGATCGTTCGCAGACCATCTTCAGCTTCGGCAAGGCCGATGGCCGCCGCAAGGGCTGGGTGCCCGGCATCGGCTAGGCCGGCCGCACCGTCATCGAAGCGGAAAGGGCGGCGCCTGTGCGTCGCCCTTTCTTGTGGTCGCCCACCCCATAGTTGCGCTTGCGCGTCGCGCCTGATACCGGCCCGCCGGTCATTCGCGCCATTATGAAAAGGGTCGCCGCCGCATGTCCGAGTCCGTCAACCGAATCGTCCTCGCCTTTTCGGGCGGACTCGACACCAGCGTGATCCTCAAATGGCTGCAACAAACCTATAATTGCGAGGTCGTCACCTTCACCGCCGATCTGGGGCAGGGCGAGGAACTGGAACCCGCGCGCGCCAAGGCGCGGCTGATGGGCGTCAGGGAAGAGCATATCTTCATCGACGATCTGCGCGAGGAATTCGTGAAGGACTATGTCTTTCCGATGATGCGCTCCAACGCGCTGTATGAGGGCCTGTATCTGCTCGGCACCTCGATTGCCCGGCCGCTGATCGCCAAGCGCCAGATCGAGATCGCGAAAATGGTCGGCGCCGACGCCGTGTCCCATGGCGCGACCGGCAAGGGCAATGACCAGGTCCGCTTCGAACTTGGCTATTATGCGCTCCAGACCGACATCAAGGTGATCGCCCCCTGGCGCGAATGGGATCTGACCAGCCGTACAAAGCTGATCGAATTCGCTGAACAGAATCAGATCCCGATCGCCAAGGACAAGCGCGGCGAAAGCCCGTTTTCGACCGACGCGAACATGCTGCACACCTCGTCGGAGGGCAAGGTGCTGGAAGACCCGTGGGATGAAGTCCCTGACTATGTCTATTCGCGCACGGTGAACCCCGAAGACGCGCCCGATATGCCCGAATATATCACGATCGATTTCGAGCGGGGCGACGGTGTCGCGATCAACGGCGTCGGCATGTCGCCCGCGACGTTGCTCGAATCGCTGAACGACTATGGCCGCAACCATGGCATCGGCCGGCTCGACCTCGTCGAAAACCGCTTCGTCGGCATGAAGTCGCGCGGCATGTATGAAACGCCCGGCGGCACCATCTATCATCTCGCCCATCGCGGCATCGAACAGATCACGCTGGATCGCGGCGCGGCGCACCTCAAGGATGAACTCGCGCCCAAATATGCCGAACTGATCTACAACGGCTTCTGGTTCAGCCCCGAACGCGAAATGCTTCAGGCCGCGATCGACCACAGCCAGGAAAAGGTCACGGGCACGGTCCGTCTCAAGCTTTACAAGGGCAGCGTCCAGGTCGTCGGCCGCAAATCGCCCTATTCGCTCTACAGCGAAAAGGTCGTGACGTTCGAGGATGACGCCGGCGCTTACGACCAGCGCGACGCAGCGGGTTTCATCAAATTGAACGCGCTGCGACTGCGGCTGCTGGGACGGCGCGATCGGTAACGCGGGCGTCGCCATTACAAATTGCGACATAATCGCGCATGACCTGACAAAGTTTACGGACAATCTCCCCCGATAAGCATCGTCAAGGATGGCCAACGCCGTCCAGACAAATGCTCGAAAGGAAGACTGGCATGATCCGCAGATTTTTTGGCACGGTGGCGCTTGGCTCGCTGTTCGTCGGCGGCCTCGCCGCCTCGCACCTTGCCTTCGCGCAGCCCGATGGCCGCGACGGCGCGCATGGGCCGCGCGGCGGCGGGCTGATGGCGCTGGTCGACGCGAACAAGGATGGCGCCATCACCAGGGCGGAACTCACCGCCGCACTCGAAGCCCGCTTCGCCAAGCTCGACGCCAACAAGGACGGCAAGCTGACCAGGGAAGACCGCGAAGCACGCCGCGCCGAGCGTCTCGACGCGCGCTTTGCCGCGCTCGACACCGACCGAAACGGCCAGGTCAGCAAGGCGGAATTCGTCGCCGGGGCGCAGGCCCGCCATGACCGGCAGAATGCGGACGGCAGGCCCGGTGGTCCCGAAGGCCGCCGCTGGGGCGGCCGTCATCATGGCGGCCCCGGTGGCGGCATGATGATGGGTCCCGGCCGCGACGCCGGCAAGGATGGCGTCGTGACCAAGGCGGAATTCATGGCCGGCCCGCTCGCCATGTTCGACAAGGCCGACGCCAATCATGACGGCACGGTGAGCGCCGACGAACTCAAGGCCGCTCGCGAAACCATGCGCGGTCAGATGCGCGGCAAGTGGCACGACCGCAAAGGCCCGCCGCCGCCCGCAGGCTGATCCGCTATCGTCGCCGGCGCGACCAGACATCCCCCTGTCCCTGAACCGCGCCGCCGGCGGGAAGGGCGAAGGCCTCCCCCTTTAACGCCTTCGCCCTTCCAACCTTCTTCAACCCATGACAGACAGATGGCCATGAGCGAACGACCCCATCTCCTGCTCGTCGACGACGAGCGATCGATCCGCGAGCCGCTGGCGCAATATCTTAGCCGCAACGGTTTTCGCGTGACCGCCGTGGAAAACGCGTCGGAAGCACGTCTGCGCCTTAACGCCAACGCCATCGACCTTGTCATCCTCGACATCATGATGCCGGGCGAGGACGGGCTGTCGCTGTGCCGTCATATTCGCGAAACGAGCGAAATTCCCGTCATCCTGCTAACCGCGAAGTCGGAGGAGACCGACCGGATCGTCGGCCTGGAAATGGGCGCGGACGATTATGTGCTCAAGCCCTTTTCTCCGCGCGAACTGGTCGCCCGGATCAAGGTGATCTTCCGCCGCGTCGCGACCGGCGGCCAGCGCGTCACCGCGCCCGACGGCGCGACCTACGCCTTTGCCGGCTGGCTGCTCAAGTCGCAAGAGCGGGTGCTAGTCGATGCCGAAGGGGTCTCGCTGCCGCTTTCGACCGCCGAATATAATCTGATGCTGGCCTTCGCCACCCGGCCCAATCAGGTGCTGAGCCGCGATCAACTGCTCGACATCACCCAGGGGCGGGAGGCGAATGCGTTCGATCGCGCGATCGACAATCAGATCAGCCGCCTGCGCAAGAAGATCGAACCCGACGCCAAGAACCCGACGCTCATCAAGACCGTCTGGGGTGGCGGCTACACCCTGTCCGCCGAGGTGCGCAGATTGTGAAAGCCCTCCGACTTTGGCCCCGCAGCCTCGTTGGCCAGATCATCATCCTTGTCGCCATCGCGCTGTTCGTCGCGCAGGCGATCAATTTCGCGCTGCTGCTGCAGGAACGTAACCGGTTGCAGCTCACGGGCCAGACCGCGCCGGCCGTCTATCGCATTGTCGACGCGCTCGACAATCGCCCGGACCGCCGGGGCGGGGATCGGCCGCGCGCGCGGTTCATCACCGGTGCGCCTGCTCTGGCCGGACAGGCGCGCCCCGATATCGAACGGCGGGCAGAAACCATGTTCCAGGACATCGGCCTGGCCATCCGCTCTGTGCGCGTCGTCGAGGATGAGGATCGCAGGCCCAATCGGCGCTGGGCGCAGATTCGCCAGCGCGCGCAAGGACCGGGCCATGAAATGGACGGGCCATCGCGCCGCCGCCTCGTCATGGCCGCTGAATATCAGCCGGGCAAATGGGTCGTGACGCAGGCCCGCTCGGGCGACCGGCCACCACGTTTTGGCGGCTGGCTGATGGTCCAGACGCTGATCCTGTACGTCATCGTCCTCGCGCCCCTGCTGTGGATCGGGCGGCGGCTGGCGCGACCGCTCAAACAGTTGACGTCGTCCGCCGAGCAGTTCGCCAGGACGGGTGCCGGCGATCCGGTGGACGAGCGCGGGCCCGGCGACGTGCGCGATCTCACCATGGCGTTCAACGCGATGCGCGGCCGCATCTTTGCGATGCTCAATGAAAAGGACCGGATGCTGGGCGCGATTGGCCATGACCTGCGCACCCCGCTGGCCTCGCTCCGCGTCCGCACCGAATCGGTGGAGGATGAAGGCGAACGTGCCCGCATGTCCGAAACCATCGAGGAAATGAACCGCATGCTGGAGGATATCCTCTCGCTCGCCCGCGCGGGGCGCGGGGCCGAAGCGCCGCAGAAGGTCGACCTGTCCGCTCTCGCCGACGCCGTGGTGGAGGATTTCATCGAGCTGGGATCGCCGGTCGACCTCGCGGAAAGCGACCGCGCTGTCGCCAATGTCCGCCCCCGCCAGATCCGCAGGGCGCTCCGCAACCTGATCGAAAACGCCATCGTCTATGGCGACCATGCCCATGTCAGCGTCGCGCGCGGCGAGGGCGTCATCCGCCTGATCGTCACGGACAACGGCCCGGGCATCGCGGACGACCGGATGGAGGAGATGATGGAGCCCTTCACCCGCCTGGAAGGCTCGCGCAACCGCGACACCGGCGGGGCGGGGCTGGGCCTCGCGCTGGTCCGCGCGATCATGGCCGAACATGGCGGCGCGCTCAGGCTCGCCAACCGGGCAGGGGGCGGGCTGGAGGCTAGTTTGGAGATTCCTGTGGAGTAGGGGAGTGCATCTCCGCCTTATCTCGCTCCGGCCGCAGCTGTAGCACTGCCTGCCGCCTGGCCGCTCGCTGCGCCGGGCGGGTTATGGGTCCTGATGAAGCGCACTGCCGCTTCCAGCATGGCAAGCCTCGTGTCTCCCCTCGATAGATAATGATCTTCGCCATCCAGAGTGACGAATTCGACGGCTTTGCCGGCTCGCCGCAGCGCGCCGGCCATGTCGCGGCTCTGCTCATAGCGCACGACCGTGTCGTCCTTGCCGTGGATGAGCATGACGGGCACGGTCACCTTGTCGGCAAAGCGTATCGGAGAAATTGCCGCCAGATCGCGGCCGCTGCCGATTTCCTGCGCCAAAGCGCGCCGGAGCGTAGGATCGTGGCCACTTTGGGCCTGGTCCGTCCTCGCCATTTTGGCGACGTCGCCGATGCCAGCCACCGACACGGCACATCTGTAGATCCCTTGCTGGAGCGTCACGCCAGCGAGTGCGGCATAGCCGCCATAGCTAGCTCCCATGATGCATGCACGGCTGGGATCGACAATGCCTTCCTTCGCCAGATAGGCGAGCCCGTCAGAAATATCGGTCTGCATCTTGCGACCCCATTCGCCATAACCGGCGCGTCGAAACTCCGCGCCATAGCCGGTGGAGCCGCGAAAATTCGGCTGCAGCACGGCATAGCCCTGCGCCGAGAACGCCTGTGCCCACCAGTCGAATCCGACAGTATCTCGCGCCGCCGGGCCACCATGGGGAAAAACCACTACCGGCAGCGACTTGGCAATTGTGCCGGGCGGCAGGGTCAGCACGCCTGCGATTTTCTTGCCATCGGCTGCCACATAGTGAACGAGACGCGTCGTGGCGACCTGAGCCGACTGCACGGCATAGGATTGGCCAATCGGAGCGGCGGCGCCAGTTTTGATGTCGACAAGCCACCAGGATTGCGGATCGTCGCCCCCCTCGGTCTGCACAAGCAGTCTGTCGAAACTCTCGTTCCCATCGACGAGGTTTACGGCGAGGCCCGGAAAGGCTCTTTGCGTCGCATCCATGATCTTCTGTCTGCGGGCGTCAAAGAATCGATAGGATGGCGTATCGCCGACGATGGAATATCCTATCAACTGGCGCGATCGGTCATCGAAAAAGGGTCGTTCGACATAAGTGTCGGCGAGTATTTCCTTCGCACTTCCGCCAGCCAGTGGTTGTTCGAACCAGCGCGTTTCGCCATCTTCGTCGTCGGTCTGACTGTAGATAATCGTGCCGGCGGCGTTGCCAAGGCCCACAAGGTCGATCCCGCCGAGCTTAGTGTTGCCAGAGTTGATCTTCGCTGCCGCGCTACCCCGTAGCTGCCAGTCGCCACTCTTCGACTGGTAGTCCAGTGATGCTGCGACTGTACCGCCTGCGCCGATGATCCAGCTTCGAAAGATGCCGTCCCCGGCACGCAAACCAATTTTTCGCACCGCCTGAGTTTGCAGGTCTACTTCGTACGGGACCGGGTTGGTAGACTTTAGAAAGCGTTCCCCACCGGTATCACGGTCAAGCGTTATGCCGCTGAAATAGCCATACCACTTGCCATCCCGCTCATTGACGCCGAAAAATTGCCTGACACCCCCGGAAATATCGTCCTTGCCCTGGAAGATCGACCAGGCCTTCGACCCGTCCAGTGGAATGACGAATACCGAAGCCAGTTCTGTCTTGTCCGTGGAAAAACCAGCGCCCAGCGAAACCGTATCGGACTTGTAGATAAGAATTCGGTCATTGCCGCCCCAGTTGAGCGAACGTATCTTCATGTCATCGAGCGGCGTCGAAAAAATCATTTTCGCATCCTTATCGACGACGATCAGCAGTCTTTTCGTGTCGAGAACGCCTATGATCGCCACCCGTTCACCGGAAGGCGAGAGCGCAGCCCGCTCGAAACCCGGAAGCCGGCCATAGACCGATAATGGCGGCGCAGACGCTGGACGGGCCGCGGCTATGCCGGCCACGAACATCGAGAGGAAGATGGAGACCAAAGACAAAAATTCACGCTTCATGCCATCGTCCCAACAGTCTCTTGCAATCAGCCTAGGGCAGCGCGCCGGGGCATGTAAATGGCAGGAGTGAAGGTCGGTTGAGCCCGTGCCCGCCTCAATGCTTCCCCGGCTTGGCCGATGTCCCGGCCGCGGTGGGGTTGATGAATTGCGCGCCGGTCGGCATGCCGGTGCCGCCCATGTCGATTCGCTGCACCTCGCGTCGGGCGACGTTCGCCGGGTCGTCGCGCTCCTTGACCGCAGCCTTGGTTTCCGCGTCCAACCCCACATCATCGCCGCCATCGCCGCCGCCACGGGTCCAGCCCAGGATGATCGACATGCGCCGGTTGCGGGGATCATAGGCGTTGCCTTTCGCGAAAGGCTCGCGGTCGGCGACGCCTTCGATCCGGGCGAAGCGGGCATTGCCAATGCCGTTCTCCGCCAGCGCCTTGCGCGTCGCTTCGGCGCGCGAGGACGAGAGCATCCAGTTGTTCATCGACCGGCCCGCCGCATAGGGCAGCCCATCGGTATGCCCGCGCACGATCAGCGGATTGGGCATCGTCGCCAGCACGCCCGCGACCTCGCCGATCAGCGCCCGCGCCTGTGGCACGAGGGTATCGGTCCCCATCGCGAACATCGCGAAATCGGCTTCGTCGATCAGGTCGATGCGCAGCCCTTCGCGGGTTTCGGTGAAGCGCACATTCTTGCGCAATTTGTTGATGCCCTGCCGGCGCGCCATGCGCGCTTCCAGCGCCTTCTTGACCGATTCGAATTTCTGGCGGTCGGCGGCGCGCATCGCCTTGCCGCCTTCTTCCTTGGTGCCGGTGGCGTCGCGTGGGATGGTGATGGACAGGTTGCCCTGACCGCCGGTCGTGGGGTAATTTTCCTTGCCCATGATACTGTCGCCGCCCATCAGCCCGGTCGAACCGGCCGAGGCCATTTTAAGCTCCACCAGCGTCGGCGTGAAATAATCGGCGAGCGCCTTGCGCTGCTTTTCGGTGGTCGCGCCCAGCAGCCACATCAGCAGGAAAAACGCCATCATCGCCGTCACGAAATCGGCATAGGCGACCTTCCACGCGCCGCCATGATGGCCGCCATGCCCTTCGACGATGATCTTCTTGACGATGATCGGCCGGGGTTCGGGCTCGTTCGCGCCGCGCTTCTTGTCGGCCATGGCTTATTTGCCCCGCATGCCGTCGAACACTTCGGCAAAGCCGGGCTGGTTGGCGTGGATCAGGCCCGATCGCGCGGCTTCGATCACCAGCGGCTGGGGATGGCCGTGGAGCGAGGCGATGATGATCTGCTTGACGACATGATAGATCGCGCCGTCCGCCTCGATCACGCTGCGGCAGCGGTTGGCGAACGGGTTGACCATGCCATAGGCGAGCAAAATGCCAAGGAAGGTGCCGACCAGCGCCGATCCGATCATCGCGCCCAAAATGGCGGGCGGCTGGTCGATCGACCCCATGGTCTTGACCACGCCCAGCACCGCCGCGACGATGCCGAGCGCGGGCAGGGCGTCGGCGAGGCCCTGCAGATTGTCGGCCGGCTTGATCGCTTCGTGATGATGGGTCTTGAGGCTGTTGTCCATCACCTCCTCGACCGCATGCGGATCGAGCGTGCCGGACGAGATCACCACCAGTCGCAGCGTGTCGCTGATCAGGTGAATGAGCGCCTTGTCCTTCATCAGCTTGGGATATTCGGTGAAGATGGTGGAGCTGGACGGATCCTCGATATGCGGTTCGAGCGCCACCGGCCCTTCGACCCGCAGCGTCTTCATCAGCTTGGACACGAGGAAGATGCAGTCGAGAAAATCCTGCTTCTTATATTTCGCGCCCTTGAACACCTTGGCCAGGCCACCTCCCAGCGCCTTGAGGTCGGCACCTGAATTGCCGATGACGAGCGCGCCCACGGCGGCGCCGCCGATGATCAGCATCTCGTGGGGCAGGGCGTGGAGCACCGGGCCGAGGTCGCCGCCGGTGAAGGCGAAACCGCCGAACACCATGACGAGCAGGATGACCAGTCCGATGACTGCGAACATGAAAAATCCCCGTTATCTGCCCCAAGGGCGTCAATTCCGTCAGCATCGCATGTAGAGGCTGTCAGATGGTTAATACGGCTCGATCAGGCGTCGCTTTAGGACGAACCGATCGACCCCGTCAGCTGATCAGGTCGAACAGCGTCTTCTGGTTGATCCGCGCGAAGGCCGACTGCGCGGCGTCGAGTTGCAGCAGCTTGCTCTTCACCGATGAGATGACCTCCGTCAGGTCGGTGGATTCAAGGTCGGACCGGCGATCGGTCAGGTCGAGATCGACGCTGGTCAGGCGCGTGCCGATTACGTCGAGCCGGTCGCCGCGCACGCCTTGTTTCGCCTGTTCCACCGCGATGTGATTCTGCCCCGCCTGGATCGCGGCAAGTGCGGAGGACAGATCGGCATCGGAGCCGCCTCCGAGCGCGGCGAGGCCTTGCGCGAAGATATCGTCGAGCGATTTGCGCGAACCGCCCACGTCGATACCTTCGGACACGGACTGGCGTGTGCCCACGACGGCCAGATTGAGGCCGCGACTGACGGGCACGAGCACGCTCTGGCCATCGTCGAACACCGGTATGCCCTGATAATCCTTCTGGTTCAGCAATTCGCCGACCGTTGCGCGGATGGTCTTCAATTCCTCGCCGATGGCGACGCCGCTGGTATCGTTGAGCGCGCCGTTGCGGGCCGATGTGATCAGCTCCTGCGCCCGGACCATCAGATTATTGACCTCTTCCAGATTGGCCTCGGCGGTCGCGGCGCGCCCGGCGCCATAGCTGACATTGGCCTGCCATGCGGCCTGCTGCGCCTGCGCGCGGCCGATGTCCGACACCTGGACCCAGGCGAGCGCATTGTCCGACGGCTTGTTGAGCGTGATGCCGCTCGAAATCGCGGTCTGGCCTTCGATGATGCTCTGCGAGAGCGCCTGCTGCCGCCGGATTTCGGCAATCGCCGTCTTGGCCGTGATTCCTACCATGGCTTTAGCCTTCTCAATTCATGATCTGGAGGATCGAATCGACCGCCTCCTTGGCGATCTGCAAAATCTTGGCGCAGCCCGAATAGGCCTGCTGGATGCGCAGCAAATCGGCCGCCTCCATGTCGAGGTCGACGCCGCTCACCGTTTCGCGCGAGGCCACGGCCTGATCGCTGCGGCCCTGCGCGGTCGTCTGTTCGGCCTTGGTCGAGGCGAGCAGATTGCCGTGCATCGCGATCAGCGACGTCCAGCCCTGTTCCACGCTGCCCGCGCCGCGCAGGGCGGAGCCTGCGGTCAGCAGATTGCCGTTGAGCGTGCCATCGGCCGATCGGGTCGCAAGATCCTTAGGGTCGGTGACGAGCGCCGCGATGGTGGCGGCGCTGCCGCCAAAGGACAAAAGCGGCGTGCCGGCCGCGCCCGCATCGGTCCGCCCTTGCGCGTGCCAGGCGTTCACATCGGCGGTGAACTGCCCCGCCAGTGAATCGAGGCTCGCGCGCCGCCCGGTCACCGTGCTGGCGGTGGAAAACAGCCCGCCCAGCGCGCCGTTCGCCGGCGCGGCCAGCGCCGTGCCGTCGCTCGTCGTCAAGGCCAGCGTGCCGTCGGCATTGGCGGCGACCGCGATCGAGGTGGCGGTGATGCCCTGCACCAGCGGCTGGCCATTATAGCTCACCTGCGCGGAATCATGCGCGCCGAAGCTGATCGTGACATTGAGATTGTCGGTCAGTTCGCCCAGCGCCGCATCGCGACCGTCGAGCAGTTGCGCATAGGCCGATGTGCCCGGCTGCGCCCGCAACAGGCTGTTGTTGATGTCGGCGAGGTTGGCCAGCGCGCGATTGGCGGTCTGGACGCCAGCCTGCGCCTCGGTATGGATGCCGCTCGATACATTGGCGAGGTCGGCGGCGGTCTGGCGAAACGCTTCGGCGACCCGGGTCACGCTGTCGAGCGTCGTCACCCGCAGCGACGTGTCGCTCGGCGATGCGGCCAGCTTGTCGATATTCTGGAACATGCCCGTCATCAACTTGCCGACGCCCGTATCCGTGTCGTTGAGCGCGGTTTCCGTATCGCCCAGCCAGCGCAGCCGCGCGGTCGAACCGCCGAGCGCCATGCCGGTCATGCGGACGGTTGCGTCGAGATAGGGGTCGGTCGCGCGATTGACGCTCGACACCTGCGTGCCGCCGAAATTGGCCTTGGTGGTATAGGCTGCCATGGTCGCGGTGGACGAACCGGACTCGACCGTCGTCACCGACCGGCGCGAATAGCCGTCGGTGCTGGCGTTGGCGATATTTTCCGCGACCGCCGCCATCGCCGTGCGATAGGCTTTCGTGCCCGACGCACCGATGATGAAGAGATCGCTCATTTGTGCCCGGTCGCGGCGGCGGGTGGCGTTGCCACGCTCGCCTTGCCGCCAAATTGTTTCAGCAGCAGCTCGGCGATGCCAAGGCTGCCCTTGGTCGCCATCGAATCGGCGGTGCGCGCGTCGGCCATGTCGCGAAACTGCTCGGTCGCGCTCGAATCCGTAATGCCCTCGCCCATGCTCGACGATCGCATCGCGCCGATCATCTGACGCAGGAAGATCGCCTCGAACTGCTGCGCCGTCTTTTCAAGACTGGCCTTGTTCGCCGCGCTTGGCTGGGCCGCGCCTGCTGAAACCGTCGATACCTGCATCACAATACCACCAGTTCGGCTTTCATCGCGCCCGCTTGCTTGAGCGCTTCCAGAATAGCGACCATGTCCGCCGGCGATGCGCCGATGGCGTTCACCGCCTTGACTATATCGGTCAGCGACGCGCCGCCTTTAAAGGCGATCATCGGTTTTTTCTGTTCGTCGATCGCGATGCTGCTCGATTGCTGCACGGCGGTCTGCCCCTGGCTGAAGGGTGCCGGCTGGACGATCTGCGGCGATTCGCTGACGCTGACGGTCAGTTTGCCGTGGGCGACGGCGGCCGGATGGATTTTGACCGCGCCGTTGATGACTACCGTTCCGGTACGGGCGTTGACGATCACCTTGGCGGGCGCTTCGGCGGGGTTGACCTCGATATTTTCGATCATCCCCATCATCATGATGCGGTCCTCGGCCCCCGGCGCAGCGTCGATCGCGACCGAAACCGCGTCGGTGGCGCGGGCGCGGCGATCGCCGAACGCGCGGTTGACGCCGTCGGCTACGCGCAATGCGGTGGTCAGATCCGCTTCGGCGAGATTGAAGATCAGCGTGGGCGCGGTGTCGAAGCCGGTGGCGACCGCGCGCTCGACCGTGGCTCCGCCCGGAATGCGCCCTGCCGAGGGAATGTTGACCGACACCTGGCTGCCGTCTGCGCCCGACACGCCGAGACCGCCCACGGCGAGATTGCCCTGCGCCATGCCGTAAATCTCGTTATCCGCGCCGCGCAGTGCCGTCATGATCAGCGTGCCGCCGCGCAGCGACTTGGCCTTGCCCAGCGCCGATACCGTCACGTCGAGCCGCTGGCCGGGCTTGGCGAAGGCGGGCAGATCGGCGGTGACGAGCACGGCGGCCGCATTTTTGAGCGCGGGATTGACCCCCTGCGGCAGCGACAGGCCAAAGCGCGAGACCACGCCCTTCATGCCTTGCGTCGCATAGTCGAGACTGTCGTCGCCCGTACCCGCGAGACCGACGACGATGCCATAGCCGGTCAGCTGGTTGGGACGCACGCCCTGGAACGTGCCCAGATCCTTGATGCGCTCGGCATGGGCGGGCGCGGCAACCAGTGCCATCAGCGGCAGCATAAAAGCGAGCAGGCGGGTCATGATGCGGTTGTGTCCCATCAAAAGGGGCTGATCGCGGAGAAGAAGCGCTGCAACCAGCCCTGACGGCTGGCATTGGCGATCTCGCCCTTGCCTTTGTAGATGATCCTGGCGTCGGCCACGCGGGTCGAGGCGATGCGGTTGTCGGGGCCGATATCCGCCTGCCGCACGAGGCCGCTCAGCTGGATGAACTCGTCGCCGCGATTGAGCGTCAGCGCCTTTTCGCCCTTCACCAGCATGGTGCCGTTCGGGAAGACCTGCGCGATCGTGACCGTGATCTCGCCCGACAGCGCGTTGGACTGGGTCGCCGCGCCCTTGCCGGTGAAGGCGTTCTGGCCGCCCATCGCGACGTCGCTCGCGGAAAACAGTTTGGACAGCACCCCCGTCGACGGCGGGGTCAGGCCCAGGCTACCACTGCGGCTGGTGTCGGCGCTGTTGCTTTTGGTCGCCTGCGTCCGTTCGACCAGCACGATGGTGATGATATCGCCGACGCTGGTGGCGCGCGCGCCGCTGGTCAGCGGGGTATAGCCCATCGACACCTGAAAGATCGATCCGTTCGCGACCGGCGCGGCGGCCGGCGCGACCACGGCCGGCGCGTAGAAGTCGCGCTCGATGTCGCGCTTCTTGCGGCCGGCGATCGCCGGGGAAGCGGCCAGCGCGATCAGCGACAGTGCCGACACGGTGTGAAGGGCGAGGCGGATCAGGCGGCTCATATATTCTGGTTCACAAATTGCAGCATCTCGTCGGTGGCCTTGATCATCTTGCTGTTCACCTCATAGGCGCGCTGCGTCTCGATCATGTCGACCAGCTCCTCGACGACATTGACGTTGGACGTTTCGAGATTGCCCGAGCGGATATTGCCGCGCCCCTCAAGGCCGGCCACGCCGACCTGGGGTGTGCCGCTGGCGGCGGTTTCGACCAGAAGGTTGCCGCCGATCGATTGCAGCCCGGCCGAATTCATGAAGCTCGCCAGTTCGATCTGGCCAAGCTGGGTGGGCGCCGCTTCCCCTTGCAATGTCGCCGATATGGTGCCGTCATTGCCGACCGACACCGATGTCGCGCCCTGCGGCACGGTGATCGCGGGGATCAGCGGCAGGCCATCGCTGGTGACGACCGTGCCTTCTGCGGTGACGCTGAAATTGCCGGCGCGGGTATAGGCGGTCGATCCGTCGGGCCGCTGCACCTGAAAATAGCCTGCGCCCTCGATCGCCATGTCGAGCGCGTTGCCGGTTTCCTGGAGCGTCCCTTGCGTGTTGATCTTGCTGGTGCCCTGAAGCGCCACGCCCGAGCCAAGGTTAAGGCCCGTCGCGAACTTGTTCTCGCTGTCGCTGTTCGCGCCAGCCGCGACGATCTGCTGATAGGCCAGCGTTTCGAAATCGGCGCGGTCGCGCTTGAACCCGGTAGTGTTCACGTTCGCCAGGTTGTTGGCGATCACGCGCATCTTGGTGTTCTGCGCGTCGAGCCCGGTGCGGGCGACCTGAAGGGCTGCGTTGCTCATTTCATGTCTCCCTTAGGAATCGAGGCGCATCAGCGATGCGCCGCCGTCATCGAGCTGCTTGGCGGTGTCGATCATCTTGACCTGCGTTTCATAGGCGCGGCTCGCCTCGATCATCTGCACCAGCGCTGTCGTGGCGTTGACGTTCGATCCTTCGACCGCGCCGGCGGTGACGGTGGCGAGTGGATCGTCGGGCAACGCGCCGCCATTGGCCTCGCGGAACAGACCGTCCTTGCCCTTGGCGATGGACGAACCGACCGGGCTGACCAGTTTGAGCTTGTCGACCTGCTGCGGGCTGGCCGGGTCGCCGCCCAGCGGCACGCCCCAGATGCTGCCATCCTGCGCGATCGACACGCTGCTGAGTGCGGGCAGGGTGATGGGACCGCCGTCGCCCAGCACGGGCAGGCCGTCGCCGGTGGTCAAAAGGCCGCTGTCGGAAACTTTGAGGTCGCCCCGGCGCGTATAGGCTTCGTTGCCATCCGCGCCCTGCACGCCCAGCAGCGCGTCGCCGTTCATGGCGACGTCCAGCGGGTTGCCGGTCTGGGTGATCGCGCCCTGCGCCATGTCGGCCGCGATCACCTGTTCGGAGGCTTGCGCCCGCGTATCGAACGAATCGCCCTTGATCCAGCGCGTCTCGGCATTGGCGATTTCGGCGCGAAAGCCGATGGTGTTGGCGTTGGCGAGATTGTTCGCTATCGACGCCTGCCGCGCCATCGCGCCGCGCATTGCCGTAAGTGCCGTGTTGACGAGCCGGTCCATGGGCTATCCTTCTGTCCCGTCCGCCTTAGCCGCGGATATTGACGATGGTCGTGGTCAGCGTGTTCGCGGCCTCGATGGCCTTCGCGTTCGCCTGGAAGTTGCGCTGCGCCGAAATCAGCGAGACCAGTTCGTCGGTGATGTCGACGTTGGAGCGCTCCAGCGAGCCTGAGTTAACCGCGCCGAACATGCCGGTGTTGGCCGTGCCGATGATCGCGTTGCCGCTGGCGACGGTTGCGGACCAATGCGCATCGCCTTCCTGCCGCAAGCCTTCCTGGCTGTTGAAGGATGCCATGGCGACCTGACCCAGATAGGCGGTGCTGCCATCGGCGTAGATGGCGGAGACGAGGCCTTCCTTCGACACGCCGACGCTGGTCAGCTGTACAGTGCCCTGACCCAGATAGGTGGTGGGCACCTGAAGATCGGTCAGGCTGGCCGGGGTCGTCGTATTGGTCGGCGGCGTGGTCAGCGCGCCCGTCGCGGGATCGACCGCCAGCACCTGAATGCGCGAACCCGTCGTGTCGACGACATAGCGGTCGTCATCGACCGCAAACGCGCCGTTGCGGGTATAGCTGATCGTGCCATCTTCGCCCTTGACGGTGAAATAGCCTTCGCCGGTGATGCCCATGTCCAGCGTCTTGTCGGTGGTTTCGAGCGTGCCTTGCGTGAATTGCTGGGTGATGCCCTGGACGCGCACGCCCTGGCCCGCGACCTGGTTGGTGGTCTGCATCGGCGCGGCGGCGAAGATATCGCCGAACTGCGCCTTGCTCTTCTTGAACGCGGTCGAATTCACGTTGGCGACATTGTTGGAAATGGTGGACAGGTCGGCCTGCGCACCCTTGAGACCGGAAAGCGAGATGTAGAAGGACATGGCGTTGCTCCTTAGGTGAAGTTAGCTGAGGCTGAGTGCGTCGGACGGGCTGTAGGTGCCGAGCGCGGTGATGAGTTTGGAGGCGGAACCGTCCGCCGGCGACTGCACGGCGGCGACGGTAGCCCAGGTCGCGACCTTGCTTGGCGTCGCGCCCTTGACCTGCACCCGAAGTGCGGACGAAGCGACGGTCTGGCCGCTATCGTCCTTGCCGTCCCAATAGAAGGATGCGTCGCCGGCCGGCCGGTCGCCAAGCGCGATCGACTTGACGACATTGCCGCTGGCATCGACCAGATCGACGCTCGCGCCGCTGGTGGCGGCGGGCAGGGTGATCTGGCCTGCGTACAGGCCGTTGGCGTCGGGCGCGGCGATATTGCTCTGGACCAGCATCGACCGGCCGATCCAGCTCGCCGCGTCGCCGATGCGCGATCCGCCAAGCTGCGACTTGATCGCGGCGAGGTTGGCGTTCATTTCGGCGATGCCGCTCGAATTGGTGATGGTCGCCATCTGCGAAACCATCTGCGCATTGTCGACCGGCTGGAACGGGTCCTGCGTCTGCATCTGCGTGGTCAACAGGCGCAGGAAATCGGCCTGGCCCATTTCGGACTTGCCGGTGCCCACGGTCTTGTTGCCATTATAGACATTGAGGCCCGCGCTGTCGGTGACGGTGGAGGTCGTCGTCATTTCCCGATCCTTATGGTTTCCATCATCAGGGATTTGGCGGTGTTGAGCACCTGCACGTTGTTCTGGTACATCCGCGCGGTCTCGATCATGTCGATCAGCTCGGCATTGCTATCCACCGCCGCTTCCCAGACATCGCCATTCTTGTCGGCGAGCGGATGATTGGGGTCGTGGCGCTTGGTCGGCTGCGCGCTGGTGGTGACGACATTGGCGACCTTGACGGTCGAAACGCCGGGGCTGTCGGTCACGGATTCGAACACCGGCTTGATCGCACGATAGGCGGTCGCCGCGCTGCCGGTGACATTGCCGGCATTGGCCATGTTCGACGCTGTCGTATTGAGCCGCATCAGCTGAGCGCTCATGGCCCGGCCGGCGATGTCGAACACGTTCATGGGTCCCGAACCGCTCATGCTCATTCTCCCTTCAGCGCGCGCGTGATGGTGTTGAGGCGACCTTCGAGGAAGGAGAGGGTCGTGCGATATTTGACGGCGTTCTCAGCGAACAATGTCTGCTCGGTGCTCAGTTCCACCGTATTGCCATCCAGGCTGGGCTGCAGCGGCACGCGATAGCCCATGCTGTCGTCTGCCGCCTTGGACAGGCTGGCGGCCGTGCCGCCGGCGGCGCTGGTCGCTTTCTTCAGCGCAGCGTCGAAATCGATGTCGCGCGCCTTGTATCCGGGGGTCGAGGCGTTGGCGATGTTCGACGCGAGCAGGGACAGGCGTTGCGAGCGAAGCGCCAGCGCCTTTCCATGGATCCCGAACAGATTGTCATCCAACGACATTTCGACTTCCGTTCCCTTTTGCCCGCAGGCGCTAAAGCTTGGCCCACTCCTGCCGTTCTGATGCTCAAGGGCGTCCGGCGAGGGTGTTCCAGCCTGATATCCGCAAGAGCCGTGCCAGTTTTGATCTGGCGTGGCCCGGCACGTTGAATGTCGCGCAAATCTGCGGCTTTCACGGCTGCTGGCGGCAAGGGCGGCAGAAATTTGCCGGTCGGCGGCAGCGGCTTGCCGCCTTGCCGATGGCGCGCAGCGGGGGTGAGTTTTTCGATGATCGAAACCATGGGCCATCTCTTCGATCCCCTGACGCTGGCGGCCATGGTCGCCGGGATCGGGCTGGTCGCGCTGTTCCAGAACGGGCTGGCGGCGCTCGGCCGCGCCTTCTTCGC
Organism: Sphingobium fluminis; assembly: GCF_037723805.1. Lineage (NCBI taxonomy): Bacteria > Pseudomonadati > Pseudomonadota > Alphaproteobacteria > Sphingomonadales > Sphingobiaceae > Sphingobium > Sphingobium fluminis. Next base: position 704,947 of record NZ_JBBJUK010000001.1, read on the forward strand.
GATCGGGCCGCTTTGCACCGCCGACCCCTCTCGCGATCGCGATGCGGCGCGCGCGGCGATGCTCAAGATCGATCAGGTGGCGCAGTTGCGCGGCCTGTCCTGCACCGACCGGGTCAAGACCGCCAATCCCTTCCTGACGCAGGCGGCGCGCAAGCTCGCCAACAGCGATCGTATCGACCTGTTCGAACGCTGGGCGGCGCAATCGCTCGCCGATCGCGCACAACGCCACGCCAGCGCGCGCAACGCCTGGCTGTCGATCGCCGACGCCGCTCCGGCGCTGGGCATGGCGGGCACGATCATCGGTCTGGTCGGCATGTTCGCGGCGATGGACGATCCCGCCGCGCTCGGCCCCGCCATGGGGCTGGCGCTGCTCACCACTTTCTACGGCGTCGTCATCGCCAACATCATCGCCGCGCCGGTCGCCGCGCGCCTCGCCGACCTGTCGGAGCGCGAGCTGGCCTGGCAGCAGGAGGTGATCGACGGCATGCTCTCCATCGCGCGCCGCGAACATGCGCCGGTGCGCCGGGCCGCGATCCGCGAAGTCGCATGAGCGCAGCCCCCTCGCTTGCCCGGCGCAATCGCTGGTCGATCAGCTTCGCCGATCTGACCCTGCTGCTGCTCGCCTTTTTCGTGCTGTTGCAGGCCAGCGGTCAGCGGCGCGACGCCATGCTCGCGGGCCTCAGCCGGCAATTTGGCGGACCTGCGATGCGCGCGGGCGTCGAACTGCGCGCGGCGGAGCTGTTTACCCCCGGCGAAGCCTTTTTGACGATCGCCGGCCAGCAGCGCCTCAGGCAAGTGGCGAGTCAGTTCGCACGCGAGCCGGGGGGCCTCGAAGTGCGCAGCCACGGCTCCGACGCGGCGCACCAGCGTTTCGACGACTGGGATCTCGCCGCCGCCCGGCTGGGCGCCGTCGCGCGCGCGCTGAAGGCCGACGGCATTGCCGGCGAACGTCTGCTGATCCGGGGGCTTGATCAGGGCGGCGAGCGCGCCAGCGAGGGGCAGATCATTCGCATCGCGCCGGGCAGGGTCCGTCGATAAACTGGCATGAATATTGCTGTATCAATGTCATGACTGTGCCCATATCGGAGCCGCCCGTGACCAGATTGACCGCCATTCTTGCCGTGACGCTTGCCGCCATCGCCGCGCAGCCCGCCGTGGCGCAACAGAAATTCGAAAATCTCGACCGGTTGGACGGCCTCGTCGCGATGACGGTAGGCGCGAATATGGGCGAACCGGGCGGGCCGATCGCGCCGGTCGATCGCCGTCTTCGCCTCGCGGCCTGTCCGACCACGCCTGCTGTCGACGGGCCGGTCTTCGGCGCGGCCATCGTCAAATGCGACGCGCTCGGCTGGCGCATCCGCGTGCCGCTGGCAGCCGGTGGTGCAGCGGGCGTAACCGGACCCGTCGGCCGTTACGCTTCGGCCGCGCGCGCCCTGCCGAAACAGGCGGTGGTCAGGCGCGGCGATCCGGTCCAGCTCACCGCCGGCAACAGCAGCTTCAGCGTCTCGCGCGTCATGCTGGCGGATGAGGATGGCGCGATCGGCGAGACGATCCGCGTGCGCGAGGACAAGAAATCCGCGCCCATTTCCGCGCAGGTTGTCGACGCCGGTATCGTCCGCATTCCGGGATTTAATGATTTTTGAACATATCCGTATATAGTCTGCATGGGACGAACGAAGGATAGAAGCATGATCAAGTCAGTCGGCCAGGGCATCAGCGCCGCCATCGAGGCGACCCGCTTGCGCGAAAGCGGCAAGACCCGCTCGGCTGCACCGGCCGGATCGGCCACGGCCTCCTCGACCGAATCGGCCAGCCCGGCGGCCCGCATGGCGGCGCAAGGCGCGCCTGTTGACCTCGACCGCATCGCCGCGATCAAGGCGGCGATCTCGTCGGGCAATTATCCGGTCGATGCGGCGGCGATCGCCGACCGCATGCTCGCCCTCGATCTGCCGGTAGCCGGCTAAGATCATGTCGCTCGGCCTCGCCGCCCTCGACGATCTTTTTCACGCATTCGAAGATCTGCGTGATGTGCTCGACGGGTTCGACGCCGCCGCCATCGACGCCGCGAGCGCGCGCGTGTCCCAGGCCGCCGCCACGGTTCGCGCGATCGGCGCGTGGCGCGCCGACCCCGCTATTCTCGAACGACTGAGCACGCTTTTGCCGTTGCTCGAATCGGCGCGCATCCGCACCAGCTTGCTGCACGACCATGCCGCCCAGCGGCTAGCCCTGCTCGCGGCCCATGGCGCCCAGTCCGCGCCGCTCGTCTACCGCCGCTAAATCCAATTAATTTCGGTCGTTATAAGCGCTGTAAAGCGCGCTCCTCGCCGCGCGCGCGTGCGCCGCGCCAATATAAATAAGCGCGCGTTAACCAAATCTTGGCACAAGCCTTGCTCTAATGATCCCCGTAATAAGTGGGGATTGTTCAATTGTCGGCATTTGCAGACATGGCCGTATCGGGGGCATCGACAGGCAACCGCGTGACCAACGCGATCGCCATGGCGTCGCGCCGCACCGGCGTCGACTTTTCCTATCTGCTCGGGCAGGCCAAGATCGAGAGCAGCCTCAATCCCAACGCCCGCGCCGCGACATCCTCCGCGACCGGCCTTTATCAGTTCGTGGACCAGAGCTGGCTCGCCGTCATCGACAAACATGGCAGCGACTATAATCTGGGCTGGGCCGCAGATGCGATCAGCCGGGGGGCCAATGGCCGCTATTATGTCGCCGACCCCGAACTGCGCCAGCAGATACTCGACCTGCGCAAGCACCCCGAGACCGCTTCGGTCATGGCGGCGCAGCATGCCGCCGACAACAAGGATTATCTCGAAGCGCGCCTCGGCCGCGAAGCGCAGCCCGTCGATCTTTATCTCGCCCATTTTCTCGGGCTGGGCGGCGCATCCAAATTCCTGTCGGTAAACGACCGGTCGCCCAACGCGACCGCCGCCTCGATCTTCCCCGCCGCCGCGCGCGCCAACCGCTCGATCTTCTACGATCGTGCCGGCAACGCGCGGAGCTTCGCCGACATTCGCGACCGTTTCGCCGCCAAGCTGCAAAAGGGCGTCGATTCGATCGGCGGCGGCGCGATCCAATATGCCGACGCATCGCTGCCCGACGGCGCGAAGACCGTGCAACCGGCCGACTATGTCCGCATCGAAACCCAACGCCTCGCCAGCGCCGCCGACGTGACCGCCGTGCCCCAGCCGCACACCGCGCGCCTCGCCTATCTCATGCTCGCCACCCTCGGAAGGTAACGGCCCGATATGACGCCTGCCCAAGTCAAAGCGAAGATCTGGATGAGCGCCGCCAAGGGCGCGGTGCTGCCGGTCGCCACGCTCATGGTCGTGCTGTTCATGATGGTCCCGGTGCCCGCGGTCATGCTGGATATCGGCTTCATCACCAACATCATGATCAGCCTTGCGGTGCTGATGGTGGCCTTGAACGCCGCCAAGCCGCTCGATTTTTCCAGCTTTCCCACGGTATTGCTGTTCGCGACCCTGCTGCGCCTCGCGCTCAACGTCGCCTCGACCCGCGTCGTGCTCGTGAACGGGCATGAAGGCACCGATTCGGCGGGTCATGTGATCGAGGCGTTCGGCCATTTCCTGATCGGCGGCGACTATGTCGTCGGCATCTTCGTCTTCGCGATCCTGATGATCATCAATCTGGTCGTCATCACCAAGGGCGCGGGCCGCGTCTCCGAAGTCAGCGCGCGCTTCACCCTCGACGCCCTGCCGGGCAAGCAAATGGCGATCGACGCCGATCTCAACGCCGGTCTGATGACCCCCGAAGAAGCCAAGCTGCGCCGCGCCGAAGTCGCGACCGAAGCCGATTTCTACGGTTCGATGGACGGTGCCAGCAAATTCGTGAAGGGCGACGCGGTCGCCGGCATCCTGATCCTGGCGATCAACATTCTTGGCGGCATCATCCTTGGCGTCGTCAGCCACGGCCTGTCGATGGCCGACGCCGCGCAGACCTATATATTGCTCGCCATCGGCGACGGCCTCGTCGCGCAGATCCCCGCGCTTCTGCTGTCGATCGCCGCCGCCTCCATCGTCACCCGCGTCAAGAGCGAACAGGATCTGTCGGGTCAGGTCGCGGGCCAGTTCGGCTCCAGCCGCGCCTGGATTCCGGTGGCCGCGATCATGGGTTTCCTCGGCGTGCTGCCCGGCATGCCGCATATGATCATCCTGCCCGCCGCCGCCTTCGCCGGCTTCATCGCCTGGCAGTTGCGCAAGACCGCCAAAGCCAAGGCGAACGCCCCCGCACCCGCGCCGCCCGCCGAAAATCCCGCGCTGATCGAATGGAATGACGTCTCCGACGGCGCGATCCTGGGCCTTGAGATCGGCTATGGCCTCATCGGCCTGGTCGACGAGCGCAAGGGCGCGCCGCTGATGGCGCGCATCACCGGCATCCGCCGCCAATTGTCGAAGGAACTCGGCTTCGTCGTGCCGATGGTCCGGGTGAAGGACAATCTCGCGCTCGAACCCAATCAATATCGCATTACCATTGCCGGCGTGGTCGTCGGCGAGGACGAAATCTGGCCCGAGGACCTGCTCGCACTCGACAGCGGGGCGCTGGACGGCACCGTCGCCGGCCGCGCCGCCAAGGACCCGACCTTCGGCCTCGACGCCGTGTGGATTTCGCAGGCCAAGCGCAGCGAGGCGGTGGTCGCGGGCTATACCGTGGTCGATCCGCCGACGGTGGTCGCGACCCATCTCAACCAGCTGATTGCGATGAACGCCGCCGAAATGTTCGGCCTGGACGAAACCCGCAAGCTGCTCGACAATCTCAAGGACGCCGCGCCCCAACTGGTCGACGGCCTGACCCCCGCGATCCTCAGCCTAGCGCAGATCAGCGCGCTGTGCCGCGCACTCCTCGCCGAGGGGATCGCGCTCAAGGATTTCCGCCGCATCTGTGAGGCGATGGTCGACGCCGCCCGGCCCGACATGAACCTCGACCAGCTCGTCGAAGCCGTGCGCCAGCGGATCGGCGCGCTCATCATCCAGGGCCTCGTGCCGGTCAAGATGCCGCTCCCCGTCATCACCCTCGATGGCGATCTCGAAGCGCTGCTGGCGCAGGCGATGCGCATCGCGGGCGACGCCCGCCACCCGATCGAACCCGCGCTCGCCAACCGCATCATCGAAGCGGTCATCACCGCCGCGCGGCCCATCCTGGGGCAGGCGCGCAACTTCGCCATCGTCACCTCGCCCGTGGCGCGTCGTGCGCTCGCCCGCCTGTTCAAGCCGCACCTGCCCGAAACGCCGGTGCTGTCCTTCCTCGAGATCCCCGACGGCAAGGGCGTGGAGGTCGTCGCCGTCGTCGGCGGGGAACAGCGGCCCGTGCCGCGCCATGATCCGGCGCCGACCCGCGAACGCGTGGCGTAAAGAGGAGCCGCCTTATGTATTTGAACAAGATTTCGGCTGGCGCCCACACCTATGGCAAGCCCGGCGACAACAGCCCCGAACGGCTCGCGCGCCAATATATGCCGCTCGTCCGCAAGATTGCCTGGCACGTCCATGGCCGGGTTTCGAGCGCGATCGAGATCGAGGATTTGCTCCAGATCGGCATGGTCGCGCTGGTCGAGGCAGCCAACAGTTTCGAGGATCGCGGCCTTGGCTTTGCCGCCTATGCGCAACTGCGCGTGCGCGGTGGCATGATCGACCATCTGCGCCGTCAGGCGACGCTCAGCCGCTCCGCCATGGCGCAGCGCAAGCAACTGGCGTCCGCCCGCAACGCGCTCGAACAGAAGCTGGGTCGTTTGCCCACCGAAGCGGAAATGTCCGCCGCCATGGAAATGGAGCCGTCCGACTATCGCGAAATGGCCGACGGCGTCGAAATGATCCAGCACACCAGCATGGACGAGGTCTATTCCGACCAGTCGATGTGGTTCGCCGACGTCGAGGACCGCGCCGACGACGTTATGGAGCGCGAGTCCCTGAAAAAGGCGCTGGCGGCCTGCATCGGCGAACTCCCCCAGCGCGAGGCGCTGGTGCTGCAACTCTATTTCGTCGAGGAACTGAACCTGGAGGAAATCGGCCAGACGCTGGACATCGGCGCGGCCCGCGTATGTCAGATCAAGAAGGCGGCGCTCGACAAATTGCGCGAGAAGCTGCGTGACTGGGATTGAGGGGGCTCGTTAGCGTCCCCACGCGATTAAAAGCCACCCCGTCTGAATATCTCCCAACCGTCCAGCCCACTGAACACCGGACAGGACCAGCACCCCCCAACTCCACCCGTCATCCCGCGAAGGCGGGCATCCATGGTGCCCCCACAGCTGCTCCACTCAAGGAAAGCTGAGTCCCCGCCTGCACGGAGATGACGGGAAGGAGGTTCAGCTGACGGGCGACTATCGGGTGCACGATCGAGGAACCCACCAATTGCGCACCAGCGTTTTTTACGTCGCTGGATGACTGCAATTAATTATAATGTTAGGCGGTCCAAATATCGCTCAGGATCAGGCTCGATGTTGATGACAATGTCGCCAACAGCACGGCCGATGTAGCCCCGCTGCCATCAGCGTCGAAATTCAGTTCATGGGTTGCTGCGTTCCACAGGAAAGTGGGTTTGGACGTACTTGCCTGGTCATTGGTGACGAAGTCCGTTTCGGCGATCGTCAGCGCAGCCGCGGGGCCTGCGATATTGCCGAAGCCGAACCAGTAGCGGCTAACGGTGATGTGATCGACGCCCGAGAGAAAATCGGTAATGATGTCACCGCCCTCATTAGGTTCCGGCGTGCCAAACTCGTTTAGATGATCATAATGGGACAGGTAGTAGAAATCGTCGAACCCCGAACCACCCGTCAAGATATCCTGCCCGGCACCGCCATAGAGGCTGTCATCACCCCCGCGTGCGTCAAGATGGTCATTTCCTTCGAACCCAGCGAGCTGGCTGCCAGAATTGTCAGCGCCGATGACATCGTCAAACGCCGATCCCCAGATGCTTTCGACGTTCACAAGCCCGTCGACCAATGCATCGCCGAAATTATTATTGATGTTGTTTAGGTCGATCGCGATCCCGTAGTTTTGGCCATCGACCATATTGTCCTTCGCGCCATGCGCGGCGACCGAATAAACCGATGCGGTTGCATCACGATAATAGGCGACGTCCATACCGTCGCCGCCGTCCATCAGATCGTTGCCCGCGCCACCAATCAGCACGTCGTTACCCGCGCCGCCTACCAGATAATCAGCGCCCGCCTGCCCGAGCAACCAGTCGTTACCGGCATTACCGATGATGGTATTATCGGCGCCGTCCCCACTCAATATATCGCCGAAATTCGATCCGATCAGGCCGCCGATGCCGACATATCTGTCGCCCGCCGCCTCGCCCATATTGCCGTCCAGCCAGGTGAGGTAGGCATGAACGCCGGTTGCTGCGTTTGTATAGTCGGCGTAGGAATATCCCCCTTCTCCGTTGAGCAGGTCGGCCCCTGTGCCGCCGTCAAGAATATTCTGGTCGCTACCGCCGATCAATATGTCGTCGCCGCCCCCGCCCAGTAGATAATCATTGCCACGCCCGCCGGTCAGGATGTTGGCCTGGTCGTTGCCGGTCAGCTTGTCATTGCCGATGCCGCCGACGATGTTCTCGATTGATGCCAGTCCGTCGAAGCCATTGGTGTTGCCTAAATTGGCATCGGAAGGCATGCCGTTCGACAATCTGATATCAATGCTCCATCCGGTCATGCTGTAGTCGGCCGTGTCGTTGCCGTCGCCACCGTCCAGATAATCATTGCCTTCGCCGCCAGCCAGAATGTCATCGCCCGCGCCGCCCAGCAGCACATCGTCACCACCGCCACCAGCCAGATAGTCGTTGCCATCCAGGCCCGATATCTTGTCGCCCCCGTCCGTGCCCACAATTGGATCAGGTCCATTAGTTCCGACCAACTGATTAAGGGATCCGCCGATCACCCCACCACCAAAACTCCTGTCGAGCGCGCCATTCGCATAGAAGCGCTCAAGCACGAAATCGCTGCCCGAGCCGCCAAGCACCATGAATTGCCCATTGGACAATATTTCGATGTCGGCACCGCTTGTGATGCCGTGCACGGCCTGATTAAACACCGCCGTACCATTATTGCCGAAATTGGTGTCGTAGGTGAAATTCGGGCTCAGCGCGCTCAAGTATCCGCCCAGAAGGATCAGTCCGGAATCACCGCGAATATCAAACTCTGGCGTCCCCACCAACGACCGCGCATAGTTGCTCCCGTCGGCGTTGAATTGCGCAACATAATTGGTCGAAAAGCCAAACGAATTGCTGATATAGGTGCCGCCGAGTGTGACACGGCCCTGTGCATCTGTTTCAAGATCGCCGATATAATGTCTGAATGATCGCGGGCCGCCGCCATCAGGATCGGCCCGGCCATCACCACTCCAGCTTGTATCAGCTATACCGTCCGGTGTGAGCCCTAGAACAAAGATGTCGGAACTGCTCGTGATGCCACCAGTGAGGATGCGGCCATTTGCCTGCACTGTGACGTTATAAAGCACGAAGGGCTGCGTGCCCTGTAACGGGGGGCTCAAAATGCCATCGCTGTCGAAGCTGCTGTCGAGCGAGCCATCGTTGTTGTAGCGCAAGATCACGCCCGTCGTGCCGCCGCCCTGACCGACCGTCAGAATTTTTCCGTCAGCCTGGAGGGTGACGTCGTAGATCAGCTCGTTGCCGCCCAGGTCGGTTGTAACCCGCCCGTCGCCATCAAAGCTGCTGTCTAGCGACCCATCCACATTATAGCGAACGATCGCGACATTACCGTCCGCGACGCCCGCTGCCACGATCTTGCCATCGCCCTGCAAGGCGATGCTGCTCAGATGATTTTGCCCGCCAATGGCGGTTATGACCCGGCCTGAATTGCCAAAGGAAGTGTCGAGCGTTCCGTCAGCATTATAGCGGACAAGGGCGAAATTACCGTCGGAATTGCCCCCCGCCAGGAATTTTCCGTCGGACTGGCGGACGAGGCTGAGCCCTTCGTCGGAACCACCCAGGTCTGTGACTACAACACCGTCCGCCATCGTCTGTCCTCTCATCCCTCGCAGTCACACTGACTGGAATAAGGGTATTAGACAGACCGGCAAGGAATACTTGCGCACAATGTTTACTTTATATCTTCAGCCACTGTCTATGGTCCAGCGCAAATCAAACACTACATAGCGCGCTGGCGCAATACCTCGCGCCTCTTGACCCGAACCAGCAAACGGAAAGCCCCTTATGAGCATCAGGATCGGCATCAGCAGCGGCCTGACGGCGCCCCACTCGCCGGACGACTATTGGCGCTGGGTCGATCTGTGCGAGGAGGCGGGCATCGACAGCATCTGGCATTCGGACCAGCTTGTCGGCCCGGGCGTTGAGCCGATCGCGATGCTGGCCGCCCTTGCCGCGCGGACGAAGAGGCTGCGCTTTGGCACCAACGCGCTGGTGGTGCCCTATCGCGACCCCCTCGTCGTCGCCAAGCAGTTCGCGACGATCGCTTTCCTCGCGCCGGGCAGACTCCTGCCGGTGTTCGGGGTCGGCGGGCCGTTCGACCCCTATTGGGCCGCGACCGGCCAGCCGCCCAAAACTCGCGGCCAACGCTCGAACGAGGCGATCATCCTGATCCGCGCCCTGCTCGAACAGGAAAACGTGTCCTTTACCGGCGCGCATTTCCGCTATGAGGGCGCGGGCGTTTCGCCTCGGCCGGCCAAGCCGCTGCCGCTCTGGATCGGCGGCGATTCAGAGGCTGCGATCCAGCGCAGCGCGGCGATGGGCGACGGCTGGCTCGGCGGCTTCACCACGCCCGCGACGGCGGCCGATGTGGTCGCGCGGATCAGGGCGGCGCTGTTGGAAACGGGGCGCAGCATCGACGCCGATCATTATGGCGTGACGGTGCCGGTCCGGATCGGCGGCGCGCAGGACCCGGCGGTCACGGCGCAACTGCGCGCGCGGCTGAAAATCGCCGACGACATACCCGATGCCGATCTGTTCGCCACCGGCAGTCCCGAGCAGGTCGTCGCCCTGTTTCGCCGCTTCGTGGAGGCGGGCATTTCGAAATTCGTCGCCCTGCCGATCGCGCACGACCCGGCCGACCTGCTCGAACAAACGCGCCTGGTGGCGACCGAAATACTGCCCCAGGTCGAACAGCGTTAGGCTTAACCACGGCGCTGTCCTATTTCGTCCGAACCATGTAAACTGAATGCGGTTCTTTAAATTGTCCGGCAATGATGGCGGCCGCGCTCCTATTTCCGGCGGTCGATGACTTTTCGAAAATTACGCGATCAAGCAATAAATGCCAACGATGTGCGGGAAATATGCGAAGTTAAGCCCGGATCACCCGTCATTGGCCGGCGCCGCCTCATCCTTTTTCCGCGCGAACACCCGCCGCGCCAAAGTCCAGCGATGCCGCAGCGGCTTATAGCCCTGCGATTGCCACCAGGGGTCGGCCACCTGGAACAGTCCGCTGCGTTCGGCGCGCGCGCCCATATCCTTACGTGCCGTCACCGCCGCCAGCACGGGCGCTGCGAACAGCCCCGCAACCACAGGCATGATCCAGCCGACGGAATCCGCCCGGATCGCCAGCGCGAGCAGGCCGGCGCCCAGCATCAGATGCCATTTGAACAGCCAGATCGCGCTGGTGATGGCCATCCCGTCGCGATCGCGGGTTTGGCCGTTCCAGCTGCTTTTGCGCCCCAGCAATATGCCGAACAGGTTGATCGTCTGGGTCAGCATCGCGACCGGAGCCATCAGGATCGACAGGGCGATATCGACGATCACCCCCCGCGCCATCCGCCCCGCCCCGCCAAAGCCGATGCGCCGTGCGGGATCGGCCACGGCCCAGATCATGGCGAAGAGCTTGGGACCAAATAACAGGATGGCGGTCAGCGCCAGCAACCCGCCCGATGGCAGCACGGCGGCGGCGGGCCACATCCCCGCGACCGCCCCGCCCAGCACGACCAGCATCAGCGCCAGCCACAAGGGCGATGTACAATAGGCGGACGCCCCGACCAGCAACTGGAACCGGTTGACCGGATGCAGACCGGCGATCTTGCCGATCAGCGGCACATGCTGGATATTGCCCTGGCACCAGCGCCGGTCGCGCGTGAACAGGTCGGGCATCGCCGGCGGAAATTCTTCGAAACTATCGTCGGCGCTCACCATATGCACATCCCAGCCGCGCCGCCGCAGCAACGCCGCCTCCAGCATGTCGTGGCTCATGATATGCCCGCCGAACGGCGCGCGCCCCGGCAGTTCGGGCAGCCCGCAGCTTTCCGCAAAAGCCCGTACCCGGACGATGGCGTTATGGCCCCAGAACATGCCCTCGCTGCCCGCCCACCAGATCATCCCGGCGGCGGAGGTCGGGCCATAGAGACGGCTCGCAAATTGCTGCCAGCGTGCAAACAGCGTCGTCGCCCCCATGACGGTCGGCACCGTCTGGATCAGGCCGACATGCGGATGGCGCTCCATATCGACGGCGAGCCGCGCCATCGTCTGCCCGCTCATCACGCTGTCGGCATCCAGCACGATCATATGGTCATAACCGCCGCCGAACCGCTGCACCCACTCGGCGATATTGCCGGGCTTGCGCCCAATGTTCAGCGCCCGGCGACGATAATAGACCGGGCGGGAGAAGGCGGCGCGCATTTCCTCATAGGCCTTGCGCTCGACCGCGCCATTTTCCGGGTTGGAATCGGACAGGATGAAGAACTCGAACCGTTCGCCCCCCATCACCCGCGTCAACGACCGCTCCATGATCGACAGCCGCCCGAGCACGCCCAGAAAATCCTCATTGCATACCGGCAGCAGGATCGCGGTCAGCCCCGCTAGCGGCGTCGTGACACGCGGCGAATAAGGGCGAACCCCCCGACCCTTGCCTATGGTCAGCAACAGGAAACCGATCAGGCTGGTCGCGAAACCAAAAGCGATCCACGCGAACAAAGGAATGAACAGCGCGAGATAGACGCCCTCCCACAGCGAAATGCCATCGAGGCCGATCGAGCGGCGCATTTCATGCGCAGCCATCGACGCCGGCAGCAGGGCGAGCAGTACGACCAGCATCCGCCGCGCCCACAGGTCGATATTGACGGGACGCGAGGGACCGGGGGCGGGGCGCGCCGAAAAATCCTGCACCGGCATCGCGATCGGGGCTGGCGCCGGCACATTTTCGAACGCCGGGGGAAGGGCGCTGTTATCCACCGCTATTTCCGCCGCGGTTCGGCCTTCGGTGGCTTTCATTGCGATTCCGTTCATGACTGATTCGATATCGAAACCGATCGCCCGCCTGCGGGTTCCGTTTACGCACCGAGCGGATAATGCACATATTCGCTGAACGGGGTCTGTCCGCTCCGCAATTGAAGGCGAATATCCGCCGTGCCGCCTTGCGCATGGCGGACGTCGAGAACGACACGATAGAAACCCCGCTTCCCCACTATCGGATAGCCAGCGCGCTTCATCAGGCTGCCACCGTTTACATCGGTCCAGATATCCGGCTTCGCGCCGTCCGGCACGCCGGAAAAATCGACGACCAGCCGCTCAACGCCCTGGTCGTCGGCCGCGCCTCGCCGGATCGCGTCGACCAGTGCGATGCCACCGGCCGCAGGCGCGGTTGCCGACGACCAGTCGAGCCGATAGCGGGCATCGATCCGCGCACCGGCGCGCGGCGGAACGGCAGGCGTCCAGTAGGCGGCGACATTATCGACATATTCGCTGGTCGTTGGGAATTCATAGAGGCGCACCTGCCCGCCACCTTTCGGTGCGGCCGGGGTTGCCCACAGCGAGGGACGGCGGTCGTAAAAGACCCCGTCGTCCTGATAATGGTCGAAATCCCGGTCGCGCTGGAGCAGGCCGAAGCCGGGGTTCGATGGTTCGACGAAGATGCTGGCGCGCGGCTGGGATGGGTTGACGAGCGGTCGCGCATGCGCCGTGCCATCTGCGGAACGGATGGAGAGCATGTCGGAATCATGCACTTCGGGTCGCCAGTCGGACGCGCCTTGCGCGCGACTGGCCTGATCGTGCCAGAACATGCTGGTCATGGGCATGAGTCCCAGTTCCTCGATCGCGCGGCGAGGAAAGAGCGCAGCCGTCACATCCTGCCGCACGCCCTGCGGCGTCAGGCTGTTGACGAAGCGGAAGGCTCCCGTGATCGATGCGCCGTCCAGCAAGGCATGAACGGTGACGCTGGTCGGGCCGGAGCGCTCAAGCCAGAAATGGGTGAAGCGCGGAAACTCTTCCTTGCCCGGTAGGCTGGTGTTGATCGCGATCCCCCGAGCCGACAGGCCGAACTGCTTCTGCGCGCCGGCCGCGCGGAAATAGCTCGCACCCAGAAAAGCAAGCCAGTCGGCGTCGCGCGCCGCGTTCATGATGCGGAAGCCGGCAAAACCCGCATCGGGGCCGAGCGCCGCCACGGCATTGCCGCCGGGTGTTTCGAACAGGGCGGGGTCGTAACGAAGCGGCGTGGCGTGGCCGTTCTCCACGAGCGCGATCGTCACCGGCTGCGGCGCGGTGGCGCTCAAGGGGAACAGGCGGATGCCGGTGTCACCGGGCAGATCGCCCCAGATCGTCCGCTCGTCACGAAAGCGGGCCTGGTTGATCGCGTCATAATCCACATAAGCCGCGCGCGGATGCGGCGGCATATCCTCGAAGGGAGTTCGCGACTGGCGTTGCGCGCGGGCGACCAGCCTGTCCCATGAAAATATGTCGGGTCGGTCTTGTGCGAGAAGGGGGCGGGGCAGGAGCAGCGCCGCGCCGGAGGCGGCGATCATGGCGCGTCGGTCGATCAGGGTCATGCCCCCATCATGGGTGCTGGAGCCCGCTTTGCAAGCCATTGCGGCACCCAAACGCGATGAAGCCTCCGCCCGGGGGGACGGAGGCTTCGGATGTGACCGTTCGATCGAAGATGTCGCGTCCGGCCCGGTGGGGACTGTTGATAGGCGGGGCGACTTGACGGGCTGGCGGTGGCCAGACCTCAACCCGTCAATTCTTGTCGGCTTAGCCGATCAGCTTGAGCACGCCCTGCTGGCTCTGGTTCGCCTGGGCGAGCATCGCGGTGGACGCCTGGCTCAGTATCTGCTGCTTGGCGAGCGCCGTCGTTTCGGCCGAGAAGTCGGCGTCTTCGATGCGGCTGCGGGCATCCGTCAGGTTGGTGACGTTCGTGGTCAGGTTGTTGACCGTCGATTCCAGGCGGTTCTGGGCCGCACCGAGCTTGGCCTGCGCCGTCGAGATGTCCGACAGGGCGGTGTCATACAGCGCCAGGGTCGACGTGGTGGCGGATGCGGCGCTGACGGTCGCGGTGCTGGCGCCAACGACGGCGGAGAGGCCGATGCCGCCCAGCGACAGGCTGACCGTGTCGTTCGCGGTCGCGCCGGCCTGGATCGTGACCGTGGCGGCCGATGCGGGGAACAGCGAGATGCCGTTGAACTTGGAGTTGGTCATCGTCGTGCTGATCTGCGTCGACAACTGGTCGAGTTCCGACGTGATGTTCGTCTTGGCGTTGGTGTCGTTGGTGCCGTTCAGCGCCTGGACGGTCAGTTCCCGCATGCGCTGGAGCATGTTGGCGACTTCGTTGAGCGAACCTTCCGCCGTCTGCGCCAGGCTGATGCCGTCATTGGCGTTGCGGATGCCCTGGGTCATGCCCTTGATCGAGGCGGTCATGGTGGAGGCGATGGCGAGGCCGGCGGCGTCGTCCTTCGCGCTGTTGATGCGCTTGCCGGTCGACAGGCGCTCCATCGCGGTTTGCAGCGATTTGGAGGCCATCGACGAGGCGTTGGCCGAGCGCAGCGCTGCAGTGTTGGTTCCGATAACAGTCATGGGTTTCCCTTTCCATTCAATATCAGGTCGCTGCCACGCGGCGCTTGCGGCCTCAGGGGGGATAACGACGGGGTGGGGCAGGGCTTTAGGAAGAAATCGAAATTTCTCCGAACGACGCCAAAAAAGACCGGTCTCTACGCGCGCGCGTAGAACAGGAGTATGATCGGCTTGCCGGCCGGGCGGAATAAAATTGCCGCCCAAGCGGCAAGGACGCACATCGTTAACCAGATGATAACCATGCGACGGCAAATTGCCCCTATCGAAGGGGTCAGGATCGTGCGGGGGCACTAACCGGCCGATTTATTGGGGACTGACCATGTCATCTGTGGACGTGAGCCGTGGAGTATGCGCGCTCGTTCCGGGCCTGCAGCACTGGCTCGAAAATGTCTTTTTCGCGGTGCGAGCGATCGACGCCGCTGTGCCGCGCGAACGGGACGACCGGCGCATCCTGCTGGCGACCGAGATCGGCCATGCGACTCATCGCGACATATTAATCACCATCGCCGAGGGCGCTCCCTCGCTGGTGCCGGCCGCCAACGGCCTGCCTGCCCGGGTCGCCTTTGGTCTTGAAGATATGGGCTTTGCCTTCGCGTTGATCGCCGAACTGGCCCGGCCCGCCGGCGTGCCCGCCGTCGGCGACAGCGCCAGCGCCCGCCTGATGGCGCTCGCCAGCCGGGTCGCGCGCAGCGACGCCACCGTGCTGATCCAGGGCGATACCGGCACCGGCAAGGAGGGCATGGCGCGCTTCCTTCACGCACGGTCGGGCCGCACCAGCGGCGACTTTATCGCGGTCAATTGCGCGGCGTTGCCCGAAACGATGATGGAAGCGATGCTGTTTGGCCATCGCAAGGGCAGCTTCACCGGCGCGGCCGCCGCGTCCGAGGGCCTGTTCCTTGCGGCCGACGGCGGCACGCTGTTCCTCGACGAGATCGCCGAACTGCCGCTGGCGCTTCAGGCCAAGCTGCTGCGCGCGCTTCAGGAAGGCGAAGTCCTGCCAGTCGGCGCGAGCCATCCGGTGCCGGTCAATGTCCGCGTGATCGCGGCGTGCAACCGCAATCTCGCCGACGAATGTGCAGCGGGCCGGTTCCGCGAGGATCTTTACTGGCGCCTGAATGTGATGCCGCTGGAAATGCGCCCGCTGGTCGAGCGCCCCGGCGACATCGCCGCGATCGCCGCCGCCATCCTGTTGCGCCATCATGACAATGCGAAAGGCCCGTTCATCTGGCCGACCGCCGCGGCCGTGGCCAAACTCGTCGATCATGCCTGGCCGGGCAATGCCCGCGAACTGGGCAATGTTCTTCAGCGCGCGCTCGTTTTGCGGGACGGCGACCGGATCGATGGGCACGATCTCCATATCGCGACGGCACCCCGTTTGCGCATGGTCTCGCCGGTTCCGGCGGCGCCAGAGGCCGTCCGGCTGCGCGACGTCGCGCATCATTCCAAGCTGGAGGCCATTCGCCTCGCGCTGCGCGAGACAGACGGCCACCGCGCCGCCGCCGCGCGCAAGCTCGGCATTTCCGAACGCACGCTTCGCTATCGGCTCGCCGAGATGCGCGAGCTGGCAGCGGCTTGAAGGGAGCGTAGGACATGGCAGGCATTTCCCCGACCGACAGCGTGATGGCGATCCGCAACGCCATCCTTCAGAAAAATGCGGCGCTGCGCGATGTCGCCTCGACCGGCGGCGCGTCCGGCGCGCCTGGCGTTGGTGGGGCTACGCAACCGGGCGGCTTTACCGAGGCGCTCAATTCCGCCCTGCAATCGGTCAACGGCCTCCAGAATCAGGCCGGCGAAGCCGCCGCCTCGTTCGAGCGCGGCGAGACCACCGACATCGCCGGCGTCATGCTCGCCAAGCAGCAGGCGTCGATCAGTTTCGAAGCGACCCTTCAGGTCCGCAACAAACTCCTGTCCGCCTATAAGGACATTATGAGCATGCCGGTATAATCGATGAGCGAGAACGCACTCACCCTTGACGGCGCTCCCGCCGTTTCGCCCGGCCTCCCGGTCATGGCCTCACCCTCCTATGGCGGCCCCAGGGGCTTCGACGCGGTCAAGGCCCGATTCATGGGATTGCTCAGGCAGCCCGCCGTGGCCAAAAGCCTGCCGCTGCTCGGCCTTCTTGGCGTCGTGGCTCTTGCGGGCCTCGCTTGGCTGGCGCTGCGCGAGCCGCCGCAGCGCGACCTGTTCCGGGGCTTGCCCGACAGCGACAAGTCGGCGGTGGCGCAGGTACTCGACCAGAACGGCATCGCCTATGACTTCAGCAGCGCCGGCGGCATGACCGTTTCCGACAGCGATTATTTCAAGGCCAAGATGATGCTCGCCGCGCAGGGCCTGCCCAAGAGCGCGCCCGACGGCAACAGCATGATCGACAGCCTGCCGATGGGTGCATCGCGCGCGGTGGAGGGCGAAAAGCTGCGCTCCGCCCGCGAAATGGATCTGGCCCGTACGATTGAGGCGATCGACAGCGTCGAGACCGCGAAGGTGCATCTTGCGGTCGAACCGCCCAGCGTGTTCCTGCGCGACAGGGCCAAGCCGTCCGCGTCCGTGATGCTGCGCCTCGCCAACGGCCGGACGCTGACCGATGCACAGGTGAGCGCGATCGTCCACCTCGTCGCCTCGTCGGTGCCGGAACTCAACCCCGACGATATTTCGGTGGTCGACCAGAATGGCCGGCTGCTCAGCCATAATGACGGCAATGCGGCCGATGACCGCCAGCTTGCGATCCAGACGCGGATCGAGGATCGCTATCGCCAGTCGGTCGTCGCGCTGCTGACGCCGATCCTTGGCACCGACAAATTTTCGGCCGAAGTCCATGCCGAACTGAACTTTGCCGAGCGTCAGGCGACCCGCGAAACCTATCCGCAGGACGAAGCGCGGCTGCGTACCGAACAGGGGACCTGGGCGTCCGACGAGCGGGGCCAGAAGGGCGGCGAGGCTTCCGGTATTCCCGGCGCGCTCAGCAATCAGGCGCCGGTGAACCCGACCGTCACCCAGACCAACCCCAACGGGCAGGCGGTGAGCCAGGCCCAGACCGCGGCCGATGGCGCGGCTCCCGGCACGCCGCCCAACCCGCTGATGAAAACGCAGGAGACGTTCAACCGCAGCTTCGAGCTGGGCCGTGAAGTCTCCGTTACCAAGGATGCGATCGGCACGGTCCGTCGTCTGTCGGTCGCCGTCGCCCTCGACATCGGCGCGGACGGCAAACCGCGCAGCGCGCAGGAAATCGCCGCGCTCGAAGCGCTGGTGAAGGGCGCGGTCGGTTTCGATCAGAGCCGTGGCGACGTGGTTGCCCTGTCCTCGCGCGGCTTCGCCAAGGCGGTGGAAGTCAAGGCGCCATGGTATGAAGCCGACTGGGTGTCCCCGCTGGCGCGCAACGTGTCTGCGCTGATCGTCGCCCTGCTGCTGATCTTCGGTATCGGTCGCCCGCTGCTTAAGCGCCGCGCCGCAGCTCAGGAAGCCCAGGTCGCCAATGTCGCGGTCCAGGGGCAGAAGATCGGCCGCGAAATTTCGGGCGAACTGCACAAGCAGGTGACGCAAAATCCCGATCCGGCCCGGCCGGTCACGCTCGACATGATCTCGTCCACTTATGATTATGCCCAGCGCGCCGACCTTATCCGCAATTTCGTGAAGCAGGACCCCGATCGCGCCGCGCTCGTGGTCCGCGACCTCCTTAAGGAGGGGAAGAAGGAAAATGCCTGAGATCGTTCCTGGTAGACCCGAAGCCCTCAAGGGCAGCGCCGCCGCCGCCGTTCTGCTGATGCTGTTCCACGAAGATGAGGCGGCGCAGATCCTGTCGCGTCTGGAGCCCGAGGAAGTGCGTCAGCTCGGCTACGCCATGTATGATGTCGCCGACGTCGACCCTGAAGAGGTGAACGAGGCGCTCGACCATTTCGTGACCAAGGCGAAGAAGCGCACCACCATTGGATACGGCGCAACCCGCCACATTCGCGGCGCCATGACCAAGGCGCTGGGCGAGGAGCGGGCCGAGACGATCCTTGCGCGCATCACCCCGCCGACGCGCTCGACCCAGCTCGAAATGCTCAAATGGATGGACGCCAAGGAGATAGCGGCGCTCATCGAAATGGAGCATCCGCAGATCATGGCGATCGTTCTGGCGCATCTGGAAGCGCCGGTCGCGGCCGATGTGCTCCAACTGCTGCCGGCGGAATATCAGGAGGAAATCGTCTATCGCATCGCCACGCTCGGCCCGGTGTCGAACGAAGCGCTCGACGATCTGGAACAGCTTCTGCTGCGCGGCCCGGTCAAGAAACAGGGTGCGGCGTCGCAGCGCGGCGGCACGATCGAAGCGGCGGCGATCATGAACAATGTCCGCAAGGATAATGAGCAGCGGATCATGAAGGCCGTGGCCAAGCGCGACAAGATGATCGCGCAGACGATCGAGGAAGAGATGTTCGTCTTCGATAACCTGATCGACATGGATGACAAGAATCTGGGCACGCTGATGCGCACCGTCGACAGCGCGGTGCTGGTCGTGGCGCTCAAGGGCGCGAACGACATGCTCAAGGCCAAGATCTTCAGCTGCATGTCCGCCCGCGCCGCGCAGGCGATCGCCGACGAGATCGAGGAGCGCGGGCCGATCCGCCTTGCTGAAGTGATCGACGCGCAGAAGCTCATTATCGCCACCGCCCGGCGCATGGCCGATGCCGGGACGATCATGCTTGGGGGCAAGGGGAATGATTTTGTCTAAGGTCTGGAACGCCGCCAGCCTTCCTGCCTTCGACGCCGTATCGATCGTGGGTGCGGGGCAGGGTGTGGGCAGCGGATTTCGCAGCCTCTATACCGCCCCCCCCGGTGCGCAAACCGCTGCGATGCGCGGCGCTGGCCTGGCCGATGCGGAACCTGAACTCGACCCGGTCGAACAGGCGCAGATGGAAGCCTTCACCATGGGTTTCGATGAAGGCAGCCGCGTGACGCAGGAAGCCGCCAGCGCCGATGACGCCGCGCGCATTCAGCTGGCCGAGGCGCTGACGATGCTCGCGCCGGTTCCGAGCGGCATGCTCTCCACGATGCTGTCGGCCACGGTCATTCGACTGGTCGAACAGATTGTGGGCGAGGTGGAGATCGACATCGAGCGGCTGGTGCAGCGCTGTGACATCGTGTCGG
Source organism: Sphingobium fluminis (assembly GCF_037723805.1). Taxonomy (NCBI): domain Bacteria; kingdom Pseudomonadati; phylum Pseudomonadota; class Alphaproteobacteria; order Sphingomonadales; family Sphingobiaceae; genus Sphingobium; species Sphingobium fluminis. Next base: position 724,831 of record NZ_JBBJUK010000001.1, read on the forward strand.
CTTTTGTCGAGGATAGCGAAGGGAAGGGGGCTTTGCACCTTCATCCCGACGACATAACTTTGTTGGAGGGCGAGAATATCGCCGTCAAGCTGGTGCCCGACGCCGCCATGCGCCGTGGCTGCGTGCGGCTCGAAACCGCCGACGGCTGGGTCGAGGATGGACCCGATGTGCGCTTGTCGCGCCTTCGCGCGCTGCTGGACGATATGGAGGGTAAGCCATGATCCGGGCATCGCTGGCTCAGGCCGAAACCCTGTTCGATCATCTTCAGGTTCAGAACCGCCAGCCGCGCCATGTCGGGCGACTCGTCAGCCATGATGCCGGCATGCTGGAGGTCACCGGCTTTCGCCGCCCGATCGGTGCGGGCGCGCGGGTGATCGCCAGCGACGGCACGGTCGCGCGGGCCGAGGTGGCCGGGTTTCGCGGCGGGCGCACCATGCTGGTGCCGCTCGACAGCGACGCGCCGCTCGAAAATGGCGCGCGGGTCGAACCCGACAGCCAGGCCAATATGGTGCAGGTCGGCGACGGCCTCATCGGCCGCGTCATCGACGCCATGGGCCAGCCGCTCGACCGCAAGGGACCGATCATCGCCGGTGGCAGCTGGCCGCTGAACGGCGTCAAGGGCAATGTCCTCGACCGGGGCCGGGTAACCGAACCGTTCGACCTTGGCGTACGTGCCGTCAATGCGCTGCTGACCGCCGGGCGTGGCCAGCGCATCGCCATCATCGCGGGTTCAGGCGTCGGCAAATCGGTGTTGATGGGCCAGATGATCAATGGCGCGGAAGCCGATATCGTGGTCGCAGGCCTGATCGGCGAGCGCGGGCGCGAGGTCAGCGACTTCCTCGAAACCAAGCTCAAAAACTCGATGCACAAATCGATCGTCGTCGCCGTGCCTGCCGACCATCCGCCGGTGCTGCGCCTCCGGGCGGCCGCACGTGCTACCGCGATCGCCGAATATTTTCGCGCGCGGGGCAAGAAGGTCCTGCTTCTGCTCGACAGCCTCACCCGCTGCGCCCATGCCCAGCGCGAGATCGGCCTCGCGCTCGGCGAACCGCCGGCGATGAAGGGCTATCCGCCGTCCGCGCTCGCGCTCATTCCGCGTCTTGTCGAGCGGGCCGGGGTGGACAGCCGCACCGGCGGCTCGATCACCGCGCTCTATACCGTCCTTGCCGATGGCGACGATACCGACGATCCGATCGTCGACGCCGCCCGGGCGATCGTGGACGGCCATTTCGTCCTGTCGCGCCATCTGTCCGAACAGGCGATCTTTCCCGCGATCGACGTCGGCAAATCCTTGTCGCGCGTCATGGCCGATGTGGTGAGCGACGAGCATAAAGCCGCCGCCGCCGCCTATCGCCGCCTGTGGGCTGCCTATGAGGAAAATCGCGACCTCATCCTGATGGGCGCCTATCGCCCTGGCAACGACCCCGTGATCGACGAAGCGGTGCAGCGCCGACAGGAGATCCTCGATTTCATTCGCCAGGACCAGAAGACGCGCATCGACCTTGAGACCAGCGCCGACGCGCTGATCGCGGAGTTCGGCGCGTGAAGGGCCTGCTCGGAAGGCGGCAGCGCGTCCTTCGTGTTCGCCATGTGCAGCATGCGATGGCGGTGGCCGAAACGGCGCGGGCCCGCGACGAGGCCGACGGCATCGCTCGCAACTCCGACCGTTTGCGCCGGGTACGCGGTGACCTGTTCAGCACGCAGGGCGCAGCGACCGGTGCATCCTTCGCCGCGATGCAGGAATTGGCCAGCCGGCTCGAACAAGCGGGCCGTCAACTCGACGGCGCGCTGTATGACGCCCGGCGAAAGGTGGAGGCCAAGGAAGCGATCGGCCTCGCCACCAATCGCGAAAAGGAAATCGCTGTTCGCCTGAAGGACCGCGCCCATGCGGCGCTGGAGGAATGGCGCGAAAACAGGCTGGCGGCGCTGCCGCGCTATCGCCGGATGCAGCGGACGGGGGATGCCTGACGTGAACATGCTGACCAGCCTTAAGGCTTTGCTCTTCCCTTCGGTCATGCCGGCGCGCGCGGTCGCCGTGCCAGCGAGCGACGGTGGCGATTTTGCGGCTTTGCTGAGCGGAACGATGATGCAATTGCCGGCCGCGCCGGTGGACAGCGCCGACCCGGCAGCCGACGCGGCGACCATGGATGCGCCTCAAGAGATCACCCCGTCGACTGTAGACCAACGGGTTTCGACCGAAGCTTTTCTGACCGACGCCGCAAGCCGACCGCCGCTGATTTCCCGGGCTGAAACGGTCGGGGCGACCACTGGTCCGGTTATGGCTCCCATCGTGCCGGACGGTCCGGTTGGTAACGCAGGCCGGGCGGAGGATCGCGTTAGCCGTCCTGGGGCGCTGAAGGGAACCGATGCGGCTGCGCCCCCGGCAGCAGAAAAGGAGGCCGCGCAGGTCACGCCCAGTCGCGCCGCCGTCACCTTCGTCATCGATGCCGACGCGGCTTCGGCCGGATCGATCCAGCGGCGGGTTGCAACGCCCCCGGAGCGGATTGAGCTGCCCGTCGACAACAGCCGGACGGAGACCCCGGCGCGGATGCCCGGCCAAAGCAGGACCAGCGTCCAGCGGACGCTGGCGTCCGAACCTTCCCCTGCGGGCGAACCGGCCGCTGCCGAGGCGATGGCGACGCCCATCGAAGGCTCGCCATCCCCGGAAATTCATTCCATGATGCTTGATGGCGATGCCATCGTGCAGCCATCAGACGGGACCATCGCGCGCGCGCTCGTCGAACAGCCGGGCCTCCCGGCGCGGGCCCCGGTGGCCGCTCCGGCAGACGAACCCGTCCGTAAGCTCGACGACGAGGACGTCAAACGACCGGAGTCAAAGGATGCGCCGGGCGCGCCTGTGCCGGGCTCGGAGCCGCTCCCCCTCATGGTGGCGGCGCCTGTCGTTCCGGTGGGGCCGCAAGCCTCCATTACACCTGCCCGCACTGTAGCTGCTTCGCTGTCTTCGAACGGTGTCGGGGGCGCAACCTTGCCCTTGCCGGCATCTGCTCCCGATACAGCAGTGGGCCCGGCTGCCATGGTGTCGGATGATGGCGTCCTCCCGATCCGTGAGCCCATCGCTACCCGGAACGCGGCGGCGCCGTCTACCTCGACCGAAGCGCTTGACCCTCCACCGGTCGCAACGCCAGTTATTCGATCAGAAGCGCCTGCGTCCTCGCCCGCTGTGAGGGGACCTCTGCCGGTCGCTGATGCAGCGCTGGTCGCTCCATCTATCCCCCTTTCATTGGTCGAGGCTCTCGAGAAGCCCGCTGGGCCAGTGCCCCCACCGGGCCAGTTCGCGCCGGAAAAATTGCTGGCGGCGAGCCCTGTTGTCCCACCGGCGATGCCGCCGCGCCCGAACGTGTCTGACGCTAATGCGCTATCGCAAGCAACCGGAAATATCAGGTCGGGTACGCCGGCACAGCCCTTCATTCCGGCTGCCCCACCCCTCGCGCACGCAGCGCCGGTTTCGGATATGCCCTCTTTTGCGCCGATCCCTGTTCCATCGGTTACAGACCAGCCCGCGAGTCCCGGCCCCAGCTTCCCGGCTCACACATCGAAACCTCAGCTGACGATAGCCGCACCATCCCAATTGGCGAGTGCGGATGCAGGTCGGCAAGCGCCCGATCTCCCAATCCAGGTAATTCCCACCAGCTTGGCCGCGCCCGAACAGACCGCGCAGCCCGCCATGGCAGCGCCATCGAGCATTCAGGCCCGTGCGGCTGGTGGCACGGCAGCGCACGCGAACAGCGAGGGCCTTGCCGAAGTCGCGCTTCCCTCGCCCGTTGCGAGCGCGGATGTGGTCCCGCCGCCAGCCCTGAATTTGACATCAGGCACGGACAAACCGGTTAAATTCGAAGCGCTGTCACTGCTGCAACTGGTTCGTGACCAGTTCCGGGGACGACTGAATGGCGATCATGAAGTTGGTAGAGATCCGGCGACAAAGCGCGTTGGTGTTGCCGCCACGATCGCGAGCGCTGTGGCAACGGACAGCCTGCCGCAATCTTCCCAGCCGCCGCCATTGGTCCAGACACCTAACGCCCCGCCCGTGATGACGCCCTTGCAGGCGGCCCCGCCGGTGATCGACCTGTCCGCCAGCATCGGCACGCAGCTGGTCGACATGGGCGTATCGGGCCAGTGGATCGACGGGCTGGCGCGCGATATCGCCGGGCTGTCGGCCAATGGCGCGCAGGGGCGGTTCCAGATCAATACCGAACAGTTGGGCAGTGTGCAGGTGGACATCCGGCGGGACGTCGATGGCGCGGCCGTGAGCCTGACCGTCGCGACGGAAGCGGCGGAACTGGCGCTGCACAAGGACCGGGATCGGCTGCAAATCGACGCTGGGCCTGGCACCGTCCGAATCACCGAACTCAGGATCGAACGCGCGCCGCCAGTGGAAAAGGTCACTGCCGCCGATCCCTCCAGCCAGCAGAGCGGGCCGCAGGACGGAACGGGATGGCAGGCCACCGGGCAGGGCATGGGTCAATCCGCTGGGCAGGGCCGATGGCAAACGCGCGAGAATTTCGCGCCGGCCCATAAAGCGAGCGCGGACGTCGCCGTTCTTAACCATGCGGAATTACGCGAATCGGCTGCCCATGGCGCGCGCCGGGACGCGGGCGGCACGCGCTATGCGTGACGCGGCAGCTTTCAGGGGACATGATTCATGAGCGACGACGCCAAGGCCAGGAAAAAAAAGGGCGGGGGGATGAAGATGATCCTTCTGCTCGTCGTCGCCATGCTGATCGGTGGCGCCGGGGCTGCCGGCGGACTCTACGCCGCCGGTTTCTTCGGCCATAAGGAAGAAGGCCCGAAGGAGGACCCGAATAAGCCGGTGCTCGTCCTGGCGGGCGAGAAGGCCGAGGATGTCGCCAAGGCGCACGGCGGCGGCGAAGGGCATGAGGGCGGCGCGGCCGCTGGCGGCCACAGGCCGGGCAAGGGCATAGACCTGCCGGCACCCGTTAATCCCGCCAATTATCAGGCCACTTATTTCCAGATGACGACGCCTTTTACGTCGAACATGTCGGATACGGACGCGTTCGCGCAGATTTCCGTCGCCGTTTCGACCTATTATGATATGCGCGTGATCGATGCGATCAAGACGCATGAAATGGCGATCCGCAGCCAGGTTTTGATGCTCCTCGCTCAGCAGCCCGAAGAGATGTTGGCGACGCCCGAGGGCAAGCGCCGGCTTCAGGGCAGGATCAGGACGATCATCAACGATATCCTCAAACAAAAGACCGGCTATGGCGGCGTGGACAATGTCTATTTCACCAATTTCGTGATCCAGTGACCGCAGGGACAGCCGTGTCGCTACGGTATCGTTAACCGGTTTTTTACCAATTTCGTTATTTTATAGCCTTGTCTGAATGCCGGGAAGCCCCCCGACGCGCAGGCAGGGGACTATCATGGACGATGTTCAGACCTACGCCTTTGGTCGTGGGGAACCGCAAGCGCCGGTGATGCTATCGGGGATCGACCGGCTTGGCGATAAGCTGGGCCGGCGCATCCGGGCAATCGTCGAGCCGATTTCCGGCGTGCGTCCGCATGTGACGAGCGAAGACGCACAGTTGGTCGAATTCGGCGCATGGTCGGCCCAGGTGCCTGCCGCCGCCAGCATCAGCATATATCGCCTCCTGCCGCTCAAGGGCCAGATATTGCTGCGCCTGGACGCGGCGATGATCTCGACGCTGGTCGATTGTTTCTATGGCGGCATCGGTAATCGCCCGCTGCCCGCGCGTGGCGAGTTCACGCCGACCGAGGACCGGTTGATCGCCCGCCTGTCCGAAACCATCATCGCTCGACTGGTCGAATGCTGGGGGGAGGTGCTCGCGTTGGAACCCGCGCTGATCGCCCGCGAAGCCGGCGTCGGGTTCACTGCATCGGCCCAGGCCGCCGACCAGATGGTGCTGCAACGATTTTCGGTCACGCTGACCCGCGACCAGTCCTGGCCGATCGACATCATATTCCCCTTGTCCGCCTTGCGTGCGGTCGAAGGGCTTACGGCCATGAAAATGCCCACTGACGAGGATCGGGTCGATCCGGTCTGGCGCACCCGGATCGCGCGGCGGATGCGCGACATCCGCCTGCCCGCGCGCACTATATTGGCGCGCCCCAATCTCTCGCTGGCCGAACTGATGGCGCTCAAGGCCGGGGACGTCATTCCGGTCACCATCGGCCGCAGCCTGCCGCTGATCGTCGGCGACCGCATCGTCGCCCATGGTACCATCGGCGAACAGGATGGCCGCGCCGCATTCCAGATAGAAAAGCTTGCCCAGGCACAGGATCAATAAGGGATCATAATGATGAGCGATATGAGCGAAGCGCCGCAGATCGACGGCAAGGGCGAAGACGGCGCGAGCCGTATGGCGGGCAACCGACAATTCCGGCTGCTCGCCGATATTCCGGTCCGCATGTCGGTGGAGGTAGGATCGACATCGCTGCGCCTCGCCGAGGTCATGGATCTGGCCGAAGGCAGCATCGTCGAACTCGACCGCCAGGCCGACGATCTGCTCGACATCATGGTCAATGGCGCGCTGATCGCCAAGGGCGAGGTCGTGACCGTCAATGGGCGCTACGGCATCCGCATCGTCGACATCGCCGCCACCGAGACCCGGCTCGCCGGTATCGAACGGCGCGGGTGATCCAGATCATGTTCTGGTATTTCCTGAAACTCATCATCCTGTTGCCGATGATCGGCGGCATGGCCTTTGCCGCGCTGTGGCTGTGGCGCAAATATCAGCCCGGCATGATCGGTGCAGGGCAGGGCGACCGCATCCTCAAGATCGTCGAAGCACTGCCGATGGGCACGTCCGGCAAGCTCGCGGTCGTGGATTTCGAGGGAAAGAAAATTCTCCTATCGATCACGCGCGGCAAGATCGAGAAGATCGCGGAAGGCGAGCATCGTGCGCGCTTCTAACCCCGGTTTCACGACGTCACGCATGGCTTCGGCGCTTGCCGCCTTCACGAAATGGGCGTTCTGGGGCCTGATCGCGCTCACCGCGATCCTCATCATCGCGCAGCCTGCCTTGGCTCAGGCCGTGCCGGCTCTCGCCCCGCCCGCGTCGCCGCCTGTCGACAATGGCGGCGCACTGACGCGCGCGATGGGCGCGCTGTCGGGCAATGGCGCGCCACTGTCCCTGTCGCTCCAAATCCTCGTCCTCATGAGCCTGCTGACGGTGCTGCCGTCGCTGATCCTCATGATGACCAGCTTCACCCGGATCATCATCGTGCTGTCGCTACTGCGCCAGGCGCTGGGTCTGCAACAGACGCCGCCCAACCAGGTGCTGGTCGGCCTGACCCTGTTTCTCTCGCTGTTCGTGATGCGGCCCGCGATCGACCAGATCAACGGGCAGGCTTTCGATCCCTATGGCAAGGGCCAGATCAGCATCGAGGAAGCGGTCGGCCGGTCCGGCAAGGTGCTGCACGGCTTCATGACCAAGCAGACGCGCGAGAGCGACCTCAAACTGTTCGCCAATATGGCCAAGGCTCCTGCGTTCCGCTCACCCGCCGACGTGCCCTTTTCGATCCTGCTGCCGGCGTTCGTCACCAGCGAACTGAAGACCGCATTCCAGATCGGCTTCATGATCTTCCTGCCGTTCCTGATTATCGATCTGGTTGTGGCCTCCACGCTGATGGCGCTCGGCATGATGATGCTGTCGCCGACCATCATCTCGATGCCGTTCAAGCTGTTGCTGTTCGTGCTGGTCGACGGCTGGGCGCTGACGATGGGGTCGCTCGCCGGCTCCTTCGCAACCTGAGCCGCCACAGATGGAAAACGCCGATTTCTTCATGGGCCTCGCCCAGCAGGCGTTGTGGATCACCGCGCTTGCCGCCGCGCCCATCCTCATTCCCGCGCTGATCGCGGGCGTGCTCATCGGCATGGTGCAAGCCGCGACCTCGATCAACGAACAGACATTGAGCTTCATCCCCAAGATCCTTGTCGTGGGCGGCATGCTAGTGCTGTTCGGCGGATCGATCATGGTGCTGGTCGCCGATTTTACCCGCGAAATCTTCGAACGCATCCCGGACCTTCTCCAGTGATTGCGCAACCATGATCGCTCCGGGCTTTTCAGGCGTCGAGACGCAATTATGGATATTACTGATCGCGATGATCCGGCCTGGCGCAGCCTTTCTCGCCGCGCCGATCTTCAGTGCGCCCGCCGTTCCGCTTCAGTTGCGCCTCATCCTCAGTCTCGCGCTCGGCATGGCGGCGCTCAACAGCGTCGCGATCCAACTGCCGCATGACGGCATCGCCAGTTTTCAGGGCGTCATGCTGGTGGCCGGCGAAGTGCTGGCGGGCCTCGCCATGGGTTTCGCGGTTCAGATCGGCTATGCGGCGGCCTTCGTCGCGGGCGAGGCGGTCGCCAACGCGATGGGGCTGGGTTTTGCCGCCATGGTCGACCCGCAATCGGGCACCGCGACGCAGGCGGTCGGCCAGTTTTTGTCGATCCTCGCGACCTTTCTTTTCCTCGGCATGGACGGGCATCTGCTGCTCGTCAGCTTCGTCGTGCAAAGCTATCAGTCAATGCCGCCGGGCGGTTCGCTGATGGGCAATGACTCGGTCTGGCACCTTATCACTTTCGGCGGATCGCTGCTGGGGGCTGGCGTGACCATCGCGCTGCCCGTCGCCTTTGCGCTGGTGCTGGTCCAGATCGTCATGGGCATGCTGGCGCGCACCGCGCCGTCGCTCAACCTGTTCGCGGTGGGCATGCCGGTTGCGCTGATGGCTGGCCTCATCCTGCTGGCCATCGCGGCGCCGGTGATGGGCGAGGGCATCACCGCTTCGCTCAAAAGCGGGCTGGAACAGGCGCAGCTCATTTCGGAAGGGCGCTGAACGATGGCGGGCGGCTCCACCGGCGGCGGCGAAAAGACCGAGAAACCGACAGCCAAAAAATTACAGGACGCCGCCAAAAATGGCGACATCCTCCAGTCGCGCGACCTCGCCACCGCGCTGGTCGTGCTGGCGGGCATCGGCATGATCGCGGTCAGCGGTCCGTCGCTGGTACGGGCGATGTCGAACATGCTGGTCCAGGGCCTGCGCTTTGGACGCGAGGATATCGTCGATTTCGCCCCGGCCGCGCGTGGCCTTCATCTGCTGTCGGGCGTCGCCTTTCCGGTGGCGGGGATCATGCTGGCGACGCTCATCGCCGCGATCGCCGCGCCCGCCGTGCTGGGATCGCTCGGCTTCCGCCCCGGCGCGTTCGCGCCCAAGGCGTCCAAAATGAACCCGGCATCCGGCCTAAAGCGCATGTTCGGCACGCAGGGCCTGATCGAGTTGCTGAAGTCTGTCGCCAAGGTTGGCCTGCTCGGCGCGGTCGGTATCTGGGTGATCTGGGACCGGCTGACGGCGATCGTCAATCTGGGCAAGACTGGGGACGCGTCCGCGCTGGCTGGGCTGGGCGACATGTTCATCATGACCTGCCTCATCATGGCGGGTGGACTGTTCGTGATAGCCGGCATCGATGTGCCGGCGCAGATCATGCAGCGATCCAAGCGCCTAGGCATGTCCAAGCAGGAGGTGAAGGACGAGCATAAGGAGAGCGAAGGCTCGCCCGAACTCAAGGGCCAGATTCGCCGCCGCCAGTTCGAGGTGCTGAGCGGTTCCAGCCGCAAGGCGGTGGCCGAAGCCAGCGTCATCATCACCAACCCGACGCATTTCGCGGTCGCGCTACGCTACAAGCCGGGGCAGGACGCCGCGCCTATCGTCGTGGCGCGCGGCTGCGACGCGATCGCCGCCGCCATCCGCGAGCTGGCCGACAGCAACGGCGTGCCGGTGCTGCAATATCCCGAACTCGCCCGCGCCATCTACTTCACGTCGCGCGCGGGGCAGATCGTCAATGAAGGCCTCTACATGGCGGTGGCGACCGTGCTGGCTTTCGTGTTCCGCGTCGAAAATCGCTTGGCGAGCGAGATGGATCGTCCGTTCATCAAGGTGCCCGACGATCTGCGCTTCGACGCCGAGGGCAAGAAGGTTTGACACGACCTCAAAACCGGATGGTGAATTAAAGTTTAGCCGCATCTGTCCGTAATGTCTTCATGGGGACGCATTATGATGGTGCGTCATGAACGACTATGCTTCACGAAACGAGGTGACGCCGATCGAGCGGGCAGGGGTCCGGCCGACGGCCGTTCAGCCCGTGGGCGCGCTGGCCAAAGCCGCGGACAGGGCCACGCGCGCAACTAATGTTCCGCCGGTCTCCGAGCAGGATGCCGCCGCGATCGACGATAATGTCGCGGGCGCGGCCGAATATGCCAGGGTCCATGCCCGTATCACGATGATCCTCGCCGACATGCGATCGGACATGCCGCCCTCGATCGATGCGGCGTCGCAGGCCGTCCAGTCGATGCTGCCCGAGCGGTCGGTCATCGTGCCGCTGCCGCCGGCCTCCAAGGAGGCGGTGGAGCAGGCGGCGAGCCTTGCCAGGCGGCTCGTGCAGCAATCCTTCTATGCGCACGCCGCACAGGCCCATGTGAAGCGCGGCACCGTAGACCAGCTCCTGTCACCGGCGAACTGAGAGAAAATCGCCGCCGATCCCGACACGAAAATCATTCCTAAAGGTCTGCCCGCTACCGCCGTTCTCTCATCCTGAAAGGACGGTCGATGACTACCTCTGTTGGCAGCAATATCCTGACAGCGCTGGGCGCCGGCTCGATCGACACGGCCTCGCTCGTGACCAGTCTGGTGAGCGCGACGCGCGATCCCAAGCAACAGGTCATCACCAGCAAGCAGTCGCTGAATAGCGCGCGCGTTTCTGCGCTGGCATCGGCTGTGAGCTCGCTCGATACGTTCGCCAACGCGCTGACCAATGTCCTGGCCGACAGCAGCTATTCGGCCGCGCCTCTGTCCAACAACAGCGCGATCGCTTCGGTCAGCCTGCGCAGTGGCGGCACGCCCACCGGCCTGCCCGCGCAACTGGTCGTCAAGTCGCTTGCCTCCGCACGCGTCCTTGCCTCATCCTCCGCAAGTGGCGCGACCAGCGGCTCGCCCGTCGGCACCGGCACGCTGACGATTACGACTGCATCGGGCAGCAAGCCGATCACGATCGACGGCACCAATAACAGCTATGCGGGCCTCGCCGCCGCGATCAACGCGTCCGATGCGGGCGTCACCGCCACCGTGGTGACCGACGCCAACGGCACGCGGCTGATGTTCAAGGGGCAGACCGGCGTCGCCAGCGACTTTGCCATAAGCGTAGCGGCCGACGATTCGGCGAGCGTTCTTGGTGGGCTGGCGTGGAATGGTACGGACAACAGCACCATCGCTTCATCATCCGATCCGAAAAATGCGAAAATCATTCTCGATGGCGTCGAGCATGAATATGCGACCAACAGCATCGACGACGCGGTCCCCTATCTGCGGATCGACCTCAACAAGGCGGACGAAAATAGCAGCGTCACCCTGTCGATGACCCAGCCCACGGGCACGATGAAAGATCTGCTCAAGGAATATGTCGATGCCTATAATACGCTGATGAAGGCGCTGAACACGGCGACCTCGCTTGGCACCGATCAATCCAACTCGGGTGTGCTGAACGGCGTGGCGAGCGTTCGCGACATGAAGCGGCAGCTTGGCCAGATGACGTCGACGCAGCTTTCTTCCACCGGCAGTTACAAGACGCTGGCGGATATCGGCATCGGCACGAACCGCGACGGCACGCTGACGCTCGACAGCAAGCTGCTGGACAAGGCGATGGCGGCGGACCCCGAAGCCATCACCAAAATGCTGAACCCGGCCGTGCCGACCCCCACCAGCCCCGGCCTGTCCAAGCTGATGGATTCGGTGCGTGACTCGATCGAAAAGGACGATGGGCCGCTCAAGATCGCGCAAAAGCGCTACGATGCGGAGACCGCGAACCTGACGTCGCAACTCGCCAAGCTGGACGAGCAGATGGCCAGTTACGAGGATCAGCTCAAATCTCTCTATTCCGCCATGAGTACGCGCCTGTCCGCGCTCAAGGCGACGCAAAGCTATCTGACCCAGCAGATGGAAGTCTGGAACAACAGCAACAATAATTAAGCGGGACGTATCATGTTCTATAATCAGGGTTATGCAGGTTCTACGGCGGCGCGGCGTTATGCGGCCGTGCATTCGGGCAGCCGCACCGAGGGCGCGACGCCGCATGCACTGGTCAAGATCCTGTTCGACGAATTGCAGATCGCGCTCGACGCGGCGTCGCTGGCCGAGGGCAATGGCGACCGGCTGAAAGTGTCGGACAAGCAGGCGCGCGCCATGTCGATCCTGTTCGCGCTCGAATCCAGCCTCGATTTCCACAAGGGCGGCGACATCGCCATGGGCCTCGCGCAGATATATCGCGAGGCGCGCCGGCTGCTGCTGGTCGGCGCGAAGGAGCGGGCCGCCGAGCCGGTCGATCAGGCGCGCATCATGATCGCGGAGATCGCCGAAGCGTGGAGTCAAATCGGCTGAACTGGCCCCGCGGCCGGGGTTGCGCGGGTTCCGTCCCCTCACTATAGGCATTGCTCGCATCAGGGCGGCCCGGCGGGGGTCGCCTTTTTGCGTTTTGGACGCATTGCAATCAGCCCAGGAAGGGAAGGCCCATGTCGATCACGCCGCTCATGCCCGTATACCCCAGGTGCGATGTGCGTCCCGTTCGAGGCGAAGGCTGCTACCTGATCGGGGAGCGCGGCGAGCGCTATCTCGACTTTGCCAGCGGTATCGCGGTCAACCTGCTTGGCCACGGCCATCCGCGGCTGGTGAAGGCGATTGCCGATCAGGCCGCGACCTTGATGCACACGTCCAATCTCTACGGCATGCCGCTGGGTGAAAAATTCGCGCAGCGGCTGGTCGACAGCAGTTTCGCCGATACCGTGTTCTTCACCAACTCCGGCGCGGAAGCGGTCGAATGCGCGATCAAGACCGCGCGCCGCTATCATTATGCTAATGGGCAGGCGCACCGGCACAAGATCATCAGCTTCGACAACGCCTTTCATGGCCGGACGCTGGGCACGATTTCGGCGACCAGCCAGCCCAAGATGCGCGACGGGTTCGAACCGCTGCTGCCCGGTTTCACCGTGGTGCCGTTCAACGATCTCGACGCCGCCACTGCGGCCGTGGATGGGAATACCGCCGGCTTCCTGCTGGAGCCGGTGCAGGGCGAGGGCGGGGTAACGCCCGCGACGGCCGCGTTCCTGACCGGCTTGCGCAAACTGTGCGACGAGCAGGGCCCGCTGCTGATCCTGGATGAGGTGCAATGCGGTTACGCCCGCAGCGGCACCTTCTTCGCGCATGAGCAATATGGCCTGAAGCCCGACATCATGGCAGTTGCCAAGGGCATTGGCGCGGGCTTCCCGCTCGGCGCCTGCCTTGCGACCGAGGAAGCCGCCAAGGGCATGGTTCCTGGCACCCATGGCTCCACCTATGGCGGCAATCCGCTCGCCATGGCGGCGGGCATGGCGGTGTTGGACGAGATCGAGAGCGAAGGCTTCATGGAGCATGTACGCTCCATGGGCGCGCGCCTGCGGTCCGCGCTCGAACAGCTCATCCCCAATCATGACGGCATGTTCGAGGATGTGCGCGGCATGGGGCTGATGCTGGGCGTCAAGATGAAGGACGCCCATGACGCGCGAAGCTTCGTGGCCCATCTGCGCGATCATCATGGGCTGCTGACGGTCTCCGCCGGCCAGAATGTCGTGCGCATCCTGCCACCGCTGGTGATCGAGGAAAGCCATATCGCCGAATGTATCGAGCGGATGTCCGCCGGCGCGCGGAGTTTCGTCGCCGCGGAAGCGGCGGCCTGACGGCTTTTCTATCCGTTCGTCCTGAGTAGCCATTGAGCACAGTCGAAATGGCGTATCGAAGGATCAGCCGGCACGAATGCTTCGATACGGGCCTTCGACTGGCTCAGCTCCTACTCAGCAGGAACGGTTTTAGATGATGGGATCATTTTCATGACCAGACATTTCCTGAACCTATCCGATGCCGGCGGCGATGCGATCGCCGCGATGATCGCGGATGCCATCGATCGCAAGGCGGCGCGCGCGGCCTGGCCCAAGGGTCGCGTCGATGCCGATGCGCCGCTCGCAGGCCATGCGCTCGCAATGATCTTTGAGAAAAACTCGACCCGCACGCGCGTCAGCTTCGACATGGCGATTCGGCAGCTCGGTGGCTCCTCCCTGATCCTCGACGGCGGAACGAGCCAACTCGGGCGTGGCGAGAGCATCGCGGATACCGCCCGCGTGCTCAGCCGGATGAGTGACGCGATCATGATCCGCACCGACGATCACGCCAAGATCGAGGAAATGGCGCATTATGCAACGGTCCCTGTCATCAACGGGCTAACCGACCTGTCGCATCCCTGTCAGATCGTGGCCGACCTTTTGACCGTGGTCGAACATGGCGTGGCGCTGCCCGGCAGTCAGTGGGCATGGCTGGGCGATGGCAATAATGTGCTGCATTCGATCGTCGAGGCGGCGGGGCTGATGCGCTTCGACGTGCGGGTCGCCGTGCCGGAGGGGTATGAACCCGACCCGGCCTTCGCTGCGGCCGCGCAAGCGCAGGGCGCACGCATCACCCTGACTCGTGATCCATTGGCCGCCGCCTCAGACGCCGACATCATCGTTACCGACACGTGGATTTCGATGGGCCAGGCTCATGCGGACGAAAAATTGGCGGCGATGATGCCCTATCAGGTCACGCCTGCCCTGATGGCACGAGCGAAGCCGGGCGCTAAATTCCTCCATTGCCTGCCCGCCCATCGCGGCGAGGAGGTAGTCGCGGAAGTGATCGACGGGCCGCAATCTTTGATCTGGGACGAGGCGGAAAATCGTATCCATGCGCAAAAGTCGGTGTTGCTCTGGGCGCTTGGAAAGCTTTGATCGGCACCTACATTCGGCTTCGAACTCATCGTCATCGCCACGTCGGCGCAATCCATCTCTGATGCTATGACCCCGCTGCGGGTCGAAGGATGGGTGTCCGCTGCTGCGGGAATGACAAAGGAAATGTGATTTGAACTCTGTCGCCACTTTCGATCAGGCTATCGGCTTCACCATCACCGACAGGCATGCGCGCGGGCGGGTCGTGCGGATTGGGCCCTTGCTGGACGAGGTGCTGGCGGCGCATGCCTATCCGCCGCCGATCGAACGGCTGGTCGCGTCCGCGTTGGTGCTGGCGGCTTTGCTCGGCAGCACGCTCAAGGGCGCTGGCGGGCAGCTGACGCTTCAGGCGCAGACCGAACATGGCGTCGTCAGCCTGCTCGTCGCCGATTACAAGAATGGCGAAGTGCGCGGCTATGCGAAATTCGACGGCGACCGGCTAGCCGAACTCGGGCCTGACCCGACTTTGTTCGGCCTGTTCGGCAAGGGCTATCTCGCCATCACCTTCGATCAGGCGCTGACCGGCGAACGCTATCAGGGGATCGTGCCGCTCGACGGCGAATCGCTGGCGCAGGCGGCGGAGCATTATTTCTTCCAATCCGAACAAATCCCCAGCGTCATCCAGATCGCGACCCGCCATGATGCAGGGCAAGGGTGCGTGGCGGCGGGCATGCTGCTGCAACATCTGCCGGAGGGCGAGGTGGGCCGCGAGCGGCTCCATGTCCGCCACGATCACCCTGAATGGGAACATGTGCAGGCGCTGACCGCAACGCTGAGCGACGCGGAACTGACGGACGAGGGTCTGTCGCTGACCGATATCGTCTGGCGGCTGTTCCACGAGGAAAAGGAGATCCGCGTGACCGAGCCGACCCCGCTGGCCAAGGGCTGTCGATGCGATCTGGCGCATATCCGCGACGTGATCGGCCGCTTTCCGATCAGCGAACGCGCGGACATGGCCGACGAAAGCGGCATCATCAGCGTCGATTGCGCCTTTTGTTCGCGCCTCTTCCCGCTCGCGCTCGACAGTTTCGCGGAATCCTGAGAGGCGGACCACGGCGGCCTGTTCATAATTTGGGCAGCATCACGCATTTCACGCTATCAATTTGCCGTAATTGGCGGGCATGGACGCAAGTGGGTCTGCATAACCTCGTGCTAACCGGACACCGGGCACGTCCATCTTGAGCGAGGTCCTGGGCATCATGACGACGACGTGGCTGCGCGCATTCGGCGCGGGAACGGCGATGATTTTAGCGGCGGGCGCCGCTATGGCGGCGACGCCATCGAAGCTATCGGGACAGCTGGAACCGGGCGAATGGGAATTGCGCGGGCGTGGCGAAGATGCCGGATCGCGCAGGCTGTGCGTGATGGACCGGCGGCAATTATTGCAGATCCAGCACCCGCGAAACAGCTGCAAGACGTTCGTGTTGAGCGACAGCCCGGCCATGCTGATCGTCACCTATGAATGCGGCGCAGCGGGGGGCGGGCGCACCGAATTGCGGACCGAAACCCCGCGCCTCGTGCAGATTCATTCGCAGGGCGTTGCCGGCGGCGCGCCCTTTTCCTTTGCGCTCGAGGGGCGACGGGTCGGTGATTGCCGGTAACGGTCCGCCCCCTTGCACTGCATGGCGGGGACGGTTAGCGCGTCGCCATGGTCGCAAATAATAAAAAATTCGCCGTCGTCCTGCTGTCGGGCGGGCTGGATTCGATGGTCGCAGGCGGGCTGGCGCGCGAAGCCGGCTATCGCGTGCTGGCGCTATCGATCGATTATAACCAGCGGCACCGGGTCGAACTGCGCGCCGCCAGCCGAGTCGCGAAGGCGCTCAACGCGATGTCGCACATCGTCCTGCCGCTCGATCTGTCGGCCTTTGGCGGCTCCGCGCTGACCGCCGATATCGCCGTGCCCAAGGGCGGCGTCGGCAGCGAAATTCCCGTCACCTATGTGCCTGCTCGGAACGCCATTTTCCTTTCGTTGACGCTCGGCCTTGCAGAAGTGGCCGGCGCGAACGACATTTTCATCGGCGTCAATGCGCTCGACTATTCCGGCTATCCCGATTGCCGTCCCGAATTTATCGATGCGTTTCAGAAGATGGCGGCGCTCGCCACCAAGGCGGGCGTCGAAGGCAATCCGCTGCGCGTAAACGCGCCGCTTCAGTTCATGAGCAAGGCCGATATCGTGCGCGAGGCCGACCGGCTGGGGCTGGACGCCGGGATGAGTTGGTCCTGCTATGATCCTGCGCCGGGCGACCGCCATTGCGGCCTGTGTGACAGCTGTCGCCTGCGCGCCAAGGGCTTCGACGAGGCCGGACTGCCGGACCCTACCGTCTATGCGGCCAAGCCCTGAGGCGTTCGCGATGAGCTATGCCGTCAAGGAAATGTTCCTGACGCTTCAGGGTGAGGGCGTGCAGGCCGGACGCCGGGCGGTGTTCCTGCGCTTTGCCGGCTGCAATCTGTGGAGCGGCCGCGAACAGGACCGGTCCAGTGCCGTCTGCCGCTTTTGCGATACCGATTTCGTCGGCACCAATGGCCTTGGAGGCGGTAAATTCGCCGACGCCGATGCGGTGGCCGACGCCGTGCTCTCGCATTGGGGCGGAGGCGCGGAGGGCCGCTATATCGTCCTGACCGGCGGGGAACCGATGCTTCAGGTCGATGACGCGCTGGTCGACGCGTTCCATCGCCGGGGTTTCACGATCGCGATCGAAACCAATGGGACTTTGCCCGTCCATCCCGGCATCGACTGGGTCTGCGTCAGCCCCAAGGCGGGCGGCGTGGTCGTGCAGACGGCAGGCAACGAACTGAAGCTGGTCTGGCCGCAGCCATCGCCCGGTTATGGCATCGCCGACGTGGCGGCGATGGAGGGCTGGGCGTTCGAACATCTGCTCGTCCAGCCGCTCGACGACGCCCACGCCGCCGACAATCAGGCGGCAGCGATCGATCTGGTCATGGCCCGGCCGCGCTGGCGGCTGACGCTTCAGGCGCATAAATATCTTGGCCTGCGCTGAAGCGGCGCTAAGCCGCTATCAGGGCTGGGTCGATCCTGTCTTCTGATCCCATGCCTGCTGGCAGGGGGCGGTCAGCCGGCCCTTTTTCCAGCATTTCTTGTCGAGTGACGGCAAAGCAAGCGCGTAACTGCGGCCCGGATCGCCATAATATTGCTCGCCCATCATGACGAGCGACTTCTTGATCGATCCCAGACCTTCGCGCGCGACCTCATGCAAGGAACCGCGATCGGCGAAGATCGCCTTGCGCCCTACTTCGGCCGCCGCGAGGCAGAAACCGCGCTGCGCCTGCACCGTCGAATAGCCCGAATAAATGCGCGTGCCATATTGGTCGGACGCGTTTTGACCCGGCTTGCCCTTGCCATAAGTGCGTTGGAAATACCCCAGCAACGTTACCTGCGCCGCGTCGAGCTCGGCATCATGATGCGCGATCATCGCATTATAATTGCTGATCGCCAGCAGCGTCGGTTCGAACTGGCACTGCAAGGCGGCGACATTGAGCGCGGCGCGCAGGTTCCAGACCAGCCCGGCGCGGATTTCGGCGGACGTAGCGCCTGGCAGGCCGAGCGCCGTTGCTGCGGTCGTGTCGTTTAGCGCCGGAGCGGACAGGTCGGGCGGCGACCAGAAAAATTGCGCAGCGGCCGGCTGGGGCAGCAGGGGCAGGGCGACGAACGCCAGACCGGCCAACGCCCGGCGCATCATTGGACTAACCATATTCACTTCGTCCTCTCCGACCGGGGCGTGCATCGCGTCGCCCCCTCGCGCATTCACATTCGATGGCCATCGCTGTATCGCGAATGAATGTCCAACCTATTGATCCGACAATATTTCCGCGTCGCCAGCCGCTGCCGCCTTTGGCTTGGCGTCCTGTGGCGCAGGCGCCGCCTCTCCCGCATTGCTGGCGTTGGCGGCGGATGGCGCAATCGCCGTACCTTCGCCCTGAACGCCATCCAGATCGGTCATCGCGTCGGTCGCCGTGCCGTCGACGACTTCCATATCCTTCATCTGAATATTGCCGCCCGCCTTGTCCTTGCTGCCGCACCCCGCGACCAGCGGCGCCGCGCATAATGTCGCGGCGGTGATAATGGTCCGGATATCAAGGCGCATTCGGCTGTCCCTCATATGCTTTTGCATGCCCGGCAGCCCGCCCGGCGAAGGCGCGACCCTAGCGGCCCGTCTCGCATTGCTCAACCCCCGAGCCGCATCGTTGTAATCGCCCGATAAAAGCGGGGAAATGGGCGAACAGTGCCGCATCGAGCGCGGCCATGGAGGCTTTCTTGCCCAGCGCGGCGATGCTGGTCACCGGATATTCGGCGATCCCGCACGGCACGATGCCGCCGAAATGCGACAGGTCGGGAGCGACGTTGATCGAAAAGCCGTGCAGCGTCACCCAGCGCCGCACCCGGATCCCGAGCGCGCCGATCTTCGCCTCGCGCCCGGCCGGATCGTCGGTCCATATGCCGATGCGTCCCTCCGCCCGCCGTGCCGGCACATCCAGCGCGCCGAGCGCATCGATCATCCAGCCTTCGAGATGGTGGACGAAATTGCGCACGTCGCGTCCGCGCGCGCGCAGATCGATATTGAGATAGCCGATCCGCTGCCCCGGACCATGATAGGTATAACGCCCGCCACGCCCGGCGTCGAAGACGGGAAACCGGCGGTCGAGCAGTTCCGCCGGATCGGCGCTCGTGCCGGCGGTGTAGAGCGGCGGATGTTCGAGCAGCCAGACCCGCTCGCGCGCTTCGCCCTCGACAATGGCGGCGGCGCGCGCCTCCATGTCGGCCAGCGCGGCGGGATAGTCGACCGGCGCGTCCTGCGAGCGCCACTCGAACGAGCCGGCATCCGTGGCTGCGGCGAGGGGGATGGAAGAAACGGGCATGGCGCTTCCTTGACTTGGCCGGGGCGAGCGATCAAGTCTCGTCGCACTCCCGGACCTGAGGCAAGAGTAACATATGACGACGATGTCGATCGGCAAGGCATGGGAAGAGGCGCTCGTCTTCATTTCCCGCGAAGCCGCGCTGCTATTCCCCGTCGCACTGCTGTTCATCGCGCTGCCGGGGCTCGTGCTTCAGGAACTGACGCCGCCCGAACTGGCCGCCTGGTCGCTCGCGCCCCAGGCGGGCACGATGCCGAACGTGCCGCCCAGCTACGCCATCGGTCTGATGCTGAGCGTCATCCTGATGTGGTTCGGATCGCTAGCGCTGTTCGCGCTGGCGTCGCGCCCGGGCATCAGCGTTGCCGAAGCGCTTCGGCTCAGCCTCGTGCGGCTGCCGGTCCTGCTCGGGGCGTCATTGCTTGCGGGTGGGTTCGTCCTTCTGGCCGTTCTGCTTCTGGCCATCCCGCTGATGTTGCTGGTCGGGCCGGCCGCTCCGTTTGCGGTGATCATCCTTGTGGCGGGGTTCATGGGAACGCGGCTGATTCTGCTCAATCTGGTCGTGGTCGACGGGACCGAGGGGGCGACCGGATCGATTCGTCACGCATGGAAGCTGACGAAAGGGCATTTCTGGCGTCTGCTCGGCCTCCTCATAATCCTGACGCTGATATCGGCGATCGCCGCATCGGCGGCGCAGGCCGTCTTCGGCGTTCTTGCGGGGCTCGTCGGGGGCGCATCGGCGGCGAAATTCATAGGTGGACTCGCCGCCGCAGCCGCCTCGACCGTGATCCAGGTCTATCTTCTGGTGATGCTGGCGCGGCTCTACCGTCAGGCCGAGGCGGGCTGATCCAGCAGCGGCACGTGCGGAGCGGCGTCTCGTGGCAGATGGCCGGTCAGGCGCGGGTCGGCGAATATTTCGACATCTCGCGCGAACGGCGTGAAGCCGCCCCTGATATAGAAGCCGAGCGCCGCCGGGCTGTCTAGCGTACAGGTGTGGACCCAGAAGCGTTCGATGCCCTTGCGCCACGCCAGTGACCTGGCCTGCGCCAACAGCCACTTGCCATTCCCCCGGCCAGTCAGTTCCGCGACCAGCCCGAAAAAGGACAATTCGCAGTCCGGTGCGATTCGAAAGTCCAGTTCCAGGAGGCCGACCTCAATCCCCCTCGGATCGATTACCGCATAGATCGCGACGGCGGGGTCGTGAATAATCGCGGTCAGGCTTTCATCGGGCATGACGAGCCGCGAAAACCACAGCCATGGCTCCCCGACGCGGCGAAACAGCGCGCGATAGGCGGCGAGGGACGGCGATTTCCACGGCACCAGCCGCAGCGGCGAATCCGGTAGCGGTGCGGGGCGGGGCCGGTTCCGCATTTCCAGATGGGTGACGATGGTCGCGATCTGGTGATCGGGGACGGGCGTCAGACTCATCAGCTCCAGCTCGCCATCGGCGGCAGGCTCATCAGGATCGCGTCGATATTGCCTCCGGTCTTGAGGCCGAACAGCGTACCCCTGTCATGCACAAGGTTGAATTCGGCATAGCGCCCGCGCCATTCGAGCATCCGCGCATAGTCGTCCTGCGTCCAGCTTTCGTCCATGCGCCGCCGCACGATCGGCGGATAGGCTTCTAGAAACGCCTCTCCCACGGCGCGGGTGAAGGCGAAATCGGCGTCGAAATCGCCCTCCAGATGATCGTAGAATATGCCGCCCACGCCGCGATGGACGCCGCGATGGGGAATGAAGAAATAGTCGTCGGCCCAGGCCTTGAAGCGCGGATAATGATCGGGGCCATGCGCGTCGCAGGCATTTTTCAGCACGGCATGGAAATAGGCCGTATCTTCCTCGCGCGGCAGCGGAGGATTAAGATCCGCGCCGCCGCCGAACCAGCTTTTCGCCGTCACCAGATAGCGCGTATTCATATGCACGGCGGGCACATGCGGATTGGCCATATGCGCGACCAGGCTGATGCCAGTCGCGAAGAAGGCGGGGTCTTCCGACGCGCCATGCATGGTCTTGGCGAATTCGGGAGCGAATGCGCCGCCGACCGTCGACACGTTGACGCCGACTTTCTCGAAAATCTTCCCCTTCATCACGCCGCGCACACCGCCGCCGCCTTCGCCCGGAGCCAAGCCGTCGGCCTCGCGGTCCCAGGAGGTGTAAACGAAGGCCGCGGCCGACCCTGCCTCGCGCTCGATCGCCTCGAACGCGGCGCAGATGCGGGTTCGCAGCGATTCGAACCACGCGCGCGCGGCCTGCTGACGAGAATCGAGGGTCAAGCTCATTGGGGAAATCTTCCGGTCTGGCGCAGCGCTTCGGCAATCGCGATGCCCGTAGATACGGCGATGTTCAAGGATCGAAAGCCCGGCGCCATTGGAATGCGGACCCGAATATCGGCGAGGTCCCGCACCGCGTCGGGCACCCCGGCGCTTTCGGACCCCATCAGCAGCACGTCATTCTCGTGGAAGCCCACGTCCGGCAGACGCTGCGACGCATGGCTGCTCATCAGCAGCAGGCGGCGACCCTCTGCCCGGCGGGCGGCATCGAACGCGTCGAAATTGGCGTGGCGCGTAACGTCTGCGGCTGCGCCATAATCCATGGCGGCGCGCCTGAGGCGCGTATCGGAAAAGGCGAATCCGGTCGGCATGATGATGTCCACGGGTACGCCAAAACAGGCGGCGAGGCGCAAAATGGCGCCGACATTGCCCGCAATCTCGGGCTGGTAAAGGGCGATACGCATGGGGGCCGCATAATGCACTGCGGCAAATTGTCATAGCCTTGGCCAAATTGCTGTTGGCAAAAGGCGTATCCTGCGGCTATCAGGCCCGCGAACCACGCCGGGGGAAAGCGGGGCTCCGTTCGCACGGGTTGCCCTCTGTCTCTTGATAAACAGGGCCATTCAAGGCAATGCGGCGGGGGATCAGGGACGTTCTTGCAAGGGTTAAGATGCATGGCGAGCGTTGAACATACGGACAGCGGCACCGCGTCCATTGGTAGTGCCGGCGAGGACGGTGTGCGCCGTCGCGATTTTATCAACATCGCCGCGGTGAGTTTCGCCGGCGTGGGCGCGGTGGCCGTGGTGCTGCCGCTCATCAATCAGATGAATCCCAGCGCGGACGTGCTGGCGCTGGCGTCGACCGAGGTCGATATTTCATCGATCAAGCCGGGTCAGGCGATCAAGGCGACATTTCGCGCGCAGCCGCTGTTCGTGCGTCAGTTGACGCCCAAGGAAATCGCCGAGGCCGACAAGGTCGATCCTTCGACTCTGCGCGATCCGCAGACGCTGGAAGAGCGTACCGTCGACGGCAAGAAGCAGTGGCTGGTCACCATGGGCGTCTGTACCCATCTGGGTTGCGTGCCGCTTGGCGCGGGCGAAGGCGAGAATCGCGGAGAATTCGGCGGCTATTTCTGCCCATGCCACGGGTCCTCCTATGACACTGCGGCCCGCATTCGTAAGGGACCTGCGCCCAAGAATCTGGAAGTGCCGAAGTATAGCTTCACTTCCGACACCGCCATTCTCGTAGGCTGAGGTAAGAAACGATGAGCTTTCCCTGGGCTGAACATTATTCGCCGAAACATCCGCTGATGCAGTGGGTGGATGAGAAGCTGCCGTTGCCGCGTCTCGTCTACAATGCGATCGGCGCCGGTTATCCAGTGCCGCGCAACCTCAACTATTTCTGGAATTTCGGCGTGCTGGCGGGCCTCGCGCTGGTGATCCAGATCGTGACCGGCGTCATCATGGCGATGCACTATGGCGCGAACACGCTGGTTGCTTTCAGCAGCGTCGAACAGACGATGCGTGACGTCAATTCGGGTTGGTTGATGCGCTACGCACACGCCAACGGCGCGAGCTTCTTCTTCATCGTCGTCTATCTCCACATCTTTCGCGGCCTTTTCTACGGATCGTACAAGGCGCCACGCGAGATGGTATGGCTGCTCGGCCTCGTCATCTTCCTGCTGATGATGGCGACGGCATTCATGGGCTATGTGCTTCCCTGGGGCCAGATGAGCTATTGGGGCGCTAAGGTGATCACCGGCCTGTTTGGCGCGATTCCGGTGGTGGGCGAACCGATCCAGACCTGGCTGCTGGGCGGTTTTGCCCCCGGCAACGCGTCGCTCAATCGGTTCTTCTCGCTCCACTTCCTGCTGCCCTTCGTGATCGCGGCGGTCATCATCCTGCACATCTGGGCGCTGCATATTCCAGGTTCCTCGAACCCGACCGGCGTGGAAGTGAAGGGGCCGCAGGACACCGTGCCGTTCCATCCCTATTACACGGCGAAGGACGGCTTTGGGGCCGGCGTATTCCTGATCCTCTTCTCGATCCTGCTGTTCTTTGCGCCTAACTATCTGGGTCATCCGGACAATTATATCGAAGCCAATCCGCTTTCGACGCCCGCGCATATCGTACCCGAATGGTATTTCTGGCCCTTCTACGCGATCCTGCGGGCATTCACGGTGGACTTCTTCTTCATTCCGGCGAAGCTGCTGGGCGTGCTGGCAATGTTCGCATCGATCCTGTTGCTCTTCCTGTTGCCATGGCTCGATACATCCCCCGTCCGTTCGGGCAATTATCGTCCGACGTTCAAGAAGTTCTTCTGGATTCTGATCGTCGATGTGGTGATCCTGGGCTATTGCGGCGGCGCACCGGCGGCGGAACCTTATGTGATGATCAGCCAGATTGCCGGCGCTTATTATTTCGCGCATTTCCTGATCATCCTGCCCCTGATCGCACGCTTCGAAAAGCCGTTGCCGCTGCCGGGCTCGATCACGGAATCGGTGCTGGATCGCTACACTATCAAGGGCGAACAGGACGCGCTTCCCGGCATGGGCAGCGATCCGCAGCCGTCGAACGCCGGTTAAGGGGGACAAGACAATCATGGTTCGCATCGGCGCATTTTTGGTCGGCCTCTTTTTCGCGGGCTGGCTGGTGATATCGGCCCTGGTGGGTGCGGTGGCTTATGTCTCCGAGCCGCCAGCCGCTACGGCTGAGCACGAGTTCCACCGCCATCCCAAGGAGGTGGATTATTCCTTCAATGGCCCGCTCGGCAAATATGACCGGCAGCAGTTGCAGCGCGGCTTCCAGGTGTTCGCCGAAGTCTGCTCGGCCTGCCACAGCCTGAAATTCGTGGCCTTCCGCGATCTCAAGGAGATCGGCTATAACGAAGCCGAGGTGAAGGCGATCGCGAAGAACTGGAAGATCAAGACCCCCGACGTCGATCCCAAGACCGGCGAGGCATCGACCCGCGCGCCGATCCCGGCGGATTATTTCCCGCATCCCTTCGCCAACAATGTCGCGGCGGCTGCGGCGAATAACAATGCGATCCCGCCAGACCTGTCGCTGATGACCAAGGCGCGGCATGACGGCACCGATTATGTCTATTCGCTGCTCGTCGGCTATCAGGCGCAGCCAGCGGAATTGCTGAAGCACTTCCCGGATGCCAAGACGCCCACCGGGCTGCATTATAACCCCTATTTCGCCAACCTGAACCTGGCGATGCCGCCGCCGCTGACAACCGATGGTCAGGTGACCTATGGCGAGGGCCAGCCCAAGCCGACCGTCGACCAGATGTCGAAGGATGTCGCGGCCTTCCTGACCTGGACCGCAGAGCCGAAGCTGGAAAATCGCCGCAGCGCTGGGCTCGCGACCCTCATCTTCCTGTTGATCGCGACGGGTCTGGCCTATCTGTCCTACCAGAATATCTGGGCGGACAAGAAGAAGGCGGCCTGAAGGTCCTGCGCATTGGCAAATGCGTGAACAGGGGGCGTGGTCCGCAAGGATCGCGCCCCTTTTCTTGTGAGGCACCAGATGAGCACCGACAGTCTTTCCGCTCTGATCCGCACCATTCCCGATTTCCCCAAGCCCGGCATCCAGTTCCGCGATGTAACGACATTGTTGGCCGATGGCGCGGGTCTTGCGGAACTGGTCGAGCGAATGGCGGCGATCGCGAGGCCGTTGGAGCCTGATCTGATCGTCGGCATCGAAGCGCGCGGCTTCATTCTGGGCGCTGCCCTCGCCCTGGCACTGGGCAAGGGGTTCGTACCCGTCCGCAAGGCAGGAAAGTTGCCGGGCAAGACAGTCGGCATCGACTATGTGCTGGAATATGGCACCGACCGTCTCGAACTGCATGAAGGGCAGGTGCCGCAGGGCGCAAGGGTCGTTCTGGTCGACGACCTGATCGCGACCGGCGGGACCGCGCTGGCGGCGGCACAATTGTTGCGAGAGCAGGGAGCGAGCGTACTGATGGCGCTCTTTGCAGTCGATTTGCCGGATCTGGGAGGCAAGAAGGCGCTGGAAGCCGATGGCGTCACTGCCGCTGCGATCGTCGCGTTCGAGGGCGACTAGGTGTTTAGTCCCAGCATGTGATGGTGTGGAATTGTCGTCATCCCTGCGGCGGGCTTTATGAGACAGATTGTCCATGGGTGTGCCAAGGCTAACCCGCGCCATACGAGACGAGCTACAGTGATCGGAAGCTTCGGTCACGCACCTCGCGAAGCGGTCCGGGATCAAAAGACGGTGATCAAATGGCGCTCGCGTCAGTCGGTGGATAATCTGCCGATGGGGCCAAAGGAGCTTTGCAGCACCGTGCTCTCGCCCATGGAAGAGGGCGCGACCGTAGCCCTGTGCGGACGGGCCCGGTTCACTATACCTCGGTTCAGGAACTGGGACGCCATGTCCGTGACTGGCTGACTGCTTATAACTTCGCCAAGCGAATCAACGCTCTACGGTTCAGCGCCGCACCGGCAACATTGGCCTTTCATGTTCCGATCGGAAATTCATAGCTGGCGATCAACGAGGCCTGCGATTTGGTGCATGAACCCCGACGGCCAGGGACTCTGGGTCGTCGGTGACGCGCGGCAGTCGATCTACCGCTTCCGCGGTGCGTCTTCTCGCAATATGGCGCTGTTCGCTCGCGACTTCACCGGTGCCGAGCATGGAGACCTGATCGAGAACTACCGCTCGACGGAGGAGGTCGTGCAACTGTTCACGCAGCTCGGGCAAGGCATGACGCCGGTCCGGGGCGTTGGCGATCCGGAGCCGCCGCCGTTCGAGCCGCTGGAGTCGGTGCGCGGCCCTTCCGGTGTTACGCCTGAGTTGATCGTGGTCCGCGAAAACGCGTGCCTCGCGCCGGTCATCGCGGACGAAATCCTCGCCGACGTCGCGGCGGGTGGACGCTACCGAGACCATTGTGTGCTGGTGACCGGCAACGACCGCCTCGCCGTCATCGGGCGTGGTCTCGAAGCGCTCGGAATTCCGGTGCTCTTTCTTGGCAGCATCTTCGAACGGCCCGAGATCAAGGACCTGCTCTGCCTCTTGTCGCTGACCACCGATCCGTGGGGCGCGGGCCTCGTGCGCGTAGCGTGCATGCCGGAGTTCCGCATTGACCTCCAACAGGTCATCGAGACGACGACCGCGCTGAAGAGCGCAGCCGCAGGCGGCGCGAACGCGCTGCTGGATTCCGACAAGGCCGCAGCGCTCTGCCCATCGGCGGCAGGTCCGCTGGCGTCGCTCGCACATGCACTGTCTGATGTCAGATAAGGGCGGCAACGGTTCGCTTCGTGATCGAAACCTCCCATCTTTCCGCCCCATTGCGGGAGCGCTACGCCATGAAGTCGCCCCTTCGCTTCGATCAGACGTCTGACGCGTCGCCCGAAACCGCGCCTTCGCTGGGGCCGCGATAGTCGGAGAGCCGTTCGGCCTCGGTCAAGGGAATCTCGGTATCGGCAGGTGTTCTGGCTTTCTTCGCCGTGCGCACCGCCGATGGCGTGGTAGCAACCTCGGCCATCACCGTGCGTGCAAGCTCCGGCCAAAAGCGTTTTAGGCGTCGCGACAGCCCGGCAAGCAAGCCCAATTCGGAATCGATATTGGACAAGGCCGCCGCGGGTGCCACCTCCAGCGCCCAGTGCGAGATCGCCGCCGCGTCCGTGCCGATCATGGCGCGGGTGATGATTGGCGATGGGGTCGCACCCGACGCAACATCGGGTTCGAAGACGTAGATCCAAGCTGGACACGGATCTTGCCGCTTTCTGCCAGGCGCAAGCAGGCTCACCGTACCATCGCCGGCATCGGCCAGCACCGGCGATCCGAGATGGCATTGCCAGCTATCCCAGACCGAAGTCGGGATGGCGAGCACGCAACCGGCGCAGCGCTCGTGATGGCCAAGCTGAAACTTGAACATCATCTGGTAGAATGTGCGTTTGAACACATTGGCGATGTTGGGCCCTTCGACACCCTCGGACAGCCACCATTGATTCTCCTGCACGGTCTTGCCGAAGTTGGTGGGGTGCATGCGCAGCCCCTCGCGCAGGTTACGCACGGCATCGCGGTATGAGCCGTGGAAATCCATCGTCTGTATCTCAAGGATACCGAACCGCCCGATGTGCGGATGGCCATTCTCCATCGTCATTTCGACGATGGTCACGTCGAATGAGAATTCCGGAGATTGGTCGGTCGCAGGGATAGAGAGTTCACCGCTCGTCTTCTTGTCGAAATAGATGAAAACCGGCTGGCCGGCGTTCAGGCGGGTCGCAATATCTTCGCGCACATCGTTATGTCGGAGCGTGAGCGCCGGCGTGACATAGGGATCGATGTCTGGCGACAGCGCGAACAACTGGCGGGTTGCCTGCTTGACGAGGTTGTCGCTGAGCGCCCGGTACGGGCAGACGAGCCAATCCTGGCGCGGTCCGTTGCTCACGCTACTGATCGTACAGACGCCGCGCGCCGCGTCGGCCTTGATGCACTGGCGCATCTCGCTGGTCGCGTCGCTGAGAAACCGGCAACGCTCGCTTTGCTGATCGGCGACAGAATCTGAGGTCGTGATCACCGTGGGATGAACCCGGTGGCCGAACCATTCGCTGACGAAATTCCCGGGTGCGCCCGACCGCTTCCCCGACATTATTCAGCCGCCACCAGCTCGGGAATGCGATACCGTGAGCGAACGCGTGCGGTGCCATCGAGCGCGTTACCGCTCAGCAGCGCATGCAGCGATTCACCAACCGCCTTGCCTAGCAACGGCGGAACGGCATTCCCCACCTGGTCGTACTGCTGCGAATGATTGCCTTCGAACACGAACCAGTCCGGGAAACTCTGTATGCGGGCCGCTTCACGGATGCTGATCGTGCGGTGCTGGTCCGGATGCGTATATTCGCCCGACTTGGGATCACGAAAACGCGTGATGATCGAGCGTGCGACACCATCCCACTGCATGCGGCGATAGCGGCGCGTATGATCCTTGCGGTGCGCGCGCTGCATGCCGGGCGGCAGCAGATCATGCGGCAGATCGCGCCAGTCCTGTCCGGGCTTCAGCAGGCTGATGCGCGCGATGTTGGCTTCAGATAGTCGCGCAGCATAGTGATTGTGCAAGCCCGTCGATCCGCTGCGCATGGCAAGCTGGTAGGGGCCCTTGGGCTTCCTGTCGTAGGTTGACTGGAAGCCTCCCGCCGCGATCGCCGGTAGGTCGGCGATTGCCGCCTCGATTGATACGAACCCTTCGGTGTCGGCCGGAGCGATCGTCCGATTAGGCACGAGTTCGCCAATGCCACGGCGTCCATGTGTCGGGAGCGGGAAGCCGCCATCGATGGGCTGATCCAGGCGCCAGCCGATGAAGAACATCCGCCAGCGCATCTGCGGCACGCCATATTGCGCGGCCAACAGCTCGGCGCACTCGACCCGGTAGCCGGCTTCCCGAAAGGCCCGACCAATCTCTCCCAGGACAGCGCCGCCATTCAAGGTGGCGAGCCCGGGGACATTTTCGATGACGACGCCGCGCGGTTGAAGGTCGGTCGCCACGTTGAGGAAATGTTTGAAAAGGCCGTTACGGGGATCCCAGATTTCACGCTGGCCGATGATACTGAACCCTTGGCACGGCGGCCCGCCGACCAAGAGATCGAGTGCACCGACCTCAAGACCGGTGCGATCCATGATTTCCCGTGCGCTCAGTTTGCTGACATCGGCCTGGACAAACGGAATATGCGGAAAATTGCGTGCGTGGGTCAAAGCGCATGCCAGATCGATGTCGGAGCCGAACACCACGTCGAACCCCGCATTGGCCAGACCGAGCGTCAAGCCGCCCGCTCCGCAAAACAAATCGACGGCCGTGAGCCGGTTCCCGCGCGGGTATGGCTGGGCCAGAAGATAACGCGACCTCATGCCTGCGATCCCCGAAACAGCTCTTGCTGAACGGCAAATCGCTCGCGATCGAGATGCTCCCGGATGAGCCGGGCGATCAGCGTCGATTTCTTATAGCCCTTAACCTTGCAATAGGCCTCAAACCGATCGCCTTCCGCATCGGGCAACAGCACATGCACGCGCGCATTCTTCGTCATAGCCGGTCCCCCGACGGCACTTAGGGAAGATGCCATACCAAGTCCACTCCTTGCTCACAAGTGAGTAAGAGTGTGCATTTCTGTGCCTGATCCGTCAAGAACATAAAAGGAACACCTCGTTGTGCGGCGATCAGTTGGCGTGATTCAAAAATCCTGTGTCAGGCGGCAAGCCCTATCGTTTCCGTCTGTCCCACCCACGATCGGTCGCATCGCCTTGGCGGCGGATAAGGCTGGCCACGCGGCGTGTATGAATGAACGTCTGGCTCCGGGAACCTGTCTGATGCCCCTATCCGTCAGGAGCTATTGTCCAACGGCCGCTATGACGAAGCGCGTGGAACAAAAAAGAGCGCCTATCAGGGCAGCTACACCGTCACCGGCAACCATATCGACTATATCGACGATACCGGTTTCACCGCGACCGGCGACGTGATCAATGGCGTGCTCTACCATGAGGAATTGGTGCTCTATCGGGAGCGGTAGCAGGGCAGCCAACTCACCTGATGCCGTTGCTCGGAGGACAGATAGCGGCGGTAATCGGTCGGAGACGTATCGATCATGCGGGAGCATTTTGGGCCGCTTCGATGGCGCCGGAGAGGTGATCATTCCACATCGCTAGTGCTTCACGCTTTTCAGATTTCCAGTCGTGCCGTTGATAGATGCCTGCCACTCCAGAACGCGAACTGCCGACGTGATTGAGAACCGCTTCAGTTACCTCGAATCGGACTCCAAGCCTTTGAAAGCCGGTCGCTAGTGTTCGCCTAAGGTCGTGGAGGCGCCAAGGCGGCATAGAACTGCCGCCATCAGCTTGTCGAGTTTCGTCTTGCCCTTGTGATAGGCCGTGAAAGCGGCGCCGGTCGCCGTTGGAAACACCCTGCCGCGACTTGGCCACTTTTCGCCACCCGCGACCGTGTCGAGTTCGGAGATCACGAGGTCGTTGAGTGGTATCGTGGTCGGCTCGCCATTCTTCGTTCGATCGCCGGACAACCGCATCTCGCGTTCCGAACGGCTCAATTCGTGCCAGTGAAGACCACCGATTTCTTCTCGCCGCTGGCCAGTAGCGATGAGGAGCCGAACGATGGGACCGAAGCAACGATGGCATTCCGGGGCCTGAACCCAAACTCTCGCCAACTCGCTATCGCTTAGCCAGCGCTCGCGAGGCTTGACGGCTTTCGGCGTTTCCATGCCTTCCATCGGACTTCTGTCGATGTCGCCGCGGCTCACAGCCCATCGAAATAGGCGCCTCAGCACCGCAAACACGTTGCGACGATTGGCGGCCTGGTCTGCCGGCATGCGATCGAACACGGCCACCACATCAATGCGCGTAATTGTAGGAAGCGCCTTGTCCCGCAAGACGGGCTTGACGCGTAGCTTTAAGTGATCGCGTTACGAGCGTCGATCAACCTTTCCCTTTGCAATCTGCCGCAAAGCGATCGGTGTAGTTGGAAAAGGCAAGATCGACAGCCTCGCGCCGTCGCTGCTTCCGTCTCGACGGGGTCGATCCCTTGTGCGACTAGGCGGAGGAGTCTCGTCGCCTCCTCGCAGCGGTGAAGGGTGTCCATGGCGAGCCATGACCGCCGATCGTGTAGCGACGCGTCTTCGCCTCGCGGCCACCCATCCGATACTGGACGACATAGGATGCAGAGCCGCCCGCGGTGATCTTGAGTCCGAACCCCTCAGTTCGTCATCCCAAAGGAAGCCGGTAACAGCACCTGCTTGGAGAGCATCAAGGGTTCGCTCGGTGATTTTTCCCGTGGCCATGACGAACCTCATGTACCAGAAAAGTAATCACCCGGGAATCACCGGAACGGAAACGGACGGCGACAGGCGGCGGCGCATTTTGGTTTAACCTACTGAAAAATATTCATTTTATGCGGTAAGCTATTGATCTAAATCCGCCTGTACCGAAAATACCAGACCTCATGGCCGAGGCGGCGGGCCTTGGCTTCATAACGGGTCTCCGGCCAGCCGCCGGGGCGCGTGAGGAAGTTGGCCGGCTCGCTCGCCAGCCACTCGAAATCGGGGTGGCCGTTCATCACCATCAACGCCCAACGGAGATAGATGGGATGATCGGTGCCAAAGCGGAACTCGCCACCCGGTTTGAGTTTCCTCGCGATCATGGCGACGGGGCCGGGATTCATCATCCGGCGCTTGGCATGGCGCGCCTTGGGCCAGGGATCGGGGTGGAGCAGGTAGACGAAGCTAAGGCTGCCGTCGGGGATACGCGCGAGCACGTCGAGCGCGTTGCCCATGTGGAGGCGGATATTGGCCAGTCCGGCCTCACGGATATGGCCGAGCGCGGTGACGACCCCATTGAGGAACGGTTCGCATCCGATGAAACCATGGTCGGGGAGAAGGTCGGCACGCCATGCGAGATGCTCTCCGCCGCCGAAGCCTATCTCAAAATGAAGCGGGCGATCATAGCCGAAGAGCGATGCGGCGGTAACCGAACCTTCGTCCGGCACCGACAGGGCAGGAAGCAGGGTATCGGCCAGTTCCTGCTGTCCGAGGCGCAATTTATGCCCCGTCTGCCGGCCGTAGAGGCGGTTGAGCGTGGTGGGATCGCCTGATTTGAAAGCAGTCATGTCGGGCCGATAACGGCCTGCCATGACGCTGCCAAGAGCATCAGTTCATTTGCACCTGATGAATTTGCCCTTCGTATCCTTGCACGGCGCATGTTTTGCCGGTGTGGGCTTGGGCAGGCATTTGACGAACTTGCCCCTGGCGTCCTTGCACGGCGCGGCAAGAGCGGGTGAGGGCGCACCCGCGAACAACGCCAGGCCGAGGAAGAGGGTGGCGATCTGGCAGGTCATGGCAGCATTCCCGAAAACGGGGGTGCCGGGCTCGACAGGGGTGCGAGCCCGACAAGGGCCTTATGAGCGCAGCGGACGGACCATCCTAGTGAACTTTTCGTCATGTTTGAGAGGGGATAACCTGGCGATCAACAAAAGGCGCCGGAGCTTGCACCCCGACGCCTCCAGCATTTGTCCGCTTCAGATCAGGCGAGAGCGGCCTTGAGATCTTCGACGAGATCGGTCTTTTCCCATGGGAAAAAATCGCCTTCGGGATCGCGGCCGAAATGGCCATAAGCGGCGGTGCGTTGATAAATCGGCTTGTTGAGCCCCAGATGGGTCCGGATGCCGCGCGGGGTCATGCCGCCGAGCTTTTCGATTTTGCCGATCGCGGCTTCGATCGCGTCGTCGCCGACAGTGCCGGTGCCATGGGTATCGACATAGAGCGATAATGGCTTGGCGACGCCAATCGCATAGGCAAGCTGGATCGTGCAGCGCGACGCGAGGCCGGCGGCGACGATATTCTTGGCGAGGTAACGGGTGATGTAGGCGGCCGAGCGGTCCACCTTGGTCGGGTCCTTGCCGCTGAACGCGCCGCCGCCATGGGGCGCAGCGCCACCATAAGTGTCGACGATGATCTTGCGACCAGTAAGGCCGGCATCACCATCAGGCCCGCCAATCTCGAAGCTGCCGGTGGGATTGATGTGATAGACGGTCTCGTCGCCCAGCAGGTCGGCGGGCAGCAGGTCGGCGACGACCTGACGGACATACGCGTGCAGTTCCGCCTCTTTCTCGCCCTCGTCATAGCCCTTGCCGTGCTGGGTCGAGACGACGATCGCGGTCGCGGCCACCGGCTTGCCATTTTCGAAGCGCAGGGTGACCTGGCTTTTCGCGTCCGGCTCAAGGAAGGCGGCCGCGCCCGAATGCCGGTCCTGCGCCATCCGGTGCAGGATGCGGTGGCTGTAATAGAGGGTCGCCGGCATCAGGTCGGGAGTCTCGTCGCACGCGAAGCCGAACATGATGCCCTGGTCGCCCGCGCCTTCATCCTTGTTGCCGCTGGCGTCAACGCCCTGCGCGATATGGGCCGACTGGGCATGAAGATTATTTTCGAAGCGGAAGCTTTCCCAGTGGAAACCGTCCTGCTCATAGCCAATGCGCCTGACGGTTTCGCGAACCGTCTTTTCGATTTCCTCCTGCGCGCCGGGTGCCCATTGCCCGTCTTCATAGACGCCTTTGCACCGGATTTCGCCGGCGAGCACCACGAGTTGAGTCGTCGTCAGCGTCTCGCAAGCGATGCGCGCTTCGGGGTCCTTGGACAGGAACAGATCGACGATCGCGTCGGAAATCTGGTCGGCGACCTTGTCGGGATGACCTTCGGACACAGACTCCGAGGTGAAGAGATAATTGCTGCGCATGTGACTCCCGCAAGATGAAGGGGCTGAAAAGCGATATAAAGAATTGTTTATGTGCCCTGTTAGCGCCTGCTTTCGCGCGTGGCAATGGCAACCGCGATCAGCAAGATCAGAAAGGCCATGGGCGCCAAGTTGCCCGTCCGTGAAAATAATGTCGGTGGACGGGCAGGCGGAAGGCTGGTGTCGAGGAAGCCGGCCCGCCCGAGGCTCAATGCATGACGCACATGGCCGCGGGCGTCGATGACCGCCGACACCCCGGTGGGGGTGGAACGGATGATAGGCAATCCTTCCTCGATCGCGCGGAGGCGCGCCTGAGCCAGATGCTGCACCGGTCCCCAGCTACCGAACCAGGCGTCATTGGAGGGATTGAACAGGAAAGCGGGCCGATTCGCCCGGTCCACGACATGGCCCGAAAAGATGATCTCATAGCAGATCTGGACGCCCATCTTCATCGCCGGACGGCCAAGGGCGGCGGGCAGGTCGAGGCTGCGGGCCCCCGGCCCGGGCCAGAAATCAGCATCGCCCGGAACGAGGCGTGACAGGCCCAGCGGCTGGAGGATGGATCGCATCGGCAGATATTCGCCATAGGGGACGAGATGCGCCTTGTCATAGCGCGCGGCGATCCGGGCGTCGGGCGTGACCACCCACAGGCTGTTATTCGCGCCGGACAGGACGCGGTCGACATAGAGGCCCTTGTCGATTTCCTTGTAATAGACCTTGTCGCCGCCGGTCATCAGCAGGTCGCCGGGGCCAAGCAGGCCAGCGAGGCGCGTGCGCCATTCGGGTTCCATATCGAGATAGGCGGGGACCGCGGCTTCGGGCCAGAAGATGAGGCGCGGGGCCGGGCGGGGCGCACCGGTCAGGGCGGCGTAAGCGCGAAAATGTTCGGCTTCCAGGGTGGGCGAGTATTTTTCGCCCTGACCGATATTGGGCTGTACCACGCGGATGCGGGGCGCACCGGCAGGGGCTTGCGGCGCTGCGGCGATCTGGCCCCATAGCGCTATGACACAGAGCGGCAGGAGGATTGCGGGTGCCGATGCGAAATGCCGACGGCTGGCGAGCATCAGCGCGCCCGACGCCAGCACCACCAGCGCGCCGAGCCCGTATGTGCCGATCAGTGTCGAGGCGATGGCGACGCCTGTCGGCAGAAGCACCGCACCGAGCGGGTTCCACGCGAAGCCGGTGAAAGCCACGGCGCGGAGATATTCCGTGGCGATCCAGAAGGCGGCGAACAAGAGGATGAGGGGAAGCGGCCCGCCTGATCGCATCCTTTGGTTTGCCCACCAGGCTGTGAGCGCGGCGAGGCCGGGATAGACGGCGAGATAAAGCGACAGAAGGATGACCGCGCCATAGCCGAACCAGTGCGGCATCGCGTCCTGAAAGGTGAAGGCGTGGGCGATCCAGTTCAGGCCGAGGGTAAAGTGGCCGAGGCCGAACAGCCAGCCGCGAGTGAAGACTGTGCGGCGATCTGGCGCGGCTTCGATGAGCAGCAAAAGAGCGAAAAAGCAGGCGAGCGTAACGGGCCAGAGCGAGAGCGGCGCGAAGCCGGCGGCGGACAAAAAGCCTGCCAGTAGCGCGGAGCATCTGGGATGACGAAGGAGAATGGCCAGCATCGCGGCGCGGCTCAGCGCAGCGTCGCCAAGGTGGCGTGGCTGCACCGATCATCCTTCTTGCCGCCGCCCGACAGCATCGACGCGGCGATGAAACCGCCGACGATCAGCACGATGAACAGCGCCGAGAGGGGGGCGAGATATTTTTCAATGAAGGGTTTTATGGTTGCGCCGAATTTCCAGAACAGCAAGCCCACGAGCATGAACTGGAACGCCCGGCTGACGATGCTGGCCCACAGGAAGGTGAAGAGCGACAGGCCGACGAAGCCCGCGGTGATCGTGATCAGCTTGAACGGGATCGGTGTCGCGCCTTTGATCAGGATGATCTCCGCGCCATATTGGCGCAGATAGCAGGCGGCGACCGGGAATTTCGCGGAAAGGCCGAGCGCGCCGAGAATCTGCTGGCCAACCGTCTCATAGACGAAATGGCCGATGGCGTAGCCGAGCAGGCCACCGAGGACGGAGGCGATCGTGCAGATGATGCCGAAGCGGAGGGCGCGTTCCGGGCGGGCGAGGCACATCAGGCCGAGAAGGGGATGGGGCGGGATCGGGAAAAAACTCGATTCCAAGAAGCTGAAGGCGAACAGCCAGCGTTCCGCATGGGGGTGGGCCGCCTTGGCGAGCATCCATTGGTAGAGCCGGGTGAGCATCGGGCGCGGGACTAGCCGAGATCGTTTCGGGCCGCCAGCGCTTTTGGGCATCTGGCCGGGCGACGGCGTTGACGTTTCGGCGGCGTCTGGGCAAGACCCCTGCCTGCCAAACCCTGTCCGATCGGCACTATGTGATCCTGTCTCCTATTTCCCGGACGAAACTGCGCGAGCGGATCGGCGGCCTCGCGTTCGCGCTGGTGTTCAATCTGCTCCTGCTGCTGGCCTTGTTCACATTGGCCCCGCATTCGGAGTCGCCGCCGGTCGAGGATCGCAATCCGGTGACGTTCGAGATGGCACCGGCGCAAAAGGCGGAGCGGGAGAAGGCCAGGTCGGCCAAGCGCGCCGACGAGCGCGAGGCGCGTAGCGCGGCGCAGCCGGTCGTTCAGCCAAAGCCTGTTCAGAAGCAGGAGGACCAGCCCCCATCGCCCTTTCCGTTCATGACGCTCGACAGCAAGCAGATGGCGGCAGCGGACATCGGCAAGATGGCCAAATCCGATGCGGGCGCGGGCGGTGGCGCGAGCGGGAACAGCGGCGCGGTATCCGGCCCCGGCGAGGGGCCGGGCGGGGTGCAATTGTTCAATGCCGAATGGTATCGCCGGCCCACCAATGCGGAACTGTCGCCATTCCTGCCGGGCAACGGGCCGCCACGTGGGTGGGGCATGGTCGCCTGCAAGACAATCGACCATTATCATGTCGAGAATTGCCAGATATTGGGCGAATCCCCGCTGGGATCGGGACTGGCGCGCGCGGTCCGGCTGGCGGCGTGGCAGTTCCTCGTCCTGCCGCCGCGCATCAACGGCAAGCCGCAGGTTGGAAGCTGGGTGCGGATCAGGATCGACTATTCGCAGACGGTGACGCGCGCCGGTGGCGGGGAGGGTGATAGTGGCGCGGACGGCGGGGGCGACGCCGGGCAGTGATGCGTTGGTCGGGCTGAGCGGAGGTGAAGCGTGCTTCGCCTCCGCTCAGCAGAGCCCTTCGACTTCGCTCAGGGCGAACGGCTGGAAGTTTTCGCTATGGGCGAACGGTTCGGATGTGTTCGCTCAGGGCGAAAGGTGTGTTTAATGCACGAGGGTGCCGAGGCCTAGATGCGCGAGGATCGCGGCTGTCGCGCAGACGGCCAGCGTGCCAGGGACGCCGAGCCTTGTCCTGAACAGCAGGAGACAGGCGAGCGCGGCCAGACCGAGCGCAAGGGGATCGATGCTGCCCAGGTCGGGAAGCTGTGATTTGAATGGCCCGGCGTCGACCATGATCACGCGGCGGAACAGCAGATGGAGCGCGAACCAGACGGCGAGATTGGCGATCACGCCGACGACGGCGGCGGTGATCGCGGCGAGGCCGCCCTGCAACCGGCGGGCGTGGGACAGGCGCTCGATCCACGGAGCGCAGGCGAAAATGCCGAGGAAACTGGGTGCGAAGGTGGTCCATGTCGTGACCGCCGCGCCGAGGATGCCGGCGAGCATCGGTGAAAATGGCGCGGGCGCGCGATAGGCGCCGAGGAAGCCGACGAACTGCGTCACCATGATGAGCGGTCCGGGTGTCGTTTCGGCAAGGCCGAGGCCGTCGGCCATTTCGCCCGCGCTCAGCCAGTGGTGCGCCTGAACCGCCTCCTGCGCCATATAGGCAAGCACCGCATAGGCGCCGCCGAAGGTCACGACGCCGAGCTTGGAAAAGAAGGCGCCGATTTCGAACAGCGGGTGTTGGGGGCTGAGCCAGATCGCCACCAACAGCATGGGCGCAGCCCAGATCGCCCCCCAAAGAAGGATGGTGCCAAGGGTCGCGACGAGCAGGGATCGCGCCGACCGCGCGGGCGGGGGCGGGGAGTCCATTTTGAGCTTGAGCCATTGCGGCGCGAGCGCGGCGACCCCCATGCCGATGAGGCCCGCGCCCAGCACCACGAGCGGGAAGGGCAGGTCGAAAAGGAACAGAGCCGCGAACGACAAGGCGGAGAGCAGATATTTGAACGGGGTGTTGAGCGCCCGCTTGCCGATGCGCAGGAGCGCCTGCGCCACGAGCGCCAGCACCGCCGCCTTGATGCCGAGAAACAGGGCGGCGAACCAGCCGAGATGGGCAGCGTAAACATAGAGGATCGACAGGCCGAGCATGACGATCGCGCCCGGCAGAACGAACAAGCCGCCGCCGACCAGTCCGCCGCGCACGCCATGGAGACGCCAGCCGATATAGGTGGCGAGCTGCTGGGCTTCGGGGCCGGGGAGCAGGTGGCAGAAGTTCAGCGCCTGAAGGAATCGCTCTTCGCTGATCCAGTCGCGGTCGTCGACCAGTTCCTTGTGCATAAGTGCGATCTGGCCGGCGGGCCCGCCAAAGCTGAGCAGGCCGATGCGCCCGAAGACGCGCGTCATTTGCTGGAAATCAGGTTCGGACATAGGTTCCCCAACGGCACGAATGCCGCCCATTGCTACGACGCTTGGGCGGGGAACGCCTGAACGGGAGGTCGCCTCGTCCCGTCCCGCCTTGCTGCCATAGGCCCGATCGCCGTGCAATACGTACCGGGCATGCTATATAAAATAACCTATTTGGAACATTTCTCTTGACAGCGTCACGCTGTTCTGGCAGCTATGGGCACACTGAGAAATTGTGACTCGCCGGCGACGGTATGGGGCTGATCCGCAAGGGTCGGCCCTTTTGCGTTGGCGTGGGGCGTGTAGGCGATCGGGGGATGGCATGGCGGATGGCAAGGACGGCGGGGCGCATGGCAAGGTACGGATTCGCAGCTTTTCCGGCAAGGCGAGCGACGGCGGGGTCGAGCGGGCGTTGACGGTGGCGGGCAGCCTGCGGAGCGGGGGCGTCAACGGGCCGCAGGTGAAGGCGATCCGCAAAAACGGGTGGACGCCGATGCGGCGCAAGCTGTTCATGGAGACGCTGGCCTCGACCTGCAATGTCAGCGAGGCGGCGCGGGTCGCGGGCAAGAATCTGTCGAGCGCCTATTATCAGCGGCGGCGCGATCCCGCCTTTGCTCGCGAATGGGGGCAGGCGCTGAGCGTGGGTTATGGCGAACTGGAAGCCTTGTTGTTGCGCCAGTCGCTGTTCGGGAGCGAGCAGGAGGATGTGACGCTGGATGGCGAGGGCGTGGTGAAGAGCCGCAAGATCCGGCGCGGTCATCCTCATGCCGTCGCGG
Organism: Sphingobium fluminis; assembly: GCF_037723805.1. Taxonomy (NCBI): domain Bacteria; kingdom Pseudomonadati; phylum Pseudomonadota; class Alphaproteobacteria; order Sphingomonadales; family Sphingobiaceae; genus Sphingobium; species Sphingobium fluminis. The sequence continues at coordinate 764,437 of NZ_JBBJUK010000001.1, forward strand.
TGCGCCTGTTCCTGGCGCATCGGAGCTCGGCCGAAGCGGCGCGGGCGCAGGAGATGCGGGACCAGCCGCAGGGCGAGGATGCGATGGATCGGTTGCGCGCGGCCTTGCTGGAGGTGCGGGCGCGGGTGGCGCCGGACCGGGAGGAGTGAGGGCGAGGGTTTTCGCCATATTGCGGCGTTCGGGTCTGGGGCTGGGAGGCGGGCGCCACTGAGCGTTGTGGCTAGGCCCCTGGGCCCCGGCTTTCGCCGGGGAACGGAGAGGGTTCGCAAGCCGTGATTTTCTTTCGCATCTAGGGGGGGCGCTCACATTATGGGCGGGGTTTCGGATTTCGAACGGCTGGCGCTGTTGCCACAGGTCGAGCGCGATCGCGTGCTGGCGGGGCTGGACGAAGCGGCGGCGGAACGGCTGGCGCTCGACTGGCGATGGCATGCGCGGCCCGAGCAGATCGCGCCGGACGGCGAATGGCGTATCTGGCTGATGATGGCGGGGCGCGGGTTCGGCAAGACGCGGGCCGGGGCGGAATGGGTGCGCGAGGTGGCGGAGGGCGATCCGCGCGCGCGGATCGCGATCGTCGGCGCGACGCTGGGCGAGGCGCGCAGCGTGATGGTGGAGGGCGCGTCGGGCCTGTTGTCGATCGCGCCCTGGTGGAACCGGCCGGCCTTTGCGCCGGCGCTGCGCAGGCTGATCTGGCCCAATGGCGCGATGGCGACGCTCTATGGCGCGGCGGAGCCCGAGGCGTTGCGCGGGCCGCAGTTCAGCCATGGCTGGGCCGACGAAATCGCCAAATGGCCGGGCGGCGTGACGGCATGGGATAATATGATGATGGGCCTGCGGCTGGGGCGCAAACCCCGCGTGCTGGCGACGACGACGCCGCGCCCGGTGCCGCTGGTGCGGGCGCTGGTGGCGCGGGAGGGGTTTGACGCCATCGTGACGCGGGGGCGGACGGCGGATAATGCCGCGCATCTGGCGGACGGTTTCGTCGAAGCGATGATGGCAAGCTATGGCGGGACGCGGCTGGGGCGGCAGGAGCTGGACGGCGAGCTGATCGAGGAGGTGGAGGGCGCGCTGTGGACGCGCGACCTGATCGAGCGGTGCCGGGTGGCGCATGTACCGGGTCGCGGGGACGCGCTGGCGCTGTCGCGGGTGGTGGTGGCGGTCGATCCGCCGGCATCGGCGCATGGTGATGCGTGCGGGATCGTGGTCGCGGGGACGGGTGGCGACGGGCGCGCCTATGTGATTGCCGATGCGAGTATCGGGGGTCAGTCGCCCGAAGGCTGGGCGCGGGCAGTGGCGGTGGCGGCGGCGACGCATGGCGCGGACAAGGTGGTGGCCGAGGCGAATAATGGCGGGGCGATGGTCGAGAGCGTGTTGCGCGCCGCCGACGCCGGGCTGCCGGTGCGGCTGGTCCATGCGAGCCGGGGCAAGGTGGCGCGGGCCGAGCCGGTGGCGGCGCTCTATGAGGCCGGCCGGGTCGCGCATCGCGGGGCCTTTCCGCAGCTTGAGGATGAAATGTGCGGCCTCGTCATGGGGGGCGGCTATGTCGGGCCGGGACGGTCGCCCGATCGCGCCGACGCGCTGGTGTGGGCGCTGACCGAGCTGATGCTGGGGCGGCGGGGCGAGGCGCGGGTGCGCGGCGTTTGGTAGGACGGGCGCGCGAGGCGGCCCCTTGTTTGAGCTTTTAATAGGCGGGTGACGCCGCCGACTTCCACATCCTGTCCCACCGGGGCGAGGATTTTTTGTGCGCGGGGGTTTTCATGAAATGGTTCGGGACGAAAGCGGCGCGTGATGACGCGCGGCCGGCGCTGGCGCGCGCATGGGGTTCGGGCGCGGCGGCGCTGGGCGAGTGGCCCGCGAGCTATGAGGCGCAGCTTCGTAGCGGGGTGATCGGCAATCCGGTGGCGCAGCGGGCGTGGCGGCTGGTGTCGGAGGGCGCGGGCGCTTGTACGCTGGTGGCCGACGGGGTTGCGGGTGAAGCAAGCGCGCAGGTGCTCGCGATCGTCAACCGGGCGTCGGCGGGGCAGGGACTGGTCGAGACGCTGGCCACGCATCTGCTGCTGCATGGCAATGCCTATGTGCAGATCATCGCCGGGGCGGACGGGATGCCGGCGGAACTGTTCGCGCTGCGGCCCGAGCGGGTGTCGGTGGAGGCCGATGCGCGCGGCTGGCCGATGGCCTATCTCTATCGCGTCGGCGAGAGCGCGACCCGGCTCTGCTCGGAGGACGGCGCAGGGCGGACGGGCGTGATGCACCTTAAGGCGCTGCATCCGCTGGACGATCATTACGGGCTGGGCTGCGCCGGCGCGGCGGCGGGCGCGGTGGCGATCCACAATGCCGCGACGGTGTGGAACAAGGCGCTGCTCGACAATGCTGCGCGGCCATCGGGGGCGATGGTCTATGATCCGGGCGACGGATCGGTGATGAGCCCGGAGCAGTTCGACCGGGTGAAGCGCGAGATGGAGGTCGCTTTTTCGGGTGCGTCCAATGCGGGACGGCCGATGCTGCTTGAGGGCGGGCTGGACTGGAAGGCGATGAGCCTGACTCCTGCCGAGATGGATTTCGTGGGGCTGAAGGCTGCGGCGGCGCGCGAGATCGCGCTGGCCTTCGGCGTGCCGCCGATGCTCATGGGGCTGCCGGGCGACAATAGTTACGCCAATTATCGCGAGGCGAACAAGGCGCTGTGGCGGCAGTCGATCTTGCCCCTGGTGGGGAAGATTTGCGGGGGACTGGCGCAGGGGCTGGGCGGATGGTGGCCGGGGTTGCGGCTGAGCGTCGATCTGGATGCGGTGCCGGCGCTGTCGGACGAACGCGTCGCGCTGTGGGAGCGGGTCGCGGGTGCGGACTTTCTGAGCGCGGACGAGAAAAGGGCGATGCTGGGGATTGGAGGGGCGCGGGCATGAAATATGATGGCGAGATGCTGGCGCGGCTGGTGGCGCAGGCGGAAGGCGTGCCAGGCGCCGGCGACATGGTGATGATCCGGGCGCTGATCGAGGAGGCGAGCGAACTGGGCGCAGGGCGGGCGCTGGAGCGGCTGGGGCTGAGCGACCGGCGGGCCGAGGACGATATGCGGGAACTGCGCGAACTGCTGGGCGCCTGGCGCGACGCGAAGAAGGCGGCGCGCGGGGCGGTGGTCGGCTGGGTCGTGCGGATCGGGCTGGCGCTGGTGCTGCTGGGGATCGCGGTGAAGATGGGGCTGCTCGGGCTGGTGCGCGCATGAGCGGGGGAGAGGTGCGCTTTGCCGGCTATGCGGCGGTGTTCGACCGGGTCGACCGGGGCGGTGACGTGGTGCGGGCGGGGGCGTTCGCGGGCGTGAGCGCGCGGGGCGTGCCGCTGTTGTGGCAGCATGCGCCGGGAAGCGCGATCGGGACGGTCGAGCGACTGGAGGAGGATAAGCGCGGCCTGCGCGTGATCGGGCGGGTGTCGGCGCGGACGGCGGCGGGGCGCGAGGCGGCGGCGGCGCTGAAGGCAGGGGCGCTCGACGGGTTGAGCTTCGGCTATCGGGTACGGGCGGCGCGAGGGGCGCGGCCCAGGGAATTGCTGGCGCTGGAGCTGGTGGAGGTGAGTCTGGTGACGCATCCGATGCAGGATGCGGCGCGGGTTATTGCCGTGGAGGATTAGATGCCCGCCATCGGTCGAGGATTTTCAGGGCGGTCCTTCCGGGGCCGCCCTTTTTCATGTTCACAAGCAGGAGACGCATATGACGGATGTCGTTTTGGACGGACTGGAGGGGGCGTTTGACGCTGTGCTTCAGGGGGAGAGGATTGCCGCGCTGGAGGCCGATCTTTCCGCGATGCGGGTGCAGATGCAGCGGCCGGCGCTCGACGGGGTGAAGGGCGGTCGCGTCGATCCGGCGCGGGCGGCTTTTGTCGATCGCTATGTGCGGCAGGGGCATGAGGCGGGGGTGGAGCTGAAGAGCTTTTCGGGCGCTTCCGGCGGGGCGGGGGGCTATGCCGTGCCGCGCGAGATCGACCAGCTGATCGATGCGACGCTCAAGAGCATGTCGCCGATCCGTTCCATCGCCAATGTCGTGCGCACCGGTACGGCCGGCTATCGCAAGCTGGTGACGGCGGGCGGGATCGTATCGGGTTGGGCGAGCGAGACGGGCGCGCGGGCCGAAACGGGTACGCCGGTGTTCAACGAGATTGCGCCGCCATCGGGCGAGCTGTACGCCAATCCGGCGGCGAGCCAGGCGATGCTGGACGATGCGCAGTTCGATGTCGAAGGGTGGCTCGCCAGCGAGATCGCGCGCGAGTTCGCCACGGCGGAAGGATCGGCCTTCGTCAATGGCAATGGCACGAACAAGCCCAAGGGCTTCTTGACCTATACCACTACCAGCGAGGGGGACGGGGTGCGGGCGTTCGGATCGCTGCAATATGTGGCGTCGGGCGCATCCGGGGCGTTTGCGGGCGCGGGGCCGCAGGACAAGCTGGTCGACCTGGTCCAGAGCCTGCGCGCACCCTATCGTCAGGGCGCGAGCTTCGTCATGAATGCGGCGACGCTCGCCACCATCCGCAAGATGAAGACGAGCGACGGCGCATTCCTGTGGCAGCCGTCGCTGGCGGCGGGGCAGCCGACGACGCTGCTGGGTTATCCGGTGGTCGAGGCGGAGGACATGCCCGATATCGCGGCGGGCAGCCTGTCGATCGCGTTCGGCAACTTCCACGCCGGCTATGTGATCGCTGAGCGAAGCGAGACCAGTATCCTGCGCGATCCGTTCAGCAACAAGCCGTTCGTGCATTTTTATGCGGTCAAGCGAATCGGCGGTGCGGTCGCCAATAGCGAGGCGATCAAGCTGATGAAGTTCGCCACGTCCTGATCGGCCCCACGCGGCTTGGTTGAAATGATGGGGGGAGCGTCCACGGGCGCTCCCCCTTTTTTTTGTGGGGGACGGGCGTGGCGATCACCGATCTTGAGATGGCGGACCTGGTGCGCGAGGTCTGTTACGATATGGGCGCGGGCCCGCTGGTGCTGGGCGGGCCGCTGTCGGGCTATCGCGCCTTTGCCGATGCGGTTAACGAGGGCGTGGAATTTCCCTATGTGATCGTGGGGATTGCCGATCCGTCCCAATGGGAGGCGGGGACGGGCGTGCTGGACGATGGCGGGCGACTGGTGCGCCTGCCCGCCGCGTCATCCGCAGACGGGATGGCGGTGGATTTCACGGCCGGCGAAAAACGCGTGGGGCTGGCGTTGCATGCGGCCTGGGCGCGGGCGATCGAGGAGCATGGCCACGCCATGGCCGAGATTGTCGGCCTGCCTGCGGCGCTGGCGGGCAAGCAGGCCGCGAGCGCAAATCTGAGCGCGATCGCTGGTCAGGCAAGCGCCGCCGACCATATGAGCTATTGGACCGGCGCGGGGACGGCGGGACTGACGCCCGTGAGCGCACAGGGGCGCGCGATGATCGGCGCGGTCGACGCCGGTGCGGTGCGGGCGGCGATCGGACTGGTCATCGGCAGCGACGTGCAGGCTTTCGATACGGATCTGGCGGCGATCGCGGCGTTGCCGACCACGGCCTTTGGGCGGGGCGCATTGACGCAGGCGGACGCGGCGGGGCTGCGCGCCTATATCGGCGCTGGCACCAGCAGCACCGCCGGCACCGTCACGAGCGTCGGCATTGGCGGGGGAACCACTGGTCTGACCGTGGCCGGCGGGCCGGTGACGGGCAGCGGTTCGCTGACGCTGGGAGGAACGCTGGCGATCGGCAGCGGCGGCACGGGCGCCGTCAGCGCGGCGGGCGCGCGGGGCAATCTGGGGCTGGCGATCGGCAGCGACGTGCAAGGCTGGTCCGCCAATCTGGCGGCCTTGTCCGGCCTTACGACGGTCGCGGATCGCATCGCCTACTGGACCGGTGGCGGGACGGCCGCGCTCGCGACATTGACGGGATTCGGCCGGAGCCTGATCGACGATGCCGATGCGGCCACGGCGCGCGGCACGCTGGGTCTGGGCAGCATCGCCACGCAGGCGAGCGCCAGCATATCCATCACCGGCGGTGGGGTTACGGGACTGGCGTCGCTGGGCGTGACGCGCGCGGGCGCGGCAAGTGCGGTGGCGATTCCGCTGGCCGCCGATGCGGGCTATTCGGTGGGACTGAATTTCCAGACGGGCAGCCTCAACCGCTGGTCGGTCGGCCGCACCAACGGCGCGGAAAGCGGCAGCAATGCGGGGTCCGACCTGATCGTAAACCGTTATTCCGATGGCGGCGTATTTTTGGGCACGGCGATTTCGGTCGGCCGAGCGAGCGGCAATATCGTGCTCGAAGGCCATGCCTATCCGTCGACGGACAATAGCCGGTCGCTGGGGCTCGGCAGCCAGCGCTGGTCCGTCCTCTATGCGGGCACCAGTACGATCAACACGTCCGACGCGCGTGACAAGCGCGACATCGGGGCGGTGGACGATGGGCTGCTGGACGCGTGGGGCGAGGTGGAGTGGCGGCGCTACCGCTTTCGCGATGCGTTCGAGCAGAAGGGCGAGGGAGCGCGATGGCATTTCGGGCTTGTCGCCCAGCAGGTGCGCGACGCGATCGACGGGCGGCTTGGCGCGGGCGCGGCGGTGCGGCTGGGGCTGGTGTGCCACGACGCATGGGAGGCGATCCCGGAAGAATGCGACGCGCTGGGCGCGACGGTTCAGCCCGCGCGTGAGGCGGGCGACCGGTGGGGCCTGCGTTATGAGGAATGTTTCGCTGTCGAGGCCGCGTGGCAGCGGCGGCGAATGGACCGCATCGAAGCGATGATTTCCGGAGGTGACGATGCCGCAGGGTGAGCCGGTAGGGGCGCGCCCGATGGGCGACATTCGGGGCGAGGACAGATGGAGCGGACCGTGGCGAAGCGGGGTGCGGCCGTCGCAGCAGACGCGCGCCGTCGGCGACGTCCGCACCGACATGGTCGGGACGGAACAGGGGAGCAAGATCCGATGAGCCTGCATATCAAGGACCCGCACGGGCGGATCGACCATGCGATCGACTGGTCCGCCTATCTGGCGGGGCAGGAGATTATCGCCAGCAGCTGGTCGGTCACGCCGGATGAGGATGGCGGACTTGCCGTGATCGACCACGCTTTCGAGCCGACCCGGACCAGCGGCCGCATGAGCGGCGGTCTGGCCGGGCGGCTGTATCGCGTCACCAACCAGGTGACCTTGTCCGATGGGCAGATCGACGAGCGGTCGATCCATTTTCGCGTGGAGGAGCGCTGATGCTGGCGGAAACAGAGCAGGGCGCGCCGGGCGCGGCGCTGGCGGAACTGAAAGCCTATCTGCGGATCGAAACCGGGGACGAGGATGCGGTGCTGGCCGGGCTGCTGCGCGGCGCCACGGCGCTGTGCGAGCAGTTTATCGGCCAGTGGCTGATCATTCGCGAAGGCCAGGAAACGGTGGCGGCCGATGCGTGGCGGCGGCTGTCGGCGCGTCCGGTGGTCGAAATCCTGTCCGTTGCGAGCGCGGGCGATGTGCTGCCGGTCGATGCCTATGCGGTCGATATCGATGCGCTGGGCGAAGGGTGGGTGCGCGCGGTGCGACCGGTGGGCAGCGGGTTGTTGACGGTGCGCTATCGCGCGGGATTGGCGCTGGAGCTGAACGGCCTGCCCGAGCCGATCCGGCAGGGGATCGTGCGGCTGGCGGCGGAGCATTTTTCGGCGCGCAACGGCGATGTCGGTACGCCGCCGGCGGTGGTGAGCGCGCTGTGGCGGCCGTGGCGGCGGATGCGACTGGCATGAGGGCGGGGCTGGTGCGGCGGATCGCGGGTCTGGCAGAGGCGCGGGCGGCGCGCCTGCGCGAGGCAATCGCGCTCGCGATGATCGGGCAGGGGGTCGAGCAGGTGGCGGTGGAGGACGAGCGCGTGCGCCTGTCCGGGCGTGGGCTGATGCGGCGGTGGATGAATGACCTTGCGTTGCGCGGGGCGGGGAGGGGCGAGCGATGAGCGCGGAACTGGCGATTCGGGGCGCGGTGATCGACGCTTTACGGGGCGACGCCGCGCTGATGGACCGGCTCAACGGCCTGTTCGACGGCGCGCCGGTGCGGGCGAGTGCGCCCTATGGCGTGGTCGGCGACTGTCTGGGCGCGGACTGGGGGGCGAAGGATGTGGACGGGCGCGAGTTGCGCCTGTCGATCAGCCTGCATGATGCGGGACCCGCGCCGGGGCGGCTCGCGCCGCTGCTGGCGCGGATCGATCCGGTGCTGCGGGCGATGCAGGCCCCTGCGGACGGATGGCGGATCGTTGCCACGCGGCTGTTGCGATCGCGGGTCGCAAAGAGCGGCGCGGAAGCGTGGCAGGCGGTGGTGGATTATCGGCTGCGCGTGGTGCGGGACGTATGAGGGATTTTGGGTGTCGCACAAGTGTCGTTCTGCGGGACTCATGGGCCCCGGCGTGCGCCGGGGAACAAGACGATCTGAGGTGACGCATCCCGCTTAAGGGCGCGAGAAGTGCCGCTCAGGGCGACTTCGCATAATCCTCATATTCGGCGGTGATCTTGTCGACATATTCGGTGACCTGATCGTCCGCGTCCGACTGGCTGTCCTTGAGCGACATGCCGTCCGCCTTGTCGGCGGCGAGGATCGCGGTGCGGAAGGCGGCTTCCTTGTCGCCGCATTTGGCCTTGAGCAAGGCTGTGAAGTCGGCAAGCGTCGGCTTCGTCTTGAGCGAGGGTTCGATCTGCGCTTCCAGGCAGGCCGAAAAGGCCTTGCGCCCGGCGCCCACGGCATCAGCCGAAGGCGCGGTGGCGAGCATCATCGCAAGCGGTGCGGCAATCAACATCTGAACCTCTCCTCATCCCGATTCTGAACCGGTTTATCTGAGAAGGAGAATGCGCCATGGGCGTCGAAAAAGGAAGCGCGTTTCTGTTGAAAGTGGGCGATGGCGGGTCGCCGGTCGCCTATGCCACGGTGGCGGGGATGCGCACCACGCAACTGTCCGTCAATGGCGAGGCGGTGAACATCACCAGCAAGGATTCAGGGGGCTGGCGCGAATTGCTGTCGGGCGCGGGCGTGCGATCGGTCAGCGTATCAGCGGCGGGGATATTCACCGGATCGGCGGCGGAAGTGCGCATTCGCAATCATGCGCTGTCGGGCACGATCGACGATTATGAACTGAGCTTCGAGAGCGGCGAGCGGATGCGGGGGAAATTCCTGGTCACGCGGCTCGACTATGCCGGGGACTATAATGGCGAGCGCAATTATGCGCTGAGCCTGGAAAGCTCCGGTGCGGTGGTGAGCCTGTGAGCGGGGCCAACCCGGTGCGGGGCGAGGTGGCGCTGGAGATCGGCGGGGCGCGGCTGACGCTGCGGCCGAGCTTCGGCGCGCTGGTGGCGGCGGAGGAGGAACTGGGGCCGCTGTTCGCGCTGGTCGAGCGGGCGGCCGACGGGAAGCTGACGCTGGGCGAGATGGCCGGGCTGTTCTGGCACTGTCTGGTCGAGCGCGACGGGGGGCTGACGCGCGAGGGGCTGGGCGAGGCGATCGTCGCGGTGGGGCTGGCGCGGGTGACGCCGGTGCTCAAGGCCATTTTGCAGAAGATATTGGCGGGCAAGTGAAGCGCTTTGCCGAGGACGCGGCGCGGCTGGCCGGCGTCGCGGGGTGGCTGCTCGGATGGCGGCCGCATGAATTTTGGCGGGCGACCCCGGCGGAACTGGAAAGCGTATTGCTGGCGGCGCGGAGCGAGGATGTCGCCGGCGAGGGCGTGGACGCCGGCGATCTGGCGCGGCTGATGGCGGGGATGCCGGACTGATCTGGATGGGAGGGCGAGATGGACGAGGAAATCGAGACGCTGGTCGTGCGCGTGCGCGCCGACACGCAGGGGTTGAGCCGCGATGTCGATGCGATGCGGGCGGATATGGAAGGTCCGCTGGCGACGGGGGCGGAGCGGGCGGGGCGGCGGATCGAACAGGGGCTGCTGCGCGCGGCGCGCACCGGCAAGTTCGGGTTCGAGGACCTGAAGCGCATCGCGATCGGCGTGCTGGACGATATCGCGGCGAGCGCGCTCAAGACGGCGATGGGCAGCGTCGGCGGTGGCGGGGGGCTGCTCAATATGGGGTCGTCGCTGCTGGGATCGGCGCTCGGGCTGCCGGGCCGGGCGACCGGCGGGCCGGTGTCGCCGGGGCGCGCTTATATAGTCGGCGAGCGCGGGCCGGAGCTGTTCGTACCTACGATGAGCGGACAGGTGCTGGCGCATGGCGCGGGCGGCGGGCGCGATGTGCGGGTGAGCATTGCCGTCAGCGGGCGGGGCGGGGACAGCGAGCCGAGACTGCTGGCGCGCAGCGCGCGGCAGGTGGCGCGGGCGGTGAGGGGAGCACTGAACGGATGAGCGGCATCGATTACTGGCTGGCGGACGCGCGGCGGGGGCAGGAGACGCGCTTTATCAAGCGGTTCGCGCCGACGCACTGGACCGTCAATTTTCCCCGGCCGATGATGGCGAGCGTCGTCACGACCGCGGCGGACGCATTGCGGGTGGATTGCGTCTTTTACGGGTCGGGGGATCTGGCGGGGCTGATCTGGGAGGCGGAGGATGTATGGAGCCATCCGCTGCTGGCCTATGAGACGGCGCGGGATTTTCGCCAATGCGTGCTGCGGTTCCGCTGGCGCAGCGGCGGGCTGCGGCGGCTGGACGAGACGCATGGGCCGACGCTGACGATCGAGGGGCGCGATGTGGAGGGAAATCCGCGGGCCTGGTATGTGCGGTTGTGGAATTATGCGAACGGATCGCCGGAAGATGCCGAGATTGCGATCGATTTCGCCGATCTGGACGGTGGCTTCCTGTTGCCGGGCGAGGCCGATCCGGTGTGGGCGGGCGATGTCGATCGCATGTTCATTTCGCTGGTCGCGCCGGGCTATGATGCGGGAGACATGCCCTTTGCGGCGGGTGCGGAGGGCTGGGCGGAACTGTCGCAGATGCGGTGCGACGGCGCGGGATCGGTGCTGAGCGTAGGCGATGTGATGGTGCCCGAACATGGGCTCAGCATGGCGACCGGCTATGATGACGGGTTCAACCAGACGCCCGAGCGGATCGTCGCGGCGATCCATGCGCTCGGCTATCGCGGGGCGATCAATCATTATGTCGGCATGAGCCATTATTTCCGGCTCGAACGGGCAGGCGGCGGGCTGTATGTCAGCCTGACAGGCGGCGTGCTGAATGCGCCTTGCGCGGCGTGGCATGCGGACTTCGCGCAGCGGGCAAAGGCGTTGGGGCTGGGGGTGATCTGGTCGCTCTCTTATGAGCTGTTCGACGCACATTGCTGGAACGATTGGAAGCAGCGGGCGGCGAATGGCGACCCGGCGCTGACCGGCTGGTCGCCGCCATCGACCTTGCTATCGCCGGCCCATGGCGGGGCGATGGGTTATTTGCAGGCGGTCGCCGGAGCCTTTGTTTCCATCGGGTTGTCGGCGGATTTGCCGATTCTGTTTCAGGTCGGCGAGCCATGGTGGTGGGTGATGCCGGGCGATGGGCGCATCTGCCTGTATGACGATGCGGCGCGCGCGGCGTTCGGGGGCAGCCCGGTGGCGATCCCGGACGTGCGGGAGGCGATGAGCGGCCCGCAACTGGCGTTGCTGGATGCGGCGGGGGCAATGCTGGCGGCGTCGACGGCGGCGCTGTGCGCGGCGGTGAAGGCGGTGGCGCCCGAAGCGGTGACGCATCTTCTGGCCTATCTGCCGACGATCCTCGACCCGCTGGCGCCCGAGGCCAAGCGGGCGAACATGCCGGTCGGCTGGGCGTCGCCGGCTTTCGACGTGCTGCAACTGGAAGATTATGACTGGGTGACGGAGGAGCGGCCGGGGCAGACCGCGCGCGGCGTGGCGCTGGCGACGGCGCGGCTGGGCTATCCGATCGCGGAGCAGCATTATTTTTCCGGCTTCGTGCTGCGGCCCGACCAGACGGCGCAGTGGCGCGCAATCGCGGCGGCGGCGCAGGCGTCGGTGGAGCGAGGCACGGCGGCGACTTTCATCTGGGCGCTGCCGCAGGTCGCGCGCGATGGCTTTACCTGTTTCAGATTGAGTGGGGACAAGGATATGCAAGCCTTTGACGATGTGGCGTTTCCGCTGGCGATCGGGCGCGAGGCGAGCTTGTCGCCGGCCTTTTCGACGCAGATTGTGGAAAGCCCGTCCGGGCATGAGCGGCGGAGCAGCGACTGGGCCGATGCGCGGCTGTCCTTCGATGCCGGGCCGGGGGTGCGATCGGAGGCGGACATCGCCGCGCTGATCACCTTTTTCCGGGCGCGGCGCGGGGCGGCGCGGGGATTTCGCTTTACCGATCCCTATGACGACCGCAGTTGCGGCCATGGCGAGGCGCCGGGGCCGATCGACCAGCGGCTGGGGATCGGCGACGGGGTGCGGACGCATTTCCAGCTGACCCGCTATTATGGCGAAGGCGAAGAGGCGCAAAGCCGGATCGTCACCCGGCCGGTGGCGGGGAGCGTCAGGGTGGCGGTCGATGGCGTCGAGGCGATGGCCGGCTGGAGCTTTGGCGCATTGGGCGTCATCGCGTTCGACCATGCGCCGGCGGTGGGCGCGGTGCTGACCGCCGGGTTCCGCTTCGACGTACCGGTGCGCTTTGCCGAGGACCGACTGGATATTAACCGCGCGACCTTTGCGGCGGGCGAGGCGCCATCGGTGCCGCTGGTGGAGATCCGCGAATGAGCGGCGGGGAAGAGAGCATTGAAACGATACTGGGCAAGCCCTTGTGCACGCTGGCTTTTTGCTGGCGGCTGGAGCGGCGCGACGGGGTCTGTATCGGGCTGACCAGCCATGATCGCGACCTCGTGATCGGCGGGATGCGCTATCGCGCCGCGCCGGGGATGCGGCCGGCGGCGGTGCGCGGCGGAATAACGGCCGAGGGTGGCGATACCGATGTCGAGGGCGCGCTGGTGGCGGATGCGATCAACGAGGCCGACCTGACCGCCGGTCGTTGGGACGGGGCGGCGCTGGAATTGCGGCTGACCGAGTGGGAGTCGCCCGGCGCGCTGTGGCTGTTGCTGGCGCGCGGCGAACTGGGCGCGGTGGGGCGCAGGGGCGGGGCGTTCACCGCCGAACTGGTGGGCGCGGCGGCGGTGCTGGGGCAGGCGGTCGCGCCGTCGACCTCGCCCGACTGCCGGGCGGCGCTGGGGGACCGGCAGTGCCGGGTGGACCTGGCCGCGCGGCGGCGGATCGTGACCGTCGCCGGGGTCGAGGGTGCGGATGTGGCGGCCTCGGGCCTCACGGCGGGCGATTATGCCTTTGGCACGCTGCGCTGGCTGAGCGGGGCGAATGGCGGCATCGTGCAGGGGGTGGCCGATAATGGCGCGGACAGCGTGATGCTGGTCGATCCGCCGCCCTACGCGGTCGAGGCGGGGACGCTGGCGCTGCTGACCGAAGGCTGCGACCGGCAGATGGAGACCTGCGCGACGCGCTTTGCCAATGCGCTCAATTTCCGGGGCGAACCCTATCTGCCGGGCACAGACCTTTTGACGCGCTATCCCGGCGCGTGAGGGGCGACATATTGGGCGCGGCGGTGGCTGCGCAGGCACGCGGGCTGATCGGCGCGCCGTTTCGCCTGCATGGCCGCGACGAGCGGCGGGGCGTGGATTGCGTCGGGATTGCGGCGCTGGCCTTCGAGCGGGCCGGGCATCGCGGCGCATTGCCCCCGGCCTATGGGCTGCGGCTGAACGATATCGCGCGGGTCCGGGCGTGGCTGGCTGCGGCGGGGCTGGCCGAGGTCGCGGAGATGCGGCCCGGCGATCTGGCGCTGGTGCGGCCGGGGCCGGTGCAACTGCATCTGATGATCGCCGTGCCGGGCGGCTTTGTCCACGCCCATGCGGGACTGGGCCGGGTGGTGGAATGTCCCGGCGCTTCGCCCTGGCCGGTGATCGGCATCTGGCGCGCAATCGAGGAGTGAAGGAATGGCCACTTTGGTGCTTACCGCCGTGGGATCGGTGTTCGGGCCGATCGGGGCGGCTCTTGGTGGGCTGATCGGCAACGCGTTCGATCATGCCGTGCTGTTCAAGCCCAAGGGCCGCGAGGGGCCGCGCCTCAACGACCTGCAATTGCAGACATCGACCTATGGCTCGCAGATACCGAAGCTGTTCGGGACTATCCGGGTCGCGGGCACCGTCGTCTGGGCCACCGACCTGCGCGAGACCAAGAGCAAGAGCGGCGGGGGCAAGGGGCGCCCGAGTGTCACCACCTATGCCTATTCGGCGAGCTTTGCGGTGGCGTTGTCCGCGCGCCAGGTGCGGTCGGTGAAGCGCATCTGGGCCGATGGCAATCTGTTGCGCGGGGCGGCGGGGGACTTCAAGACCGAGCTGGGGGCATTCCGCCTGCATGATGGCGGCGAGGATCAGCCGGTCGATCCGCTGATCGCTTCGGCGCAGGGGGTGGCGCGGACGTCGGCGCATCGCGGGGTCGCCTATGCATTGTTCGAGGATCTGGCGCTGGCCGATTATGGCAATCGCATTCCGTCGCTGACCTTCGAGGTGGAGGCCGATGACGGCGCGATGTCGATCGGGGAGATCGCGTCCGTGCTGAGCGAGGGCGCGCTTTCCGGCGCCGGACTGGCGAGCGTCGATGGCTATGCCGCGGAAGGGCGCGATATCGGCGAGGCGATCGCGCCGCTGATCGAGGCGCAGGGGCTGGCGCTGCTGGCGAGCGAGGATGGGCTTGTGCTGGAAGCGGCGGCGCTGACGGGCGAGGGCGAGATCGGCGGGGAAATATTGTGCCGGGCGGTGAACGGTCGGGCACTCGACGCTATCGAGCGATCGGTCGAGGCGGCGGAAACGGCGCCGGTCGCGCTTTCGATGCGCTATTATGACGCGGAGCGAGATTATCGCACGGGTGTGCAACGGTCGACACGACCGGGACCGGGCCGGGCGGAGCGGGGCGTCGACTTGCCTGCCGTGCTGTCCGCCGATGCCGCGCGCGGGCTGACCGGGCGGCGGCTGGGCGAAATGTGGACGGGCAGGGCGACGATGACGCTGCGCTGCGGGTGGGAAGCGCTGGCGTTCGAACCCGGCACGGTCGTGACGGTCGAGGGCGAGTCCGGGCTTTGGCGGATCGAGGAGCGCGAATGGGAGGCGATGGCGGTGCGGCTGGCGCTGCGCCGGACGCGGGGCGTCGGCGGCAGCGTGCCTGTAGGGGCCTCGTCCGGGGTGATCGTGCGCCAGACCGATGCGCCGCATGGGCAGACGACATTGATGCTGGCGGACCTGCCGGCGCTTAAGGACGGCGTGGCGAGCGCGCCGGCCGTCGTGGCGGCGGCAAGCGGCGGGCCCGGCTGGCGGAGTGCGGCACTGTTCGCCACGAGCGCCAGCGGTGAGGCCGTACCGATCGGACGCACCCCGTTGCGTGCCGTCATGGGGACGTTGGATGCCGCGCTTGACGCCGGCAGCATCACGCTGGTCGACGAGAAAAATAGCATGACCGTCACCTTGCTGGCCGAGGATATGCTGTTGCTGCCGGCCGACGAGGCAGCGCTTTCACTGGGGCGAAACCTGTGTCTGGTCGGGAAGGAACTTATCCAGTTCGGCCATGCCGTGCAGATTGGCCCCGCGCGCTTTCGCCTGAGCAGGTTGCGCCGGGGGTTGCGCGGGACCGAATGGGCGATGGGTCAGGCATCCGGCGCTGCCTTTCTGGTGCTGGAGGAGGACAGGGTGATCGACCCGCTCGCGGCGATGGGCATGGACGGCGACATCGGCGAACCCGTGCGACTGGCGGCGATCGGCATCGGCGATGTCGAACCGGCGGAGGCGGCGGTGACGCTGACCGGCGAAGCGTTGATCCCGCCGTCGCCGGTGCATCTGACCGCGCGGGCGCAAAGCGGCGGCTGGGTGATCGGCTGGACCAGGCGGAGCCGCGCCGGCTGGCGCTGGAGCAGCGGCAGCGACGTGCCGCTCGCCGAGGAAAGCGAGCGCTATGCGCTGCGGATAATGGATGGCGCGGTGCCGATTCGAAGCGCGGAATCGGTTTTGCCCGTCTGGAGCTATGACTCCGCGATGATTGCGGATGACGGCGCTTCGGGCACCGTGACCGTGGAAATCCGCCAGATCGGTGCGCGCGCCATGGGCCGGGCGGCGACCATCATGATCAATCTGTGATTGCGTGAACTTTTCTCCAGACCGAGGATTTCGACCATGACGACCGATGCCACCGCCCGCTTGGCGCTGCCGCTGCTGTTCGCGGGCCAGGCGCAGAAGGAAGTTTTCCATAATGAAGCACTGACCGCTATCGATGCCCTGCTGCATGGGGTGGCGGCGAGCGCTGATCTGGCGACGCCGCCGGGATCGCCGATCGTCGGACAATGCTGGATCGTGGCGCCCGGCGCGAGCGGCGCATGGGCAGGGCGGGCGAACAGTGTGGCGTGCTGGACCGACGGCGGATGGCGCTTTTTCGCTGCCTGCGAGGGATTGTCGGTGCTGGTAGCCGACAGGGGACACCGAATGAGCTGGGACGGATCGGCCTGGCTGGACGAACGCCTGCGCGAGGAAGGACTATATCTGGCCGGACACAGAGTTGTTGGTGAACAAAGGGCAGCCATAGCGGGGCCAGCCGGCGGCGCGACTATTGATGAGAATGCGCGGACGACCATCGACGCCATTTTGACTGCGCTGCGCGATCACGGCCTCATTGCTTCTTAAGAGGAATTTAATATTACAGATTCTTTGCATCCTATATGATCATAGCGAATATATACTCCTGAAACGCCTGCCACTGCGCCATTTTTGCAACGGTTCCCGCAAATGTCGACTTGCCATGAAACCTTCTTGAATATACAGGGTTTCAGCAGTCCTTCGTGACACTTTTGAAAGGGGAATTCATATGCGGAAGCTTGCCCTCGCGGCTGCTCTTGCGACCAGCGTTCTGGCCTCACCGGCCTTTGCGCGCGACGACAGCTGGTATGTCGGCGTCGATGCCGGCGTCATGCTGGTTGAAGACCAGAACCTGACCTTCGACACGCTGCCTCCGGCGAGCGCGTTCGGCCCCCGTGCCGTTCCGTCGATCGATTATCATAAGGGTTATGATTTCGACGCGAATATCGGTTACGACTTCGGTGGTTTCCGTCTGGAAGCCGAAGCGGCCTACAAGCGCGCCAAGATCGATTTCGACAAGACCGGCGGCGGTTTTGGCGGTGCGGCTTCGGCCCTGTCGTTCATGGTCAACGGCCTGCTCGACTTCGGTTCGGATGATGGCCTTCAGGGCTTCGTCGGCGGCGGTGCGGGCGTTTCGCGCGCCAAGCTTGCCAACGATATCGTGAACGACACCGACACCGGTTTCGCATGGCAGGGCTTGGCTGGCGTTCGCTATCCGCTGACCAGCCATGTCGATCTGTCGTTGAAGTATCGCTTCTTCAACCAGAACAAGATCAAGGTCATCCCGGCTTATCAGAGCATCTACGGTGCCGCTGGTTCGACTGGGGAAACCAAGCTGCGCACGCACAGCCTGCTGCTGGGTCTGACGTACAACTTCGGCGAACCGGCGGCACCTCCGCCGCCCCCGCCGCCACCCCCGCCGCCTCCGCCGCCTCCGCCGCCGCCTCCGCCAGTCGCGGAATGCAGCCCCGGACCGTACATCGTGTTCTTCGAATGGGACAAGTCGGACGTTACGCCTGACGCTGCCACCATTCTGGACAACGCGGTTTCGGCCTACAGCAACTGCGGCAGCGCCCAGGTCATGCTGGCGGGTTATGCGGATCGCTCGGGTTCGGCATCGTACAACGTCGGTCTGTCGCAGCGTCGCGCTGATGCTGTTAAGGCATATATCGCGTCGAAGGGCATCCCTGATGGTGTGATCACGACCCAGGCGTTCGGTGAATCGAACCCCCGCGTCGAGACTGCCGATGGTGTTCGCGAACTGCAGAACCGTCGTGTGGAAATCACCTACGGTCCGGGTTCGGGTCAGTAATCAGATTTCCTTCAGCAATGGAGGAAGCAGAAGAGGGCCGGTCGAAAGACCGGCCCTTTTTCTTTGCGCAAGCCGCGGACTGAGGTGCAACTCGCGGATGTGCGGATGTGTGGATGTGCGCTTTTGCAGATTGGCGGCGCTCGCGGGACGCGGGTCAGTGGCATCGCAAATATTATCGGCTTCGCAACAAATATGCCGTCATAACGTTCGGCATATCATCGCCACGTGGGAGCAGCTTATGAGAATCGCGCCGATATTTTTGAGCCTGCCCTTACTCCTGGCTGCTGGTGGTTGCGCAACGACGGCGCAGCCCGCCGCCGGGCCGTCCGCCAGCGCGCAATTGTCCGGCAGCGACGGCGCCAGTCACGGATCGGCGACCATCGTTCAGGCGGAGGATGGCTTGCATGTCACCGTCATGGCGACGGGTCTGACCCCCGGGGTTCACGCCGTGCATCTGCATATGATCGGCCTGTGTTCCCCACCCGATTTCGCCAGCGCGGGCGGGCACTGGAACCCGACCGGGCACAAGCATGGCAAGGATAATCCCGCTGGCATGCATATGGGCGACATGCCCAATATGCTGGCTGCGGTGGACGGAACGGGGCGCCTGGACTATGTGATCCCGGACGGTCAACTGGCGGCTGGCGCCACGCCCCTGCTGGATGCCGACGGCGCGGCTGTGGTCGTTCACGCAAAGCCTGACGACAATGTGAGCGATCCGGCCGGAAACGCAGGCGGGCGGGTCGCCTGTGGCGTGCTGAAAGTTCAATAGGCTGGGGCGTACAGGCGACGATGGCTGCTTCGGCGATGGAGCGCAGCGGGCGGAGAGCGGACCTGCGATTTGATCGCGCGCCTGATACGCCGCTTGAGTAAATGGCTCTGGCTCGTTCCGCCGACCGAGCGATTTGGTCGTTATGACCGGCGGTAGAGCCGGAGCGTCCGGCAGCAAGTCTTTTACACCAATGCTTGAATTGCGGGCCGTAGTGGCCGATAATAAGCGGACCGGCAGAAGATTGCCGACGAAGGAGATATTCCATGGCCAACTGGTCTGACCCCCGTTCCGATATTGCCGGCTTCGGCGGCGCAAGCGTCGCGCGCGGCGAGGCGTTCGATGCGGGCCTGCGCAGCTATATGCTGTCGGTATATAATTATATGGCGAGCGGCGTATTGCTGACGGGCCTTGTCGCGATGCTGTTCGCGTCGAGTGGCCTTGCCTATCAGCTGCTCGCCGGTCCCGGCATCCTCAAATATGTGATCATGTTCGCGCCGCTCGGTTTCGTTATGGCGCTGAGCTTTGGCATTCAGCGCATGTCGACATTCACGGCTCAGGCGCTGTTCTGGGCCTATGCAGCGGTGATGGGGCTGTCCCTGTCCTCGATCTTTCTGGTCTATACAGGTTCGTCGATCGCGCAGACCTTCTTTGCAACGGCGGCGGCTTTCGCCGGCCTCAGCCTGTTCGGCTATACCACGAAGAAGGATCTTTCGGGTTTCGGCACCTTCCTGATCATGGGCGTGGTGGGCCTGCTCGTGGCCAGCCTCATCAATATTTTCCTCAAGTCCAGCATGATGAACCTGATCATCAGCTTCGTCGGCGTGTTGCTGTTCGCCGGGCTGACCGCTTATGACACGCAGAAGATCAAAGGCATTTATGCGCATGTTGCGGGCACCGACATGATGGGCAAGTCGGTGGTGATGGGGGCGCTCAACCTCTATCTCGATTTCATCAACATGTTCATGTTCCTGCTGCGCTTCATGGGCAGCAGCCGCAACTGATACCCTAATCAAGATTAGGCAGACAAAGGGCCGGAGTATCCTCCGGCCCTTTTCTATTTCGGTCAGGCCGGCTTCTGCATGTCTTCGATGAGTGCGGCATCAAATGCCTTCTGGCGCTTATAGGCCGGCCGCTCGCGCAGACGGCTGGCATAGGCTTCCAGCACAGGCGTGGCGGGGATCGACTTGAAGGTCAGGCCAAAATCCACCTGCGATCCGACATAGACGTCTGCCGCGGTGAACTGGTCGCCGCAAATCCACGCTGCGCCCGATACGGCCTTTTCCAGGGTCGCTATCGCCTGCTCGAACGAACCATAGCCCGCCATGCGCTCGCGCCCCTCGGGAATTTCGAAACCCAGCGCATTGTTGGTGACGGCGGATTCGACCGGGCCTGCGGCGAAAAACAACCAGCGATAATAGTCGGCACGGTCGTCGAGCGCGGGTGCGAGGTTCGCCGAGGGGAAGGTGTCGGCGAGATAGGCGCAGATTGCTGCGCACTCGGTGACTATATGTCCTTCGTGGATGATCGCGGGCACCTTACCCATGGGGTTGACGGCGAGATAGTCCGCCGTTTTCATGCCACCTTCGTAGTCGAGCAGGACGGTCTCATAGGCGGCCCCGACCTCTTCCAGCATCCAGCGTACGATCTGCCCCCTCGACATGGGATTATGGTAGAAAATGATGCTGTCGGTCATGATCGGTTCTCCTGCGCCGGTGTCGGGTCAGGTGCTTCTAGCAGGTTCGCATGGACGAAGTCAGGCCAGGTGCCGAGCCGCCATAGGCTTGTGATCAGGCCCGAAGGAACTGTCTGTCAGCGAGGAAATGAATGATCTGACGAGCGACGGTGCCACTATAAATCATCGTCATATGGTCAACCGGCAGGACGAGATGATCGGTCTGTCCTTCAATATGGGTCGCCGCCACGCTGACGAGCCCGTCGTGCGGCGACTGAAGGAGAAGACCAGCGAGCGACGGGCTGAGCGGCCGGTTGCCCGCGATGACGCCAAGGGGGTAATCGACCGCGCCAAGCATTGCCGTGACGCCCGGCCTGCGCGCCGAACGCAAAAGCCGTCCGGCGCGATTGAGGAAGGGACCGTGCATTCCCAAACGGTAAAGAAAATCGGCCAGTTCGCTACCGCCATGCGGTGTGCCCAGCGTGACGACGCGCCCCAGATTGTCCGGCCGCCGATGAGCGATGGCGGCGCGCAAAATCAGCCCGCCCATGGAGTGGCCGACGAAATGGATGGTGGAGACCTGATCGGCGAAGCGTGCAAACCGGGGTGCCAGGTCGTCGACGATCCGCTCTACCGGCCAGTGCCAGGAGGAATAATGCGGGTTGATTATCGCATAACCCGTGCGTCGCAGCCGCCGGCCCAGTAGCGCCATTTGAACAGGCATGCCACCAAAACCATGGAGGAGAACGACCCCTTCAGGCAATCCTTCTCCTCCATTCCGTGGCGCGGGCTTCAAGAGTGATGCGCCCTATTTCGCCTGTTCGTCGGTCTTCGCCTTGCCACCCTTCTTGCTCTTTTTCGGAGCGGCCGGGGTAATTTCGAAGGCCAGCGCTTCATCCTTCATGCGGACATGCACCTCGCCGCCATGGACCAGCTTGCCGAACAGCAACTCCTCCGCCAGCGGTTGCTTGATCTTTTCCTGCATCAGCCGACCCATGGGACGCGCGCCGTACAGCTTGTCATAGCCTTTCTTCGTCAGCCATGCCTTCGCATCTTCGTCCAGGGTAATGTGGACGTCCCGGTCGGCAAGCTGGATCTCCAGCTGAAGCACGAACTTGTCGATGACGCGCGCGACGATTTCGGGCGGCAGATAGCCGAAAGGCACGATCGCATCGAGGCGGTTGCGGAATTCGGGGGTGAAGAGCTTCTTCACCGCGTCCTCCTGTACGTCCTCGCGGGTCAGTTCGCCGAAACCGATGCTTTCCTTTGCCATGTCCGACGCACCGGCATTGGTCGTCATGATGAGGATGGTGTTGCGGAAATCGACGGTCTTGCCGTGATGATCGGTCAGGCGGCCATTATCCATCACCTGCAACAAGATGTTGAACAGGTCGGGATGCGCCTTTTCGATTTCGTCCAGCAGCAGGACGCTGTGCGGCTGCTGATCGACGGCATCGGTGAGCAGGCCACCCTGGTCATAGCCGACATAGCCTGGAGGGGCGCCGATCAGGCGGCTGACCGAATGGCGTTCCATATATTCCGACATGTCGAAACGCTGGAGCGGGATGCCGAGCAAGGTGGCGAGCTGGCGCGCGACCTCTGTCTTGCCGACGCCGGTGGGGCCCGAGAAGAGATAGTTGCCGATCGGCTTGTCGGGATCGCGCAGGCCCGCGCGCGACAGTTTGATCGCGCTGGACAGCACCTCGATCGCCTTGTCCTGGCCGAACACGACGCGCTTGAGGTCGGTCGTCAGCGATTCCAGCACGCTCTTGTCGTCGGACGATACCGTCTTGGGGGGGATGCGGGCCATGGTCGCGATGACCTGTTCGATCTCCTTGGGGGTGATCGTCTTTTTCCGCTTGGACGGCACAACCAGCATCTGCATCGCGCCGACTTCATCGATCACGTCGATCGCCTTATCGGGAAGCTTGCGGTCGTTGATGTAGCGCGCCGATAGCTCGACCGCCGCCTTGATCGCGTCGGGCGTATATTTGACGTGATGATGCTCTTCGAACGCCGAGCGGAGACCAGCGAGGATCTTGATCGTATCCTCGACCGTCGGTTCGTTGACGTCGATCTTCTGGAAACGCCGGAGCAAAGCCCGGTCCTTTTCGAAATGATTGCGGAATTCCTTGTAGGTGGTCGAGCCGATGCAGCGGATCGTCCCGCCCGACAGAGCCGGCTTGAGCAGATTGGAGGCATCCATCGCCCCGCCGCTGGTCGCACCGGCGCCGATGACGGTATGAATCTCATCGATGAAGAGGACGGCGTGCGGCATTTTTTCCAGTTCGGTGACGACCGCCTTCAGTCGCTCCTCGAAATCGCCGCGATAGCGGGTGCCGGCCAACAGCGCGCCCATGTCGAGCGAATAGATGACTGCTTCCTTGAGCACGTCGGGCACCTCGCCCTCTATGATCTTGCGCGCGAGGCCTTCCGCAATCGCGGTCTTGCCGACGCCGGGATCGCCCACGTAAAGCGGGTTGTTCTTCGACCGGCGGCACAGGATCTGGATCGTGCGATCCACCTCGGCCGCACGGCCGATCAGGGGATCAACCTTGCCGCGTGCCGCCTTCTCATTGAGGTTGACGGTGAACTGGTCGAGCGCGCTGTCCTTCTTCCCCTTGCCGTCCTGCACCTTCTTTTCCTCCTCGGCAGCGCCCTTGGTCTCCTGACGTTCGGGTGCGGGGGTGCCCTTGCCGACGCCGTGGCTCAGGAAGCTGACGGCATCGAGGCGGCTCATATCCTGCTGTTGCAGGAAATAGACGGCATAGCTTTCGCGTTCGGAAAAGAGCGCGACGAGCACGTTGGCGCCGGTCACCTCATCCTTGCCGGACGACTGGACGTGGAGGATGGCGCGCTGGACGACGCGCTGGAAGCCGCTGGTGGGCGAAGGATCGCTCGCACCCTCTACCTTGAGGCTGTCGAGTTCGGTATCGAGATACTGGGTTACCGCATCGGACAGTTCGCCCAGTTCCACGCCGCAAGCCTGCATAACCTTCGACGCATGTTCGTCATCGATCAACGCCAGCAGCAGATGTTCGAGCGTCGCATATTCATGGCGGCGCTCGGACGCGTGCGTCAGCGCGTTGTGCAGGGTGGTTTCAAGGGCGGTCGCGAAAGATGGCATGTCCGTCTACTCCTGGCCCCGATGAGGGGCGGTGTGGAACCATATGTCGGCATTGCTCGACGGCAGATCAAGGACGCGTCCCTGATCACCGGAATTGCCAGACTGCCCATGCCCGGTGAAGTCCGTTTGCAGACCGCAAGGGGCAAGGCGCGGGTTCATCGCCTGAATAACGCCTCGGCACTTGCCTTATGGTTAACGGCGCTTTTCAATTTTGCTCTGGTGCGAGATATTTCGCCTTCCAACGCCGTTACGCGCGCTTCCAGATCGGCCACGGATAATGGCCCCAGATCCTGCTGGATGAGCCGGGCCAGCGGATCATCGGCCTTGCGCGGCAGATCATTATCCATGTCCATAATGGCAATGTTGACCCTGCTTTCCAGTCTGTCAATAAGGATGGGTGTTCCGTCCGTCGATTTCGGTGCGGTGCAGCATGATGACGACCGGGGGCGGGCATGACGGGTCACGACAACTTATTGCCGCGCGACATGGTGGCGATCGGCGTACCGGTGCCGGGTGGCCCGGACGCATTGGTGCCCGAGCGGAGGCCGGTGCCGATCCCCGGCGCCGACGAGGTGCTGATCCAGGTGGCGGCCGCTGGGGTGAACCGGCCGGACGTAATGCAGCGCATGGGCAAATATCCGCCGCCGCCGGGGGCGTCCGACATTCCGGGGCTGGAAGTGTCCGGCACTATCGTGGCAGCGGGGCAGGGCGCCGATATGCTTGTGGGCCAGCGTGTATGCGCGCTGCTGCCGGGGGGAGGCTATGCCGAATATGCGGTGGCCGCGGCGGCGCTCTGCCTGCCGGTGCCGGACGATTACGACATAGTCGAAGCGGCGGCGCTGCCCGAGACGCTTTTTACCGTGTGGACCAACCTGTTCGAGCGCGCCTATGCGGTCGAGGGGGACACCGTGCTGGTGCATGGCGGGACGAGCGGCATCGCGACCATGGCGATCAGCCTGTGCCGGCTTTTCGATATCACCATCATCGTGACTTGCGGCACGGACGAGAAATGCGAGGCTGCCAGAGGCTGGGGCGCGACCCATGCGATCAATTATCGAACCCAGGATTTCGTGAAAGAAGTGAAGCGGATCACCGGCGGGCGCGGGTGCCAGGCCGTGCTCGACATGGTCGGTGGCGATTATGTGCCGCGCAACATCGAATGCCTTGCCGACGACGGCCGGCATGTATCGATCGCTACCCTGGGCGGTCCCAAGGCCGATATCTTTCTGCCGGCGCTGATGGCGCGACGACTGACGCTGACCGGATCGACCCTGCGGCCGCGCTCGGTCGCTTTCAAGGGGCTGGTCGCGGACGAACTGATGCGGACGGCCTGGGCGTTCGTCGAGGATGGCAGGCTGCGACCGGCGATGGACCAGCGCTTTGCATTGAGCGATGCCGCCAAGGCGCATGCGCGAATGGATGCCGGCGAGCATTTCGGAAAGATCGTGCTGATCCCCTGAGCATGCACCACCATGCCGAGTGACGCATTTCCGTCATGTTCGGCGCGGACTTGTCACATTGGGGCGCTAAAGCGGGCATCGAAGGACAATAGCCCGAGGCTCCATCATGAACGCCATCACGCGCCTGCCTTTTGCATCGGACATCGCGCAAGCGTACCGGAGCGGACCCCATGTCCCCGAGCGGAACGAGGGTGAGCGTCGTCGCTATCGCACCATCTGGATTTCCGACATTCATCTGGGCACCCGTGGATGCAACGCCCGGATGCTGATCGATTTCCTCGACAGCGTGGACAGCGACACCATGTATCTGGTCGGAGACATTATCGACGGTTGGCGGCTCAAAAAGCGTTTCTACTGGCCCGCCACGCATAATGACGTGGTCTGGCGGGTCATGAAGCGCGCCAGTCGCGGAACGCGGGTCGTCTACATCCCTGGCAATCATGACGAAATGTTCCGCCAGTTCACCGGCATGAGTTTTGGTGGCGTCGAAATTCGCCGCAAAGCGATTCACCAGACCGCCGATGGGCGGAAGCTGCTGGTGCTACACGGCGACGAGTTCGACACGATCATGCTGGCCCATCGCTGGCTCGCCTTCGTCGGCGACGCGGCCTATTCCATGCTGATGCGGCTCAATGTGATGGTGAACGCGGTGCGGCAGCGAATGGGGCTGTCCTATTGGTCGCTGTCCAAAATGGCCAAGCATAAGGTCAAAAATGCCGTCGCCTTCATTTCCCGCTTCGAGGAAGTGGTGGCGCACGAAGCCGGAACGCGCGGCGTCGACGGGGTAGTATGCGGTCATATCCACAACGCCGAAATCCGCGAGATCGGCGGCGTGACCTATTATAATGACGGCGACTGGGTCGAAGGATGCACCGCGCTGGTCGAACATTTCGACGGGCGGATGGAAGTGCTGCACTGGGCCGACGAGATTGCGGCCCGCGCGCCGGCCGAACCCGCGCGCATCGCGGCCTGACGGCAGCGCGGACCGATGCGCATCGCGATCGTTACCGACGCCTGGCTGCCACAGGTCAACGGCGTGGTCCGCACGTTGCTGACGATGCGCGATGAACTGGAAAAGCTGGGGCACCAGGTCAGGATGATCTCTCCCGATCTGTACGGCTCCATTCCCTGTCCCACCTATCCCGAGATTCGCCTGGCGCTGGTCCGGCCCGCCGTAGTGGGAGCGGCGATCGCCGGCTTTCATCCCGATGCGGTGCATCTGGCGACCGAAGGTCCGCTGTGCCTTGCGGCGCGGCGCTGGTGCCTGCGCATGGGCGTGCCATTCACTACGGCCTATCATACCCATTTCCCTGAATATGTCGCCAGCCGGACCGGGCTGCCTGCTGCGTGGTTCTGGCGCTATATACGCTGGTTCCATGGTGCCGCGCAGGCTGTGCTGGTGTCGACGCGATCGGTCAGGGCACAGCTTCGCGCCCACGGGATCGTGCGGGTGCGCCCATGGGGCAGGGGCGTCGATCTGGACGCTTTCACGCCCGGAGCGACGCCGCCCGCGATCTTCGCCACGCTCGAACATCCGATCCAGCTCTATGTCGGACGAGTGGCGGTCGAAAAAAATCTGGAAGCATTTCTGGCGAACGGCCATGCCGGGTCGAAGGTCGTGGTCGGCGACGGGCCCGCGCGCGCGGCATTGGAACGCGCCTATCCCGAGGCGCATTTTCTGGGATCGATGTTCGGACCCGCGCTGGCGGGCGCTTATGCCGGGGCGGACGTGTTCGTCTTTCCGAGCCGGACCGATACGTTCGGTCTCGTGATGATCGAGGCGCTGGCCTGCGGCACCCCCGTGGCGGCCTATCCTGTAACCGGGCCGGTCGACATTCTGACGCCCGAAACAGGCGCTCTGTCGGACCGACTGGAAGATGCGATCGCAGCAGCATTGCGATGCGACCGTGCCGCCTGCGCCGCCTATGGCCGGACCTTCAGCTGGGAACGCAGTGCGCAAGAGTTCCTGGCGGGCCTGCATGCGATCGACCCGCAATGCCTGGATAGCGCGGCCTGACGCTTTTCCTTGCTCCATGGGGCATCATGCACTATCCCTCACGCATCGTGGCCGCCCTGATTGGGCGGCCCTTATCATTTTTGCGTGCCGGAGAATGTTCGTGTCCCAGCCCCTGATGCCCCACGCGACCGCCAGCTGGCTGGTCGACAATAGCGCTTTGAGCTTCGACCAGATCGCGGAATTCTGCGGGCTTCACATATTGGAGGTTCAGGCGATCGCCGACGATACCGCCGGGACCAAATATACCGGCCGCGATCCCGTACGCGCGCATGAAATCACGATGGAGGAAATCCACAAGGGCGAGCAGAACCCGGATTATCGCCTCAAGATGCTCAAAGGGCCCGAGCCCGTCCGCCGCACCAAGGGGCCGCGCTACACGCCGGTTTCCAAGCGGCAGGACAAGCCGGATGGCATCGCCTGGATATTGCGCAACCATCCGGAGATTTCGGACGGCGCGATCGGCAAGCTGATCGGCACCACGCGGACCACCATCGCCGCGATCCGGGATCGCAGCCATTGGAACATTTCCAACATCACGCCCAAGGACCCGGTGACGCTGGGCCTGTGTTCGCAGCGTGAACTGGATGCGCTGGTCGCCAAGGCGGCAAAGAAGGCCGGTATCGAAGCACCCACGGACTCGCGTCTGGACGGCGATCGCGCGGCCCTGATCGAGGAGCTGCGCCGTGAGCGCGCCGAGGGCGTGCGTCGCGCCGAAGAGGCGTTGAGGATGGAAAGCGACCTGATTTCGGAGGCCGCCAAGATCCTCGATCCATTCAGCGACAATAATGGTCATGTCTGATCTCATGGCGCCGTTGCCCGCAGGTGACGGCGCGCTGGCGGGTAAACCGGCCTACCGCTAATGTCGCGCCCTTTACGCTTGCGTAAAGCAGGGCTGCCCCATACACTCTCCCCATGGAGAGCATAGCAAAGCCGTGGGTGGCCCATTATAGCCACCCCGTTGCCTGGGATCAGAATTTTCCGCCCTTGTCGGTCGTCGATATGGTAGTGGAGAGCGCCACGGCGAAGCCCGACGCCGTGATGATCGATTTCATGGGGCGCAAGACCAGCTATGGTGAAATGCTGCCGGCGATCCGTCGCATTGCCAAGGGGCTTCAGGCCATGGGCGTGCGCAAGGGCGACCGGGTCGGCCTTTTCCTGCCCAACGTCCCCCACTATGTCGCGGCCTATTATGGGGCGATGATGGCGGGGGCGACGGTCGTCAATTTCTCGCCGCTCTATACCGCCGCCGAACTGGAGCATCAGGTCGAGGATAGCGGAACGAAGATCCTCTTCACATTATCGGCCAAAGCCCTTTTGCCGACGGCGACCAAGGTGCTGAACAACAGCAGTCTGGAACGGTTGATCGTGGGCAGCGTCGCGCAAGCGCTGTCACCGGCAAAGTCGCTGCTGTTCCGGATGTTCAAGCGAGCGGAGACCGCGCCCGTCCCCCACGATCCGCGCATCACGAGCTTCGCCAAGCTGCTCCAGCATGGCGACGATCCCGATCCGGTCGCGATCGATCCCGACAAAGATATCGCGCTGCTGCAATATACCGGTGGAACGACAGGAACGCCGAAGGGCGCCATGCTCTCCCACCAGAATCTCACCGCCAATGCGCGACAGATCCGGATGATGGACCCGCATACCGACCTGGATGACCGGATCATCGCGGTTCTGCCCTTTTTTCACGTCTTCGCCAACACCTGTACGCTCAACCGGACGGTGCTGAACGGGGGCGAGATGGTGATGCTGCCCCGGTTCGAAGCGGTACAGGTCCTGGCAGCCATCCAGCGGACGAAGGCGACGTCGCTTCCCGGCGTACCGACCATGTATCAGGCGCTGCTCGACCATCCGGCGACGGGCAATATAGATTTTTCGTCACTGCGCCTGTGCATATCGGGCGGCGCGCCGCTGCCGCTAGAACTCAAGCAGCGATTCGAAGCAGTGACGGGGTCGAAACTCGTCGAAGGCTATGGTTTGACCGAAAGCAGCCCGGTGGTCTGTTCCAATCCCTATGAGGGCCTGAACAAGACCGGCACGGTGGGCCAGCCAGTGCCCGGCACGCTGGTCCGGCTGGTCCATCGCGAGGACCCGACCCGGCCGCCCCCCGATGACGAACCCGGCGAACTTATCTTTTCCGGGCCGCAGATCATGAAGGGCTATTGGCAGCGCCCGGATGCGGATCGCGAAGTCTTTATCGATGGCTGGCTTCGCACGGGCGACGTTGGCCTGATCGACGCCGACGGCTATGTGAAGATCGTCGATCGACTGAAGGACATGATCGCGGTAGGCGGCTTCAAGGTCTTTCCCAGCCAGATCGAGGCGCTCCTCTATCATCACCCGGCGGTCAAGGAAGCGCTCGTCATCGGCATTCCCGATCATTATCGCGGCGAATGCCCAAAGGCTTTCGTCACGCTTCAGGACGGCGCGGTCGTCGACGGCCCGGCGCTCAAGGACTGGCTCAATCCGCAACTGGGAAAGCATGAAAAGCTGTGCGAGGTCGAGGTGCGACTGAACCTGCCCAGAACGCTGGTCGGCAAGCTGTCACGCAAGGAACTGGTCGCGGAAGAGCGGGCCAAGGCGGAAAGGCCGGCAGTGGAGACTGGAACGCCGGCCTGACCTTTCCTATCTTGATCGCTCAGCAGATTGAGGAACGATCAATGGCGCAGGAAATCGCGACGCTAGCGGGTGGCTGCTTCTGGTGCACCGAAGCGGTCTATCAGAATCTCAAGGGCGTCGCATCGGTCGAAAGCGGCTATATTGGCGGCGCCAATCCCGATCCCAGCTATGAACAGGTGTGTTCGGGCAAGACCGGCCATGCCGAGGCGGTCCGGGTAACGTTCGACCCCGATGTGATTTCCTATGGCAATCTGCTCGATATCTTCTTTGCGACGCACGATCCGACGACACTCAATCGTCAGGGCAATGATGTCGGCACCCAATATCGCTCCGCCATCTTTCCGCATTCACCCGATCAGGAGCAGGAGGCGAAAGCGGCGATCTTGCGCTCGGCACCCGATCACGCCCGGCCGATCGTGACGACGATAGAGGCTGACGCCCCCTGGTATCCGGCGGAAGATTATCACCAGAAATATTGGGACCGCGTCGGCGATCGTAATCCCTATTGCATGGCCCTCATTCCGCCCAAGCTCGCCAAACTGCGCAAGAATTTTGCCGAACGGGTCGAAAGCTGATGTCATCCGGCTTAGGGCGAGGTTAATGTCGGCCGTGCGATGAGGGCGCGGATTTGGCAAAGTCGGGGGACCAGGACGTGAAGAAGAGCTATTTGATCGCAGCGCCGTTAATGATGCTCGTTTTGCCGGGCTGCGTCCGGACAGTGGCCAGTGTCGTGACGGCGCCGGTGCGCGCCGGCGCGCAGGCGGCGGACTGGGCGACCACTAGCCAAGACGAAGCAGACCGCAATTATGGCCGCAAGATGCGCAAGCAGGAAGCGCGCGAAGGCAGGGAGCGAAAGAAAGCCGATCAGGAACGCCGCCGCGCTTGCCGCGACTGCGACTGACTAGTCTCAGGCCGCCGCGCGCTTCAGCCGGTCGTTGATCGCCGCGCCGATCCCTTCGATCGGGATCGGGGCTACCGCGATTTGGCTGGCGTCGCTCGCGTCGGCGATGTGCAGCGCCGCGAACAGCATCGCCGCCGCTTCATTCAGGTCGGCGGTCGGGCTCAGGTTGATGTCGCCATGCACCGACCCGAAGCCTATCATATATTCGGCCCCATCCCCCTCAAGCGCGTTCAGGCGCATCGGCTTGGACGGCGCATAATGGCTTTCGAGTTGGCCGGGCGCTTCGATGCTCGTTGAATGTGAGACTTCGATCACGCGAAGGCACGTCGCCGCCTCCAGCATGGCGGCCGTCACCGGGCCGGGGCGAAGCAGGCGCAGATGATCCGTCTCCGGCGCGACGATCGTCGATTCAAGGCCTTGCGTGGCCGGGCCTCCATCCAAAATCATGCCGAGCCTCCCCGCCAGGCTGGCGCGCACATGCTCTGCGCATGTCGGGCTGATCGCACCGCTGCGGTTGGCTGATGGTGCGGCAAGCGGTCTGCCGCTCGCTTCGATGAGGGCGCGCATGACCGGATGGGCCGGCAGGCGCAGCGCGACCGTCGCGAGGCCGGCGGTCACGAGCGGGGACAAGCCGCTGTCTGCGCGAACCGGCAGGACGAGTGTCAGCGGTCCCGGCCAGAAATGATCGGCCAGCTTCGCCGCCAGCGGCGAGAAGATGGCCAGTCGCCGCGCCATGGGACGGTCTGCAACATGGACGATCAGCGGGTTGAAGCTCGGCCGTCCCTTGGCCGCGTAGATCGCAGCTACAGCGCGGCTGTCGGTTGCGTCGGCCGCGAGACCATAGACCGTCTCCGTCGGCACCGCGACCGGCTGCCCGGCGCGCAGGCGATCTGCCGCTTCGCGCAGGGCATCGGGACCGTAGGGAAAAATGCCGGTCGAAAGGGCGGGGGGAAGCGGGGTCACGGCGTCGGCGCTATAGCGTGCAACGCGGCTGCGCAAAAGGGCATGCTTGCCGCCGGTGCACGTGGGGGCTAAGCGCGCCCGATGACCGACACTGTGCTGACCCGTATCGCCCAGGCGCTGGAACGGCTAGCGCCGCCACCGCCAACGCCTGCCGATCTGGCCTTAGCGCCCGCCTATGTGTGGGACGGGGCGGCGATCACTGCGGTCACGGCTTTCGATCCGGTGAACTATGCCCTGTTGTCGGGCATCGACATGCAGAAATCGGTCCTGCTGGAAAATACGCGTCGGCACGCGGCGGGCCACGCCGCCCATGACGTGCTGCTATGGGGTGCGCGGGGCACGGGCAAGTCGGCGAGCGTCGCGTCCGTGGTCGGCCAACTGCAGAGCGAGGGAACAGATATCGCGCTGCTGCAATGTGCGATCGACGAACTGGCGAGCCTTCCCCGGCTTTTCGCGCTGTTGGGCGAGACCGACAGGCCGTTCGTGCTGTTCCTCGACGATCTGGGGTTTGAGGAGGGGGTCGGCGACGCCCGTGCATTGCGGTCCCTGCTTCAGGGGGGCACCGCGGCGCGGCCGGCCAATGTCCGGCTCTACGTCACCTCGAACCGCCGGCATATCGTGCCTCGCCACCTGTCGGAGCAGGATGACCCGGTCAATCCGCGCGATGTGGTCGATGACAAGATGGCGCTTTCGGACCGTTTCGGGCTCAGCCTTGGCTTTCACGCCATGGACCAGCAGGCCTATGTCGCCATCGTCACGGGCTATGCCGAAAGCCTTGGCCTTTCGTTCGATCCTGCCGAAGCCATCCGGTGGGCGACCCAGCGCGGTAGCCGGTCAGGGCGCGTCGCGTGGCAATTTGTCGTGGAACTGGCCGGCCGGAACGGGCTGCCCCTGTAAGCCGCTCTAAGCCGAAGTCAGCGCGCTGACGCGACGCGCCAGACGACGCCACCCACATCGTCGCTGACCAACAGCGTGCCCGCCGCGTCGATCGTCACGTCGACCGGGCGACCGCGTGCGTCCCCGTCGCTGTCCAGAAAGCCGGTCAGCACGTCCACTGGCTTGGCCTTGCCCACTTCGCCATTGTCGGCGAACGGCACGAACACTACCTTATAGCCCGCCGCCGGCTTGCGGTTCCAGCTGCCGTGAAGGCCCACGAAAGCGCCGTTACGGAAGGCGTCGCCGAGCTTTGCGCCAGCCGCGAAGCTAAGGCCCAGCGGCGCGACGTGATTGCCCAGCGCATAATCGGGACGCTTGGTATATTCGCGCACTTCGGGCCGTTGCGGCTGGACCCGCCGGTCTTCATATCCGCCCCAATAATTCCATGGCCAGCCATAGAAGCCGCCAAATTCGACGCGCGTCAGATAATCGGGCACAAGATCGCTGCCGAGCATGTCGCGTTCATTGACGACGCCCCACAGCACGCCGCTTTCCGGCTCGAAGGCGAGGCCGACGGGATTGCGCAGGCCGCTGGCGAAGATGCGATAGTCGCCCGTCTTGGGATTGACCTCCAGCACATTGGCGCGGTTTTCTTCCAGTTCCAGCCCGTTTTCACCGATATTGCTGTTGGCGCCGACGCCCACATAGAGCAGGCCGGAAGGCCCGGCGACCAGGCTGCGAGTCCAGTGCATATTGGGCGCTTGCGCGGGCAGGTTCAGGATCTTGCGGCCCTTCGCCACGATCCGGGTGTCACCGGTCTTATAGGGAAAGGCCATCAGCGCATCGGTATTGGCGACGAACAGCGTGTCGCCGATCAGCGCCATGCCATAGGGCGAATGCAGCCCCGTGAGGAAGGCGGTCTTCACCTCTGCACGGCCGTCGCCGTCCGCGTCGCGCAACAGGGTGATGCGGTTGGCGGACGGAACGCCGGCACCGGCCTTGCCCATCAGATAATTCATCACCCGGCTTACGATGCCGCCGGTCTGTCGGGGCGGACTATTCGTCTCCGCCACCAATATGTCGCCATTGGGCAGGCGCAGCAGAGAGCGCGGATGCGCCAGTCCATCGGCAAACCGGCTGGCCGACAGGCCCCGGGCAGCGGTCGGATGTTCGCCGGCATGCCACGGCTTGGCCTCCGCTACGTTGATCGTCGGAACCATTTCACTGCGCGCCGCCGTGAATGTCGGTTCGCGCCCGACATCCGCGCCAGGGGGCAACTGGGCGGTGTCACCCTGCGCGAGATAGAAGATCACGCCGGCCAGAAGGACGAGGATAATCAGGCTGAAGGCGATCAAATGCTTTTTCATGTCCCTCACTTATGCTTGGGCGACGCGGTCGGCAAGGCGGGCGGCGGACTTACCGGCCGCGTTCGCGTAACCACAGGACAAGCGCGATCAGGATGCCAAGGCCCGCTCCCGCGAGCAGGCCGGCGCTCGGCTGGCCCAGCATGCCGCCGCCGATCGCACCGGCCAGGATCAGGGAGGCGATGATGGCGCCGGCACCGGTGGGGGGCGATTGTCGGGGAGTGGTCATGCTTGCGCCTTGCCACGGCAGCCATTCCAAGGCCAGCCGCTTTGTTCTGCTCCATATCCGGACCGCAGGTCCCTCGATAGGACGCGCGTGCCAGAATGGGACTTGGCTAATGCGTCCTTTACCCTCGTATCGGGCGGTGGACGGCCATCCTGACAACTGGCATGCGACTTGGATGGTGCTTCGAATAATAAGGTCGCAAAAATCAGGGGGTTGAATGCAATTGCCATATCTTTCGGACCGCAAGAGCTTCGACGATGCCGCGGATCTCATCGCGCATTTCGGCGCCGATGCCGGCTATGAAGCCGCCGCCCGTGCCGATCGCAGCCGGGACCTGGGTAATCACATCCATTTTTGTCACTGGCGACAGATTGAGCGCCTCATCGTGCTGCTTGCCTATGACCAGCCGCTCGGGACCGTCCACTGACGGGGCGTCAGAGCCTTAGACCTGCCGTTTCGGGCAGGCCCGCGAGGATGTTCAGGTTCTGCACCGCTGCCCCGGCCGCGCCCTTGCCCAGATTGTCCAGCGCGGCGACCAGCCGGACCTGACCCGTATCTCTATTGCCGAACACGAACAGCGCGAGCCGGTCGGTCGCGCCGACATGTTCGATATGCAGCTGCGACAAAGCGTCGCTTTCGCCCAGGGGTGCCACGCTGACGATCGGTGAGTGCGCATAGGCGGCCGTAAGCGCCGCATGGACGTCCTCGACAGCGGGCGCGCCGGGCAGGGCGCGCAGGTGCAACGGCACCTCCACCAGCATACCGCGATAGGCATTGGCGACCGCAGGCGCGAACAGCGGCGGAAGCGACAGTCCCGAATAGCGCAGCATCTCCGGCGCATGCTTATGCGCGAGGCCCAGACCATAAGCGCGGAAGCCGGTAGGCGCGCTGCCAGCGCCCTCATATTCCGCGATCATCGCCTTACCGCCGCCCGAATAGCCCGATGCGCCCGACACCGTGACCGGCCAGTCGGCGGGGATCAGCCCGGCAAGCACCAGCGGGCGGACAAGCGCCAGGAACCCGGTCGGCCAGCAGCCGGGGTTGGTGACGAAGCGCGCGCCGGCCAGCCTCTCGGCTTGTCCCGGTTCCAGTTCGGGAAAGCCATAGGTCCAGCCGTCGGCGACTCGATGCGCGGTGGACGCATCGATGATGCGGGTGCGGTCATTATCGATCAGAGCAACCGCTTCCCGCGCGGCATCGTCGGGCAGGCACAGGATGACCACATCTGCATCGTTGAGCGCGGCGCGGCGCGCGCGCGCATCCTTGCGGTCCTTCTCGTCGATCACGATAAGCGACAATTCAGGGCGACCGGCCAGCCGTTCGGCGATCTCAAGTCCGGTCGTGCCGACCGCCCCATCGATGAATATCTGCGTCGTCATGCCCCAATTCTCCGCCGCGCGACGATGGGGTCCGCTTGATCGACTGCCAGTCGCGCAACGACGTCGGCGAGCGGCTCGACCACCACGGCCATCCAGTGGGCATTGGCATGCAACAGCCTTTCCCCATCCATCATGATGCCGACATGGCCGGCAAAGAATATAAGATCGCCCCGGCGCAGTTTTGCCTGGGCTGCGAGCGGCGCGCCGATCCCTTCGCATTGCAGGTCGGTATCCCTGGGCACCGCCATGCCGCACCGGCCGAGCGCGACCTGCACCAGTCCCGAACAGTCGACGCCATGATGGCCGCGGCCGCCCCAGATATAGGGTTGCCCCAGATACCGCTCTGCTACGGCGACCCAATCCCGTTCAGGCGCGTCGATCGGGCGGGCGTGCCGTTCATGAACAAAGCCTTCGCCGGTGGCGATGAAATCGTCGGAAGCCTGACCCGAAAACAGCGCTCCGGCGGGCCAATGGTCCGCGATCGGGGCCTTTATATCCTGCGTGCTGAACAGGGGCGCCATATCGGCCACTATGCGATGGGTCGGTGTTTCCAGCCGGTCCAGAGCATCCCGCCGGATATAGCCGACATAGCCGTCATGCCCGCAAAATCCCCAGGCCCACCGGGTCGTGATATCGAGCGCGTGAAAACTTTCCCCCCGCAACAATTCGCTGACCGCCGTCGCGCTCGTCGAGGGAGCCGACAAGACCGGCGCGCCACCAGCCACGCAGGTCAGTTCTACGGCGCGTGCATAATGGGCGGAAAATAATGTGCCAGCGAGCGAAATATCCGCAAGGTCACCGCGCGCAGCGTGTATGCGGCCATCGAGCGCGACCGACCGGCCTTCCAGCCGGAAATGGATCCTAACCGCAGATGCGTTACGCGTGGGAGAAACTGAGCCTTTCATCGCGGCCGGTTCCTGCGATGAAATTATGAAAGGCGTCAAGAAATTCCGCCCCTTTGGGCGTCCGGGCGATAAAAATATTCCGCCGGTCTGCAGCGTCGCGCTCCCGGCGGAGATAGCCCAGAGCCGACAGCTTGTTGAGCGCCCGCGTAATGACGGGTTTGGAGACATTGAGTATTTCGGCCAGCCCGCGCACTGTATGCGGACCCGCGCCCATATAGACCGTCATCATCAGCGCCATCTGGCGATTGGTGAGATCGGGTTTTCCCGATCGCACATAGTCGACCAGTGTCCGCATCCACTCGTTTAGCGGTTTTCTGCCCGGTTCGTTCACCTGAGCAACCTCTTCCTTGATGGCTTGCGCACTCATGTCCACCCTAACGCACCATGGCTGATCCGGTTGCGTAACGGGTAACGCGTGTTTTCGCTTTTTCCGTTAGCGTCGCGGGTAGCGACCTTGCAACATCTGGAATGCGGCGCGCAGCCCCAGGGCCTCGCCCCCCTTGGGGCGTCCCGGCCTGGCGGCCGGCCGCCACGCGAAGGTGTCGAGATGAAGCCATGGCATGCCATCGGGGACAAACCGGCGCAGGAACAGGGCGGCGGTGATCGCGCCGGCAAAGCCGCCTTCGCCTGCATTGTTAATGTCCGCCACGTCCGACTTCAGCATATCGGCATAGCCATCCCAGAGCGGCAGGCGCCAGCTCGGGTCCTCAACCGCCGATCCTGCCGCATCCATTTCGGCCGCGAGCGCATCGTCATTGGTGAAGAGGGCGGGCAGGTCCGGCCCCAGCGCGACGCGCGCCGCACCGGTCAGGGTCGCGAAGTCGATGATCAGTTCTGGCCCGCATTCGATCGCTTTGGTGAGCGCGTCGGCCAGCACGAGCCGCCCCTCCGCATCGGTATTCCCGATTTCGACGGTGAGCCCCTGGCGGCTCCGTAAAATGTCGCCCGGCCGAAAGGCATTGCCCGCAATCGCGTTTTCCGCCGCCGGGATCAGCAGGTGCAGCCGCACCGGCAAGCGCGCGCCCATGATCAGCCGGGCCAGTGCAAGCGCGTGGGCGGCGCCGCCCATATCCTTCTTCATCAGGCGCATGCCCGACGACGGCTTGATGTCCAGCCCGCCCGAATCGAAGCAGATGCCCTTGCCGATGATGGCCAAGCGGGGGTGTTGGGGGTCGCCCCATGACAATTCGATCAGGCGCGGCGCAAAGACGCGTTCGGCCGCCTTGCCGACAGCGTGGAGCATGGGATAGCCCTGTTCGAGGTCGTCGCCCCGCGTGACCAGCACATCGGCGCCGAAGGCGGCGGCAACGTCCATCACCGCAGCCTCCAGATCTGGCGGTCCCATGTCCGCGGCCGGTGTATTGACGAGGTCGCGCACGAGCGCGACGGCCTCGGCCAGCCTGACCGTCGCGTCGATCCGGCCGGCGTCGCGGCTGAACAGGATGCGCGGGCCGGCTGAATGGTCTTCCTTGCGATATCGGTCGAAACGATACTGCGCCGTCAACCAGCCCAACGCCGCTGCGCCCGGCATCGCATCGTCCAGCCGGTAGCTGCCTTCGGGCAGGGCTTCGGCGAGTTTGGCCAGACACCAGGCCCCCAATGTTTCGGCGTCGGCCACGCCCGCGACCACCGACCATCGCGATGGATGCTCCCCCGGCAGGATCGCAAACTCATTCGGCCGTCCATGGAATTTCTGCGCGCCCACGATGGCGCGATTTCGTTCGGGCTGCCCCCCAAGCCATGCGTCGAATCCCCTGCTATCGAGCAGATGGATCGAATGAGCGCTCTGGTTGTTATCGGGTTTGAGCAGGTCGGCAAAGTCGGTCATGCATCGGATGTAGGTGAAAGCCGCCCGCGATGGAAAGTGCAATTTGCTCATCGCATTGGCGGCCCGCCCGGTCGACCGCCGCTTTGCCTATCGTGCCGAGAAGGCGTATCGTCGCCCGATCAAACCATGGAAGGGACAAGATCGTGATCCATGCTGAAAATGAGGCGCTTCAGGCGCTGCGCGCTCGCGCTTACAGCCTTGCCGAAACCGGACAGTTCGACAGCGCCCATGCCGTCGAACAGGCTCTGATCGCCGAAGGCTGGCCCAACGCCGCCGAGGCGCTTCAAAGCGAATATTCCCGCAAGGCGATCAGCGAACGATGCCAGGCCGCCAAGGTCCATTGATGCAACTGTGCACCTCGATTGGATGCAAAGGGCCGCTGGCTTTGGCGGCCCTTTTACTGTCAGCCTGCGGCCCGGCGAAGGACGCTGATAGCCCCGCCGGAAACGCGGCGACGAACGCGCAGGCGCGCAATTTCGCCGAACAGATGGCGGGTAAGCCTGCCGCTACGCCGCCGGCCAAGGCTTTTGAAAAGGCTGAAAAAAGCGACTTGCTTGAATTCGTCTACGCCTATCCGTCGCCGGCAGCGTCTGTGCCGGCGCTCGTCGCGCGGTTCGACAAGGCCATGACGGTATCCCGCGCCGATGCACTTAAAATGGCGCGAGAAGACAGCGACGCCGCCAAACAATCCGGATTTCCGTTTCACGCCCACAGTCTGGACCCGCTGGACCGTGGCGGCGGACACGCCGCGACTGCTGGTGCTGGAGGCAAGCACCTATGTCTTCACCGGCGGCGCGCATGGCATGACCGGCTTCGACGCGCTGGTCTGGGATCGCGAGCGGAGCCGGGAGACGAGTTTTCCCGCGATGATGACCTCACCCTCCGCATTCGCCGCCTCGATCGGGCCTCGCTTCTGCAAGGCGCTGGACAAGGCGCGTGCGGAAAAGCGCGGCGCGCCGGTGGTGCCCGGTGATGACGATTTCACCAAATGCATCGATCCGATGAAGGAAGTGCTGGTGCCCACGTCCAGCGACGGCAAGCTGATCGACGGTATCAAGGTCGTCGTCGGCCCCTATAGCGCGGGTCCCTATGCGGAAGGCAGTTACGGCATTGCGCTGCCCGTCGACGCGGCGATGCGCAAGGCGATCAAAACCGAATATCAGGACAGCTTCGCCGCCGGCTGATCGTCAGGGCGCGACGGGCACGCCGTAAAGGTCATGCTCGTCGGCATCCTCGACCAATATGTCGAAAATGTCGCCCGGCTGACGGCCTTCGCCGACATCGCGCAGGAAAACATTGCCATCGATCTCGGGCGCGTCGGCCTGGCTTCGGGCGGTCGCGCCGATGGAGCCATCCTCCTCGTCGGGATCGCCCACCTCGTCGAGGATCACCGGCAGCACGCGGCCGACCTTTGCGGCCAGCTTGGCAGCGCTGATCGCGGCGGTCTTGGCCATGATCCGCTGGTAGCGTTCTTCCTTGACCTCCTCGGGCACGGCGCCGGGCAGATCATTGGCGGCCGCGCCCTCGACCGGTTCGAACCGGAACGCGCCCACCCGATCGAGTTGCGCCTCGTCCAGCCAGTCGAGCAGATACTGAAAGTCCGCCTCGGTTTCGCCGGGAAAGCCGACGACGAAGCTGGAGCGGATCGCGATATCGGGGCAGATGCCGCGCCATTTGTGGATCCGGTCGAGCACCTTAGCCTCGTTGGCCGGACGCTTCATCGCCCTGAGCACATTGGGCGCGGCATGCTGGAACGGAATATCGAGATAGGGGGTCAGCAGCCCGTCGGCCATCAGCGGGATGACCTGATCCACATGCGGATAGGGATAGACATAGTGCAGCCGCACCCATGGCGTCGCGCCCTCCGGGGTGCGCAACTGGCCCAGTTCGCGCGCCAGATCGGTCATGTGCGCGCGCACGTCGCGGCCTTTCCACACCCGCGATTCATGGCGGGTGTCGACGCCGTAAGCGGATGTATCCTGACTGATGATCAGCAATTCTCTGGTCCCGGCATGAACCAGCTTTTCGGCTTCGCGCAGCACTGCATCGATCCGTCGCGACACGAGGTCGCCGCGCAGCGACGGAATGATGCAGAAGGAACAGCGATGATTGCAACCTTCGGAAATCTTGAGATAGCTGTAATGGCGCGGCGTCAGCTTCAGGCCGCCCTCGGGCACCAGATCGACAAAGGCGTTGGGCACGGGCGGCGATGCTTCATGTACAGCATTGACCACGGCCTCATATTGATGCGCGCCGGTGACGGCCAGCACCTGCGGGAATTTCGCGCGAATCATCTCCGCCTCATTCCCCATGCATCCGGTGACGATGACCCGGCCATTTTCCGCGATCGCCTCGCCGATGGCTTCGAGCGATTCTTCCTTGGCCGAATCCAGAAAACCGCAGGTGTTCACGAGCACGACGTCGGCGCCGGCATAGTCGGCGGACATCTGATAGCCGTCGGAACGCAGCTTTGTGAGGATGCGTTCGCTGTCGACAAGGGCCTTGGGACAGCCGAGCGACACCATGCCCACCTTGGGGGCTTGCGGAAATTTGGTTGCCATGATCGCCGCGCACATAGGGATTTTCGCGGCCATTGTCACGAGGCGCGTCAGCCGGGGGCATCGCCTTCTGTAATCTCGATCACCAGATCGCCCGATTGAAGCCGTTGCGCGCCCTCTTCGCGCGATCCGATCGTCTGGTCGCCGCGATGGATGCGCAGGCCGATGCCGGTCGTGATCGCCGATAATGGCGCGCCGATCTCGTCCGGCCGGGCGAGCCGTTCGTTCAGCTTCACGCGCCCGCCGGACGCCGCAAGGTCCGCCATATAATCGGCGATATGCCGGCCGCTCGTGCTGCCCGCCAGCAACAGTCCCGCGAAGCTCGTGGGATTGATCACGGTGGTCGCGCCGGCCTGTCGCGCGGGCAGCTCATTATCCTCGTTCCGCACGACGATGCTGATCGGCAAGCGCGCGGCCAGATGCCGGGCGGTCAGGGTGATGAGGATCGACGTGTCGTCGCGCCCGGCCGACACGATCATCGATCGGGCGCGGTGGATCGCCACATCCTTCAAGGTGCGGTCGCGGGTCGAATCGCCACATAATATGTTGCAGCCCAGCGCCTCCGCCTCGCCCAGCGCCTTTTCGCTCATCTCCACGACCACGATGGCGCGCGGATCGGTTCCCCGCGCCAGCAATTCCCGCACCGCCTCCGCCCCACTGGTGCCAAAGCCGGTGACGACGATATGATTGTGCAGATCGGCCTGAATGCGTGCCATGCGCCACCTGTAGAGGATGTTGCGGAAAAAGAGATGATAGGCGGTGCCAAGGAAGATCAACCAGACGAACAGCCGGATCGGCGTCACCAATATCGCCTCGAACAGCCGTGCTTCCGGGCTGACGGGCACGATGTCGCCATATCCGACCGTCGTCACGGTGACGGTCGTGAAATAGAGGATGTCGATGAAGCTGATCGTCTTGTCGAAATTGTCGTGAAGCCCGGCGCGCCCCAGCCAGTGGATCAGCAGCACCAGCCCGATCAGCCCGAATACCAGCGCGACTCGCCATACCAGGTCGGCCCACACCGGCATGGCGGATCGCCGGCGCAGGAACCCCGTCGGCGGCGATCCCGCCAGGCGCTGATCCATTCTCATGGCGCGGCGGGCAACTGGCCGAGCGGGTTCACCGGCACGCGGTCCTTGCGCAACTCGAAATGCAGCTTGGGCTGGCTCGCATAGCCGGTGTCGCCCGAAAGGCCGATAATCTGGCCCCGGCTGATTTTCTGCCCGCGCACCACGTCGACCCGGCTGGCATGGCCATAGGCGCTGACCCAGCCGCCGCCATGCGCGATCAGGACGAGCCCGCCGAACACCGCGACCTTGTCGCCCGCATAGGCGACGACGCCATCGGCGGTAGCCCGGATCGCCGACCCGTCGGGAGCGGCGATGTCGATGCCGTTATTGCGAGCGCCGCTTTCGCCGGGGCCAAAGCGTGACAGGATAGCGCCGCGCAATGGCCAGGCGAAATGGCCGGCAAATCTATCGGGCGTCGCGATCGGCACGTTGGAGGGCAGGGGGCGCGGCTTGCGCGATGCGGTGGCAACGGGCGCATTCTCTGCGGCAGCGGGTTGCCCGCCGGTCAGCACGTCATCGATATTGATGCGGAAAGCGGCGGCGCGCTGTTCCATCGTCGGCGGCCGGCGTGGTGCATCGTCGGGCAGCAGCAGCCGCTGGCCCCGGCGCAGCACGAAGGGTTCGTCCAGCCCGTTGATCTCGACCATCCGGCTCCACTGGACGCCGTAGGCGGCGGCGATGGCGATGCCGGTCTCGCCCTCGGCGACCTGATGGTAGCGGCCAGCGGGAATGGACAGTTTCTGGCCGGCCCGGACCATATAGGGCGGTGTCAGTCCGTTCGCCCTGGCGATGATCTCCGATCCGGCGCCGGTGCGGTTGCCGATGCCGCGCAGCGTGTCGCCGGGCTGGACGACATAAATGGACGCCGCCACTGTCCGGGCACTCGCCACCACCTGCTGGGCCGTCCAGACGGGTTCGGATTCAATCACGTCGACGGCGGCGGCATCGGCGTCCAGCCGGGGTGGTGGCGTCTCCTGCGGGCTGCCCCCTCGATTGGGAATGCACCCAGCGATCAACAAGAGGGTCAGTATCAGGGCTGACTTCAGGAGGGGACGCGACATCGGCCCATGCTTAACCCTATCGCCTATCGATTGTCATCCCCGCGCCGGGATTAGCCTTCGATTGCGGCGCGGGTCGCCGCCATCGCGCTGTCCTGCGTCAGGTCATAATGAAGCGGCGTGACCGTGACATAGCCGTCCGCGATCGCCGCAAGGTCGCTTCCTTCGGGCACGGCGTCGCTCGACCCCAGCCCGAACCAGTAATAGGGATAGCCGCGCGGATCGGTGCCCGCGATGATCGCGGTGCGGTCGACATCGTGAAAGCCCTGCCGCGCAACCTTGACGCCCTTGACGGCGGCTGGATCGATCGCCGGGAAATTCACGTTGAACAGCATCCGGCGGCTCGCGGGCATTGTGATCAGGCGACGGATGACCCGCTCTCCCCAGGCCAGCGCCACGGCGAAAGGCACAGTATCGCCCATCCCTTCGCGCGCATAGACTTGGCTGAGCGCGATCGAGCGGATGCCCGATATCGCGCCTTCCATCGCCGCTGCGACCGTGCCCGAATAGGTGACGTCCTCCGCTAGGTTCGCGCCGCGATTAACGCCCGACAGGATGAGGTCGGGCTTCTCGTCCTTCATGAGGTGGCCGACCGCCATCATCACCGCGTCGGTCGGCGTGCCGGTCACGCTATACTGTTTCTCGCCATGCTCACGGATGCGCAACGGCCGGGTCAGCGTCAGGCTGTGTCCCGCGCCCGACTGTTCCTCATGCGGCGCGACGATCCAGATATCGTCCGACAGGGCGCGGGCAATCGCCTCCAGCACCTTGAGGCCAGGCGCATGGACGCCATCGTCATTGGTAAGGAGGATGCGCATTTATCGCGGCGTCAATGTCGTGACGCCGCCCATATAGGGCGCAAGCACGTCCGGCACCGTCACGCTACCGTCCGCCTGCTGGTAATTTTCCAGCACCGCCACCAGCGTCCGACCGACCGCCAGCCCCGATCCGTTCAACGTATGCAGAAAGCGCGTCTGCTTCTCACCCTCGGGCTTGAAGCGCGCATTCATGCGCCGCGCCTGAAAGTCGCCGCAGTTGGAGATCGAACTGATCTCGCGATAGGTCTGCTGGCTCGGTAGCCAGACTTCGAGGTCCCAGGTCTTGCGCGCGCCGAAACCCATGTCGCCGGTGCACAGCAGCATCTTGCGATAGGGCAGGTCCAGCGCCTGCAATATGCCCTCCGCTGCCGCGCTCATCCGCGCATGTTCGGCTTCTGACTCTTCGGGCGCGCAGATCGCGACCAGTTCGACCTTCTCGAACTGATGCTGGCGAATGAAACCGCGCGTGTCGCGCCCGGCCGATCCTGCCTCGGACCGGAAACAGGGGGTCAGCGCGGTCAGCCGCAGCGGCAAGCCATTCGCCGCCACGATCTGCTCGCGCACGAGGTTGGTCAGGCTGACTTCCGCCGTGGGGATAAGCCAGCGCCCGTCGGTGGTGCGAAACAGGTCGTCGGCGAATTTGGGCAATTGCCCGGTGCCGAACAGCGCCTCGTCACGCACGAGCAGGGGCGGGTTCACTTCCTCATACCCATTGTCGCTGGTCTGGCGATCCATCATATACTGGCCAAGCGCGCGATGCAGCCGCGCCATCGGACCGCGCAGCGCCGTGAACCGCGCGCCGGACAGGCCGGCGCCGCCCTCGAAATCCAGCCCCAGCGCCGGGCCGAAATCGGCATGGTCGCGCGC
This sequence comes from Sphingobium fluminis, assembly GCF_037723805.1. Classification (NCBI taxonomy): domain Bacteria; kingdom Pseudomonadati; phylum Pseudomonadota; class Alphaproteobacteria; order Sphingomonadales; family Sphingobiaceae; genus Sphingobium; species Sphingobium fluminis. Next base: position 808,755 of record NZ_JBBJUK010000001.1, read on the forward strand.
CGGAAAACCGAACGCGCGGGGCATGCCCCAGCGGCTCACCTCGACATTGCCCGCCTCATCCTCACCTTCCGGCACGTCATCGGCGGGCAGGTTGGGAATGGCGGCGAGCATCGCCTGCAAGGCATCGCCCGTCTCGCGATCCTGTGCCTCGATCGCGGGCGTCGTTTCCTTCAGCGCCGCGACTTCGGCCTTCAGCGCCTCCGCCTTGTCCATATCCTTCGCCGCCATGGCCTGCCCGATCGCCTTGCTGGCTTCGTTGCGGCGCGCCTGACCCAGCTGCAACTGCGTCTTGAGGGCGCGACTCTTTTCGTCGAGCGCGAGGATGTCTGCACTAAGCGGCGCTAGCCCCCGGCGAGCGAGACCCGCATCGAAAGCGGCAGGATTTTCGCGGATGAAACGGATGTCGTGCATGGCCTTGCCTATGCCGCCCGGACCTGCGCCATGCAACCCCGCGTCCGTCCATCCGTTGATCCCCCGCATGACAAGGAGATAGACGATGCAGATCGATCACGACACGGTGGTGCTGGTGGCGGATGGCCGCAAGCTGCTGTTCTTCCGCAACAAGGGCGACAGTGCATTCCCCCAGCTCGAAGCCGAGTCGGTCAAGGTTCAGGACAATCCCGCCGATCGCGATCAGGCGTCGGATGCCGCCGGGCGGTCATCCTCTCCCGTCGGCGGTCGCCAGGGATCGTTCGAACAAACCAATTTTCATGATCTGGAAGAAGCGCGCTTCGCCGCCGAGGCTGCCGATATCCTCAAGCGGCGCGCATTGGCGCACGACTATGAAAAGCTGATAATCGTCGCACCGCCCACGGCGCTCGGCGAGATGCGCAAACATTATCACAAGGAAGTGTCGAGCCGACTCGTGGGTGAGATCGCCAAGGACCTGGCCAATCATCCGTTGCCTGAAATCGAGCGGATCATCGCCGGCAGTTAAGACCGTCCTTCGCCGGACATGAAAAGGGCGGGCCCTCGCGGGTCCGCCCTTTCTGCCCCATGCAGCCGTCCAATCAGGCTGCGTTCTGAATTTTCCGGTCGGCAAAGCGCTTGCGAGCGATCAGCGCCACCGCAGCCGCGCCGAACAGCAGGACCATCGGCGGTGCCGGTACATCGGTGCCGCCGCTGCTTCCCGAGCTGCCGCCGCTCGACGAACTGCTGCTCGACGACGAGGAACTCGACGAGGACGAGCTGCTGGACCCCGAACTGCCGGTCGAGCCGGTCGACCCCGTGCTTCCGGTCGACCCCGTGCTGCCGAAGCTCGACGATCCGCCGGACGAGGACGAACTGCCGCTCGACGAAGACGAGCTCGATCCGCTGCTGCCGCTGGACCCCGAACTACCGGAGCTTCCGCTACTACCAGAGCTTCCGCTGCTGCCCCCATTGCTCGATCCGTGGCCGCCATGGCCGTGATCCTTGCCGCCATGATCCTTGCCACCCGACCCGCCAGAGCTGCTCGACGACGAAGACGAACTGCTCGACGAGGAGGACGAGCTGGACGACGACGAACTGCTGGTCACATTGCCGCTGGAGGTGGACACCCCGCCTGTCGACGTGCTGACGCCGCCCGTCGAGGTCGAAACCCCGCCTGTCGTCGAGCTGGTCGAGCTGCTGATGCCGCCTGTGGAACTGCTGGTCGAGGAAATGACGACCGAGCCGCCGCCACTACCGCCGCCGCCGCCGAAGAAACCGCCGATGAAGCCGCCGCCGCCAAAGCCGCCACCGCCACCCATCACCATGGGGACAGCGCCGCCGCCGCCCGACATCATCGGCATTTCAGCCGGCAACAGCGGGGCGGGAAGGGGAATGGGCGCGCCCTGGCTGGTGACGGTCACCACCGATGGTGCGCAGGCCGTTACCGTCTTGACCACGCGCCGCTTCACCTGCCGGACGGCATAGCGCTTGCGCGGCTGAGCCTTCTCGCTCTTGACGCTGTGGACCACCGCCGGCCGTGCGCTTTCGGCGACATGGACGGCACCGCCGCCGATGATCGCGCCACCGCAGGTACAGGCGCACAATTTTGCCAGGGCCATTCGAACCGACATAGGATCCACTCTTTATTTCGTTACCGCTGATCTGCCGCTGGAGTATCCAGAAGATGATCAGCTGATATTGCCTATGCGCAGGAACGCAAAAGAAAGCGTTAACTGCAACACTGTTAACCCTGAAACACGGGTGCAAGTCGATAGAATTCCACCGCTATCCTCAAGCCATATGGTTAACGTCCCATAATGGAACGGGCCGTGAGTCATTGATGAAGCCAGCCGCCGCATCCGTCCCAGCTTCGCATATCCCGCGTGATCGGCCCGGGCCGGAGTCGCGGCGCGCCCGGCGCCCGGCCCGGCATGGCGAGTGAAGAGATGGGCGCTTGTATCGGTCCGCCACGATGGCTATTAGGCGCCCTCAATCACCAGTCATTGCGCCCGGGACGTTTAGCGCCGGGGCCAATCGAGTCGGAGAGCCAGATGGCATCGCTCCTGAATTCCGGTGCGGACGGCGAAAGCCCGCCCAAATCGGCCGTTACACTGCCAGCGGACTATCGCCCATCGCCGGACGAGGAGTTCATGAATATCCGACAGCTCGAATATTTTCGGCAGCGGCTGTGGGACTGGAAAAAGCAGATACTAACCGAAGCCGAAGGCACGCTGGCGGTGTTGCAGAACGAGCCTTTGCGGGAACCGGATCTCAACGACCGCGCATCGAGCGAGACCGACTGGTCCATCGAGCTTCGCACCCGCGATCGGCAACGCAAGCTGATCTCCAAGATCGACGCTGCCCTGCGCCGCATCGAAGATGGCGAATATGGCTATTGTGAAGTGACCGGCGAACCCATTTCGCTCGGCCGGCTCGAAGCCCGGCCGATCGCGACCATGACCGTCGAGGCGCAGGAACGCCATGAGCGGCAGGAAAAGATCTCGCGCGACGATTAACCGTTTTTCCACCAAGTCGTGACAAGGTCGCCGTGGAATAAGCAGCATTGCGCGAGATTTTTATCTATGAACGGCGGACAGGACAATTCCGATCGAGGACCGGCGCGATCGGCGCCGCGCGACAGCCTGTTCCTGTTGACCAGTCTGCGAACGCCGGAGGGCGCGCCGCTTGGCAAAGCGCGCATCCGTAACCTTTCCGCCACCGGCCTGATGGCCGATTGCGAACGCGCCGTCCCCGCCGGAACCAGCATCATATTGGAACTGCGCGGCATCGGCGAAGTGAAGGGCGTCATCGCCTGGGCGCGGGCGGACAAGATCGGTGTCGCGTTCGATGAAGATATCGACCCGCAACTGGCGCGCAAGCCGGTCGCAGCCGGCGACCGTGCCGGTACGCCCGATTATCTGCGCACGCAGCTTCGGCGCCGCTGAACTTTTTACCGACCTCAGACGCATCGTGGCGTCAGCATTTCAGACGCGTAGGGCATCGCGCCCCAAATCAGATCGTCACTCATCCGTTCGGGCTGAGCCCTTCGATCGCCTGCTTGTAGCCGGGACGAGCCTATCGTCCGCCTGGCCGCAGACCTTATCGCGTTCGACGCCGATGCCGGAAAACTGGATCCCTTCCAAGTGCCGCTGCCGGCGGGCAGAGAAAAGGATCGGATAGCAGAACGGAACGCGGGACGGCCATCGCTGGCCCGTCCCGACTGGATTTCCGGATATCGCGCGGCTCAGTGCCGCTCGACTATCTCTTCCTTGAGCCGTAATTTCTGCTTCTTGAGGGAGGCTACCAATATGGCGTCGGGCATGGGCCGACTCGTCTCGGCCTTGATTCGGGCATCGAGGCCGGCATGCTTCGCCGAAAGAGCTGAAATATGGCTATTTTCCATGACATTCTCCTCAAGAGGGTGATGGAAGACTGAATAGATCATGGATCGTGCGTCCTGTCTCGCCATGATTGCGGCTTTGCGACGATCTAAAGCAAATTTACGATGGTCCGCGCCTCGCGCTCCGGTTATCACGCAGGGATGAATGCGGTGCTCTGGAAAGCGGGTGTGAATTGAGTCAGGAAGACATCATGCGCCGGCTCGAACTTTTGCGCGTGGAACATCGGGATCTGGACAGCGCGATCACGGCGCTGATCGCTGCGGCGTCCGCCGATCAGATGCAATTGGCGCGTCTGAAAAAACGCAAGCTGCGCCTCCGCGACGAAATCGCCCAACTGGAAGATGCGCTGGTCCCCGACATTATCGCCTGACCTGCATTTAGTGGTTAACGACCTGATAACCGACCCTGAATGGGACAACGGGCGCAAAAATGCGTAACAGGCCTGACAAGATCGCGGATTTGTGCAAGCAAGAGCCATGCAGGTTGCCCCTTTCCTTGATCGTGGACTCCACCGTCGTCTGGTGGATGGCCTTTATCTCGAAGCCATGATCATGGCGGACGAGGCGCGCGCCTACTTCGACACCAGCGAAGCCGCGGAGGAAGGCGTGGACGATCCGTTGCGTCGCGTCGCCTTCACCTGTGAATCGCTCAAGGTCACGACGCGGCTGATGCATGTCATCGCCTGGCTGCTGAGTCAGAGGGCGTGGGAGCGTGGCGAAATCGACGATGCCGAACTGCTCGACGAGAAATACCGGCTGGGTCGGGCGACGACGACGGAGCCGGAACTGGCTACGTCCTTTCCTTTCGCGGCGCGTGCGCTCGTCGAAGCCAGTCAGGAACTGTACGGCAGGGTCGCCCGGCTTCAAGACCGGATGGACATGATGGCGCGCCGGGTGCGGATCACCGAAACGGGTCCGGCGCGCGCTTTGATGGATCGTCTGTACACCGCTTTTTGAGCGCGGCTTTTCATCATCTTGGCTGGCGTTGCGCACGGAAACTGGTCTAGACCGCAGTCATGACCACCGGTTTGCGGACCCTTTGCCGCGCTTCAGGCTTTCCGCTCGCCGCCCGGCTGATTCTGCCGCCGCTTCTGCTGGCGCCGGGCCTCGCACATGCGCAGCCGGTCGATCCCGTGGCGCAGCCCCCCCGGCCGGAACAGCCGCTCGATGCGATGCCGAACATCGGCATCGACTGGCCGGACATGGGGTCGCCCGATAAGGTCGTCGCGCTGCCGCCCGACCCGCAGGCCGACCTAGCCGCCGACGCCGTCCCGGGGGAAAGCGCGGTCTCCAGTCCACCCGAACCGGCGGATGAAACCGCCGCCTTCGCCGGCACCGGGGAAGAGCGGCGCTATGGGGTAAGGCTCGACGGACTGGATGCGATCGCCGACAGCCAGTTTCTGGAACGGTTCAATGCCCTGTCGGCACTGCATCAGGGCGAAGGAAAGCCCGCCAATCTCGCCCAGATCAACCGGCGCATCAAAGAAGATAATGATGTGCTCGACCGGCTGCTGCGGGCCAAGGGCTATTATGCGGCGCGCATCCGGGGTGGGGTGACGGCGCCTGCCGCCGGCAATGATCGGCTTGCCGTGGCGTTCGATATCATTCCCGGCATCCAATATCTGCTCTCCTCTGTTGCGGTCGAGGGACTCGAACCGACCGGCGACCGGGAGGCCCGGCTACGGGCGGCCTTTCCGGTGGTGGCGGGCGATCCGGTCGATGCCGACCGCATATTGGCGGGACGCGACGCCCTGTCGAGCGCGCTCGCCCAGGGCGGATTTCCCTTCGCGAAAGTCGGCGAACCGCAAGTGCGGATCGACCATGAAGAGCGCAAGGGCGATCTGGACATCGTCGTGACGGCGGGCGGCTATCGCACTTTCGGCTCAATCGAACTGAACGACGACGCCTTGTTCAGCGCCGGTCATCTGGCCCGGATCGCGCGATTCCGGCAAGGCGACGCCTATAACGCCGCCGATGTCGAGGATCTGCGCCGCGCAATCGTCGCGACCGGCCTCGTCTCGTCGGTCTCGCTCAGGCCTAAGGATGCGGGCGATGGCGAGCATGTCGATCTCGCCGTCGATGTCCGGCCGGCGCCATTGCGAACGATCGCGGGCGAACTGGGCTATGGCACGGGCGAGGGCTATCGCGCCGAAATCAGCTGGCAGCACCGTAACTTTTTCCCGCCCGAAGGCGCTGTCACCTTCCGCGGCGTATTGGGTACGCAGGAACAGACCGCTTCGGCTACCTATCGCCGCAATAATTTCCGCGAGCGCGATCATGTGCTGACCGGGCTATTGTCGGTCAGCAACATCAAGCGCGACGCCTATGACGCGCGGACCATCACCCTGTCGGGCGCGCTGGAGCGCCAGACCAATATCCTGTTCCAGAAAAAATGGGTGTGGCGGATCGGCGGCGAACTGGTCGCGTCGGATGAGGCCGATGCCTTTAGCGGCGGCAACCGGCGCACCTTCCTGATCGCCGCCGTGCCGCTCAGCCTGACCTATGACGGCAGCGACGATCTACTCAACCCCACCACCGGCTTTCGGCTGGGCGGCAGGGTGAGCCCTGAACTGTCCTTCCAGAATTCGACCTTCGCCTATACCCGGGTGCAGGTGGACGGCAGCGTCTATCAGCCGGTGAGCGATCGCGTCGTCGTAGCGGCGCGAACCCGCTTCGGGACCATTCTCAGCTCGACGGTCGATCGGATCGCGCCGTCGCGGCGATTTTACGCCGGTGGCGGGGCGTCGGTGCGCGGCTATGGCTATCAGAGGATCGGGCCGCGCGACGTCGACAATGACCCGGTCGGCGGCAAGAGCCTCGCCGAATTCTCGCTGGAAACCCGCATTCGCCTCGGCAATTTCGGCGTGGTGCCCTTCGTCGACGCCGGCAATATCTCGACCAGTTTCGTGCCGCGCTTTCGCGACCTGCGCATCGGCGCGGGCGTGGGCGTCCGTTACTATAGCAGCTTCGGCCCCATTCGCCTCGATGTCGGCACGCCGCTCAATCCGCAGCCGGGCGATCCCCGCGTCGCCGTCTATGTTTCGCTGGGGCAGGCGTTTTGATGGAACGGGAGCAAAGCGCCCCGCCGCCGCGCCGTCGCGTCTGGGACGGGGCATGGCAACGCCGGCTCGCCGCGTTTCTGGGCGCGCTGCTACTGATCATGGTCGGCGCGCTCGTCTGGCTCGATAGCGGGGCCGGCCATCGCTTCCTCGTCTCGCGCATCGTGGCGCTCCAGCCCCCTTCGGGGCTGCGCATCGCGGTCGACGGCATCGATGGCAGCATCTACCGCAAGGCGGTGTTGCAGGGGCTGGCGCTTTCGGATGGGAAGGGTCGCTTCTTCGATGCCCCTCGGGTCGAACTCGACTGGTGGCCGTTCGCCTGGCTCTCCAATCGTCTCGATATCGACCGGCTGGTGATCCCGAGCGCCACCCTGCACCGGCTGCCCAGACTCAACCCCAGCACGCGACAGGGGCCGATCCTGCCCGGTTTCGACATCCGCCTGATGGAATTTTCCGTCGGCCGCCTGACGATCGCCAAGGCCGTTACCGGGCGCGTGCAGGTGGCCAGCCTGTCCGGCGATGCCGATATTAGGGGCGGGCGGGCGATCATCGATCTATCCGCGCGCGTCGCGGGTGGCGAAGATGCGCTGCACCTTGCCCTGGATAGCCGTCCCGATGCCGACAGGTTCGACCTTGACGTTACGGCCAACGCGCCCGCCGGTGGCGTTTTGGCAAAGATGGCGGGGCTGAGGCAGGATGGCAATCTGCGTATTCAGGGCAAGGGCAGCTGGACGCGCTGGGACGGACGGCTTGCGGCGACCCTCGATGCGCAGCCGGCCGCCGATCTCGCTCTGGCCGTTCGCAGCGGCGCCTATTCTGCGGTGGGGTCCATCGAAGGCGCGGCGATCGCCGGCAATGGCCTGATCCGCCGCCTGTCCGATCCGCGCCTCGCGCTGCGGGCGAACGGCACGCTGACAGACCGCATCCTTGCGGGGCGCGTTTCGCTGCGGTCACAGGCGATGGACGTGAGCGCCAAGGGCGCGATCGACCTGCGCAACAATGCGCTCGACAATCTGCTCGTCGACCTCAAGCTTGTCCGGCCCGATGCCCTGTTGCGCAATATGCGTGGGCGCGATGTCGCCGCGCGCATTCGCCTCGATGGTCCTATGGCGCAGCCGGGCTTCGAATATCTGGTGACGGCCCGGCAGATCGCCTTCGACAAGACCGTCATCAGCGACGTGCGGATCGACGGCAAGGGCCGGCGCGCGGCGAGCGGGCCAGCACTCATTCCCTTGCGGCTGCGTGCGCGAACGCTGCAGGGGCAGGGACAGCTTGTCGAAGGCATAGTCCGCAACTTCGCGCTCGACGGCGTGCTCCAGATCATGGGGCAGCAGATCGTCAGCAACCCGATGCCGGTGCGATCCGACAAGCTGCGCGGCAAGCTGGTGATGCTCGCCGACCTCAAGACCGGCCGCTATGATTTCGGCTTAGACGGGCAGATTACGGGTCTCGCGATCCGGGGCCTGGGCATCGTAGATATCAACTCGAAGCTGCGCGCCGTTCCCGGCCCCAACGGCGCATTCGGCCTCAGCGGTAATGCGCTCGCCCGCATGCGCAGGCTCGATAATGGTTTCCTGCGATCATTGGGCGGAGGACTGCCGACGCTGCGCAGCGCGCTGGCGCTCCAGCCGGGCGGGCAACTCGCGCTGACCGATATGAAGCTCGATGCGCCGCTGCTCACGCTCGCGGCCAATGGCTATCGTCGCCGCGATGGCAGCTTCCATCTCGAAGGGACCGGACGGCACGGGCGCTATGGGCCGCTCACCCTGACGCTGAATGGCAAGATCGAGCGGCCGACCGTCGACCTGCTGCTGCGGCGACCGATGGATGCGCTGGGGCTGGCGGACGTCCGCGCGCATCTCGTGCCCGACGATGCTGGCTATGCGTTCACCGCGGAAGGCGGCTCGACCCTTGGCCCGTTCAAGGGCGACGGCGTTATCCTGCTCCCGCCCAATGCCCAGGCGATCATCCGGGTCGCGCGGCTTGGCGTTTCGGGCATCACGGCGCGCGGCGACATCCGTCCGCTGGCCGATGGCCTCGACGGCAGGCTCGACGTGACGGGGCCGGTGACCGGCACGGTCGGACTGACCCCGGTCAGGGGCGTCCAGCAGGTCACGCTCAAACTCGACGCCAGCGACGCCAGCTTCGACGGACCGACCGTCATCGCCGTGCGGCGGGGTAAACTCGATGCGACGCTGTTGCTCGATCCCGCCGGGACATCAATCAACGCGACCGCGCAGGCGCGGGGCCTTCGCATCGGCGCGGTGCAGATCGGTCGCATGGCGCTCAACGCCGATCTTCTCGACGGCAAGGGCAAGGTGCGCGCCAGCCTGTCGGGCCAGCGTGGTCGCCTGTTCGATGTTCAGGGCGAAGCGCTGGTCGAGCAGGATCGCGTGCGGGTATCGGCCACGGGCACGATCGACAAGCGGGCCATCCGCCTGACGCGCCCGGCGCTGTTCCTGCGCACCGACGATGGCTGGCGGCTGTCGCCGGCGACGATCAGCTATGCCGGGGGTTCCCTGCAACTGTCGGGCGCGCGCGGGCATGATATGACGAATATCGAGGCGCGACTGGACAAGCTGCCGCTCAGCCTTCTCGACATCGCTTCGGACGATCTGGGGCTGGGCGGTGTCGCGACCGGTTCGCTCAGTTTCGCCCAACCGCGGGTGGGGATGCCGACCGGCACGGCGGAACTGCGCATGCGGGGGCTGTCCCGTTCGGGGCTCTCGCTCAGCTCCCGCCCCGTCGATGTCGGCATCAACGCCGTCCTGACTCAGGATCGGCTGGCGACCCGGATGATTTTCGCTGCCGACGGCCAGACGATCGGCCGTGGTCAGGCCTTGCTCTCGCCGCTCGGCGATCAGGGAAGTCTGGTCGACAGGCTAAACCGGGCGACGTTTTTCGGGCAGGTGCGCTTCAGCGGGACGGCGGACACGCTCTGGCGGCTGACGGGTGTCGAGATCGTCGACATATCGGGCCCCGTCACCGTGTCAGCGGATGCGCGCGGTACGCTGGGCGATCCGGTCATCACCGGCCAGCTCGCGACCGATAATGCCGCGATCACCAGTCCGGTCACCGGCATGCGGCTCACGGGGGTAAAGGCGCGGGGCAGCTTTTCCGGCGCGCAACTGGTAATGTCGGGCTTTTCCGGCACGGCGCAAAATGGCGGGTCGGTCAGCGGCTCGGGGCGCTTCACATTCGCCGGCATCGGCGGGGTGGGCATGGACCTGTCGTTCAACGCGAACAATGCGGCCTTGCTGGAGCGCGATGACATCGCCGCTACCGTGACCGGCCCGCTGACCCTCCGCTCCAGCGGCGTGGGCGGCACCATCGCGGGAGACCTGCAACTCACCAAGAGCCGCTTTACCCTCGGCCGGGCCGCTGCCGTCGCGCAAATTCCCGAGCTCAAGGTGATCGAGGTCAATCGCGGCGCCGAAGATTTCGACCGCCTGCGCCCTAACGTCCCCTGGGCGCTCGCTATCAAGGCGCGGGCGCGCAACCGGCTGACGGTGACCGGCCTTGGCCTCGACAGCGAATGGCGCGCCGATCTCGATATCGGCGGTACGGTCAACAGTCCCGCGATCGCCGGCACGGCCCAGCTAGTGCGAGGCGGCTATGAATTTGCCGGCAGGCGGTTCGATCTGCGCGAAGGCAAGATCCAGTTCGATGGCAGGAGCCCGATCAACCCCACGCTCGACATCCAGGCGGAAGCGGACGTCAATGATCTGACGGCGACGATTCAGGTCGGCGGCACCGGCCTTGCCCCCGAAATCACCTTCACCAGCGTGCCCGCCCTGCCGCAGGACGAACTTTTGTCGCGCATCCTGTTCGGCACCTCGATCACCAGCCTGTCGGCGCCCGAAGCGCTTCAGCTGGCGTCGGCGGTCGGGTCGTTGCAGGGCGGCGGCGGGCTCGACCCGATCAACGCGGTGCGCAAGGCGGCCGGGCTCGATCGCCTGCGCATCCTTCCGGCCGATCCGACGCAGCAGCAGGGCACCGCGATCGCGGCGGGCAAATATCTAACGCGCAAAACCTATGTCGAACTCATCACCGATGGTCAGGGCTATTCCGCGACCCGCATGGAATATCAGGTCACGCGCTGGCTCTCGCTGCTCGGTGCGATTTCCACCCTGGGCCGTCAGAGCGCGAACATCCGCGTCTCGAAAGATTATTGAGCAGCCGTTCCCGGCGATGATTTCGGCTCGTCCAAATCCAGCCACGTCTTTGCGACGAATGGCTCCAAATCGTGACACTTTCGCCACATAGACCTGTGTTTATCTTAGGTTCATGAAACCCGCGGCGCATCCGGGACTTCAGCGTCACTCCCCACGGGGATGAATGACCAACGGAGTTAAACTTATGCGTAAAATAATGGTCGCAACGCTGCTCGCCTCCGGCATCGCCACGGCGCCCGCCATGGCGCAGGAAACCGGCCCCACCTTTACCGGTCCTCGGGTCGAAGCGATCCTTGGCTATGACCATATCGGTGCAGGCAGTTCGATCGATAATAATAATGGGCGGGACGATCAGTCGATCGACGGCCTGCTTTATGGTGTCGGTGCGGGCTATGACGTCAATCTCGGCAGCGCCGTCGTCGGCGTGGAAGGCGAATTCACCGACTCGACCGCCAAAAGCGACCGCCGCGATCCGACCGACACGTTCGGATTTGGCCGGGTGAGCCAGGGCCGGGATCTGTATGTCGGCGCACGGGCCGGCTTCCTCGCCAATCCCCAGACGCTGCTTTACGTAAAGGGCGGTTACACCAATACCAAACTGAACGTGCTGGCAGGGGATACCAACCAAAGCACCGACACGGCGTTCAAGCTGGACGGCTGGCGGATCGGCGGCGGCGCCGAACGGGCGATCGGCGAGCACAGCTTCGCCAAGCTGGAATATCGCTATTCCAAATATGATGACGGCCATATCGACTTCCGCAACGGCGCGACAAGCAGCCGGTTCGACGTCGACACCGACCGGCATCAGGTGGTGGCAAGCGTCGGCTATCGCTTCTGAATGAAGGGGAAGGGGCCGCCCCTTGCGGCCCCTTCTTTCGTTCTAGAGCATCAACCCTAAAGCGTGTCGGCCAGCCTATCGACCGCGATCGCGAGCCGTTCGTCCAGCAGCGTCAGCAGCTGCGTCCAGCCGAGCATCCCGGCAAGTTCGCCCGGACCGTCCGATATGCCGCGCAGGCCCATTAACGGCACATCGAAGCGCTGGCATGCGCGCGCGACTGCAAAGCTTTCCATGTCCACCATGTCGGCATTGATCGCGGCGTAATCCTCCCCGCCTATAATATTAGCACCGGTGGACAGGCGCATGGCCGGTATATCCAGCGGCACGAACAGGGGCAGGTCGACCGGATGGTCGACGAACGGCGTCACCCCCTTGGTGAATCCCAGCCGTGATGCATCCATATCCCGCCATGATACGCTCGCAACCTGATACACCTCGCCCAATGTACAGACGCGCGAACCCGCCGAGCCGAGACTGACGACGAGATCGGGGAGGCTTTCGGCCCGCTCAAGGTCGCGTAAGGCAATGCCCGTCGCCAACGCGGCTTCAACCGGGCCGACACCGGTCATCAGCGGTTTAAACCGGCGGGAAAGCTGTGCGCCATATTCGGCTTCCGCCGCCATCACGAACAGGACGCGCCGGCCGGCGATGCTCTCGCAGTTGGGCAAAATAGAACTCCCGGACTTCATTTCGACATGTCTCCTACCCCAGCCTGGCGTTGCGCCAAAGATGATGGGACTCAGGTCGCCCTGATGCGAGCGCCGGAAAGGTGACCCATCGCGGCCGATGCATCACTCCGGTCTCAGGACGATCTTGCCGGTCACCTTGCGCTCGCTCATCAGCCGAAGAGCCTCGCGCCATTCGCCAAGTGGCAGTTCGCAATGGACATAGGGCGTCAGTCGTCCCTCCGCCGCCATCTGCCATATCGCATCCAGATTTTCATGGCCAAGTTCTGGGAACCTTCGCCCAAACTCTCCGGCCCGAACGCCGACCACGGAAAATCCCTTGATAAGCGGCATATTGGCGGAGATGACCGGAATGCGCCCTGACGCAAATCCAACGACCAGCAATTTGCCGCCAAAGGCGATGCAGCGCGTGCTTTCGTCGAAAATGTCGCCGCCCACCGGATCGTAAATGCAATCCGCCCCGCCGTTGGTCAGGGCCTTTACCTCGTCGCGGAACGGCTTGCTGGTATCGAGTATCGCATCGGGCGCGTAACGGGCTGCAATCGCGTCCAGCTTCTCTGGCGATCCCGAAGCCGCGATGACCCGCGCGCCGAGCGCCTTCCCCAAATCGACCGCGGCAAGCCCGACCCCGCCGCTCGCGCCGTGGACGAGCAGCCACTGATTGCGCTGAAGATTCCCCAACCGGACCAGCGCGACATAGGCGGTGAGGTAAGCGATGCCGAAAGCTGCCGCCTGGGCGAAGCTGACATTGGCCGGCTTGGGCCGCAACACATGCGCATCCACCGCGACATAACGGGCAAAGCCGCCCACTCTCGTCGTGCCAACGACCGCGTCGCCGACCTTGAAGGCGCAGGGCGATCCCACGCGCTCGACCGTGCCAGCCACCTCCATGCCAAGGATGAAGGGCAATTCGGGTTTGAACTGATACAGCCCCTGCGCCATCAGCAAGTCCGGAAAATTCAACGAAGCGGCTTCGACGCGTACGAGAATCTGGCCGGGGCCGATCTCCGGCGTAGCCACCTCTTTGAGCGAACATCCGCTGAAATCGGATGATAAAGCAGTGACCTGGAGAGCGCGCATCAATGCCTTTCAGTCCGGTTGCGGGTTTATCGTCGGAAGCTAGCCGACATCACGCGATATTGGCACCGTGCCTAGCATGAAGTGGGGCCGGACAACATCCGGTCGCAACACCCCGCCTGCATCATCGCTCGTGCCCGGGGATAGTCAGGTTCACGCCATCCGTCTTAGCGCAGGACGTCAGCGTTGCCGGGCGATTCGGCCAGAATAGACACCGAAAATTTCCGCAATTCGCTGGTTCGGCCATCGCGGATCTTGTTGGGCCATTCGGCGTCAGCAATCAGCGCGCGGCCTACCGCCACCAGATCGAATTCGTCCCGCTCGAACCTCTCCATCAAGCGATCCAGATTGACGATTTCGGCATCCATCACCGATTCAAAGCTCTGGGTCATGTCCGCGCTCAGTCCGACGGAGCCGACGGTAATGACGGGTTTGCCCGAAATCTTCTTGATCCAGCCGGCAAAGTTCAGATCGCTATCCGGAAATTCGGGCAACCAATAGCGGCGCTGCGAACCGTCGAACATATCGACGCCAGCGTCGATCAGCGGTGCGAGCAGTTCTTCCAGTTCCTGCGGGCTGTTGGCGACCTTTGCGCCGTAATCCTGCAATTTCCATTGTGACAGGCGCATCAGGATAGGGAAGTCGGGGCCGACCCGACGGCGGATTTCCCGCACGATTTCCTCGGCGAACCGGGCACGATTCCGGATCGAGCCGCCATAGCGGTCTTCGCGCATATTGGTCTTTTCCCAAAAGAACTGATCGACCAGATAGCCATGCGCGCCATGGATTTCGACACCGTCAAAACCCATCCGCTTGGCATTTTCGCCGCCGCGCGCAAAGGCGTCGACCGCGCCATCGATCTCGGCCTGGGTCATCTCGTCCTTCACCTTGACGCCCGGATGGATATAGCCTGACGGCCCGATCTCGCCCTTGGCGGGATCATAGCCGACCTCGCGTCCCTTCACCATTTCGACCTGATCGTACATCAGGCCGTTGTGGAAGAGCTGGGGCATGATCAGCCCGCCTACGCCGTGGACCTGCCTGGCGAGTTCGCCCCAGGCCTGCAAGGCAGCGTCGGTATGGAAGCGCAGGACGTGGCCCTTGTCGCTGGCCGACGGATGGTCGACGTAAATCCCTTCTGTCAACAGTAGCCCAGCGCCGCCTTCCGCTCGCTTGCGATAATAATCGAGCACATCCTGGCCGGGAACGCCCTCCAGACCGGCATGGAAACTCATCGGCGGCAACACTATCCGGTTGCGCAGTTCCAGAGCCTTCAGACGAAAGGGCGCAAATAATGGACCAACGGGGCGAGATCCTTCGACCATAAGGCATCCTCCTTAATTATGCTTTCGCGCACGGATATGGATGCGGCCGGGTAGAGTCAAATCGAAAGCCGTCTGCCGCCGACCGCAGCAGATTGGCCGAGCCGAAAGTCCGGCGTGGCGGGATATGCCGGGCGGCGCCCGCCTACGCGATGCTCAACAGCAGAGCCAGGACCACGCACGCCATTTGAGGCGAGCTACAGCGATCGCAAGCTACCCCCTACGGGGCCGCCCAGCAACTCTGGAAATCAAACCAGGCATACCAGCACATGCTTGGACCAAATATTTAAAGCGTCGCCTCGATCGCCCGCGCCGCCATGTCGGGGTCTTCCGCCAGGCTGATCGGACGCCCGACCACCAGGATCGACGCGCCGCGATCGAGCGCCTCGCGTGGGGTCACCGCTCGCTTCTGATCGCCCATCGCGCCGCCCGCCGGACGAACGCCGGGAACGACGAAAAACCCATCGGGCCACGCCTTTTTGGCCAGCGCGACCTCTTCGCCCGAACAGACTATCCCGTCGAGCCCGGCGCTTTGTGCCAGATCGGCGAGGCGCGCGACCTGGTCCTGCGCCTTTCCGCCAACGCCAATGTCGAGCAGGTCGCCATCATCGAGGCTGGTCAGCACGGTCACGGCGACGACTTTGGTCCTGACGCCGGCGGCCGCCTTGGCATCTTCCAGCATCGCTCGCCCGCCGGCGGCATGGACGGTCAGGATGGCAGGCTCCAGCATGTGCAGCGCCTGCACCGCTTTCGCCACGGTATTGGGGATGTCGTGCAGCTTGAGGTCGAGGAAGATCGGCAGGCCGAACTTCATCATCTCGTGCACGCCATGATGGCCGTTCGCACAGAAAAATTCGAGGCCCAGCTTCAGCCCGCCGACATGGTTCCGCACCTGCCGGGCAAGATCCTGCGCTTTGACGAGATCGGGCGTGTCGATGGCGACATAGAGGGGGCTGCTCATGCTGGTCCTGACACGATTGGCGGGGTGACGATGGGTTCGTCCTCGATCGAGACCACGACAGGCGGCGCGGCGGCGGTGGTGACGGCGGCCAGCGCACGCTCCGCGCTTTCAAGGCGACGCTTGAGCCGCCAGCGCGTGGCGCGCGCCATGATCCAGAAGGGGATGGCACCCAGCAGGAAAGCGATCAGCATCGGGAACCAGATGCGGGTCTCCCAGATGATGTCGCCCCAGATCTTGATCTCCATGGGCCGGTTGTTCGCCTTGCAAAACAGGGCGACCGCGACGGCCATGACAACCCAGAAGGCAGTTCGCAAAAATTGCATCTCATGGTCTCTAGCTGCTGATTTTGCACAACCTAGGCGATTTTAGCGGCAGGCGGAAGCGCTTCGTCGGACGAAGCGAGCGCGAGGCCATAACGGAACCCGCGATGCGGCCGCGCATTGACGTAGCGAGGGAGTATCATGGCATGGCAGCGCGCGCATATTGGCAGGGGCAGATCAGGCTGGCCCTGGTTTCGATTCCCGTGGAAATCTACGCCGCGACCAAATCGGGCGCCCAGATCGCCTTCCATCAGATCCACGAGCCGAGCGGCAAGCGGGTCCGCTATGAAAAGACCGTACCCGGCCTCGGCGCGATCAAGCCGGAGGATATCGTCAAAGGCTTCGAGATTTCGAAGGGCGACTATGTCCTGCTCGAACCAGAAGAAATCGAAGCGGTGAAGCTGGAAAGCAAGAAGACGCTCGAACTCACCCAGTTCGTCGACGCCAGCGAGATCGACGTGCTCTATTATGAGCGCCCCTATTATGTCGTGCCGGCTGACGATCTGGCCGAAGAAGCCTTCATCGTGCTGCGCGAAGCGTTGCGCCGTACTAAAAAAGTGGGGCTGGGCCAGCTCGCCATGCGCGGCCGCGAATATGTCGTATCCCTCAAACCCTGCGGGCGCGGCATGGTGCTGGAAACGCTGCGCTACGCCGACGAGGTCAACCGTGCGCAAACTTATTTCCGCGAAATCGACGATGTGAAGCCCGATACCGACCTGCTCGATCTGGCGGAGACACTGATCGAGAAGAAGACCGCCACATTCGATCCCGACAAGTTCCACGATCGCTATGTCGATGCGCTTCAGCGCCTGATCGAAAAGAAGAAAAAGGCCAAGGGCCGGCGAATCCTCGAAGATACGGACGATGCCCCGGCCAAGCCGGGTGGCAATGTCATCGATCTGATGGCCGCGCTGAAAAAATCGGTCGGCGGCGGGGGCAGGGCGGAACGCGCCGCCGCGCCGAAATCTGCCGCACCAAAAAAGGACCCTGCTGCCAAGCGACCTGTCAAATCCCCCCCGCGCAAGCGAGCATGATCGATGGCCCGCGATCTGCTCAGCGACTATAATCGCAAGCGCGACTTCGCGCGGACGAAGGAGCCGGCGGGCAAGCGGGGCAAAGGTCCAGGCAACAGCTTCATCGTGCAGAAGCATGACGCCACGCGCCTCCACTATGATTTCCGGCTCGAAATAGATGGCGTGCTCAAAAGCTGGGCGGTGACGCGCGGCCCCAGTCCCGACCCGGCCGACAAGCGGCTCGCGGTGCGGACGGAGGACCATCCCCTTTCCTATGCGACGTTCGAAGGCGCGATCCCCAAGGGCGAATATGGCGGCGGCACCGTCATGTTGTGGGACGAGGGCACATGGGAGCCCATAGCGGGCAAGAGCGCGAAAGACCTTGAAAAAGGGCATCTCCACTTCATCCTGCGTGGCCAGCGGATGAAGGGCGAATGGCTGCTTATTCGCCTGAAGCCGCGGGGCGGCGAAAAACGCGAAAACTGGCTGTTGCGCAAGATCGACGATGCGTATGCGGGCGGCGCGGAGGATCTGGTCGCGCGCGAGTTGACGAGCATCCGTAGTGGCCGCACCATGGGCGAGATAGCCGCAGATGCGCCCGCGGTGTCGCTCAAGGGCAAGACGGGCAAGGCCTTCGACGCCGCGATGAAGAAGGCCGACGGAGCGATCCCGGCAGTCCGGCCGAAAAGGGCGAAGGCGGGGGCCGGCGCACTCCCTGCCTTCCGCAAGCCGCAACTCGCCACGCTGGTCGACGCGGTGCCAACCGGCAGCGGATGGCTGCACGAGATCAAATATGACGGCTATCGGTGCCTGCTTGCCGTTGCCGGTGACAAGGCGAAGATCTTCACGCGGACCGGCCTCGACTGGACCGATCGCTTCGCGACCCTCGCGGCCGAGGCCGGGGAACTGGACTTGCCGCCAGCCCTGATCGATGGCGAGATCGTCGCCCTGGACGCGCAGGGAAATCCCGATTTTTCGACCCTGCAAAAGCGGCTCAAGGGGGAGGATGCCGGCACGCTAGACCTGTTCGCCTTCGACCTGCTCGAACTGGACGGGGAGGATCTGACGAGCCTGCCCAATATCGCCCGCAAGGAAAAGCTCGCCGGCCTGCTGGGCGCGGGCAGCCCGCATATCCATGCGTCCGACCATGTCATCGGCGCCGGCGAGAAGCTGTTCGCGGCGATGTGCGGCGCGGGGCAGGAGGGGATCATTTCCAAGCGCGCGGACGCCGCCTATTATGGAACGCGCTCGAAAAACTGGCTGAAGGTCAAATGCACCCGGCGGCAGGAGTTCGTGATCGTCGGCTGGACGCCCAGCAGCGCGAGCGGGCGCGCGATCCGCAACCTGCTGCTCGCCCAATATGAGGGCGACGGCTTCGTTTATGCGGGCAAGGTTGGCACCGGCTTCAACGCCGGCAACAGCGAAAGACTGACGGAGGAACTGAGCAGGCTCGCGCGCAAGGATGCGCCGGTCGCCGTCCCGCGCGCCGACGCAAGGGGCGCGCGTTGGGTGGCGCCGGATCTGGTGGCGGAAATCGCCTTTGCCGAATTCACCGCCGACAAGGTCGTGCGCCACGCCAGTTTCCTCGCCCTGCGCGAGGACAAGGCGGCGGCCGATGTCACGAGGGAGGAACCGATGGCTGCGCCCGATACGCATAGCGACGTTCGCATCAGCAACCGCGACCGGCTGATCTTCCCCGAAGCGAAGATCACGAAGGGGCAGCTTGCCGACTTTTACGAAGTGGCAGGCGCCTGCCTGCTGCCATGGATCGCATCGCGACCGATCAGCCTCGTCCGCTGCCCGCAGGGACGGGCCAAGAAATGCTTCTTTCAAAAGCATGACAGCGGCAGCTTCGGCGATCATGTGAAGCATATTCCCATTCTCGAAAAGGATGGAGGCAGCGAAGACTATCTCTATGTCGAGGGCATCGACGGCCTGCTCGCCTGCGTTCAGATGGGGACGATCGAATTTCACGGCTGGGGCGCGCTGATCGCCGATATCGAGCGCCCCGACCGCATGGTGTTCGATCTCGACCCCGATGAAGGTCTGGACTTCAAGGACGTCAAGAAAGCCGCGCGCGACATTCGTCGCATGCTCGACGATATCGGCCTCGTCAGTTTTCCGCTTTTGTCCGGCGGCAAGGGCGTGCACGTCGTCGTGCCGCTCACGCCCGACGCGCAATGGCCGCAGGTCAAGGATTTCGCCGATCGCTTCTCGCGCGCACTGGCGCAGGCCGAGCCCGATCGCTTCACCGCGACGATGAGCAAGGCCAAGCGCAAGGGCCGCATCTTCATCGACTGGCTGCGCAATCAGCGCGGGGCAACGGCTGTCCTCCCCTATGTCGTGCGCGCGCGGGAGAATGCGCCGGTTTCCACGCCGGTGACCTGGGATGAGCTTGACGGTATAAAGAGCGCCGGCATGTTCACCATCGCCGACGTGGACGTGCTGGTCGAACGCGCCGGATCGCGCGCCTTGCGCGGGTGGGGGCAGGCCAAGCAGCTTCTGCCCGATATTTAGCCGGCAGCCCGGGCGACTCTCGCATCATGCGGGAAACTCATGAAAATAGAGTGGCAAAATCGCCATCCTGGGGCGACTTCCCCCTTTAACGGAGAATCCGATTGCGCCATAACGGCAGGATCATGAGCAAAACCAAAGACGAAGCACCAGTCAGCGGTGCAACCCTCACCGACGCTCCGGCGGCTCAATCCACACCCAATCCGGCTTCCGGGGCGCGCAAATCTACCGGCCGGGTCTGGATGGGCACGGCTGTCGGAATCGGTTCGGCGGCGATCGTCGCCGCGCTCCTCTATACCGGGCGAAACAAGCGCTGAGCAAAGGGGCGCATAAAAAGAGGCGGTATGGCCTTCGTTCCATACCGCCTCTGATGCGACCCGTTCGGGCTCTTATGTCCTGCCTTCGTGACAAGCAGACATATTGGGGGATCGGTTAAGCGCCGCCGCTCAGATAGCTGATCAGTTCAGGCTTGCTGATCGAAACGCTCTTATCCTTGTCGGCGGTCGTAAAGGCGCCGCTGGCCCAGGCCGAAACCTGATCGGCCGGCAGGGTCTTGCCCGTCGCCTTCATCTCCTGATCTTTCAGTGCAACCATCCAGCGTGAAAATTCCGATTGGTCGAGCTGACCGTCCTTATTGCCGTCATAGGCCGGGAACTCGGTGTCCACGATCGACGCGACCGCAGCGGCCGGACTCTGCGGCGCTCCCGCCTGTGATGTCGCGGCCGGCTGCGTCGTCGGGGCCTGCGCCAGCGCCGGCGCGGTGACGGCAAGCGCCGTTGAGAATAAAATCGTGCGGATCATGGCTGTCTCCTGCGGATGATCTGAAGCGTCATAAGGGCGCTTTCTGCAAACTATGATGATAGAATGACGGTTAGCCAGCTTTGTTGCATGAACATCTGTTCATCCCCACGCTTCGTCGGCCTGCGCGGGTCGGCTGGACCCGATACATGGCCCAATCCGGGACCAGCCGTTGCCGGTTCGTGGCTGTCTTTGCCCGCTTCGAGAGATTTGCCCCTGCGCGGCGACGCTGCTACGCGGCCCGCCACAGCATTCACTCATCGTCAGGATTCGCCATGGTTCCGCGCTACGCCCGCCCGCAAATGACCGCCCTGTGGGAGCCGGAGGCGCGTTTTCGCATCTGGTTCGAAATCGAGGCGCACGCGACCGAGAAGCTGGGCGAACTGGGCGTCGTGCCGCCCTCCGCCGCCAAAGCTTTGTGGGACTGGTGGAGCACGAACCCCAATATCGACGTGGCCGCGATCGACGCGATCGAAGCAGTCACTAAGCACGACGTCATCGCCTTCCTCACCTGGGTTGCCGAACAGGTGGGCGACGAAGCCCGCTTCATGCATCAGGGGATGACGTCGAGCGACGTGCTCGACACCTGCCTCGCGGTGCAGCTGGCCCGCGCGTCCGACCTGCTGATCGAGGATCTCGACAAGCTGCTGGCCGTCATCAAGCGCCGCGCCTTCGAACATAAGCTGACCCCGACCATCGGCCGCAGCCACGGCATCCACGCCGAGCCCGTCACATTTGGCCTGAAAATGGCCGAAGCCTATGCCGAATTTTCCCGCTGCAAGGCGCGCCTGATCGCCGCACGCGCCGAAGTCGCTACCTGCGCGATCTCGGGCGCGGTCGGCACCTTCGCCAATATCGACCCGCAGGTCGAAGAGCATGTCGCGGAGAAACTCGGCCTTGCGATCGAGCCGGTCTCGACCCAGGTCATCCCGCGCGATCGCCATGCCATGTTCTTCGCGACACTGGGCGTCATCGCCAGCTCGATCGAGCGCCTGTCGGTCGAAGTCCGCCATCTCCAGCGCACCGAAGTGCTGGAGGCGGAAGAATATTTCTCGCCGGGCCAGAAAGGCTCGTCGGCGATGCCGCACAAGCGCAACCCGGTGCTGACCGAAAATCTGACCGGCCTTGCCCGCATGGTGCGCAGCTATGCGATGCCGGCGATGGAAAATGTCGCGCTGTGGCATGAACGCGATATCAGTCACTCGTCGGTCGAACGCTATATCGGCCCCGACGCCACGATCACGCTCGACTTCGCGCTCGGCCGCCTGACCGGCGTCATCGACAAGCTGCTCGTTTACCCCGAGCGGATGATGAAGAATCTCGACAAGATGGGCGGCCTCGTCCACTCCCAGCGCGTCCTGCTGGCGCTCACCCAGGCCGGCGTCTCGCGCGAGGACAGCTATCTCTACGTCCAGCGCAACGCGATGCAGGTCTGGGAATCCGACGGCCGGCTGTCGCTGCTGGAACTGCTCAAGGCCGATCCCGATGTGTCCGCCGCGCTGACCGCGAGCCAGATCGAAGAGAAATTCGACCTCGGCTATCATTTCAAACAGGTCGACACGATCTTCCGCCGGGTGTTCGGCGAAGTCTGAAGGGACGCACACGGCTTAGGTATGTGGGTGTTTGGACTCTGGCTTGGGTGGTTAGGGGACCGACAGGTTTACGTCGCAAGCGCCGTGTCGTATAACCCACCGTCACCCCAGCGAAGGCTGGGGTCTCAGGCGGCGACGCGCTACAGCTGGATATGGCGCGAGGCGGCTACACCTCCATCATGACCAACAAGCCCACAGGCGTTCTCTATGTTGGTGTCACAGCCGACATGGCCGTGCGCGCCGAACAACATCGACACGGCACGGGTTCGGCTTTGTGTAAAAAATACCGGCTGATCCCGCCTTGTTCTGATCGAGCCACATGATGACGTCACGGCGAGAAAGCACTGAAAGCCTGGAAACGCGAATGGAAAATCCGGCGTGTCGAAGAAAGAAATCCTGACTGGCGCGATATGACGGACGTCATCCTCTGACCGCCTGAGACCCCAGCTTTCGCTGGGGTGACGATAAGGGGAAGCGCCGCTTGCAAGCAATGGCGCCGCATTTTGAAGACCGCAAATGGTCGTTAGCCGACAGGACGGCACCGCGACCCAATTGCCATGGCGGCGATAAAAACATCCTATTCCTGCGCTGCGCTGTCCTACACGCCGTCCGATCCAGTATGTCCGCCCGGCTCTTGACGTGTCGAGATAATGCATCGCTTCGCGCAGGCGCGCGCCTGTTGGCCCGTGCGCGCTGTTGTGTAACCTGTGTCACCCTGATCGGGGCAGGCGCCCCAATTCGAGGCCGGGCACCTCAGTCCGCCTTGGCCGGCGCCGCGCTGTTTTCGGCCGGGCTCTCGGCGGTCGCCTCGTCCTTGGGCGCAAAGACGCGCAGGCTGTCGAGCACCTTTTGCGCGATCGACCGATATTGCTCGCTCAGCATCTCGGGATAGACGAACGTCGCGGTAACGATCGACCCGTCCGCCTGCCGGAGCAACCGCACGGCGACATTATTGCCCTCGCCGTCGTTGGCGGTGCCGCGATATTCGTTCGTGCCGACGAAATCGCCATCGACGGTGTCCGACCCGCTGCTGACCGCCTCGACGATTTCCTGCAGCGTCTTGTCATTGTCATTGGCCTGCCAGAAGACGCGCACATCCGCGCCCGCGCCCGGGTCCTGAAAGACGACGCCCGCATCCGTGCTCGATCCCGCATCCTTGGCCCAGCCTTCGGGCAGGGTGACGGAAAAGCCGTGCGCCAGGTTCACATAGTTGCGACTGTCTACGACCTCGTCGGTCTTTGCGGTGGCAAGGGCGTGCGCCGCAGCCGCATTGGCGGCGGCCGCCAACTCGTCCTGACTCGGCATATTTTCGACGGGTTCCGCCCGTCCACAAGCGGCCAGCAGGAGGAAGGGAAGGAGCGGGGCGAGGGAAGCGCTTTTCATTCCCGACCAAAAGCATAGGCGACCGACATTTTCAACGCCGCTGCGATGCGCCGTCATGCCGGTCGGCGGCAAATCGCGGTTTATGCCGCGCTGTCGATGCCGAGTTCGGTCAGCTTGCGATACAGTGTCGAACGCCCGATGCCCAGTCGCCGGGCAACCTCGGTCATTCGTCCGCGATAATGGCCGATGGCGAGGCGGATGACATCGGCCTCGATCTCCGCTAGCTGGCGAACATGGCCGTCGCCCTCGAACAGGGTGATGCCCGCGCCCTCCTGTGACTGGCGCGACACTTTGCTGCGCGCGCCGTGCGGGTCGCCCTGTCCGCGCATCACGATATGGGCGGCGATCTGCGGGAAATCCTGCGGTGTCAGCGCGTCGCCCTCGCACAGCACGGCGGCGCGGAACAGCGCATTTTGCAGCTGGCGGACATTGCCCGGCCAGTCATGCTGCATCAGCAGGTTGAGCGCATCCCCGGTCAGCCCAAGGCTCCGCAATCCCGGCTGCGCCGCGATTCGCGCCAGAAGATGGCGGCTGAGCGCGGGGACATCGCCCATCCGTTCGCGCAGTGGCGGAACGGTCAACTGCACGACGTTGAGCCGATAATAGAGATCTTCGCGAAAACGCCCCGCCTCGACCTCGTCCTGCAATCGCCGGTTCGTGGCTGCGATGACGCGGACGTCGACATGGACCGGACGACGCGCGCCGATCGGCTGGACCTCCCCGTCCTGAAGCACGCGTAGCAGTTTGACCTGCGCGTCGAGCGGCATCTCGCTCACCTCGTCCAGGAAGAGCGTGCCCATGTCGGCGGCCAGGAATTTGCCGATATGCCGTTCGAAAGCGCCGGTGAACGCGCCACGCTCATGACCGAACAGTTCCGATTCGACGAGGTTCGCGGGGATCGCGCCGCAATTGACCGTGACCATCGCCTGTTTATGGCGCGGCGAGGCCGCATGAATGGCGCAGGCGATGACATCCTTGCCAACGCCGCTCTCGCCCTCGATCAGGACGGGGATGCGCGCGCGGGCCGCCTTGGCGGCGATGGCCAGTGCGGTGCGGAACAAGGGCGCGGACCCGACCACATCCTCGAACGAGAGGGGGGCGGTGATCTTTTCGGTCAGGGGGCGCAATTCGCCATTGACGTCATCGGCCAGCGTCGCGTTGAGCGCAGCGAGCAGCCGTTCGGGCGCGATCGGCTTGGAAAGATAATCGGTCGCCCCCGCGCGCATCGCTTCGACGGCGACGGCGACGCTGTTATGGGCGGTTAGGATCAGGATCGGCAGTGCTGGTCGACGCGCCCGGATTTCGCGGATCAGGCCGGATGGCTCATAATCCGGGCTCCATTGATCCAGCACGATCGCATCCAGGCGCATGCCATCCTGCGTGCCGAGCATGGCGATCGCTGTTTCGCCGTCGCTCGCCAGCAATGTGCGCCATCCCGCACGCGCCGCAAGCGCCGCGACGAGCCGCCGCTGGGCGGGCTCGTCGTCGATCAGCATCAGCATCGGAACGCCGTCTCGCGCCATCGGTCCCCTCGTTTCGGCCAGGACGTAACCCTAGCGCGAAGGGGGTAAATACCGCCTTAATCTAAACGGAATTTCTTGGGGCTCACGGGTTGAGAGCCAGCCGCCTTGGCGATAAGAGGGCGGCCTGACATCGGCTTTTAGGGGATTTGATATGGCGACCGACGGCAATATGAAGAGCGCGACCCAGACCTATTCCAGCTTCGTGTCGGTGGTGAAATGGGGCACGATCGTCAGTGTGGCGCTGGCCGCGTTGGTGGTGCTGCTGATTTCCTGATGGCGGTGGCTGTGCATCCTTCGCGACTGGCATGACGTCCCGCCTCGCGATGCTGCACCCGTTGCCGACTTTGGCCTAGCGACATGCGGTGCGCTTCCGTCCCGGCTTTTCCGCCGCTCGTGATGCTGTGCGGCCTCCTGTCCTGCATCATCCTGATCGGGGCGCTGGTCGCTTCGGCCGAGGCCGGGCGGATGATCGCGCGCTACTTAGGCCTCGCCGCCGTCCTGCTGGCATCGACCAGCCTCGTCGGCGGCTTCGTCGCAATGGAGCGAATGGCGGCTGCCTCGTCCGAAGAGCGTGACGAATGAGCGAGGCCGCGATCGCATCGCCGCTTGTCGGCCTATGCTATCTGGTGGCCGGATGCCTGTTCCTCGCCGCTTTGCTGCGGAGCATGGCACCGGCGCCGAGCCCGATCGCCGGCCGCATTGGCCTGGCCGGGCTGATGCTGTCGCTCGCGACGACGGTCTGCACGCTCGACGCCCTGAGCCTGCCGGAAATGATCGGCACGATGCTGGCTGGCGGCGGGATCGGCTGGCTCGCGGCGCGGCGCACGGGCAGGGGGGGGCTTGTCCCTCTTATGCTCTGGTTACAGGGCCTCGTTGGGCTTGCGGTTCTATTGTTCGGGGTAGCCCTTGGTCTCGACCCGGATGCGTTCGGCATCGTGCCCGGTTTTCCCGGCCGGGTGGGGATAGCGGTCTGTGTCGGGCTGGGCGCGATCGGCGCGACCGGCGTCGTCGTCCTGCTGTTGAAAGGGCGACACACCCCACCCGGCAAGCGCCTGACGTTGCCGTCGCTATGTTCCGGTGCGGGAGCCGTCGCTGGGGGGCTGTTACTCGAAAATTGGGTGATGATCCTCGCCGGGGTTATGGCGATCGCATTCCTGTCTGCGATGATCGCCCGGCCAGGCAAGGTGGCAGGAAGAGCTTGCCCATCGAGCCTCCCATCCCCTACCGCGGCTGGAAGCGCAGGCGGAGCGACGCCATAGTGACAGGATTGAGCGGGAAGATGCACAAATTAGGTTTGATCGGCGGTCTCAGCTGGACGTCTACGGCACGCTATTATCAACTCATCAACGAAGCGGTGCATCGCGCGAGGGGCGGCCAGCATAGCGCTCCGCTCATCATCGAAAGCCTGGATTTCGCGGAGATCGGCCGGTCAAGCAGCGAGGCGGACTGGGTGCATGCCGCAGACGTGCTGATCGGCTCGGCCCGGCGACTGGAGCAGGCGGGCGCTGAGGCGATCCTTATCTGTGCCAATAGCATGCACCGGGTCTATGATCTGGTGCAGGGTGCGATCGCCATACCCGTTATTCATATTGCCGACACCGTTGGCCGGCGCATGAAAGCCGATGGCGTGGAGAAAGTCGCCCTGATCGGCACGCGCAACGTGATGACCGAAAAATTCTATCGCCAGCGGCTTGTGTCGCACGGCATTTCCCTGTTGCCGGCGGATCTGGAACTGGCGGACCGGATCGACCGCATCGTCTATGACGAACTCACAGTGGGCAAGGTCAGCCGCGAGTCCGAGCGCTATATGAAATCGGAACTCACGGATATTGCGAAGGAAGATGTGCAGGCCGCCGTGCTGGCCTGCACCGAACTGGAACTGATCGTCGACCTCAAGGCCAATGTCCTTCCGATCTACGACGGCACCTCGATCCATGCAAAGGCGGGCGTCGACCTGATCCTCGGTCAGTAGCGGTTTTTTAGAAGGCCTTACTGATCGAACAGGCTGCAGGGCCAAGGATGACGACGAACAGCGTCGGCAGGATGAAGAGGATCAGCGGCACAGTCATGATCGCAGGCAAGCGCGCGGCCTTTTCCTCCGCGCGCATCATACGCTCGTGCCGGAATTCGGCGGAAAGCACGCGCAGGGCCGACGCGAGCGGGGTGCCATATTTCTCGGTTTGGATCATCGTCGTGACGACGCCCTTGACGGCGTCAAGCTTGACGCGGTTGGCGAGATTTTCAAACGCCATGCGGCGTTCGGTCAGGAAGCTCAATTCGATTGCGGTCAGTTGGAATTCGTCGCCCAGTTCGGGATAGGCTTTCCCCAGTTCGCGCGCGACGCGGTTGAATGCGGCGTCGACGGTCAGGCCCGCCTCCGCGCAGATCACCAGCAGGTCGAGCGCGTCCGGCAGGCCCTTGCGGATCTGGGCCGAACGCTTCTGCACCTTGTTGTTGATGAAGATATCGGGAGCCTTGTAGGCGAGCAATAGCGCCACCGCGAACGCCATGAAGCGCTTGCCGCCGCCCCATTCGGGCATCGCGCCCACGCCATAGAGCATGATCGCTGCAAAGCCGCCGATCACGATCGGCAGGATCATACGGCCGAAGATGACGGCGACAGCCCAGTCCTTCGAACGGATGCCGGCCTGCGCCAGCCGAATTTGCGCGTCCTTGAGTTGGTCGTCCTGCAACACTTTGAGGCTGGAAAGGAAAGACCGCATATTATCGGTCGTCTGGTTCTTCCTAACCAGTTTCGCGCGGCGCTTGGCCGTGGACGCGGTGATGCCCGCCTTGAGCTGTTCGCGACGCTCGTTAAGCGCCTTGACGCGCTTGGCCATCGGATCGCGCACCGTCATGACGGCATAGAGCGCAAACAGCATAGCGAGCGTCGCCATGGCGGCGAGCAGCGTACCGAAATCGGTCGCGGTCAAACCGAACAAAGTGCCGGTAGGGGTAGGGCCGTCCATGATTGCTGCGCTCCCCGTCAGATTTCGAAATTGATCATCTGCGCCATGATGAAGGCGCCGATGCCCATCCAGCACATGCCGCCGATGCCGACGACCTGCATCAGGCTGAGCCCGAAAGTGCCTGCCGGGTCGGGCGTGTAGAAGGGGCTCATATAATTGAAGTTGATGTAGCTGATCATGCCGAACACCAGGAAAGGCAGCGCGCCGATAATATAAGCGGACGCCTTGGACTCCGATGACATCGCGCGAATCTTGAGCTTCATCTGCGCGCGCTGGCGCAGCACCGTGGCGAGGTTGGACAGGGTTTCAGCGAGGTTGCCGCCGGTTTCGCGCTGGATCGCCAGCGTGATCACGAAGAACTGGAATTCGGCCGTGCCCAGCCTGTCGGCGGTTTCCTGCAACGCCTGCTCCATCGTCCTGCCGATCTTGATCCGCTCGGTGATGAGCTTGAACTCTTCGCCCAGAGGGCCGGGCACCTCGCTCGACACGATACCCAGTGTCTCGGCGATCGGCAGGCCCGAACGAAGGCCGCGCACCAGCAGTTCGAGGGCATCGGGGAATTTCGCGTTGAATTTCTGAATCCGCTTGGCGATCATTCGCCCGATCCACCAGTGGGGCAGGCCGAGGCCGGCTGCCAGGCCGATCATCACGGCGAACAAAGGCGGAAAGCCACGCATCATCAGCAGAGCCGCTATCGCCAGGACAATGCCGGCACTCACGCCCATATATTGGCTGAGCGTCCACTTCTTGCCCGTCATGCGGATGCGTTTGGTCAAATTTTCGGGATTAGGGATCAGCGACACGAGCATCGTGGCTTCAGCACCGGTCGCCCGGTTGGAAATTGCCTTGCGCATTCTCGCTTCCAGCAAAGCCTCGGCGGAATCACTGTGGCGGCCGCGGATCAGGGCGATCCGGCGTTTGCGCGCCGCTTCCGGTGAAGGACCAGCGACAGCCATATAGACCAGACCCATGAGGGTGGTCAGCAGTATCGCCATCAGGATGAGCTTGCCGTCCATATTTCCGCCTGTTCCGCTTTAGGAATTCACGTCGCCAGCCGGGTGGCGCGTCGCATCAATCTTCCAATATGGTCGCTTTACGCCGCGACGGGATCATTCCCCTGAAGTCGCCGATCTTGCCGAGCAGGGAATCTCCCTTTTTCCGGGCGGCCTTGCCGGGGCCGGGCGCGCTGTCGTCGGGAGCCGCGCCGATCACCGCATCGAACAGCGTCGTGCAGGCCGCGCCCACTTTGCTGCCCTTGGCAGTTTCCGCGAGCGTCTTGCCAAGTTTCGCCGCCTGCGCAGCGATGCGCAGGTCGAACGGAATGACGACATCGACCTTCCGTTCGATCGACTGTTCGAAATCCTTGCGGGTGATTTCGGGCGCGCCGGGATGGACGC
Organism: Sphingobium fluminis; assembly: GCF_037723805.1. Taxonomy (NCBI): domain Bacteria; kingdom Pseudomonadati; phylum Pseudomonadota; class Alphaproteobacteria; order Sphingomonadales; family Sphingobiaceae; genus Sphingobium; species Sphingobium fluminis. Next base: position 838,193 of record NZ_JBBJUK010000001.1, read on the forward strand.
GGTTGGCGACCACCAGCACGCGGGACTGCGGCGAGTGCGTTTTCAGCCATGACAAGATGCGGATCGAATCGCGCGCCGCCGCCAGCGTCAGCTCGGTCACAACAAGCGTCACATTGACGTCGTTCATAAGGTGCGGGTGCTGGATCAGCATGCCGCGCGGCAGATCGATGACGCTGCATTCGAACGCTGCCCGGAATTCTTCGAGCAACTGATAGAAGGCCCCGCCGTCCGTCAGCATCGGCTGGCTGATCGGCGCTTCGGCGGACAGGATCGCCAGTGTTTCGCTGGCCCGCACCATGGCGCGCTCGATAAACAGACCGTCGATGCGGCTCGGATTTTCAATCGCGTCGGTCAGGCCGCGTCCCGGTTCCAGGTCCATGGCCAGCGCATTGGTGCCGAAATGGACATCCAGATCGAGCAGCGCGGTGGGCCGTTTCTTTTTCTCGCTCATCATCCAGGCCAGCGACGTGGCGATGCTCGACGCACCCGTGCCCCCACGGGTGCCGATGACGGCGACGGTCATGTGCGGTCGCTCCGGCGCTGCATCGCGCGGGGCCATGAAGACGGCCTGCGCCTGCGTCAGCGCGTCGCGGACCTGATCGGCCCCAAAGGGCTTTAGCAGATAATCCTGAATGCCGCTTGCTACGAGATCGCGATAAAGCCGTACGTCGTTGACCTGGCCCGCAGCGATCACCACCGTGCCGGGTTCGCATACTTCGGCGAGGCTGTTGATATCGTTCAGCGGATCGCCGCTTTCAGACATGTCGACGAACAGGATTTGCGGGCTGGCCGTGATCGACAGGCTCTGCACCGCATTGCGCATGCCGCCCTTGTTCACTTTTTCGGGCGCCCAGCCGAGATCGGCCGCGACCGATCGCAGCAGATCGAAACTATGTTCGTCGCAGACGAAGGCATGGAAGGGATCACGCGGGCCGGCATGGCCGGGTTTCCAGGGAGCGTTCATCTCACTTGCCTCCGTCGAGTGTCTTGAGATCGCCCGATCCGGTCGGCGCTTTCTCTCGATAGGTGGAGATGGCGCGGTTCGACGTTGCCGTGCGCAAGCCGCTGTCGCTCGTCTGGCCCCGCACGAGATCCTCGGGGTTGGCGATCATGGCGGCGAGATTGCTGTTTACGCCGCAGCCGAAGTTGGAGGACGTGCCCAACTGCGGATCGGTTTCGCTCTTGGTGCTCCAGTCGGGGCAGCCAGGGACGCTCGCGGTCGCACGACGCACGATCAGGCGAACTGCGCCGTCCGGTGCGACGCCCGCCGCAGCCGAGCTGTCCTCGCCCACAAGCAGCCCGTGCCGGGCCACCAGATCGGCAATGCCCTCACGCAGGCTGGGGCTGTAATAGCCCGCATCGGTCACGATCGCGACCTGATCGCCGTAGGAAAGATTGATAGAGGCGAACCAGTCGTTGAGGCGTCGGGCTTCATAGCTGGGCAGGCCTCCATCGCGGCTCGACTGCACGTCGAACGTGTAGGAGGTGTAGCTCACCACCGGCTGATGGATCGATTCCAAGCTCCGATTGCTCGTCGTTTCGCAGGCAGCGAGCGGGAGGGCGAGGAGAGCGATCGCGCTGAGGCGGACAGCGACGCGGAAGGGGGCCTTGCGGGACATAAAAGTCATGTCTTTCGTCCTTCGATCAGAAGCTGAAGCCGGGGGCCGCGCCGCCCGATTTGCCGGAGCGCTTGCCTGCATCGCGTGACGCGACCGGGGGCAGCGCAGCGGAAGCCTGCGGCCCGGGGCCTACCGGCACGGGCGATCCAGGCGCTCGCGTCGGCATTGCGCCGCGCGCGCCGCTGACGCCGTCCGCGCCCTGCTGAAGCAACAGGCCCTGGCCGATATCGGCGTTACGGAAGCCATCGGTCGGCAAGCGCACGTCGGACGCGTTCATCGGCTTTACCAGATAGGGCGTGACGACGATGACCAGTTCGGTTTCGTTGCGCTGGAACTGGCGCGACTTGAACAGGCTGCCGAGGATCGGGATATTACCGATGCCGGGGACCTTGCTGATCGTATTGCCGGTCTCGTTATTCAACAGGCCCGCGATCATAAACGCTTGGCCCGACCCCAGTTCGACGGTCGTTTCCGCCGTACGGCTTTTCAGGGCCGGCACCGTGGAGCTCACCGAAAAGTCCAGGCTGGACACGGTCGGACGAACCCGAAGTGAAATGCGGCCATCGGCAAGCACGGTCGGCGTGAAGGCGAGCTGCACACCATATTGCTTGAATTCGATGCTGTTGCCCGACGACGGCCCGTTGTTCACCTGATAGGGATATTCGCCGCCCGCAAGGAAACTGGCGGTCTCGCCGGACAGCGAGGTGAGGTTCGGTTGGGCCAACACTGTTGCCAAGCCTGATGACTCGGCCAAGTCTAATGCGCCAGCGATATCCATGCCAAACAAGCGGGCCACGCCGCCTAAGCTATAACCCCCATCGATGACATTATTGAATGTCCAGAAACTGGGCGTCCCAGTCGCTGTTACCGTGCCGTCCGCGTTTAATGTTTGTGTTAATGTACCGCGATTGAAGTTGGCGAAGTTTCGGCTCCCCCCACTGACCATGCCGCCAGGGGATGTATCCGCGCTCGCTATGTTCGTTCCGATTTTGTGACCAACGTCCCGTGATACCTCGGCAATCTTCACCTGCAACATGACCTGAAGCGGCGTCGCCATCAGCAGGCGGCTGACCACGGTTACATCCTTGCCGACGAACGCCTGCGTCAGGCGCTCGGCTTCGGCGGCATCCTCGGGTGCCTTGATCGTGCCCGTAAGCAGGACCATGCCGTTCATCTTGTTGACCGCGATGTTTGCACCCGGCATCGCCAGCCTCAGCATATCGTCGACGCTGGTCAGGTTGTTGCCTACGCGCACCGTGCCGGAAAACAGCACCTTGCCGTTGGTCGCCGTGGCAAAGACGGTCGTTTCACCGGGCTTCTTAGCGATCAGGTAAAGCTGGTTCTGCGAGCGGACATGAACGTCGACCACGTCCGGATTGGCGATCACCACATCCGACATCTTCGCTGTCAGGTTGATGACGCGGCTGCCGCCCACGGACATCAGGATCGCATTGTCCTGGCCCGAGGAAGGAGCAGCATTGAGCGCCGTGGTTGGGGTTGCGGCCAGCGCAACCGCCAGGCCGAGTGCGATTGCCGGGATGAGCGGCTTGACCGCCGAACGCCGGGCGAGAGTGCCTATGGTCTTCATCTCATTTCCCCCCGACCGGAACTTCGGTCACGCTGGTGCCGCGAGCGATGCGGATGACTGGTCCCCTTGGGACGGCTGCTCCGACGACCGGGCCAGCGGCACCCATCATCTGGGGCATGGCCGCGTCCGCCTTGGCGGGGACGGAGCTGCGCTGATAGCGTGATACGTCGGCGCCGGTGGAGAAGGTCGACCCACGGTCAACCGGCCGCGCGGCCAGCTTGGCGAGGATCGACTTTTCCGCCTTGGGATCGCTGCCGTCGGGCAGGGCCACGTCGCTCCCGGCGATGGCCGCATCCAGATCGGACGCGGTGTCGGCGATGGAACGCAGCGACAGCGAGAGCGAGCCTACGGTCTGTGCGACCGCGATCTTCTCGGCGATCTTGGGCGTCACTTCGATCGTGACGTTCGAATAGGTCTGGACAACCGGCTTGCCATCCGGACCCATCGCATCGGTGCGCTGATCGGTTGCAAGCACGCGCAGGTTGCGCAGGATCGTTTCGGATACTTTGAGCGGCGCTCCGTCGCCGCCGCCAGCCACGCTCTGCGTCAGCACGAGGTCGACGCGATCGCCGGGGAAGACGAAGCCTGCAACCGAGCTTTGCGCGGACACCGGGACCGTCACGGCGCGCATGCCTGCGCCAAGCGCTGCTGCAAGAAAACCGCGATCGCCCGGCTTGATCAGCGATCCTTGTGTCAGGGGCTGTCCGGCCGAAATGTCGTTGCGGACGACGCTGCCTGCGAGCTTGGCGGGATCGGCCTGACCCTTGAGATAATAGACCTGTTCGATCAGATCTTTGGGCCATGGCTGGAAGCGGAAGCTTTCCGCGTCAAGGATGGTGCCGACCGGCAACGCCTTGGTCGCGACCAGCACATGCGGCTGGTCCGCGTCCGGCATCGCCGCAGCGTTCACCTGCGGTGCGCCTGACGAGCTGAGCATGCTGCGCGCCAGCAGGGCTGTCGTGATCGCTATGATCAGCGCCCCTACCAACAGCACGATTTTCTTTGCATCCATGACGAAATTCGCCTCCCTTAAGCGGGTGCAGAGCCCCCTGCCGTCCACTCATCACGCAAATTGGTTAAAATATCGTTCGCCAAGCAACCAAAGGGCCGCCAACGAGATGGCTACACCGTAAGGAATTTCCGGTTGTCCCAAGCGTTTAGTCACTCGGTGATGGATCACGGTGGCGAGCGTCACCACCCCGCCGAGCACCGCCATCAGCACCAGCAGCGAGACAACTGCCTGCCACGGGAACCACAGCGACAGGGCCGCGAGCAGCTTGACGTCTCCACCACCCATCCACCCAAGCGCGAACAGCGCCGCGAACAGCCCGAAGATGATCAGGCCGATCGCTAATTGCGTCACCATGCCCGGCCACACCGGCAGACCGCAGCTAAGCCACCACAAGGGGGCCAGCACCGCGATCATGACATTGAGCCGGTTCGAGATGATCCGTGATCGCAAATCGGTGATCGCTGCCGTGATCAGCAGTCCGCCCAGAGCGCAGATCAGCGCCAGCTTGAAATATTCCCCGATCATGGGGGTCAGGGTATAGACCGGATGGCTTACCAAACCTTTACCAAGAAGGCAGGCGGCGCGGGCATTTTCACGCGCTGATCCGAAAAACCTGCCCGATATGAATCAATATCATAGCTCCGGCAGGCAAAACTTTTCGGGCCGGAATGCGCCTACGCAACGCACCCGGCCCTATCAAGCGAAGGGATAAGCTTCGGATGACTGGTGAAACCAATACCATATTGCCCGGCGTTTGCTATCGGGACGGCAAGCCGACCGCCGCAGACTATAACGAGGCGATCACCGATTTATTGGCTGCCAAGCATCAGCTTCTCTCTGGCCAAATGATGGGTTGCGATGTCTGCGGCGATAGCGGTCACGCCTCTCAAGATGGTTGCCATCATGATCCGCTTGTACTGGCTCGCCAATATGCAGCAGCAACGAGTATATGGTGCTGTTGGCATTGCGGCTTCACCGCGCACAATGAGGATGAAGCGAATAGCCATTTTGGTCTAGCGGGCACCGAGCACCCGGTTTGCATCTCCGGCCTAATCAATGTGCTTCATCGATTCACGCAATGGCTTGAGCGCGCCGACGACCCTGCGGATGACGCTTCGTATCTGAACGGCGAGCATGCTGAGCAGCGGGCAACCGGCCGCAATGGCTGGGATGATATCCGCGAGATCGCCGCCGACGCTCGCGTGTTGCTGGGGCCAAAGCTATGACCATGCCAATCGAACGGCTTATTGCGGCCGCGCCAGCTTGGACCGACGAGACGTGGGCGCAGCGGCTAGACGCGGCGGCATCGCTCCTATTCCTGCACGGCTATATCCCGCAATCCACCCGCGCCGCGATCACCAGGCGGATCGAAGGGCAGTTCCAGAGAGCGATTGAAAACGGCGATATCGTTGAACGCCTCACCCCTAACCCAAAAGGGGCGGGCCGTGGGTGAGGGGGTTTATTCCGCAAATGTCTGGCGACCTAAGCAGGGTACGGGATGGAAGCACCCAGAGGGAAAATGCCACGCGTCCGTTTCCTCGGGCGGTTATTATTCGCACATGTGCGGCAAGCCCGCCAAGGTGAAATGCTCCATTACTTCATGGGGACGAAGCGAAGGCATCCACGAGTTTTGTGGAGTGCACGATCCTATCAGGGCGGCGGCTCGCAAAAAAGCGCGGGATGAGAAGTGGCGCGCAAAATGGGATTTAGAGGAAGCCCGCCGCGCCGAATCTGGCCGCCTGCAAAGGCTTCGAGAGGCCGCACTGGCTGCGATCATACAGATAGCAGCCGGATATAACGATGCGCGTGGCCTCGCTCAATCGGTGCTTGATGAACACGCAGCCACAGGAGACCCCACCCATGACTGACACGAACTTGATGGAACTGGCGGAGGCACGTCTCGAACGAACCAGAGACATCGTCGGTGGCCTGCTAACTGAAGTCGCGATGCTCTTTAAGGGCCGCCCGAAAATCACACTGCTTGTTCGGCATCCTGATTTAGAAGCGGTGGGTAAAGACGCCGATTTCGTGATGACCGATGACACGTTGCAAGCTGCTATCGAAGCGCTCCAGCGGCGCGCCCAGGTGCAGCCATGAGCGGGGTGGAAGAGATCGCGGCGGGGCTGACGGAGGCGCAGCGGTTCACCATAACCGGCTGCATTCGACACTCCTACGGGCAACGCTTGTTGACCCAAGGCATGACGACAACCCTAAAAGCATTGGAGCGTAAAGGCCTGACTACTTGCCTTTCTAGTCTCACCCCCCTCGGCCTCGCAGTCCGCGCACACCTGAAAGGGGAGGAATGATGGCTTACGCTGAAAACACTACCGTGCCGGCTGAAAAGTCGATGGCTGATATTGTCGCGGTCATCAAAAAGGCTGGCGGCACTCGGGTCGCGCAGATGGATGATACCGATGCTTTGGCGGTGCAATTCTTCCTTACGGAGCGCATGCTTCGGTTCCGAGTTCCCGTCGCAACTGCCGATCAGATGCCGACCCGTGACAACGGCAACAACCGCTATACAGATATTCCTTTATCGGCCCGCCAAAAGAAGGCGGATGCGATCCGCCGACAGCGCGCGCGAGCATTGTTGCTCGTCATAAAGGCTAAGCTGGAAAGCGTTGAAAGCGGCGTTGAGACCTTTGACGAAGCATTTCTGCCAAACATCGTGATGAGCGATGGATCGACGATTTGGGAGCGCGTCTGTGAACCCCTGGCACTCGAATATGCGTCCGGAAAAACCATGCCGTTTCTTCTGGAAGGACCCCGATCATGACCAACCACAAAAACCCGCTGATCGAGCAGGAAAGCGAATTGACCCACGCTCATAGGGTCGTCGGCGAAATGCTCGATTATTTCGACAGTCACCGCCTTGCTACTTGGGCACCTCTAGCCGAGATCGTAATTCGTGAACGGGAAAACGCTCGCCTCGCCGCACTATCCCGCCCCCAGCCAGCCCCCGCAAGTGTTGAGGCTTTGCCACCTAATCTGCAAATATTGTTCGAGGCTGGCGACAATATCGCTGACTACCACAAGGGCCAATGGGGCTTAAAAAGGGTGGTCGTTGACGCTGCGAAACAGGAACTAGCAGCCCTCACGGCGCAGGCCCATCCTGCGGGGGAGGGTGAGGCGATGCGAGAAGCGCTGGAGCCGTTTTTGCGCGAAATTGACAGGCTTGAAAAGGAATACGGTTTTGACCGCCCCTTGCACCAAGGGCAGTGCATGATGCTTCCGCTTTCCGCACTGCTGAACCTTAAAGCAGCCGCCGGGGCAGGCCCGTCCGCCTGTTTGGTGCCGCCTGATCTAGACGGGCGCACGTTCAAGTCAGAACCTGTTGTCGATGCGCTCGACATGATGTTGGAGCATTGGGTGCAAGGCACTCAACCTACCGAAGAAGAGGGGAGGCGTGCAACTGCTGCACTGATGAGTTCAAGGCGCTCAGAACCCGGAGGTTATCTCGTTAACGGGCGGTGGATTCCGAAAGCTGGCATGTGGGCAAAAACCATAAGCGAGAGCGATGTAGTTATCCCGCTCTACGCCCATCCTGCGGGGGATGATGGCATCAAGGCCGCCCTGGCTGACCCGGTAGCAGTCCATGCCAATATGCTGCGCGGGACGATAGCTAGGCCCGATGTCCGGTCAATGATCCATATTTACGGCGAAACGGCGGTTCGAAACGCGCTGCCTGCCGTCGAGGGGGAGGCGGTGGCTTGGATGTATGAGGCTGTCACCGGAAGCGGTGCTGTCACTTTTTACAAGACACGCAGCGAATATATGGCGCGGCAGTCACCGCCACACGGGGAATGGACCGAAACCCCGCTCTACGCCCATCCTGCCCCTGCCAGCGATGTGAGGGAGGCTTTGAGCGACACCATCCTAGCCTATGAAGAGGCGGCTTACGCATGTTCGTCATGCCAGACATCGTGCGGCCCCGTTAAGGCGGTGAACGAAATTCACAGCACCGCCACAAAAGCCCTATCCACCCCTCCCGCCGAAACGGAACAGCCATGATCCAGTCCATATGCGATCGCATCATAAACGAGGTCGAGGGGACGCGGTGTGTCTTGCTGGAGGGGCATAGCGGCGTGTGTCGGGCGGACAAGGATGAGAAGGGAGAGGTAATCCGGGCAATCGCCACTTTCATACTCCGGCAGAAGCAACCCGTTCGGTCACTCAATCAGCTTAGCGGGAAGGAACTAGAGGATATCTTGGTGCGAGCGCGCAACGCCCATAGCTACGCCTGCGCCCAGGATTTCGAGGAATTGAGCAAGTTCTCGGACGATCTTAAACAGGCACGGGATGGTCAGCCATGACCGAACAACCAGACTTCGCAATCCGCGTGGTGCCGAAAGGCGCTCTTGAGGGTTCCACGCCAAAAAAGATCGTAAGGTTCGCCCGAAAACTGCGGTCATGCCGCACTTCTATCGCCGCCTTCGTGGTCATGACGCATAACCTTGATGCCGGGACGCCGCAACAGAGCATCCATTTCGCATTCTTAGTGTTTATCCTGTATCGGTCCTGCATTACCTTTATAGCCTATATGCTGGAAGCGATGGGCGATGCCTGACGCCCCGCTAGACTTCTGGAACTATCCAGCATGGCTTGGCGACGCGCGCGACAATCCCCGCGATCCGGGTTTCGAGCCGTTCTGGATGCGGGATGCGGCGCAGCCTGTTGTGGTGCAGACGCCTGTTTACGTCCAGCAATCCGGCTATGGGATAATGGTGGATAGCGGCACGTATGAATTTCGGCACTGTAGGTTTTACTAGGCTGGTCGCCACAGGAGAATGAAGATGGACGAAGTTATACGCGATTTAGCAGACGCTATTATCCACCTAAACCGAGCGTTTGCAAAACATGGGTTCAGCCCGGTTAGCGCAATCACGTTGGGGAATTTGGACGACTTTCATAGGTTCCAGGCAGTCCGACTCGACGACACATTTATGATTGTTGACCCAGCCGCCGCCTTGGAGCCGGACGTTGCCGCTAAGATATGCGGCGTGGCCATCAAGCGTCCGTCTTAAGGGCAAGCACTTCCCCCCCCCCCCTTGACCGACTCGCGAACGAAGCGCGAACATGGGGAATGCCCAATCTCCCCGACACTCATCCGCTCACAAGAGAGTTCAACGCCTTGATGAAGCAGATCGACGCTGGGCATAAAATGCATCCGATGGAGATATGGGAACTGTCGCAAGCACTTCGTGACGAAGGGGCGATAGGGTGGGCTGACAGGCTGGCGGGGTATCTGCCCAAATGATCCGCTTCCTCACCCGCCTCTGGAACTACCAGTCCGATAGCCTGTGGATATGGGTGCCGCTTTGGATGCTGGCGTTTGCGATCGTGGGCGGGTTTCTGCTCTAAAGCCCCGGACACACCCTATCGATCGCCTGTAGCGCCAGCGTGGCAGCGGCGCGGACCTTCGCCGCGTTGGTGCAGTTGACGGCGGGGACTGACGCGCAGCCGGCCAGCAGCAGGACGGGCAGGAGGAGGAAGCGCTTCATGGCTGTTCCTTTCGTGGCCGCTCAGCGGCTTGCGCGCCGGTCGCAGACGGAAGATGTTCGTCGCTCACTGCCTGGGGGATCGAGTCGTGCCGCAAATTGATATGATCGTGGTCCCAGCGCCGGACCCCGCTAAACAGACCGTGCTGGAGTTTGACGGGGACGCCGTGATCTCGTCGGGCGGAAACCTCACGTTCCGGTGCGGATCGTGCAAACGGATTCTTTTTAAGAATGTGCACGAGAACCAGGTGCAAAACGTGGTTTGCAAATGCTCGAAGTGCTCGGCCCACAATATTTTCCCGTCGCCCTAGCAGCACCACGTTATCGGGCAGATAGATGTTGTCGCTTACGACGAACCTCCCCGCTGGTAACTGGATATAGATTTTGGGTAGCGACGCCCCGGCGCGCGAGGGCTTGAAGGGGATCATGGCTTTGGTTCCGTGGCTGGAGGATCGGACGGCGGCGCGTTGGCAAGGCTCTGGCCCATCCGGTCGACGCTGCGCTGGGTCCACCGCTCCTTAATCGCACTGATGATCGCCATCAGGACCGCCGTGTAAGCTGACGCTTCGGCCGCATGGTTCATGCTGATGGCTTGTCGGATCGACATGATCATTCCGCCTGCGATAAGGCCGAGCAGCAGGATTTCGCTGAAATGATCGGTCGGCGGCTTGATGGTGACGCGCGGGATCATGAGATAAGGCCTTTCAGTGCGACGAGACGCGACTTTCGATCGGCAAGACCGTTCAGGCCGCCGTTGATCCGCCGCGTGATATCCTCCAGCAGATCCTTGTCGGCCAAGCCGTTCAGATTGCGGTTCCCCCAGAACGCGCAGGCGAGATGGAGGCCGATCGCGGGATAGGCAGCGAGGTCAGGATAGCGCTCGATATCGATGCCGATCTGCCGGCCGAACGAGCGATAGTTGTTCCGGCCCGTGATCTGGATCGGACCACGCCCCTTGAACCGCTTTCCATCGCCGGGCTGTGTGTTGCCGAGGCTGGTGTTGCCTTCATAGGCCGACCCGCTGGCGATCTCTTCCATATATTTGAACGAGCCGCTTTCGTGCCCGACCTGAGCGAGAAAGTGGGCGAGCCGAAGCGCGGTATCCATGATCCCATAGGCTGGCAGATGCACCGCCGCCGCCAATGCCAACTCGTCGGCGCGATCCTGCGAGGCGCCCATTTTCTTGAACAGCGCTGAGAACGAGACGCGGCCAAATGCTCCATCTTGTGGCACGCCAATGCGGCCTTGTAGATTTTCTCTCCAATCCATCATTCGCCTCCCTCAGTGCGCGTCGCATGCAGCCCGATCGCCGCCAGCGTCGCCTTTTCCACCGCCTCAGCCTGCTCTTGTGCAGACCGGCGCTCTTTGATCTTGGCGACCATCTCGGAAGCCTTGTCTGGTGCCATCTCGATCAGAAGAAGCAGGGCGTCGAAATTACCCGACAGGTTGTTGATCCGGTGCCGCTGCACCGCCAGTTGAGCGTCGCACAGCTTGCGCTCCCGATCGCTGCTGTCCTCCAGGCTGGTGACCCGCGTTTGCAGTTGGTTGACCAGCGTGAGGGCAACCTCGTCAGTATCTTTGCGCCGGCCACGAACATGATCGAGCCAAGTCTTCAACATGCCGCCCAAGCCGGCTCCCCCGATTAAAGTACCGATCAAACCCAGGACCGCGAACCACGTCGCTGACAGGCCGGCCATCATGCCGCCTCACCGCTCAACTGCGCGTCCATCGCCGCCGCGCGCTCCTGAAGCGCCGCCATCATCTCTTCGGGCGTGGGCATGGCGATCGGATCGACGGCCTCGATCTCGATCACGGTCAGGCGAACGCGCTTTCCGTCGCCGCGTGTAATAGTGAGATCGACGCCATCTGCATCGATTTCGATGGTCTGCTGATGAGGGTATCGGGCCGCAGCCATGCGCAGCGCATTCGCGATCATATTGGTCATTTCGACGCAAAGGTCAGCGTCTTGCGGAATGGTCATGGATCAGTTCCTTACGGCACGGGCCACGGGGGCGACGGAATAGGTGATGGCGACAGCCTGACCGGGTTTCAGACGGACCAGCGGTACGGAAGAACTTGCGATCGTGCTGGCATTGAGGGTCACGTCAGAAATGGTCCCGCCGATCAGGTACAGGTCGACGGGCTCGCAGCCGGCGGTATAGGTCCAGGGCGAGGCCCCGACCGTTGCCGTGACGATCGGCAACTGGTCGTTATAGCCGTCATTGTTCGTGATTCTGAGCTGGGCACCCGTACTCGACCCGAGGTTCTCGATCGAGGTCAGGGTGTTGTTCTTCAGGTTGTTGCCATCGATGACGCCGGTCGGAGCTGCCCCCGCCACGATCTCGATAGCGATCAAGTTTGCGCCGCGACCCGAGGTCGTGCCCATCGTGTTGTTGCGGACATTGATGTTCGTCGGCGCGCCGACGAAGCGAATGCCATAGCCATTGCTGCCGAAGTTCGAGGCTGCGACCTGAAGGTCCTTGACCCCGGCGCCATTGACCAGAATGCCGTCAACCGCATTGTCCAGCGCCTCACAGCCGATGAACTTGGGCGCATTGATGACGCCCGCGCCCGTGGGAGCAAGGACGCAGCCCGACGCATTTGCCGACAGACCGAACCAGCACGCGATGAAGTTGATGCTGTGAACGCCGCCTGCCGGGGTGATCTCGACATTGGAGACGTTCGTGCCGCTGCTGATCGCGCCCGAGCTATCGAAATAGACGTTGGTGCAGGTGATCGCATAGGCGTTCTGGGAGGCTGGCGTATCGACCCACAATGTCTTGCCATGGCCGGTAAGATTGCTGTCCGCGATCTGGGCTGTGTCGCCATTGCGCAGGCGGATACCGAAGTCGGGTTGAGGGATGCCATAGGCACCCGTCATCGACCCGTTCTTGAACGAGAAGCCGGCGTAATTGTGGGCGATGATCCCGCCGTTGCCGGCTCCAGCCTGCGGCTGCGAGAAATGGCATCCGTCAAAGCGCGGCAGGGTAGTTATTGGCTGTGAGTAGTCGCCAATTTCGACGCCGACCGCGTAGTTCGTGAAGTTGACCCGCTCAAAGACCGGGAAATTCTTGATCGCCTTGACGAAGGGCTTGCCCAGGGTCCGCGTGACCCCGCCGTGCAAACGAATATTTCGGAAGGTATTGGCCGCGCCGGTGGTGATGACCGCGTTGGCGTCGAACACGAACACCGTCGCATACGTGCCGGATCCGACAATAACGATGCCATCGGGCAGCGTGAAGCTGGTGGCGATCTTGAAGACGCCAGCGGGGAACCGGATTTCACCGCCATAGGGCAGCCGCTCAGTCGCTGCTGCAAGGATGCTTGCGACGCAATCGACAGCGCCGGTAGGGTCCGCACCATATTGCGTGGTGGCCCAGACGAAGTTCGCTATCTCCGCTTCGACCGTGGACGGGACCTGAGAGGCCGTCGCCTTATACTTGCCGACGAGTGCGGCGCCCTGGCTAGACGTGATGCTAGCCAGCAAGGCCGCCAGCGTCGCAATGGCATTGCCGACAAAGCTAGTGGTCGAAATCTTTGTGGTGCTGTCGCCGGCCGTGGGCGTCGGGGCTGTGGGTGTGCCGGTGAAGGCCGGACTGGCATACGGTGCCTTGAGCGCGAACTGGCCTGCCTGCGCGGTGGACACCGGCTTATCCGCATCTGCTGTATTATCAACATTGCCGAGGCCGACGTGGCCCTTGGTTATCCCCGTGGGCGTGCCCGTGAATGCGGGGCTTGCAAGCGGGGCCTTTAGAGCCAGCGCAGTAGCTTGGGCGGTAGATACCGGCTTATTCGCGTCCGACGTATTGTCGGCGTTCGCCAGGCCGACATGGGCCTTCGTGATGCCAGTCGGGGTTCCGGTAAAGGCGGGGCTCGCCAGCGGTGCTTTGAGCGCAAGCTCAAGGTCCTGCGCATTTACTGCCTCGATCGCCGCGTTGGTCTTTACCGCGCCGGTGCGGAGATCGTCACCCGTCCCGTCATCGGACGTGGTGCCGATGTTGATGGTTTCAAGATCGAGCGCCATTACGCAACGCCCGTGGCGTGGACGAAGGCGGCGGTGACTTCCGCGCTCTGCTGACGGCCGATACCCTCGGGGTGAATCTGATCTGTCAGCGATAGCGTCTGCATCCGGCTCGACGCATCGATGGCGAGCGCCGATGTGGCCCAACCCACTTCCTGGCTCATATGAGCATAGGACGGGATGACGAACAGGCGCGTATCGCCAGCGGCCACATCCACCGCCACAAGCTCCATCAGCCGCAGCAGCAGGTTCCAGCGATCCGTGTTCCAGTCCGTCACCGCATTGGCGTTCAGGCCCTCGCCGTAGAAGCCAAAGCCGATTTTCGCGGTGGGGCAGGCGGCGCGGATCTGATCGCGCATGATCCGGTAACCGCGCTCATACTGAGCCAGCGTCTCGGCAGGGTCCTGTTGCGAGATATCGTTGCGACCAAGATTGATGATGACGTGGGTCGGGTCCGCAAAGCCGAAGCGGTCGAGGTAAAAGCGGAAGTCGAAGATATAGCCGTTCTTGACGAAGGCCGCATTGTCCCCGCCCACAGCCGCGCGGATATAGGGGTTCTTGCCGAGCTTGCCGTTGTCGTCAGCCGCGCGATAGGTCGCCTCACTGCCCACCGCGAGCGGGGTGAGGAAGTCGGTATGCTCGTTGATATAGTCGGCGAACTCAGCGCCCTCCCGCCCTTCGCCGCCATAGGAAGGCGCGGAAGGCGTGCCGCCGCCATTATTGTTCATCGTGCCGATGCAACTGGCGGTGTAGCCGATCGCGGCAAGGATTTGCGTGGCCCGCATCGGCTGCTCGCGGTTCGTGATGCTGTCGCCGATGAAATGCAGCCGGCGGACGCCAGACCCCGTTGGTGCGCCGATGCGGAAAGTGACCGGCACGCGCAGGCGCTGGCCGATATTGGCATGGCGGCGGATCACGATCTGGCCCGTTGCACCATCGGTGATCAACGCCGGGTCGATATCGATCTGCGATCCACCCTGCCGTGCGAAGGGCAAGACAGCCCCGCCGGCATCATTGACGCTCACGGTCGCCGTCAGCGCCAGCTCGTCGGTTTTCGTCTTGAGCAACTGGCGCGGATAGAAGGGGAGAGGTCTGCCCTTGATCCCGAACATGACCGGCGGATAAGCCATGTTCGCGACCGCATCGGGAAAGTCATTGGCGTTGATGTTGAATGCCGGGCGCTCGGAGAAATGGGCCTGCATGCCGACAATATTTGCGCTCGCTCCGGTGTCGGCTTGGTTCTCGCCCATATCCTGACCGGCGAGGTACCCCTCGAAACTGTCCCAAGGCACTTCGAAGCGCGCCGAATAGGTCGCGGCCCGTGCGGACAATATCTCTTCGAGCTTGCCCTGGATGACCGTCGTCTGACCGCCATCATGCCGGGCATAGACCTGGGGGACGCCGTACACGTCATCGGCGCTGCTCTGCATGTCCCAGCGGATGAAGGCGGTCGTGCCCTTGAAATTCGTCTTGACGAAATCCCGCCCGATGACGGCAAGCCCGTTGACCGCGCCTTTCCACCCCTTTGTATGCCCGCGCGCCAGCAAGGCCGCATCGGTGATGGCGGCATAGGCGGCGCCGGAGCTTGGATAGGGAATGGCGTCCGCGTCGTCCATCGTGTGGCCGCCGGTGAACATGTTGGGCTGGGCCTGCGCGTTGATAAGCGCGATCTCGGCGGTGATGTCCTCCCAATCGATGATCTCGATATCGGTCTGGTGCCCCGCGCCGAAGGTATAGACGAACGGCACGAAATAGCGGGCGTTTGACGGGGCGGTGAAGTCGATGCCGAGGCCGGATTCGCGCGAGACGGTGAACTGCACATCATAGGCCCCGGCGGACACTTGCAGCACTTTGTCCTCGAACACCCCGAAGCTGATTTCGGCCTTGGCGTTGGTTAGCCAGGAAGCGCTGAACCGGATCACGTCGGCGGTCGGGTTCGTGGAATTAACCTGGCGTTTCACGCGGTAGCGCAGGCGATAGATGCGGTCCGCCTCCATCGCCACGCGCTCGCGCAAGGCCGTCCTGTCGTTCCCGGTCACGCGCAGCACCCGGCGATCGGCATTGTTCACGACGGTTCCGACAGGGGGCGGGGATACGTCCGCCTCGCCCTGCGAATAGGAGGTGAAGCGCATCAGGCTATCGCCCGGAAGGCCCTGCGTCTGCACGGCTGCGGCGATATTGGCCTTGAGGTCGAGCGCGGCAGCGGTGCCGGCGAAGGCGTCTGCCACGTCGTCTGCATCGGCTTTGGTGGCGACCGTGGCGGCGAGGGCGTTTAGGGCGGTAACGTCCGCCTTGCCGGAGAGCGGGTTCGCCAGCGCGGTTGTGACGAGGACCCGGCGCACAGAGGAAATGCTCATGGGCTACTCCGCCAAAAGGTTGAGGGTGCCGAACACCAGCACAGGCGGATCGCCGGCTTTGGTCAGGCGGATTTTGTAGGAGAGGGGCACCACCTCGTAGTCGCCGTCGAGCGCGCTAAAGATGCTGCCGTAAATCGTGACGAGAGCTTGGCCCGTGGCAATGTCGGTCCACACCAAACCGGTTACGTTGTCGTCTGCCTGGGATGTGGCGGTCGCAATGGTGGACGGGTCGCCCGCCGCGTATCGGAACTCGATCGCGACCGTGCATCCCGTGCAGTCTACGGGATCGTCATTTATATCTCGGAAAAGGAGTGTGAATTGCGCCGCGCCGGAACGCGGCACATTGATGTCCATGAGGTACTCACCCGACATCGGTGAAGTCCTCCACGAAGGCGAGCGAGGTGGTCGCGTAGCCGAAGCCGTAATCGGGTCGCAGGTTCTGCCCGATGACAGCCTTGCACTGGACAAGCGGCCAATCGAAATTCAGCGGGGTCGCGTCGGGCCATTCGACCCGGCATGGCGGGGAAATGATGCAAGTCGCCTGCTGGCCGTCGCGGTCAGTAATTCGCTCGATTTTATAGGCGCGGTTGCCGCCCATGCCGAAACGCATACCTGGGGTCAGCCGCGACCCACGCGTGATTGCGATCGTCAGGACTGACGGAGGTGATCCGGATACGCCGACCGTTTCGGCCTCGATCCAAGGTTTGGCGAAGCGCGCGTATGTCGGGAAATACTCGTCGTCGGTAACGATGTCCGAAGGCCACAACACGCCACGACCCGCTGATGGTGCGGGGGCCGTGTCGAGTGAGGGCACCGGCATCAAGAACGGGCGCGCGCCACCTGCCAGATGCGATGACCATGCCTCCCATAGCCGCTTATAGAACGGCTCATCGAGGTCGATCTCGCCAAGCGTTCCTTCCCAACGTCCGCCACCATCGGTTTGGATGGTCGTCTCGACATCGTTGATTGCCGTTCCACCAGATATGACCCGCATCGTCACATCGGCAGACAGGACGCCGGGGTTGAAATGATGGAGCGGAAAAACGAGCATGCCGCGAAGCCTAAGCCCGCGGGGTGCGACCGTTTATAACCCTCAGGGTGCGCTAGTTGCGGTCGAAGGTCGTCACGGAGCTATCAAATGTAAAGGTGCTGCTGTCCCATCTGATGCTCCCGATTGTCATGTTCGTGCTGGCCGACCATGGCGAGACACGGCCATCGCCGACCTGATAGGCGACCTCCAGTTCGATCGGGACATCATCAGGCAGGAATTCGGTTTCGATCGTAACTGAAGGGCCGGGGTCAAGATCACTATATTGGCGCTCAACCCAGATAGGATCGACAATAGCTTTCCACCGGACATACCACGTCAGGTCGTCACGATCGGGGCCATCGGCAACCAATCTAACACGCGAACCGCTGACGCCGGTTTCATAATAAAGCGCGCTGGAGATCGTCGGCGCGCTAAGGGGCGCGGGCGCAACGCGGTCCCCAACGGGGGCAGGATCGCCTTCTTCGGTCGGCGGGTTCCATGCATCGATATTTGGATTTGCCGCCACCCAATCGAAGGACACCCCCAACGTGGTCATGTCTTTCGCCGGAGATGTTATGATTTCTGCCGGTCCAGAATAAAATGTCGCGCCAGCCTCTACGTGGTCGAGCATGATATAGCGCTGCCCCATCACCGACATGCCGCCGTAATTGGTGGTGATCGAACCACGATCCGGTGCGTTCTGTCGCGCCATAAACCGCTTGGCCAATCTACGGGCCTGCGCATGGCTAGGAACCTGGGGTGCAATCGGAGTGCTGTTTTCCTTGCCGCGCTCCGAAATGTCATCCTCGTTACGCCATGGCGTCGTGTCCACGGTCGCATAATCATGCTCGGACGAGATGTAGGTGACGGTCAATTCGTTGTAGAAATCCTCATCCTCGACAAACCCTTGATGCCGCGCATTGACGATTTCAGAGGGGCCGATGGTTACGGTCGGCTCATAAAAGCGTCCAGAAAAGACGATGTAGCGACCAAGTTCGTCCTGCGAGTACCAGCCATCGAAGGTCTTGAGAATTTCGGCGATAACCTGCGCTGGTTCCGCGGTCATGTCGTAGAGGACCGAGCAACGGTAGCGAGGCTCTGTGCCACCGGCTTTCAATGAGACTGGCTCATCGCAGTGATCGGCCGCGTCGACCCAGTATTGCAGCACCGGCGCGATTTGCGTGTCATAATCTACGCCGCGATCCGTCAACAGATAATGAAGGAGGCAGAGTGCTGGATTACCAAGCAGTGGTTCGGCTTTGACCCACGTGTCCGGATCGTAGGCGTCCATTGTCTCGTCGCGCGGATCGAAGAGATATTGCATGTCGAAGACAGCAGATAGAACTACGTTATCGCCTTGGGGGTATACTTCCAGGAAGTCCTTGTCTTTGACGGGCAACTTAAGCAAATACCCGGATGTCACCTCGTCGCCGCGATGCTCCGCAGTCCATATTCCAGACAAACGAGCGGTAACAACAGAGAAGGCTGTCTCGGTTGGTAGACCAAGATTAAATCCGGCTGATACCTTGCGGTCCTTGTAGCGCCCATCTTCCAAGCCATCGACCACCCCGTCTGTGATCGTCACTTTGTCATCATTTAGGTAGGGTTGGACCACAGCATGG
The DNA here is from genome assembly GCF_037723805.1 of Sphingobium fluminis. Classification (NCBI taxonomy): domain Bacteria; kingdom Pseudomonadati; phylum Pseudomonadota; class Alphaproteobacteria; order Sphingomonadales; family Sphingobiaceae; genus Sphingobium; species Sphingobium fluminis. Next base: position 856,940 of record NZ_JBBJUK010000001.1, read on the forward strand.
CTGCGGCCATCCAAGAAGGCGATGACATCGATAGCTGCGCCGCCGCTGTCAGTTTCGAACAGCACGACTTTGCCGTACACCCGTCGCCGGTTATAGCCCTTAGTCCTGACGGGGGTCGACTCTTTCTTTTGAGTGACCGCGGCATCGGGGGTTGGCATCGAAGGCGCGAAGAGAAGTGCCACAGCATTTGTGACGATCATGCCGATGCCAGACGCGATGAGCGCGGGGTTAGCCGTCAAGACGCCAACAGCCGTTGTCACAACGCCGATGATGGCCCCGACGAACTTACCCACAGCGCCACACCGCTATGACATTGGAAACCGGCAATCGAACTGTCGCCAGGCCCTTAGCGGTCAGGAGTGCCCACTTGTCGCCGGTATAAATACCGCCGATCTCATCCTCACCATGCGGCGTGACGACGCGAACCACGCCAATATCTCCTACTGCCGGCTCAAGCGCCTTCTCAAGGCGGTCGCCGATCCAGTCGCCCCAGACCTCGGAAAGTGGCCGGTCGTGCGTCGAGTAGTCAGCCGGCAGGGGGACGCCGGCCCACCGCGCGGGCCATGCTGAGCAATCATGGACGCCATCCCTCCATGGAGTGCGGGCACCCTCCAGCAGATATTCTGCCAGACTCATAGCGGGCCGAATCTGCGAGTGGTGCCCGCGCTGATACCCGCGACATGGGAGAAGAACTGATCGGTCGGCGACCTCTTCGCCTGATCAGCAGCCGTGAAGAAGGAGAGGCGAGGATTCGACAGGTAAGTGTCAGCACTCGCCATTGAGAGTGTGACCGACCAGTCCCGGCCATTTTCCGACGCCACCGATTCCGTGATTATGACGCCACCAAGGCCCGACCAATGCCATTTGATCGGCCCCTGCTGCTGCCACGCATCATCGAACTCGATTATGCCGATGTTCGCCGCTGCGCCCTTTACGCTCGCGCGATCCTCGTGGGCAAGGCGCAGCGTATGAGGCGACACGCCGGATACTTTCACCTCGATCCGGTCGGCCTCTCCATTAATAAGCTGCTTGAGCGTCGGCACGGATACGAGTTCAGCAGCGCCCCGCCATGAAGCGCCGCCGGCGTCGAGCGCGTCGGCCGCTGTCTCCAACGGCCCGTAACCGCTCCACAGATAGACCGGTGGGTCGCTGAGCAGACGAAAGAGGACTGACGCCCGATAGGTGGCCATTAGGTGGTCCTGAATCGTTGCGCGCGCCGAACAGCGCCGGGAGCATCCTTCATCGACTGCTGGTAGGCTGCCGCCGCGGCTTGTTGAGCTTGGGCGGCGGAGACCGACAATATCCGGCTTTCGAAGCCAGCGGGATTGACGCTGTTGCTGGCGTCGACATGAACTGTTTGCTGAACAATAACATTGCGCGGGGAAGAGGCCGCACCGGCGCCGACCATTCCGCGCGCTGCTGCGCCGGCCAGTTGGTGGTTCGGCGTAACACGCGATCCGCGCGGCAAGTTAACCAGTTCCGGCCCCCTTTCGCCGACGAGCGCCATCCCTCCGGGGGCATATGGCGTACCGCCCGCGAAACCGGGGACGCGAGTTCCGCTCATGTCGAACCTTCCGCCGCCGAAGCCAGAGATGAGCCCAGGGAAGCTGAACGAACTTCCTCCCCCAGTAATGGCTCCGCCTCCACCCCCCCCGCCGCCAAAGATTCCCCCTAGGCCGGAAAGGAGCGAACCGAATATCCCACCGATGCCGCCCCCACCACCGCCAGACGCCCCAGCAAAGGCATTGGCCAGCGGCTTCATGATCACCTGCTGGATGAACATATCGAGGATGCCAGCCAGGAACGGGTCTTTGATACCCAGCTTCTTCGTAAGGGCGTCGCGGATGCCGTCCTGCACATGCTCCAGTTCGTCCACCGCATATTGCTCGACCTGATCGTGTATGTCGGTGTCGTTGAGCTTGCGGCGGTAGCGGCCCAAAGGGCCCTCATATTGTTGGGCAAGCTTGGTATCCTCGTTCGCTTGTTTTGCATCAAGCTTAGCCAAGCCAGCGCGGCCGATATCGCGCTCCTCAGGCTTCTGGCTGTCGCGAAGGCGTTCGAGTTCTGCACGCTCCTGCGACTGCTTTAGCTTGAGGATGCGCTTCTCGATCTCATACTGCTCGCGCCGGTTCGTGGTGATATCCGACTGGCTCTCCAACAGATCTTGAGCACTGCGATTGGCGGCTGTTTCAAGGTCATAGGTGCGCTGGGCCACTTCGGCATCGCGCTCCTGAATGACCTTCGCCGCACGAAGCGCTGCGACCTGATCGTTCAGCGCGACTATTTTTTCCTTCTGAGGCTGGGTGTATCGCTTATCCAACTCGACTTCGGCGTTCGCGGCGAGCCGCGCCGCCTCGATGCGGTCGGTTTCTATCTTCGCACGCTGCTCGGCAGTCTGGGTCTCGTCCGTTTTTAACCGGAGAATTTGATCGTTGAGCGACGCCTCTTCGCGAGCGAACGCCTCAGGACTGAGAGGTGACTTCGCGCCAGCCTTTTTCTTGGCTTTGTCGCCCGTTGATGGCACTTTGAACTTAGATAGACCTGTGGCAGCATCACGAAGCGGATTTCCGCGCATGATGCGGGCCATCTCCGCGTCTGTGTTTTTCTGATCGATGCGGCCTCTAGCGTCACGCACATATTGCGCGGCGCTGGTCTGACTCATGAAATCGTCATAGCCCTTTCGGAACGAGCCGCCCGTTGCAGCGGAATACAGGCCACGGCCAAAGGCTTGGGGTTTGCGCCAAAGGCCGGTTACAGCATCCACGCCCGTTGCAGCGCCTTCTGGCGTGATCTTGGCCGCCTTAGGGGTGTGGGTCTCGATATAAGCGAGTGTGCTGCGGATTTCCTGAAGCAGGGCTAGAAAAGGCGAAACCGCCTCGTAAAGACCGTTGAACTGCTCTCGGGTCGATATGCCGAAACGCTCTGCGGCGCGCTCCATGTCGCCAAAGCCGTCAGCCCCATCGGTCACGAAGTTGGCCAGTGCGGTGGAGAACTGGCCGCCGCGATCGAACGCAGAGAAGGTCACGAGCGCCGCATTGTAGACCTTCGTCATCGCGTCATCGAAGGTGACGGGTAATTCTTTGAATTCAGCGTCAATGCTGGCAGTGAATTTCGTGTCCGTTAAGGCCCGAAGCAATTTATCAGAGGTGAGCTTACCCTCTTCGCCAAGCTTTTTAATCTGCCCGATCGGTTGCCCCATCGCATCCGCCAGCAGCCGGGCAAGACGGGGCGATGCCTCAAGGATGCTGTTAAGTTCGTCGCCACGCAGCGCGCCAGATGCGAGCGCCTGACCGAATTGCAGGGTCGCAGACGCAGCCGAATTTGCGTCCGCGCCACTGATCTTCAGCGTCTTTGAAAATGTCTCGGTAGCGCGCGCAGCTTCGGCTTGAGAGCCACCTAGCTCCTTGGCGCCGCGTACAAAATTGGCATAGAGAGACGCTGTTTCGGAAAGCCCTGATCGCGTCTCATCGGCAATACGACGAACGTCTTCTTGAGCTTGGCCGAACGACCCGAACCCAGATGTCGCCAGTTTCAACGTCGCATCGAGCTTCTTTGCCTCATCCGCGATCTTCAGGAAGCTTTGGGCAATAGCTATTGCGGAAACGCCGGCCATAGCCCCCTTGATCGCGTTCATGGATGAGCCGACCAACATTTGCGCGCGGGTTGCTGCGCCGCCGACCCGCTCGAACCCGGTCGTCATACGGCCTTCCAGGCGGACGATCGATCCCTCTTGCAGCTTCAGGCTGGCGTCTACGCGACGCGCTGTCTGCTGCATATCGGCGTTGTACTTGGCTACATCCGCGCGAAGCTGGAGGATTACGGGGTCGATTTCCGGCATGCCGCCATGCTACGGTGGCCCGCATATGGGGTTTATAACCGTCAGGCTGCCAAATCTTGGAGGATAGATGCTCGGTTTATTGACATTGCTCATCGCAGGTGCCGCTGCGCCTCCGACGCTTGCATCCGAGAAGGGCAAGATCATCCTTTATCGGGGATCGTCGCTCGGGGGCGCTGCGATAGCTTGCCCCATCCGATACAAAGGCGAGCAGATCATTGAGTTGGGTCGCGGAAAATATGCCGAATGGCATGTCCCGGCAGGCAGCTACATCTTGACCAACAAAACTGCGAGCATCGAGGTCAACGTTGCCGCTGGTCAGACAAAATATGTTCGGTGCCAGATCAAGGCGGGGATAATGTCGGGTAGGGCCGATCTTCAAATTGTCGATCAGGAAAGTTTCGCCGCGCATTCAGTCGATTATGAGCGGAAGGATGTTTCAGCCCAGGTTCTGAGCGGGCCACATCCCGAATAGGGCGACCCGACAACCACGCTGTGGATAGGGCGCACGACTATAAAACTACGGCAATGCCGTAATTAAACCTTGACTTGAATACGGCAATGCCGTACATCTCATGCATGCACACGGTAGTTGAAACCCCGGAATATCTCACTGCTGCCAAGAAGGCGGGAATGAGCGACGCCGAGCGCGACGCTGCCGTTTCGGTTCTGGCGGAGAATCCCGAAGCTGGCGAGATCATCCCCGGCACCGGAGGCTGTCGCAAGGTTAGGATTGCTAAGGAAGGTCGGGGCAAGTCGGCAGGGTATAGGATCATCACCTATTACACGAGCGAGGTGAACCCCGTATTTTTGATGACCGTGATTTCCAAGGGCAAGCAAGCCAATCTCACCGAAGCCCAAAAGAACGATCTACGGAAAGGAAAGTGAAAATGGACACTCAGGATTTCGCCAGTCTCAAGCGCGCTATGGCTCAGGTCGAGGCATATGAGGGCGGAGACCGCAAGGGCTTCGTCACACATGAGCCGGTCGACGTTAAGGCCGTCCGGGCCGCCACCAAAAAGTCACAGCAGGCTTTCGCCGAGACCTATCATCTGCCAGTCGGCACGGTACGTGATTGGGAGCAGGGCCGCCGTCAGCCAGACGCGCCGGCACGGGCGCTGCTGACCATCATCCAGGCTGATCCCGCTGTCGCCGAAAGGCTCTTAGCGAAGGCCTAACCCCGATGCGCGTCCACAAACCGCCGCAGCCGGTCGATATCCTTGACGCCTTTCTCCTGGCCCCCGCCGCTATTGGCATCGTTATGCGCCTCTAGCGCCTCGAAATACCCAGATAGCGACAGCCGCTCCCAATTAAGGTGCATGCCGCCGCAGTTGGCGATCACCTGTCCTTTTCGGATGGGTTCGGGGTTTCGACTTCGCTTTCCGCTGACTGCTTTTTTTTTAGCACGACGCCGTTGATCGCTGCGTTGAGGATCGCCCATGCAATGTGCATACCTTCGATCAGCGGGCGTGCGGGATAGACGTTGGCCGTTACCAGCTCGCCGGCGGTCTGTGGACCAACCTCGATCTCGTCGCCATCCACCAAACCGGAAGCGCCGCCGATCAGACCTTGCATGATGATGTTTCGGATGTCCCCGACGAGCGCCGTTGCCCCGCCGACATAGACAGCGCCATCATCCGTTATACCGAGGCCGGCACTGATGGCGTCGTACATCGCGAAGATGGAACGGGGGTAACCTTCATGCCGGTGCGCAGCAGGGCCGCGCTCGATAGCCACGACCTGCGGCAGCGGGAGCCAGAAGCGATATCGGCCGCCCGCGAAATCCAGATCGACGGCAGTCTCCATTAAAGCGTGACGCCCGAATTCTGGACGTTGACCTTGAGGACGCTCGCCGATGTCGCGATGCCAATCAGAATGCTATTCTCGCCTGTCCCAACGTCCGCGACGGGGCAGATGCCGCCCGGCGTGTCCGAGAGATAATAGGCGACGCCGGGGGCCAGTGTGGCCCCGATCGCGATAGGTCCCTTGGTATGGACGGCGAGCGGCTGGTTGAGCGCGGCAGCGTGAAGCGCGAGGCCATCCACGGCGCGAGCGGCTGCAACACCGGAATTGCTGTCCGAGAGCAGGTATTTCTGCGTCACCTTGTCCAGATAGACGGCCTGGCCAGCCGTAATGGCCGCGCCAGCGAGGCCATTGGTTCCGCTCGCGCCGGTGCCTGCAATAACATTCGCGGCGGTGATGCTTAAATCGGCCATGTCATCTACCCTTTATGCTGCGGTCCAGATCAGATTGTCCTGGCCTTCCAGCGTGATTTCCAGCGTGGAGCCTTCCGCATTTTGGTCAGAAGTCTGGTTCTGGGTCGTCATCATGGCCGTGCCCGCATAGGTCCCGAGCAGTTCCCCGGCGTCAGTATCGTCGTCGCGATACAATTCGACCTCATAATCCTTGAGAACGCCCAAAGCGCCGGAATACGTGGCCTCCATGTCGATGTTCTGCACGCCACTGCCGGAAATTTGCCAGCTATTGCCGGTAGCGCGAAGTTTGCGCTGGCCAGGCCTCCCTGGCTTGGCGCAGTCGCGGCGATAGCGCTCCGACATGTTGGCGCTGCGATTGATCGTAACCGATTCGATACCACACAGCTGAGCGAATACAGCGGGCGGGCCGTCTGCGGTCTTGATTTTGATCAGCGCGAAATCGGCTTCGGTTGGAAAGCTCACAGCAATATCTCCAGCATCGTTTGCCAGAGATTAGGGGTGGTCACTCCGCTGGTTTATAACCCTCAGGCCCATCGATCACGTGGAACCGGTTGCGGCGCTGCTCAGCCTGCCAGTCAGATATCTCAGGCGCATTTGCCTCGATAATGATGCAGCGCATGGCATGGGCCGCCTCCTCGTCCCCCGCCTTATCCAACCGATCCGCGGCATCCGCGATATCGTCAGGATCGATGGCTTCAGTTCGGATCATCTGAGCAAGGAACGCGCGCAACATGCGCTCGGAAAGCGGAGTGTCCATTCGCTGGGCATATCAGCCCCGCTGTGCTCTCGCTAATATATTCGCAACGCCATGGTAGGCGTCCCGCTCTGCGCCATCTTGCATGAGGCGCGAAGACCTGACGGACAGTTTGTAAACGACGCCTGCAACCGTGTACCGATGATTGTGAAGCGCATCGACCACAGCGCTGTTGATGCGTGCGCAATGATCGCGGGCAGTTTCTATCGCTCGCTTCTTCGGATCATCATCGACGTAGCGCGGCTTGGCGAACGAATGGACCATGAAGGTCACATCCGATCGAGTCGTGCATCCGCGCCCTTGGGGAATAGCTTGCGTCCCGTCGAGCCGGGTGAAGGGCCATTCCGGGTTTTCCGCATTGGGCTCGATAGATGCCTTAGCCACGATCGCCAACAGGGGCGCATTGGCTTTCAGGGTGATGATCGTCGCGCGCTCGGTCTCGCGCAAAAGGTCGCCGGACATGCTCAGTCCCTCGTTCTGGAGTGGCGAACCGCGGTGGCCACAGCCTGCTTTACGAGCTGCTCAGCTTCCTTGCGCTTGGCGTCGCGGGCCGGCCCCATGTACGGGCGAGCGGCCATTTTGGACGTGCCGAACTCCAGCGGGGCAGCATATGGGGCGTTACTGCTCACCTCGACCAGCAGTAGCTCTTTTTGGACCGTCTCGATATTATTCGCCAGCAGGTGCGTGTCAGCGTTCGGCGCATCGCCAGGCTTGGACGCGACATGCTTTTTGCCCGACACCGCGCCTGCCGTGATGCTGATCTGCGCTTCGACTTGGATCAATTCGCCCGCAGCAAACAGCGCTTTGCCCACATAGCGGGCCATGTCAGGACCCGCGAGCTTGCGCAGTCGGCCGACATGCGCCTTCGCGCCAATCATGCGAGAACGGGCCACTACGCCGCCCTCCCGCGTAGTTCCCGTCCGGCCGCCACCGTATCCATGCCGACGAACTCGATCGACCAGATTGCGGCAAACGGCCCCTCCAGTATCTCGATCTTGTCGGCCGTGGTGACCCCGCCCTCCAGTGTCGCGGCGAGCACGATGATGCGCCGGTCCTTTTCCGCGAAGCCTTCCTGTAAGCGCATGGCCTCAGACACGGCGTCCACCTGGGCCATGCAGTCGCGGCGAACGGGCTCGCCGGTGCCCGGAATAATACTCCCGCCGTCGTCATATTCCAGTTCGCCCTGCGTGATGATCTGCGCCGGCCAAAATGGGCCGCCAAAGGCCGCGGAGAAGGCGAGGCCGATATCGGCAAAGGCAGCAGCCATGTCCATCAGGCGCATCCGACCAGATAGGGGCCGCCAAACAGACGGCGCTGGATCGCCGCAAGCTGCTGACCGTAGGGCGTTGATCTAAGATCACCCTTAGCGCGCGATGCAATGACGCTATCGGATATTGTAGCGCTGAACGTCGCCGATTTGAAGCTGGTCGCCCCGGTAGCAATTACGCCTGCCACTGCCCCCATGCCGATAGTCTGAAGTGCGAGATAATGAGCCGTCTGCAACTCCGTCGCGCGCTGCTGATAACTGCCATAGCGGTCGGTGATGTCCACTTCCGCCTCCGCAGCCCATGCGGCATAAGACGGTTCAGCAAGCGTCGTGAACGCTGCGTATTTCGCCTTGAAGTCAGCGAGGGGCAGGCGGGTGTAGGGCAAGTTCAGTCCTTACAAAAAGGGCCGCCGCTTCATCAGCAGGCGGCCCGTCTCCCCGGAGAGGTTAAATCAAACCTTGGCAGGCTCGGCCTTTGCGGCGCTGAACTTGAACCAGCCCGTACCCTTTGCCGCTTCGTATTCGGCCTCGGTCAGCGAAACGGGGTCATCTGTCGAATCGCCGGCCGCCAGAACGCCTGGAGGGATGCTGTTCAGGACCTTGGGGCCGTTGGTGATGTTGATGACCACGTGCTTGACGATCTTCTGCTCGGCCATGGCTTAAATCCCATCAAGATAGCGGAACGCGCCGGTGCGCAGCACCTCTACTCCGCCGGTGCGGAATACACCGGGGACTTCGAAGTTCATCGGGCCGTCCTGATAGACAGGCAGGAAGCGGTGAGGCATCGGGAGGTGCAGCTTCACCACATCCTGACGGTTGGCATATGCGACCATGCGCCGCGTACTGCTTGCGCCAGCCGTATCGAGACCGAGAACACCACGGATGGTCAACTGCTGCCCGGTCATCTGCGTGTAGATGTTGGTGCGCAGGATGAACGATAGGATCGTTTCACTGTTCGTGGCGGACATGGGGGTCGCACCCAGATAGCTGATGATGCTGTAAGGCAGCAACAGCGTATCGGCCATTTCGACAGTGAGCGAACCGGTGAAGATGCCGGTCAGCACCGAGTTGATGTCACGGATGATCTGGGTCGGCGTTTTGGTGGCGTTACCGCCGGTGTCGAACCATGTGGTGACCGAACCGGTGCCATCAGCAGGCGCGTTGCCCGTGGTGACGCCCGACTGGTTGCCCAGACCGAGCAGGTTCTTGGTCGTGTCGCCGGTGAGGGTGACGTTCCACATGAACTCGGTATAGGCGCGGCGCGCGGATTCCGCCTTTGCAGTCCCGAGCGGGATGCCAAGCAACTGAGCCTGGCCTACCTCTTCGCTGTCATAGCCGTAGCCGACCGCCGCCATGTGAACCTGCACCTGGCTCTTGTCCATCGTGACATCGGCCTTGGGCACGTCCTTGGCAGCGCCGGAATACCATCCCGCCTTGCCAACCGAACTGGACAGGAACGTGATGATGCCGGGCGTCCATTCAGGGGCCGACGTGTCGACATAAACGAGGCGGCCGAAATCGAGGTCCGGGAACTTGGTCGCATAGACCTGCGCGTTGATCGAATAGGCCTGACTGACCACGAAGCCGAACTGAGCCTGCTGCGCGTCGTTGAAACTGGTGTGCATGTTCATTGCTCAAGCCCCCTTAAGACGGCACGCGGCGCAGCCGCACTTTGAAGATCGCGTTATTGCCGCTGGCGGCACTGTCCGCCTCTGCGCCGGGAACCGCGTAGATTGCCCCCGCGACCGAAGCTGTGGTCCATTTGCCATTTGCGCTGTCCCAATTGAGAGCAGCCCCTACGGCGATTGCGGCACCCGCGAGGCCCCAATAAACGCCTTCATCGGCAACCGGCACATTGTCATATTGGCCGTAGCTGTCAGCGTTGGTTGCCGTGATGACATGATGTGCAATAGCGATGCCGAGGAACTCGCCCGAAGTAAGCGGCGTGCAACTTGCGTCACCATTGCGCTGCACCGGTGCGCCGAACGCGATGGTCGCGGTCGCGGTGCGGGTCGGCGCATTGAAATTCTCCATATTCGCTGACATGCCGGGGAAGCCGGCAGGCTGGAACTGCGTGTAAGCGGTCTGCAAAGCCATGTTCTAGCCCTCCCTTATGCCGCGCTCTTGGTGCGCCAGGCGTTGAAATCGTTCGCGTCGTTGAAAGCCTTCGCTTCGACCGCAGCGGCGTCACCGATGACCTGAGGCGCACCCAAAGGCTGCACCGCCTGATCCGCGACCTTCACATCCTTGGTCAGCGTCTCGAACGCGATCTTGATGTGGTCGCCGGTATAGGTGTTGCCGGGCATCTGCTTGTCCACCACCGCCTTCATGATGGACGCTTCGTCCATCGCGTCGGTCACAGCCACGCCTACAGCCTTGGCCTTGCCTTCGATGACAGCAAACGCCTTTCCGGCGTCACGAAGCTGCTGGAGGGTTGGCTTGGCCGCAGCCAGATCGGCGGTGAGCTTGGCAATCTCCGCGTCCTTGGCGACGATTGAGGCGGCGTCAGTGACGGCCTGGGCCTCTGCGGTGGTCAGCTTGGCGCTGAAACCATCGCGCGCGGCGATTAGCGTCTGGATGGTGGCCATTGCCGTATCGGCGTTGGACACGTCGACGGTCAGCCCGTCGATCAACATGGTCTTCACGGGCTTCTCCTGAGTAAAGGCGTCGATGAGGTTGGAGGGGAGGGAATCACAGAGGGCGAACCCGTCTTTGATCGCGCATTCCGAACCAGCGCGGCCACGATCGACCAGAGCGACATGGTTGCCGGAGATGGAAGTTTGGCGGGCCTGGCACCTGGTGCCGTCTGCCGCTTGAAAATCGCCAAATTCGAGTTCGGCGCTGTAGCCGTTGCTCAGTTCACGTTTGCCGGCGTCCACCTTGCGAATAGCCTCGGCGTCAGTCAGCAAAAGATCGAAAGCGAGATAGCCACCTTCCTCCCACTTCGCGCCCATGACAGTCCCTCGCGCATGATCGCGCCAGTTCTGCGAGGTTACAGCGGCCTTCGGGTGGTCGTCCGTGACTGGCTTTCCGATGAAGCTGCGCGCCGCCTTCGGATCAAACACTGTCGCCGCATCCCGCAGAACGTGGACGACTGCGGTATCGCGCAGGCCGTGCTTATTTTCGGGGTCAACCTCACGGCCGCTATATTCGTAAACGCCGGTGCGCGCGACTTTGGCGCGAACAGCCATATAACCGTCGCTGGTGCGGCGGGGAGCGTCTAGCGTGAGGGCATCGGAGAACAACATGCCCCGCACGATAGGCAGGGCGAGGGGGCGGGTTTATAACCCTCAGGGATTAGCTGAAGAGCAATCTTGGGATGATTTTCGGCATGTCGGCGTCAGCTAAACGATGTCGTCCGTCTTAAATCCCAGATAGTGCATGCCCCTGATGAGTCCGCCCAGAACTTCACGCGCACCCTCTTCGTCCAACCTAACGGTGGGCCCTAGCCCGGCATGTTCTTCGCCGACGTTCCCGATCCGAAGCGATAAATGATGTTCTCCAGAAGGCCGAAAAATTTCAACCTGACGCTGCGACCCAGCATCATTGCGGCCATCGCAAGGGTGCATACTGTCAGTAAAGAAAAGGGTGCCCATACGTTTTCCTTTTAACGAATTTGCCTTACCCAGACGAGTTCGGTTTTAACTTAATTAGTCGAACCGCACCACCGCCTGCGATCGGCACCCACAAAACGGCAGCCGCCCCGGCAAATCCTTGGGCGCTGTCTCGTCGGTATATTCCTTCCCGTCGCGCGCGGCATGCTCGGGCCGGTAGTGCAGCTTATGGCTAGACCGCCATTTCCACGTATCAATCCCCGCTTCCCGCCGGCGCTCTTCCGCCAATGAACTAGTGAGCTTCGATAGCTGGTCGCTGGCAATGCGCGTTGCCCGTGCCCGCCCCATATCCACACCCTCCCGGATCGTCTTGGCGACCTCGCGCGCGGGCGTGCGATTGCGCAGGCCGTCGAACACCGCGCTGCTGATCCGCTGCCGGGCCTGATCCGACACGTCACGGATAAGCGCCGTGTTCCACTCCAGCGTTGTTTCGAGGCTGGCCCGCACGTCCTCCGCGCCAAGCATCGTGGAGAGATCGACGCCGGTTGCAGCCAGCACAGCACCCCGCCACTTGCCGCGATACCATTGCTCGGCTCGCAGCACCCAATCACGCAGATCGGGCGTCAGCAACAAGATTAGCCGGTTGATCGCCTCGGCCGCGCTGCTGATCTCACCCCGCACATCGGCGGGGCTGTCCTGCGTCAATTCAGATAGGCTGCGCTCATAGGCGGCATCGATGCGGGGTAGCGCATTGGACCATGCCGTGATGACGGGCAGATAGCAGGCACGAAACAGGTTCGTCGCGAGGGTCGCGGGCGGGATGATGTCGCGCAGGACTATGGCGTTGCGGCGGATGTTCCGCTGGCGACGAGCGAGGGCGGCGAGGTTGAAGCGGGACATTATTCTTCCTCGCAGTTGCCGGCCTTCATAAGATCGTCAGGGTCAAACCCATGCGCCCGCATGGTTGCAGCCATTGCCCGCATATGGTGTGCTGCTAGCCCCACTGTCACCGATGAGGCGTGGAAATTTTCATCTGCAAGTATCTGGGCTTCGCGATCTAATAGCGTGACAAGGGCGTTAACCTTGATGAGGTTTCTCATTCCTCGCCCGCCTTCTTGTCATCCGCAGCACGGCGGGCGGGCACGCCACTTCCAGACTGCCCGCCACGACCGGCTAGACGTTCTGGATCACCTCCCTCCGACTGGATTGCAGATGGATCATCGTCGCCTCCATCATCCTCGGGGCGGATGCCGTACCGCTCCGCCTCCGGGATTTCTGCCAATGCCTGATCGAGACCGGGCATATATTCACGCTCGCTCATGAGGTTTTGCAGCCCCTTGGCGAATGCCTCATCTGGAATTGCGCCCGTGGCTTGGAGCTTCTCGACCGCCTGCATGGTGGCGAAGAATGTGTCTGCCTCTTCCTTCTCGCTTGGCGTGGAGAGCGGGGCAAAGCGCCAGGTCACATCATCTGGGTTTACCCCGGCAGAGTGGAGTAGGAACGGGTCCAACTGTTCCAGGCACGGGCCGACTTCCAGCTTTTGGCCAGACACAATCGCGCGGTTGTGGTTATCCATGTCGTGCTGGCCGGTAGCGTTCATGCCAGCCGGCGAGCGACCCATAAGGCGGGTGAACGGAATATCTGAAACCGCAGACACGCGCTGGTCAAATGCGTCCATCATCGCCGGGATGCCGGCCCACGTGACTTGATAGTCATCGATCTTTTCGCCGCCTACATCCGCGCTTGGTGACGAGCGGTAAACGGTAGCGTTCAAACTGCTTTCGCCGGTCGCTATCAACGCGACGCGCGCGTTCAGTTGCTCCGGGTCAAGGTCGGTAAGGTCGGGGATGCCGATGCGCAGCAGCTTGGCTTTGCGCACCAGCGCCGCGAACCACGCCTGGGTTTCATCGGAGCGGGTGACTTCGGTATAGACCCGCAGCAGCCGGCTATCACCCCAGAACGCCTCTTCCTCGGACACCGCATGGCCGGCGGGAAGACGAGGGCCACGGAAGCATATGACCCGGCTGGGGTGGATCATTTGGGCATGGGCCTCGCCGCCGTTCATCTGCCACATGGACGGCTCGCCGTATCGAGGCGATGCTAGGTCCCTGATCCAGTCCTTGCCGGTGATCTGCCAGCGCGAGACGACATTGATCGCCACGATGCCGCCGGGCGCGACCTGTTCGGGCCGCAACTCGTCGGCGTGATTTCCCGCGGTGACGATGATTAGCGCGCCCCCACCGATGCCGCGCAGGGTTTCAGCCTCTTGGACCTTACCGATGAGGCCAAGCCTCTTCTCTTCGGCCTCGATCGCGGTGATGGCCTTGGCTTCGGCCTGCCAGTCCCGCCATTCACGGACACGATCTTCTGCCGGGATCGCGATCACCTTCCGCATCATGCCAGACGACATGTAGGCAGCGATGGCAAGCTGATGGGTAAAGACGCCCGCGAGGGCAGTTTCGACGCCGCCACGATTGAACGGGTTCAGGCGCGACGCCAGATCGATCGCGCCTCGGAGACTGTCGGTGATCCACGCCATGATGGGGAAGGTAGGGCGCAGGGGGCAGGCGGTTTATAACCCTCAGGATAGGAGGGATGCGGTGGAATGCTGGCCCTTGCCGAGCATCAACTCCGTCAAGGCCCACACCAGCGCGTCTGCGCGGTCGGGTGAGCCTTCGCCTACGTAGCCGGATGGAGTCATAGCGCACATCTGATCTTCCATCGCTGAAAATGCGCCGACGTGCGAAACCCGGCCTTGCTCGTAAAGCGCCGATATAGGTTCAGCCCGAGCCACCTTGCCGCGCGACGCTGTGACGACCTTGACGGGCAACGTCTTATCCTGTGCCTTGATGACCGCCTCGACCATTGCGCCGCCGAAATTGCGCTCGGCTATGATGCGGTCTGCCCGATGTAACGAAAAGACCTCGCGGACGCGCCGTCCCCACCCATCGGGGGACAGGTTGCACGAATGGTCGTCCAGCACATACCCTCGCCCGTCTATACCGATGCCTGCCGCCACTATGCCGATGTCATCGCCTACACTGTCGCTGCCGGCGCCAGAGGTGCCCGAGGGGTCGACCGCGATCACGATCCGCTGCAATTGCGGTGCCTGCTTAATCCGCTCGGCGTCGATCATGTCTCGCGTCCATAGGGCGCCGGGCACATCATCCAACATTTCGGCATTGAGCTCTTGGCGGCCGAGCCTGGTGCCGGCGTATTTTTCCACGACCGCTTTCATGAAGGCTGCGGGAAGGTTGCCCGCATTATCCATGGTGGAACCGCGCGTAATCGCAGTCGTCGGGTCGTTTATGATTTCCCGCAGCACAGGGATCGGCCGCGGTGTGGTCGTCACAAAAACGCGGGGATCATCGCCGCTGCGCATGGTGAATTGCAGCATGTCCCAAGTTTCGCGAGCATAGCGATATTTCGCAAGTTCATCGACCCATGCGGTATCAAACTCAGGGCCGCGCAACTGGTCTGGTTCGGTGCCGTTATAACCCAGAGCCTGCGCCCCGTTCGGCCACGTGATGCGGACTGGCTTGTACCGGACAGATGGCAATTCATCCGGCGGGCTGATCTTGAGCAGGCGAGCAACCATCACCTCCTCAAGATCCTTTTGCGTTTCGGCGATTAACGCGATCTGTCGCGCGCCCGCCTTCACCCGCTCACGAATCCATTGTGCCCCGGCTTCCGTTTTACCGAAGCCGCGCCCAGCAAGCGCTAGCCATGTCCGCCAATCGCCCGCCGGTGCCATCTGGTTGGGTCGCGCATGAAATGACCAGCGCCATTTAAGCTCTGCCTTCGCCTCAGTGCTGAGTGTCGCCAGGAACGCTTGGCGCTCCTCCGGCGGAAGCAAGGCGAGCAATTGCGCTTTCGAAAGCATCTGCATCTGATTTTACCTGATCGTATTGGATGGGGCCGCCGTCTTTGCCCGTGTGTTCAACGCGATCTTTGAACATGCCAAGATGTCGGCCAATCGCCTCTAGCGCCGCGCGCTTGTCGTGCAGCTTGACCTTCAGTGCGCCGTCCTTGGTCTGGCTTATTTCCGAGATGCAGGCTGCTGTGTCATCGTCCAGATCGTCGCTGTCGAATAGCTGGACGAAGTTCGCAACGCTGATGGTAACATCACCAGACTCCTCAGCTCCCTCCATGTCCATTTTGGGGAGATTGCCCGTCCAACGTAGGAGTTTGCGCATGTCTGCGAAGCCAATCTTGGCCAGCTCCGCTAACACGCGATCTTGCGTGATTTCGGTGCGCGTGGATCTCCGCTGCTGAGCCTCCATGATGGCATGAGAGACGCTAACATTCGCTAACAGGCGCGATGCCTGCTCATTGGCCGTCTTCGCACTGTAGCCCGCCCGTATGGCAGCTTGGGTCGCATTAAGGTCGATCAGATACTCCTCGACAAACCGCTGTTGCTTCGGTGTCATCCCCTCCGCCCCCGCACAGGCTTCGACAAAACCGTCTGCACGACATCGCCAACAAGCCGCAGCCGCGCACCATTGCCCATCTTCACGGTATCGCATCCGAACTGGACCGCGACATCAACGGCGGGCGACATCATCTCAGCACGGACGGCTTCGATGTCGACGCCCCGCACACGCTCCAGATAGCGCAGGACGGCGTGATCGCTGATGTAGGTCATATATCCACCTTCCGCTTACTCACCAAAGTCTGCCCCAGCACATACCGCCGTTTGCGATTGCCCGGCGCCCCATTCGGCCATTTCGTGGCCTTGAGATAAAGTCGCCTCGCTTCGTACAATTCCTGATGCCCCTCTTCGGTGACCCAGCGGCGCAGCACCCGATAGTTCGTGCAATAATGCTCGCGCAGTTCATCGCCGAAACCCATGGCGATGTAATTATCCCTGAAGTCCGCGGGCTTCGGACGATAGGCTGCTGTCTCACCGGGTGGGGGCATCAGCGATCCTTTCCGGGTGGAACGCCATCCTCACCCCCTACCTTCCGACATGATTGAAGTACCGGTCATGCTGGGTCGTCCAGCGCCAGCAACGCCTCACATGCGGCGATAACCGCCGCGCGCATGATGAAGGGGATACCATCGGCCAACGACATTCCCGTGCCTGGCTCATCCCCACAAGCCTCGGTATAGGCAGCGTTAAAAGCGGAAATCGCGGCATCAATAACCTGCGTCCTGCGGTCTGCGCGTCCATCACTCACCCGATCGTCCTCCAATAATATTCCGCCCATTCATCGCCCACCCCAAGCCGCTTAGCCTCGTCCGCTGCCTCTGCACGGGTGCGGGGAGAGCGGAGGAGGAAGCATATAAATTCGGTGAGCATTTCATATCGCCGCGATCCGGCTGGTCCGGTAATCGAACTGGACCTGAGCTGACGAGACTTCGCCGGGCAGCCCCATGCGAACCTTCACCACAGCAAGATCGGCCTGGTTCACCTCTCGATCGGGGCGATGATAGACCAGACCGTAATCAGCCTTGTTCGCCCAATGCGCGCTATCCGAAATGTCATAGAGACTGGGGAGTGCGTTCGTACCTTTGATCGGCTTCGTGGGATGGGCGACTATCCAGAATGAAACATTATATTGCCGGATAAAGGCTTTGATGCGGCGGAGCGCGCGACCGATATATTCGGTCACCGTTTCATCGCGACCGCGCTTGTGTTCGATCTCGTTCCACGGATCGAGTATGACGACCTTACAGCCATCGCGGATGACAGCAATGCGAGCGGTATCGAGGAAACTGTCGATCGAGAATTCCAGATCCTCATCCAGGGAATTGGAGATAACCTTCACCATTTTGTTGACGTGGGCATAAGCATCGCGCCGCTGGGGGTGATTATAGAATTCCGAGGGTGGGCAGCCTATCAGCGCCTTGGTGATGCCATCGAGCAGGATCGGGCGCGTCTGGGTCTCAAAGCTCGCTATGCACACTGGCACGTCATGTGCCGCGCAATGAGCGATCATCGTGTTTAGGACAGTCGACTTGCCCATGTTGCTGTAGCCAGTGAAAACCGTAAGTGTGCCCAGCACGATCTCCAGCTTGCCGCTTAGGGCGTCTATGCCCGTCTCCATCCCCTTGACCGGCGGCTGATCGGGGAAGTCAAAAAAGTCGTGAAGGCCCTGCACCGGGAATGGTTTCGCGGCTTCGATCATCTTGACCACAGCCTGCCAGCCATGCGTCAGGAAAACCTCGTTGAGGTCTTTCGAACCTTCGGGATATTCGAGGAAGCGGCACCTCTCAGGGCCAAGAATCGAGGCGAGGTCATGGGCCAAAACCTGCCCTGGGCCGTCACTGTCCGTCGCGAGGATGAATTCCTTCACGCCCTCCAGATCGGATTTGCTTTCCCACAGGAAGCGATAGCGGTTGCTGTTCACCGGGTCATCGATCCGTTCTGACGGCGCACCGTTGGGCACCGAGACCACCGAATGAAACCCGCACTCCATGGCAATCAGCGCATCGAATTCACCTTCCGTGATGATAACCGATCCGCCCTTGGCTACGTGCGGGGAGCGCAGGCATTCTGCGTTCCACAGGCAAAGTGTTCCGCCCGTGTCCATCTGGTGCTGCTTTTCGGAAGTCAGGCGATACTTGCGATTCACCAACCGGCCGTCGAGGCGATACGGGAAGACAAGCCAGTTTCCCCGGCTGTCCTGCTTGGTAGTCAGCCCGGCCGCTTCCGCCGTATCGGATTGGATGCCGCGAGCCGCCAGCCACTCCTTGTGCCGTTCGTGCAGGGCCGGTGCCACCCTTGTATCCGCAGTTGAAGCAGTTCCAGACATATCCGTCATCGGTCAAACTCACTGAAAGGCAGGGGTCTTTTTTGTTGCGGCGGGTGTGGGAGCATTCGGGGCAAAGCTGCTTCCCGGCTTTTTTCGGCTGCCAGATCATATCGGGATCCTCGGCTGGTGGTGGTTGCTGCCTTTGCGCAGAACGCCTTCGATGAAGGCAACCGGGTCCACGGCACGCTCGGATTGAGCCGTAGTGATCGCGGCGATGACTGCCGGTTTCTTATGCTGGCTAACCCACTTGCCGATCAGGCTGGCTTTGGATGGTCCGAGATAGGACTTTGCGCTGTCCCAAAAGACCTTGTCAGGATCGGCCGTTGGCCCGTTATCTTTAGATAACGGAACATCTGTTTCTGTATCTGTCTCTGGGGCTGTTTCAGCATCCGTTTCAGGCTGTTTCTTGGAACGTTGCCTGAAACGTTTCACTCTGTCGGTTGAAACGTCGGACTTGTACTGCCGACTATCCCATTTATGGGGTTTCAGTCCCGTTTCAGTTTCGGCCAAGAGGCCGGCAGTGACGAGGCGCGACACCAGCTTTTCGGCCTTTTTTGGGTCTAGGCGAAGAGCGAATCCGATATCTGCAACCGGCGGCAGGATGCCATCGTCTTTGGCCGTAAGGCACAGGATATTGACCCAGCCTTTAAAGTCGTCGCCTGACAAACGTTGGACTTTTGGATCATCCAGCACTTCGGCGTACATGCGGAACCACTGGCTCATGCGTTCTCCAACATGTGTGCGGTGATGAGGAGGGCACATTGCTCGTCATCAATTAGTTCATGGGTGTGGCAATCGAGGATGAAGCTTTTGCGCTCCAAATCCGTATCGAGTTTTCCAAGGATGTATTGGATACCCATCATCTCGGCGCAGCGTTCAAGGATGCCGGGGAGGATATCGCTGATCGGACGGGCCATCAGAACGGCTCCATCTCGGTAATGGTCACTTCGACCGAGCCGCCTTTCACGGGTTCGCCGCGCGACAGGGTGAGTCCGAAATGATAATCGTCCAGGCCGATCGTCTCGCTGATGGCGTCAATGCCTTGCTTGAAACTGGCGAGCATATTGTCGAGATCGCGCCGCCGACGATCCGGCGGGCAAAAGCGCAGCGTGAGGTGTGCCGCGTCGACCGTGATAGCGCGTAGGCCGCCAGTCCGGCACAAGAGCATGCAATCGGCCTTGTAGGCTTTCGCTGCCCCCTGTTTACGCCGCCAAGCGCCCGGTGAGGCTGCGTTAGGCCGCAGGGCGGACGGAGGCCATGGGAGGTCAACGCGCATGGGTAAACCTCCCCAACCCATCCCGCCGCGCAGGAAAGGCTTGTCCAGCAGCCCGGCGCATTTTCGCGCGCCAGTGTTCGCGGATCGCGTCGAAAGCGAGCTTGCACTCGGCATGGCTGCGGCGGAGGATGAACTCGGTCATCGCGCCTGCGGCCCCATCTGCGCCGCGATCCGATGGAATCGTAACGTGCAGGCATTCTCCGTCTTGCCTAGGATGAGGCCAATGCTGGCGAGCGTCTGGCCCTCCGAAACGCCGTCCATAAGGATCGCGTCTTCGTCGTCAGTCCATCCAGCAGCCGGCGCGACTTCGATTTCGCCGGCAGTGCGCTTGCCTGTTTGGCAAATGGTGACGATCCGACTGCGGCGGGCGCGCTTAACGGTGATCAGCCCCATGGCCTCGATCAGGCTGACAACCTCCGATGCCTTTTGCGGGGTCGCGTAGCCAATCATGTCGGCAAGGTCTCGGTTGGTCGGGCATTTCCGCCCTCCGTCAGCCGCATCGCGCAGGATATCAAAGCACCGCTGATGCTTGTTCTGCATTGCGATCTGATGCGCCCGAAGTTCGCGCTTCCCCTCTTGGGCTGGGGCTGGGGCGGTCATGCTGCGGCTCCGAACAGAGAGCCTTGGCGCTGGGCGTCCTCGATGCGGCGACAGGCGTTAGCGAAATGCTTTTCGTCGCACTCGATGCCGACGAATTTTCGCTTCATCTGGGCGGCGGCGACGCCCGTGGTACCCGAGCCCATGAACGGGTCCAAAATGCAGAATGCGTCAGGCAGGCGCTCAATGAAGTGAGCCATAAGCCATTCCGGTTTCTGGTGCGGGTGCAGGCGGCCTTTGCTTTCCCAAGACACAACGACAGGCCCGGTCAGAACACCTTCACCGCGGCGGCCTGACCAGCCGTTTCCGCATATGTAAGCTAGTTCAAAGCTCGGCTTCCATGGGAGGGACAGGTCCCCCATGCCGAATGCCGGCCCCTTGCTCCAAATAACGCAAGCTCGGGTCTTAGCGACCGGAGGCGTTTTCCAAGTCCCGAAGTAGACCCCGGGCAGGTCATTGGCCCAGTCGACCACAGCGTCGCGGGCAGCGGTAGTACCGTCGTTTGCGATCTGCGTTCGTGCCCACGACGCTCCATAATTGCTAGAATGCGATATGCCGTAGGGGGGGTCAGTGACGACAGCATCAATGCCGCTGAGCGTGGGTAGAATCTCCCGGCAATCCCCCAGATAGAGTTCGGCGTTACCGATCACTTCTTTTCTCATGAGCGCCTCCGATTGTTGGAGCAGCCGCGCGAGCAAAAGCGATTATGGCCGCGTTTAATGTCTTTCAGCTTCCGCCAAAATTCCGTGCCGCAGGTTTCACAAGCGAAGTGGGAGCCAGTGCGTAACGCAGCCGCGATCTTCGCTTTGTGCGCCTCCGTCATCCGATATCCGGCGAACCCTTCACCCCCGTCACATAGATTGAGGAGGTCGACGTGCTCAGCACGATAAGCAGCGATCCAGTGCCGTTCACGAGCGATCCAGTCTCCACCCGGCGGAACATACTCAATCAATCTGATGGCGAGACGGCTGCCAGATGCCAATCTCTTCCGAATCCAATAGTTGACCGGACGGGTTGCACCGCGCTTTGCTGCCCGAATGTGCGCTTTGTGACGCTCATGCAGATATTGAACTGTCTTGCCGATGTAACGTGGCCGCCAGCTAGGGTACTCACACAGCGCATAGATTGCCGTGAAACGATCAGTCGCGTTCCCGATGGTTTCGACCCGGCTCATGCTGCGGCTCCGACGAACAGGTCATCTTGGCCAGCTTTCCGATTGCGCGTCGCTCGCGCGTTAATGGCATGGTGGCCAGCGTCCATGCGCAGATGGCAGCGCTGACACATTGCCTTCAGGTTATCGTCGCCGCAGTTTTCAGGGACGTGATCCAAGTGCGCAGTCGTGAGAACGACGTTGCTGCCAGTCATAGGGTTAGGCTTGCCGTGTTCAGCAGCGCACCGACCATCATGATCAATGCCGCATTCGCCGTCACATTCGCAGCGGCCTTCAGCTCGCTCAAAGCGGATGCGTTGGCTGATTGCCTTCCAATCCTTGGGATAGCGCGCGCGGTTTTCTGGAGATATTGGCATCACTGCCCCCCATGGCTGGAAATAGGCAGGATCGTGGCGATCAGTGCGTCAGCAGCTTCCCGGCAGGCAGGCATTTCGCTATGGTCAATGCGACCGTCAGCCGCAGCGGTGGCGATGACGGAGAGCTTGGCCAGCGCGTTCGCCGCCATCATGGTTGGCTGCAAATCGCCTTCTGCCTCCAGGGGGCGAGCGGTAAAGCCCATGAGCGCGGCCATCGAATTGACGGCATGTTCGCCCAGCGCCCAGCAGATGGACATGGCATCGGCCATCGCGACCCGGCGTTGCTTGCCCGTATCCATTGAAACGATCGCGTCGATCTGGTGGATGTTGACGCCGCTGTCCGCCGCGAGCTGGGCGCGCGTGGTTTCGCGCAGGATGTTGATGGCCCGGTCATATTCCTTGCGGAGCATGTTCCTGACGCGTTCGTCCGAAATGAGCGGCGAAGATGGGACAGAATTACCGGCGAGCGTCATGCATCTAGCCTTTCATGAACATCGTGAAACATATCGGCACGCGCCCCGGAGGGGATCACAGGACGCGTGCCGTCACGAGCAGCGGAGAGAGGGCTGCTGGTGATGGGGTGTGGATCGGGGAGGCTGTTGCGCATGTGCTATGCCGCCTCGCCGTGGCACATGAGCGAGCATTCAATATCTGGCTCCGAGAGGATGTTGCCGCGCGCAGGGTCAAGCTCATCCAGATAGACCCGCTCACCTTTGCTGCGGCAGCAACTCGCACCGACATCGCGCTCAAGCTTCGCCATGCGGTCGAAGGCTTCGGGAAAATGCTTCCGGATCATGTTCCAGTAGCCCATCCCGCCTTTAGGACAGCCGATGCAGTTGTTATTTTGGAAGCCGAGCAAGTACATGGCAGGGATCGCAATGCCCGCATCGCGCAACATCGCTTTGCAGTCAGCCTTGTTCAGGCCGGCGTCGATCAGTGGGGTTTCGAGATAGACTTCGAAGTTTTCTGCTCGGAACCGATCAACCCGTTTTGCTTCCTCGGAAGTGTAACCAAATACTTGGATATCATCCGGTCGCTGGAAGGTGTAACGCAGTTCTCGCTTCATGACGCCGGTGCAATGCGCGCCATCGGGACCGACGATATACCGCTCCACTCTCATGACATCCCAAGGATCATGATAGCGATTATTTGTCATGACGATGATGTTGCGACCAAACCAGCGCTCACAATCAGCGAGGAAGCGTTTATTATCCGGATGCTCGCCTTTAGGGTCCGTATAGACGACCACGACTCTGTCGCCGTACTTTTCGATGGCCAACCTGGTGGCGACGGCAGACGCGGCTCCGCAGGAGAACCAACTGACGACGCGGGATTGCTCGTTCGGCGTGGGAGCGTCGAAAAGCATCATCTGCTCAAGGGGAGCGGCACGAGCCATCTACCGCCCTCCCGCATCATCAGGATGAGCGACACCGCCAGCCAGCATGTCAGGGCATCCGCATGTCAGCGGGCCGTTGCAGGCTTTGCAGCGGTCGATCGCATATGGATTGACGCCCATGGCCGCGAGGATGGCGCGCTGCTGGAACAGCGCCTTGATGCGCACCAGCTCGGCGGCGATGGCTTTGTTGTGGGTCATTTAGGCCACCATCCATTTGACGATTGCGCCGATCGTGCCGAGCGCGAGGCCGATGAAGATCACGGGGACAGCGATGAGGATGAATATGGCCAGCAAGGCGCACCCAAGATCGGAGGCGGGGTGGTTCTCGCTCATGCCGCCGCTCCAGCTTTGTCGGGGCGGGCTGCCTTCCCCCGACCCGCCTTGCAAGCGAGCCGGGTTCCAGCCATCGTGCGATTGTCAAAGTCAGCACGAAAGGAAATCACATGGCTGCCATCAGCGATGACACCGCAGCGCTTGTTGCCGCCCAGCTTACCCAGGCTGTCATGCAGGCGAGGGCGCAGACGCAGGGGATCGGCGGGCTTAGTCCGACACAGATGGAAGCTGAGGTTGCCGCCATTTATATGCGTTTCCGCAGTGCTGTTGCAGAGCGCGATATCAGGCCGGCGCACGATACCGCGAAGATTATCGAGTAAATCAATCACGGGTGTCCTCCCGTTCAAGGTTGGCGATGCGGCTTTCACGATCACGCTCGAAAGCCTGACGGAAGCCGATGATGTCTATGAAGCTGGCGCGCCCTTGGCTTACAGCCTGTTCCGTCGCGCGATCTGCGTCGATCTCGCGCAGGATCATGGCTCGGATGTCGGCGCGGGTCGGAGCGCCAAGCCAGCGCAGTATGAGAGCGCGGATCAAGCCGCCTTCTCCGAGCTGGTGGGGCGGGCACCCCAAGCCGCGACCGTGACACCGAACGCAAAGGTCGCGCTGCCAAGAAACATCAGGAATCGCGACCTCGCGGACCAATCAGCGGGCGTGGTCCAATGAAGAACGGCGACAATGTCAGCGGCCCAAAAGAACAGCCAGTAACCGACGAATGCGCCCGTCCAGATGGCGGGAAAGCGGAGGGTGCGCCAGTTCATGCCGCTGCACCAGTCTGGCGGACGCGGGGACTAGGCCAAGGCATCTTTGCCGATCTGGCTGCCAGTTTGAGGTGTGCCATTCGAGAAGCTGGAATGCCAATCTTCCTCCAGCTGTGGACCGTCGAGGTCGGGGCTTGGATGAGCTTGGCGACCGCGCTGGTTCCTCCTAGCCCGTCGATGATGAGATCAGCTTCTGTGTGCATGACGCAATGTATGCGATAATCGGAAGTACATCGCAAGCTAAAAGTTCCGATATTCGCGATTGCGATAGTCGGAAGTCTGCGCTCAATAGCCGCATGGACCCGTATGGACATCTCCGGCCCGTGCCAGCCGACATTTTTCGCCGTCTGGACGCTTCTGGACGCAAGCAGCGGGAATTAGCCTCTGTTCTCGGCATCGATGAGAACAAGATTTCCAAAGCCAAAATTGGCGAGCGTCAGTTCCAAGCGCAAGAAGTCTTGAAGGCCCACGAGTGGCTCAATTCGATAGAGGCTGGCGAAGATGTTCGGGCAAGTTACGAGCCCGATCCCGACGAAGTAGAAATTCAGGAATGGCACTTTGCCTATGGGATGGGTGGAGGAACTTACCTCGACATCCCGGTCACCGGAGAGACGCATAAGTTCTCACGGTCATGGCTCCGGCGATTTACAAATGCGCCTCCCGAAAAAATATTTCTGGCCTCCGGCACGGGCGATAGCATGATGCCAACCATATTAGAGACGGATGTGGTGATCATTGACACATCTGAGCGCGAGGTTCGCGTTGGCGACAAGATATGGGCGTTAGCAATCGGTGAGGTCGGATATATCAAGCGGTTACGCCCGCGTGCCGACGGTAGCGTGACTATCCTATCTGACAATCCAAACGTACCCGACGATTCTGCGTCCGATGGCGAGATGTCGATCGTCGGGCGGGTCGTGGCGATCGTGCGGAAGACGTGATCACTATTTACCTATGTATTATCGAAAGATTTCAATCGGTTATACCATAATTATCGATTAGTGATACGGTCGTTTGCTTATTGAGGTGTTGAGTGCGAGATATTGCCGGGAAAGACATACAGGCCAGGATCACTCGCGATAACCCGTGGTGGAATGTGGTCCATTTTAGCGGGATCCCCGAAGATGAACTGCCGCGAAGGGTTTACTTCGCACCCTTCAAACAGCTTGCATTGAATTTCAAGGTGCGCAGAGCGGCCATCCTGCTCGGTCCCCGGCGGGTTGGTAAGACCGTTATGATCAAACAAATTATCATCGAAGCAATGAAGGAAGGGGTATGTCCTGGAAACATCCTTTACGCTAGCATAGACACGCCGTTGTACAGCAGCCTTGGTCTACAATCATTTATGGATTTTGTACCGCCTGCTGCACAAGGCGAGCGAGGTGTAATCGTGTTTGACGAGATACAATATCTACGAGATTGGGAACAGCATCTTAAAGATTTGGTGGATAGCTATCCGAACGTCAAATTTATTGCGAGTGGTTCTGCTGCGGCAGCTTTAAGGCTGAAGAGCAAGGAATCGGGCGCAGGACGTTTTTCCGATTTCATGCTTCCGCCGCTAACGTTTTATGAGTTTTTGGAGTTCACCGGTCAAGGGGAACTAGTCCACGAATCAGGCGATAAAAAATACTCTACAGACGATATGGAAGCACTAAATTCGTCTTTTATAGATTATCTAAATTTCGGCGGATATCCAGAAGCGGCCCTCAATTTGGAAATACGAAATGACCCTGATCGATTTATCCGCAGCGACATAATCGAAAAGGTTCTTTTGAAGGATTTGCCTAGCTTATATGGAATTCAAGATATTCAAGGCCTAAATAAGCTGTTCATGTATCTTGCTTACAATACAGGTGCGGAGGCCAGCCTTGAAAAAATATCTCAATCTTCAGGCATGGCGAAACCCACTATACGAAAGTATATAGAATATCTTGAGAGTGCATTTCTAATCATAAAAATATCCACTGTAGATGATACTTGCCGCTCATTGCAGAGAGAACGACACTTTAAAATCTATTTGAATAATCCTTCTATAAGGGCCGCTCTTTTTGGTCCCGTGTCTGCTGACGATTCGGTAACTATAGGTCATTTGGCGGAATCTGCTGTTTTTTCTCAGTGGCAACATAGTTCCTCGTTTGGGCAACTGCGTTATGCACGATGGAAAAACGAAGGGGAAGTCGACGTGGTTTATCTTGATCACAAGCAAAAGCCTGCCTGGATCGGCGAAGTTAAATGGTCAGACCGAGTTAAGGACAATTTAGACCGGGAAACGCGCCATATGAAACATTTGGTAGGCCGGCATAAGATCGATTCGGCTTTTTTCACGACTAAAACATTTACATCAGCCGAGGTTTTGTCGGATGTTGCGCTGTCGATACGGCCGACGGCTTTGTATTGTTACATGGTCGGGAGAAATATAACACGAAGTCTCGATGTTACGCTTGAGGTTTTCGAGATGAGCGATAGTGACGATGTTGAACCACAGTATTCTTAATTGCGCCACATCTCCCTAGCCGTCGTCGGCGTCCAGTTCGATAACAAGAAGGGCCCGCCGCGCCGGTTCGTGGTGGAGATGTGCACTCCTGGCGAACCCGTGGAGCTTCGCCCCGAGCCAAAGAACCCCGCGGATCGCAACGCAATTGCCGTCTATTCCGCTCGCGGTGTCCAGCTCGGATATCTGACGGCCGAGCGTGCGCCGATGATCGGCAAGGCTATGCGCGACGGCATCGTGCAGGCCATCTTCCAGCGAAAAGAAAAATGGGGCGCGACCATCCGCGCGCACCTCGACGGGAGCGTTCCGACGCTGCCCGATCCTGCCGATTCGCGAGCCGCTGATTGGCCGCCGCCGGGTTCGCAGGATGCCGACTGGTGGCCGGATGAGGAATGGCCTGACGAATAATCTTCCGATTATCGCATTTTCCTACTTGCGCTACTTCCGATAATCGCACATACCTCCCCCACAGCCGGCGCACCGCCGCAGAGGGAGATGACGATGCAAATAGATCAGGCGGCAATCGAAAAGGCGATTGTTGAAGATGCGGTCCATAAGCTGACTGGCGACGACGATCTCTATAGCCGCATCAAGGCCGGCATCGATCTGCGCATCGCCAAGCTGTTCGATGAGCGCGTAACAGCCCTTGTTACCGACACGGTCGAGAAGATCGTCAAGGAAGGCTTTGAGCGCACCTACAACAAGACAGACGGCTTCGGTCGTGCGGTGGGTCAACCGACTTCGATTTCTAAGGAACTGGAGACGCTCGTTTCCACATACTGGACCGCTCGCGTCGATCGCAACGGCAAGCCGACTGACAGCAGCTACAGCAGTCTATCCCGCGCCGAATGGATG
This sequence comes from Sphingobium fluminis, assembly GCF_037723805.1. NCBI lineage: Bacteria > Pseudomonadati > Pseudomonadota > Alphaproteobacteria > Sphingomonadales > Sphingobiaceae > Sphingobium > Sphingobium fluminis. Next base: position 884,560 of record NZ_JBBJUK010000001.1, read on the forward strand.
ATGGCGCAGATTTGCGCGGACGACTTCACCAAAGAAATGAAGCAGCACGTCGTCAACGTCGGCGGGGCGCTCAAGGATCATTTCCGGGGTGTGCTGAACGAGCGCATCAGCCTGATGTTGTCCGAGGTCTTCAAGGTCAATTCCGCTGGAGACCAAGCTCTCAAAAACCGTGGCGGATCGGCCTGTATTGCGCCTCCAGCGAAACCAATCGGCACCGCCTAACCCGGTCAGAGCGATTTACGGAGATATGAGATGGCGGAAGTGAAGCGCGAAGCTGAATGGCACAAATTTTCGTCTGTTCGCTTGGCAGATGGACAGCGGGGATTTGAGATCGCTGCCGGTTTAAACGACTACGGCGATGGTCCTGCCCGCACTGTTGGCCGGGTATTCGGCATATCGGATCGTGATTTCGCTATCGCTGTAGCGGGTCCTGCGATGCTGAACGCGCTTCGCGGTGTAGAGCACTGGCTTGATGTCAGCGAGGAAGAATTTGAAGAGATGCGCCCCGCAGACAGGGCGTCGCATCAAAAGCAGTTGGACGCAATCCGCGCCGCCGTCGCCTCCGCTCTCGGAGAAGCGAAATGAGCAAGCACCAGCCCATCGAAGCAAGCACAACCGCGTCTGACAGCTATCGGGCGCAGGACCTGCTCAACGGCCACATCGCCCGCATTGACGCCGGACTGGCGTTCCTGCGGTCGAACAAGTCCCGGCTGGTTGGCGCTACCTATGAGCATCATGAAGCCCGGCTGCTGAAATTTAAGCGCATGTGCATCGCAGAAATGGAGCGCATCATGGCGGCTCCGGGGTCGGCATTCAATACGCTCGGCATGTTTGGCAGCAATGCCCACGGCCACCGGATCGATGCCGCCTGTGAGGCTGTGGATGCCTGTGTTGCCACTGCCGCGACGGTGGCGGCGTATCGCTCTGGCTTGAGGATTGTTCGATGATCCCGACCACAACCGACAAGCTGGCACGGTTCCTACGCCACAACTCCATGGGCCAGTTCCGCCGCGACAAGGCGGAGCGCGATGCCGCGTTCGCTGCCTGTTTGGCAAGGCTGGACGGGCATCTGGAGGCCAGTCGCACCGCATGGCTCATAGCCGCCCACGAGGCTGGCAGGGCTGACCCCGATCCGTTTTACGAAAGGACTCACCATGGAAGTCTATAAGGCAATCGCTGCCGTCATGGCGCACATGGCGAAGGAGGGCATCTCCAAGGACCGGCGCAACCAGCAGCAGGGATACAATTTTCGCGGCATTGATGACGTTTACAATGCGGTCGGCAAGGTGATCGCTGAGAACATGCTCGTCATCATCCCGCGCGTCGTCAAGATGGACCGGGAGGAGCGCCAGACCGCCAAGGGCGGCTTGCTGATGTACACGATCTTGACTGTCGAGTTCGATCTTGTGTCGGCGAAGGACGGTTCAAAAGCGCTAGCCTGCACGATCGGCGAAGCGATGGATAGCGGCGACAAGAGCGCGAACAAAGCGCAGTCGGCCGCTCTCAAGTACGCCACCATGCAAATCTTCATGATCCCGACCGAGGGCGACAACGATGCGGATGCGTCGAGCCACGAAGTGCAGGGCGGAAAGCAGGCGGCGGCCAAGGTTGATCGCATCACCCCGGCACAAGAGATCATGCTGGATGACAAAATGCGCGAAGCTGGCGTCGATCCGGCCAAGTTCCTCGCGCCGTCCGATGTCAGCCGGGCCGCCGATCTACCCGCCGGTCACTTCGCCGCAGCCATGAAGGCGCTGAACGCGCGCATCGCCAAAGCCGCGCAGCAGAAGCCGAAACAGCCTGCCGGCGAATTTTCCGAAGTCGGTGACGATTTCGTTCCTTACTGAAAGGGCAAATACGATGATGTATCAATCCAGCAAAGGCGCTGTCGAAATATCGACCATGCCTTTCCCGTACGCTAGCAATGCGCTCAAGAAGCTCCGTCGCGAAGCGCCGGAACGCACCGATGAAATCAATGCCTTGGCCGATCATGTCGCTGCACTGGAGGCTGACGAGGCAGAAAATCCGCGCGCTGTCATCGGCGGCAACATGCCTCCCGAGGAAATGCCTGCCGCCGTCACCCCGGCGACATGGACCGCCATCAAGGCGCACATGGACGATCTGCTGGATTTGGCGCGGGGCGTGACCGGAATCACGATCGAGGATGAAGCGCAGGCTATTCAGGTCGGCAAGATTATGCGTGATTTGCAGGACGCCGCCAATCTGGCGGACGCCGCCCGAACGACCGAAAAGGCCCCGCTGGACGAGGCGGTGAAGGAAATTCAGGATCGCTACAACGCCTATATCGCGCCGCTCAAAAACAAGGCTCCGGGCCTTGTCAGCAAGGCTGTGCTGGCCCTGAACAACCAGTCGGCCGCGTGGCTGCGAAAGCTGGATGATGAGCGCGTGGAACGAGAGCGCCTTGCCAAAGCCGCAGCCGATAAGGCGGCTGAGGAAGCGCTGGCAGCACACCAAGCCGCAAAGGGTTCCGACGATCTGGACGAGATCGATGCAGCGGAGAATTTGCTGGCGGCGGCTGAGCAGGCAAACCGTGATCTGCGCCAGATCGAAAAGAGCAAGACACAGGTTAAGGGCGACTATCGCGCCATCAGCCTGCGCTCTGTCTGGCGTGCCGAACGCATCGAAGGTGAGGGCGGCAAGGCGCTGTCTCACTATGCCAAGACGCAATCGACACGCGTCATCGCGTTCCTTGAGCAACTCGCCAGCGAGGATGTGAAGGCGGGCATCCGCTCCATCCCCGGTTTCAAAATCATCGAAGATAGGGTGGCGGCATAATGGCGGGCTCGGTCAACAAGGTCATCATCGTCGGCAATCTCGGCGCCGACCCGGAAGTGAAGAGCTTCCAGAATGGTGGCAAGCTGTGCAATTTGCGCATCGCCACATCCGAAAACTGGAAGGATCGCGCCACTGGCGAGCGCAAGGAGCGCACCGAGTGGCACTCGGTCGCCATCATGTCGGAAGGGCTTGTTGGGGTCGCGGAACGCTTCCTGCGCAAGGGCAGCAAGGTCTATATCGAAGGCCAACTTCGCACCCGCAAATGGCAGGACCAGAGCGGCAATGATCGCTTCAGCACGGAAGTCGTCTTGAACGGCCCCGGCGCGGTGCTGACAATGCTTGACGGCGCGCAGAGCGGAAGCGGTGGCCAGCGCGGGGACAATCGGTCGGGCGGTTTCGGCAAGGGGCAGGAGGGTCATATCCCCGGCTTCGATGATGACGACTATGTGCCGGGCTTCGACTGATGCTGGCCCGCTCCGCCTTCAAGCCCCGCAAGGTCAACAGCCATCGTGCCGACGCATGGAAGCGCGTTCCTGGCTTCCTGCAATGGCTGCGCGGCCGTCCCTGCCGCCTGGCCGATCGCGGCGGATGCGGCGGTAAGGTCCGCGCCTGTCATGTCGACTTCGCCGGCGACAAGGGCATGGGCACCAAGGTTCACGATCGCCACGCAATCCCGATGTGCGACGACCACCACGGCGCGCAGCATAGTTGGGGTTGGCAGACGTTTCAGGCGAATTTCAAGATCGACGCGCTTGCCGATGCCGCCGCCTATTTCGCGGCATGGCCGGGCCGTCGAGCATGGGAGCAAGAACATGGCTAACGGACAGACGGTCATCCTCAACAGCGACTATCGCCGGATGCAGGCGCACAGGCTGGTCGAGCAGGCTCCCCAGGGCGCGGTGCTGAATATCCAGCCTGCCAAGCGCACAACCGACCAGAACAGCCTCATGTGGGCGCTGCTTTCCGAAATCAGTCGCGCCAAACCGAACGGTCGCACCCTGACCCCCGATGTCTGGAAAGCCCTGTTCCTGCACGCGCTCGACCATAGCCAGCGATTTGAACAGGCGCTGGACGACAAGGGCATGGTGCCGGTCGGCTTCCGGTCGTCCCGCCTGACGAAGGCCCAATTCAGCGACCTGATCGAGTTCATTTATTCGTGGGCGGCGGAGAACGGCATCCCGCTTTCCGATGAGATTGAGCCCTCCCGCTCTCAAGCAGCCTGAAAGGACCCCCGATGCCATTCTGGAAACCCACCCCCAAGATCACGGTAGCCGAGCATGAGCGGATCGTGGCGGAAGTTTCGGAGTCGGTGAGCTTTGTGGGCTGCCGCGTAACTTACCGCGAGGGCGATAACTGGCTGAGCGACATCTACAAACATGGTCGAGCAATTATCCGCGAATACCGGATCATGCCTGACGAGGAATACCGGCTGATCAAACCCGACGCCCTCAAATGGCGCAAGGCCGCTGAGCAGCGCCGGTCTCGCAAGCAAAACGCAGGCAAGACGCCTGTTGGCGGGGAGTGACGGGGATGGCGGAGAACAGCAAGATCGAGTGGACCGACCATACGTTCAACCCGTGGATGGGATGCACCAAGGTCAGTCCGGCATGCGACAACTGCTATGCCGAAAACCTGATGGATACGCGCTATGGCCAAGTCAGTTGGGGCGCTGGCCAGCCACGTCGGCGTACGACACCGAGCAATTGGTCGAAGCCGCGCAAGTGGGATCGCGATGCCGCGAAAACTGGTGAACGCCCGTTTGTATTCTGCGCTTCTCTGGCTGACGTGTTTGACAATGAGGTCGATCCGGAATGGCGCTTCGACCTATTTAAGCTGATCGAAGAGACGCCCAATCTCGTCTGGCTTTTGCTCACCAAGCGTATCGGCAATGTCATGAAGATGACGGGCGGCGTGCTGCCTATCAACGCGGCGGTCGGCGCGACCATGCCGAACCAGTTCGAATATGATCGCGACCGGATGAAGCTGGCAGAGGTCAAGCGCGAGGCGCGACCGCTTTTCACATTCGGCAGCTTTGAGCCGATGCTTGGCCCGATCATCTTGGACAGGAACGCGCCAGACTGGATCATCGTCGGTGGCGAAAGCGGCCAGAATGCCCGCCCCTTGAATATCGAATGGGCGCGATCTTTGAAGCGCCAAGCGGCCGAACTTGGGCGTGTTTTCAACTTCAAACAGGTCGGCGGCAAGGCAGCGGATAAGGGTGGCCACGAACTTGATGGCCGCACCTATTTCGACCGCCCGCAACTGATCGCAGCATAAACGGCCCCGCAGCCAATCGCCCGGCCAGCGGCTTTGAACGGCCGGGCGGAAAGGATTTTGAGATGACCTATAAACCTGACATTGTCATCTATCACGACCATTGTGCAGATGGGTTTGGTGCCGCGTGGGCGTGCTGGATGCGCTGGCGCAACACCGTGCACTATGTCCCCGCTAACTATGGCGAGTCGGCACCCGACATTGCTGGCAAGCATGTTCTGATCGTGGATTTCAGTTACAAGGCTGACACTCTGCGCGCGATGGGAAAATCTGCCGCGTCCGTTATTGTGCTGGATCACCACAAGACGGCTCAGACTGAGCTTGCCGATTGGCAGATTGACGATGTAGCCGGCGACTTCTGGGCCGGCGATAACCCCATGGCACTCGTCGGCGTTAATGATGACTTTGTTGGCCAGCCGATCGCCGCGTTGTTCGACATGAACAAATCGGGCGCAGTGCTGGCGTGGGAGTTCTGCCACGAGCAGCCCGTGCCGCTTCTGCTGCGGCTCATTCAGGACCGCGATCTGTGGCGCTTCACGATGGAAGACACCAAGCCGTTCGGCCTTTGGTTGCGATCAGAGCCATTCAGTTTCGATCGCTTCGAACTTCTATCTCAGCAGATGGAGGATGGTCGGGAGGCGCATGAGATCATGACCGAGGCTCGGGCCATGCAACGGTTTTTCGATGCGAAGGTGGACGAAATCTCGTCCTTTGCTAAGCGCCGGGCTCTGTGCGAGCACCATCCGATCGTCGTCAATTGCCCGCCTATGTTCGCCAGCGAGGTCGGCCACGCTTTGCTCGACAAGCATCCTGACGCGCCGTTTTCCGCCATGTGGTATGAGGCGGGGAACAAGCGCATGTGGAGCTTGCGCAGCCGAGACGATCGACAGGATGTATCGGTAGTAGCAGCGATTTTTGGGGGCGGGGGCCATCGGAATGCTGCGGGCTTTTCGGAACCGGCGTCAGCATGAACGCGCCCGCTCAGCAACAGCAGCCTCGCCAGCATCGCCAGTCGAGGGATTGGCGCATCGAGCCGTCGCCCGACAAGAAACCCGGCCATTGGGAGCAGACCCGCAACGGCTTTGAGAGAGTGGGAGGCGGGGCCAATGGCTAGATGCCGCGACTGCAAATTATACAATCTGGATGGCGTCAAGAGCGCTAGCGGAGCCGTCCTGTCTAATCGCGTCGCAAGGTGCGGATGGGTGTCGAGAGAGCAGTGGCCTGTATCGGTCACGCAGGGGATTGCGCCGCGCAGGGCGAACGGCGGGTTAATGCCACCAAATGCCGAGCACCGATGCCCATGCTTCCAGAAGGCCCTCCAGCCATGACCCCACGAAACGCCTGTGCCATGTCCGAGGAATGCGCCGGCAAGCCTGCTGATCGTGGGCTGATGTGCGAGGAGCATAGGGCGGCTGACATTGCCATGAAAGAGGCTTGCGGGTGCATCATCTGCCGGTCGGATTTAGCCGAGATCGAGCCTCGCGAGGTGACGCAATGACGATGATTGAGAAGATGGCGCGGGCGATCAATCCTCTGCCGTATCAAAGCTGGGAGTCAATGTATCATTTCTGCATCGGGCAGGGCGATAATGAAGAGACGGCGCGTGAATATGCGGACAAAACGCATGGCCCGGAAATTCTTAGGACCAAAGAGCAGGCCACCGCCGCCCTAAACGCCATGCGCGAGCCGACGCCTGAGATGGCCCAAGCGATGAAAGCCGTGTTTCTATACGGCGGGCACAATCCATATTCCGACATATCCGTGAGTTTGGCCGCAGCTTTCATTTCTGCCATCGACGCCGCTATTCAGGAGGAAGGGTGATGGGAGTTCATGTCCCGCACTGGCCGCGCATGCTCAAGCGGGCATCCGTCTGCGCCTATCTGGAATTGTCAGCGGCCGAGCTGGAGCGCGAGATAGCGGGTGGCCGGTTGCCGCATCCGGTCAAGCTGGGCAATGGCCTGCATTGGAGCCGCGCCGAGATAGACGCGCATGTCGAGCGGTTGACCGGCGAGTCTGCCGTTGACGACTGGCGCGCAGGCACGAAGCTCTACGCCAATGGCTAGGATCGTCAAATTCGTTAAGCGCACCAAGGCAAAAGGTCGCTTCTATTATTATTTCGACACCGGCCAGACTGGTGACGACGGCAAGCGCGTGTGGAAACGCCTGCCCGATCCGGCTGACCGATCGTTTGCAGCGACCTATGCCGCCCACCTTGGGCACCGCGCGCGCCGCGAGAATGTGGTGCAGCAACTGACACTGGCCAAGTTGATCGCGCTTTACCAGGCCAGCGACAAGTTCACTAAAATGGCGGCGTCGACGCGCAGGCTGTACGAACTCTATCAAGCCGATCTGGTCGACAAGCTGGGCACCGCGCCGGCGCAATTGGTTGAGCGCAAGGACATCGTTCTGCTGCTCGACAAGATGGCCGATCGTCCGGGCGCCGCAAACATGGTGAAGCGCGCGGGCAGCGCCGCCTATGCATGGGGTCGCAAGCGCGGACATGTCACGAACGATCCGTTCTTCGAGATCGAGGAAATGGACACAGGCGAGCATCAGCCATGGCCCGACGCCGCGCTGCAACTCGCGCTGGCGTCCGATGACGATCTGGTGCGCCTGTCGGTCCATCTGCTCTACTATACCGCGCAGCGCATCGGTGATGTCGCCAGCATGAAGTGGCGCGACATTCAGGGCGATGCGATCTGCATCACACAGCGGAAGACGGGCAAGCCTCTCGACATTCCGATCCATCAGGATCTGGCGAAGGAACTGGCGCGGCATTCCCGGAGTCTGTCGACCATCATCCCTGGCGCGCCGACCGAGGCGAAGAACAATCGGATCAGGCTCGCCATCCAATCTGTCTGCGCGTCGATCGGCGTTAAGGTCGTCCCTCATGGGCTGCGCAAGAACGCGGTGAATGCGCTGCTGGAGGCCGGATGTAGTTCGGCTGAAACGGCAGCGATCAGCGGCCAGTCGCTTCAGATGGTCGAGTATTACGCCAAGGGCCGGTCACAGGCAAAGCTGGGCAGGGCCGCGATGCTCAAATGGGAAGGAACATAATGGGCACTTTCAAACTCTTTCAAACTCGCCCCGAAAGCCGCAGGAAAGCGTTGCCATTTTTTACCAAACCGTAACCATGCAACCCATGGATTCGCCCGCTTCCCCTCTAGTCGCCCCCGGCCCGATCTTCGACCGGCGGGCCTGGCCTATGGGAGGACGGCTGGATTATTGGCCGGCACCCGATGGCTGGCCCTTGCGCCGCTATACATTGGGGGCGGGCACGCGTGGCCGGATGCTGGTGCTGGGCGGGCGCGGCGACATGATCGAAAAATATCTGGAGGTCGTGCATCATTGGGCGGAACGCGGCTGGGCGGTCACCAGCTTTGACTGGCGAGGACAGGGCGGGTCGGGGCGGCTGACCGACGATCCGCTGACGGGCCATATCGCGGATTTCGGTCAGTGGATCGCCGACCTTAAAGCCTTTGCCGCAGACTGGCGCGGTGAGGGCGGCAGCCCGGCGGCGATCGTGGCGCACAGCATGGGCGGTCATCTGTTGCTGCGTGCGCTGGCGGAGGGGATGATCCCGCCCGACGCCGCCGTCACCGTTGCGCCGATGCTGGGGCTGCGCACAGCGCCGCTTCCCCATGGGTTCGCGGTGGCGCTGGCGGCGCTCATGTGTCGCCTTGGCTTTGCGGATCGGCAGGCCTGGACCCAGAATGAAGGGTCCGAGCGCCAGCGGGCACTTCGCCAGAAGCGGCTGACCCACGATCCCGACCGTTATGCCGATGAACTATGGTGGCGCGATCACAGCCGGGATGTCGCTTTGGGGCCGCCGAGCTGGGCCTGGGTGGCCCAGGCGCTTGCCTCTACCAGCGCGCTGGAGGCTGAAGGCACGCTGGAGCGGATCATAACCCCGCTGCTGGTACTGGCGACGCGCGCCGACCAACTGGTCTCGACTGCCGCGATCGAGCGGATGGTGGGGCGGTTGCCCGACGCGCAGCTTCATATCTATGGCCGGGAAGCAGCCCATGAACTGCTGCGTGAACTCGATCCGGTCCGGCTCGACGCACTGAAGCGAATCGACCATTTTCTCGATCAGGTCGCGCCATGACGTCCGACATCGTCATCGTCGGCGGCGGCATTGCTGGGGCCAGTCTTGGCGCAAAACTGGCCGAACAGGCGAAGGTAACGATCCTCGAAATGGAAGATAGCGCCGGCTATCATGCGACGGGACGTTCTGTCGCCTTCTGGGAAGAAACCTATGGCGGACCCGTCGTCCAGCCGCTGACGACGGCGTCGGAGGCGATGCTGTCGTCGCCGGACCCGGCTTTTTCGGAAACCGGCTTTCTCTCGCCACGTCAAACCTTGCACGTCGGACGCGAACAGGACCGTCCCGCCTATGATCGGCTGCTGCGCGACTATGCGGGGAAGGTCGAACTGCTGCCGGTCTCGCCAGCGGGGATCGTCCCCGGTTTGCGGTCCGATTGGACGATCGGCCTGATGGAGCCGAGCTGTCAGGATATCGATGTCAATGCGCTGCATCAGGCCTATTTGCGCCGTGTGCGTTCGCTGGGGGGCGAAATCAGGTTGGCCACCGCGCTCCGGCGGGCGAAGTCTGACAGTGGGGGCTGGCATATCGAAACGAATCATGGCGCGATCGCATGCGCTTTGGTCGTCAACGCCGCCGGTGCCTGGGCCGATCCTGTGGCGCGCGCCTGCGGGGTAGAACCGATCGGCATCCAGCCGTTGCGCCGTACCGTCGTCCAGTTGCGCGTCCCTGCCATGCCGGGGCCAAATCTCCCGCTGATCATGGATCTTGGCGGCCGATTTTACTTCAAGCCCAAAGGGGCGGAACGCATCTGGCTTACCCCGCATGACGAGGCGCGGACGGAAGCCTGCGATGCCGCCCCTGAAGAACTGGCGGTCGCCGAGGCAATCGATCAGTTCAGGGCCGTAGTGAACTGGCCGATTGCCGCGGTTGAGCAAAAATGGGCGGGCTTGCGCAGTTTTGCGCCCGACCGCACCCCGGTCTATGGCTTCGATCCGGCCGTTCCGGGCTTTTTCTGGTTTGCCGGGCAGGGGGGCTTTGGTATCCAGACCGCGCCCGCCGCTGCGATGCTGGCGGCCACCCTGATCACCGGCACCAATCCTTCTGGTGCGATTGCCAGCCTCGACGCCACGCTCTATTCTCCAGCGCGGTTTCGTTAACGACACGGCCGGGAGGATGACCATGGCGCACAAGTTCGTAATCGAGAAGAACAAGGCTGGCGATTTCGTCGCGAAGTTCAAATATAATGGCGAAACAATCTTCTGGACCGAAGGCTATGCCAGCAAGGCTGGGGCGAAGAATGCTATCGAATCGGTGTTGAAAAACGGTCCCGGGGCGCCGGTCGAGGAAGCGGAATAAGCTCAAGCGCGGCGGCGGGACGTTACTGGCCGAACCCCGCATCGCGCGCCAGCGCCACCGCTTCGCGCGCGGCGGCGAGCAGCGCGCCGCTCTTCGCTTCGCATTCGCGCTGTTCATATTCGGCGATGGAATCGGCGACGATGCCCGCGCCCGCCTGCACATGCATCACGCCGTCCTTCAGGACGGCGGTACGCAGCACGATGCAGCTGTCCATATTGCCGTCCGGTCCGAAATAGCCGACGCCGCCTGCATAGGCACCGCGCGTTTCCGGTTCCAGTTCGGCAATGATCTCGCACGCCCGCACCTTGGGCGCGCCCGAAACCGTGCCGGCCGGGAAGCCTGCGAACAGCGCGTCGAGTGCGTCTTTCTCCGGCGACAAGCGACCGACCACGTTCGATACGATATGCATGACATGGCTGTAGAATTCGACGGTATAGCTGTCCGTCACGGTCACGCTGCCGGCGGTGGCGACTCGCCCGACATCGTTGCGGCCGAGGTCGAGCAGCATCAGATGTTCGGCGCGCTCCTTGGGGTCGGCAAGCAGGCTTTCGCGGTTGGCGACATCCTCGACGGCGTTCCGGCCGCGGGGACGGGTGCCGGCGATCGGCCGGATCGTGACTTCACCGTCACGCGCACGAACGAGAATTTCCGGGCTGGAGCCGATCAACGCGAAGCCCGGCAGGTCGAGATAATAAAGAAAGGGTGACGGATTGATCCGCCGCAACGCGCGGTAAAGTGCGATCGGCGGCAGCGTGAAGGGGCTGGTGAAACGTTGCGCGAGCACGACCTGAAAGATATCGCCCGCAACGATATATTCCTTCGCCCGATCGACCATGGCGGCATAATGGCTCCGCTCCAGCGCCGGCGTGACCGTGATATCGGCAATGTCGCCCGGCACGTCCTGCTGAGGGGTGGGCCCGGCGAGCCGGGCGGCGGCAGCGTCGATTCGCGCGAGTGCGTCCTCGATCGCGCGATCGGCGTCGGCAAAGCTGCCCTTCCACACCGGGGCGACGAGATAGAGCGCATCGGCCAGCCGATCGAACACGAGGATGACGGTCGGCCGTACGAACAGCATGTCCGGCAACTGGATCGGGTTGGGCGAGGGACGCGGCAGTTTTTCGACCAGTCCCACGGTCTCATAGCCGAAATACCCCACCAGGCAGGCCAGCGCAGGTGGTAGCGCAGGGTCGAGATCGGCCCGACATTCGGCAACGAGCGCGCGCAAGGCTTCGAGTGTGTCGGACCTTTCAGGGACGAAGGCCCCGCGGTCGGTCGCCCATTGCCGGTTGATCTCGGCGCTCCCGCCCTGCGCGCGAAAGACGAGATCGGGGGCGAGGCCGATCAGGCTGTAGCGTCCGCGCACCGCGCCGCCCTCCACCGACTCCAGCAGGAAGTCGCCCCGATCCGGCTCGAACAGCTTGAGCGCGGCGGAAATGGGGGTGTCGGTGTCGGCGATCTGCCGCCGCCAGATGAGCGCCGAGCGGCCCGCCGCCAGCATCGCCCGCGCGCCCTTTACGCCATCTTCCCCCATATGCGGCTCCTATTGCGCGCCATTGCCGCTTGAGCCGAGTGCGCGCTGTACGTCCGTCAGCGCACTGGCCCTGCGGGTGACGCCGAGCTGCTTTTCGACGGCGCGCTCGAACTGCTGGCCATATTCCTGACCTACCACTTCGCCCAGCTGGTCGCGGACCTGACCGAGCAGCGCGGGCTGACCGCCGGCATCGCCGCGTTTGATGGCGTTGAGCTGGACGACGAAATAGCCACGATCCTGGCCGATCGGCATGGTCTTAACCGAATTTGCGGCCATCGCGAAGAGGATGGCGACTTCGGCCGGCGGACGCTGGTCGCCCCGCATGATGTCGGCGCGGCGACCGCCCACAACCTGTGGCGCGGGCAAGCGAACCCCGGCGGCGGCGATCGCGTCGGCCATTTTCGCGCCCTTGGCAACCTTGGTTCGGATCTGTTCGGCCAGCGCCTTGGCCTTTTCATTGCCCGCATTGAGTTTGTACTGGGCGAGCACCAGCGCCTTGATCTTGGCGAGCGGTGGCGGCGCGGCGGCGACGATGTCGCCCGGTGCAGCGAGCGCATAGCGCTTGTCCGGCACGATCGGGACCAGTTGGGCGTCATCGTCCGCGCTCATCGAGAAGATGGGCCCAAGCAGCGCGCGGATGTCAGGCGTCGGCACGAAGGCCGGATCGTCGACCTGCTTCCCGCTCGCGAGCAGCGACGGGCTCGTTTCCAGCTTCAGACCATTATCCTTGACGACCTCGGCAAAAGTACCGCCATTGGCGATCTCATCCTCGATCTTGCCGGTAAAGTCGGTCAGCAACTGCTTCTGCTTCTGGGCCCGGAGCGCCTCTACGATCTCGCTACGCGCGGCGTCCAGCGAACGCGCAGGTGTCGCCTGGATGGCGGTCACACGGAACAGCACCCAGCCGAGCGATCCCCGAACCGGCCCGACCAGCTCGCCTTGTTTCGCCGCGAAGGCGGCAGTCGCCACGGCAGCCGAAGATGCCGTGGTCAGTGCCTCGCGGCTCTGGTCGGCAAGGGTCGCTGCGGCAAGGCCGACGCCCTGCGCGGCCGCCGCGAGGGTCTTACCGCCCCTCACCTGATCGGCGATGGCCTTGGCCCCAGCCTGCGTCGGCAGCACCAGCTGCTCGATGCTGCGGCTTTCCTTCGCCGCATAGCGCGCCTTATTCTGGCTGAAATAGGCGGCGATCTCCGCTTCGGTAGGCTCTGATGCTTGCGCGAAGCGTTCGGCGTCGATCACTGCGTAGCGGATCTTGCGCTGCTCTGGGATCGTGAACCGCGCTGTATTGCGCTGATAATAACCGGCCAGTTGCGCGTCGGTCGGGTCCTTGCTGTCGAGGAAAGCGATGGCGGGAATAGCCGCGATCGTTCCCTGCCGCGCCTCCAGCAACAGTGACGCATAGGGCAGCACCATGCTGTCAGTCAGCTTTACGCCGACACCGACCGGGCCGAGTATCTGCTTGGCGAGAATTTCGCGCGCGATATCGTCACGCAACGCCTGCTCGGTGATGCGTTCGCGCACCAGCAGTTGGCGGAACATGTCCTGGCTGAAATTGCCGGCGGCATCCTGAAAAGCGGGGATCTGCGCGATCTGCGCATCCACCAGCCGCTTGCTGATATGCACGCCCTGATCCTTGGCATATTCCTTCAGCGTCATCGCGGCGACCAGCTGGTCGAGAACCTGCGCCGCGCCGCCCTGTGCCAGGAAATCGCCGATCTGCATGCCCGGATTGGCCTTGCGCGCATTTTCGAACACGCGCTGGACGCGGTCCTGAAATTCCGCCGACGAAAGCCGTGCCCTGCCAGCCTTCGCCACCGTATCGCCGCTGCCGATCGACCCGCCGAACTTGCCGCTACTAATGTCTCCCGCGATGAAGGCGAACGCGATTACGCCGAGGAAGAGCAGGGCGAACGCCGCCCCATATTTCGATTTGATGAAGCGGCGAAAAACTGAAAGCATGAAACGTCCGAACCTGCGGAGATGTGGCGGCACGCTTTAGGCGGGGATCGCCGCGGCGGCAAGTGCGCCATGGCGCGCGATCTGGACAAATGCCGTCGGGCCGTCCATCGGCGAGCGTAACAGGCAACAGGGATGGGCAATCGATGAGCAGGCGCAAGCTGGTGGTCGGCAACTGGAAGATGAACGGGATGCGCGCGCATCTGGCCGAAATCGAGGCAATCGACCGGATCGCGGACGCGCATCCGGCGGTCGAGGTAGGATTATGCCTGCCCGCGACGCTGGTCATGGCGGCGTCGGACAAGCAGGGCGGGGCCTTTATCGGTGGCCAGGATTGCCACATGAACGCGAACGGCGCGCATACCGGTTGCCTGTCGGCACAGATGCTCGTCGAAGCCGGCGCGACTTGGGTCATCGTCGGCCATAGCGAACGGCGGCAGGATCAGGGCGAGACCGACGCCCATATTGCCGCCAAGGCGCTGGCGGCGAGGGCCGCTGGCCTTAAGGTGATCCTGTGCGTGGGCGAAAGCCTGGACGTGCGCGACGCCGGTAATGCCGAGGCCGTGGTGTCGGCGCAATTGCTCGCCTCACTGCCGGACGGTGCGGCGGCGGACTGGCTGGCGATCGCCTATGAGCCGATCTGGGCGATCGGCACCGGCCGCATCCCGACGATGGAAGCGGTTGCCATGATGCATTCGGCTTTGCGGGCGGCGCTGGCCGGCAGGATCGGCGCGGAGGCGGACAAGATGCGGATTCTCTATGGTGGGTCGATGAACGGCGACAACGCCACGGAGCTTATGGCTATCGCCGATGTCGACGGCGGCCTTGTCGGCGGCGCGAGCCTGACCGCCGCGAAGTTCGAGCCGGTGATAGCGGCGGCGGGCTGAATTCCTGGCAAGCGGGAAGGGCAGGTTGAACCGCCGGCCCATCCCCGCTATGTGCCCGCCATCCCATCATTGTCCCGGACCCAGCCGCCCCCATGTTCACATTCCTCCTCGTCGTGCAGGCCATCATTGCCGCCTGCCTCGTCACCGTCATTCTGATGCAGCGGTCGGAAGGTGGCGGTCTGGGCGTCGGTGGTAGCCCGGCGGGGCTGATGTCGGCGCGCGGCGCGGCGGATTTCCTGACGCGCTCTACCACGGTGCTGGCGACGATCTTCGTCATCCTCTCGGTCGTGCTGGCGGTGATCGCTTCGACTCGTCATGCGCCCGGCACCATCGACACGTCGCTGGTGAAGCCCGCATCGACCGCACCGGCCGGGCCGCAGCCCGCACCCGGTAGCGCCGACCCGCTGGCCGGCGCAGCCAAGGCTGTCGGCAACGGGGCCGCATCGAACGGCGCGGTCCCGCTCGCCAACTAACCCGTCAATCGCATTGCGCGATATTTTTTAACGGGCGTGCGGATTCGCGCGCTTGCCCAACTCGTTTGTATAAGGCTAAGCCTCCCCTCCCATGGCGCGGTATATTTTCATCACCGGCGGCGTGGTCTCCTCGCTTGGCAAAGGCCTAATGGCCGCTTCCCTTGCAGCGCTGCTGCAAGCGCGTGGATATCGCGTGCGAATCCGGAAGTTCGATCCCTATCTCAACGTCGATCCGGGCACGATGTCGCCTTATCAGCATGGCGAAGTCTATGTGACCGACGATGGCGCGGAGACCGATCTCGACCTTGGCCATTATGAGCGCTTTACCGGCGTTTCGGCGCGCCAGTCGGACAATGTGACACAGGGCCGCGTCTATCAGACGATCATCACTAAGGAACGGCGCGGCGACTATCTGGGCGCGACGGTGCAGGTCATCCCGCACGTTACCGACGAGATCAAGGCGTTCGCGCTTGCGGAAACGGACGATCTCGATTTCGTGCTGTGCGAAATCGGCGGCACGGTCGGCGATATCGAATCGCTGCCCTTCATGGAGGCGATCCGCCAGCTCCATAACGATCTCGATCGCGGCCAGTCGATCTTCGTCCATGTGACGCTGGTGCCGTATATCGCGGCGGCGGGCGAGCTGAAGACCAAGCCGACCCAGCACAGCGTGCGCGAACTGACCTCGCTGGGCATCCAGCCCGACATATTGCTGTGCCGTTGCGAAAAGCCGCTGCCCGAAAGCGAACGGCGCAAAATCGCGCTGTTCTGCAATGTCCGCCCCGAAGCGGTGATCCCGGCGCTTGACGCCAGCAGCATCTATGCCGTGCCGGCGCAATATCACGCCGAAGGGCTCGATATCGAAGTGCTGCGCGCCTTTGGCATCGAGGGCGCGCCAAGCCCGACGCTCGACCGCTGGGCCGACATCATGGACCGCCAGCAGAACCCGGAAGGCGAAGTCACCATCGGCGTGGTCGGCAAATATGTCGGCCTGCCCGATGCGTATAAGTCGCTGCACGAGGCGCTGACCCATGGCGGCTTCGCCAATCGGGTGAAGGTCAACGTGAAGTGGCTCGACGCCGAATTGTTCGAGGAAGAAGGCGAGGACATCGCGTCGCGGCTGGAGCCGATGCACGGCATTCTCGTACCCGGCGGCTTCGGCGTGCGCGGCTCGGAAGGCAAGATCGCCAGCGTCCGCTTCGCGCGCGAACGGGGCGTGCCCTTTTTCGGCATTTGCCTGGGCATGCAGATGGCCTGTATCGAGGGTGCGCGGAACACGGCGGGCATCCCCCATGCCTCCACCACCGAATTTGGCGAGACGTCTGAGCCGGTCGTGGGCCTCATCACCGAATGGATGAGCGCCGAGGGGTTGCAGAAGCGCACCGCCGAGACCGACCTTGGCGGCACGATGCGGCTGGGCGCTTATCCGGCCAAGCTGGATGGCAACAGCGTGGTCGCTGGCATCTATGGTGCGGGCGACATCAGCGAGCGGCATCGCCATCGTTATGAAGTCAACGCCGGCTATCGCGAGCCGCTGGAAAAGGGCGGGCTGATCTTTTCGGGCATGTCGCCGGACGGCATGCTGCCCGAAATCGTCGAGCGGCCGGACCATCCCTGGTTCGTTGGCGTGCAGTTCCACCCGGAACTCAAGAGCAAGCCGTTCGACCCACATCCCCTGTTCGCGAGCTTTATCGAGGCGGCGGTGAAGCAGAGTCGGCTGGTTTAACCTGCTGGTCAAACGCTTTTTTTGGGCCGAATCGCTTGCTAGTGGACAGCCCTAATGCAAAGTTGGGGTGGATACTTCGCTACGCTATCGTTCAGCGTCTGAACGAGCGCCTAGTAAGAAATTTGGCGTTGCTCAAAGGAACATGTTCATGACGATAGTTGCTGTAGGCTATACTGGCCTTCTGCCATTTGAGCAGCTCCTTGGTAGCTCATTTGATGATAATGAACGTGTATATGGCAATAGCCCAAATTCAGATTCCGTTAGTATTTCCGGATCTTATCCAATTATTAATGTTACTATATCCGGATCAGGATTTATCTATGCTGATGGGCCTCCCTATGATCGCCCTGCTTATGAATTTTTGCCTGTTGCCGGAGTAGTAAATTCATTGTCTTTCGGATATCTTTCCGGTTATTATGATTTTTTGGGATTTAGCCAATTCAGCGTTGATGCTTCAGATTTTCGGGCTGCGTTCCAAAACAAAGATTTTTCATTACTTCAAAATAGTCTGTTCGGCGGCGACGACATTATATTCGGCGGCCCCGGTTATAATCCCCTTACTTTTTATGGGGGATCCGGGAACGACATTTTTTACGGAAATAGTGGCCTCAGCACATTTTTTGGCGAGAGCGGCAACGATTTCTTCATAGGTGGAAACGGTAGCGGCAGATTTTTCGGCGGGGATGGCGACGATTATCTTGCGGGGGGTGGGTCAAGCGACACACTGTCGGGCGGCACAGGTGCGGATGTTTTGCTGGGCGGTGACGGTAGCGATACGCTTGACGGGGGCGCCGGCGCGGATTTTTTCGACGGCGGCAACGGATTGGATTTGGTGTCGTATGAGACTGCGACCAGCGGTGTCGAGCAGTCGATCGAATTTGGTGGGGGCACCGGTGATGCGGCGGGCGACGTGCTATTTTCTATCGAGGGTCTGATCGGCTCCGATTTCGATGATATATTGTCGGGCAATCATTTTGCTGGCGACGGGTTATTCGGCGGGCTCGGCAGCGACCAGCTTTTCGGTTTTGACGGCAACGATAACCTTTCTGGTGGTAGTGGCGATGATATCTTGCTTGGAGGGGCTGGCAATGACAGTCTGTTCGGCGGTGAGGGTAATGACATGCTGTCAGGGGGCACGGGCGCTGATTATATTTCCGGTGACGCCGGAGTCGACGCGGTATCCTATCGTGATGCGACTTCGGGCGTTGCCCTTGGCCTTGGCGACTATTTCGACAGCACAAATTCTTCCTTTTTTGGCTTGGGTTCCGGTGGCGAGGCCTTGGGGGATCGCTTGTTCTTGATCGAAAATGTCTGGGGCAGCGATTTCAGCGACGAAATTATCGGAGACATCAACAATAACCAACTGTTGGGCTTCGCTGGCAATGACAGTTTGAGCGGCGGAGGAGGTAACGACATCGTGAGTGGCGGTGCCGGACGCGACATTTTACTCGGCGGGGCTGGCGACGATACTCTGTTCGGGGGAGACGGGCGCGATACACTGACCGGCGGAATCGATGCGGACCTGTTTGCTTACACGCGATGGGAAAGTGAAGGCGGGGACACCATCACCGATTTCGAATCGGGCGTCGATAAGATGGGCTTCTCCACCTACTGGTTCGGCATTCCGACACCAGGTGCAGTCCAGGCGAGCGAGGCCGATTTCGTGACCGACGGCACGGTCTTTTCCTATCGTCCGACCTTTTTGTGGAACGAAACCGCCGGTGACCTGCGTTACGATCCCGACGGGCTTGGAGCGACCGGCATCGTGTCGATCGCGACCTTTTCGCCAGGCACCACGTTGCTTGCCAGCGATCTCTGGGTAGCGTGATGCTGCGGGCGAGCGGGGGAATTGCCCGCCCGCCTTCAATATCGCTGCATCGGCTTGAGCAGAAGTTCCTGCGATCGACATTCTCTTGACGCGAGTTCGCTAAGGAATGGCTGCACGATTAATGTTGCAGCTTTCCAGCTTCCCACCTATATCGCGCTTGCTTCCTTACATCGTCAAACATGTCAGGGTCGCAGGCCAAACGGTCTGCGGCGGTGACGAGCATATATGATATTTGCCGGAGACGTGCATGGCGGACATCGCCGAACTGACAGCATTGATCGAACCCGAGGTAAAGGCCCTGGGCTTTGACCTGGTGCGCGTGAAGCTGTTCGGATCGGGTGACGAACGCACCTTGCAGATCATGGCCGAGCGGCGCGAAACGCGGCAACTGGTGATCGAAGATTGCATGACGATCTCGCGCCGGTTGTCGGACCTGTTCGATGAGGTCGACCCGATCGAGGAAGCCTATCGGCTGGAAGTCAGTTCGCCCGGCATCGACCGGCCGTTGACCCGCTTGCACGACTTTGTGGAGTGGGGCGGGTTCGAAGCCCGGATCACGGTGACCGAAGCCATTGGCGGGCGCAAGACGTTCAAGGGCGTGCTTGGCGGTGTCGAGGGCGACGAAGTACAGTTCAAGGATACCAAAGTGGGTGATGTCGTCATCCCCTTTGCCCTGATCGAGGGCGCCAAGCTGGTGCTGACCGACGCACTTATTTCTGCTACCATGCCGCTGTCTTCCGAAGGCGCGGACGAAATCGAAACCGAAGGATAAGGGTTCACTAGCCATGGCCAACGCCATTTCCGCCAATAGGGCCGAACTGATCGCGATCGCCAACAGCGTCGCATCCGAAAAGATGATCGACAAGGCGATCGTCATCGAAGCGATGGAGGACGCGATCCAGCGCGCCGCTCGTGCCCGCTATGGCGCCGAAAATGATATTCGCGCCAAGCTCGATCCCGATACCGGCGATCTTCGCCTGTGGCGCGTCGTGGAAGTCGTCGACACAGTCGAGGATTATTTCAAGCAGGTCGATATCAAGGCGGCTGAAAAGCTGCAAAAGGGCGCCGTCGTCGGCGACTTCATCGTCGATCCGCTGCCCGCTATCGACCTTGGCCGCATCGATGCCCAGTCCGCCAAGCAGGTGATCTTCCAGAAGGTCCGCGATGCCGAGCGCGAGCGCCAGCATGAAGAATTCAAGGATCGCGTCGGCGAGATTATCACCGGCGTGGTGAAATCGGTCGAATTCGGTCATGTCGTCGTCAATCTGGGCCGCGCCGAGGGCGTCATCCGCCGCGATCAGCAGATCCCGCGCGAAGTCGTTCGCGTCGGCGACCGCATCCGTTCGGTGATCCTTAACGTGCGCCGCGAAAATCGCGGGCCGCAGATTTTCCTCAGCCGCGCGCATCCCGACTTCATGAAGAAGCTGTTCGCGCAGGAAGTCCCCGAAATTTACGATGGCGTAATCACCATCATGGCCGCCGCCCGCGATCCGGGCAGCCGCGCCAAGATCGGCGTCATCAGCCGTGACGGCAGCATCGATCCGGTCGGCGCCTGCGTCGGCATGAAGGGCAGCCGGGTGCAGGCCGTCGTGCAGGAAATGCAGGGCGAAAAGATCGACATCATTCCCTGGTCGGAAGATACGGCGACCTTCGTCGTCAATGCGCTTCAGCCAGCCCAGGTCAGCCGCGTCGTCATCGACGAGGAAGAAGAGCGGATTGAGGTCGTGGTGCCTGACGATCAGCTGAGCCTCGCCATCGGCCGTCGCGGCCAGAATGTTCGTCTCGCCAGCCAGCTGACCGGCAAGGCGATCGACATCATGACCGAAGCCGACGCCAGCGAAAAACGCCAGAAGGAGTTCGTGACCCGGTCCGAACTGTTCCAGAACGAACTGGATGTGGACGAGACGCTGTCGCAGCTCCTGGTCGCCGAAGGTTTCGGCGAGCTGGAAGAGGTTGCTTATGTCAGCATCGACGAGTTGGCCTCCATCGAAGGCTTTGACGACGATCTGGCCGCCGAGTTGCAGAACCGGGCGCAGGAAGCGCTCGATCGGCGCGAAGCGGCTGCGCGTGAAGAGCGTCAGGCGATGGGCGTCGAGGATGCGCTGGCCGAAATCCCGCATCTGACCGAGGCGATGCTGGTGACGCTCGGCAAGGCGGGCATCAAGACGCTCGACGATCTCGCCGATCTCGCCACCGACGAGCTGGTGCAGAAGAAGCGGGTCGATCAGCGCCGCCGCAAGACCGAAGTGTCCGAGGACAAGGGCGGCGTTCTGGCGGCGTTCGGCCTGTCCGAAGAGCAGGGCAATGAGATCATCATGGCCGCCCGCGCGCACTGGTTCGAAGACGAGGAAGCCTGACACCCATGCCATTTGTCGACATCCGTCTGGCCGGCAGCGCCACCCGCGAGCAGAAAGCCGCGTTGGTAACCGACATCACCCGGTCGCTCGTTGAGCGGCTGGGGAAGCCGGCGGCTGCGGTACAGATCAATATCACGGAACTGTCGACAGAAAATTATGGCGCGGGCGGTCAGTTGATCGCAGACCGGGCGTCCAGCTCTCAACCAAGGGAGGACGCCAGTGCTGCGGTCTCTCCCCAATGAGAGTTTAGGCGCTCTCGACAGCTTCGGGGTTGCAGGTTCATCCGTTTGGGCGGAGGGGCAGGCATGACCGAACGCAAATGCATTTTAACGGGCGACCGCGCCGATCCCGACATGCTGGTCCGGCTTGCGGTTGGACCGGAAGGACAGGTCCTGCCTGATATCCGTGCCAAGGCGCCGGGACGGGGCGCATGGATAGGCGTTACACGGGCTGAACTCGAAACGGCGCTGGCCAAGGGCAAGCTGAAGGGCGCGCTTGCCCGCGCGTTCAAGACCGGTGATCTGCACATTGCCGACGGCCTTGCCGACCTGATCGAAACGGGACTGCGCAAGGCGCTGCTCGATCGGCTGGGTCTGGAAGCAAAGGCGTCGATGCTGCTCACGGGATCGGAAAAGATCGAGGTGGCGTGCCGCAAGGGCATCGTCCATCTGCTGCTCCATGCCGGCGATGCGGCGTCGGACGGCAATCGCAAACTCGATCAGGCGCTGCGTGTCGGGCAGGAAGCGGAAGGCGCGGATCTTGCCGGCCTCGTCTTGCCTGTGGACCGGGACGCCCTATCTATGGCAATGGGGCGCGATAATGTCGTCCATATCGCGGTAACCGACTCGCGCGCGGCGATACGCTTGCGCGCGGCCCTGGGCCGCTTGGAAAGCTATCTGGGTTGCGCTACCGAGGCGCCCGTGCAGGGGGAGCAGGACTCCGCCGATGCGCCGGGCGCCCAGGTTGCATGAAATGATGCGTCGGCGCTGAAGGCCGGCCGGTGATGTAAGTGAAGGGTTAAGTTCAGTCGTATGAGTGACAGCAAGGAAGACAAGCCGGTTCTGGGTCGCAAGCCGTTGGGCATCAAGCGGACCGTGGAATCCGGCCAGGTGCAGCAGCAGTTCAGCCATGGCCGTAAGAATACGGTCGTGGTCGAGGTGAAGCGGCGCCGCATCCTGGGCAAGCCGGGCGAAGCTTCCGCGCTCGCGCCCCAGCCCGATCCGACGCCCGCGCCCGTCGCTGCACCCACGCCTGCCGCGCCGCCGCCGCGTTCGCAGCAGCCGGCCCCGCGCCCTGCCCCCCAGTCGAGCCTGATGTCGCGTCAGGAATTGCAGGCCAAGCTGCTGCGCGAAGCCGAAGAAGCGCGCATGAACGCGCAGGAAGACGCGCGTCGTCGCGAGGATGCTGCGCGGCTTGCGGCGATCGAGGATGAAAAGCGCCGGGTCGAGGAAAGCCGTAACGCTGCCGAAGCACCAGCGCTGCCGGTCGAAACGGCCGCCCCTGCTGTCGAAGTGCCAGCCGCTTCGCCTGCTGCGCCCGTAGCTGAAGCCGTCGAGGCAGCGGTGCCTGTGGCTGAGGAGGCTCCAGCCGCCAGCACCGGAACGACCACGCCGCCGCCGCGCCGCTTTACGCCGGTTGCCCCGGTCAAGCGGCCCGAACCGCCAAAGGCCGACCGCACCAAGCGCGGCGAGGATAATCGCCGCCAGGCAGGCAAGCTGACCGTGACCAAGGCGCTGGCCGATGACGACAGCGCCCGCGCCCGCAGTCTCGCCGCGCTCAAGCGCGCGCGTGAAAAGGAACGTCGCGCCCATTTCGCCGGTGGCGCGCAGCAGCGTGAAAAACAGGTGCGCGACGTCGTCGTGCCCGAAAGCATCACGGTGCAGGAACTCGCCAACCGCATGGCCGAAAAGGGTGCGGATCTGGTCAAGTCGCTGTTCAAGATGGGGACGGCTGTTACGCTGAACCAGCCGATCGATCAGGATACCGCCGAACTGCTGGTCGAGGAATTCGGCCATCGCATCCAGCGCGTGTCCGAAGCCGATGTCGAGGCCGGGATCGAAGGCGATGTGGATTCGCCCGAAACGCTCAAGCATCGCGCGCCCGTGGTCACGATCATGGGCCATGTCGATCACGGCAAGACGAGCCTGCTGGACGCGCTGCGTGGCACCAGCGTCGTGTCGGGCGAAAGCGGCGGCATTACCCAGCATATCGGCGCCTATCAGGTGACGACCAAGAATGGCGATGTCATCACCTTCCTCGATACGCCGGGCCATGAGGCGTTTTCGGAGATGCGCGCGCGTGGCGCGAACGTCACCGATATCGTCATTCTGGTGGTGGCGGCCGATGACGGCCTGATGCCGCAGACGATCGAGGCGATCCGCCACACCAAGGCAGCCGGTGTGCCGATGATTGTGGCGATCAACAAGATCGACAAGCCCGAAGCCAATCCGCAGAAGGTGCGCGAGCGTCTGCTGAGCGAGGAGATCGTCGTCGAGGATATGGGCGGCGAGGTCCAGGACGTGCTCGTGTCGGCCACCAAGAAGACGGGTCTCGACGAACTGATCGAGAAGATCCTGCTTCAGGCCGAAGTCATGGAATTGTCGGCCAACCCGGATCGGGCGGCCGAAGGCAATGTGATCGAGGCGCAACTGGACAAGGGCCGTGGCGCGGTCGCAACCGTGCTGGTGCGCAAGGGCACGCTCAAGGTTGGTGACACTTTCGTCATCGGCGCTGAAAGCGGCAAGGTGCGCGCGCTGGTCAACGACAAGGGCGAGCAGGTGAAGTCCGCCGGGCCTTCGACCCCGGTCGAAGTTCTTGGATTGTCGGGCGTACCGATGGCCGGCGACCAGATGTCGGTCGTGGAGAATGAGGCGCGCGCCCGCGAGGTCGCCGCCTATCGTCAGGAACAGATCACCCGCAAGCGGACCGCGTCTGTTCCCACGAACTTCGAGAACATGTTCTCGGCGCTGAACACCACCATGATCGAATATCCGGTCGTCATCCGCGGCGATGTGCAGGGATCGGTCGAAGCGATCGTCAGCGCATTGAACCGTATTTCGACCGACGAGATCAAGGTGCGGATCCTCAGTTCCGGCGTTGGCGCGATCACTGAAAGTGATGTCACGCTGGCATCGGCCAGCCGTGCGCCGCTGATCGGCTTCAACGTCCGCCCCAATGCCAAGGCGCGTCCGCTGGCGGTGCGCGAAAAGATATCGTTGCGCTATTATGACGTCATCTACGATCTGCTCGAAGAAGTCCGCAACGAAATGGCGGGCCAGCTCGCGCCGGAACGGATCGAAACGATCGTCGGTCGCGCCGAAGTGTTGCAGGTCTTTCCTGCGGGCAAGAAGGACAAGGCGGCCGGCCTGCTCGTCAAGGAAGGCGTTATTCGCAAGGGGCTCAATGCGCGCCTCACACGCGACGATGTCATCGTGTCGAAGACGGTCATCCATTCGCTGCGGCGCTTCAAGGACGATGTCTCCGAAGTCCGTGCCGGTATGGAGTGCGGTGCGGTTCTTCAGGATACCAATGACATCAAGGCCGGCGATACGCTGGAACTGTTCGAGGTCGAAGAGCGCATCCGGACGCTGTGATCCGGTTTGGAACCCCTCCCTTTCAGGGGAGGGGGGAGCGATAGTCTATGGCCCAGAAAAGTGAGAGTGGCGCCGTGCGTCTGCTTCGCGTTGGCGAGCAGGTGCGGCACATCCTGTCCGAAATCCTTGCGCGCGGCGACGTGCATGACGATGTGCTGGCGAAGCATGTCGTCAGCGTGACGGAAGTGCGCATGTCGCCCGATCTGCGGCACGCCACCGTCTTTATCAAACCGCTGCTCGGCCGGGACGAGGAAGCGGTGTTGAAGGCGCTGCGCACCAACACCGCTTATCTCCAGCGCGAGGTCGCGCACCGCATGACGCTCAAATATGCGGCGAAGCTCAAATTTCTCGCCGACGACAGTTTCGATGAGGGCAGCCATATCGACAGGCTGCTGCGCGATCCCAAGGTGGCGCAGGACCTGATGACGCCCGACGAGGAGTGACGGCTGCGGCGACGGTCCGCTGCCGCAACCATCGTCTTTGTCGCAGCAGGCAAGCAAGGGGATAGAGCGATGAGACGCGTTCAGGCACTGGTGATGGCGCTGGCACTGCTGGCCGGGCCGGCGGGGGCGAAGGAACCGCCGGTGCATCCCGCCGTCGTTTCCGACCCGGCGCCGGACGCCGCCTATCCCGCGGGCATGGACGCATTGGTCATCCCCGCCGGTGACGGTGCGATGAACGGGGTGATGTACACCGCCGCCGGTGCGGGCACGCATCCCACGCTGCTGCTGCTGCATGGTTTTCCCGGCAACGAGCAGAATCTCGACCTAGCCCAGGCGGCGCGGCGCGCGGGATGGAATGTGCTGACGCTCCATTATCGTGGGTCCTGGGGCAGTCCGGGCGTTTTTTCCTTCGCCAACGCGGCACAGGATGCATGGACGGCGCTGCTCTTTCTGGAACAGTCCGCGACGGTCGCCCGATATCGCGTCGACACGAGCGCGATCGTCGTAGCCGGGCACAGCATGGGCGGTTTCATGGCCGCTGACGCCGCCGCCGCCGAACCGCGCGTCGCGGGCCTGTTCCTGATCGACCCGTGGGACCCTTCGGAAACGGCGGAGTCGCTCGCCACGCCACAGGGCGAGGCGGCCTGGAAAGCGGAGGTCGCGGGCGACCTGCCGCCGCTTGCCGGGGCGACCTACGACAGTTTGACGGCCGAGATCAGGACGCATGCAGACCGGTTCGATCTGGGTCATCGCCTGATCGCCTATGCCCGCCGGCCGCTGACGATCGTCGGCGCCGAGCGGGGAATAGGCGCAACCGCGCGGAAGCTGGGGGCACAGGCGCAGGGCGGCAACCCGGATGCGCAATTGATGGTCTGGCCGACTGACCATAGTTTTTCAGACAAGCGCATCGCGCTCGCCGACGCGCTGGTCCGCTTTCTCAAGAGCGTCGCGCCGACCGCGCGCTGAGAAGCTAAGGGCTGACAGCCGCGTCGCCGCACTATAGGGGCGGGCGATGCACGGCTGGATCATCCTCGACAAACCGCATGGCCTGGGCTCGACGCAGGCGGTGGCAGCCGTCAAGCGCGCCCTTCGCGACAGTGGCGCGGGTAAGTGCAAGGTCGGCCATGGCGGTACGCTCGATCCGCTGGCGACCGGCGTCCTGCCCGTGGCGGTGGGCGAGGCGACCAAGCTCGCCGGGCGGATGCTCGACAGCGATAAAATCTATGATTTCACGGTGGCTTTCGGGACGCAGACCGACACGCTCGATCTGGAAGGCGCGATCATTGCGACCAGCGATCACCGCCCGACGCTGGCGGAGGTGGAGGCGATCCTGCCCCGCTTTACCGGCTCGATCGAACAGGCGCCGCCCGCCTATAGCGCCATCCTGATCGACGGTCAGCGGGCCTATGATCTGGCGCGAGCGGGGCAGGATGTGGAGATGAAGCTGCGGTCGGTGACGATCCATGCGCTTACGCCCGTTCGGTTCGAGCTGGCGGAGGGGGAGGGTCTGCTCGCCACGCTCACCCTCACGGCCCATGTCTCCAAGGGCACCTATATCCGCTCCCTCGCGCGCGACATCGCGCGGGCGCTTGGCACGGTGGGTCATGTCACCATGTTGCGGCGAGTGAAGGCAGGGCCGTTCGGCCTGGACCAGGCAATTTCGCTGGACAAATTGCGGCAGGCTGCTAACGAGCGCGAAATCGGCCAGCTTATGCTGCCGTTGACGACAGGGCTGGACGACATCCCGGCTCTGCCAGTCGACCCCGATCAGGCGTTGGCGCTCCGTCAGGGGCGCATACTGGACGGGGCAGGCGTTGCCACAGGTCTTCACCTCGCCATCGACGGGATTATCCCCGTTGCCCTGGTGAATGCGGAAGGCGGAGAAATCCGGGTGGTGCGCGGTTTCAACCTGATGTCGAAGGAAGAAGAATAGATGACGATCACGGCTGAGCGCAAGGAAGCGCTAATCAAGGAACATGCCCGCGCCGAAGGCGATACGGGTTCCCCCGAGGTTCAGGTTTCGATCCTGACCGAGCGGATCACGAACCTGACCGAGCATTTCAAGGGTCATCATAAGGATAATCACAGCCGTCGCGGCTTGTTGATGATGGTCAACAAGCGTCGTTCGCTTCTGGACTATCTCAAGAAGAAGGATCAGGCGCGCTACACCGACCTGATCGCCAAGCTGGGGCTGCGGAAGTGACCCAATAAGTTCGGCCCGCTTCGGCGGGCCGTTTACGTTTTGGTCATCCCGATGAAGGTCGGGATCCAGGGCAGCCAGGGCGGACAGGTTCGATTTCAATGTAGCTGGACCCCGGCCTTCGCCGGGGAACAGCAATCTGGCAGTCTCGCAATTCGGCGGGGCCGCCGTCGGGGCAAGGGAAAACGCCTCATACCGCCGCGGGCCGGTTTAGCCCGCGACCAAAGGCCCCGCCCGGCAATAGGGCCGATGCGGGCAAAGGAAAAATCTATGTTTGATGTCAAGAAAGTTTCGATCGAGCTGGCCGGCAAGACGCTGACCCTCGAAACCGGCCGCATCGCGCGTCAGGCCGACGCCGCTGTGCTGGCGACCTATGGCGAGACGGTGGTGCTGTGCGCCGTGACCGCCGCCAAGTCGGTGAAGGATGGGCAGGACTTCTTCCCGCTTACCGTCCATTATCAGGAAAAATATTCGGCCGCCGGTCGCATTCCGGGTGGCTTCTTCAAGCGCGAGCGTGGCGCGACGGAAAAGGAAACGCTGGTTTCCCGCCTGATCGACCGTCCGCTCCGTCCGCTGTTCCCCGAAGGCTTCTATAACGAAATCAACGTCATCGCCCAGGTGCTGTCGTTCGATGGCGACAGCGAGCCCGATATCGTCGCGATGATCGCCGCTTCGGCCGCGCTCACCCTGTCGGGCGTCCCCTTCATGGGTCCGATCGGCGCGGCCCGCGTCGGCTATCAGAATGGCGAATATATCCTCAACCCCTCGCTGGACGAAGCCAAGGCCGGCGAACTCGACCTGGTCGTCGCCGCGACGCATGACGCCGTGATGATGGTCGAATCCGAAGCCAAGGAGCTTTCGGAAGAGGTCATGCTGGGCGCCGTCCTGTTCGCGCATGACGCCAGCAAGAAGATCGTCGAAGCGATCATCAAGCTTGCCGAAAAGGCCGCCAAGGAGCCTTGGGACATGGCCAAGGGCGATGATCTGGGCGAACTGAAGGGCAAGCTCAAGAAGCTGATCGGCGCGGACATTGCCGCTGCCTACAAGATCACCGACAAGTCGCAGCGGTCTAACCTGCTGAACGAAGCCCGCGCGAAGGCGAAGGCCAGCTTCACCGCCGAGGGCCTGGATGCCCAGACGGTGATGGCCGGCATCAAGCTGACCAAGAAGCTGGAAGCCGAAATCGTGCGTGGCGCGATCCTCAAGGACGGCAGCCGCATTGACGGCCGCTCGACCACGCAGATTCGCCCAATCGAGGCGATGGTCGGCTTCCTGCCACGCACGCATGGGTCTGCGCTGTTTACGCGTGGCGAGACCCAGTCGATCTGCACCACCACCTTGGGCACCAAGGAAAGCGAGCAGATGATCGACGGCCTGACCGGCCTGCATTATGAAAACTTCATGCTGCACTACAACTTCCCGCCCTATTCGGTCGGTGAAGTCGGCCGGTTCGGCGCGCCGGGTCGCCGCGAAGTCGGTCACGGCAAGCTCGCCTGGCGCGCGCTGCACCCCGTGCTGCCGACCAAAGACGAGTTCCCCTACACGATCCGCGTTCTGTCGGACATCACCGAGTCGAATGGCTCGTCCTCGATGGCGACTGTCTGCGGCGGTTCGCTCTCGATGATGGATGCGGGCGTGCCTTTGAAGCGCCCTGTCTCCGGCATCGCCATGGGCCTGATCCTGGAAGGCAAGGATTTCGCCGTCCTGTCCGACATCCTGGGTGACGAAGATCATCTGGGCGACATGGACTTCAAGGTCGCGGGCACCGAAGTCGGCATCACGACGATGCAGATGGACATCAAGATCGCCGGCATCACGCGGGAAATCTTTGAAGTCGCGCTCAATCAGGCGAAGGAAGGCCGCGCGCACATCCTTGGCGAAATGAGCAAGGCGCTGTCCTCGACCCGCACCGAATTGTCGGCGCACGCGCCGCGCATCGAGACGTTGCAGATCGACAAGTCGAAGATCCGCGAAGTGATCGGCACCGGGGGCAAGGTGATCCGCGAGATCGTCGCCGAAACCGGCGCGAAGGTCGATATCGACGATGAGGGCTTGATCAAGATCAGCTCGTCCGATCCGGCGCAGATCGAGGCCGCGCGCAAGTGGATTCTCGGCATCACGCAGGAAGCGGAAGTCGGCAAGGTCTATGACGGCAAGGTCGTCAACATCGTCGATTTCGGCGCCTTCGTGAACTTCATGGGCGGCAAGGACGGTCTCGTCCACGTGTCCGAAATGCGCAACGAGCGCGTCGAAAAGCCGACCGATGTCGTGTCGGAAGGCCAGGAGGTGAAGGTCAAGGTTCTCGAGATCGACCCGCGCGGCAAGGTGCGCCTGTCGATGCGCGTCGTGGATCAGGAGACCGGCGAAGAGCTGGAGGATACCCGTCCTGCCCGCGAACCGCGCGAGCCCCGTGGTGATCGCGGCGACCGGGGCGATCGTGGTCGTGGCCCGCGTCGCGATGGCGGCGGCCGTGGCGGCGATCGGGGTCCGCGCCGCGAGCGTTCGGACGCCGGCGGCAAGAGCGACGACGACGGCTCGAACGCCGGCCTGCCGGATTTCCTGACCCAGGATTGATCGGCTTGGCCATCTGAAAAGGAAGGGCGTCCGGTTCGACCGGGCGCCTTTTTTTTAATGGAACGACGTTGAGAGCATCGCGGGTTGGATCGGGATCAGCTCTCATCCATTCCGACCGAGCGCTTCGGACTTCGCTCGGGGCGAACGGCTTACTTAATGCGCAATGCCCTAATCGAGACGTTCATAAGGACGCTCTTTCCCGACCTCGCATTCTGACGCTTGGCGAGGGCGATCCGCTCGGCTATGACCCGGCCCATGCTCACGAAAACCATCACGCGCGTCGGCGCGGCCACCGCCCTGGTCCTGCTTGCCGCCCCTGTGCTGACGGGTTGCGCGACTTCGAAGAACAAGTCCGACACGCAATATGTCGCACGTGATGTTTCCACTCTGTATAATAGTGGAAAATCCCGGCTCGACCGTGGCCAGTATAAGCTGGCGGCTGCCCTGTTCGACGAGGTGGAACGCCAGCATCCCTATTCGCCATGGGCGCGTCGCGCTCAGCTGATGTCGGCGTTCAGCTATTATATGAACCGCGATTATAATGAATCGATCGCGGCGGCGCAGCGCTTCCTGTCGATCCATACCGGTAACAAGGACGCGCCCTACGCCTATTATCTCGTTGCATTGTGCTATTATGAGCAGATTGCGGACGTCACGCGCGATCAGAAGATCACGCAGCAATCGCTGGATGCGCTGGGCGAGCTGATTCGCCGCTATCCCGAGACGCGCTATGCCGCCGATGCCCGTTTGAAAGTGGATCTGGTCAACGACCATCTCGCCGGCAAGGAGATGGAAGTAGGCCGATTTTACCAGCGTCGCGGGCAATGGCTTGCTGCCACGCTGCGCTTCCGTATCGTGATCGACAAATATCAGACCACCACGCACACGCCCGAAGCGCTGGAGCGGCTGGTCGAAAGCTATCTCTCTCTTGGCATCCCCGAAGAGGCCAGGAAAGCAGCGGCCGTGCTCGGCGCTAACTATCCGGGTTCGGAATGGTATGAGCGCTCGTTCAAGCTGATCCGCCAACATGGCGGCAGCCCGGCGTAACGCCTATCATGTCCGATGACCTGTTCCCCGGCGAAGGCCGGGGCCCAGGCGCGACCGGGGCCGGACCCCGGCCTTCAGCCTTTGCTGTCCTTTATCCCGAGCCACTGCCGCAGCCAGTCGAACGGCCGGAGAGCGGCGTGCGGCCATGAGCCACTATATGTTCCCCTTTTGTCTATTTGGGGGTAGAAGCGCGTCATGCTGACCGCCCTCTCGATCCGCAATATCGTCCTGATCGAGGCGCTGGATCTGGAATTCGGGCCGGGCCTTAGCGTGCTGACGGGCGAGACCGGGGCCGGTAAGTCCATCCTGCTCGACTCTCTGGGACTGGCGCTTGGTGCCCGCGCCGACAATGGCCTCGTGCGTAGCGGGGAAGCACAGGCAAGCGTCACCGCGACGTTCGATGCGCCGGCAGCGGGGCATCGCGCCATCGCCGTACTCGCCGCCAATGCGATCGATATCGAGCCGGGCGAGCCGCTCATCATCCGCCGGTCGCTCAAGGCCGATGGAGGAAGCCGCGCCTTCATCAATGATCAGCCCTGCTCGGCCGCGTTGCTGCGCGAACTGGGCGGTTCGCTGGTCGAGATCCACGGACAGCATGACGACAGGGGCCTGCTCAATCCGCGCGGCCACCGAGCCTTGCTCGACGCCTATGGGCGATGCCACGCGAGTGGAGTCGGGGCGGCCCATGCCGCGTGGCGGGCGGCGGCGGCCGCGCTGGCCGAGGCGCGCGCGACGGTGGAGACGGCGGCGCGGGATCGCGATTACCTCGCGCATGTCGTGGAGGAACTGGCCCAGTTCGGACCGGAGCCGGGCGAAGAGGCGGTGCTGGCGGAGGAGCGGGCGACGATGCAGAAGGGCGCGCGCCTGACCGATGATCTGACCGCCGTGACCCAATGTCTGACCGGATCGGACGGCGGCCTGGCGCAACTGCGTCAGGCGGCGCGGCGGCTGGACCGCATCGCATCCGAATATGAGCCGCTGGCGCAGGCGCTGGAGGCGCTGGATCGCGCCGTGGTGGAGGCGGGCGAGGCGGAGGACCGGCTGGCCGAGGCGGCCGATGCGCTCAGTTTCGATCCCGCGCGGCTCGACCGGATCGAGACCCGGCTGTTCGACCTGCGCGGCCTTGCGCGCAAGCATCAGGTGCAGGCCGACGATCTGGCCACGCTGCGGGACGACATGGCGGCAAGGCTGGCGGCGATCGAGGGCGGGGAAGAGCATATCGCCGCGCTGGACGCAGAGGTGGCGGTGAAAGCGGCCACCTATCGCAGGGCGGCACAGGCGTTGTCGGCCGAACGGCAGTCGGCGGCGGGCAAGCTGGACGCGGCTGTGGCTGGCGAACTTGCGCCGCTCAAGCTGGACGCGGCCCGGTTTCGCACCGCGGTCGTGCCGCTGGACGAGGCGCAGTGGGGACCGCAGGGCATGGACCGGGTGGAGTTCGAGATTTCGACCAACCCCGGCGCGCCCTTCGCGCCGCTCGTCAAGATCGCGAGCGGCGGCGAATTGTCGCGCTTCATCCTGGCGCTCAAGGTGGCGCTGGCGGAGCAGGGCGGGGCCGATTCGCTGATCTTCGACGAAATCGACCGGGGCGTGGGCGGCGCTGTCGCGTCCGCCATCGGCGAGCGGCTCGCGCGGCTGGCGCGGACCAACCAGATCCTCGTCGTCACGCACAGCCCCCAGGTCGCGGCGCGCGGCGCGGGGCATATGCTGATCGCCAAGGCGAGCGACGGGACCGTGGCGCGCACCGGCGTGCATGCGTTGAGCGAGAGCGAACGGCGCGAGGAAATCGCTCGCATGCTGTCGGGCGCGGAGATCACCGCCGAGGCACGGGCGCAGGCGGAACGGTTGCTCGAGGCGTGAGAGGGAAGGTCAATGATGACTCATAACCGGAGAGACATGCTCGGGCTCACCGCCGCTGCGCTCGCCGCCAGCAGCATTTCCGCCGCTGCGCAGGAGGGGAGGCCCCGGTACGGTTTGATCGGCCAGATGCTGAGCGCGCCCGGCAAGCGCGACGAACTGGTTGCCATTCTGACGGATGCCACCGGCGCGATGCCCGGTTGCCTGTCCTATATCGTGGCGCTGGACACTGCCAATGCGGACGCGATCTGGATCACCGAAATCTGGGACAGCAAGGAAAGCCACGCCGCCTCGCTCAAACTGCCCGCCGTGCGCGCCGCCATCGCCAAGGCGCGTCCGATCATCGCCGGCTTCCCGCAGCATTTCGAGACGGTGCCGGTGGCCGGGGTTTGAAACCCACGTCGTGAAAATCGACCCTCCCCAGCCGGGCGGTCAATAGCGGCCTTTCTGGTCGGCCTGGGCTTCGCTACAGCAATCCCATGACCGACCCTACCAAACTGACGGAAGCCGAAGCCGCCAACCGCCTCATGCGGCTGGCAAAAGAAATTGCCCGCCACAACCGGCTCTATCATGATCAGGATGCGCCGGAGATCAGTGACGCGGACTATGACGCGCTGATCCGCGAAAATGGCGCGCTGGAGGCGGTGTTTCCTCACCTCGTCCGCGCTGACTCACCCAATGCGCTGGTCGGCGCGGCGTCCACATCCGCGCTCAAAAAGGTCGCCCATGCTCAGCGGATGATGAGCCTCGACAATGGCTTTGCCGATGAGGACATCGCCGAGTTTCTCGCGCGGGTGCGCCGGTTTCTCGCGCTGGCTGAGGATGCCCCGGTTGCGTTGACCGCAGAGCCGAAGATCGACGGCCTCTCCTGTTCGCTCCGCTACGAGAAGGGCGAACTGGTGCTTGCGGCGACGCGCGGCGACGGCGCGACCGGAGAGGATGTGACCGCCAATGTGCGGACCATTAGCGACATTCCGCAACGGCTGGCGGGCGACGACGTGCCCGACCTGTTCGAGGTACGCGGCGAGGTCTATATGGCCAAGGACGCGTTTGCGGCGCTCAATGCACGTCTGCTGGCCGAAGCCGATGAGCCGGAAAAGGCGCGCCAGTTCGCCAATCCGCGCAACGCAGCCGCCGGTTCCTTGCGGCAGAAGGACCCAGCCGTCACCGCCAGCCGGCCCTTGCGTTTTCTGGCCCATGGCTGGGGCGCGCATTCGGACGTGCCTGCCGATACCCAGCTTTGCGTGATGCAGGCGATCGCGGATTGGGGCCTGCCCGTGTCAAAATTGCTGACCCGCGTTGAAACGCTGGATGCGCTGATCGCGCATTATCGGGAGATCGAGGCTGTGCGCGCCGAGCTGCCTTTCGATATCGACGGCGTCGTCTACAAGGTCGACCGGCTCGACTGGCAGCAGCGGCTGGGTTTCGTGGCCAAGGCGCCGCGCTGGGCCATTGCGCATAAATTTCCGGCCGAACGCGCACAGACGACGCTGGAAGCGATCGACATTCAGGTCGGCCGCACCGGCAAGCTGACGCCGGTGGGGCGGTTGACCCCCGTGACCGTGGGCGGCGTCGTCGTGTCGAACGTGACGTTGCACAATGCCGACGAGATTGCGCGGCTCGGCGTGCGCCTTGGCGACCGCGTCGTCGTCCAGCGCGCGGGCGATGTCATCCCGCAGGTGGTGGATAATCTGACCCGCGACAAACCGCGTGCGCCCTTCGCCTATCCCGATCATTGCCCGGTCTGCGGATCGGAAGCGGTGCGCGAGGAGGGGGAGGTCGATATCCGCTGCACCGGTGGCCTGATCTGCGCCGCGCAGAGGTTCGAGCGGCTGCGTCATTTCGTCAGCCGGGGCGCGCTAGATATCGAGGGGCTGGGCGAAAAGACGATCCAGGAATTTCTCGACCTCGGCTGGATCAGGGAGCCGGCGGATATCTTCCGGCTCGCCAGCCACCGCGCCGCCTTGCTGACGCGCGAGGGGTGGAAGGAAAAGTCGGTCGACAATCTGCTCGCCGCGATCGAGGCAAAGCGCGCGCCCGATGGCGGGCGGCTGCTGTTTGGCCTTGGCATTCGCCATGTCGGCGCGGTGACGGCGCGTGACCTGCTCAAACGCTATGTGAATTTCGGCGGTATCAGGGCACTCGCACAAGATATCATCGCCCTGCGTGATGCAGCGGTGCCGCTCGAAGGTGAGGAACCGCAGCGTTTCCGCAATCGTCTGGACAAAGCGATCGCCGAAAGGATCGGGGTCGAAAATGTCGGCGCGGCGGTCGGCCATGCGCTGGCCGACTTCTTCCATGAACCGCATAATGTCGAGGCGTGGGAAGATCTGCTGCGCGAAGCGTCGCCGCCGGACTATATGGTCGAAACGCAGGCCAGCGAAGTGACGGGCAAGACCGTGGTGTTCACCGGCAAGCTGGAAACCATGAGCCGTGACGAGGCCAAGGCGCAGGCCGAACGACTGGGCGCGAAGGCGGCGGGATCGGTCAGCGCGAAGACCGACCTGGTCGTGGCAGGGCCGGGCGCGGGCTCCAAACTGAAACAGGCGGCCGCGCTTGGCATTGCGGTGATCGACGAGGCCGCCTGGGCGGAGATTGTGAAGGCGGCAGGGTAGCCGCCGCCTTCCGGTTCAGGCCGCGCTTTCCAGCTTGTCCTGTGTGCGCGTGTCGAAGTCGCCCGCGTCGTGGCGCTCGTGCAATTGCTCTTCCAGCGGGCCGAACGCCTTGTTGACGATGCGGCCGCGCTTGACGGCGGGGCGGGTGGCGATCTGCTCGGCCCAGCGCACGACGTTCTTGTAGCTCTTCACGTCGAGAAACTCGGCCGCTTCATAGACATTGTTCAGGATGAGCCCACCACCATACCAGGTCCAGATCGCGATATCAGCGATCGAATAATCGCTGCCGGCGATATAGTCGCTGTTCGCAAGCTGACGGTCGAGCACGTCGAGCTGACGCTTCGCTTCCATGGCATATCGGTCGATCGGATACTGCCATTTTTCCGGCGCATAAGCATAGAAATGGCCAAAGCCACCGCCAAGCAGCGGTGTCGCCGCCATCTGCCAGAACAGCCAGGACAGGGTTTCTGCCCTCGCGCCGGGTTCGGTCGGCAGAAACGCGCCGAATTTTTCCGCAAGATAAACGAGGATCGAACCGGACTCGAACACGCGCTGAGGCGGCGAGACGCTATGATCCACCAGCGCCGGTATCTTGCTGTTGGGGTTGGCCGAAACGAAGCCGCTGCCGAACTGGTCGCCCTCGTTGATGCGGATCAGCCAGGCGTCATATTCCGCACCCGCATGCCCTGCCGCCAGCAATTCCTCCAGCATGATGCTGACCTTCTGGCCGTTGGGCGAGGCGAGCGAGTAGAGCTGGATCGGATGCTTGCCGACGGGCAGGTCCTTGTCGTGCGTCGGCCCGGCGATCGGACGGTTGATGTTGGCGAAAGGCCCGCCGCCATCCTTGTCCCAGGTCCAGACGCGGGGTGGGGTATAAGCGCTATCGGTCATGCTTGGCCTTTCGGGACGTTACGCGAGAGAAATAGGATGCGCCACCGATGGCGGCAAGGCGTTGGCCGCGTTCCGAAGGTCGTCTGCCCCAAATCATTCGACGCGCCGGCGCCCCTGCGACAAAAAGGCGCTGCCAGGCTCTTGACCCGCCGATCGGCCTAGCCATATGAGGCGGCGCTGGCACTCCTGTTAGAGGAGTGCTAACAGACGCAAGTTCATCGGGAGACGGACCGGGCCGAGGGCGATTCGCAGGGCATCCTGCCGCCATCGGCTTTCCTGCTCCCCAATCTGAAGGGAAAGGCATCAACATGGCATTTCGTCCGTTGCACGACCGTGTTCTCGTCCGCCGTATCGAAGCGGAAGCGAAGACAGCCGGTGGAATCATCATCCCCGACACCGCCCAGGAAAAGCCGCAGGAAGGCGAAATCGTCTCCGTCGGTTCCGGCTCGAAGGCCGAAGACGGCAAGGTTACGCCGCTCGACGTCAAGGCCGGCGACCGCATCCTGTTCGGCAAATGGTCGGGCACCGAGGTCAAGGTCGATGGCCAGGACCTACTCATCATGAAGGAATCGGACATTCTCGGCATCGTTGCCTGAGACCCGATTTCTTTTCCCTTAATTTGCAAAAAAGAGGTTTTTACCCATGGCTGCAAAAGACGTAAAATTCTCCCGCGACGCCCGTGAGCGCATCCTGCGCGGCGTCGACATCCTGGCCGACGCGGTCAAGGTGACGTTGGGTCCCAAGGGCCGCAACGTCGTCATCGACAAGAGCTTCGGCGCCCCCCGCATCACCAAGGACGGCGTCAGCGTCGCCAAGGAAATCGAACTTAAGGACAAGTTCGAGAATATGGGCGCGCAGATGGTCCGCGAAGTCGCTTCCAAGACCAACGACATCGCCGGTGACGGCACCACCACCGCGACCGTACTGGCGCAAGCCATCGTTCGCGAAGGCATGAAGTCGGTCGCTGCCGGCATGAACCCGATGGATCTGAAGCGCGGCATCGACCTCGCCGTCGTCAAGGTCGTCGAGGACCTCAAGGCGCGTTCGAAACCCGTTTCGGGCACGAAGGAAATCGCTCAGGTCGGTATCATTTCGGCCAATGGCGACACCGTCGTCGGTGAGAAGATCGCAGAAGCGATGGAGCGCGTCGGCAAGGAAGGCGTGATCACCGTCGAGGAAGCCAAGGGTCTCGAGTTCGAACTCGACGTCGTCGAAGGCATGCAGTTCGACCGTGGCTATCTGTCGCCTTACTTCGTGACGAATCCGGAAAAGATGGCTGTAGAGCTGGCTGATCCGTATATTCTGATCCACGAAAAGAAGCTCAGCAACCTTCAGTCGATCCTGCCGATCCTCGAAGCGGTCGTTCAGTCGGGTCGTCCCCTGCTGATCATCGCCGAAGATATCGAAGGCGAAGCGCTGGCGACCCTGGTCGTCAACAAGCTGCGTGGCGGCCTTAAGGTCGCTGCGGTCAAGGCACCCGGTTTCGGCGATCGTCGCAAGGCGATGCTGGAAGATATCGCTGTCCTCACCAAGGGCGAAGTGATCTCGGAAGACCTCGGCATCAAGCTCGAGAATGTCACGCTCGCGATGCTCGGCACCGCCAAGCGCGTTACCATCGACAAGGACAACACCGTCATCGTCGATGGCGCTGGCGACCATGACTCGATCAAGGGCCGTACCGAGCAGATCCGTCAGCAGATCGAGAACACCACCTCGGACTATGACAAGGAAAAGCTCCAAGAACGTCTGGCCAAGCTTGCTGGCGGCGTTGCCGTCATCAAGGTCGGCGGCGCTTCGGAAGTCGAAGTCAAGGAGCGCAAGGACCGCGTCGACGACGCTCTCCACGCGACCCGCGCTGCGGTTGAAGAAGGCATCGTTCCCGGTGGTGGTACGGCTTTGCTGTACGCAACCAAGGCTCTCGAAGGCCTCAAGGGTGCGAACGACGACCAGACCCGTGGTATCGACATCATCCGCAAGGCGATCGAAGCGCCGCTGCGTCAGATCGCCCAGAATGCTGGTGTCGACGGCGCCGTGGTTGCCGGCAATTTGCTGCGCGAAAATGACGAGACCAAGGGCTTCAACGCCGCGACCGACGTCTACGAGAACCTCGTGGAAGCTGGCGTCATCGACCCGACCAAGGTGGTTCGCGCCGCGCTTCAGGACGCCGCCTCGGTGGCTGGCCTGCTGATTACGACGGAATCGGCGATCGCCGAACTGCCCGCCGACGACAAGGCGCCAATGGGCATGCCCGGTGGCGGCATGGGCGGCATGGGCGGCATGGACTTCTAAAGCGATCGTTCGCAGGCGGGGTCAGCCTCGCCTGCGGTTCGATCGTGAGGAACAGTCCTGCTTTCCTGACGAAACAGAAGGGCTGGTGGAGCGATCCCCCGGCCCTTTTTGTCGTCGGGCTTGTTTTAGATTTATACGCAACCCGCTGATATTCGCCGGCTTTCCGGGGGAACATATGGCAGGAGCCACTTCCTCATTATGTCGTGCCGTTAGGGCTTAGCCTCCCTTATCAGGCCGCTTCAGCACCGCCATCGTCATCTCCCGCCTGACCATGAACCCCAGCGTCTCATATAGGGCTATGGCGGCGTGGTTACTGGCATAGGCGTGCAGGAATGGTGTTTCGCCGCGATCGAGCATTGCGCCCGCGACGATGCGCATCAGCCGGCCGGCATAGCCCCGGCCGCGATGGTCGGGATGTGTGCAGACCCCGCTGACCTCGGCGAAGCCGGGCAAGCGCATCCGCTCGCCCGCCATGGCGACCAGCCGCCCTTCCCGCCGCACCCCGATGAAGCGGCCGAGGCGATGCGTCAGGGCGTAAAAGGGCCCCGGTCTGGTGAGCGTCGCCAGCGCGTGCATCTCGGGCGCATCCGCCTCGGTCAGGACGATATGATCCACCGCTCCGGCGGCCGAGGGTGTAAGACGGTCTGCGACCATCTGCGCCAGCGCCGCGGTTCGTACGAGTGCCGCGTTGGGCGGCGCTGGCAGGGGGCTATCGGTCACGAGCCAAAGCTCGCCCTGTTCTGGCAAAAGGCCAGCGAGCGCCGTGGCGCTCCTCACGCTGTCATCGACCGTCGCGGCGAACGGCCCATAGCGGGGATCGAGGCGCAGAGCATCCTGGCCTCCCTCCGCCAGAGACGCCCAACCCGTCGACAAGGCATTCCAGACGGGGCGATCGAGAGCATGCATAATCCCAGCGTCCTGATTAGTTGACGACAGCAACTATCATCGGTTAGGGCCTGTTGCAACATGACCGACGCTGTCGCCGCCCTGCGCGCATTCAATCGCTTCCACACCGGTTTTGCGGGCGTGCTTCAGCCCAGCTATATGCAGAGCGGCGTGGGCGTCACCGCCGCCCGGCTGTTGTATGAGATTGCGCAGGCGCCCGATGGCGTGCTGGCCAGCGCACTGCGCGCGCGGCTCGATCTGGACGCGGGCCATACCAGCCGGATGCTGGCCTCATTCGAGAAAAGAGGGTGGATCATCCGGGGGCGAGGCATGGACGCGCGGCAGCGGCCTATCTGCCTGACGCGGGAGGGACGCCGCTTTTTCGACGCGCTCGACCGGCGAACGCGGGCGGACATGGAGGCGCGCATCGCCGGGCTCGACCAGGATGAGCGGGCCGATCTCGTGGCGGCGCTCGCCCGCGTCCGCACCTTGCTGGGCGATCCGGTCGATCGCGGCTGAGGCGGCGACGTCTCATGCGTTCCACGGGCTGAGCCTGTGTGCTGGCCGTCCGCGCGCATCTTGTAAAACCCGCAATTTACCAAATAGAAATCATGTTCGGCCAAGATTGCGTAACGTGTCACGCTTCCTTCGCCACTGGAGCGCAATTTTGCGCGCGCGCCTTGCGCCTGATGCTCAGCAGAGCGCGGAGGTGCGGGGAAGTCTCGTCAAATCCCTTTACGCATCGCCCGCTTCGCTGATGATCGGCGCGGTTGCGGGCGGTGCGCTCAGCATGGTCGTCGCCTATAATGCGGCGCAGCCGGCGATCACGACGATCGCGATCCTGATATGCGTCGTCGCGGTCAGCCGATCGATTGCCGCCGGCTACTTCCAGCGCCAATATGCGCATCAGGAAGCCACAGGCCAGCAACTATGGGGTCTCGCCTATGAACTGGGAGCCTGGGGCTATTCCGCGCTGCTCGGGCTGCTGGCCTTTACCACGCTGTTGCTCACCCGCGACGCGTCGCTGCACATATTGAGCGTTTGTCTGGTCGCCGCCTATACCGGCGGCATTTCCGGCCGCAACGCCGGTCGTGTGCAAATAGCTATCGGCCAGACCTGCCTTGCTCTGCTGCCCACCGTCCTTGGCCTCGTTGTCGCCGGGGGGCTCGGCTATCAGGTGCTGGCCGCGATGCTGTTCCTGATGATCTTCGCCATGGCGGAAATCACGCGCACCACCCACCGTATCGTCGTCGAAGCGTTGCAGGGTAAATATGAAAAATCGCAGCTCGCCACCAAGTTCGAGCGGCTGGCCCGCTTTGACAGCCTGACCGGGGTCGAAAACCGCATGGCGATGCAAATGCGGCTGCGCGAATTGTCGGAACAGCGATGGACCGAGGACGATCCGATGGCAGTGTTCTGGATGGACCTCGACCGCTTCAAGGAGATCAACGATTCGCTCGGCCATATCATCGGCGACCAGCTTTTGTGCACGGTCGCCGAACGGCTTTCACGCGCGCTGGACGGCCGTGGCCATGTTGCGCGCTTTGGCGGCGATGAATTCATCCTGATCTGCCCGGATGCGGGCCCGGTGGTCGCCGAGCAGATCGCGATCGACGTCATGGGCGAGTTCGCCCATGATTTCGAAGTCAGCGGCTATCATCTGACCGTGACCGCCTCGATGGGTATCGCCGTGGCGCCCGAAGACGGCCGCGATAGCGACGAGTTGCTCCAGCATGCCGACATGGCGCTCTACAAGGCCAAACATGCGGGCCGCAATCGCCATGCTCGCTTCAGCTGGTCGATGAAAGAGCGGCAAAACCGCACATATGAGCTGGAAATGGGCCTGCGCAATGCGTTGGCGAATGACGAACTGGTGCTGCATTATCAGCCCATTTTCGACACTGTCACTGGCAAGATCGCGCTGTGCGAGGCATTGATGCGGTGGGAACATCCCACGCTTGGCCGCATATCGCCGGCCGAATTCATCCCGATCGCCGAAAGCAGCGTGCTGATCGAGCCGATGACCGCGTGGGCACTGGGCCGTGCCTGCCGCGACGCCATGGAATGGGACGACGATATTCGCGTCGCCGTCAATATTTCGCCCGCGCTGATCAAGACCGATGGCTTGCCGCGCGCAGTCATCGGCGCTCTCCTGGATTCCGGGCTCAAGGCGCGTCGGCTGGAGCTGGAAGTCACCGAATCGATCTTCCTGGAAGATAGCGGCCGAACGAGCATCATCCTGTCCGAACTGCAACGCATCGGCCTCCGGCTGGCGCTCGACGACTTCGGCACCGGTTATTCCAGTCTTTCCTATCTGCGGGACTACAGCTTCGATACGATCAAGGTCGACCAGAGTTTCATTCGCGGGGTCGGGCAGAATCCTCGCGACCGGGCGATCGCCCAGTCGGTCGCCTATCTGGCCCGCGCGCTCGATGTTGAAACCGTGGCGGAAGGAATCGAGACCCAGGAACAGCTTAATTATGCGCGCGAGACCGGCTTCACCAATGTGCAGGGCTTCGTGCTGAGCCGACCGATCCCGGCCGATGCCCTGCTGGAAATGATGGCGGCCATGCGCGAGCCCCAGCGGGACATCGCCTGAGCCCGAAGCGCCGGCGCGCGGTCCGTCGGGCAGCCGATCCTAGAGATGCAGCCGCGTTTGCGCCGACGCCAACCGCCGCATCATCCGCAAATCCTTGGGGTTGAGCTTCAACGCGGTTTCGGCCCAATTTTCGACGATGTCGACCAGTTCCTGATAGTCGAGCGGATCGACCCGCCGGCCCGCCTGGAACACGCCGACATGGCCGGCATGACGCGCGCTGTTGGCGGCGATATAGTTGCGCACCGCCTGCTCGCCTTCGCCCTGTTCCGCCAATATGGTGACGACCCCCATGTCGAACATTTCCTCGGCGTTATAGACTTTGCCGGACAGGATCATGCGTTCGGCCATCTGACGCCCAAGTTTACGGGACAGGATCGAATAGGCGCCCATGCCCGGAAACAGGCCGAACAGCATTTCGGGCAGGCCGAAGCGCGCGCCCTTTTCAGCGATCACGATATCGAAGCACAGCAATGCCTCGAACCCGCCGCCCAGCGCGTCTCCCTGCGCCAGGGCAATGGACACGACCGGCATTTCGGCATTGCGCCACGCCCGGTGCACGACGTCGATGCACGAATGACCATAGCGCACGAGGCCCGGCAGGTCCCCCCGTTCGATGCAGGCCGCGAACAGCTCCAGATCGCCGCCGAGGTTGAACACCCCGGGAAAGCGCGATCCCAGCACCATATATTTGAGCGGCAGGTCACCGCGATCGAACATGCGTTTGGCTTCGGTTTGCCAGCTGCGAATGTCGCGTAGCATGCGCAGATTATAATTCGGGCGATCTTCGGGCGTCATGAACGCCCAGAGCGTGCTCGCCGCAGCGTCCCAGCTGACGTCGATCTGGCCAAGGTCGAACAGGGTCGAATGGCCAAGCTCGCTTGCCAGTGCAGCTTGCGTCGCGGCGATGGAGAACCCTCCATCGGCGTCCGACAGCGGCGGTGACGACACGGCTTCCGCTTCGTCCCTTGTGCCGTGAAACCGGCCTGAATCGATCATTGCATATCCCCGCTTTATCGTATGCAGGAAAACAGTCTTGCGATGCCGATGCAATCTTCGTCCCGGAAAGAAGGGCATTGTTAACTATTTTTCGTAAGACTGTGGCGATTATGATGCTCGAAAACCGCATGGAAATCGCTGCATCGTGACGATTATGCAACAACCCGTCCTTTTGCTCGATATTAAACTACCGCCTCAGGGCTTTGTTAATCTTTATTAATTATGTATCCGCCCATGCAGCCCTATCGCCCTGTTTCTAAACGAGTCACTCTGATGTTGCAGGCGGCAGACGGCGGCGCGTGGCCACTGGCGATGTCTGCGGACTGCCTCCGCTTTGTCGGTCGCTATCGTCGGATAAACGGGTTTCGCATCGACGCGATGGCGTTGTTCGAGGATGTGCGCCGGCTGGGCTGACCCGACCCGCGCGCCCCCTGAACGCTTGTGCGGCAGGCTAATCGCTTTTAGAGCGCGCAGCGTGACCGCACCCCG
Source organism: Sphingobium fluminis (assembly GCF_037723805.1). Lineage (NCBI taxonomy): Bacteria > Pseudomonadati > Pseudomonadota > Alphaproteobacteria > Sphingomonadales > Sphingobiaceae > Sphingobium > Sphingobium fluminis. Next base: position 928,267 of record NZ_JBBJUK010000001.1, read on the forward strand.
TTTCTCCTTTTCCATCGCCGCCACGGACGGCAAGGCTCGCACCGGCACGATCGCGATGCGCCGGGGGGACATCCGTACCCCTGCCTTCATGCCGGTCGGCACTGCGGCCACCGTCAAGGCGATGCGCCCGGCCGAAGTCCGCGCGTCGGGTGCGGATATCATTCTTGGCAACACCTATCATCTGATGTTGCGGCCGGGCGCTGAGCGGATGGCGCGCCTTGGCGGTTTGCATGGCTTCATGGCCTGGGACCGGCCGATCCTGACCGACAGCGGCGGCTATCAGGTGATGAGCCTGTCCGCGCTAACCAGGATCAGCGAACAGGGCGTCGCCTTTTCCAGCCATATCGACGGGTCCAAGCATATGCTGAGCCCCGAGCGGTCGATGGAAATCCAGCGGCTGCTTGACAGCGATATCGTCATGGCGTTCGACGAATGCACCAAAAATGGCTGCACGCATGACGAGGCCGGGCGTTCGATGGAGCGATCGATGCGCTGGGCCCGGCGCTCGCGGGAGGCGTTCGATGCGGGTGGCGATCATGCTCACCGGGCGGCGCTGTTCGGCATTCAGCAGGGGTCGCTGGACGAAGGGTTGCGGCGGGAATCGGCGGAAAGGCTGATCGAGATCGGCTTCGATGGTTATGCCGTGGGTGGACTGGCCGTGGGCGAGGGGCAGGCGGCGATGTTCGCCACGCTCGATTTCGCACCAGACATGCTGCCGGTCGATCGCCCCCGCTATCTGATGGGCGTGGGCAAGCCCGACGATATCGTCGGTGCGGTCGAACGCGGCATCGACATGTTCGATTGCGTGCTGCCGACGCGTTCGGGCCGCAATGGGCAGGCGTTCACCTCGGCCGGGCCGCTCAATATTCGCAACGCCCGATTTGCGGAGGATCAGGCCCCGCTCGACCCGCGTTGCGGTTGTCCGGTATGTGCGACCTGGAGCCGCGCCTATCTCCATCACCTAGTGCGGGCGGGGGAAATGCTGGGCGCGATGCTGATGACCCAGCATAATATCCATTTCTATCAGGACCTGATGCTGGCCATTCGCACGAGTATCGTCGAGCAACGGTTCGCTGCCTTCGCCGCCGATTTTCGGCGTGACTATCAGCGCGCCTGAGCGGGTCAGGGCACGACCGTAATCGCGATGCTGTAGCTACCGGTCTCCGGCTCATGATCGAGCGGCGCGCGCAACTGGCGCGAAAGGCCGGTCAGCACCCGGCCGTATCGATCCTCAAGCCGACCTGTCATGTCGTCGGATGCGGCAAGTGCCGACGAAACGACGCGCAAGATCGCCCGATTTGCCATATCCGGCGTCTGATGGACGGAGATGCGCATTGACGCATGTGGATCGGACAGCATGGCGAGTTCCACCAGTTCGGTCAGCAGGAAAGCGACCGGCACGGCGACATCCTGACTGATATGCAGATTGTCGCTGTCGAGCTGAATGCCGAACCGGCGCGCTTCGGCAGGCGCGGTGCTGCGCAGGCTTGCCGACAATTCGCTGATCAGCGGGCGAACGCCGACGCCGCGATTTTCCTCCAGCTCGGCGAAATGATTACGATGGACCACGGACAGCGCGTCGACCCGGCGCTGGATCGACCCATAGGCCTCGACCGCCTCTGAATCATGGGCGGACCGCGAATGGAGGTTGATGAGGCTGGCGATGATCTGAAGGTTGTTCTTGACGCGATGATGCACCTCGCGGGTGAGCTTGCGCTGGGTATCGAGCGCCGCCGCCATCTCCGCCTCATGGGTAGCGACATCCTCGCTGATCTCGCGGAATGTTTCGCCGAGCGCGGCAATTTCCAGCGCCGGGGTTCGCATCCGTCGCAACGGTTCCAGCACTTCGCCGGGATGATAGGCGGCGACGGTGCGGCGAAGGGCTACCAGCGGCTGGATGAGCAGGCGGTTGACCACGAACCAGCCGATCGCCGCGGCGGCGAACCACATCACGAGGGGCAGGAACAACGAAAGCAGGCGAGCGAGGGTCGCCGGCGGATCGCGGATCGTCATCGTCAGCAGAATGTCGGGCGGGTCGAGCCGGGCGGACAGACTGTTGCTATCGCCATCGATCAGGACGGACGGCCGGCTGACCATCAAATGCGTGCCCCTCTGGCGCAGCGAAAGCTGACGATTTTGGAGCGCGGTGGCCGGATCGGCGACGCTTTCCAGATGTCTGCGCGAATAATAGTTGAGCGCCACAATCCGCTTGTCATGGCTGACAATGCGCGTGAGGAGAAAGCCCGAGGCGGGAAGCAGTTCGGCAGAAGAGCCTGACAAGCGCGCGGCGGGGCGGACTCCTGCCGGTTCCGGCGCAGGGGAACCGCACAGCCGCGCGCCGGCGCTATCATAAATATAGAAGCGGCCGCCCTCGCGATCGCGCGAGGACAGGAATTGACTGAGCCGCGCGCATGTTACCGCTGCGGGCGCACCAGCGGCTATTTCGTCGACCGCGATTCCCATGGCGCTTCGATCCGACGCGATATCGGCTGTCAGTTTGCGTGCGCTTTGAGTAACGGCTACGCGCAAAAGCGCTTCTTTTTCCAGGTCGGCGCTCTGGATCGCCTGAAGCGAGGCGACCAGCGCGATCAGCCCGAGCGGCAGCAGCGCGAGCGTCAAAATCAGGAACATCTTGACGCCGGTCGAACGGAACAGCAGATTCAACGTCTCGACGATGGACTGGGACGGCCCCTCCTGGGCTGCCTTGATATGGCTGCCCCCGAGCATGACGGGGTCAGTCGAGCTTGCTGAGAAGATCGAGCATTTCAGAAGGAATATCTTCGGCCACGGCGCGTTGATACACCGTGCGCAACACCTGCGCGACGTGTCCGTCATCCTGCGACGCACCCGCCGCAGCGCGTTTTCTGCGAACAGGCGCGGCGGCTTTCAAACCCTTGTCAGAGGCGTTTGCATCGGCGTTATTGCCCCCTTCCGTCACTTCCGGTCGCGTTTTCGAAGAAACCAAAACCAGCCCCTCATTTAGCCCAATAGTCGTACACTACGTATCTCTCGCCTTTTGGCGGCGTGACGTCAATCTCGCCGCAGTTGCGCGATACTTGATGGGCCGTGAAATTCCAAAAAACGGAACCGCTGTGAAACAAATTGTCGTGTGGATGGTTCCCCCATCCGAGCATTTTTTATGCCGCATATGGTTTGGGGGAATTGGTGATGGGGCTTGCCATGGGGGCATCGTCGATCCATCTTCGCCGCCATGCCGGTGTTTCGGGATTTTAAGGCTCTATGTACGGGCCAGGGAGAAGACTTGACGATGTCGCTTGGACAACAATTACACCCCCATCTTCCTTTCCTGCGCCGCTATGCCCGCGCTTTGACGGGAAGCCAGACGCATGGTGATGCTTATGTCCGCGCCACGCTGGAAGCGATCGTCGCCGCGCCGGAGGAATTTCCCGCCGATGTCGACCCGCGCTTGGGGCTGTATAAGATATTCCACGCCATCTGGTCGTCTTCGCATGTCGATGACGTACCGCTGTTCGACGATGCCGGCGGGCAGGAGGCGATCGCGCAGGCGCGTCTGGCTCGCCTGACGCCGCTGCCGCGTCAAGCGCTGCTTCTGACCGCGCTTGAAGGGTTCACGATCGAAGATGTGGGCTATCTGATCGGGCTGGAGCCCGCCGATGTGGACTCGCTGGTCGCAGAAGCGCTGAGCGAGATCGAAGCGCAGACCCGCGCCAAGGTACTGATCATCGAGGATGAGCCGATCATTGCGATGGATATCGAAACGATCGTCCGCGACCTTGGCCATGAAGTCACGGCGATCGCCGTGACGCGGGAAGATGCCGTACGCGAGGCGATGGCCGAACGTCCCGGCCTAGTGCTCGCCGACATCCAACTGGCCGATGATTCGAGCGGTATCGACGCTGTGAAGGATATCCTTGCCGAATATTCCGTGCCGGTCATCTTCATCACGGCTTTCCCCGAGCGGTTGCTGACCGGCGAACGGCCCGAGCCCACATTCCTCATCACGAAGCCGTTCCAGCGCTCGACGGTCAAGGCCGCGATATCGCAGGCGCTGTTCTTCGATGAGGCGACCGCTCCGGCGTGACACTCGCTATGTCGCGATAATAAAGCGGAACCCCTGGGTCGGCCTTGCGTTTGTCAACCGTAACGATCGGGAGATTCGCCATGGCCGACCATGAATTGCATATTCCGACGAATGACGCTCGCGCCGGGTCGACCCCGCATATAGTACGCTATGTGCTCGGCATTTCGCTGACGCTCGCGATCATCGCCATGATGCTCGTGATATGGCGGTGACTGGTTTCATTGGAATGTGTCCCTGGCAACAAACGATATAGGGTTCGAGCGCGCTTATGGTTTTGACGACTGCGGTCCATACGGCGCCGGCGAAGGACATGACGGGGGCAATTCCGATGGATAATCAGGTCGAGCCTGCGGAGCAGCGCGAAGCGCTGTCCGATTCCGATTTCAAGCGCGAACTGGCTGCGGTCATTCCGCATCTGCGCGCCTTTGGCCGTTCGCTTTCGGGCAGCCGGGACCTTGCCGACGATCTGGTGCAGGAAACGCTGCTCAAGGCATGGGCGGCGAGAGCCCGATTCCAGGCGGGCACCAACATGCGTGCCTGGACCTTCATCATCCTGCGCAACCATTATCTCTCGCAGATGCGGCGGTCGCGCTTCCGTGGCGAATGGGACGATCTGACGGCCGATCGCCTGCTGGCGGCGCCGGCCGGGCAGGACAAGCATGTCGAACTGTCCGACATGCAACGCGCGCTGCTTCAACTGCCCCAGCCACAGCGGGAAGCGCTCATCCTGGTGGGCGCGGGCGGGTTCGCCTATGAAGAGGCCGCTGAAATTTGCGGCGTCGCGGTCGGCACGATCAAGAGCCGGGTCGCGCGCGGTCGCGCGGCGCTGGAACATATATTGGAAAATGGCGAACTGCCGTCACGGCGCAGTCAGGTAACGACCGATACGGCCGTGCTGGATGAGATCATGGACGATGTCGACCGCCTAAGCCGGGGACGCGGGCCTGGCACCGCCTGACCGGCGGCGGAACGTCGATCCTCGCTGGCCGTTGGATGATCAAAGGAGTTTGATCATGCGCGAGGACCCGATCCGGAGCGAGCCGCCGCCCAGTCCCGAGCCCGTATATGATGCCCACAAGGGGAGCGGGGTGATCTTCGTGATCGTCGCGCTGGCGCTTTTGCTCGCGATCGGGTTTTTCTACCTGACCAACGACCGGCGCGATGACCGGCGGGCGGATGCCGTGACGAAGGCGGCAGGCTCGCTTGACGACGCAGCGAAGAAGGTGGGCGACGCCGCCAAGGATGCTGCCAATTCCCTGCGCAAGGACAAATAGGCTGGTTGCTTTGACAGCCACCGCTGAAATGATCATGGCGGTGATGATCGGGGTCCCCGGCGCAGCATATGGGTCCGGATGCTGAATTGCCCCGAACCGATATCTTCATTCGCGAGTAGCCATGCAGTTTCAGAATTTCGATATCGACGGCTTTCTGCGTGACTATTGGCAGAAAAAGCCCCTGCTCATCCGAAATCCATGGGTCGAGTGGGTCAACCCGATCGAGGGCGACGAACTGGCGTGGCTGGCGTGCGAGGAGGAGGTCGAGGCCCGGCTCATCACCCGCAAGCGGGATCGCTGGGCGGTCGAACATGGACCGCTGGCGGAGGCGCGACTGCAAAGGACTGGCAAGAATCCGTGGACGCTGCTGGTGCAGGCCGTCGATCAGCATGTGCCCGAAGTGGCCGCCTTGATTGCGCCCTTCCGCTTCATTCCCGATTGGCGGATCGATGATGTGATGGTCAGCTTCGCGGTCGATGGTGGTGGCGTCGGGCCGCATTTCGATCAATATGATGTGTTTCTGCTTCAGGGCGCAGGCCGTCGTCGCTGGCGACTGGGCGGCGCGTGCGACGCTTCCACGCCACTGGCGTCCAATGAGGATGTCCGTCTGCTCACGCATTTCGAGGCGACACAGGACTGGGTGCTGGAACCCGGCGATATTCTCTATGTGCCGCCGCGCGTGGCCCATGACGGCATTGCGATCGGCGATGGCTGCATGACCTATTCGATCGGCTTTCGCGCGCCATCGCGCGGCGACCTGATCGAAGGGTGGAGCGCCTCGCTGGTCGAACAGGCGTCGGCTGACGATCGCTATGTCGACCCGGATTTGCAGCGGCAGGACAATGCCGGCGAAATATCCAGGGCGGCGCTCGATCGGCTTCACGCCATGGTGACGGAGGCGTTGCAGGATCGCGAAGGCTTTGCCCGATGGTTCGGCGCCTATAACAGCGCGCCCAAATATCCCGACATGGACTGGACGCCCGAGGAGCCGGTGGATCTTGAGGACGTGCGGGATGCGTTGGACGCGGGCGCGATATTATGCCGCAACCCTGCCAGCCGCTTCTCCTTTTACCGGCAGGATGAAAAAAGCGTGGCGCTGTTCGTCGATGGCGAATGTTTCGATTGCTCGGGCGAAATAGCGGCCTTGGCGGAAAGGCTGTGCGCGCAGGCGCAGTGCTGCGCTCACCCCGACGATCTTGCCTCGCACGCGGCGATGACGCTGATCGTCGCGTTGATCAATCAGGGCAGTCTCGCGCTCGAGGAAGAGGCGTGACCGGCAGCGGGCAGAAAGGCACGATGCGATGTCGCGGCTGATCCTGTTTAACAAGCCCTATGGGACATTGTGCCAGTTCACCGATGAACGCACGGGACCGCCGCGGCCTACCCTGGCGGATTTCATCGCGGTGCCGCGCGTCTATCCTGCCGGTCGCCTCGACACCGACAGCGAGGGGTTGCTGCTTCTCACCGACGATGGCCGGCTTCAGGCGCGGATCGCCGATCCTCGGTTCAAGACGCCCAAAACCTATCTGGTGCAAGTGGAGGGCGACCCACAGGAAACCGATCTCGACCCATTGCGCCGGGGCCTGCGGCTAAAGGATGGCATGACCTTGCCAGCCGAGGTCAAACGGATCGCGGCGCCCGACCTGTGGCCACGCGATCCGCCCGTGCGGTTTCGCCAAAGCGTCCCCGATTGCTGGCTCCGGATAACCATCCGTGAAGGGCGCAATCGGCAGGTGCGGCGGATGACGGCGGCGGCCGGTTTCCCGACGTTGCGGCTGGTGCGATGGCGTATCGGCGACTGGACGATCGACGATATCGCGCCCGGCCACTGGCTGGATGCGACGATCGATTGAGGTCATCGCGCCGGCGGCCTGCCTCTGCCCTTTCCGCCGGAGGAAGGCGCAGCTTGCAGCCTTGTTCAGACTTTCTTTGCCATTTTCAGGCAGGGTCTTGCCACTGTCGGATTTGCTTACACCCAAGTGTAAGACTCGTCCGGCCAAGGCCCCTGCGCGAACGCGCGGCCACCGGGACGAGCGCTAGACGATGATTAGGCTGTTCAAACATTATGTGCCGCATGCCGTGCTCCTGCTCGGGCTGCTGGATCTGGCGCTGTTGCTGTGTGCCGCAGAAGGCGGCTGGATAGTGCGCGCCCACCAGATCGGCATGGATGTCGATCATGTGTCGACGCGGTTCGGCCCGCTTTTGAGCTTCGCCTTCGCGATCCAGACGGCCATGATCGCGGTCGGCGTCTATGGCCCGGAATCGTTGCAATCGATCCGCTTCGCGCTGGCGCGTCTGCTCGTCGCGATTTCGCTGGGCGTGATCTTCCTGTCGCTCATGTATTTCCTCGCGCCCGGCATCACCTTATGGCGCTCCAATTCGCTCTACGCGATGGGGCTGGCGATCGTCCTGTTGCTCGCTGTTCGCCTCGTGCTCGGTTCGATGCTGGGGGGCGAGGCTTTCAAACGCCGACTGGTGGTACTGGGCGCGGGAAACCGGGCCAACCGGATTCGCGATCTCGAACAGAGACGCGGCGCGGGTTTCCTCGTCGTCGGCTATATCGCCATGAACGACGGTCCGCAGGTGGTGGCGGAATCGATTAATCGCAGCGCGATCTACAATATGTCGGATTTCGTGGTGCGACTGAACGCGAGCGAGGTCGTGCTGGCGCTGGAGGAGCGGCGCAACGCCATCCCCATGTCCGATCTGCTGCGGATCAAGACCACGGGCGTGCATGTCAACGACCTGTCGACCTTCCTTGAAAGAGAGACCGGCCGGGTCGACCTTGACAGCGTAAATCCGAGCTGGCTGATCTTTTCCGACGGTTTTTCCGCTGGTCGCCGCCTGTCGAGCATCGCCAAGCGGCTGTTCGACATCGCCGCCAGTTCGATCCTGCTGGCGCTGACGGGGCCGGTCATCCTGCTCGCGGCGCTTCTGGTCAAGCTCGACAGCAAGGGGCCGGCTTTCTATCGCCAGCAGCGCGTCGGCCTGTTCGGCCAGGAGTTCTGGATCGTGAAGCTGCGCACCATGCGGCAGGACGCCGAAGTGGCGGGCAAGGCGGTCTGGGCGGAAAAGGAAGATCCGCGCGTCACGCGGCTCGGCTGGTGGCTGCGCAAGCTGCGCATCGACGAGCTGCCGCAGACCTGGACCGTCCTGAAGGGCGAGATGAGCTTCGTCGGGCCACGCCCGGAGCGCCGCCAGTTCGTCGAGGATCTGGAACAGCATCTGCGCTATTATGCCGAACGGCATATGGTAAAGCCCGGCATCACCGGCTGGGCGCAGATCAACTATCCGTACGGCGCGTCGATCGAGGATAGCCGCAACAAGCTGGAATATGATCTTTATTACGCCAAAAATTATACGCCGTTCCTCGATCTTTTGATCCTGATCCAGACGGTGCGCGTCATTCTGTGGCCCGACGGGGCGCGGTGAGGCACCGATGGGCGCGCTGCTGCAATTTACAGGAGATTGGGGCCATGCGCTGGCGGCGGTGCTGTTCGCCGCGCTCGGCATATTCATGCTGCGCCGGCGCGACGAAGCGGCCGAATCGCGCCTGCTTGCCGCCGCGCTGCTGCTGACATCCTGCTGGGCGCTCTATGTGTCTTTTGGGGGGGTCGCCAAGCCTTTGTCCGGCCTTGGCGAGAGTATCCGCAACGCGGGCTGGCTGCTGTTGATCTTCGTCATGCTGCGGCGTGGCCCTGCCGGGCGGAGCGGGCGCATCGTGGCGATCGGCGCGGTCTATGCCGCGGTCGCCGGCCTGCTGCTGCTCCAGACCTTCACCGACCTCGTCTGGCGTCAGCTTTCGCCTGCCAGCGAACTTCATCATGCACTGGTCGCCGTGTCGCTGGTGCTGCGGATGATGACTGCGATCGGCAGCCTCGTTCTCGTCCATCATATCTACACCGTCTGGCCCTCGCGCGACCGGGTTCGGGTGGCGCTGCTGCTGGGTGCGCTGGCGGCGATGTGGACATACGATCTTTGCCTCTACGCCATCGGCTATATCGCGCCCGGTCGCGCCAGCGAGCTATACGCTTTGCGCGGCCTGCTGATGGCGCTGGTCGCGCCCGTGATCGCGATTGGCCTGCGCAAGGATATCGCCGGTCGGTTGCAACTGTCGCGCAAGCTGACGTTTCAGTCCCTCTCTATCGTCGCTGTCGCGCTGTACGTCATTGTGCTGCTGGCCGCCGCGCTGATCATCGAGATGATCGCCGGCCCTTATGCCCGCGTCGTCGAAATCGGCGCGGTGTTCCTCATGGCGGTTGTGGCGCTCGTATTCCTGCCCTCGGCCAGGATGCGGGCGCTGTGGAAGGTACAGGTCGCCAAGCATTTCTTCCAGCATCGCTATGATTACCGGTTGGAATGGATGCGCTTTGGCGAAACGATCGGCCGTCCGCGCGACGCCGCGTCCCCCTTGGGCGAGCGCGTTGCCAAGGCGGTGGCCGACATCACCGACTCGCCCGCCGCGATCCTGCTTCTGCGTGATGAGGCGGATAATCTGGCCTTCGAAACCCCTTGGAATTGGGCTGGCGATTTGCCCGATGCCGCACTGCTCCCCGCTGCCGATGTCGCTTCGCTGGAGCAGAGCGGGTGGATCGTCGATGTCGACGGGGCGAGAGCGGACGGTGCGCGAGGATCCACCGCCATGCGCCTGCCGGAATGGATCGCCGCCGAGCCGCGCGCCTGGGCGCTGGTGCCGCTTGTCCATTTCGGCAAGCTGATCGGCGCGATATTGCTCGCTCGCCCGCTGGTGGACCGCCGCCTCGACTGGGAGGATTTCGACATGCTCCGCGCTGCCGGCCGGCAGGCCGCAAGCTATATCAGCGAGGCGCAGGGGCAGCAGGCGCTGGATGACGCGCAGCGCTTCGACGAGTTCAACCGCCGCTTCGCCTTCATCATCCATGACGTCAAGAATCTGGTCAGCCAGCTATCGCTGCTCACCCGCAATGCCGAGCGGCATGCCGACAATCCCGATTTCCGGGCGGATATGGTGCTGACGCTCAAGGAGTCGGTCGGCAAGATGAACGACATGCTCGCGCGGCTGTCGCAACATAATAAGGGCCGGGCCGAAGAGCCGCGTCCGATGTCGCTGCAGGCGGTGGCGCAGATCGTCGCGCGCAGCCGGGCGCGGCAGCATCCGGTGAACGTGACCGGCCATGCCCCCCTCGCCATGGGCGATCCCTCGCGGGTGGAACAGATTCTCACCCACCTCGTCCAGAATGCGATCGACGCAAGCGCGCCGGACCAGCCCGTCGAGATTCGGCTGGCACTGGAAGGCGAATGCGCGCTGGTTGAAATCATCGACCGGGGGCGCGGGATGACCGCCGAGTTCATTCGCCGCGACCTGTTCAAGCCCTTCTCGTCGAGCAAGGCTGGCGGCTTTGGCGTGGGCGCGTTCGAGGCGCGGTCGCTGGCCGTCGCGATGGCGGGACGGATCGACGTGGAAAGTATGCCGGGCGTGGGCAGCCGCTTCACATTGCGCCTGCCGCTCGCGCCGCACACCACTGTGCCGGACAGACAGGGAAAGGCCGCCTGATGAGCGATTTGCGCCCCAAATTGCTGATCGTCGAGGATGATCCGGGACTTCAGCGGCAATTGCGCTGGGCCTATGAGGATTATCAACTGTTCATCGCGGGCGATCGCGAAGAGGCGATCGACATGGTGCGCGTCGAGACGCCCGATGTCGTCACGCTGGACCTGGGCCTGCCGCCGGACCCGGACGGCACAGGCGAGGGTTTCGCGACGCTGGCCGAAATCTTGCGCATCAAGCCAGATACGAAGGTGATCGTGGCGTCAGGCCATGGGGCACGGGAAAGCGCGCTCGATGCGATCGCCGGCGGCGCTTATGACTTCTACCAGAAGCCTGTCGATATCGACGAACTGGGCCTCATCGTCCGCCGCGCTTTTCATGTCCATGCGCTGGAGCGGGAAAATAGGCGGCTCGCAGAAGCCGCGCCGCCGGACGGCCGGGTGCTGGGCCGTATCATCACCGGCGCGCCCGAGATGATGAAGGTCGCCCGCACGATCGAGCGAGTCGCCAGTGCGAATGTCTCGGTCCTGTTGCTCGGGGCAAGCGGCACCGGCAAGGAATTGCTGGCATGCGGTGTGCACGACGCCAGCCCCCGCCGCGATGGTGCATTCGTCGCGATCAACTGCGCCGCTATCCCGGAAACCCTGCTCGAATCAGAACTGTTCGGACATGAAAAGGGCGCGTTCACCGGCGCGATCAGGACCACGCCGGGCAAGATCGAGCAGGCCCAGGGCGGCACGCTGTTTCTGGACGAGGTCGGCGATATCCCGCTGGCCTTGCAGGTGAAATTGCTGCGTTTCCTTCAGGAGCGGCTGATCGAACGGATCGGCGGTCGCCAGCCCATTCCGGTTGACACGCGGATCGTGTGCGCGACGCATCAAAATCTGGAGGAGATGATCGGAGCCGGGACTTTCCGGGAGGATCTCTATTACCGTCTCGCCGAAATCACCGTACGCATTCCCCCCCTCAAGGACCGTCCGGGCGACCCCGCCTTGCTCGCCCGGCATTTCCTCACCCGCTTCGCGCGCGATATGAACCCGCAGGTCAAGGGGCTGGCGCCCGATGCGCTGGCGGCGCTCGACGGCTGGAGCTGGCCCGGCAATGTCCGCGAGCTGGAAAACAGGATCAAGCGCGCCGTCATCATGGCCGATGGCAAGAATGTCACGGCGGCGGATCTCGACCTCGATGACGAGCGCGGGCAGGGGACCGACATCATCAACCTCAAGGCCGCGCGCGAAATCGCCGATCGTCGGGCGATCCGCCGGGCCATCGCGCGGACCAGCGGCAATATCTCGGGCGCAGCCAAAATGCTGGGGATCAGCCGCCCGACGCTCTACGACCTCCTCAAACAATATGAAATGCAGGCCTGAGCCATGAAACGCAGCCGCCTTTTCCTGCTGGCCGGGCTCGCCATAATGGCGCTCGCCTGCGCCCTGCTATGGCAGCGCCATCTTGGCGAAACCAGTGGCAGCGCGGCGCTGGCGCGGGGGGTGGGGGCGCTTCGCAAGGGTGACGCGCGCACGGCGCGGGTCGAACTGATGAACGCGATCAAGGCCGATCCCAAATCGGTCCGCGCGCGCACCACACAGGCGGAGGCACTCATCGATCTAGGCGACGGGGCCGGCGCTCAGGCAGCGATCGATCGGGCGCGCCAGCTTGGTGGCAGCGCAGCCGCGACCCGTCACCTGATGGCGCAGGCGCTGCTTTTACAGGGCGATAATGACGGTGCGCTTCGTGAAGCGGGTGCGAAGGACGTTCCGCCCGGTCAGGCCGCGCTGGTCGCGCGCGTAACCGGCCGCGCCCGGCTGGCGCGGGGCGAGACGGCGGCCGCCGCAGTCGCCTTCGAACGGGCGCTCAAGCTTGCGCCGGCCGATCCCGAAAACTGGGTCGATATCGGTCGCTATCGCATCGCCATCGGCGATCAGTCGGGCGCGATCGTGGCCGCCGACCGTGCGGTCACCCTTGCTCCCGGCAACGACAAGGCGCTGACCTTGCGCGCCGAACTGACGCGCAGCCAATATGGGTTGAACGCCGCCTTGCCTTGGTTCGAAAAGGCTGCCGCCGCCAACCGGGAGTCCGTTGCCACCCTGACCGAATATGCCGCGACGCTTGCCGACGCGGGTGAAGCGGCCCGGATGCTGAGCGTCACACGCCGCGTGCTGGCGCTCGATCCCGGCAATGCCCGTGCCTGGTTCATGCAGGCGGTTATGGCGGCGCGGGCCGGGAAAAGCGATCTTGCGCGGTCGCTGCTGGCCAGGACGAACGGCCGGCTGGATGGCGAGCCCGCCACGATGCTCCTTCGCGGCATATTGCATCTTGCCGGCGGCAATGCCGTGCTCGCCACCGACAATTTTGCGACGCTGCTGGCGGTGCAGCCCGACAACCGCACGGCGCGGACGCTGCTGGCGCGTGCCTATTACCAGACCGGGGACTTCGCCTCCGCCGCGACGACGCTTGCGCCGCTGGTCGCGCAGCGCGACGCCGATCCCTATGTGCTGACCCTCGCCGCGCGGACGCAGGAAGCGCTGGGCGACCGGACGATGGCGGACGATATGCTGGCGCGTGCCGCCTGGCCGGTACGCGCGGCCGCGGACCCTTTCGCGTCGCCCAATGACGCGGCTCTCGCGGAGCGGGGTCCGCCCGCGAATGCGGGTACGGCGCGCGACAATGTCCCCTATATTCGCGCTCTGCTGAGCGTCGGTCGCTCCGGCGAGGCTGTCGAGCGGGCGCGGATGTTGAGCCGGGCCAATCCGGGCGTGCCGGAGGCGTGGATCATATTGGGCGATGCCCTGGGTGCCGACAATGCGGCAGTGGAGTCCGTGCGTGCCTATGAGACCGCAGCCAATATCCGTTTCTCGCGCGAGGTGGCGTTGCGCCTGATATCGGCATGGCAGCGGGCCGGCGACCCGGCGCGCGCGGGGCAGGTGGTGCGCCTGTTCCTATCGCAGAACCCCGGCGATGTGGATGCGCAGCGGCTGGCCGGCACGGCCTATCTGGCGGCCGGGGACTGGCGCAATGCGAGGCGTATGCTGGAAGCGGTCCGGGCGCAGACAGGCGACAATGATGCGATGCTGATGACGGACCTGGCGCGAGCGGCGCTGGAGAGCGGCGATGACAGGCAGGCGCGGGCCTACGCTGCCTTCGCCTATCGCCTGATGCCCGGCAGCCCCATGACCGCCGACATTTATGGCTGGGCCCTGCTCAAATCCGGCGTCAGCGGACAAGCCGCTATCGACCTGCTCGAAAAGGCTACGATTCTGGCGCCGGGCCATCCCGTGCTGCAAATGCATCTGGGCCAGGCCTATGCCGCCGCCGGGCGCAAGGGCGAAGCGAAGCTGGCATTGGGTCGGGCAGTGGCGGTCAGGGGCTTCGCCGAGCGGCAGCAGGCGGTCGACGCACTCGCCGCGTTATAGCGTCAGCTTTCAGCCGTTCTGACGATCGACATCTTCGATGCGGATGCCCAGTCGCCGCATCTGCGCCGCGACGGGGGGCCACACGCTCCCGAAAAACCGGTCGCGTTCGGCCTCTCTCAACCGCCGGGTCGCGCCATCGGCAACGAACATGCCGACCCCGCGCCGCACCACCACCAGTCCGTCGTCCTGAAAACTCTGATAAGCCTTGGCCACGGTCAGCGGGTTCGCACCCTGCTGCGCGGCAAAGGCGCGGACCGATGGGAGAAGGTCGCCATCATGATAATCGCCATCCAATATGGAAGCAGCGATAATATCCCGCAGGCGAAGATAGACGGGTTTGGACTCATCGGTCATAGGTGCATGACTGCCATAATACAGCCATGCAGGTCAAGCGCGGGAACGCGGCGCAGGCCTCAGCCTTCCCATACGGAAATGAAGCTTTCGGGATCTGGCCGGGGCCGTTCCACCAGCTCGCGGCCGGGCGTGCCGATAAAGATAAACCCCGCGATCCGCGTGCCCGATGGGCCGAAGGCAGCACGCACGCTGTCATTATAGCTTGGCCAGCCGGTCAGCCATCCTCCGGCGAATTCCGATGCATGCGCGGCGTGCAGCAGGTTCATGATCGCCGCGCCGGCCGATAGTTCCTGTTCCCATAACGGGATATTGCGGCCGGCGACGGGTGCGGACAGGGCGACGACCAGGGCCGGGGCCTGATGCGCAAACTGGCGCAGACCCTCGATCTCGGCCCGGCCGGCATCGGGTTTTTCAACGCGATAGGCGGTTTCGATCAGCGCGGCGAGAGCATCGCGCTTGTCCGGCGGCACGATCACGAAGCGCCAGGGCGCGAGCTTGCCATGATCGGGCGTGCGGCCGGCGATCGCCAGCATCTGCCGCAATTGCGCTTCGTCGGGGCCGGGCGCGATCAGGTCGCGCGGCTTGCCCGACCGGCGGGTGGACAAAAGCGAGAGCGGGGTGGAGCGGTCGTTGAACATCGCGCCCAGATGCCGCGAAGGACGGCGCGACGCAAGGGCATGGCCGGCTTTTGACAGCGACAGCGGATCGGCTCTACTCTGGCCGGCCGCGCCCCGAAAGGCATCAACCAGATGGTGACCACCGACATGACTGACCCGCAGGACGGCCCGACCTGGATCGGCCATCCGCGCGGGCTGTTTTTGCTGTTCTTCGTCGAGATGTGGGAGCGCTTTTCCTTTTATGGCATGCGCGCGCTGCTGATCTTCTATCTGACCCAGCATTTCCTCTTTTCGGATCGCGAGGCGAGCTATTCCTACGGCGCGTACATGTCGCTCATCTATATCTCGCCGCTGATGGGCGGCTATCTGGCGGACCGCTATCTCGGGCAACGCAAGGCGGTGCTTTTCGGTGGCATCGTGATCGCCATCGGCCACCTCATCCTGGGGATAGAGGGCGACAGCGCCGCCGATCCGGCGGGCCTCGGCCTCTTCTGGCTCGGCCTGTCGACGGTGATCATCGGTACGGGCTTCCTCAAATCCAGCGTGTCCGCGCTCGTGGGCCAACTCTATCCGCGTGACGATATGCGCCGCGATCCGGCCTACACGATCTTTTACATGGGCATTAATGTGGGGGGCACGATCGGCCCGATCGTCTGCGGTTATCTCGGCCAGACCTGGGGCTGGCACTGGGGCTTCGGCGCGGCGTCGGTGGGCATGATCGCTGGCGTCATCGGCTTCGCTGTCTGCCGCCCATTGTTGAAGGGCGCGGGCGAGCCGCGCGATCCGGTAGCGCTGGCTCATCGCCTTGGCGGTCTCGTCAGCCGGGAATGGCTCGTCTACCTCTCCAGCCTCGCAACGATCGCGCTGTGCTGGCTGCTGATCCAGCATCACGCCATCGTCGGCTGGATGCTGGCGGCGGCAAGCGGCCTGATGATCGTCTACATCCTGTGGGAAGCCAGCCGCATGGAGCGGGTCGGGCGCGACCGGATGCTGGCGCTGTTGTTCCTGCTGGTCGTCAACCCGATCTTCTGGGGCCTGTACGAACAGACCGGATCGTCGCTGAGCCTGTTCACCGACCGCTATACCGACCGGCATATCTTCGGCCTGAATGTACCCGCTTCGGTCTTTCAGTCGATCAACGCCTTCTACATCCTGCTATTCGGGCCGGTGATGGCGGGATTGTGGATATGGCTCGCCCGGCGGGGTCGGGAACCGTCGACGCCCGCGAAATTCGGGATCGCCATCGCGCTTGTGGGCGCGGGCTTTCTCGTGCTGGTAGCGGGTGCGGGCGCATCGGCCGGGCTAACGCCGGTGTTCGTGATCTTCCTGCTCTATCTGTTTCATACGATCGGCGAGCTATGCCTGTCGCCGGTCGGCCTCTCGGCAACCAGCAAGCTGGCGCCTGCCCGGATGATCGGGCTGATGATGGGCACCTGGTTCCTGGCGATGGCGCTCGGCGAATATGCCGCCGGGCTTATCTCGGCCGCGACCGGGGGCGACAAGGGCGTCGCCTCGCGCGACGGTATGCTGGCGGTCTATGACAATATCGGCTGGTGGTCGGTCGGGATCGGCGTGGCGATCATGGCCGCCGCGCCCTGGATCAAACGGCTGATGCATGTCGATCAGACGGGCGATGACATATCATAAGCGGGTGGCTCCGCTTGTCTGCGCCTGAAACCAGGGCGTCATGCGCGCGATCGCGTCCTCCACCCTGTCGGTCGACACGGCAAAGCTGAAGCGGATGAAATGCCCTCCCTCGACCGGATCGAAATCGATCCCCGGCGCGGTCGCGACCCCGGTGTCGCGCAACAGCCGCTGGCAGAAGCCAAGGCTGTCGTCGGTCAGGTGGCCGACATCAGCATAGATATAGAACGCGCCATCGGGCGGGGCGATGCTGGCCAGCCCTAGCGCTGGCAGCGCGGCGAGCAGCAGCGCCCGGTTCCGCCTATAGGTCGCGACATGACCTTCAAGCTCTTCCCCGCAATCGAAGGCGGCGAGACCCGCATGCTGGGCGAGGGAAGGGGGCGTCAGGAACAGATTGCCCATCCGCGCGCGCGCCGCGCCGATCAGCTCCGTTGGCACGACCAGCCATCCGAGCCGCCATCCCGCCATGCTGAAATATTTCGAGAAGCTGTTGACGATGATCGCGTCGGACGCGAACTCCAGCATCGATCGGGCCGGCTCGCCATAGGACAGGCCGTGATAGATTTCGTCCGACACGATGCGGATGCCCCGGTCCGCGCAAACCCCCGCAATGGCGGCCAGTTCGTCAGGCGGAATGATCGTGCCGGTCGGATTGGCGGGGCTGGCGAGGATCAGGCCATCGGGCGCGACCTCCAGCCCTTCGAGCGCGGCGGCGCCGATCTGGTAGCGCTCCGCCGCACCGCAGGGGATCTCCATTGGCTCCAGATACAGCGCCTTCAACACATTGCGATAGGCGACATAGCCCGGCCGCGCCGTCGCCACGCGCGCGCCCGGCTCGAACAGGCTGGAAAGGCCGAGGACCAGCGCGGGGGAGGCGCCGCAGGTCAGGAATATACGTTCGGGATCGACGGTAACGCCATGTTGCTCTGCATAATGGACCGCGATCCGTTCCTTGAGCAGAGGGCTTTCCCAATAGCCCATCGGGTCATGGTCCAGCACATGATGCGCGGCGGCGATCGCGGCGGCGGGCGCGCCGGTCGATGGCTGGCCGAACTCCATATGCAGGATGGACCGGCCCTCGCTGGCGAGGCGATGCGCTTCCCGGCTGATGGCGATGGCGTGAAAGGGTTCGATATCGGCGATCATCCCATGTGCCTAGGATTTGCGCGGCATGGCTGCAACCATGGAGGAAAGGTTGCGTTGGGGATGGATGAACCAGACCATCCTCCAAACCCTGCAATATTATGGGGCCGCTGCGGCGACCATCGCCGCGCTTGTCGTCTCGCTGAACCTTGGCCGTCGCATCACCGGTTGGGCCTTCGTCATGTTCGTCACCTCCTCGATCGCGTTGATCGGATGGGGGTTCATGGCGGAAGATAGCGAGGGGATCGGCTGGCAGAATGTCGCTCTGCTGGTCATCAACGCGGTCGGGGTGTGGCGCTATCTGTTTTCGAAGCACAAACCGCGCGACTGAGCCGGTCCGGGGTCACGCGCTGATCCAGACTTCGACGGGCACGACATGCTGGCAGAGCGCAAGGCGGATCGGCCATCGTTCGATTGGGCCGTCTTCGCGGGCGCGGTCATAGACCGCTTTTTTCGTGTCGCCCGCGATCTGGAGGAAGATATGGCGACTCTGCAAGATGGCATGGCGGGTCAGCGACATTCGGCCATGGGGCGCGGCCGGCGGGGTGACGGCGATCGTCAGGGCGTCGCTTGAAAGGCCCTCTTCCAATTCCGCCGCTTGCGGAAAAAGCGAGGCCGTATGCCCGTCCTCGCCCATGCCGAGCAGGATGATATCGAGCGGCCACGGCAATGCGGCCAATGCGGCCTCGCAGGACGGCTGCCCCGCATAGGGATCGGCCGCGTCATTCTTCATCGGCACGAAGCGGGCCGATGAGCCTGCGCCTTGCAGGAGCGTGTCGCGGATCAGCCTCTCATTGCTGTCCTCATGGTCGGGCGCGACCCAGCGTTCGTCCACGAGCGTGACGATCAGCTCGCTCCAGTCGAGCGGGGCGCGCGACAGCGCCTCCAGCACCGGCCGTGGCGATCGTCCGCCCGAAAGCGCGATGCTCGCAACGCCGCGCGCTGCGATAGCCTCGTCAAGCATGGCTGCGATCCGCGTCGCAAGATCGCTGGCAGCAGCCTCGCTATCGGTGAAGCGATATTCGACCAACATATCAGGCGCTTTCGTCGGGCAGGGTACAAATGTCGACCCATTGCGCGCCGGTCAGCGCTGCAAGCCGGTCGGGCGTCAGTTCGACCGACGCCGTGCGCGATCCGGCGGCGGGGAACATGGTGTCGAACGCCTTGAGCGAGATGTCGCAATAGACGGGCAGGGGGCTGGCCAGTCCGAATGGACAGACGCCTCCGACCGGATGGCCGGTGATCGCCTCCACCTCCTCCGCACCCAGCATCCGCGGCTTGGCCCCCAGCGCCGCCTTGGCCTTGCCATTATGCAGGCGCGCATCGCCGCGCGCAACTATGAGGACGACCCGATCGCCGACCCGCAGCGACAGCGTCTTGGCGATCCGCGCCGGTTCGACGCCCAGCGCCTGCGCCGCCTCCTGCACGGTTGCGGTGCTCAACCCCTGATCGATGATCGCGATATCGGGCGCATGGTCGGCGAAAAAAGCACGGACGCTCGCTTCACTCATGCGTCGGCGCGTTCGCCGAGCTGGCGCTCCCATGCCAAAGCATGCCGGACGATGACATCGAGATCGGCGAAGCGCGGCTGCCAGGGAAAGGTTGCCAGGATCGCGCGATTGTCGGAAATCAGCGCCGCCGGGTCGCCGGGCCGGCGCGATGACAGGGTGCGCCTGACCGGATTATTCGTCACCCGATCCACCGCATCGAGCACTTCCAGCACGGAAAAGCCCCGCCCATAGCCGCAATTGAGCAGATGGTTGCGCTCGGGCTCCGCGATCAGCGCCTCCAGCGCCAGCACATGCGCGGCGGCAAGGTCGCTGACATGGATATAGTCGCGCACGCCGGTGCCGTCGGACGTGTCGAAATCGGTGCCGAACACCGCGACGCCCTCGCGCTTGCCCAGCGCCGCCTCGACCGCGACCTTGATGAGGTGGGTAGCGCCCGCCGTCGACTGGCCGGTGCGGCCCTCGGGGTCCGCGCCCGCGACGTTGAAATAACGCAGCGCGCAATAGTTCATCGGGTGCGCGGCCGCCACATCCCGCAGCATATATTCGGTCATCAGCTTGGACATGCCATAGGGGTTGATCGGCCGCTGCGGCGTATCCTCGCGCACGGCTTCCACGTCGGGCGTGCCATAGGTGGCGGCCGTCGAGGAAAAGATGAAATGCGGCACGCCAACCGCGATGGCGCTGTCGATCAGGTCACGGGTCTTGGCGCTGTTATTATGATAATATTTGAGCGGATTTTCGACCGATTCCGGCACGACCACCGATCCCGCGAAATGCATTATCGCCTTAATGCCGTGATCGCGCAGCACCGCCTGGACCAGTGGCTGGTCGGCGATATCGCCCTCGACGAACGGTACATCGTCGGGCACCGCCCAGCGAAAGCCGGTGACGAGATTGTCGATCACGACCACGCCATAGCCGGCGTCGCGCAGCGCCAGCACCGCATGGCTGCCGATATAGCCAGCGCCGCCCGTGACCAGAACCGAAGGCTTGTCGCTCATGAAATTGGTCTCCTGGATATGGTGAGGAGGCCTAGACGATGAGCGCTTCGATTCACAGCCTCTTCAAGCCGCCTTTCGAGCAGAAGCCGCAGGATAGAAAGTCGCTGCGCTCACTGCCATGTCGCGCAACTGATCGGTCGGTGCGAACCGCGCACCATATGTTGCCGCCAGCCGGTCCAGCACGGCGACGACCTGCGCGATCCCGACCGTATCCATATGGCTGAACGGCCCGCCAGTGTAAGGCGCAAAGCCCCAGCCGAAGATCGCCCCGATATCGCCATCCTCGGGCGTGTCGAGTACGCCTTCCTCGAAGCAGCGCGCGCATTCGATCAGTTGCCGATAGAGCAGCCGTTCCTTCACCGCCTCGACATCGGGCTGGTGGTCGGCACGGGGGAACAACTCGCCCAACCCCTCCCACAAATGCTTTTTGCCGGTCTCGGGATAGTCGTACCAGCCCTTGCCGTTTTTGCGGCCAAGACGGCCAAGATCGACCATCTTTTCCATGATGGCGTCAGACGCCTGCGCTACGAAGGCGTCGCCAAGTTCCTTGCGGGCCGCCAGCATGATCTTGTGGCCAAGTTCGATCGACACTTCATCGCTGACGGCGAGCGGCCCGGTCGGCATGCCAAGCTGCCTGCCCGCATTTTCGATCAGCGCAGGATTGATGCCTTCGCCGACCATTTCCGCGCCTTCCTGCACATAGGTGCCGAAGCTGCGCGAAGTGTAGAAGCCGCGGCTGTCATGCACGACGATCGGCGTCTTCTTGATCTGCGCTACGAAGTCGAGTGCCTTGGCAATGGCGGCAGGCCCGGTCCGCTCGCCCAGAATGATCTCGACCAGCGGCATTTTTTCGACCGGCGAAAAGAAATGGATGCCGATGAAATTGTCCGGCTTGCTCCACGCCTTCGCCAGACTGGTGATCGGCAGGGTCGAGGTGTTGGAGCCGAAGATGACGTCCGGCCCCAGCACGGCCTCAACCCGTTTCGTGACCTCCGCCTTGATCGCGACATCCTCGAACACCGCCTCGATCACGAAATCCGCGCCGACGAGATCGGCATAGTCCGCTGTCGGCGTCACGCGGGCCAGGGTTTGCGCGATCTTCTCCGCTGTCATCCCCTTGCCGAGGCGCTTGTTGAGCTGCGCCTCGACATGCGCCTTGCCCTTTTGCGCAAAAGCGATGTCGCGATCGAACAGCACGACCTCGATCCCCGCCTGCGCCGCGACCGTAGCAATGCCGGCGCCCATCATGCCCGCGCCCAGCATGGCGAGCTTCTTCGTCGGCGCCTTGGGCTGGTCCTTGGGCCGGCGCGCGCCGCGTTCGGCGGCGTTCTTGCTGACGAACAGGGTGCGGATCATGTTGCCGGACTGGGGATCGGCTGCGACCTTCGCGAAATATTTGCTCTCGACCCGGATCGCCCGGTCGATCGGCAACAGTGCTCCCTCATAGACGGCCGAGAGCAGCGCCTGGGGGGCGTTCATATTGCGCTGGGTGGTCTTGAGCGTCATCGGCACCGCCGCCGCCATCGTCTGCACGAAACCGGGGTTGAAACCGCCCGCGCCGCCGGGGAATTTGAAGCCCTTTTGATCCCATGGCTGCACGGCGGCGGTCGGATTGGCCTTGACCCATGCCCTCGCGGCGTCCAGCGCCATACCCTGCGGCACCACCTCGTCCACCACCTTGAGCATGGCGGCTTCGGCCGGGCGGAACAGCTTGCCCTGCAACATATACATGAGCGCCGCCTGCACCCCGATGAGGCGCGGCAGACGCTGCGACCCGCCGCCGCCAGGGAACAGGCCGATCAGGATTTCGGGCAGGCCAAGTTGGGTCCGGCTGCTGTCGCCTACGATCCGCCGATGGCAGGCGAGCGCCAGTTCGAACCCACCGCCGACACAGGTGCCCTCGATCGCGCAGGCGACCGGCTTGCCGCAAGTCTCCAGTCGCCGGAACAGCCGGTTCAGCACGAACAGATCGTCGAACAGCGCAGCGGGCGAGGGGTGCGGCCCGGCCTTCGCCAGCATCGCGCTGAAATATTTAAGGTCCATGCCGGCCATGAAGCCGCCGTCCTTGCCCGACGCGATCACTGCGCCCTTGATGGCCTCTTCCGACGCGATGCGCGTGATCGCCGCGTCCAGATCTGCCAGAAGTTCCGGGCCGATGACGTTCATCGACTGGCCGGGAACGTCGATGACGAGCGTCGCGATGCCGTCTGCGTCGATATCGAAGCGGATCGTGTCCATGCTATTTTCTCCCTGATCCGCTCAGATACGTTCGATGATCGTGCCCGTGCCCATGCCCGCGCCGACGCATAGATTGATGAGCGCCGTGCCCTTGCCCGATCGTTCGAGCTCGTCGAGCGCGGTGCCCAGAACCATCGCGCCGGTCGCGCCCAAGGGATGGCCCATGGCGATCGCGCCGCCATTGACGTTGATCCGGTCGTGATCGAGCTTCATCGCCTGCATATAGCGCAGCACGACGCTGGCAAAGGCTTCGTTGAGTTCCCACAGGTCGATGTCGGCCACGTTCATGCCGGCCCGACTGAGCAATTTGCCCGCGACGAATTCCGGACCCGTCAGCATGATCATCGGCTCCGACCCGATCGAGGCCATAGCCCTGATCCGCGCGCGCGGCTTGAGGCCGTATTTCTCGCCGATCGCCTTGCTTCCGACCAGCACCGCCGCCGCGCCATCGACGATGCCTGAACTGTTGCCGGCATGATGGACATGGTTGACCCGCTCCAGTTCAGGATAGCGGAGCAGGGCGACGGTATCGAAACCCGGCATCTCCTCGCCCAGCGCCGCGAAGCTCGGTTTCAGCGCGCCCAACGACTGCATCGTCGCGTCCGGGCGCATATGTTCGTCATGGTCTAGCACGACCTGCCCGATCACATCGCGAACCGGGACGATGGAGCGGGCAAAGCGCCCCTCGTCCCACGCCGCCTTGGCGCGCCGCTGGCTTTCGATGGCATAGGCATCGACATCGTCGCGACTGATGCCGAATTTTGTGGCGATCACGTCGGCACCGATCCCCTGCGGGGCGAAATAGGTTTTGTAAGCGACCGCCGGGTCCATCGCCCATGCCCCGCCATCGGACGCCATCGGCACGCGGCTCATCGATTCGACGCCGCCGCCGATCGCAAAAAGCGCCTCGCCCGATATCACTTTGGCGGCGGCGATGTTCACGGCTTCAAGGCCCGACGCGCAGAAGCGATTGACCTGCACCCCCGGCGTCGTCACCGCATAATCGGCGTTCAGCGCCGCCACCCGCGCAATGTCCGCGCCCTGCTCGCCGACGGGGCTGACGCAGCCCAGGATCACGTCATCCACATCGGTCGTGTCGATCCCCGTGCGGTCGCGCACCGCTTCCAGTACCTGAGTCGCCAACTGGATCGGCGTGATTTCATGCAGCGCGCCGTCGGCCTTGCCCCGGCCTCGCGGCGTTCTGACGGCGTCATATATATAGGCTTCCATCGATCATCCCTCTCCGTCAGTCGCGACGATGCGCGCTCCGGGCACGGACAGATGTATTTACGTTTACGTAAAGTGCAAGGCAAAACGCCAGCGCCAATGCACTCGATGATGGCCGATGGGCGGGTTTTTAGAAATTGGTGCCGGCGTACCCTACGTCTTGGCGGCAAGAGGATGAAACATGACGGAAGGGACGGCTCACAACTTTGCTCTCGACCGCAATATCCACCCTTTTGCACCGCGTGCTGAGGCGAGATTCCCTACAGGGCACGAACGCTGCGATCGACTCAAGGCTGGGTGGCGTCGAATAAGGTTTCATGTTCTTCCAATATGAAGACTGCGCGTTTGTCACGTTCCAGAAACTGCGCTTCATCCTCAATGATGATGTCATAAGCAGGCGTCATCACCTCGATCATCCTGTCGAAATGAGCCTGGTCATGAAACCATAATTCCATAGCAACGTCATATTCCTGCTCAGCACCTTCTTCGGAAGCTCCAATAGGATCGGTCATGGGCTGAAGATATTTTCTCACATATTTAAGTGGCGCGAAATCGCCCTTGGCAAATAGCTCCGCGCCGAGGACAGAATGTCTGTTTTCGTAATAGTCGATAAATTCGCGCATTGTCGTGCCGGTCTTGCGCTTCAAAAGCCACATCACTTTCAGCATCTTGATCTCCTCACGCCTGGCACCGACCGCCACGCTATGCGCTGTGATGGTAGCCCGGCATTTTGATCGTAGCGTTACCCGATTATGTGTTCAACGCCGGTGCGCCTGCGTATCCTGGCATCCTCGCTCCGGCCGGCCCGTTTGCTGCCGGCATGTGCTGCATGACCGCAAGCCTCGTTTGACGGATCAGCCCAATTCCGCTTCATGCATCGAGTGTCCGAGGCCGAGTCCCAAGAAGCGCGGTCGCCGCTCTCCATCCCGATCTTTCGCGCGATCTGGTTTGCCAGTCTGGCGTCGAATTTCGGCGGCCTTATCCAGTCGGTCGGGGCGGCGTGGATGATGACATTCCTGTCCAGTTCGCCGCAACTGGTGGCGCTGGTGCCGGCGTCGACGACGCTGCCGATCATGCTGCTGTCGCTTTGGGCGGGCGCGGTCGCCGACAATGCGGACCGGCGCAAGGTGATGCTCGCCTGCCAGATGTTCATGCTGGTGGTGTCGACATTATTGGCGTTCTGCGCATGGGAACAGCTGCTGACCCCATGGACGCTGCTTGGTTTCACCTTCCTGATCGGTTGCGCGACCGCGATTAACGGCCCCGCCTGGCAGGCATCGGTGGGTGATATGGTGCCGCGGGCTGCCTTACCGAGCGCCGTCGCCATCAACAGCATGGGTTTCAACCTCGCGCGCAGCGTCGGCCCGGCCTTGGGCGGCGTGATCATCGCCGCGGCGGGGGTGGCATCGGCGTTTCTGGTCAACGCGGTCAGCTATCTGGGCCTCGTCCTCGTTCTCGCGCGCTGGCGACCCGGTCGACCGCCGCAACTCCTGCCCCGCGAGCGGCTGGGCGTCGCGATGAGCGCTGGCGTCCGCTACGTCGCGATGTCGCCCAATATCCGGCTCGTCCTGATTCGCGGTGCGGCCTTCGGCTTGGGGGCAAGCGCTGTTTCGGCGCTGATGCCCCTGGTCGCGCGCGACGTTCTGGGCGGTGGCGCGCTGACTTTCGGCTTGCTGAGCGGGGCGTTCGGCATCGGCGCCGTCATGGGCGCGCTGTCGACGGGGTGGCTGCGAGCGCGCTTCTCGATCGAGACGATGGTGCGGGGGGCCGTCGTCGCGCTGGCGGTCGGAACGGCGATGACCGCGGCAAGCCACTGGACAGCGCTGGCGATGCTGGGCCTGCTGCTGGCCGGCGGCGGATGGGTGGTGGCGCTTTCGACCTTCAATGTCTCGGTCCAGATGTCCGCGCCGCGATGGGTGCTGGCCCGTGCCGTCGCGCTGTACCAGATGACGGCTTTCGGGGGCATGGCGGTGGGCGCCTGGCTGTTCGGCGCGCTGGCCGAAAATCATGGCGTCGTTGCCGCGCTCTACCTTGCGGCCGGCGCGCAACTGGCGGCCGGGCTGATCGGCTTTTTTCGGGCCTTGCCCCAACTGGGGCAGGATAATCTCGATCCGAACGATCGCTGGACCGAACCGGAAACGGCGGTCGCGGTAGAGGCTCGCAGCGGGCCGGTGGTGGTGACGATCGAATATCGCATCCCTGCCGGGTCGATCGTTCCCTTTCTGACGGCGATGAGCGAACGGCGTCGCATCCGGCGGCGGGATGGCGCGCATGGCTGGTCGTTGCTTCGCGATCTGGGAGATCCTGAGCTGTGGCTGGAACGCTATCATGTCTCGACCTGGCTGGATTATGTGCGGCACAACCAGCGGCGCACCGTGGCCGACATCGCCAATAGCGAGGCGATCCGCGCCCTGCACCTAGGCCCCGATGCGCCGGTCGTACACCGGATGATCGAACGTCAGACCGGGTCTTTGCCCGCGACCAGAGCGCCCGATGTCCGTGAAATGGGCGACCCGATGACGGACCCGACCCGGTCGAGCTGAGCTCTACCCGTCCGGGGTCGGGGGACGCCAGCCGGGCAGGTCGTCCGGCGAATCGATATCGTGCAGCACCGCGCCACTGGTCTCGATCTGGATGCCATGGCTTAGCAGGGCGCGCGCGCCCTGATCGCCGCGCAACGCCAGCAGCTCGGGAAAATGCTTGCGTCCGATGAATGCGGGCGGGGAGGCGGAAAAACCGTCCGTGCTCGCCACCACCGACCGGATATCCTCGGCGGCGAGGCAGATGCGCGTATAATGGGTCTGCGGCACATCGGGCATGTCGGCGAGGCAGATGAGGATGCCCCGGCATTTGCGCAGCGGCATCACATGTTCAACCGCGTGCACGATGCTGCCCGAAATGCCCTGTTCCGGCTGATCGTTGACCAGGATCGTATAGCCGCGCCGTTCCAGCTTGCGGTGGATGACCGGCGCATCCGCAATCGGGCGCACCACTGCCACCAGTTCGGCAAAGCGCAGGGACGCCACCGTTTCCAGCGCATGGGCGACGATGGATTTCCCGCGCCACTCCGCCATCAGCTTGTCAGCTTCGCCAAAGCGGGTGGACAAGCCGGCGGCGAGCAGCACGGCGGCGATCCGGTCAGTGCGCATGAAAGTTCAGTAAAATCATTGGATGAGCGGACCCGGCAAACCCCGGATTTGCCACCCCGGCGATCTTCTGTCCAGCGTGCGGGAAAACTCTGGCCATCGCTTACCCTAATCGCCATATGCTTGCCCCACAACTAGGAGCGTCCCTGTCCATGGCTTTTGACCCCGATGCGGAATCGTCGAGCAACGGATCGAAATTGCCGGTCCCGACCGAGGTGGCGGACGCGATCCGCACCCTGATCCGCTGGTCGGGCGACGATCCGGCGCGGGAGGGCCTGTTCGAAACGCCCGAGCGGGTCGCGCGCGCGTGGAAAGAATATTGTCAGGGCTATGCCGACGATCCCGCCTATCATCTGTCGCGGATTTTCCATGAAGTCGGCGGCTATGACGATATCGTGCTGCTGAAGGATATTCCGTTTCAGTCGCATTGCGAACATCATATGGCCCCCATCGTGGGCAGGGCGCATATCGCCTATCTGCCCGGCAAATATGTCGTCGGCATCTCCAAGCTCGCCCGCGTCCTGCACGCCTTCGCCCATCGGCTCCAGGTGCAGGAGCGACTGACATCGGAAGTCGCCAACTGCATCTGGGAGAATTTGAAGCCCCAGGGCGTGGCAGTGGTGATCGAGGCGACCCATGGCTGCATGACCGGGCGGGGGGTGCGCACCCCCAATGTCATCATGAAGACCAGCCGGATGCTGGGCGTGTTCCGGGACGATCAGAAAAGCCGCGAAGAAGTGTTGCAGCTCATCCAGGCATGACAGAAGGCGAAACGCCCTATCGGCCGCTTGGCCACCCTCAGGCCCAGCCACGGTACACAGCCGCCCTGCCGCTGCTGCATAAGCGGCTCGCGCTCGTCACTGGCGGCCATCGGCGACTGGGCGGGGTGATCGCGGGCGCGCTTGCCCGCGCCGGCTTTTCGCTGGCGCTGCATGGCAGCCACGATACCCGTCTCGACAGCCATCTCGCCCTGACGCTGGAAGACATGGCGACGGAATGGGAAGGGTTCGTCGTCGATTTCACCGACCCCGAAGCGGCCGAGGAACTGATCGCGAAAGTCGCCGCGCATTTCGGCCGCCCGCCGGACCTGCTGGTGAACAGCGCCGCCCTGTTCGGGCAGGATCGGCTGGACGATGTGACGGCGGACGACCTGATGCGCCATTATGCCGTCAACTGCGCCGCGCCGACGCTCCTGAGCAAGGTATTTGCCGCCGCGCCGGCGGGGACGGGGGATCGCTGCATCGTCAACATCCTCGACCAGCGGATCGATCATCCGCATGAGGATCAACTTGCCTATACGCTGTCCAAGCTGGCGCTCGCGGGCCTGACCCGGCTCACCGCCAGCACGCTCGCCCCCAGGGTACGGGTCAACGCCGTCGCCCCCGGACTGACCATTGCAACGCCTGATTATGACGAAGCGCAGATGGAGCGGCTGACGCAGATGATGCCGCTGGCTCGCTTGCCCCAATCCGACCAGATCGCCGAGGCCGTCCTTTATCTTGCCAACGCGACCGCCACGACCGGCCAGACGATCTATGTCGACGGTGGCGCCCATATGCGCGCCTATCGACGCGATTTCATGCACATAGGCCGTTGACGAGCGATTATCGACGTCCTGGTGTCAGCTCTGAAAGCCCGCCGTTGCGAAAGCTGATCGACGCGGGGGTTCCGGCTCGTTAAGGGAGTTGGGACGTCACAGGAGCGGTCGCATTTCGCCCATGCAGCATAAACCCAAGCGGAGCCGGGCGGTGGCCCTGCCGAACAACCAGTTTCGAATCCGCGCGACCGAATATCTCGACTTCCTGGCCGCCTGGCTGAAGAAGCCGCGCCAGACCGCGTCCGTCGTCCCCAGCAGCCGCCATCTGGCTCGACTGATGGTCGCGCATATCGACCCCGCCGATGGCCGGGTGCTGGAACTGGGCGGGGGCACGGGCGTGTTTACCCGTGCCATCCTGCAAACCGGCCTGCCGCCCGAAAAGCTGGAAGTGGTCGAGATCAATCCGGCCTTCGCGCGCGGCCTGCGTCGCCATTTTCCCGCCATCTCCATCCTCGAAACGCCTGCGCAGATCGTTTCGACGGCGACGGCGGGCGCGCCGGGCGATTATCAGACGGTCGTGAGCGGCCTGCCCCTGCTCGCGATGGACCGGCATGTGCATATGGACATATTGTCGGAAGCGTTTCGCATACTGGCGCCGGGGGGCAGCTTCATCCAGTTCACCTACTCGATGCGGCCTCCCGTCAGCCGCGAAGTGCTGGACGCGCTCGACCTGTCGGTTGAACGCTGCGGCCAGACGGTGCGCAATTTTCCGCCCGCCACGGTCTTTCGTTTTTTCCGCCGGGTTCACTGACGCCGGTTGTGTCCGGGCATCGCCGCCCTATCTCTGCCCCATACAAAGGGGGCAAATCGGGCATGGCGCCGATCATCACGATTTCCGGACTTACCAAGACATATGCATCGGGCTTCAAGGCGATCAAGGGCATCGACCTCCAGATCGAGGAGGGCGAGATTTTTGCGCTGCTCGGACCCAATGGGGCGGGCAAAACGACGATGATCTCGATCATCTGCGGCAATGTGCGCCCGGGGGGCGGGACGGTGACGGTCGCGGGCCATGATATCGTCCGCGATTATCGCAAGGCGCGCTCGACCATCGGCCTGGTGCCCCAGGAATTGTCCACCGACCAGTTCGAGCGGGTCATCGATACTGTGCGGTTTAGCCGTGGCCTGTTCGGCAAGCCCCGCAACGACGCGCATATCGAACGGGTGCTGCGCGACCTGTCGCTATGGGACAAGCGCAACAGCCGCATCCTGGAGCTGTCGGGCGGTATGAAGCGGCGGGTGATGATCGCCAAGGCGCTGAGCCACGAGCCGCGCGTGCTGTTTCTGGACGAGCCGACGGCCGGCGTCGACGTCGAACTGCGGCGCGACATGTGGACCCTGATCGGCGATTTGCGCAGAACCGGCGTCACCATCATCCTGACGACCCATTATATCGAAGAAGCCGAGGAAATGGCCGATCGCGTGGGCGTGATCACCGGCGGCGAATTGATTCTGGTCGAGGAAAAAGCCGCGCTGATGCAGAAGCTGGGCAAGAAAACGCTTTCGGTCGTCCTGGCCGAACCGCTGGCCGCGCTTCCGGTCGGACTGACCGAATGGGCGGTGACGCTCGGGGAGGACGGCCGCGAGATCGACTATAGTTTCGACACTCGCGCCGCGCATACAGGCGTGGCGTCGTTGCTGCGTCGTCTGGGTGAGCTTGGGATCGGCTACAAGGATCTCAACACGCGGCAAAGCAGCCTGGAGGATATTTTCGTGAGCCTGGTTCATCGGGAAAAGGGCGCATGAGCGGCTTCAACATTCGCGCGATCGCATCGATCTACGGGTTCGAACTGCACCGGTTCCGCCGCACATGGCTGACCGGGCTGCTGGTGCCGGTCATCACCACCTCGCTCTATTTCGTGGTGTTCGGCGGGGCGATCGGATCGCGGATGACGCAGGTCGACGGCATTCCCTACGCCGCCTTCATCGTACCCGGCCTCATCATGCTGTCGATGTTCACCGAAAGCATCTTCAACGCCAGTTTCGGCATTTTCATGCCCAAATTCACCGGCACGATCTACGAACTCCTGTCCGCGCCGGTCTCCGCGACCGAGACGATCATCGCCTATGTCGGGGCAGCGGCGACCAAGGCGCTGATCATCGGATCGATCATCTTCGCGACGGCGCATCTGTTCGTGGATCTGCCCATCGCGCATCCGTT
The DNA here is from genome assembly GCF_037723805.1 of Sphingobium fluminis. NCBI lineage: Bacteria > Pseudomonadati > Pseudomonadota > Alphaproteobacteria > Sphingomonadales > Sphingobiaceae > Sphingobium > Sphingobium fluminis. The sequence goes on from NZ_JBBJUK010000001.1 coordinate 959,183, forward strand.
CGCGATGGCGGGCTTCATGATTCTCATTGCAATCAGCTTCTGCCTGTTCGGCTTCATTCTGGGCATCTGGGCGGAAAGTTTCGAACAGTTGCAAGTCATCCCGATGCTGATCATCATGCCGATGACCTTTCTGGGCGGCGCTTTCTATTCGATCCACATGCTGCCCGAACCATGGCGGACGATCACCCTGTTCAATCCGATCGTCTATCTGATCTCGGGCTTTCGCTGGACCTTTTTTGGCCGCAGCGATGTCGGTATCGGTTTCAGCCTGCTGTTCATGCTAGGGATGCTGGCGGTTTGTATAACCATCATCACGTGGATGTTCAGGACAGGGTATCGATTGAAGAAATAACCGCCAGCGTCAGGCGGCGGCGCTCTGCGGATCGACCGCGAACAGCGTCACGCCCTTATATTTCGCGTCGTCGGCATCGAACAGTCCGCCCATATAGTCGAAATGCTCGTCGATCACGCTGATATCGCTGAGACCCGCCAGTTTGAAAACGCCGAGCTTGAGTTCGCGCGGCGGTCGCCCCTCCCGCTCCATCGTAACGGCGTCGATGAACATTTCATCATGGCGCGTATAGAGGATGTGCGGCGCCAGTTTCACGACCAGCTTATTATAGGTCGCGATCAGGCATTTCTGGAGCGCTATCGCTTCGAAAATATTCGTCGGGGCTTGCATGACGCTCCCAGTTCATAACGATCCGAGCGATAAATTCAATAATTTTGTGCATCGCACCATGGTTTTACCAGGGCGATCGTCGTGTTAAAATCGCGCCCTGGCGGAGCCTGAGATCAAGCCAAGCCTGTCGCGAATGGACCAGCGCGCGACCAGCAGTACCGCCACGACGCCAAGGCCACTGGCGAGACCGACCCAGATGCCCAGTCCCCCAAGCCCCAGCGGAAAGGCAAGGATCGCCCCGACGCCGATGCCGATCACCCAATAGCCGAAAAGCGCGAATATCATCGGCATCCGTATATCTTGAACGCCACGTAAAGCCCCCGCACCAACGGCCTGCGCAGCGTCGACCAGTTGGAAAAGCGCGGCGATGCCAAGGAAGCTGACGGCAAGCCTGACAGTATTGTGGTTCGCGGGGTCGGACAGGTCTAGAAACACCGAGACCAGAGCACGGGGTGCGGCGATCAGGACGCTTGCCGTCACGCACGCAAAGCCCGTGCCGACCGCCAGCGCCATCCATCCGGCGCGACCTACGCCCTGCCGATCGCCCCGGCCATGGGCGAGGCCGACCCGAACCGTCGCGGCCTGCCCGATGCCCATCGGGACCATGAAGACGAGCGCGGCGATCTGGATAGCGACGGCGTGCGCCGCCAGCGAGTCGCGATCGATGAGTCCCATCAGGAAAGCCGAGGCGTTGAAAACGCTGGTTTCGAACCCCAGCATGATCGCGATCGGCAGCCCGAGCGCCCAGACGGCGCGCTGCCGCTGACGGTCGGAGGCCCAGAAGCGGCCCATCAGCCGGTAACGGCGAAAGCGCCGGTCGATCAGAACGACCGCGAGCAGGGCGAGAAATAGGAAGGTGGAGGAAAAGCTGCTGGCGATTCCGGCACCGCGCAGGCCAAGCGCAGGCATGCCGAGCCGACCGAAGATGAGCGCCCATCCCGCCAGCAGGTTGAGCGGAATGGCGCACAGCATGACGATGAGGCCCCAGAGCGGCCGCTCCAGGGCGGACGTGAAATTGCGCAAGGTGGTGAAACCGAGGAAGGGAAGCAGCGCCCATTGCAGGCCGCGCATCAGCCCGCCGGCTTCCCGGGCCAGTTCGTGATCCTGCCCGAAGACGATCAGTATCTGCTCACTATGCCACAGGATGATCCAGGCGGGCACCGCGAAGATCGTGGCTGCGCGCAAGGTCTGATGAACGGTACGCCGCACATCGCGCACCGAATGACGCCGCCGTCCGCGTTCTTGCGCGATGAGGGGCGACGCGGCGGTGACGAGGCCCATCCCGAAGATCAGCAGCGCATTGAACAGATTGATCGCGAGCGCGCCCGCCGCCACGCTTTCAGCTCCAAGCCGCCCGATCAGCAGCAGGTCGGTCGCGGCGATCCCGGCCCAGGCAATATTGCCGGCGATGATCGGCAAGGCGAGCGCGAGCAACGACCGCGCCTCGACGCGCCAGAGGGAAGGGGGGCGATGCATGCCGACTGATGATCTCGCGCGCTTGTCTAACGGATCATGCTTAAGCGGGATGAGCCGCCCGATTCTTTTTCGGCAGGACATGTACAGCGGCCACGATGACCGCGCCGATCACCAACCCGATTATCCCCGAACCGATGGCGCCAACCAGCCACTCCACGACCGGTCCGGCGGCGGGCAGGGCCTGCGCTGCACCTTCGGCGAAATGATGAATCGTTCCGGGTATCGCATCCCAATGAAATTCATGCAGGCCATGGACGATCAGCCCGCCACCGACCCACAGCATCGCGGCCGTGCCGACCACGCTCAATATCTTCATGAGTAGCGGCATCGCCTTGACGAGTCCGCGACCGATCATCCGCTCGATGGCCGAAGATCTTTTGGCGAGATGCAGGCCGATATCGTCCATCTTCACGATGAAGCCCACGACGCCATAGACGCCCGCCGTGATCAGTATCGCAACCACCACAAGGATGATCGCCTGTTCCCACAATGGCTCGGTAGCGACCGTGCCGAGCGCGATCGCCATGATCTCGCCGGACAGGATGAAGTCCGTGCGGATCGCGCCGCCGACCTTCTGGTCTTCCAGTTCCTGTACACTGAGCGTCGCCGCCGCATCGTCGGCCTCATCATGGCCGCCATGGATCGCCTCGACCAGCTTTTCCGTGGCCTCGAAACACAGAAAAGCGCCGCCGAGCATCAGCAGGGGCGGCAGCAGCCATGGTGCCAGCGCGCTCAGCGCCAATGCGGCAGGCAGCAGGAACAGCAATTTGTTTCGAAGCGAGCCCTTGGCGATTTTCCAGATGATCGGCAGTTCGCGTTCGGGCGACAGGCCCATCACATAATTGGGCGTGACGGCCGTGTCGTCGATGACGACCCCAGCCGCCTTCGACCCCGCCTTGCCCGCCGCCGCGGCGACATCATCGAGCGACGCGGCCGCCATCTTGGCGATGCCGGCGACATCGTCCAGCAGCGCAATCAGTCCTGACGGCATGAGTTTCCCTGTTCCCCTGTGAAGCGGCCGATGATCGGCCTCCCTCCCGCCGCTTCATAGTGGTGCGGCCGGGGAGGGGCAATGGAGTGGGCGACGATCAGGAAACGCCGCGAAAATTGCCCGGCGGATCGCTGGCGGGAAAGGATTCGTCGGCCTGCTCGTCGACCAGATCCCAATCCCCGGGCTCGATGCCCTGCTGTTCGGCGGGTCCCGCGTCGCGCACGATGCCCGACGACCCGGCCGGCCCGCGATCGTCGGTCGCAGGACGCGCGGTCCAACCCTGCCAGTTCTTCCAGACCACCGCGCCGAGGCCGGTCAGGAAGGCGAGCTTCAGCAACCCTTTCACGAACATTCTCCTTCAATCCTTGACGTGAATCCAGCCGGCGCGGCTGCCGGTGTCGGCGTTGTCCGGCAATTGCATCTCGCCCTCTTCGTCGAAGCCGCGCACGCCTTGCGCATCGCCGGAGGATGTCGGAGCTATCTCCCATCGTTCGCGCAACGCCGCGTCGATCATCGCACGCCAGTTCCCATCGTCCCCGGCCTCGCGCATGGCGGCATCCGGCTCCTTCATGATGGCGATGATATTGGCCGCGTCTTCGACCTTGGCCTGCCAGTGATCGGGCTCGCCCGCGGCAAGATGGCGCGCGAGGCGTTCGATCAGGGAGCGTTGTTCCATAGGTCTGGAACGTCCTGCGCGCGGCTCTGTTCCTCGGGATCGTAACGCCATCGCAGCGATGTGAACCCCGGTCCCGCTCGCGCATTGTCGCCCATGCGGCGGACGATCGGGAGACAGGCGATGCCCCAGGGCGACAAGAGCAGCTATACCGGCAAGCAAAAGCGCAAGGCCGACCATATCGAGCAAGGCTATGAAGACCGTGGCGTGCCGGAAAAAGAGGCCGAGCGCCGCGCCTGGGCGACGGTCAACAAGGAATCGGGCGGCGGCAACAAATCCGGGTCTGGCCGGGGCAAGCCTGATACCCATGTATCTGCGAGCAAAGGCAGAGGCAAAAGCGCTACGCGATCGGCGACGGATCGTTCCGCTGCGGCAAAAAAGGGGTGGGAAACCCGGCGCAAACGCTCCGGCTGACCCGACGGGAGAACACACCCGCATACAAAAAAGCCGCCCGGCAAGGGGCGGCTTTTCTTTTGTCCCGGTCGAAAGCCTCAGGCTTCCTCGGTCGATTCTTCCTGCGCGTCCGTGGCGATTTCGCCCGGTTCGGCATTGGGATCATAATCCTCGGTGAAGCCGCTCTCGTCCTTTTCGAACAGATCGGCCATCACGTCGACGCCCTGCGCCTGAAGATCGGCTTCTTCCGGCGAACGCGCGACGTTCACCTGGATCGTCACGGTGACTTCAGGGTGCAGCGCGACCTTGACGTCGAACAGGCCGAGCGTCTTGATCGGCCGTTCCAGCACGACCATCGCCTTGTTGACGTTGGTCTTGCCGTCGGCGTGCAGCGCTTCGATAATGTCGCGGACCGCGACCGAGCCATAGAGTGCGCCGGCGTTGGACGACTGACGGATCAGCACGACCTGCGTGCCGTTGACGCCATCGGCAGCCTTTTGCGCGTCCGAGCGGCGAGCAGCATTGTCCGACTCGATCTTGGCGCGGTTGGCCTCGAACACCTTTTTATTGGCGTTGTTGGACCGAAGCGCCTTGCGGTTGGGCAACAGGAAGTTACGGGCATAGCCGTCCTTCACGGTGACGATGTCGCCGATGGCGCCCAGCTTCTCGATGCGTTCGAGCAGAATGATTTCCATGTGCGCTACTCCCTTACTTCACGATGTAGGGCAGCAGGCCCAGATGACGGGCGCGCTTGATGGCCTGGGCCAGTTCGCGCTGCTTCTTGGCGGAAACGGCCGTGATTCGGCTGGGGACGATCTTGCCGCGCTCGGACACGAAGCCCTGGAGCAGACGAACGTCCTTATAGTCGATCTTCGGCGCATCCTTGGCGGCGAAGGGGCAGCTTTTGCGGCGGCGGAAAAATGGGCGTGCCATGATTGTATCTCCTTACTCGCCAGCGGTTTCGTCACGGCGCGGGCCGCGATCGCCACGATCGCCGCCGCGGTCACCACGGTCGCCACGATCTTCGCGCGGGCCACGGGGGCCTCGGTCGCCGCGATCGCCACGTTCCGAACGCTCCTGCTTGCGCATCATGACCGACTGGCCGGCTTCCAGCTCATCGACCTTGACGGTCATATAGCGGATGACGTCTTCGTTGATCTGGGTCTGGCGCTCCAGCTCGGCGATCACGCCACCGGGCGCGTCGATGTTGAGCATCACATAATGCGCCTTGCGGTTCTTGGCGATCTTGTAAGCGAGGCTGCGCAGGCCCCAGGTCTCGACCTTGGTAACCTTGCCCTTATTGTCTTCGACGATCTTGGTGGCGGTTTCCGCCAGAGCGTCCACCTGCGCCTGTGCCAGATCCTGGCGCGCAAGGAACACATGCTCGTAAAGAGCCATGTTTATGCCTTCTCTGTTGGCCGATCGCTGACGAGCGCCCCATGCGCTGCGTCCCTCCGGCTGTCGTTTATGCAGTCAATCACGCGAGACCTGAGCGAACCCGGTCCCGAACGAAGCGGCGCCTATGACCGAAAAGAGGGGGGAAGGCAAGCGTGTCTTCAATCGCCCGTTCGTCCTGAGTAGCCACAGAGCTTGTCGAAGTGGCGTATCGAAGGATAGGATTCGCGCCGACCCTTCGATACGGGTCTTCGACTTCGCTCAGCCCCTACTCAGGGCGAACGGATATTAGGATGGGGGGATTGGAATGGCCGTCGCGATTGCCGCACTTTCGTTGATCCTCCTTATGATCGCGGCCTATCGCGGGATGAGCGTGATCCTGATGGCGCCGCTGCTGGCGATGCTCGCCGTCCTGTTGACCGACCCTTCGGCTGTGCCCGCCGCCTTTTCCGGCCTGTTCATGGACAAGGCCGCGAGTTTCCTGAAGCTTTATTTCCCCGTCTTTCTGCTCGGGGCGCTATTCGGCAAGCTGGTGGAAATTTCCGGCTTTTCCCGCGCGATCGTGACGGCGGTGATCGGCTTCGTCGGCCCGAAACGGGCGATCCCGGCGATCATGTTCGTGACGGCTTTGCTCACCTATGGCGGCGTGTCGGTGTTCGTCGCGGTGTTCGCCGTCTATCCGTTCGCCGCCGAGATGTTCCGCCGGGCCGATATCCCCAAGCGGCTCGTGCCCGCGACCATCGGCCTTGGCGCGATCACCTTCACCATGGACGCGCTGCCCGGCACGCCGCAGATCCAGAACATCATTCCGACGAGCTTCTTCGGCACGACAACCTGGGCCGCGCCGATATTGGGGACGATCGGATCGATCTTCATCGCGACGGCGGGGCTCGCCTATCTCAACTGGCGACGGCGCGTGATGCGCGCGACGGGAGAGGGCTATGGCGCGCCTGAGACGCTGGTCAACGAACCGGAGCCGGGGGAGGAAGGGGCTAAGCGCGCGCATCCGCTGGTGGCGCTGCTGCCACTGATCGTGGTGGGGGTCGCCAATCTGTGCCTCACCCTGCTGATCCCCCGATGGGTGACGGGCGATGACGTCATCCTCTCACTGGTCGGCATGGCCGAGCCGGTGACGCTCAAGGTCGCCCAGATGTCGGCGCTGTGGGCGGTGGAAGGCGCGCTGCTGCTTGGGATCGCGACCATATTGTCGTTCGCTTGGGGCCCCGTGGCGCGACGCTTTGCCGAAGGATCGCGCGCGGCGGTCGGCGGCGCGCTGCTCGCGGGCATGAACACGGCGGTCGAATATGGCTTCGGCGCGGTGATCGCGGCGCTGCCCGGCTTTCTGGTGGTGAAGGAAGCGCTGAAGTCCGTGCCCGATCCGCTGGTGAACGAGGCGATCACGGTCACCTCGCTCGCCGGCATCACCGGATCGGCCTCGGGCGGCCTGTCGATCGCGCTCGCCGCCATGGCCGAGCAGTTCTCCGCAGCCGGCGCGGTGGCCGGCATTCCGCCCGAAGTTCTGCATCGCGTCGCGTCGATGGCGAGCGGAGGCATGGACAGCCTGCCGCATAATGGCGCGGTCATCACCCTGCTGGCGGTGACCGGCCTCACCCATCGCCAGGCCTATAAGGATATTTTCGCGCTGACCCTGATCAAGACCTTCACCGTATTCCTGGTGATCGCGGTCTATTATCTGACCGGGCTGGTGTAGCGCGCCGCGTTCAGGCCACGCGGTGCAGGTCGGCCGACCCCAGAAACTGGGCGCGGGTCGAAGGGCCGGCGGTCGTCAGCAGCGCCTCGACCTTGTCTCGCAAGATGGCGGTCGGCCGGAACGGATCGTCGAAGGCCATGCCCCAGTCGCCAAATTCGCGCGCCGCGATCGATCCTTCGCGCAGCGTCACCAGGGCGCGATGGCGCGCATCGCCGCCGATATGGGCGTAAATGCGCTCGACCGCATCGCGCGGGCCTTCGAGCACTTGCAGGAAGCGTTTGGAATTGAACAGCAACAGCCCGGTGACGTCCTGCCGCCGATTGTTGATCGCGGCGGCGTAAGCGATCGCGCGGCACTGATCGGCGTCCACTGCTGCCGTAGCCGTGCTGATATACATGATCTGGTGAAGGGACATCGGATTTCCTGCTGCTTGGCAATCAGGCAGTCTGACGAAAATCCCTTAATTTCTGGTGCTTAATCTATGTTGCGATCGCTCAGTGTACCCTGTTACCGGATCGCACCGCCGATGATCGCGCCGATGATGCCGCTGGTGATTGCGACCATCACCGCATCATTGCCCGAACGGACCCAGTGATAACCGCGGGGCGGTGCCGACAGGCGATAGTCGCGATAATTGTTCACGACCCGATAATTGTTCGCATAGCGACGATCGAAACGCTGGCCCTTGGCCCAGCGGTGGCCGTTCCGGATCCCCCGATCATTGCGGACATTCCGGTCGTTGCGGATATTCCGGTCGTTACGAACGACGGTGCGCTTTTCGATTATGGTGCGCCCATGATTGTCGCGCTCCACCACGCGGGTGACTTCACGATGCTGGGCGGCCTGCGCCTGGGCCGCGATCATCGGGCTGGTCACCATCGTCGTCGCTGCCAGCGCCATCAAGAACCTTTTCATCTCTTATCTCCTCGTTTCAATTCGGGCGCCGCACCCGGCGTCGAAGACTGAAATAGGATGCGCTTGTCGCAGGGATGTGCCGGGCAGGGACAAAGATTGTCTGAAACTGTAACCGGCGGCGATTTAAGCTGAACGGATATTCATATTATGCCTATTTTCAGTAGTTTATCGCCAAATCATGCCGGCGACAGCAATACGGCCCGGAGATCGGATCTCAGGGCCGTAGCAGCGAGAGGCCAGGGCAAATCAGTCGGTGGCGGGGGTAAGCGGCGTCGCCTCCACGACCATACGCGCGAGCAGGATCGGGCGATCCTTGCCCTCGATCGGCATCGGCGCGACAGCATTCCGTCCGCCCGCATAGTGTACAGGGCCTACGCCCAGAACGAGCGTGCCTGCAACAAGGCTGATCATCATGGTCTTCATCGCCAATATCCCTTTCACGAGGCCAAAGCGGCGTCGTGAAAGGATGTGGACGAGGCCTGTCGCAGAACTGTGCCGGTTCGGCGCAAGAGTGTCGGAAAATGTATCGGCTACTCATGCCGCAGCGCGTCGATCGGGTTGAGCGCGGCGGCGCGGCGGGCCGGAAAATAGCCGAACACCACCCCGATCACCGCCGAAAACAGGAAGGCGATCACATTGACCTTCACGTCGAAGATGAAGGGCACCTGCATCAGCGGCGCAATCGCCACCGACGCCACCAGAGCGAGAAGAAGCCCGATGAGCCCGCCAAGGCACGATAGGACGATCGCCTCGACCAGAAATTGCAGCAGCACCTCTCGGGCGACCGCGCCGATGGCGAGGCGGATGCCGATCTCGCGCGTGCGCTCTGTCACCGACACCAGCATGATGTTCATGATGCCGATGCCGCCCACCAGCAGCGATATGGCCGCGACCGCGCCGACGATCTGGGTCAGGATCGTGGTCGTGCCGGTCAGCGTATCGGAAATCTGCTTGGTATCGAACACGTTGAAATTATCGTCCGCGCCCGGCTTGATCTTGCGGCGCTCGCGCATCAGCTGCTCCAGGCTCGCCTGCACCATGCTGTTGTCATAGGCGTCGTCGACCGCGACCATGATCTGGCTGATGTCGCGATCGCCGGTGAAGCGGCGCTGGACGAATTTGATCGGCAGCACGACGACATCGTCCTGATCGCCAAAGCCGCCCTGGCCGCGCGTGGCGAGCACGCCGATTACCTGGCAGGACACGCCTTTGATCCGCATCCGCTTGCCGACGGGGTCGGCGCTCTGGAACAGGTTGGTGCGAACCGTATTGCCGATGATACAGACCGGCCGGCCCGCTTCTTCCTCTTCGGGCATGAACAGACGGCCGCTTTGTGCCTTCCACTGCTGAACGTCGGAATAGGCGGACGTGGTGCCATAAACGGTGGTCGACCAATTATTGCCTTCGTAGATGGCGGTGCCGGTCGACTGGACCACAGGCGCGACGGAGCGTACGCCGGTGAGCTGATTTTCGATGGCGGTCACGTCGGCCGGCTTGAAATCGGGCGGCCGAGGCCCGCCGCCGCCGCGTCCGAAGCCCTGGCCGGGACGCAGCTGGAGCACATTGGCGCCCAGCGAGCTGATCTGCTGGCGCACGGCGGCGGTCGCGCCATTGCCCAGCGTCACCATCGCGACGACCGACGCCACGCCGATGATGATGCCCAGTGTCGTTAGAAAACTGCGCAGCTTGTGCCGGTTGATCGCCCGCAGCGCGAGGATGACGGTGGTGCCTAGCATCAGACAGCCACCTTCGCTTCGACCCGCTCCACCAGCCCGTCCTTGAAATGCACGATCGTCCGCGCGAAGGCCGCCATGTCCGGCTCATGCGTCACCATCAGCACGGTAATGCCGCTGTTGCGGTTAAGGTCGGTCAGCAATTCCATGATCTCGATCGAGCGTTCCGAATCGAGATTGCCCGTCGGTTCGTCGGCGAGCAGCACGTCGGGATGGGTGACGATGGCGCGGGCGATCGCGACGCGCTGTTGCTGACCGCCCGAAAGCTCGGCCGGCGTATGGTCCCACCAGTCCTTGAGGCCCACCTTGTCGAGCGCCGCCATGCCCATATCGTAGCGCGTCTTTTTGTCTTCGCCCCGGTAGAGCAGGGGAAGCTCCACATTTTCCAGCGCCGTAGTGCGAGCGAGCAGGTTGAAGCCCTGAAAGACGAAGCCGAGATAGCGGCGGCGCAGCAGGGCGCGCTGGTCGCGGTCCAGCGTTTCTACATGGCGGCCCTTGAACAGAAATGTCCCCGCCGAGGGCACGTCGAGGCAGCCAAGGATGTTCATCGTCGTCGACTTGCCCGACCCCGAAGGCCCCATGACCGCGACGAAATCGCCCTGTTCGATGTCGAGGTCGATGCCCTTCAAGGCCTGAAAAGCGGTCGCGCCCTCGCCATAGACCTTGGTCACGCCGCGCAGTGAAATGATCGGATCGGCGATCATCGCCTTAGCGGCCCGCCGGGGCGACGGGCGCCGTCTGCGGTTTGACGTCGCCCGAATTGCCGAGCTTGCCCATGCTGGCGGGGCTGCCATCGGTCGATGGATTGCGGCGGTTGTCGGCGGCGCGATCGCGGCTGCGCTGCTCGCCCGGCGTCTGGTCGTCAGCGGGCGCCTGCTGTCCTGCGGCAAGTTGTCCGGTAATCACCCGCATGCCGGGCTTGAGGGCGCCGCCGGTGACGACCGTCCGCGCGCCGTCGCTCGCACCGATGACGATCTGTATGGGCTTGGGTTCGCCATCCTCGCCGATCACATAGACCGTCTGGCTGCTGCCTGCGCCAAAGCTTACCTGCCGGGCGCTGCCGCGACGCATGCGACCGGGGCCGGGCAGGACGCTGGTGATGCCGCCGCGCCCCTTGCCGGCGCTCGGCTTGAACCGCATCGCGGCATTCGGCACGAGCAGCACGTCGCGCAATTCCTGCGTCACGATGTCCGCGGTCGCCGTCATGCCGGGACGAAGCGTCTCGTCCTGATTATTGACGGACAGGACGGCGGTGTAGGCGACCACCGTGCCTGCCGTGCTGCTGGTCGTCGTGGATGATGTGCTCGACGCGCTGGAACTGTTCGATCCGACATTGACCCGCGTGACCTTTGCCGGGAACGTCCGACCGGGAAAGGCGTCGACGGCGAAGTTAGCGGTCTGGCCGTCCTTCACCTGTCCCACATCGGCCTCGTCCACCGACACCTCGACCTCCATCTGGGTCAGGTCTTCGGCAAGGGTGAAGAGAACCGGCGCGTTGAGCGATGCGGCGACGGTCTGGCCCGGCTCGATATCGCGAGAGAGAACGACGCCATTCACCGGCGACACGATCTGCGCAATCGACAGGTTGGTCTGCGCCGAGGAAAGCTGGGCGCGGGCGACGTCCACCTGCGCCTGCTGCGCCCGTAACGCGCCGATGGCGTTGCTGTAATTGGCGCGCGCGGTGTCCAGTTCGGTTTTTGCCGGCACGCGGCCGCCGGAAAGCTGGAACACGTTGAGTTGCCGGTCGAGCGTGGCCTTGGCCAGAGCGACCTGCGCCTGCGCCTGGGCGACGCTGGCCTGCGATGCCGAAACCTGCGCCCTGTTCTGGTTCACCGAATCCACCAGCCGGCGGGTGTCGAGCTCTGCCAGCTTCTGCCCCTTGGTCACGCGGTCGTTCACATCGACATAGACGGCGATGATCTTGCCCGACTGTTCGGACCCGACATCCACCTGATTGATGGGTTTGAGATTGCCGGTCGCCGATACGGCCACGGTCAGGTCGCCTTTGCGCACCTCGCGCGTCGCATAATTCGCCTTGTCGTCGCCCGAAAAACAGCGGGCGAGCAGCAGAACCGCGATGAGCAGCACCAGGCCGATCCCGCCCCGAATCGCCCTTTTGCGCCAAGGCTTCTGCGGCTTTGCGCCCAGGAAATCGTCGAGATCCGCGTCGGGCGTCACATCATTGCTCATCGGGGCGGCTTTCCATATTCTGCCAGCCGCCGCCCAGCGCATTGTAAAGTTGGGCGAGGCCAAGGACCTGGTCGGACTGCGCGGCAGCCAGGCTGTTGCGCGCGTTCAACAGGGTGTTTTCGCTGGTCAACAGCGTCTGAAAATCGATGAGACCCGCCCGATACTGGCTGCGCGCGAGGATTGCGGCATTGTTCGATGCATCGAAGGCGATCGCGAACTGCTGCGCACGCTGCTGTGCGCTGGCGAGCGACGCCATGCCGTTTTCGACATCCTCAAGCGCGGTCAGCACCGTCTGCTTGTAAGCGGCGAAGGCTGCGTCGGTCGCCGCCCTTTGCGATCGGACCTGCGAGGCGAGGCGGCCCCCATCGAAGATCACCTGCGCGACATTGGCGAAGACCCCGCCCGTGATGATATCGAACAGATTCTTGAGGCTGGTGGCGCTGGTGCCGATATTGCCGCTGATCCCGAGCGAGGGATAAAGCTGTGCCTGCGCGACCCCGATCCGCGCGGTGGCGGCGGCAAGCGCGCGCTCGGCCGCGCGCACATCGGGCCGCTGGCGCAGCGTATCGGCGGGAATACCCACCGCTATGCCGTTCACTGCCACAGGAATGGGCGCTGGCGTTTCGAGCGCGCGGGTCGCTTCGCCCGGCGCCTGACCCGTCAGCACCGCGATCCGATTGAGGCTGCCGCGCAGCGACGCCTCGATCTGGGGAATGCCGGCGCTGGTCTGCGCGAGTTGCGCGCGCGCCTGTTCGACATCGAAGGAGGACACCAGCCCCGCCTGCAATCGCCAGCGGGCAATGTCATAATTATCCTGCTGCACCCGCTGCGAGTCCCGCGCGATGCCAAGCTGGCTCTGCGCCAGCCGTGCTTGCACATAGTTGGTGACCAGTTCGGAGATGATCGTCATCCGCACATTGGCGAGATCATAGCCGGATGCCGCGAGATCGGCGCGGGCGGCTTCGGACGAGCGGGACAATGCGCCGAACAGGTCGATCTGCCAGCTCGCGCTCGCGCCGGCGGAATAGTTGGCGCTCCATTTGCCGGCGCCGCCGCTGATGACATTGCCGTTGCTGTCGACCCGCGTGCCGCCGCCCGCGCTGTTATAGTTGCGCCCGCCCGAGCCCGAGGCGTTGATCTGGGGCAGGAAACTCGCATTGGCCTGTCGCAGCGACTCGCGCGCCTGACGAAGGCGGGCCTGCGCCTGTACGATGTCGAGATTGTTCGCGATTGCCTGCGTCACCAGCGCATTCAGCGCGGGATCGCCGAGCCGCGTCCACCAGGTCGACAGCGCGGCTTCGTCGACCGGCGTCCCCACGCCCGCACGGTAGCTGGCGGGCAAGCCGAGCGACGCTGCTTGCGGCGCGCGATAGTCGGGCCCCGCCGCACAGGCGGACAGCGACAGAGCGGCTCCCGCGATCGAGGCAATGCGATATCGCACCTTTTCCTTGCACTCCGTCGTCGTTAAAGGGGCCGCAGGCGGTCCGGGCTTCAGGGTGAAGCATAGTATTTCACCCTGCCCACATCTTTGGTCGGCCTCAACGGCATTCGTGTCGTAAAATGTAACGCTATTGAAAAATCGGCGCTTTCGCGGCGGCGGGTCAGAGGGTGAATGATGAGGGCTTTTCTTTTTCCGGGGCAGGGCAGCCAGGCCGTAGGCATGGGCAAGGCGCTGGCCGAAGCAAGCCCGGCAGCGCGTGAATTGTTCCAGGAAGTCGACGACGCCCTGTCGCAAAATTTGTTCCGCATCATGATCGAAGGGCCGGACAGCGACCTCACCCTGACGGAAAATGCGCAGCCGGCGATCATGGCCAATGCGCTGGCCACCCTTCGCGTCATGCAGCGTGAGGGCGGCTTTTCGCTGAGCGACAAGGGTGATTATGTCGCCGGGCACAGCCTTGGCGAATATAGCGCGCTGTGCGCGGCCGAAGCATTCGACCTGGCCACCACGGCGCGGCTGCTGAAGCTGCGCGGCCGGGCGATGCAGGCGGCGGTGCCGGTGGGCGATGGCGCGATGGCGGCGCTGCTTGGCGCGGATATCGAAAAGGCGCAGGCGCTGGCCGATGCGGCGGCGGAAGGCGAAGTCTGCACGATCGCCAATGATAATGATCCGAGCCAGGTCGTGATTTCGGGTCATCGTGGCGCGATCGAGCGGGCGATCGCGCTGGTCAAGGAGCATGGCATCAAGCGCGGCGTCCTTTTGCCCGTCTCCGCCCCCTTCCACTGCCCGTTGATGCAGCCGGCCGCCGAAGCAATGGAAGAGGCGCTGGCGAAGGCCACGATCAACGCGCCACTGCTGCCCGTCTTCGCCAATGTCCTGGCCGCGCCGATCGCCGACCCCGCCGACATCCGCGTGCGGCTGGTGGAGCAGGTGACCGGCCGCGTCCGCTGGCGCGAGTCCGTCGCCGCGATGTGGGACGCAGGCGTCACCGATTTCGTCGAACTGGGCGGCAAGGTGCTCGGCCCCATGGTCAAGCGCATCGCCCCCGACGCCCGGGTGACGAGCGTCGTGACGATGGACGATATCGAAGCGGCGCTGGCCGCTTTTTGAAGAGATAGGGATAAACTATGTTCGACCTTACAGGCATGACCGCGCTGGTGACCGGCGCATCGGGTGGCATTGGTTCCGCCATCGCAAGGGCTCTGGCCGCGCAGGGCGCGACGCTCGCGCTGTCGGGCAGCAATGAAGACAAGCTCAAGGGCTTCGCCGCTGACCTTGGCGGCGATCACAGGACGCTGGTCTGCAACTTGTCCGATCCCGCCTCGGTCGACGCGCTGGTCCCGCAGGCGGTCGAAGCGCTGGGCGGCCGGATCGACATTCTCGTCAACAATGCCGGCATCACCCGCGACAATCTGGTCCTGCGGATGAAGGATGACGAGTGGCGCGACGTCATCTCGGTCAATCTGGAGGCGGCGTTCCGCCTGATCCGCGCGGCGGCGAAACCGATGATGAAGGCGCGCTTTGGCCGCATCATCTCGATCACTTCGGTGGTCGGCGTCACCGGCAATCCGGGGCAGGCCAATTATGCGGCCTCCAAGGCCGGGATCATCGGCATGTCGAAGTCGCTGGGGCAGGAACTGGCGAGCCGGGGCATCACCGTGAACTGCGTCGCGCCGGGCTTCATCCGCTCGGCGATGACCGATGGCCTGAACGACGCGCAAAAAGGCGCGATCCTCACGAAAATCCCCGCCGGCGACCTTGGCGAGGGCGCGGATATCGGCGCGGCCGTGGTCTATCTCGCCAGCAAGGAAGCTGGCTATGTCACCGGCCAGACGCTGCACGTCAATGGCGGCATGGCGATGATCTGAGCGCGAGAGCGCCTATGGTCAGCGCTTATGGCCGCGACAGCCGCATGATGAAAATGGCCGGGTCTATTTCCAGCAGCGGTACGTCATCATCCTGATGCGGCGCCAGCGGAGGGGAGGGCTGGCGGAATCCCTGGCCGGTCGGGCGCGTAAAGGTGACGATCGTGGTGCCAGGATCGGTCAGCACCAGCGAATCGAGCATCAGTGCGGGCGCCAGGCGGTTGGCGGTCACGCTGACCAGCGTGCCGATCTGCGTCAGGCCGAACAGCTTTTGCGCGAAGGCATAGGGCAGGCGGATACACCCATGGCTTGCCGGATAGCCCGGATCATGTCCGGCATGCAGCGCGATTCCGTCCCACGTCAGACGCTGCATGAACGGCATGGGCGCATTCGAATAGATGTTGGAGCGGTGATATCGCCGCTTTTGCAGAATGGGAAACTCGCCCTTCGGCGTGCCATGACCCTTCATGCCCGTAGACACGCGAGCCATCGCGATCAGCCTGTCGCCATCATAAACATGGACGCGCTGCTGCTCGATGCTGATCACCATGTACAGCGGCCCCGCCCATGGGCCTTCGTTCAGCCAGCGATAGGCGCCGGGGGCAAGGCTGTCCTGCGCCGACGCCGCTGGCGGGGCGATGCCAAGGGCGGCGGCGAGCATGAGCAGGATAAGCCGGAAGGGGCGCATAAACCCTTCCTTAACCACGATATCCGCCCGCGCCAGTGCTCGCTGCCCTAAAACGCTCATCTTCCCGTTTTGAGACAGCGTGCGTCGAGAGCGGACAGTCGAACCCAAGGGGTTCGCAAGGCCGAACGGCCGCCCGAGCTTATGCGAGGAAAGCGAAGCGGGCGGATGCCCGCGCCGGCGCTTGAGGCCAGCAAATATGGTGCCGGATGAGTGGCGTGGACTTTAGCATGTGTCTGGGACGCGGTTTGCTAGGTTGATGATTTCGGCCATGCGGCCTTCCAGGCGGATATCTACGCCACGGCCTTGATCCTTTGGGATCATGACCAGGACGTCGATCAGGGAGCGGATCGCAGTGATGGCCTGCATGCGGGCCGGGCCGTCGGATGCGAGGGCCGCATCGAGGCTGGTCACATATGCTCGGTATCGTTCTCCGAGATCCGGGGGTGTCGAAATGAGAGAGCCGGACGCATAGCTGTCCAGCTTTGCCTGATGCGCCGCGAGCTCTTCGCGAGCCGTCCTCAAGCGATCCTTGAACTCTTGGAATTCGCCGGCACCGTCGGCGATGGCGTCGACCAGGCGCGTTACCCTGGCTCGGCCTTCCTCGATCTTACGCAATAGAGGCGCGCGCGACGATTCCGCCTCGGCGAGTTTTCGCGCCATGCCCGCGTTATACCGGTCTATGAAATGTTCGACCGCGTCGGTGTCGAGCATGATCGCCTGGAGCTCACCGAGCACACGGCGTTCATATTCGCGACTGGATATGGTCCGCGTGTTGGTGCAGCTGCCGCGCGATTTGACGTTGGAGCAGCCCCAGCGATCGACGCCCAGGACGATCCAGTTGGCGTCGCAAACGCCACATTTTCCGAGGCCCGAGAGGAGCCGCTTGGGGTGCCGTTGACGGTTGGCGGCGACGCCGTCGAAGGTCGCATATTTGCGCTCGATCGCGTGCCACGATGCATCGTCGACGATCCGCAGATGGGGGACGTCGACATAGCGCCATTCGGCGAGAGGATTGGACCTGACGACGCGCCGACGGGTTTTGTGATGATAGACCCGGTGCGTCCGGTTGTAGATCATGACGCCGCGATAGAGGTGATTGCGCAGGATGCCGTTGGCACGCACGCGGTCGCCGTGCAGGGTGCTGACCCGCCATGGCCCACCGCGTGGCGAAGGCACGCCTTCGGCATTGAGACGCTTTACGATGGCATAGGCGGATACGCCGGCCAGCGCCTCCGCATAGATCCGGCGGACGATCTCGGCCTGTTCTTCGTCAATCTCAAGAATGCCGCGAATGATTTCGCCGTCGGGACCGATCGGTTTGACGACCCTGTAGCCATAGGCCTTGCCCCCCGCGTTGAAGCCGCGACCGTGCTGACCACGTTGCCCCCGCCGAACCCGATCGGCCAGGTCCTTGAGGAAGCGGGCATCCATCAGGCCCTTGATGGCGCCGGTGATTTCGTCGACCACGCCGTCGGCCAGGGTGAACAGCCGTGCGCCGAAAAACTCGATATGTTCACGGACGGCGTGGGCGTCGCCGCTGTGGCGGGCGATGCGATCGGTCGCTTCGGCAAGCACCTGGTCAATGTCGCCGCGCTCGACCCGCGCCAGCATGCCGTTCAGGCCGGGGCGTTGCAGTTCGCCGATGCCAGCCCGGCCGCTGATTTCGTCATCGGAGAAAATGTCGACGACATGCCAGCCTTCCTTTTCCGCGCGTTCGCGCAGGGTGGCAATCTGGTCAGTTGTGGACTGGGCGTTCTGCAGATCGCTGGAGTAGCGGGCGTAAAGGATTGTTCGCATCGCTCAGCCCCGCGTGCGCGCTGGCGAAATCGCGATCGACCATGATGTCCGCGAGTGCCTCGACGATCTGGGCGAGCGCCGGATCGAGCTTTTTATGTTTACCCATGGAGCATCCTTCTCAATCACGGCCGGGCATCCCCCGGCGGGCGTTGCGTGCGGGTTTTTCGCGTGGCGCGATCCAGTATGTCGGGGCGAAGTCGCGCGGGGCGCTGCGGCGGTCCCAGACGATCCAGACGTAATCGACTTTCCCGTGCGCATAGGCGGCCTCGCCCAGGGCGGCGATCTGATCACCGGGGGGCATGGAGGGGCGTTCGCTCAGGACGTAGATTCCAGATGGCATATGTTCGGTAAAGAGACGGAACCTGCCTGCGCTCGCCAGCCACTTGATCGGTAGAAGGGCACAGACCCTATGCGTGGCGATGGACAGCGCGCGGCGAATGCATTTTTCGGCAAGGCCACGGACGAGGCAGCCGTTCTGATAAGAGAAGGGCGGGTTCATCACGATCGACAGGCCCGGCATCGCTTCGAGCATGTGGATCTGATCCCCGAGAAAATCGTGGGTGCCCAGGAAGCGCGGGCTATCGCCCCGTTCGAACAGGTCGGTGCCGAATGCGGTCAATCCACGATCGGCGAGCGCATCGGGAATGTGGCAGCGGCCCGCGAACGGATCGAGATAGGTGACGTCCGGTTCCATGGGGAGGACATCGCAGAGGGCATGGGTAACCCATTGTTCCTCCACGTACCAATCCCACGGATGGCGCGCGTTGCCTGCGGGGCTGGAAGCGAGTTCAAGATCTGTTCTGGCGATCACCGGCCACTTCCCCTGGCGTTGGCAAGCGCCCAGGCGATGACGAACGGCATCGCGAGCAAGGCAGCGATGATGAGCATGGTGCGAGCCAGCATTTTCATAGGTTGGTCCCTTGATCGATCGCGGCCTGAAATGCGGCGCGGTGGGCGCGCCGCCATTCGGCCAGCTTGCGTTCGGCTTTCGCGTGCCCTTCCTCGGCCGCGCGCTGGCGGTCCCGGCGGGCGATGGCGGCAGGGTGCATGGATCGCTCCCGCTCGGACCGGCGGGGGCGCAGGTCGAGCGGGAGCTGTTCCATCATTCCATGCCCAGCGCGGCCAGATAGGTTTCGAGGATGGCCTCCATCTCCTGCCGGTCATGAGGCGGCATTTTGCGGAGGCGGATGATCTGCCGCATGATCTTAGGGTCGTAGCCGGTGGCTTTAGCCTCCAGATATTTGTCCCTAATGTCGTCGTTCAGCCCCTTTTTCTCTTCCTCCAGCCGCTCGACTCCCTCGATCAGAAGGCGCAGCTGATCTGCGGCGACATTGCCCTCGCTCATATTTCGGCACTCACGGCGGCGAGATTGCGCTTGGCGAAAATCAGTTCGGCCAGATCACCGACCGTTTCGGCCTGCCCAGCTTCCGCGTCGCTGATCGCGATGCCGAAACGATCTTCACATTCCAGCGCGATGGCCACCCGGTCGATCGCATCGACGCCAAGATGGTCCCAAAGCCGCGATTGCGGATCCATGTTGAGGCCGTCTTCTGCAGGAGAGACGTAAGCGCTGATGATGGGGACGAGCGCATATAAGATGGGGGCGAGTGCTGCCGTTTTGGCGGCAGGCGCGCAGTCATCGCAGACGATCGCAATCGCGCCTTCGCTGGCCAACAGGAGCCAGTCGGCGGGCAGCTGCTTTGCCGGCGCGCGGGCCACGCGCAAGCATAGGTGGCAATCATGGTCGACGCTGTCGGGGAGCCGAACAGGAGAATGCATCATCGTGGCAGTCCTTTCAGTGGAAATTTCAGGCGGTTGTGATTGGCAAGGAGAGGGCGTTCCCGGCGGCGGGGTTTCGCCGGGTGGAATGGGTGCCGTGCGGAATGCGGGCGGACGCCCGCCGGGCTTAGCTGGTCATGATATGCGCGGCGGCCGCGCCGGGTGGCCCATCATCATTGGCGGCGTCGTCATTGGCGGCGGGACGCCATGTGGTGAACGGCAGGACCGCCAAAGGCTTGGTCACTCGGCTGGGCCGCGTGGTGCGCAGGGCCTCCATGCCGACGACGAACTGATGGCCGCAATCGACCACGTTGCGGCAGTGATAGTAGATTTCCCGGTACAGGGACGATGCCTTGCCGGAATTACGGGCAAAGGCGCGTTCGCTGCATGCCGGACAGGTGAAGTGGGGCATGCGTGGCTTGCCCGTATCTGCCTGTTCCCCTCGCTCAACCTCAGTATTCATTTTCGGTCCCCCGGCTGTCCCTGGCCGACCCCATTGCCGGGCAGGAATGATTTCAGCCGAGCGAGCAGACGGCCGATCGCGGCGTCATTCTGTTCAGCTTCGGCAATGGCATGATGGATGGCGGTGGGACGGACACCGGGTTGAGTCAGCGCCATGCTGGCGGCAACGGCGTCCGCCGATTCGCGCGCGACATTGGCAATGTCTTCGATCAGGGCGAGACGACATGCCTCGGTGGCGGCCATGAAGGCCTCGATCTGGCGCAGATAGCTCGCAATGATCGGGGGAAGCCCTTCACCGCCTGCCTCGACATAGGCGCGGTCGAGGGCGAACGCCTGCGCAAGGCTGGGTGTCGCCTCCTGTCCGCCCTCGCGCCACAGTTGCAGCGTGCGTTTGGCACGGCCCGTGACGCGCCGCGCGGTCGTCACGCCGATGAGGGTCGTAATTTCATGCACGGCGAGCGCGAAGGAAAGCGGGGCACGGATTTTCGTCACAGGCGCCATTCCAATATGGCGCACCCACCGGAGGGGCTTGCCGCCCCTCCGGCTTCGGCTATCGTGGCGGATGCGAAACAACCACGAAAGGAATGATTATGGCTGTCGGAGAACGCACCGATAACGGGTCGAAAGAGCGTGTAGCGCTGGATCTTGCCGATAGGATTGCGCATGTGGAAAACCAATTTAAGCAAATGAGACGGAACGATTGGCTCCAGCTTTACGCGGAATGTCTCAGCGTCGTCGGTGGACCTTCTAGCTGACATTGAACGTCTCCCCCACCGCGCCCGTGATCGGGCGCGGGGACCGGGCTTCCTTCCCAGAAAGAAAATCGTAAAAATTCTGGCTCAACCAAGGGTCGCCCGCTTGAATTGCAAGACGCAGCGCTTCGAGCCGCATGAATTCGTCGGTGGTCAAATGGGTCACGCGCCCGACCTCCCGAACATGCACATGATACCAATCAGGGCGAAGCCGCAGCCAGAAAACAGCGCGTGATGATACCAGCGATAGGGCTGGCAAGAAGGATCGTCGGACATCATGCGGGCACCTGTGCGATCTGCTGGAGGGACTGGAGCCGCGCCAGCTTGTCCTGCGCGGCGGAAATCTGTTGGGGCAGGCGGCGCAGATAGCGTTGCTTGCGCGCCAGCAGCCGTTCCAGCTCGTCGACGTCGCTGGGCGACAGGCCGCGTTGGCGCGACAGCGCGTTCAGTTCGGCCTCGCGACGTTCGATGATGTTCAAAGGATGCGTGCGAGCCATTGGGCGGCGTCCTTTCATTGCGCTTTGCCAGGCCGATCGCAAACGACGGGCGGCGGGTTGACGGGTAAGGAGGCAAGGTCGGCGACATCGGGCCGTCCGAGAGGAAAGACGACATGTTCAGCGGTGATGGGCAGGCCCAAGGCGACGCCGACTGCCAGCACGTGATGTTGTTCCGTTGCCGGAACACGCCCCTCTTTCTTCCACCCGTGAACAGTCGACGCGGGACGAGATAGATCTCTCGCCATTTGTCTAATTCCGCCCCAGATGGCGAACAGAGAATCACCCTTATTCATGGTGATGTGTTCGGCCATCCCGAACGCGATGTCAACCCGGATTGGGTTGAGACATGTTCAGATTTTCAGGTGATCCCTAGTGCGATGGAAAAGGTCACAACTCAGCTTAAAAACCTTCGGAAAGCCGCTACGCCTCGACTGACGGTGCGGGCTCTCGCTGAGGCTCTAGATATGCCTCTCGGCTCTTATGCCCGATATGAAAGCATCCACGATTACAAGAAGCGGTATCTTCCAATCGACTTTACCCGAAAAGTCGCAGGCGTTCTGGCACGATACGGCGTCGATCCTGCGGAAGTAATGAAGCTTGCCGGGCTGAGTGCTGGCGAAGCGGAACCAGAAGCGCGAGAAATCGAAGCCTCCCGGCCAGCCTTTCAATTAGTCACCCTGTCCGTTGCCCTGCCTAATGAAGACGCGCTGGCTGATATGTTCCAAACCATGCTCGTCGCCGTTCCGGCGGAAGCGAGCCGGGCCGAAGCCGCTCGAATTCTTGCTCGACTGCTGCCATCTGGCTTTGCCGGGATTGGACCAGCTGCGCTCGTGCAGGGCAGGGACGCTCCGCCTGCAGCCGAAGCAACGCCTCCACATCCCGCCACAGATGATCGCGAATCCGCACAGCCGTAGCGCAGCGCACGTTGCACGGCTCGCACGCGAATTCGCATCCTGGTATCAGTCGGACGGCACCGTTGCTCAACCTGTATTCCCTTGCTTGTTCCTGTTACGTTCCCATCTGAGTGTTGAGAAGGAAATAGGAAAGGGCAGGCAGGAAATTTCTCTGTGGACAACTCGCACGAACATCGTCGTGTAGAGCATCTGCTTCGCGTCGATCTGCCGTGCCAAATCGCCCCTCTTGCGAGAAGTGCAGCAGGGTTTAGGGTGCCCTCATAATCCGGCCGGTCAATCAGCAAGACAATCGCGAGATGGCAAAAGTCCCCTTCAGCGCATCGGCACGCGCCGCGCGTCTGATTGGGCGCGAAAATGTCGGGACGCCGCAAGGCGTGGTCACAGAATTGGTCAAGAATGCTTATGACGCCGATTCGGGGGTCTGCACGGTTCTCTTTTTGCCGCTGGACCGCGATGGCGACTGTGTTGCCTGCGAATAGCATGCGGTCAACCGGGATCGTTCGGGTTGCTGTTTACTTTGAGACATCCACGTAGAGAATGCCACCTTGGCATTGTATAGTGGAATGAAGCGGGGGCCATATTTTCCCCGCCTTCTCAAATTCCGTCACGTTAAAACCATGCATCGTGAAATAAGCGGCGAGCTTTTTTGCCAGTGAAAGAGATGGAGCACCGACCCAACGCATTTTTACGGGCAGTTCTTGCACCGTCATCCCCGCAACCACCTCAAAAACCTCCTCTAAAGGCGTCTTAGCGATGTCAAATGTGTTCCCCCTTATTGTAGTGTTTTTGCCATTATCGAAAATAGCGGTCTGCTGCCCGCTGAACGTGTTACTTTCGATCATAGTCCCTTCGGCGTTCGCCACCCATATGGCGATCGGGCCAGTCGGTAGTTTGGGCGTATTGTCCATGGCGACGGTTACCTTAGTAGGACGTGTTAAGTATAGAAGCGGCCAATATAATAGGCACGCTACAAGTCCAATTACACCCCCGATACGGATATGATCTGGGGTCATAGCCCATCCCCACCAACGCTTAAAACTGTCAGGATCACCAGCAGACCAGCTTGCGATTGCCAAAGTGATACCGTTAAATATCTTCGCTGGGGTACGCGATAGGATTGAGTGGATGATTTGCCGCATTCACGGCGAGTACCAGATTTGCCGTTAAATTCCAAAAAAGGTAATCGCCCTATACTGAATATGCAAAACCGCTTGAGTCATGCGGTATTTGCATCTACATAAACATGCATGGAGATCGAGTTCGACCCTGCGAAAGATGCCGCCAATATCGCGAAGCATGGCGTGTCACTGGCCCGCGCCGCCGATCTCGAAATCCTCGCCTATGTCGACGACAGCCGGTTCGCTGAACCGCGCTTTCGCCTCTATGGGCTGATCGACGGCCAACCCTACTGCGTGGCCGGGACCGATCGGGATGGCGTCGTGCGGGTGATCAGCCTGCGCCGCGCGCATGCAAAGGAGATGAAGCGTCATGGCTAAGCAGTCACCCGTCGTTTTCGATGACAACAATCCAGAATGGACGAAGGAGGATTTCGCGCGCGCCGTGCCGTTCGAGCAAGCCCCTGCGCATATCCAAGCCGCTTTTGCAAAGTCCAAGGGCGGACGCCCGAAGGGGTCGAACAAGGAACAGGTCGCGCTGCGGATCGACAAGGATGTGTTGGAGAAGTTTCGCGCCGCCGGGCCGGGCTGGCAGACACGCATCAACGAGGCTTTGCGTCGAGCGGTGGGTTAGGCGACATGCTCAAACGGCTCTGGAACTGGCAGACGGAAAGCCTGTGGGTGTGGATCCCGCTATGGCTGTTTGGCCTCGTGCTGTGGGGCGGGTCTCTGAATTGATCAGAACGCTTCATCGCGTATGCCTTGGACCCGCTAAGCTATCGCCGCTATAATATCTCGATAGCTGCCGAGGGCGGTGTAGGTGGGGTTCTAAAAGTTGGCGGATGACAGGGCATCAGAAGACGATCGTCATGACTTTGGGGGACCATGGACCGAGTTAAAACTGAATGCGTTGGATGAATATTCCCAGTTCTTTACGGTCGCCCTCAAGAACCAAAAGTTTGAATTATGGTATATTGATCCCTTTGCCGGCACGGGCACAAGGGTTGCCAAAAAGCAAACAGGGGGGCTTTTGGAGGGCGTACCTGTTGCTATCGAAGAGGAAATTCTCGCCGGTAGCGCCCGACGTGCATTATCCGTCACACCTCATTTTCATCATTTAGTACTTAGCGATCGGCGCCCTAAACATTTTAAGGCGCTGTGCGCGCTCGCAGAAGAACACCCTGATCGCGACATAAGGCCGTTCAATACCGACGCGAATGATCAGATCAAGCGACTTTTCACATCGCCTCCATGGATGGACAGCCCGAAGTCCAGTGCGCAGCGCGCACTCGTTTTCCTCGATCCTTATGGAATGAATGTGCAGTGGGAAACACTAGAACTGTTGGCAAAGAGCCAGCGGGCAGACGTTTGGATGCTCGTTAATTTGAAGGCTGTGTGCCAGCAACTTGCTCACGATCATGATCGGCTAGATCAATCCAAACGTAACGCTTTGTCCAAGTTTTTCGGTACCAATGAATGGGAGGATCAGTTTTATAAGTTCAGTGACAACCAAAGAGACTTATTCAGTATTCAACCTCGGCAATCCGGTCATCGGTCGGTGTCCCGAACTGACGTGGCTCGATTTTACCGCCTCAGACTCAACACCCGCTTCAAATATGTTTCTGAACCGTTGCCACTGAAAGTGAATTCTCAAGAGAGCTACTTTCAGCTCTACTGCATGAGTAATAATCCATCGCACAGCGCACGGTCACTAATCGCACGCGGCGCCGAAGCGGTCATTAAAAAGTATAAGCTGGCATCTCATCGTAGGTACGACCATTGAGCAATCGCCCCGCAGCTTTTTTATTGCGGCCGCCCCATTGTTTGAAGAAAAATGCAGTTCCCGCTGATCTGCACAGCCGTTCAATTTCGTGCACCCATACTTCACTAATAGGCCGTGCGCCCGGCCCTGATTCGCCGCCGACAATGGCCCATGCGATGTCGGTCAGATCGGCATCCTTTACAGAACCGATCAGCGGTTCAAAGGAGACAAACCGGATTGCTGCGGGCGTCTGTCGCAGAAAATCAATACGATGTAGAACAGCCGCGTCTTCGACACTGGTTCCAAGCCAGAGATTTGGTAAGACCCTGAAGGCGGACTTTTGCAACAGCTTGCCCATGCGTTCTGGGCGCTTCGTTAGCAGCTGATAGTCGTGACGGGGCGTAGCTTCCATCACGGACCAGACCCTCCGGATGAAATCCTCAGGCACATCGTCGTGAAACAAATCTGACATCGAATTCACAAATATTTTACGGGGAGTTCTCCAAGACAGCGGTGCCGCTAGTGATCGTTCGTCGCAATTGATCTTGCCAGTCCACTTAGCACGGCCGCCGGATTTACGGGTCAATCCGGCATATTTTTCTGTTCCCATCGCTTCTAAGCGGGCTGCCATTCGCATGGCATAACAGTTGGTGCACCCCGCTGACGCAACTGAACATCCCGCCACAGGGTTCCAAGTGACGTCAGTCCATTCAATAGGTGAAAGCTGCGCCATAAAATTCTCCAATCGAAGTTCCACGCTTGGCCGAGCGCGATAAAACATCGCCCGCGAATCGCAGCTATTTTAGAGTATGGCAAGTCGTGCTCCCGGTCAGGGCGCGATCTCCAGCTTGATATCAGTGCCAAACCCGCCGGACTTATCAAGGCGGTGGGTGGCCTCGCTGACCAGCCATTTCGTTGCGTCAATTTCAAGCTTAAAGCCGGTGACCATGACGCGAAGGTCGGGGAATATGTCGGCACGGCCGAGCGCGAATTTATAATCCATCGTTGCGGGCGCGCGCTTGAGGCGGGCCGTTTCGGCTGTCGCCGCACGCTTGGCCGATGCTTCGTCGGGATAGGTTTTGCGCAGGCGTTTCGCGCCATCCTCTTTGCCGACGGTCACGGTCTTACGCTTGGCGCCCTTGCGATCGTGCCAGCTGGCGGTCACGCCTTCCTGCTTGTCGCGGGCCTGCCTTTCCCAGCTATGCTGATCGCCGTCGCGGCGGCGGATCGTGAGAACGGGGAGGGCCTTGCCGGTCGCGGTTGTCCCCGCGCCGATCGGCGTGAAGATCAGGCGTTTATCCTTGATCGTCGCCACCGCGCCATGTTCGCGGCCGAGGCGGCGAATGAAGGCGATATCGCTTTCCCGGCTCTGGCTGATGGATGGCAGCGCGACCACCGCGAGGGCAGGGGCGATGCGCGGGGCGAGGCCGTTGCGCCCGGCAATGTCGGTCAGAACCTTGCCCAGCGTCGTGTTCTTCCAGCTATGTTCGCGTCGGTTGCGGATCGCGCTGGTGAAGTCGGCGGCGCGGGCGCGGATCCTGATCTGATCGGGCGGGCCGGTATGCGATACGTCGTCCACCTTGAAGCTGCCCTTGTCGACCAGGCCGACCGTCACGTCGCGCCCCTGTTTCCAGCCCAGCGCGAGACGCAGCACGGCGCCTTCTTTCGGGATCGCCAACAGGCCATCGCCATCGTCCAGGGTGATGTCCAGCTGGTCAGCCTCATCCCCGCGCTTTTCCGACAGGGACAGGCCGATCAGGCGCGGGCGTATGCGGTCGGTCAGATCCTTGCCGTCCAGCGTCACGCGCCAGTCAGCGATATTGTTGATGCGGTCGCTCAACTGGCCGGCTCCGCCTGATCGGGCGAGGGATCGTCGACGCGCAATAGATCGATGCCAAAGTCGATCCGGCGGGCGCGGCCGTCCGCCATCACATAGGCGTGACGTTCGTCGATGGCCTCGATCACGAAATTGCCAAAGACGATGCCGGTGCCGTCGAGCAGGGGAAAGGCCTCGCCCGTGCTGGCCATGGCGCGCAGCACGTCGATGGATACCGCGCCATCGGTGATTTCGGAATAGACCGTGCCGGACAGACCGACCGTTTCCTCCCCCGGCCCGACAAATTGCGTGGCGTCGCGTGCGCCGACCCGCGCCGAGCGGGCATGTGTCCACTGCGCCTTGCGCTGCATTTCATCATGCGCCAGCGTAGAAACGTCGAAAATGAACATGCCCAGCGCCATCAACATGGGCGGCCCTCCCTAGTCATCGCTAAAGCCCCGGCCACGACGCTCGCGCTCGATCTGCTCGATCGCCTTGCGGACCTGCTCGCCCATGTCGTGCGCCGGTCCACCATCGGCATGAATTGTGATGGAATAATGATTGACGGTCTGCGCGCCGCCCGATCCTGCCGGCCCCGCGCCGGAGGCTTGCGCCCCGGCGGGCGCGGCGGCGATGGCAGGCGTTGCCGCGCCGATGGCCATGGCGCGGGTGATGTCGGCCGCCAGTCCCTTGATGCGACCGATGGGGCCGGCCTGTTCGGCCTGAATGCCGCCGTCGAGGCCCTGCATCATATAGCCGCCGAACTGCGCGAATACGCGCGAGGGGCTGTGGATGCCGAGCTTTTGCTTGAACCAGTTGGCGGCCGAGCTTGCCGCATTGACGATGGTCGATTTGAGCGCGCCCAGCATTCCGGTGATGCCATTGATAAGGCCGAGGATCAGATTGCGGCCGATATCAACCAGGCTGATCGAGCGGAGGAAGGCGACGGCACCCGTGACCGTATCGCTCACGATCTTCCATTTGGCAGCCCACCATGCGGCGATGCCATCCCAGCTCGAGTAAATGAGGTAGGCCGCCCCGGCGAGCAGGGCGATCCCCAGCACGACGCCGGCGACGATACCGATCAGTGGCAGCATCCCGATGCCGAGCAGTGTGGCGGCACCTGCAAGCGCAGCAAAGGGCGCGACCAGGCCGGCGATGATGATAGCGCCGCCGCCCAGAACGATGAACAGGGCGGCGATCACCCCGGCAGCGATAGCCATGTCTTTGGTCAGGCCCGGATGGCGTTGCGCCAATTCCGAAAGACGCGATGCCCATCCCGACAAGCGTTCCGAAATATCCCCGACCACGGGGCGCAGCTGGTCGCCCACCGTGTCCTTGAGCAATTTGGTCTGGATCTGGAGTCGCTTCACCTTTTCCGCACTGTCCTGCATGCGGTCAGCGAAGTCGGTGTTGACCGTACCGTTGGCCGCCAATGCCTCGGCGCGGATCGACTGATATTCTTTCATGTTGGACATGAGCGGGCGCAAAGCCTGTTGTACTTGCATGTCTCCGAACAGGCTCGACAGCTTGGCCTGGTCGCCGCCGGTCGCTTGCTGCGTCAGGCGCACAATTTCCTCGATCGGGCTGCGACCATCCCTGGCCGCCTTTTTCATCGCCGCCGGGATATCGATGCCGAACTTCGCGAAATTCTTGATCGTGTCGCCGGCGTTGATCTTGGATATCAGGTTTTGCAGATTGTTCGCGGCCGTTGCGCTGTCGCCAGCGCCCTTGCGCGTGATCTGGAGCGCTGCCGCCAGATCCGCGACGGCGGGCACGCCCTTGGACCCAAGGCTCTGCATCGAGGCGCTGAGCTCGGGAAAATGCTGGGCCATGTCCTTGACCTCGAAAGCGCCCCGCTTTCCGGCCTGCGCCATGACGTCGATCGCCTTGCCGGTCTGTTCGATCGGCACTTTGAGATTATCATGGGCAGCAAAGTTTGCCCGGCTGAGATCGTCGATATCCGCCTTGTAGGCGGTGGCGGCGCGGCCGATCGGCGTCATCATGTCGGTCGCCTGCCGCGCGTTGAGGCCAAAGCCGGTCAGGGTGTCGACGCCCTTTTGCAGATCCGTGGGCATTTGATTGACGGCGAGCGCCGCCTTGCGCAAATCCCCCGCCAGCAGCTGGCCGGCGGCGCGGGTCTGGTTCACCTTCTGATTGATGTCCGTCATGGACGATTCGAATTCGAGCGAGCCGTTGACGGCGTCCTGAAGCGGCGACGCGATGACCATGCCAGTGCCGACCGCCGCCGCGCCGCCGGCGGCAAGGCCGGTGGCCGTGCCCTGGATTTTGGAGAATTTGTCGCGGGCGGCGGCCACGCGCTTTTGTCGATCCGCCAGCTGGGTCAGCCGGCGAGTCTGTTCCTGCAGCGTGTCGTTGGTCGATGCCGCCTCGGTCCGCAACCGGCGTTCGTGCGAAGCGAGCTCCCGCGTCGAAACGCCGGCGGCGGCCATGCGTGATCGAAGGGCCTGAAGGCGACCGCTATGCTGCGCATGTTCGTCTGACAGGCGCGCCGATTCCCGGCGCGCGCGTTCGAATTCCGCGCGCAGTTTCTTGGTCGGGTTTTCGCTCTGGGCCAGAGCACGCCCCAAGGCGGCGGTTTTCGCCTGTGCCTGTTCCATGCGGCGCGTGGCGTCGGCGAGGCCCGTCTTGAGCTGACGGAATTCGCCGATGTCCGCCTGCGCCCGTTCGACTTCCTTGAGCCGGTCACGGGTGACGCGCAGCGCTTGGGCAAGGCGGTTAGAACCGCCGGCGGCCTCGCGCAGCGGGCGGGTGAGCCGATCGCCGGCATCGAGCAGGAGTCGGATGCGGAGATTGCGGTCCATGGCGATGTCCTATTTGTCAGCGCCGGACCGTCGGGCTGCGCGCCCGCGCCACTGCATCAGTTCGGCAAGGCTCATGGGGTCCATCACCGGTGGACCCCAATGGAAGATGACCGCGATATCGGCCATCGCATCGTCTACCCGTTCGGGGAGAGCGCCGCCTTCGCGCCCTTCGGCAGCAAAAAATCCATGACCTCGCTGCCCAGCTGGGTAAAGTCGGAAGGATCCATGGCGCTGATCTGCGCCTTGCTGATCGTCGGGATGGTGATGCGGGGCAGCAGGTTTTCGAGCGCGGCATAATCGAGGTTGAGCAGCGCCGAGAGGCTGAGGCCCCGCAGTTCGCCCGCCTGGGGTTTGCGGATCTGCACCTGCGCGATCGTCGTGTCGCCAACGACGATCGGGCTATCGAGCGTGATGCTGGTCATGGTGGGGCCGGTGGGCTGGTCGGTCATGGAAGTCGCCTGTCATGAAGGGGAAGGACGCTGCCCGGCGCGAAGGCCGGGCAACGGGTCAGAAGATACCGATGGCGGCGCGGCGCTCGGCCGAGCGGTCGATGCCGTCGACGATCTCGATGCCGGCGAGCGGATCGACTTCGATCATGGTGCGGCCGTTCCAGACCAGCTTGTAATAAGCGAGGGCAGACTTAATCTTGAATTCGCCGGGTTCACCGACCTTCTGTTCGCCCATCTCGATCTCTTCGTGGCGACCGCGCACGATCACCTCGACGCTATCGACGTCGCCCGTATCATCCTGCTGATAGGCCCCGGCAAAGCGCAGATATACGCCGGCGACGGTGGTGACGCCCCACTGGCGCAGGATATCGCGCATCGGGCCGCCGAAGGTCGCCTCCAGTTCCAGCGCCTCCATGCCCATATCCATCTTGACGGGCGCGCTCATGCCAGCGCCGCGCCATTCCTCCATCTTGCGGGTGAGGGTGGGAAGGGTGACCGAGCCAGCTTCGCCCATATAGGCGAGGCCTTCGTTGAACAGCATCATGTCCTTGAGGGTGCGGGGCAGTCCCATCGCAGGCTCCTAATATTCGGGGGTGGGAAAGGCGATCAGACCGATTCGGTCAGCTGGCTGGCGAAATCGGCGAAATAGACGTCAGTGATGCGCTGGATGAAGCCCAGATCCTCGAGCGGCGGCGGCACGGTATAATCATAGTCGATGCGCAGCTTGCCGGCCTTCAGATCGACGATGCTGTTGTTCGCCTCATCATACCAGGCGCGCGCGCCGAGGATGACGCCGCCGCTCTTGAGCGTCGCGAAAAAAGCCGTTGATCGTTTCGATGATGTCCTTCGCCAGGCTGGGTGTCAGCGGCTTGTCAGACGCCCACACCATGCCGCGCGCGACCGTGTCGGCGATGACCTGGGCGACCCGCACCGTGCTCTCAAAGGCGAAGAGCGGATCGTCGGCGCAGGTGCGATTGCCCCAGAAGCGGAAACCGTCATCGGTGCGGATCAGGGCCGTGATCTCGGCCGCGTTCAACAGCCCGGCGTCGGTATCCTGATCCTCAATGTCCCAATACATATCCTTGGTGAGGCCGACGACGCCGGCGACGGCGACGTTCGACAGGGTCTTTTGCGGGCCCGTCTCTTCATCGACCAGGGCGCGCAGGCCGAGCGCGCGGGCAGCGGCATAGCTGGTGACATTGGCGGCAGCGGTCGAATCGAACGCGACGAAGTCGGGCATGAGCAACATGAGCTCGCGCGCTGAGAAATTGGCGCGATAGGTGATGGCGGCCGCGACCGTTTCGCCGAGCGCGCGGGCGTAAGCGAAGCCGCGCAACTTCTTGGCGACGATCGCCAGCGCAGCGGTGACGGCCTGAGTTTCGAGGCCCGGCGCGCCGATGATGCGCGGGCGGACGCCCAGCTGCGCCTGCGCCGCCAGCAAGGCCTGCATGCCGGTGCGCTGTCCGGTGCCGTTGGTGGTGCCGATGACATTGGCGGCGGTCTCGGCCGCGTCGTCGCCTTCCTCGACCCGCACCACGACGAGGATCGGGCGGGTCTGATCGGCGATGGCGCGCAGGCTTTTGGCAAGCGTGTCGTTGACGCCCGCCGCACCGATCGCGGTTTCGATATTGGTGATCAGGGTTGGACGGTCGAGGGGAAAGACGTCCTCATCGGCGTCGGCCGCAGTGGCGATCAGGCCGATGACGGCGGTGGACAGGGCCACCAGCGGGCGGACGCCGCTGGAAACCTCGGTGACGGTGATACCATGTTTGAAGGTGGCGGTGGCCATGGCGGTTCCTTTGGCTGGCGAAATGGGGCTAAAGTGGCAGGACGATGCGGGTGAGCGTGCCGGCGGGCGGTGCCGCGCGATCGGTCCGGTCCGCCTCGATCAGGATGCTCGCGCTGCTGGGCGTTTCCCCTGCCGCGATTGCGACGCGGCGAACGGCGAGGCGGTTTTCCCAGCGGGCCAGCGCCATAGCCGTCGCCGCGAACAGGCGCAGGATGTTGACCGGGGTGCGCGGCTGATCGACCAGATTGGGGATCTCCGATCCATAATCACGCCGCCCGACGCGTGTGCCGATCGGCGTTGAAAGGATATCGGCGACCGACTGGCGGATATGGTCTACGCCATCGAGCGCCGCGCCCGTGCGTCGCGCCATGCCGGTCATTCGGGCTTGTCCGTCTTGGCGGAGCCGGCCTGCACCTTGCCGTGAAGATGATTCATCAGACTGATGCCGCCGCCGACGACGTCCTGCGTCGCGGTGATGGGGCCGGTTACGTCGAGCGGCCCGATAATGGAGACGCCGTCGGGCGCTTCGATCGTCGCCTTGCCGCCGGCGGGCAGCGTCGCTGTAAGCTGATGGGTGACATGGTCGTAGGCAATCGTCGCGCCATCGGGATATTCGACGACGATTTTGTCGGGATCGTTCGACGGGGGCGGGCAGGCGTCGGAATAAAGGCCGACGATCACGATGCCTGCCTGTATATCTCCTTCAGGCGAGGCCAGCAGGCATTGTTCACCGACGGAAGGCGGGGACCAGATGCGCGCGTTGCCGGCGCGCTGGGCGATCCAGGGCAGGTCCCCGGTCACGATGTCGCCGCTCTCGACGGTGCATGTCGCGTTGGCATGATCGACGGACGCGATGGTGCCAAGACGCAGGACGTCGCCGGTCAGCTGTTCAGAATCTTGAGCATTCGCCATGGGCGAACCATGGCGCGCAGGGCGGCAGAAGGCGCTGGCGCGCATGTGGAGAGGGGGCCTCTACACATGCGCGTATCCGCGTGGGACGTGTTGAGCTAAATCTGGTAGCCAAGCACCACGCTTGGACTGGCTCGGCAAGAGGGGGGAATGTATGGGGGGCATGAGAAAAGCAGCACTATGGTGCTGGGATAATTGGGATAAGCTTTCAGCTGTTGGGGTCGCGGTGGTGGCGTTTGCCGGACCTGCATGGGCGGCTTATTTCAGCCCTTTTATAGCTGCATACGCACCCCTCTCTTGGGTGGTTGCCGGGCTCGCTGGATTGATCATTGTCACAGTCATTATGTGTGCAGGGTCATGGACATATTCGAGATTTAATCTTGCTCGGCTGACTGCCATCATCATGGAACGTTCGGGGGTGAATCCCTTGGACGACCGTTTTGATAGGAAAACTATCCGGCTTATAGATTTTTATAGACCGCAATACGTCAGTCATAAAAATAAAGACTTTCGAGATTGCGAAGTCATTGGTCCCGGATTGGTCTATTTTAGCAACGTAACGTTTGACCATTGCGAATTTAAGCAGGTGCAGATCGCGATAATCAACGAAACTAAAACTATGTGGGGAATGACAATATTTGAAAGTCCAAAATTTCTTAATTGCGATATTGTTAATTTGACTATGATGATGAATCGAGCGACCTACGACGTGCTCCATCCAGAAATGAAGCAATATGTTCCCGTAATTAACGGCAAGTTCCCGTAAAGGAGCCAAAAGCCAACTTTGAGCGCGCCATATGGGATCAGCGCCTCGCCCCTGGCGTCATCCCCGTTGTCCTCTGCTCAAATATGTGTCGCGTCATGATGGCGCTTCGCCGCTCGGCTGCGCATCCAATGCCGCCGCCATCGCCTCGACCTTGGCCAGCGCGCTTTCGGGCGTGGCAGGCTCGACCCGCTCCATTTCCTCGATCAGCACGCGGAACCGCTGGCCCGATCCGAAGGTGATGGTCAGGTCGACGCCATCGTTATCGGCCTCCGACACCATCGGGAACTGGTAGCGGCCAGAGGCCCAGAGCAGCGCCTGGTTGATCGTGGCGGTAACGTCCTCGGACGTGAGTTCGCGCGTCGTGTTCAGGTCGACCATTACATTTTCCTCATGCGGGTGATGGTTGGGGGCGACGCCGGATTGAAGGTGATGGTCGCCGGCTCAAGCGGATCGAGCGGCACGCTGACGCCGGTTCGGGCTGCGATCGTGTAGCTGCGCACCTTGACATCGGAGACGCTGCCGCCTTCGATGCCGAGTATCTCCCGCGTATGTCCGGCGGTGTAGACGAGGGTCGGACCGGCGCCTGCGGGCACGTTCTGGATCGGCAGTTTGTCGTTATAGCCTGCGTTCGCGATGAGGCTGAACGCCGACGTCGCAAGCGCTCCGTCGTGGACATTCTCATAGGTGTTGCCGTTGACATTGTTCGTGGCGACGAGGCCGGAAGGATCGCATCCGTCGGCCGCATAAATGCCGTAGAGATTGGGGCCACGCCCCGAGACCGAGCCGATGCGGCTGCCCCCAGCGGTGATGTTGCGCGGGCTCCCAAGAATGCGCCAGCCATAGCCGTTGCCGCCGATCATCAGCCCGTTCAGCAACGACTCGTTGATGGACCCGTCGAGCGCGTTCATCAGGATGCCGTCGACCGCATTGCCCAGAAGCTCGGTGCCCGTGATCTGCATGGCGTTGATAAGGCCGCCGGCGACCGGCTGCGCCAAGATGCCCGAGCCTGCCGCCGCGAGGCCGGCCCAGCCGCCCGTCATCGAGAAACTGTGTATCCCGCCGCGCGGGAGCAGGGCGACGTTGGACGCTGCCGCGCCGCCACTGATCAGCCCGGCGCTGTCATAGAGGCAGTTAACGGACTTTGCCGCGTAGATGTTATAGCCCGCCGGCGTGTCGATCAGCACCGCATTGCCATGGCCGGTGATGTTGCTCGACGTGTCGGTGAACGTATCGCCCTGCCAGATGCGCCAGAAATAATCAGGCTGCTGCTGACCATAATAGCCGGTGGCGATCACATGGTCGGACTGGAAGCTGGCGATGTTGCGCAGATGGAACCCGCCCGAGCCTGCGCCGACCTGCGGATTGAAACACAGGATATCGGATACCCGCACATTGACGGCGGCGGTGCTGGTTTCCAGCCCGATCTGCGCGATCCGGTAATAGTTGGAAAAGGCGCAGCCCTTAAATCGTGCCGCGTTCTTCAGCGCCATGACGAAGGGCATCGTGCGGGTCACGCCCGCAAGCGTGTGCATGCGCACGTTATGAAATTCCGCGCCTGCCATCGCATTGATCACGGCGGTCGGCGTCGTGAACAGCAGTACAGTGGCGTAGCGGCCCCGGCAGTTGAACCGCACGAAGTCTGTAAAGTTCACATCATGGTCGATGATGTAGACGCCCCGGTTCAGTTCAAGATCGCCGCCCAGCGTCAGCCTGCGATTGATCGCATTCTGGATCGGCGTAGCGGAAGGCAGCACGCCCGTGGGGTCGGCCCCGAACATGCTGCCCGCGAAGGTCCAGTTGTCGAGTTCCCGCTGGATGGTGCCGGGGACCTGATCGAGCGTCGACAGGACGCGGGCGAGCATGCCCGCACCCTGGCCCGTTCCATCGAGCGCCAGGGCATTGAAGGCCTCGATCGCGGCGTTGACCTTCAAAAGCCGCTGGATCAGCGCGTCGGTTTTGCCGTCATCGAGCGTCGCGCCGATATTGAGGGTGGCTAGGGACACAATGGCACCTCGTGGGATTGCCGGGACGGAGCCGGCAGCTGCATCAGGCCGTGATGCCGAACTTTTCGGCGAGATAGGCGCGGACCGGGGCGAACGCCGTTTCGCCCTGCACCCGCGTCAGCGCCGCCGGAATGATCGCGACGAAGGCGATGTCGGCGAGGCCGGCGAAACCCGCCGGCACCGCGCCGATCCACAAGGGGCGAGAGGCGAGGCGGCGTGGCAGGGCCGTGTTCACGCCGCTGTCGGCATTGGCTTCGGTATAATTGTAGAGCCGCATGCCGATCCCGGCATCGACTACCAGCGCGAAGGCGGTCCATTCGCTGTTGTCCTGCGAACCGGCGGTGATGGTCAGCAGCTGCGCCGCGCCGCCATTTTGAAATTCGGCATAGGCAAAGGAGCCGCCGTCATTATCCATGACCAGGCTGATCCCCTGATGCGCATCGCCGGTCGCGAAATTGCCGATCAGCGAGGGCTTGTGATCGCCATCGGCGAAGCTGTCGGGGCTTTTGGCTATGACGAGGAAGGTGACCGACGCCGCGTCCGCGATCTCGGTCTGCACAAATTTGCTGGGGCTGGCCTGATTCTGACTGCCAAAGCGGACGAAGCCCACTTGATCGATGGGCGCGCCGACGATCGCGGAACCGGCCGCGTCGATGCTGGCGAGATTGCGCGCGCCCTCGACCGCGCCCTGATCGAAAAAATGGATGAGCGAGGGTAGGACCGGCGAGTTGAGGATGAAGCCTTCGCGCGCGTCCGAGTAATCGGCGTCGTCGCTATAATTGATCTGGGCCAAGGATGCCTCCTAAATCGGGGTGACGGGGATCTGGTAGAGGTACGAGGCGGACTGCGCGGGGTAGGGTTTGCCCACCAGTTCGGCGATGTCGGCGGACGGATATTGGCCTGTCCCTGCCGCATATTCGTAGTTGAGCGGCATGACGGCGGGGTCGCTGTCGAACAGATTGTGATTGCCGTCATAGGTCGCCGCGCCGCCAAGCCGGGCCTGCACCGCGCCGACCAGGCTGCGCGCCGCCACGATCTGCACGAGCGAGTCCTGGAGCAGCCTGACGGACGCGATCGGAACCGCACCGGCGGCGTCGAGCAGGGCAAAGCCCTTGTTCGCGAAGACCACCTTGTCCTGCGCCGCGCCGGTCCATCGCCAGACGCCCTTCCACTGGAGCGGCGGCGCTGGCACGAGATGGCTGATCACGACTTCGCGGCCGTGCCGAACGGCTTCGAAGGGCGTAAGCGGCCAATAGGCCTTGCCCCGCGTCAGGGCGGTGCCCAGCGCGCGGCCCATCATGCAGCCGAGCCAGCGATAGCCGTTGGGATCGAGATGCCCGCCCTTGTCGGTCACGGCGAAATGCGGCTGCGATCCGAATACCGACGTGCGGTTCTGCTCGAGAAAGTCGAGTTCGGCCATCTGGACGCCGAAGCCATGGGCATCCGACACATAGCTGCCCGCCACCTGATATTCGATCCAGGCGGGACGCGCGGTCTGGCCGATGATCGAGCAGACATATTGCTGGACGTCGGCGCGCAGCTGCTGGCGCTTGGCCAGATTGGCCGCGCGGTCGGTCGCGCCGCCAAAGCCCGGCACGGCGTTATATTCGCCCTGGAGGAACAGAAAGCCGACGATGCGCACGGTCTTGCCCTGCGCATCGGCGAGCGCCTTGATCCGCGTCACATAGTCGATGAGCCGGTTGAAATAATGCGGTGCCGCGCCATAGCTCAGCTGCTCGATCGTGCGCCCGCCGACGCCGCAGGCGGCATGAATCCATCTGCGGCCGCCGCCCTCGATCCCGGACATTTGTTGCAGCCACATCTGGCGGGCGACGATGGTGGCGGCGATGCCTGGGGTTTCGCCGAGCGCGGTATCGCCGGGGGCCAGTGCGGCCTGAGCGGCAGCATTCAGCAGCGCGCCGGCCTTCCACACGGTCGCCTTGAGCGGGTTGAGCTGCGCCGTGCCGAATGGCACCCATGAGGTTGCGTCTTCGCCCTGGGGATGGTCGCTGTCGCCCAGCATATAGAGGCCGATCGGCGACGTCGCGGCGGTCGTGGTAAGCGCGGGCCAGCCTTCCCACCCGGTGCTGATCGATTGCCCGTAGGACAGGACGATGTTCCAGTCGGCCGTCGGCTGAGCCAGTTCCAGCGTATCGATGTTCCGGCGCAGGGCGGCAGTGCCCAGCGCCCGCGCGTTCATCGCGGCATAGGGGATGGTCCCGCCTGCCGTGCCGCCATCCTTCAGCTTGATGTCGCGCAGGAAGCCGATGCGATCGACCCAGGCATTGAGGAAATCGCGGCGGGCGATGCGGCGCGACGACACGCCGCCGGGAGCCGTTGCCCGCTCGCCGCTGGCGCGCACGACGTCGGCAAGGAAGCCCGCTCGGTCGACCGACGCCTTGACGAAGTCGGCCCGGCGCGAGGTGCGCGCGCTGATCCCGCCCGACTGCCGTGCGCCATCGATCCGGCGCACTTCGGCGAGGAAGCCGAAGCGATCGGCCGCGCCCTGCGCAAAATCGGTGCGGCGCGAGGCGCGCAGGGCGAAGCCGCCGGCTATGCCCGCGCCGCCGAAGCCAGGGCCGAACGCGGCCCCCGGCGAGCCGAACCCGCCAGCGGCATCGACATAGGCGCGGAAGAAGCCGAATTTGTCGGCGAAGACGTGGCGCGGTCCACCGGCGGGACGGCGCTTCGATGGCACCGCCGGCGAGGCATCGAGATAATCGTTGAAGGATGCGCGGCCAGTCTGCGCGCCCTTTTCGATGACGACGGTTTCGTCGCCGTGGAGGCCAGTGAGTTCGGGAAGGTCTATGATCTTGGGCATGATCTACTCCGCCGGCCAGAGCAGGTGATTGGCGACGTCGATCGCGGCGAGCGCTTGCGTGGGCGCGGCGGCGATCGTCGCCTCGATCGCGTCGGACGCGGCGCGGATGGCGTCGATCGCAGCGAAGCGCGCCGCGCCGGCGGCGCTGGGTTCGCGCTGGTCGTTCAGTTGCCGCCAGACGGGGGCGACAGCGCCGATGCGACGGGCCGCCTCGCGCTTCACGCGACGCAGCAAGACGGCGCGCGGATCTACCGCCGCGCGCGCCTTCAGCGTGGGGCGTCCGTTTGCGCTGGCAATGATCTGCAAACCCTTGGCCTGTCCGTCGAGCATCGCCTTGTGACGCGCGGGGGAAATCGCGACCGCGTCGGACGGGCGGGCCGAGTGCAGGCGGGCGTCGTAGAAGCCGCGCGTCGACGGCGAAAAATAGATCATGGCGCTGCTCATCGGCCGATTGCCCACCAGGCGATGTTCGCGGTCAGCCAGTCGCCGCTAAAGGCGAGGTTGAAGGTGGATTGATCGACGGGATAGGCGGCCAGCGGTTCGTCAGACTCGTCGCCATCGTCCAGGCTCTGCTCGCAACTGACGAAGACGCGATAGGCCGCGTTGGGAAAGCTGGTGACGAAGCTGCAGGCGAGCGGGGCGAATGCGCCGGCGGGCAGGGACACCATGCCCCATTGGAGCATCAGGCCGCCGGTGCCAGGCAGGATGGCATAGCCATTGGGTCCAAGCGAACGGGCAAGCCCTGACAGCGCCGCCGGGGTGACCGCGCGATCGGTCGCGGTGCCGGCTGCGACATCACCGGCGCTGGCGGCGTTGACCGTCAGAACCCGGCTCGCTGTCAGGTTGCCGCCGCCGGTTGCGAGCCCTGCGCCGGTGATCGTGCGGGCCAGCAGCCCGGCGAACATCGTATCGAAGCCATTGGCCAAAGCGAGCAGATCGGCATCGGTCGCGTCGCGCAGCGCGTCCAGCAGCTGCTTGAGGGTGTGCGGCGTGATGATGCGCCCGTGATCCGTCCCGGCGGCAGCTTCATCTGCGGTGGCGATTTCCCCAACACCCTTCACGGTCTCGCTGGCAGGCGGCATCAGGAAGGTGGAGTTGCCGAACACAATGTCCGTCGACACTCCATTGGAGAAGGCGACGTCGAGTGCCAGCAGGAAGAAGGCGACCGACGCTTTGTTAAAGAGCGGCGTCGGCTGACTGTAGACAGCGAACAGCGTTCCATCGGCGAGATAGAGGCCCAGGCCCCGCAACGCGTAGATATCGTCGCTATGGTCCTGCGCGGTCATGTGAATGGTAGTGTCGTCCACCGCCAGACCAGAGACCGACGTCAGGCGCTTGAATTCGCCGGGCAGCGCCGACACCGTCGGCGCCATGATGAAGGCCGACTGCGTCAAGCCCACTTGCGTGATCTGGGCCGGGTTGCTCCCGCCACCCTGCGCTTCGATCAGGGCGTTGAGGCCGGTGACCGTCAACATGAACTGGATCGGCGTCATCAAACCTCCATGAAGGCGCCGAGCGCCGTGACGATGGGTTCGCCGTCGGCGGTCTGCAGATAGGTGGCCCAGATCGGATCGGTTGCCGACAGCTGGTCCGCGCCCATGTCGAGCCGGGTGATGCCGCCGACATGGGCATCGGATAGCAACCAGGCATGGGCCTCGGCGCGCACGCGGAAGACGGCCACCATGTGGGCGCGCACGGGTTTGACCTGCGCAATGTCGCGCAGGATCTGAGCGACCAGCGCTTCATCATAGATGACGTCGCTTTGCGCGAGCAGGGGCAGTTCCAGCCGGAATGTATGGGGCAGCAGCGTCTCGCGATCGGCGAACCATTCCACGATCTCGATCAGCGGATCGAAGCGATCGAGCACGGTGCGAAGCGACGCCTTGGTGCCCTTGCGGCGCTGAAAGGCGATGGCGTCGGCAATGGCAGCGCGCTTGGTGGCCTCGCTCCAGTCCGCGTCCCACAAGTCGATCGATACGCCCCAGGCGAGCCACGGGAGGAGGTCATAGGGACAGTCGAGCGGCGACCATAAGGAGCGGATCAGCACGTCGATATCGAGCAGGCCGGAGGCGACCTGTTCCAGTGCCTTTTCAAGGCTGGTCGAGCCAGGTGGGAGGACGGTCGGATAGGTCATTCGCCGACGCCCGCCCTGGTAAGGGTGATGCCGCCGCACCAGGGCGCCTGCTGGCGGCTGATCCCGACGTCCGCCGCCGGGGACGCCAACTGGACGTTCTGAACGCCCTCGGCATGTAGCGCCGCGAAAATTCCTGAACGCGTCACGTCGCGGCCGAGGCGATGGCATGACGCGACATAGGCATCGAGTCGGGCGCGCGCCGTCGCCAGGACAAGTTCCCCGTCGGGACCGCTGAAAGTGGTAAGGGTTGCAATTACCGCATAATCGACGATCGCCGCAGACTGCACGGAGACGGCGTCGGTCAGCGGTCGGCGCGTCTGCGCCGTCAGATAGTCGGAAACTTTTGCGACCAGCGGTGCGGGGGCCGATCCATTGCCGGTGCGCGACATGATGGTGACGAGGACTTCGCCGGGCAGCGGACTGATCGCGCTGGCATCGAGAATGTCCGCGTCGGCCGAGAGCGCGTGAAAGATGTAGGCGCCCTCTGGGCCGGCAACCGAATAGCCTTCGGGCGCGAGCACCATGCGGCGGCGGAAATCCGTGTCGCTTTCCACGATGGCCGAGATGCCAACGGCATCGTCCGCAGGCGTCACGACGAAGCGGGTGATACCAAAGAGCGCCGCGATATTGTCAAGATCGGCCCCGGTCGCGAAGGCAGGCATGACGGCGCGGGCCGCCTCGTTGATCCGCTGGCGCAGGATGTGGGCAAAATAGGCAAAGGCCTGGAGCAGCTTGGTCGCAGGATCGCTGTCCCGACTTTCGAAGTCGGGCATCTGCGCCTTCATCCGCGCTATCGCATCGGCGAGGATCGCTTCAAAATCGAGCGTCTCGACGATGTCGGGAGCGGGAAGGCGCGACAGATCGACAGCAGTGAAGGTGGTATCGGCCATGGCCGCCATGTCGGCGGTAGCGGGGGCAGGGCGCCATGCCCCTATATGTGTAGAGGCGGCCTCTACACATGCAGAGCAGCGTTAGATCGCGGAGCCGCAGACGATTAGTCGACAAGGACTGCGGACTGTCGTGTTAGCGGGCCGCCGCTGAAAGTGGGCCTGTTTTCCTCAGATGGGGTTCGGAACTAAACGCCCCTCACCGCGCAGCTTTAATTCAATCGTCCGTCGCTGATTGAGTTCTATGCGGCATAAACTGCCCAGTTCGCTGAAACCCGTACCTCCAGCCCACTGGTCGCTCACCATGACGCACTCCGCATCACGATATCTCAGCCAAGTTCGTTGTGACTCTAGGAGGCCGGGCTCCTTGCTCGGAAGGTTGGCCTTCTCCATTCGGTTTCGCAGGTCCTCCTCACGAATATTTTTCAATGTTTCATTCCACTGGGCGACCATCTCATCGTCTGTACGCCGCGCCAATTCAGCAAAGCACGCTCGTCCTGTTAATCCTGAGGATCGCACTGCCTCGTCGCACAGGCCAGAGGCAACGAGGAGAATCGGCCAAAGCATCTTATTGATCTCCTGGTGGTTGCTCGACTACGGATGACTTCCGGTTATGCCCCCTTTTCATAGGTGCGAAAAGTCCTCTGAGCCTCCGCAATTGGTTGCTTGGAAGCCTGTCGGATATGCTATTGGAAACTGGAGGGATGGCTGTCGGTAGGCATCTCCTTTATCAGAGCGCCCCATGGCGATCGGGATGGGTCACGGAACGATCGGTTCAGAACGCGCTCCGCTCTATGCATACTATCCGTATCAAACAGGATGCATATTGCTAGATGCAGTTTACTGGCGCTATGTGGCTCCCGTTAAAAAGAGGAAGTCATGAATCGATTGTCGATATTGACATTAGCTTTTGCCGGCTCGCTCGCGATAACAACGCCATCACCTGCGAAGAACGTAGCTAAAATTGTTGTTACCCCCGCTTCTGAGGAAGGCGCAATTCTAATGCGTGTTCCAAGCTTGGGGGTTGCATACAGCTTTCTGTTCTCAAAAAATGGGAGTTCGGGTTTTGGATCTCGCGCATATTTGATCGAGGCGAAACCTGCCATCAATCAATCGTACAAATATGTCGTCCGGACTCTCAAGCCGGGCAGCTACCGTCTGGATTCCATATCCCAACAAAAGTTTTGGAGCGTTTGCCTGAAAGACGGAACCTTTTCTGTAGAAATTCGTGCCGGTGAGATTGCCTATGTGGGTGACGTCGATCCGCGCTCGGCTCTTAACCAACTCTATAGTAGCGCAATCGCCAATGGTGATCGAGTGACGTCATTAGGCGGACTTCACACGTATTGGTCTGACATACCTCGACCGCTGATTTCTCGTCGGGATGCTGATGGATTACAGGAAGCGGAATCGTTTGTTCGTTCTATGATGCCAGCGTCTACAGCGCCTGTTCGCATAGCGGAGATGAATGAACGGACATTTGTGGTTTCAGGAAATAATCAGTTCATACAGATCTGCGGATAAACATATCTCGTTAGATAGCCGGGCTATGTCGGTGGCCAAATTCTCGATCTATGTCTTGCTTGGTAAGCTGATATATTTTTTGGATATTCTAAAAAAGGCCGACGCGCG
Source organism: Sphingobium fluminis (assembly GCF_037723805.1). NCBI lineage: Bacteria > Pseudomonadati > Pseudomonadota > Alphaproteobacteria > Sphingomonadales > Sphingobiaceae > Sphingobium > Sphingobium fluminis. Next base: position 1,002,445 of record NZ_JBBJUK010000001.1, read on the forward strand.
ACCCACAGCTTCCCCGCCGCGAACCGGGCTGGCGGCTTGTTGGGAGTTCCGATTCCTATGTGCGCCGGGTGCGGCGGCGGAGGGTGGAAAGCAGACTGGCCGGTTTCGATTATAGCAGGAAGAATAAAAAGCATGTCGATAACCACGCGACTTACGCGACCTGTTGGGCGGTCACGACGAGCAGTCATTGTCATTTAACGACAAAGCTAATAATCCGTCTCTATGATTGCCATGATGCTCCTAGCCACTGTCACGGCTTTGACCCCATATGAAGCCCAAACGCTACCAGTCTCTGAACTGGCACAACGCGTGCTAGGTGCGGCAGGCGCAGTAGTAGTTGATGTCGAAAGGCCGACTTGGCCAGTTTTGCCAGCGCAGAATTTGCCGGTAGGGCTGCCAGCGCTGACTTACTTAACCTTTTACACCCACGCGTCGGCCACTAGCGAAGCTGGATGGCTCGGCCTTTGCCAAGCAGCTGCAATCGACATTAGTTTTGGAAAAGACGGGACTGTGACAGATATGCGCCAACGCCCAACGATCGGCTGGATCGGTGCACTTACACACCAACCATCGGCCAGCGGCGCAATCGACGAAGCAGCACTATCTAAGCAGTATTCGGAATTCAACGCTCGTTGCCAAGCTTTGCCCACCACCCGCAGGTTCGCATCATATTTCGCCCCTCGTGATGGTGAACGCGCGCTGATCGGCGTAGCCATGGTCCACGATAGCATGCTCACTTCAGGGTCCATCCGTGTCACTTGCACGATCGATATGTTTTTTCCTCAGACTTGCGGTACTCGAGCCGACCTAAAAAGGCTCGCAGAGGACGTGGCCGTTGACAAGGTTACTGACATCAACCAGATAAGTGCGCGTGATAGCCTTCTAAAGATTGAAGCTTCCGCAGATGATATTTGCTATTCTGTGCGACTTAATCAGTCTTTTGGCTCATCTGACCAAGTTGATATGTGCATGCGCGTAGGCGCGACCATCACTGTTACACGCGCTGCATTCATTCGTGGTCGGGTAGTTTATTAAGGCTGCTTGGAACACCAACATTTAGTCAGATGGATTGCACGGAGAGTCCCATTTTTCAGGTTCGTCAGCGACGATAGGGTAGTTAGCGATCAGTCGAATTGAGGTGCGCCGTTTAGGCCAATAAATGATTGGCGGGTCGTTAAGCAGACCGACGGGTTAATGATTCTCCCGCTCAACAGCGATCATATTTCAGCTAGATGCTTATACAGCATGTCGAGCATGCGTTCGCTCTCCGCCGAGGTGGCGCCTAACAGTGCGCGCTTAGCGTAAGACATGGCCTTGGCGCGTAGTGAGGGGCGATCGCGCAAGCCATATTGGTGGATGCTGGCGACCTGAGCCGCCTTTCCCGTGAAGCCGACCCAGAAGCCCTGATCGTCGGCCTGCGCGCGCAGAAAGCGGGCGGTTGCCAGGTGGCGGAACATGGCCTTGCGCCGCAAGCCGCCGCGACGGCGAAGCGTGCCGCCGCCAGCATTGCGATATTGTTCCGGCACGGGTAGCCATTTGACCACCTTGTCGAAGTCGAAGGAACGGATCGCGCCGGCCTCGATGTCGAAGCCGGTCATCATCCGTCCGGTCGACCAGGTGAAACTTTTCATGATGACGCGACGGGGTTCGCCGCCACCGCTCGCGGGGTAAAGGAAGCAGGCCGTGCCGCGTCCGCTGATCGGTGGAGCCTTGCTCTTGCGCGGCGTGAATGCGGCCCCGTCGGGCTGTTGTTGCGCGGCAATGCGCGCGCGCTGGCCTGCGGCGAGTTCCTTCGCCATGGCGCGCATAAGTGATCGACGCTGTGACGACGACAGGCTGCGCAACAGAGCACCGGCGATGCGCTCAAGTTCGGCGAGATCGTCGGTCATGATTGAGATAGCGGCTCGTCGTTGCCAAACGCGTCTGTGAAGCTGGCCGACACACCGGCGAAGGCGTCGCCGAAATCCGGTTCGTTCGGGTGTTGAACATCATAGCCGCTGCCGTCGCCGCGAGGGAGCACGAGAACCGTCTCGGTCAGGTCGATCGAAATCATGATGTCGGACACATCGCCGTCGAGCAATTCCGCTTCGAACGAAAAGGGCTCGCCATCGTCGCGGCGCAGCAGCTGGGGTTGTTCCTTTTCCAGCCAGGCTAGGATTGGCACCATGACCCTGTCGGCGTCGCCGGCAAATTCCCAGATCCCGACCTTCAATGTGTAACGATAGGCGAAAGACAGGGTGCGGGATTTGCGCGCACCGACATGGCCACCCTCAACATAGATCTGCAAGCGGTCGGGATGGTCTTTCAGTTCGGGAATATAGGCAGCCAGCCACCGACGGATGCTATCGGCCTTGCGCATCGTCAATCAGCCTGTGCGTTGGTCAAGCGGGCCTGCGCCTGCAGGTCTATGAGGGTGGCCCGGATCTGGCCGGCAATGTCGTAGATGCTGGTCAAGCTGCCGAGGCATTGTGCCCCGGTCATCCCGCCTGCGTCAGTCCGCTGCACTTTCGGTAAGGGGACGGGTGTCGCCAGTAATGCCCCAGAGATCCTCACCATTGGCCGTGTCGGCGGCGCTGTCGAGCAGCCCGACGCCATCAGCATCGACGCACAGATTGCGATAGACCGGTTTTTCAACGACTTTGCGTGTTGCATCGTAGATTTCCCTGACTTGGCCCTGCCGGGCATATTCCGCCGCCTGGGCGCGCTCTGTTGACGCGTCGATCTGCGCCTGCAGCTTATTGATCTCGCCATCCCGCGCGTCGTCGGCACGTTTTTGCGCGGCTTGCTCCTGCGAACGGCCGACGCTGGCGCCGTAAAAATAGCCTCCGACCCCCGCGGTGCAGGCGGCGAGCGCAGCGGCCAAGGCAAGCTGTGAACCCCCGATCATGGCAGCAGCCCCTTGAAGTAGGTTCGGCGCGCATAGGTCAGCACGTCCTTGCGCAGCCGCCCGTCGCGGTAGCTGACGTGGATCCAGCCGCTATTGGCCTGGCCGCGCGTGTAATTTTCGAGGATAAGCTGGTCGAATGCCATGCGGTCGCGGATGAAGGTGGCAACCGTCACATTGTCGATCCCATCGATTTCGAAATCGACAGCCTCGCCCTGCGCATGCTGGCTGCTGGAGGATGACCCTACCGCCAGGCACAGCTGGACCGAGCGAAAACCCGACGTGATGCGGACGGGCTTTCCGAAATGGGCGCGCACTGGCTCCAGCACCTTGGCGCAAAGCGTCCGCATCGCGGAGATCTAGCGAGCGCCGGGGATGTTAGCAATGCCCTGCGACATCGCGGTCGCGGACGCGGTGAATTCGCTCAGGCTGAAATTAGGGGACAGCTGCATCGGTCAGTCCTTGGGTGGTAGAAAGCGGTCGGCCAAGCGGGCGGGCAATCCGGCGACGATGTCGCTGGCGGCCCGCATCACGCGCGGGGTGGCGTCGAAGGCGATAAGAGCGATGGCAAAGGCGATCGATTGCGCGACAAAGTCGGTCCAGCCCGTGACCGCGAGAATGGCAAGCGTCGCATAATAGCTGACCGAGGATCCCACGATCCATTGCAGGAATCGCTGGCGAAACGGCAGCGCCGGTTTCCATGCCTGGGCCACGGCCGATCCGATCAGCGACGGCGTGAGCGAGGCGACCAGTTCAGCCCCGCTTTGCATGAGGGTTCGCATGTCCATATTTTCAGTCCCAGAGCTGGATGACGGCGCGGGTGGCGGGCGCACCGGCGATGGCCGAAGTGGCGGGTACGATGACGACGGTGCCGAGCGGCAAGATGGGGCCAAGATCGACCAGGCCGGGATTGGCATCCATCACGCGGGTCAGATGGTCAGGGCCAAGGCCCGCCTCGCGCATCAGCAGCAAATCCAGCTTGTCGCCGGCCTTGGCCGTAAGGCGCTGGGCCAGCGCCATCAGATCAGATCCACGGTGGTGCGCGTGCGGCCGAGAATGTCGCGGATCGCATGCTGCGCATCCCGGCGAAGATCGCCGATCGACCCTTCAAGTTCGGAGGCCTGGTTGGCACCGGCAGCGGTCGAATCGAAGTCACGATGGCGCTCGATCAGTTCCGCCTTGCAGAACAGGGCGATGGCGCGGCGATAGGCGTGGACGTGGGTGCTTGCACCGTCGATCTGCGGTGCCGGCACGGCGGCAAGCGTCGGATGGCCCGCCGCGATCGATGCGGCGGCAAAGCCGCGCAGATCGGCCAGGGCCGTCATGATCGCACCGACGATCGCGCCGCGCAGGCGAGGCGGCGTAATGCTGTTAGGGACCCTCGCCGCCGCGCGAACGGCAGCGGGGTCGATGTCGGGGAAAAAGCCGTCGTTGATTACCATCGCTTCGGTTTCGGGAAGCTGCTCGATCTGCGACGATGGCGGGTTAGCGACGAAGGTCATGGCAGGATCAACCGGGCGAGACCGGCGGCCGCGAAGACGAAGCAGACGATCCCGATGAGGGCGACGCCCCAAGCCATCCAGGCGAAGCGTCGCACGGTGGACGGGTACGCCTCCAGGCCCATGACGAAGCGGATCACGACGCCATAAAGTGCGAAGATCGACCCCATCGCCATGATCAGCAGGAAGGCGAAAGCTTTGAAGATGGCCCAGAGCAGGGCGGTGACGACCATGGCAATTCTCCTGTGTCGGCCCGCCGACTTACGGGGGTGAGGATCGGGGCAGAGGACGGCCCTGCGGCCCTGAGGCCTCCCGTCTCGCGCGATCCGCCCCCGAGCGCCGGGGGCGAGCCTGTCAGGCGGCGTCCGAGCCTTGCTGGTCGCCGTCTTGTTCGGGTGCGGGCGGGAAGGCGGTGGCATGGGCCGCCAGCAGCTTCTCCGCGCGCTTGATCTTATGCTTGACGCCGATGCGCGGCTGCAGGGTCTGCGCGCGGCGAAGATCGCCCAGCACATGCTCGATCGCTCGGCCGAGTTCGGGCGTGGCTTCGGCCGCTTCCACTGCCATCAGGCTTTCGATGCCGATCGCCTTGAACAGTTTGGCCGGCGCCTCGTCGTGCATGTCGAGGCCGTCGACCAGCTCTTCGACGCGTTCGAGGATGTCGAGCGGGAAGCGATTGCCGGCGGCCTGATCCTTCAGCGCCGCATCGGCGATTTCCTCCACGATCACGGTGGCGACGTCGCGGTTGTAGCGCGCGGGCATCGAAACATGATGGCGCAGCAGAAAGGCCGCGAGATCGAGCGCCTCGGCATAGAGACCGATGTCGATCATCCACACCATGATGGTAGGCGCGACTTCGGCGGCGATGCCGGTGCCGACGCCGGCATCAGCCGCTACCAGACCGTCGATCCAGTCCCTATATTCGGGCAGCATCTGCCGCTTGGCGTCGATTTTGAGGCTGATCGCCTTGATTTCCTTGAGACGCCGCAAATCATGCGACAGGCGCAATGCGACGGGCCGCAATCAGATCTTCCTGTCGGCATCGAAGGCGCAGGCCCACCAGTTCCGCTCCTATATTGTGAGCTTCGCCAAGCTGGTCGGCGTTGCGCTGACCGGCGACCCGATGCTGATCACGTCGGATCTGCGCCCGCCCGAGGAAGCGGCGGCCGAACTGCATTTCCTATGAACCGCCGATCCCGCTCGACGGCCTCGCGCGCGCCTTTCGCGCCAGTCCGCATCACAGCAGCGCGATCCTGCTCAAGCGCAACATCCTGGCCGCCAGCTTCAAACCGACGCCGCTGTTGTCGCGCAAGGCGTTTACGGCTGCGGCGCAGGACTATCTGGTGTTCGGGACGGCCTATTTCGAAGCGAAATATAATCGCCTGGGCGGGGTTTTGCGGCTCGAGCATAGCATGACCAAATATACGCGGCGCGGCGTGGAGGCGGGCAGCTTCTGGTGGGTGCCGGGCTTTCGCCACGAGAGTGAATTTGCGCCGGGCAGTGTCCTGCAGATCATGGCGCCCGACATTAATCAGGAGATTTACGGCCTGCCCGAATATCTCTCGGCCCTGCAATCGGCGTTGCTCAATGAGAGCGCCACACTGTTCCGCCGGCGATATTTCCTCAACGGCAGTCATGCCGGCTATATCCTTTATGCGACGGGCGACTTTGCCGAGGGCGACGTCGATGCGATGCGCGATGCGCTCAGGAAATCGAAAGGGCCGGGCAATTTCCGCAACCTGTTCGTCCACGCGCCCAGCGGCAAGGAGGGCGGCATCAAGCTGCTGCCGATCGCCGAGGTGGGGGCGAAAGACGAGTTTTTAGGAATCAAGAATACGACTCGGGACGACGTGCTGGCGGCGCACCGCGTGCCGCCGCAACTGCTTGGCATCGTGCCGCAGAACGCGGGCGGCTTTGGCAGCCTGGCGGACGCGCGCGACAGTTTCCACGAACTGGAGATCGAGCCGATCCAGGCCAAGTTTCTGGAGGTGAACGACGAACTGGGGGTCGAGGCCGTCCAGTTTCATGAACGGATCAAGGCGGCGGCCTGACCCACACTTTTTCAGCGCTTTACCGGAGCGGGCATGCTGCCCCTTTCGGGAAGCGGGGGGAACCGCGCTGCAACGCGGATCACCGACGAGGATCCTTCTCGCCACGACAAATCGGCCACCCTGTGCCGCCCCGCCCCCCATCAGGGCGGGTGTCCATATGAGAGCGAGAATCCTATATGTCTTCCACTATCGTGCGTCCTGTGTCGCCTGCCACCGGCTATATTGGCGGCAAGCGCAATCTGGCCAAGCGGCTCGTGTCGATCATCGATCAGGTGCCACATGACAGCTATGCTGAGCCCTTTGTCGGGATGGGCGGCATCTTCCTGCGCCGCACGCGCAAGCCGCGCGCCGAGGCGATCAACGACGTGTCGGGCGACGTCGCCAACTTCTTCAGGATCCTGCAGGAGCATTATCCCTATTTTCTCGACATGCTGCGGTGGCGGGTGGCGAGTCGGGCCGAGTTCGAGCGGCTGCGTGCGTTGCCGGCGGATCGGTTAACGGATCTCCAGCGGGCCGCGCGGTTCCTCTATCTGCAGCGCCTCGCCTTTGGTGGCAAGGTGCAGGGGCGGGCGTTTGGCGTCGACCGGCGGAACGGCGCGCGGTTCAATGTCACGAAGCTGGAGCCGATGCTGGCGGACATTCACGAGCGTTTGGCCGGCGTCGTGGTTGAGCAGCTGAGCTATGGCGATTTCATCCGCCGCTATGATGGCGAGGGGGCGCTGTTCTATCTCGATCCCCCTTATTGGGGGTGTGAGAAAGATTACGGCCAGGACGTATTCAGCCGCGCGGACTTCGATCAGCTGGCTGGGCAGCTTGCGGCGATGCGGGGCAGGTTCATCCTGTCCATCAACGATACGCCAGGTGCGCGCGAGACCTTCGGGCGTTTTCGCATCGCCGACGTTCGCACGACCTACACGATCGGCAGCGTCAATGGGGAGGCGGGCACGGCGCGCGAACTGATCATCAGCAACTTCGACCTGCCCGACTGACACTGCCGCGAATACTGAAGCCGCCGGCGACCTATGTTGCTGGCGGCTTCTTCATGCCCGGTGTCCAATGGGGGCATCATCGTGCCTCACCATTGATCGAGGCCACCCGATCCGCCTCAAGCCACGTCTCCATGCCGTCGACGCAGAAGCGTCCGCGATGGTCGATGGCGGTGACGAGATACGCCCCGCCGCCGCTGGTCGGGGGATAGCCGGAGGTGCCGGGTTTCAGGGTGATGCGGTCGCGGAGGTTCATGGTTGGCTCCGATCAGTGGCGCTTGGCGGTGACGGTCGGAGCCGCGCCGCTATAGGCAATGGTGAAATCTTCGTTTGGCCCCAGCTCAAGTGAGGCCTGCGCGGTTCCGCTCGGGAATACCGTCGACCCGTTATGCTTGATGTCGGTGATGCCGCTGCCGAAGATGTAAACCGTGCGCGGGGAGTGGCTGTTGGTATAGGTCCATGGCGAGGCACCTGGCGTCAGCGCGGCGATCGTACCCGGATTATAGCCGGCGACATCGGTGACCCGCGCATTCGTGCCGGTGCCGCCGTCGAACAGGCCGTAGACGGTGTTCCCATCGACACTGCCGCCGGTGATGTTGTACCAGTCCGACGCTCCTGTATCGACCGTGATACCCCGTCCGTTCGGCCCGCGACCGCCTTCGGCCCCGGCAATATGGCCAGTGATATTGAAGTGCGATGTGGCCCCGGCAGCGCGGATGCCGTGATTGACATTGCCGCTAGATGACCCGCCGAATACGCCCCAATTCTTGACGCCAACGCCGTCCACGATCAGTCCGCAATCCGCATTGCCTGGGAATACCGGAATGGAGAAATAGAGGCCGTCGACAACACCAGCACCGCTGGTTGAGACGAAGCAGCCGCTGGCACCGGCGCTCAGGCCGAACCACGGGGCTGAGAACTGCATGGAGTAAATAGCACCAGCAGGCGTTATCCGGGCACTGTTGACGGACGCGCCGCCTGTGATCGTTCCGGCACTATCGAACTTGTCGCCCACGAACGTCGGCGCGAAGAGATTATAGCCCGCAGGCACGTCTAACAGCAGGGCGTTGCCGAGCCTCGTCCAGTTGTTGCCCCGGCTATGCAGCGTATCGCCGTTGTGCGCGCGGAACCCCCAATCCGGCTGTGTGCCCGAGGCGGGGCCAGTCGCCACCACATCCTTGACGGTGCCGTTGGCGAAGTTGGAGAAATAGACCGACCCGAAGTCCGTCCCGATGAGCGGGCTGCGGAACGCGCAATCTTCGACGCAGGGGTCGACGGTGAGAGTACCCCCAAGAATCCCGGCCTGCACCGCCAGGCTATAGGTTGCGAACGCACTATGCGCGACACGGGCACCATTGCCCAGAAGATGCACCAGCGGGTTGCCAGCCGTGCGACCGCCATTGCCGACGAGTTTGAGCCCTTCGATCAGCCCGTCTGCGCCAACCGTGATCTTACCAGTCGTGGATGAGCATGTGGCGATCGAATTGACTTCGCCATCGGCAATGATGCGCCCGCCATCGGGGAGGGTGACCGAGGACCATTTATAGTTGCCGACGCCCCAGATCAACCGCGCACCCATGCCAGCGATGCCCAGCGCCGCGACAATCGCCGCTGTGCTGTCCGCGCTGCCCGTAGGATCGGCACCGGACTGTTCCGACATGCGGACTTCGCGATTGAGGATGCGCTTGATGTAGAAACCGGCAGAGGCAGGGGCATAGCTGGATGCCGGGTCCATGCCGATCATGCCGACGCCTTTGGTGGCGGTGGTTGCTGCCAGATCGGTCTTGCGCGCGTTGGGGCCCGCGTAGTTGATGCTGACTTCTTTATCGGTGCCAGTGCCGCCATCGAATACCGTCAGCGAATTGGTGAGGACGCTGGCATTGTAATGGTCGCTTGCCCCCGCTTCGATCCGCACCGCCTCGGTCTGGCGATAGGTGGCTGTGTCCGCGTCGCGCTCGCCCTTGATGTTGAGCAGGCTGAAGCCCTGCGTCCCGGCCTTGACCAGAATACCCGGCCCATCGACACTGCGGCTGCGCTGGTTGCGCTCCACAAGCGTCCCATCGAGATTGATCCCGCGACGGCCCGCGTCATTGTGGATGATGACTCCAGCACCGCCATTGCCGTAGATCTTGCCGCCTTGATAATCGAGTTGCGAGAAGCCCGGCATCACCTCCAGGCCTGCGAAATTGGCCATGCTGGTGAAACCGACATCGGCAGGGTCGTGCCCGGCCGATGCGAGCCATGTCGCTATCATTTCGAGCTGGAAACCCTGTTGCAACAGGGCAACCTGCTCGGCCGTGCTGTCGAAAAACCCGCCGATGATCGTATTGAACCAAGGCGACAGGCCGCGCGCGGAGCTGCCGCCGATACCGGTCAGGACCAGCCCATGCTTGCCAAGCGTGAGTTTCAGATCGTTTGCTTCAAGACCCTCGACGCCGCCATGCAGACGAAGCGAACCGCCCGCACCGGGACGATCAAGCGCCGATCCTGTGGCACGATAAATAACTGTGTCGATTGCTGCATCGAGGCGAATAGCCGAGCTTTCCCAGCCAAAGGCGTCAAGCCCGACCCGACATTCCTTGCCGCCTGTTAAAAGTACGGCATTCCATGCGCCCAGATTTACAATGTCGACATCGCACTGAAAGCAGTTGTTGAGCCAGACCGCGTCCGCGCCTTCTACTGGTGTGCCGTCATATTGAAGATGAAGGCCGCTCGTTTTGAAATATTCCAGCCCGTCGCCGTAGAGTATCGGGATGTTGTTGACGAGTCCGCGAATGGCCGTGGGATATTTCCCGTGAGCCGCCACCTCGACGTAATTGCTGCCTTCGATCGTGTCGGACACGGTATAAAGCGTGCCCGCGCTTTTCGAAGGGATGACAACGCGGGTCGCCCCTTTGTTGATCGCTTGCTGCAACTCCGTAGTGATATCGCTGCCGTCGATTGAAGCATCATAAGGCAGATCGGTTAGCCAGACTTCTTTGGTCAGCCGATCGCCAACGGTGCCGGAGATATAGGGCGACTGCGCGTCGAAGCCAGTCTGCCCCGCGCCGAACGATAGAATTGATGTCCGAACCCACACCTGAGACGGAGTCCCGGCCGACCGGATGAAGTTAACCTGCTCGGTGTCTGCCGCGACAGCCTCAGCAAAGTCAGCATATTCTCTTACCGTGAAAGTGCCAGCCTTCCCCGGTTCGGCCAGGATCGCGCTCAAATTTGATGTTAAAGCGGACGCCAGGTCGGATGTTGTGGCATAGCTGCTATTCGCTGGCCCGGTCGGCCCCTCGATTACACTCGGCCCGAAATTTTCTATTTCCTTATAGAGCGTCCCGCCGTGGTAAAGGCGAAGCCGGTAGAGATCGCGGGCCTCCATATAGAAGCTGTACATCCCGTCCGCGTCCGTTACCGCTTGATTGGGCGGGTCGAACGGGGTGGCGTTCTCGTCTGCATAGATTGGCGCAGGCAGTCCTGAGACTTGATACAGCGCGTTGACGACTACACCGGTTAAAGGTTGACCTGTCGAGCGGTTTACTACCGTATCGTAGGCGTGCAGCAGCGCCATTAGAAGCCGACCGCGATATAATAGCCGGAGATGGTGTAGCTCTCAGCGTTGAAGAAGGAGAAGCCGTTCGTCGCGGCGGACCCGCTCACCACGGCCGGCGTATTTCTTTGGGCCGCCGATACCAGTCCGGTGCCACTCATAACGGGGAACGAAACATTCTGGAATGGCGTACTGTAGAGCGTGTTTCCGCCCGAATTGGGGCCTATTGAAAACGTGCCCCATGCCACTTGGAAAAAGGTTGACGGGCCGATCTTGAATCGAACATGGCCAGGGTTCCCCAGCGTTGCCCCGGCAAGCACGATAGCGCCGATAGCAGCCGCTGCTTCGGTGGGATCGACACTGTTAAGGACCCCCCTCATATATGAGGTAATCCCGGCTAGCTCGATATCACCGGACGCGTTAAACGCCGGGAAGGCGTTCGCTGTACCGGTCATCGCCGTCAGGCTGCTCAATGTCTCGCTAGCCGGCTGATAACCAGCCACCGGCCGCCACTGCGCCAACTGCGCCATCATCTCGCGCAAGGCGTTATTGATGTTCCCCGCTGGACAGTTTTCGCCGATATTTATCCCGGCAATCGACGTGTTGTCGTTGGGGTTCGTGGACCAATCCGTGAAAGCCAACCTCTAATTCCTAATCCAGGCGAGAAGCGGAAGGTCCGCTGCTGTCTCGCGATGTGGGATTAGGGATGGTTGGCGCGCTGCCTATGGCAGGGGCTCAGTTCCCGACTGATGAGGCCAATGTAGCACAATCGGTGGCAGAGGGAAGGGGGAAATGGGGCGACCCGAGAGCCGCCCTGTAGGTTTATGCGGCGCGAACTGCCGGTTCAAATTCCCGCGCCAGTCGGGTCAGGCCCTTTGCCGTCACGCGAACCTGAGTTGTGGTCTTCTCTGATCCGTCCGACTTCGTGACGACCGTCGTCTTGTGCTCCAGCAAGCCCTGTTGCAGCTTGCTCTGATAGGCGATGTAGCTGTTGTCGCCCTGGCGGGTATAAATCCAGTGGTGCGAACGCAGGAACGCGAATAGCGCCTTGGGCTGGACCTGCAACGTCTTGGCGGCATCCGTTATGAGCGCACACGATTATGAAATCGATGTCCGCCCGCTGGCGGATGATCTGGGCGGCGGCTTTGTCGCAACCGTTCCCGAGCTTCCTGGCTGCATGTCCGATGGCGAAACACCGGAAGAAGCGCTCAACGGCGCTTATGATGCCGTCGAATGTTGGATTGCGGAGGCAGCGCGCCTTGGTAGGAATGTGCCAGCGCCTGCGCGCGCCCTCCGTTACGCGTAGCTTGCTGAACCTCTGATTCCCGCATAAGGGCGATTCGGGGGAGGGGATGCATGAACGATCGGCTTCAATACCGGGCTGATTTTGAAGCTATGGGCGTCGACGCCGTTCGCTCCGCTTTGACCGAGGGAAGGCTCGCTGACTTCAAGGCAAGGATGGCGCGGGGATGGCTAGCCGAGAAGGATGAGTTGGCCGCGAAAGATAGGGCAACGCGCGAGGATTCCCTGACCGAGCGCTCTGTCTCAGCGGCAGAGAAACAGGCTGCATCAGCCGCGCAGGCTAATCGCATCGCAAGGTGGGCTTTAGCGTTTTCAGGCCTCGCGCTGGCCGTATCAATCGCGTCGGTGCTTATGCAGCCCTGAGCGCCTTGCTCCGCTGCTCAACCAGGGCGTCATAATCAGCCTCGTTAGCGGGCAAGTCGTCATATCGCCGCCCCTTAAGCATGTCTCCTACTTGGCGTGCCGCTTCGAAGCGGATGCAACGCTTTTCAGCCCGGCTGACCCGTGCGTGAAGGTAAAGAGCGGTCGCGGCGGCTGCGATGAATTTCAGCATGAGTGTGTCCTTACCATGAGGTGGCTTGTCGAAAAGGGCTGGCAGGGTAGAAGGCCTGGGTGCCTAATGTCTGGTCCATCTTTGCCGCCGCTCTGGCATGACCGTCGAGGTGCACGTCAGCGCGATCAGTCCTGGTGGGGAGGTGATAGACGCTGGTAAAATCCAACTGGTCAGCGTCCCCAACGTCGGCGACGAAATCTTTCTGCGAGCGGGTCGATTTAACCACCTCACGGTCACGCGGGTTGTTCACAGCGCAGGAGGCGACGGGCAAAACAAGGAATCGCCCTTCATCACTATCGTGGGCCAATTGTTGAACCCGGCTGATTAGGGTATATCCCGTCGCAATGTCTCCAACCTTCTCCACCGTCGCCACGCTGTTCGGCTTCTCGCTTGGCGGGTTTCTCATAGCCCAATACCGGCTGTGGAAAGCGCGCAGGCGCGAAATCCCGCTGGAGTTCAACCCCAAGACAGGCGTTTGGGAGCCTGACCTCGTACTGAAACGCTGGGAGCGACGAGCCAAGATTGCGGTGTGGGCCAATCTCATCCTGTGTGTCATACTTGCTTTTCTCTGGGGAGCCATGACGCCACCTTCACTGCCCGAACAGCCAGCCGGGCAACTGCCCAGCAATGACCGCTCCTGAATTACCCGCGATCGGCTGAATAAGCCGCTGTTGCCCGCGATATTTCGCCGTCCGCCCAAGTAGTTCATCCAGCGCGTCGAGCGTGGCGGGCGTATCCGTGTTGAACAGCGTCGGGGCCATCTCGCTCGCCCGCCTGTCGGCATTGCGCAGACCGCCCAGGCGCACCCTATCTTTCAGCGCTGCGCGGCCGAACATGCCGACCGCCGTGCGAACCGGCAGCTTGCCCGACAGCACGTCAGCCCCCGCATCCAGCATATCGACGGGCAGGCCGCCCATGAAGCTTTCATCCGCGATCTGGCGCTGTGCCGTCTTGCTGTTGCCCAGGATGTCATTGGTAGAACGGGACAGGTCGCGCTCCATGTCACGCTGGCGCAACAGGCGAGTGACGCCCGGGAAGTTGTCGCCGTACATGGTGGACAGCCGCTGTTCAGCCGCTGGCGTGCCCAGAACCCCCTCGAACGGATTGGACGAATGGCGCATGTCGTTCGCCCGATCATTCAGCCCGACGCGATAGCCAAGACGTGACTGCTCCATCTCAGCCGGCGACGAGCGGGCCACGATGGCCTGAACGTCGCGTGGTGGCTGGCGCACGGCATCCTTGCCCGCCGCCAGTGCGTCGCGCAGTTCCATCGGTCCCTGATAGGCCGCGCGCGCCTGCCCATAGGCGGGGTTGAGTGTGTCCACCTCGCCCAATAACGCGCGAAGGACTCCATTTTGCGCGCGTCCCGCTTCGTTCAGATCAAGCCGGCCAGTGACGGGGTTGCGCTGCGCCTCCAAAATATCGTCCATGCCGCGCTTCACATAGTCGAGCGTCTGCGTGGTGTAGCCTGGCATAGTCGCCGCCGTTCCAACTGTTGGCTGGTCAGAAAGCGCCGTTCGGGCAGCCGAGACGATCGACAGGATGTATCGGTAGTAGCAGCGATTTTTGGGGGCGGGGGCCATCGGAATGCTGCGGGCTTTTCGGAACCGGCGTCAGCATGAACGCGCCCGCTCAGCAACAGCAGCCTCGCCAGCATCGCCAGTCGAGGGATTGGCGCATCGAGCCGTCGCCCGACAAGAAACCCGGCCATTGGGAGCAGACCCGCAACGGCTTTGAGAGAGTGGGAGGCGGGGCCAATGGCTAGATGCCGCGACTGCAAATTATACAATCTGGATGGCGTCAAGAGCGCTAGCGGAGCCGTCCTGTCTAATCGCGTCGCAAGGTGCGGATGGGTGTCGAGAGAGCAGTGGCCTGTATCGGTCACGCAGGGGATTGCGCCGCGCAGGGCGAACGGCGGGTTAATGCCACCAAATGCCGAGCACCGATGCCCATGCTTCCAGAAGGCCCTCCAGCCATGACCCCACGAAACGCCTGTGCCATGTCCGAGGAATGCGCCGGCAAGCCTGCTGATCGTGGGCTGATGTGCGAGGAGCATAGGGCGGCTGACATTGCCATGAAAGAGGCTTGCGGGTGCATCATCTGCCGGTCGGATTTAGCCGAGATCGAGCCTCGCGAGGTGACGCAATGACGATGATTGAGAAGATGGCGCGGGCGATCAATCCTCTGCCGTATCAAAGCTGGGAGTCAATGTATCATTTCTGCATCGGGCAGGGCGATAATGAAGAGACGGCGCGTGAATATGCGGACAAAACGCATGGCCCGGAAATTCTTAGGACCAAAGAGCAGGCCACCGCCGCCCTAAACGCCATGCGCGAGCCGACGCCTGAGATGGCCCAAGCGATGAAAGCCGTGTTTCTATACGGCGGGCACAATCCATATTCCGACATATCCGTGAGTTTGGCCGCAGCTTTCATTTCTGCCATCGACGCCGCTATTCAGGAGGAAGGGTGATGGGCACCGTCTACAGCGTAGCGACCCTTGCCGAGCATTGGGGTTGCGGGACAGATACCGTTTATTCGCTCATTCACGGCGGTGAGCTTAATGCCTTTCGGCTTGGTGGCCGACTGTGGCGTATCAGGGCGGACGAAGTGGAGCGATTCGAATGCCAGATTACACCCTCCAACGATATCGAAAAGTCCTCGCCATCGTCTGGAACGAGGGCGGACGACGCCACCGACATTCGCTTGGAACGGCTGATCGAGCATCGGCAGAGGCCGCAGCTCGTTCATTCTGGCAGCGGCGCTTAATAGGCGGGGAGGCTCATACCGTGGGCGAAGCAGTGCGCGCATATCTGGCAGCCAAGGCCGACATGGCATCCATCAAGCGGGCTACCGTTGCATGGAAAGCCGCCGCGCCGTTCTGGGATGCGCTGCCGATCGCGCGAGTCGATGAGACGACGCCGCAGGATTATGGCAAGCGCCGGTCGCATTGCAAGCCGATCACGATCCGCAACGAACTAGCCGTGATTCGCGCCGCCCTGAATTGGGCCGAGCGCAAGAAGTTGATCGGCAAAGCGCCGTTTATCAAAATGCCATCGTTCCCGTCGAGTAGCGTCGGCCATCTGAGCAAGGCCGAGTTCCGCCGACTGCTGGACGCGTCACAGGCCCTGCATGTGCGGCTGTTTCTCCAGTTGGCCGTCGGCACCGGCGCGCGGACGAACGCCCTGCTGGACCTCACATGGGATCGCGTCGACTTCGACCGGAACATCATCATTCTCAATCCGCATGAGCGGGTGCAGACGAGCAAATATCGCGCGACAGTGCCAATGAATGCGCAGCTTCGCGCGGCGCTGATCGAGGCGAAGGACGGTGCACTTTCCGACTTCGTGATTGAGCATGGTAGAGCAAGGGTTGGATCGATCCGAAATGGCTTTCGGGCCGCTGCAAAACGCGCCGGGCTGAAAGCGACCCCGCACATGCTCCGTCATAGCGCCGCCGTCTGGATGGCCGAAGCAAACACGCCGTTTTCTCAAATCGCGCAGTTTCTTGGCCATACCGACAGCCGAATCACGGAGCGCGTTTATTCAAGATTTAGTCCGTCATTTCTGGCGGGCGCTGCCGAGGCATTGACATGGTAGAGGTTCACAGGCACCTTAGTGCAACGTTGCTTGGAGGCGAAAAACCCCCGGAAAACTGGTGCCGGATGCAGGATTTGAACCCGCGACCTTCGGTTTACAAAACCGCTGCACTACCCCTGTGCTAATCCGGCGCGCCGTTGGGCGACACGCCCCATACTCTCACTCGATGCCGAAGGTCCAGCCCTCCGTTGCGGCAATTTGCGCGTCCAGCAATGGGGGTGACCACAAGGCGGATCGACCCGCCATTGCCCGCATCCAGGCGGCGGTGACGATGGCATCCGCGCCGTGATCGTCGGGCATCTCGCCGTCATGCGGCATGGACCCGAGCGCCATAAGCGCAGCGTTCAGCGCGGCGATGTCGCGCATCTTGGCGCGCCCCTTGGGCCGGCCGGCGGCGCGTGCGGCGATGCTGGTATAGATTTCGACCACCAGCGATCCCTCGCCCGGCAACGGATCGAACGGCCAGATCGGCACATGGGGATGAATGCGGTGGAGCAGGCGCATGCCCGCGAAGCTCGCCTTGGCGACCTGCGCCGCGCCGATCGCGTCGAACACGGTCGAAAGCTTGCCGCCGCCACCGGCATTATAATGATCTTCGCAGGTGCGCCGGTGCAGGAAACCCGCCTTCACCCCGTCCGCCTTGCCGAAATAGAAATGCCGCCGGTGTCTGACCTCCAGCAGGCTGGCCGCGCCCAGATCGGCATCGTCGCAGATCGTGTCGACATAGGCCCAAAAGGACGGCGCGTCGGCCGGCACATCATCGCCGGGCAGATAGCCCGCGCGCGCAATGAAGGGCGGCGCAAAGGTGAAATCGAAGCCGAACATGGTGGGAGCCTCCGCCGCCCGCGCGATCAGCCAGTCGGCGACGGCCGTGCGCGACCAGGGGCGGCCGTCGGGCGAGCCGATCAGGCGCGGCACCGCGTCGTCCTTCGCGCATAACGCGATCGCGATTCCCTTATGTCGCTTGCCCTTTGCGCCCGACCAGTCGATCGCGACGAAGCGGGTAAAGCCGGGCGTCAAGCCTGCCGCTCGGCCCGCAGCCGATCCCAATGGGCGAGGCGTTCGGCGATCCGCGCTTCGAAACCCCGTCCGGTGGGCGCATAAAAGGTCTGGCGCGTCATCTCCTGCGGCCAGTAATCGTCGCCGGAAAAGCCGTCTTCGGCATCATGATCATAGTGATAGCCCTTGCCATAGCCGACATCCTTCATCAGCTTGGTCGGCGCGTTCAGTATATTGGGCGGCGGCATCAGCGACCCCGTATCGCGCGCCGATTTCCAGGCCGATTTCATCGCGGCATAGGCGGCGTTGGATTTGGGCGCCGTCGCGCAATAAAGGCACGCCTGCACGATCGCCAGTTCTCCCTCGGGGCTCCCCAGAAAGTCATAGCTGTCCTTGGCCGCGAGGCACTGGACCAGCGCCTGCGGGTCTGCAAGGCCGATATCCTCGCTGGCGAAGCGGACGAGGCGGCGCAGCACATAGAGCGGCTGTTCCCCGGCGGTCAGCATGCGCGCGAGATAATAGAGCGATGCCTGCGGATCGGACCCGCGCAAGGCTTTATGGAGCGCCGAGATAAGGTTGTAATGCCCCTCGCGATCCTTGTCGTACACGGCGACCCGGCGATGCAGCAGCGCGGAAAGTCCGGCCGGGTCGAGTGGCGTCGGGATATCGATCGCATAGAGCGTCTCGACCTGATTGAGCAGGAAGCGACCATCGCCATCGGCGCTCGCGACCAGCGCTTCGCGAGCGTCCTTGTCGAGCGGGACCGGGCGTCCCGTCAGCGCCTCGGCGCGGTCGATCAGCAATTCCAGCGCCGCAGCGTCGAGCCGTCGCAAGATAAGCACCTGTGCGCGGGACAGAAGCGCCGCGTTCAGCTCGAAGCTCGGATTTTCGGTCGTCGCGCCCACCAGCGTGACCGTACCGTTCTCGACGAAGGGCAGAAAACCATCCTGCTGCGCGCGGTTGAAGCGATGGATTTCGTCCACGAACAATAATGTCCGCGCGCCGGTACGGGCATGGTCCTTTGCCGCCGCAAAGACTTTCTTCAGGTCGGCCACCCCGGAAAACACCGCCGAGATCGGCTCGAACCGCATCCCCACGGCGTCCGCCAGCAACCGGGCGATGGTCGTCTTTCCGGTGCCAGGCGGCCCCCACAGGATGATCGAGGACAGCCGCCCCGCCGCGACCATTCGTCCGATCGCGCCTTCCGCACCGGTCAGATGATCCTGCCCCACCACCTCGTCCAGCGCGCGCGGGCGCAGCCGGTCGGCGAGCGGCGCGCCTTCGGCGGCCTCCGGGGGCGACATGGTGTCGGGAGCAAAAAGATCAGCCATCCATCCGATATAGGCACGAGTACGCCATCAGGAAACGAGTGATTAGGGGACGGGGCTGGCGCGAGGCACCGTTCCTTGCGCGCGCTGACGGATCACGCGGACATAGGTATCGACCAGCGCTTGGTTGACCTGATCCCAGCCATTGCGTTCGGCCCGCGCCCGCGCCGCCGCACCAGCGCTTTGCCGCGCGGCTGTGTCATGGCAATAGGTCTGGAGAGCGTCGGCGAAGGCGCCGATCGCACCTGGGCGGATCAGGCGTCCGGTGACGCCGTCGGTGACCAGGCTTTCACTCCCCGTGGCGCGCGCCGCGATGGCCGGCAGGCCGCAGGCCATCGCCTCCAGCGTGACGTTGCCGAAAGTCTCGGTGACGGACGGATTGAATAGCATATCCATGCTCGCCACCGCGCGGCCCAGATCGGGTCCGCCCTGGAACCCGGTGAAGACGGCATTGGGCAGGCGGTTCTGAAACCAGTCGCGGGCCGGGCCGTCGCCGACGACCAGCACCTTGTGCCGTACCTGCCGCGCTTCGAGCTGGTCGATCGCGTCGGAAAACACGTCGAGCCCCTTTTCCATCACCAGCCGGCCGACAAAGCCGATCGCAGGTTCGTCAGGCGCGATGCCGAGCGCCTCCCGCCAGGCTGGATCGCGGCGGCCGGGGTTGAAGATGTCGCGATCGATGCCCCGCGTCCAGATGCCGACATCATAGCTCATCCGCTGTTCGCGCAGCAGTTGGGCCATCGATTCGGACGGCGCGACGATGGCGTCGCAACGGCGGTAAAAGCGGCGTAGCCCCGATTCGATGAGCGGTTCGAGAAAGGCGAGGCCATAATAGCGCGGATAGGTTTCGAAGCGCGTGTGCACAGACGCCACGGCGGGCAGGCCGTGCGCCCGTGCCCAGGTAACCGCGCGGTGACCAAGCGGATCGGGGCTCGAAACATGGACAAGATTGGGCGAAAAGCGCTTGAGATCGCGCCGCATCTTGCCCGACAAACGATAGGGCACGCGATATTCGGCGCGTCCCGGAATGGGTATGGACGGCGCCGAGAAAAGATCGCCCGTCGGTTCGAACGCGGGCGTGCCGGTCGTCGGTGAATAGACGCGCACCGCCGCCCCCTGTCGCAGCAGATAGCCCACGAGGCGATTGAGCGCCTGATTAGCGCCATCGCGCACATAATTATAATTGCCGCTGAACAGGGCGATGCGCAGGCCGGTAACATCCATAGCGGGCCCTTAACCCAAGGTCGGCGAAAACCAAAGGGAACCGGATTTGCCGCCGAGGATTTTTACACTGTGGATAGAAAGAGCAGCCCTGGCGGCTGCGCGCGGATGGAGCGAGTCATGACCGGAAGCTTTCGCAAGGGAACGCGCGTCAAGTGGAACTGGGGCCAGGGCGTCGGTCGCGGACGGATTGCCGAACGGTTCGAACGGCATGTCGAACGGACGATCGAAGGAGCGATGATCCGACGCAACGGTTCACCTTCCAATCCTGCGTTTCTGGTGCATACCGACAAGGGCGACGAGGTTCTCAAGCTCGCATCGGAACTCAGCCCGTCTTAACTTAAGATATTGCCGCGATGCTATCGCCAGCTCGATGTGGGCATGGCATAGCTTCGGGATGGCCAACCCGTTCATGACCATCCAAGCTCTGCTGGTCGGCAAGCCCATGCCGTTTCGGGGCAATGATCATAGCGCCATCGCCAAGCATCCCGTTGAAGGTCCGGTCGCCGTCACCTGGCTCGGCCTTGCCGGGGACGGGGTCGCCGATCCGGTCCATCATGGCGGCTGGGACAAGGCGATCCATCTCTACCCGCACGACCATTATGACTGGTGGCGAACCGTCAAGCCCGGCCACCCCTTGTTCGACGCGCCCGGCGCGTTCGGCGAGAATATCGCCTCGCGAGGGCTGACCGACGAAGACATCTGCCTTGGCGATCGCTTCACGCTGGGCAGCGCGATCGTCGAGGTCAGCCATGGCCGCCAGCCCTGCTGGAAGCTCGACCATCGGTTCGGTGCGCCCGATATCATGTCGACCATCGTTCGCACGGCGCGCAGCGGCCTCTATTTCCGGGTCGTGCGCGAAGGCGAGGTGGAGGCGGGTATGCGCATGGACCTGCTGGAACGGCCGCTGCCCGACTGGAGCATCGCGCGCCTGTTCCGCCTGCTGATCGGCGGCGATCACAGGAACGATCGTCAGGCGGTGCGCGCGCTGGCCGACATGCCGGTGCTGGCGGAAGACTGGCGGGGCCGGGCGCGCAGGCTGGCGGGATAGCGCTTTTCCCGCCGCCACTGGCGCATGGGGCGGGCCACCTCTATAGTCGGGCCATGGCATCTCCCCCCAAGAAAAAGTTCGTTCGCACCCATGCTCCGGCCCGGTCCAAGGTCCGCCCCGCCGGGTTCCCGACCCGAGATCAGGTGATGGACTTCATCACCACGTCCGATCAGCCCGCCGGCAAGCGCGAGATCGCTAAAGCGTTCGGGTTGAAAGGGCAGGAAAAGATCGCGCTCAAGGCGCTGTTGCGCGACATGGCGGATGAGGGCCTGCTCGATCACGGCCCCGCGCGCGCCTTTCACAAAATGGGCGGCGTGCCCAAGGTCACGGTGCTGCGGATCGTCGATGTCGATGATACGACGCTGATCGCGACGCCCGAACGGTGGGAGGCGGAGGGTCATCCCGCACCGCGCATCCGCATCGTCGATCGTGGCAAGCGAAGCGCGCTGACGGTCGGCGACCGCATCCTTGCGCGCACCGAGGAAGCCGGAAATGGCTGGCTCGCCCATCCGATGAAGAAGCTTGAAAAGGCGACCGAAACGCTGCTGGGTGTCGTGCATGTGGGCGAAGACGGCAAGCTGTGGCTGCGCCCCGTCGACAAGCGCATCCGCAACGACTGGCCGATCAGCGACGCCGGGTCCGCAAAAAAAGGCGACCTCGTCCTCGCCGATCCGACCGGCCGCCCGCCACGCGTCAGCGCGCGCGTCACCGACATATTGGGCGATCCGTTCGCGCCGCGCAGCTTCAGCCTGATCGCGATCCACAAACATGGCATCCCGCACGTCTTCCCCGAGGGCGTCGAGGACGAAGCCGTGGCCGCCTCCGCCCTTCCGCTCCATGAGGATAAGCGCGAGGACCTGCGCACCCTGCCGATCGTCGCGATCGACCCCAGCGACGCGCGCGACCATGACGATGCGGTCTGGGCTGCGCCGGACGAAGACCCGGCCAATCCCGGCGGCTTCCGGGCGGTCGTCGCCATCGCCGACGTCAGCTATTATGTGCGCCCCGGTAGCGCGCTCGACCGCGAAGCGCGCAAGCGTGGCAACAGCGTTTATTTCCCCGATCTGGTCGTGCCGATGCTGCCCCATCATCTGTCGTCCGACATATGTTCGCTGCGCGCCGGGCAGGACCGAGCGGCGATGGCGTGCCACCTCGTCATCGATGCGCAGGGCAAAGTTACCTCGTCGCGCTTCACCCGCGCGGTCATCCGCGTCGCGGCGGTGCTCGCCTATGAAGATGCGCAGGCCGCGATCGACGGGACCAAGGACAATGATCTGCTCGATGTCGCGCTCAAGCCGCTCTGGGCCTGCTGGGCGCTGCTGCGTCAGGCGCGCGACAGCCGTGAGCCGCTGGCGCTCGACCTGCCCGAACGGCGCGTGGTGCTCGATGAATGGGGCAAGATCGTCAGCGTCGCCGTGCGCGAGCGGCTCGACGCGCATATGCTGATCGAGGATTTTATGATCGCCGCCAATGTCGCGGCGGCCAAGGCGCTGGAGGCCAAGAAAGCCCCCGTCATGTACCGCGTCCACGAACCGCCCAGCCGCGACAAGCTGGTCGCGCTCAAGGAGTATCTGGCGACCTTCGACATGGACTTCGCGCTGGGGCAGGTGATCCGGCCGTCGACCTTCAACCAGCTGATCAGAAAGGTCGGCGAAAACGAAGCGCGCGACCAGATCATGCAGCAGATATTGCGCAGCCAGACCCAGGCCTATTATGCCCCCGCCAATATGGGCCATTTCGGCCTCGCGCTCGGCTCCTACGCCCATTTCACCTCACCCATTCGTCGCTATTCGGACCTTCTGGTTCACCGCGCTCTTGTGGGGGGCTATGGGCTGGAACTGCCCGCGCCCAAGGGCGGCGACATCCCGGCCAAAACCTCGCTGAGCGCCGAGGATCATGAGAATATGGCCCGCGTCGGCGAACTGATCAGCCAGCATGAACGCCGCGCGATGGAGGCTGAGCGCGATACGATCGACCGCTATGTCGCCGCCTATCTCGCCGCGCATGTCGGCGAAACCGTGAAAGCGCGGATCACCGGGGTGCAGAATTTCGGCTTCTTCGCGACGGTGGAGGGACTGGGCGGTGACGGGCTGGTGCCGGTGTCGACGCTCGGCGCGGAACGCTTTTTCTTCGACGAGGCGGGCAAGGCGTTGCAAGGCGTGGAAAGCGGCGACCGGTACACCGTGGGCCAGAAGCTGGAACTGCGGCTGGCCGAGGCCGATCCGATCAACGGCGTGCTGCGTTTCGAATTGCCCGATGCGCCGGCGGGCGAACGGTCGGGCCCACGCAAGATGGACCGGACTCGTCCCGGCGCGCATCGTGGCAGGCCGACCAACATCCGCCATATCGGCGGCGCGCGCGGCAAGCACAAGAAGCGGTAAAAGCCGACTTATGCGTAAAACACCCCCGTCGTCCCCGCGAGGGCGGGGACCCATGTCGCCGCTATAAGCCTTCGCGCGGATGGGACGCGCGCAAAGCCGGCTATTCTGCGTCAGGCAAATACGGTCCCCGCTTGCGGGGGCAAGACGATCCGCTCACGGCCGTTCAGCTCAGCCGGTCGATCGCCTCCGCATCCAGCCCGCCCGGAATGATCATGATCGGGCAGGGCATGCCCCCCGCGTCGGCTCCGGCGAAATGCGAGACCAGTTCACCTGGCGGGCCGCTCGCCGCCGCGCCCAGCACCAGCGCCGCGACCTCGTCCATCTCGTCCAGCGTGTCGCGCACGACCGTCACGGGATCGCCCTGGCGCACGGTAATGCTGGGGCGGATGCCTGATTCCTCGCTCAGCGTGCCCGCCGCGCTGAACACCAGCGCTTCGGCGCGTTGCAGCGCCTCATCCTCCATCGTCGCCTGTACCCCGCCCCACTGGACGAATTCGGACGGAGGGATGAGGGCGAGGATGCGAACGGCGCCGCCCGTCTTGGCGGCGCGGCGCGCGGCGAACCGCAACGCGGTTTCCGCTTCGGCGGATTCATCCACCACTACCAGATAGGTCCGCATCGCCATTTCCCCCAAATGCGCTTTCGCGCCTGCAATCGCCCTCGCCAAATCCAAAGGCGGCACCGTCAAAATGTGAGCTATTATCGCCCCTGGCGCAAGCCGTGGCCTTGACCGACAGGGCCAAAGCGTGAAAACGGACTGCATTCCGCCACGCGCGCCGAACATGCTAAAAAGGCCCCCAACGCATGAGCAAGTCGATCCAGATGCCTGCCCTGTCCCCTACGATGGAGGAGGGTACTCTGGCCAAATGGCTGGTCAAGGAAGGCGACACGGTCGCGGCCGGCGACCTGATCGCCGAGATCGAGACCGACAAGGCGACCATGGAGTTCGAGGCCGTCGATGAAGGCACGATCGCAAAGATATTGGTGCCCGAAGGCAGCAATCAGGTAAAGGTCGGCACCGTCATCGCCATGATCGCCGAGGAAGGCGAAGATGTTGCGGCGGTCGCAGGGGGCGACGCGCCGGCTGCTGCGGCTGCCAAGCCGGCCGAGAAGGCGCAGGAACCTGCCGCCGCCAAGGCCGAGCCGGCACCTGCGAAGGCGGAAGCCGCCGCGCCTGCGCCCGCGAAACAGGCTCCCGCGCCCGCCGCGGACGGCCGGTTGAAGGCCAGCCCGCTCGCGCGCCGCCTCGCCGAAACCAAAGGCGTCGATCTCGCGAGCCTGACCGGCTCAGGCCCCAATGGCCGCATCGTCAAGGCTGATCTGGAAGGCGCGAAGGAAGGCGTGGTGACGGCTCCCGCTGCAAAGGCCGCGCCTGCCGCCGCCCAAGCCCCCGCTTCGGCTCCGCCTTCCGCCCCGGCTATTCCTTCGACCGGCGTCGATTTCGGCATTCCCAACGAAGTCGTCAAACTGTCCGGCATGCGCAAGACGATCGCCCGCCGTCTGACCGAATCCAAGCAGCAGGTGCCGCATATCTACCTGACGGTCGATATTCAGCTCGACAAGCTGCTGGCGCTGCGCGGCGAACTCAATGCGGCGTTCGCCGCGCGCAAGGTCAAGCTGTCGGTCAACGATCTGCTCATCAAGGCGCTGGGCGTCGCCCTGATGCAGGTGCCCGACTGCAATGTGCAGTTCGCCGGCGACACCATGCTGAAGTTCCAGCGCGCCGATATTGCTGTGGCGGTGTCGATCCCCGGCGGCCTCATCACCCCGATCGTGACCGGCGCGGATACCAAGGGCATCGCCGCAATCTCGACCGAGATGAAGGATCTCGCCGGCCGCGCCAAGGAAGGCAAGCTCAAGCCGGACGAATATCAGGGCGGCACCGCGTCCCTGTCGAACATGGGTATGTTCGGCATCAAGCAGTTCGAAGCGGTGATCAATCCGCCCCAGGCGATGATCATGGCGATCGGCGCGGGCGACAAGCGACCCTATGTTGTGAATGACTCCTTGCAGATCGCGACCGTCATGTCGGCGACCGGCAGTTTCGACCATCGCGCGATCGACGGCGCGGACGGCGCGCGGTTGATGGCTGCGTTCAAGACGCTGGTGGAAAACCCGCTGGGCATGCTGGCCTGATGGCACGCCCGGACGAGCCGCCGCCGGTCGAAAGCCCGGCGGTGCGCGTCATCGCGATGCCGGCGGATACCAATCCTTATGGCGACATATTCGGCGGCTGGCTGATGAGCCTGATGGATTCGGCGGCAGGATCGGTCGCGGCCCGCCACAGCCACGGTCGCGCCGTGACGATCGCGGTCAACGGCATGGAATTTCTGCGCCCCGTGGTCGTGGGCGACGAAGTGTCGGTTTATGCGAGGCTGCTTTCGGTCGGGTCCACGTCGATGAAGATCGCTGTGGAAGCCTGGCGCCGCACGCGGCATGACGACCGCTCCTATCGCGTCACCCAGGCGACGTTCACCTTCGTGGCGATCGGTGAGGATCGCCAGCCCCGCACCGTTCCGCCGCTGCCGGTTCCGGCGGCCGATCCCGTTTTAGACGACAAGAGAGACTGACCATGGCTGAAAATTACGACGTCATCGTGCTGGGGTCCGGCCCCGGCGGTTATGTTGCCGCGATCCGCGCAGCGCAGCTTGGCCTCAAGACCGCGATCGTCGAGCGGGAGAATCTGGGCGGCATCTGCCTCAACTGGGGCTGCATTCCCACCAAGGCGCTGCTGCGTTCGGCGGAAATCTACCATTATATGCAGCATGCCGCCGATTATGGCCTGGCCGCCGAAAAGATCAGCGCCGACATCGAGGCGGTGGTCAAGCGTTCGCGCGGTGTCGCGTCGCAGCTCAACAAGGGCGTCACGGGCCTGATGAAGAAAAACAAGATCACGGTCCATATGGGCACGGGCAAGCTGCTCGCGCCGGGCAAGCTGTCGGTGACGGCGGCGGACGGCAAGGTCGAGGAACTCGAAGCCAAGCACATCATCGTCGCCACGGGCGCGCGCGCGCGTGACCTGCCCAGGCTGAAAGCTGACGGCAAGCGGGTATGGACCTATCGCCACGCCATGACGCCGCCGGAAATGCCGACCAAATTGCTGGTCGTCGGATCGGGCGCGATCGGCATCGAATTCGCCAGCTTCTACAATGACATGGGCGCGGACGTGACCGTGGTCGAGATGATGGACCGGGTTGTGCCGGTGGAAGATGCGGACGTTTCCGCCTTCCTCGAAAAGGCGCTCAAGAAACAGGGCATGACCATCCATACCGGGGCGAAAATCGAAAAGATCGAGGCGACCGATGCCGGCGTGACCGCGACCATCAAGGGCAAGGACGGCAAGGATATCGCGGGCGAATATAGCCATGTCGTCGTCGCCGTCGGCATCGTACCCAATGTCGAAAATCTCGGGCTCGAAGATGTCGGCGTCGAGCCGGACCAGCGCTATCATATCAAGGTCGATGGCTATGGCCGCACCAATGTCGCGGGCATCTGGGCTATCGGCGACGTCACCGCGCCGCCATGGCTGGCCCATAAGGCGAGCCATGAGGGCGTCATCGCCGCCGAAGCCATCGCGCAGGCGCTGGGCAACACGGAAGTCCATCCCCACGCCATGGACCCGCTCAACATTCCCGGCTGCACCTACTGCCATCCGCAGATCGCGTCGGTCGGCCTGACCGAGGCGAAGGCCAAGGAAGCCGGTTACGAAGTGAAGGTCGGCATGTTCCCCTTCATCGGCAATGGCAAGGCGATCGCGCTGGGCGAGCAGGAAGGCTTCACCAAGACGGTGTTCGACGCCAAGACCGGAGAATTGCTGGGCGCGCACATGATCGGCGCGGAAGTGACCGAGATGATCCAGGGCTATACCATCGGCAAGACGCTGGAGACGACCGAGGCGGACCTGATGCACACGGTCTTCCCGCATCCGACCATTTCGGAATCCATGCATGAAAGCGTGCTCGCCGCCTATGGACGCGCGCTCCATATCTGATCGGCGGATTTTCCGCGTGACCGGTCGCGACTGTTCCCCGGCGAAGGCCGGGGCCCAGAGTCGCAAACCGCAGCGCCCGAATCGATGGACGTCGGCATTCGCCTGCGGCGTCCGATGAGAAGCGAACCAATGCCCAGCGTCGTAAAAGGCGCCGCGCTTTTTGGCCTCGCGCTTCTGGCGGTCCTGCTGATCGCGCTGGCGCAGCGGGCTGGTTGGCTTGCGCCTGTCGACCACAGCATCATGCTCGCCGCCGGTCGCGCCCGCGATTCGGCATGGGGCGGGCATGTCACCCCTATGCTGCGCCTCGCGACCATCGTGGGCGACACGATCCCGCGCCTGTTACTGCTCGCCGCTGCCAGCCTCTATCTGACGCTGCGTCGGCGCGGCAGGGCCGCTCTGTGGCTGGTGGCGATGATGGCGGGCGGCACACTGCTCAACCTTGGCCTCAAGCAGCTCTTCGCCATGCCGCGCCCCGATCTGCTCCAACATCTCGATATCGTGACGACCTACAGCTTCCCGAGCGGCCATGCGGCGGGCAATATGATGTTCTTCGGTGCGCTGGCCTTGCTCGCCGGACGGCGGCTCGGTCTTGCTCTGGCTGCGGCGATCATCATGCCCATCGGCATCAGCCGCGTGTGGCTCGGCGTCCATTGGGCGAGCGACGTGGCAGCGGGTTGGATCGAGGGGCTCGGCTGGATCGCGCTCTGCACAATCTGGCTACCAGCGCGGCGAGGGCAGCAGCAGGGCACGCGCGACACTGGAATGAGGCGGCATGCCGTCGCTGGTGACGAAGCCGTGGACCCAGAAACTGTCGACCACGGTCGCGGCGGCGACCAGCGATAGCAGGATCGCGCTGGCGGCAAAGATCGTCCGCGCGCCGCGCACCGGCCGGTCGGGCATGATCGCCAGCAGCAACAGCGGCAGCAACGGCACGAAGTAGCGACCCTGCGTCCCCTGAATATAATCCGCATGCAGCGGCGTGCCGGTCAGATACATGGCGGTTTCGATCAGCAGCGCCACGCCGATCGCCACTGCGATCCACCACAGCCGCTGCCCCACGCCAAAACGCGCGCCCGATCCGCTCAGCACCGCCGCCCCCAGCATCACCGCCGCCAGTGGATAAGCCACCAACGGCAGCAATATGGCGTTCCACCCGAACCGCCCGACGATCTGAAGCGCATAGACCGGCGCGCGTTCGGTAACGCTGGACATAAGGATATGGCCGAACGCGACCGGATCGGCGGTGATCACCGCCAGTTGCGCGGCCAGCGGCGCGGTCATCTCCGCCGCCCCGGTCTTGCGCGAGACGATATGATAAAGCGCCTGGCTGCCGCCCGACATCTTCATCCACAGGATGAAAGCGGCAGCCCCTGCCGCCATCGCAATGAGGATCGACAGGGCGCGCCCGTCGCGCCGGCTTTCGGGCCATCGCAGCCCCGCCGCCATCAGCGGCAGATACACCCCCTTGGCCAGCGCCAGCAGCGGCGCGGTAAGAAGCAGGCCGATCCCGCCGCGAGCGCCGCCATCCATGAAGCCGACGCGCAGCGCCAGCGCCAGCCCCAGAAAGCCGATGCCGTTGATGACGGCATCGGGCGAAAGTGACCCGGTCTGATAGGCAAGGGTTGGCAACAGCGCGACGCCCAGCAGCGCGGACCGGCCGAAGGGAATGAGGCGCAATGCCGCCACCAGCAGGGCAAGGCCCGCCAGCGCGTTGACGAGGCGACCGGCATAAAAGACCCCCAGACGCGGCAGATCGAGCCATTCGCCAAAGCGCAGGCCCACCACGCCGGGCGCATATAGCGTCGGCGCATAGCTGGCGACGTTGGGAAAATCGGCAAATTCCCGACCGGTTCGGCCGCTATCCGCCGACCAGGCAGCCGTCAGTTGGCTGTGATCGAAGCGTCTCGGCGTCGGCGGCACATCGGTCGGAAAATCGACGGCGTGAATGGCGAGCGCGGCTCGGGGCAGGGGCGCGCCGATCAGCGCACCGTGATGCCGCGCCAGCGCATGGCCCTCGGCGAGCCACAGCGCCTTCATGTAATGCTGATTCTCGTCGGGCGCCTGAAAGGGCGGCGTCACGATCGCGAAGAACAGGGTAAGCGCGCAGACGAGTGCCAGCAACAGGCGCTCCACGCCCGTCCACGGCATGGGGAACATCATGTCGAAGCGTCGCGCGCCTGCCAGTGTCCGCCTTTCGCTCCGCATGTCCGCTCGCCTGTTCGACGCCGGACACCCGGCAGTGAGGCGATCAATCTACAGCGCGGCCCTTAACATTTCGCGTCCGTTTCTGCGATCACGCGGCGGCGCGGGCGCGCACGGGGATGCCGGCGATCGTCATGAAATTGGCCAGCATCTCATGCCCATATTCCGTCGCGATGCTTTCGGGATGGAACTGGACCGAATGAATCGGCAGGCTGGCGTGGCGAAACGCCATGACCGACCCGTCCTCGCTGGTTGCGTTGACGATCAGATCGGCCGGAATATCCTCGACGATCAACGAATGATAGCGGGTCGCGGTAAAGGGCGAGGGCAGCCCCGCGAACAGCCCGGTGCCATCATGGTCGACCGGCGATGTCTTGCCGTGCATCAAGCCCCCGCGCACCACCTTGCCGCCGAAATGCTGGCCGATCGCCTGATGGCCAAGGCATACGCCGAGCAGCGGCGCGCCCGCATCGGCGCATGCGGCGACGAGGTCCAGGCTGACGCCCGCCTCATTGGGCGTACAGGGGCCAGGCGAGAGCAGGAACGCCTTCGCCCCCGTGGACAGCGCCTGCCCGGCGGAAATGGCGTCGTTGCGGACCACCTCCACCTTTGCCCCCAGCTCCATCAGATAATGGACCAGGTTCCAGGTGAAGCTGTCGTAATTGTCGATGACGAGGATCATGGGATCAGGGCTATAGAGCGGCCCGCGCGCCGGGCCAATCGGAATTACGGGGGACCCACGGAACTCCGGCCTCTTTCGCCGCTTTGATGGAAGTCCATTCCGCAGGAGGAACATCATGGCGAAGGAAGTGTACGCAGACGCGATCGCATTGCTCAAGGCCGACCATCGCGAGGTCGAGGAGCTGTTCGAGAAGTTCGAAAAGGCAAGCGCTTCGGCGAAGAAGCAGACGATCGCGCAAAAAATTTGTGTCGAACTCAAGGTCCACACGACGATCGAGGAAGAAATTTTCTACCCCGCCTTTCGCGGCAAGATCGAGGATGACACGCTGGACGAAGCCTATGTCGAACATGACGGGGCCAAGGTGCTGATCAACGACATCATGGCCGGGTCGCCGGACGATGATTTCTACGATGCCAAAGTCAAAGTGCTGTCCGAAGAGATCAAGCATCACGTCAAGGAGGAAGAAGCGCGGGGCGAGGGCATGTTCGCCCAGTGCCGCAAGACCGACGTCGATCTCGTCGCGCTTGGCGAACAAATGGCGGCGCGCAAGCAGGAATTGCTGGCGCAGGCCAAGGCGGAGGGACTGCCGCCCGCAACTCCGCGCGCCGTCAACGTGCTGGCTGCCTGACCATTGCCAAGGAAGCGGTTGAAAAGTTTCGCCGCATCCCCCATATCGATACTGCCGGGTTCGCCCGGCTATGGTGATAAATTGTGTCGTATAATAGACGCAGCGGACCCGGGGGCAGTACCCGGCGGTTCCACCAAAAGTCCCGTTCGTGCTCGCGCGGACGGGATCTTTGACGGGGCCGAACTAGGATCGACGTGTGTTCAAAGGCGATATTTTTACCCGGCCCGTGTAAGCCGTTAAACTGTGCAAAACTCACAAGTGCCAACGATAACGAAGCACTCGCCATTGCAGCGTAATTGAGGGCCTCACGGTCTGAGATTATTCTAAAATAGCGCGGTTGAACCCACCGGGCAACAGAAGGGAATTCAGCGGTTCGGGGAGCGCCGGGCAACAGAAGCTCCCCACTTTCTGTATTTTTGGGCTGCCGCTAATTGCCGTCCCCTGTTGTTCTCCGGCGAAAGCCGGAGTCCAGGTTGGGAGCGCGCGGGATTGGACTCTGGACCCCGGCTTTCAGTCGTTGGCTGAAGCTTATCCTGACCGACTGCCGCAGGCACGCAGCCGAAGGTTCGGGGACCGGCGAGAGCATCGCGCCTCAAATCGAGATCGCTTTTTCTCCGTTCGGGCTGAGCGAAGTCGAAGCCTTCCACTGACTCCGGACTTGATCCGGGGAAGTGCGCTTGCAGGGCTCCCTTCGACTGCCTGCTTGCAGCAGGCGCTCAAGACAGGCTTCGACTTCGCTCAGGGCGAACGGCTCAAATTTTACGCACGATGCTCTAGGTGTTTAGTGCCGACCTCCCCAGAAGAGTCAGCGCCTTACTTTCCCTTCATGAATACCCGCTTGCCGCCGATCCAGGTCTCCATCACCTGCGTCGTGCGGATATCGGCGGGCCGCGCCAGCGAGATATCGCGATCGATCAGCAGGAAATCCGCGCGCTGGCCCGGTATCAGGCTCCCGAAGCGCTTTTCGGCAAATCCCGCAAAAGCCGCCTGCCGCGTAAACCCGTCGAGCGCCGCCTCGAACGACACGCGCTGCTCGGGCATCCAGCCGCCGACCGGGTCGCCCTTCGCATCCTCACGCGTCATCGCCACCGCGATGCCGGGGAAGGGATTGGGACTCTCCACCGGCACATCGGAGCCGAACGCCAATGGCACGCGATGGTCGAGCATGGATTTCCACGCATAAGCGCCCCGCAGCCGGGCAGCGCCCATCCGCGCCGTCGCCATGCGCCAGTCCGACGCCTCATGCACCGGCTGCATCGACGCGACGATGCCGAATTGCTCGAAACGCGGCAGTTCGGCGGGATCGACGATCTGCGCATGTTCGACCCGCCAGCGCCGGTCGCCCTTGTAGGTTTCGGACAGTTCCTGGATCGCGTCGAGCAATTCGCTGTTGGCCGCATCGCCGATCGCATGGACGGCGATCTGGAAATTGTCCATCGCCGCGCGGCTCATCATGTTGCGCAGCGACGTGGCGGGGATCATCGACAGGCCGCGCTGGCCCGGCGCATCGGCATAATCCGCCTTGAGCCATGCGCCCCGCGAACCCAGCGCGCCGTCGAGGACCAGCTTGAGCCCACCCATGCGCAAATGGTCGTCATATAGCCAGGGCGTCGGCTCCGGTCCGGCGATCAGCACCATATTGTCGAGGCCGGCGGCATAGGACATGATCCGCACCCGCAACGCGCCGCGATCGGCGGAGCGGCGGAACGCCTGCCAGTCCGCGATGCTCGTGCCCATGTCGGCGATGGCGGTGATGCCCTGGCGCAGCAACGCCTGCTGCGCCTTTTCGAGCGCGATGTCGCGATCCTTGGGCGCGGGCGGCGGCACGACCTTCGTCACCAGATCCATCGCCTGATCGACGAATATGCCGGCGGGCCTGCCCCCCGCCATCTCGATGCGCCCCCCGGCCGGCGCCTTGCTCGCGGCGGTAACGCCTGCCGCCCGGATCGCCGCGCTGTTCGCCCAGCCGGCATGCCCGTCGACCCGCTCCAGCCAGACGGGAATGTCGCTGACGGCCGCGTCCAGTTCGGCGGCGGTGGGAAAGCGGCCCAGACCCCATTGTTCCTGGTTCCAGCCCGTGCCGATGATCCACTTGCGCCCCGTTTCCGCCTGCGCATAAGCGCGGATCTTCGCCTGCGCCTCGGCCAGCGAGCGCGTGTCCGACAGGTCGAGCGTGATCAGCGATAGGCCATAGCCCATGACATGGCCATGCGCGTCGATCAGGCCGGGGATCAGCGTCTTGCCGCCCGCATCCAGTTTATAGTCCAGCCCCTTGGGCCAGGATTCGCCCTTTTTGGGCTTCTTGCGCGGCGGCTCCTGATACCGGCCGGGGATCAGCTGCGCGACCTTGCCCTCGTCATCGATCAGCAGCGCGCCGAAATGCACGACCCGCCCATTCGCATCGACCGCGATGCCATTGACGTTATCGATGACGCCTGAGGCGAACGCGGGGGCGGCGAGAAGGGCGAGCAGGGCCACGCTCAACCACTTGCCGTTCGCCCTGAGCGAAGTCGAAGCCTGTCCTGAGCGCCTGCCGCAGGCTGGCAGTCGAAGGGGGCTCGACCGAGCGGAGCGAGGTGCTTCACCATCCGTCGACGGGATCAGGGCGAACGTCGACAACAAATGCCTCACGCCCGCGTGATCCGCCGCACCAGCGCGCTGGTGTCCTGTCGTCCGCCACCCATGGCCAGCACGTCGGCATAAAATTGGTCGACCAGCGCGGTGACGGGCAGGGTCGCGCCATTGGCGCGCGCCTCGTCCAGCGCAAGGCCCAGATCCTTGCGCATCCAGTCCACCGCGAAGCCGAAATCGAAACTGTCCTGCGCCATCGACCCCCATCGATTGTCCATTTGCCAGCTTTGCGCCGCGCCGCCCGAAATCGCCTCGAACACCTTGTCGAGATCCAATTCGGCCGCCTGCGCGAACCGTAAGCCTTCGGACAGGCCCTGAAGCACGCCTGCGATCGCGATCTGGTTCACCATCTTGGTGGTCTGGCCGGCGCCCGCGCCGCCGACATGGACGATGCGCGCGGCATAGGCCTGCATCACGATCCTTGCTGCGGCAACCGCCGGCTCGCTGCCGCCGCACATGATCGACAGCTTGCCGTTCTCCGCACCCGTCTGCCCCCCGGAAACCGGCGCATCGACGCAATGGATGCCCAGGCTTTCGCCCTCGACCGACAATTGCCGTGCGATCCGCGCCGAAACCGTCGTATGGTCGATGAACAGGCCGCCCGGCTTCATCGTGCGAAAAGCGCCTTCGCGCCCCAGCGTCACCTGTGACAGATCGTCATCGGTGCCGACGCAACTGATGACGATGTCGCATTCTTCCGCCGCCTTGGCCGGGCTGATCGCGACTGTGCCGCCATAGGCCTCCGCCCAACTCTTCGCCTTGGCGATCGAGCGGTTGTACACGGTGACGGCGTGACCGGCTTTCGCCAGATGCCCTGCCATGGGCGCGCCCATGACGCCCAGGCCGATAAACGCGATATTAGCCATATGCCCCGTAATGTTGGTGCGTGAACCTTCGCCATAGGGCCAGTTTTCCGCCAGTGCCAGTTTCTTCCGACCCAATTTTGCTTTACGGGGCTGCCCATGAACACGCTGACCAAGATCCAGGGGGCGCTGCCGCTGCCCGTGTCCGTCGATGACATACTCGCCGCGCGCACGCGCATTGCCGGGTCGATCGTCAAGACGCCGACGCTGATCAGCCAGACCTTGTCCAACATGCTGGGTTGCACGGTCTATCTGAAATTCGAGAATCTTCAGTTTACCGCCGCCTATAAGGAACGCGGGGCGCTCAATCGTCTGCTTCAGCTCGATGCGGCGGCAAAGGCAAAGGGCGTGATCGCGGCGTCCGCGGGCAATCATGCGCAGGGCCTTGCCTATCATGGCAAGCGCCTTGGCGTGCCGGTGACGATCGTCATGCCCACGACCACGCCGACCGTGAAGATCACGCAGACGCAGGGTCATGGCGCGACCGTGGTGCAATTTGGCGAGAAATTCGACGACGCCTATGCCCATGCGCGACTGCTGGAGGTCGAACATGGGCTGACCTTCATCCATCCGTTTGACGAGCCGGACATCATCGCAGGCCAGGGGACGGTCGCGCTCGAAATGCTGGAAGACGCGCCGGATATCGACACGCTGATCATTCCGATCGGCGGCGGCGGGCTGTTTTCGGGCATGGGCACGGCGGCGCGGGCGATGAAGCCGGATATCCGTCTGGTCGGCGTGCAGGCCGAGCTTTATCCGTCCATGTACAGTTTCATAAACAGCGGCGACCTGGCGTGCGACGGTGATACGCTGGCGGAAGGTATCGCCGTCAAGCAACCCGGCGAACTGACCCGCCGCTTCGTCGAGCGGCTGGCCGACGATGTGCTGCTCGTCACCGAACGCCGACTGGAAGAGGCGGTCAGTCTGCTGCTCCAGATCGAAAAGACCGTTGTCGAGGGCGCCGGCGCGGCCGGCCTCGCGGCGCTGCTCAGCCACCGCGAACAATTTGCCGGGCGGACCGTGGGCCTCGTGCTGACCGGGGGCAATATCGATACGCGGCTGCTCGCCAATGTGCTGCTGCGCGACCTTGCGCGCTCCGGCCGGCTGGCGCGATTGCGAATCATCCTTCAGGACCGGCCCGGTGCGCTGTTCCATGTCGCGAGGATCTTCGATCAGGAAGCGGTCAACATCCTCGAACTCGCGCACCAGCGCATTTTCACCAATCTGCCGGCCAAGGGTCTCAGCCTCGATGTCGAGTGCGAAACCCGCGATCGCGCGCATCTCCAGCGGCTCATCGCGGCGCTCGGCGAGGCAGGGTATGAGGTCGCGCCGATCGAGGTTGCCTGATAAGATGGGATCTCCGGTTTTTCGTGGTAAATACCCTTTTCACGAGCACCCGCGAGCGGCATAGTCCTGCGATGAATCGGGGCTCGATCAGGATGAGTGGGAGGATAGTGGCGTGACGGCACCATTCCGTTTTCCCCGATTCTTCGTGACGAACCCGTCGCCATGTCCCTATCTGCCGGGCAAGAGCGAGCGGAAGGTGTTCACCGAGCTTAGCGGCGACAACGCCGCCGAACTGAACGACGCGCTGGGCCGTATCGGTTTCCGCCGCAGCCAGAATGTCGCCTACCGCCCGAGCTGCGTGGATTGCACCGCCTGTGTTTCGGTGCGGGTCGTCACGCAGGAATTCAGCCCCAACGCGACCCAGCGCAAGCTGATCCGCCGCAACAGCGACCTTAGCGTCACCGCCTGCAAACCCTGGTCGACCGAAGAGCAGTTCGCCCTGCTCCAGCGCTATCTGTCGGCGCGGCATCCCGGCGGCGGCATGACCGAGATGGACGAGATGGATTTCGCCGACATGGTCGAACAGACCCCGGTTGAAAGCCATATCGTCGAATATCGCGAACCCGGCGTCGACGGCCGCGTGGGCAAACTGGTCGGCGCCTGCCTCACCGACCGGCAGGGCGACGGCCTGTCGATGATCTACAGCTTCTTCGATACGCAATTGCCGCATCGTCAGGGTCTGGGCAATTATATCATCATGGATCATATCCTGCGCGCGGCGGCGGCGGAACTACCCTATGTCTATCTGGGCTATTGGGTCGAAGGATCGCGGCGGATGGAATATAAGGTCCGCTATCGCCCGCTGGAAAAGCTGAGCCGCGGCGGCTGGGTCCGGTTCGATCCCGACTACCATGCCGACGCCCTTCGTGCCCCGCCCACGCAATCGCCGCTTCCTGTGGAACTGGCCGGCATTTTCCGTAAGTAAGTGTGCTCGTTCAGGCGAACGGTCGGAATAAACGTCGGAAATTCGACAGGCATGGTGCAGGTTATTTAACTTTTTCGGCTAGCCCCGGCCCATGGACGAGGTGGTTTTAGAGCGATTTCTCATCAGATGGAAACGCCGTTCGGCGGAGCCAATCCTCGGATGACGGAGAGCCGGAGGTCAGCGCAGCCAAATCGCGTAACAATAAATTCAGAGCGGTGGTCCGATGCAATCGGATCGCAAACCGCTCCAGCGTGATCGGGGGCGGCTGATGGACCGTTTTGCCGATCGGCGATTCGAAGCCTTTTTCGAAGGGGCTGAGCCCGTTGTCTCCGACGCGCGAGTCGCGCCTGACAGGGACGATCCCCTCTCGTCGCCGCATTTCGATGCTCTTATCCCGCCGCTCATCCGGTGGATCGCCGATGCTCGCGGCCGCCTGCTCGTGCGTGGCGAAAGTCCGCATGCCTCGACCGATCCGTTCCCGGCGATTCGGTCCGGTTACGACTGGCGCCGCGCTTTAGACCCCGTCGACCGCAAGGCGCTGTTGCAAGCCGCCACGCATTCGGCGAATCCCCGCCCGCTGCGCGTCCGCATGATGGGCGCGGATGGCGAACGGCGCTGGGCGGGCCTGCGCATGACCTGCGTTTCGACTGGCCGGGGCGGGACCCGCTGGTATGGAACCATCGAATATCTGCCTGACCTGCAAGACGAAGTGTGCGCCCTGCGCGAGGCGTTGGCCGAAGCCCGCGAACATTATCGCTGGTCGGTCGAGCTCAATCCGCAGGTGCCCTGGACGGCGCGAGCCGATGGCGCGCTCGAAGAGATCGGCCCGCGACTGCGCGAGATGACCGGGATCAGTCTGGACCCCCGATCGCACCTGCGTTGGAACGATATGCTGCATCCCGACGATGCGGTCGCGACGATGGCGCGCTGGGACGATCACGTCCAGTCGGGCGAGCCGATCATCGTCGAACAAAGGGTTCGCCTGACCGATGGCGGCTACCGCTGGATGCGCTCCAAGGCGGCCGTGCGGCGCGACGCACGGGGGGAGGTGATCCGCTGGTACGGCACGCTGGAAGATATCCACGATCAGAAAGTCGCGCAGGACGCGCTTGCCGAGAGCGAAGGGCGATTTCGCCTTGCCGTGCAGGCTGCGGGCCTCGGGATCTGGGATTTCGATATCGAAACGGGCGCGCGCACTTGGTCCCCCGAGTTACGGGCCATGCTGGGCCTTGCCGACGATGTACCCGCCACCCAGGAATGCGCGATGGCGCTGGTTCATCCAGACGACCGGTCCATCCTGCAGAATATGATGGCCACGGTCGCGCGGCGGGAAGCGACGACGCATTTCGAAGCGACGCTGCGCATCCATCGGGCCGATGACGGGGCGTTGCGATGGATCAGGAGCATGGGCTGGACCACCCAGTCGGCGGGTGGCCGTCCCAAGCGCGTGCTCGTGACCTTCCAGGATGTGACCGATCAGGAGGAGGCGGACGCCCGGATTCGCTGGGCGGCGGGCCATGATGCGATGACCGGCCTGCCCAATCGCGCCGCGTGGCAAGCGACGCTGGAACAGATGACGGCGCGTGCCGACGAAACGGGCGAACGGTTCGGCCTGATGCTTTTCGACATCGACGATCTCAAACGCACGAACGACGCGCTCGGTCATGACGCCGGGGACGCCCTGTTGTGCGAATTTGCCGCGCGCCTGCTGGCTATGGCGCCGCCCGGCGCGGTGCTCGGCCGCCTGGGTGGCGACGAATTCGGCCTGATCGCGACGTCACTTCGCGATAGCGATGCGTTGCAGGCGATCAGCGCGGCCATCCTTGAAAATATCCGCCGTCCCTATGTTCATGATGGCCGGTCGCTCGATTGCGGGGTCAGCATCGGCGGCGCGGTCTATGGCGAGCATGGCCGGCAGGCGGGTGAGTTGTTCAAATCGGCCGATCTGGCGCTCTACGCGTCCAAGGCGTCGGGGCGCGGCCGGGTGACGTTGTTCCATTCCGACCTGCGAGCGCAGGCGCAACAGCATAGCTCGATGATCCGCATGGCGCGGCAGGCGGTGTCGGACAAGCTGATCACGCCTTATTATCAGCCCAAGGTAGACCTGCACAGCGGACAGACGGTGGGCTTCGAAGCACTGTTGCGCTGGCATCATCCGCGCCTCGGCGTCCAGACGCCGGCGACCATCGCGGCGGCGTTCGAAAATTGCGAACTCGCCGTCGCCATGACCGACAGGATGCTGGACGCGATCGTGCGTGACGTGCGCCGGTGGATCCGCGCCGGCTTCGACCCCGGCCGGGTGGCTTTCAACGCGTCGGCTGCCGATTTCATGGATGATGATTTTGCCCAAGCCGTGCTGCGCCGCTTCGCGCGGGGGGGCGTATCGCCCCGCCATTTCGAGATCGAGGTGACGGAGACGGTGTTTCTGGGGCGGGGAGCCGATAATGTCGCGCGCGCGCTCCATCGCTTTTCCAAGGCCGGTGTGCGGGTAGCGCTGGACGATTTCGGCACCGGCTACGCTTCGCTCAGTCACCTCAAACAATATCCCGTCGACGTGCTCAAGATCGACCGCAGCTTCATCAACCATCTGGAAGGCGATGCCGGGGATGCGGCCATCGTCGATGCGATCGTCAAGCTGGGCACGAGCCTGAGCATCGAAGTGATCGCCGAGGGCGTGGAGACGCAGCGGCAAAGGGAATTGCTGATCGACCATGGCTGCCGCTTTGGTCAGGGCTATCTGCTGGGCTATCCCGCGCCGTTCGTCAGCCCGCCGAAGACCGCAACCTGAAAAGAGGGCCGGTCTCCCCGACCGGCCCTCTTTACACTCGCCCGGAGCGCGGCTCCTACTTGCAGGCGCAGGCCCGGCGCACCCGCTTGCGCGCGATCGGCTTGCGATAGGAAACCCGCTCGGTCACATAGGTCGTCGTGGTCGTCGTCATCGGCTGGACCGTGACCGTGGTCACCGTCGGCGCGGGGTAATAATAGCCGCCCGCCACATAGCCGCCGCCGGTGGTGACGCTTGAGCCGTGATAGGAAGCGCCATGCGACCAGTGCGGCCCGCCATGCGGTGGCGGGGGCGCGTCATAATCCACGCCGCGCGGATCGCCGCGCACATCGCCCTCGAATCGGCCCTCATAATCCCCGCTATAGGTGGTGCCGTCCTTGCCATACCAGGTGCCGACCCAGCGCCCCTGATAATCGCCGTCATAAGTCACGCCATCGTCGTCATAGCCATAATCGGCGCCCGCGCCGCGGGGCGGCGGCGGTCCCCGGCGAGGCGCATCCTCCGCCTTGTCGATGGCATAGCCTGTCGCCGCGCCGACGCCCGCGCCGATCAGCGTGCCGGCGGTGCGGTTGCCGCGCCCGGCGATGCGATTGCCCGCGACGCCGCCGACCACCGCGCCGATCGCCGCCCCGCCGACGCCATTGTCCGGCCGGCGATAGCTGGTGTCGTCATCATAGCGATCATCCTCATAGCCGCCATCATAGCGGTCCCAGTCGATATCGCTGCGATAGTCGCGCACCCGGCCGTAGCGGTCGGTCATCACGGCATCGTCATAATAGCGCGACCAGCCATAGCCATAGGCCGGCGCGGGCAGGCCATAGACGCCGTAGTTGGCGATGTAGAAGCCAGGATTGATCCAGTAGCGCGGCAGCACATAGCCGCGAATGGGGCGTCGATAGCCATTCCAGCCGCCCGGCGCGCGCCACCCGGCGAACCAGCGCCCATTCTGCCGCTGCCCCCAGCGATGAACGCCGCCCATCTGCGCGCCGCCGGCATGCGGCCGGCCCATATGCGATCCGCCCTGCCAGCCGCCGCCCGTCCGATGACCGCCCGAAAAGCTCTTGCCCATGACGGGCAGGGCGCTTGCGGCATCGCCGGCCAGCGCCGGCGCACCGGCGCTGGCTAGGGCGGCGCTCGCGCCGATGATGAGAAGGTTGCGGGTCCGCATATTTATTCTCCCTGTTCGCGCGCTCGTGGCGGGCGGGCGCGCAGCTGCGCGACGGCCGAAATATTAACGCGCTGTTTAGCATGATGATCCGCCCACGACTATGATTCGGCGCGGAAATCCTGTCCCGAAACGAGGCAGAAGAGGGACTTTCGATCGGAAACGTCGTTAACGGATCAGGCGATGCGCGCCGCGATCAATGCGGCCAGCGCTTCCAGCCCCCGCGCATCCGCCGAGTCGAAGCGCGCCGGCGAAGGGCTGTCGAG
Organism: Sphingobium fluminis; assembly: GCF_037723805.1. NCBI lineage: Bacteria > Pseudomonadati > Pseudomonadota > Alphaproteobacteria > Sphingomonadales > Sphingobiaceae > Sphingobium > Sphingobium fluminis. The sequence goes on from NZ_JBBJUK010000001.1 coordinate 1,043,318, forward strand.
ATCGAGCACCCCGATCAACCGTCCCTCATGCACCAGCGGCACCACGATTTCCGATGCGCTCGCCGCGTCGCAGGCGATATGCCCCGGAAACGCATGGACATCCTCGACCAGCTGCGTTTCCCGCGTCGCTGCCGCCACACCACAAACCCCGCGCCCGATCGGAATGCGGATGCAGGCGGGCTTCCCCTGAAACGGCCCCAGCACCAGTTCGCCCTCGACCAGCCGGTAAAATCCCGCCCAGTTGAGATCGGGCAAAAATTGCCAGACGATCGCGGCGATATTGGCCATGTTGGCGATGCCGTCTCGCTCACCCCGGGTCACGGCGTCGGCGGCGGACGACAGCTCGGCATAGAGCGCAGCCTTGTCGGCCGCGGCGGCTGGGTTGAAATCGAACATGGTGACGATATAGCCATGCGGATGCTCTTCCGCGAGGGCGGCGGCAAGAATCCGTTAACCAAAAGCGTCTATCGCCATCGAAAGCCTGTCTTCCGAGGGTGCCGATGTTCCTTGAAACCACGCATGTGCTGACCGAGTTGCGGACCGGCGCGCACACGATCGACGTGTCCATCGTGATGCCATGTCTCGATGAAGCGATCAGCTTGCCGCACTGCATCGCCAATGCCCACCGCGCGCTGGAGATGATTGAGGAGCAGTTCGGCCTGTTCGGCGAAATCGTGATCGCCGACAATGGATCGACCGACGGCAGTCAGGACATCGCGACAGATCTCGGTGCGCGCGTGGTCCCCGTGGCGCGGCGCGGATATGGCGCGGCGCTGATCGGCGGCGGGGAAGGGGGCTATGGCCGCTACCTGCTCATGGGCGATGCCGACGGCAGCTATGATTTTACCGACGGCGTCGCGATGATAGGCGAATTGCTCGCCGGGGCGGATCTGTGCATGGGTTCGCGTTTCAGGGGCGGCATCGCGCGGGGCGCCATGCCCTGGAAGAATCGCTATATCGGCAATCCGGTGCTGACCGGCATGCTCAACCTCTTTTTCCGTCCCGGGATCAGCGACGCCCATTGCGGCCTGCGCGCGATCACGAAGGATTGTTTCGCGGCGCTCGGCCTTTCGGGCACCGGCATGGAATTTGCCAGCGAAATGGTCATCAAGGCCAGCCTTCGCCATTTCCGCATCACCGAAGTGCCGGCCACCCTGTCCGTCGACCTGCGCGACCGCGCGCCTCATCTGCGCCCCTGGCGCGACGGCTGGCGGCACCTGCGCTATCTACTGATGCTCAGCCCCACCTGGGTGTTCGGCGTGCCGGGGCTGATGGCTATGGGGACTGCCGCGCTTATTCTCCTCGTCGCAATAGGTTTCTGGATCGGGCTGTTCCAGGGAGAGACGCCTTTTGGTATCAGTTGGGCGATCGCGAGCGCCTTCCTGTTCACGACCGGGCATCTGGCACTGCTGATGGCGATTGTCGGACATTTGCACGGCGTGACGCTGGGCTACCGTCGATTGCGGCCGGTGATCGGCCGGCTCGGTGGACGGCTCAGTCTGGAAACGATGCTGTGCATCGGCACGATCCAGATCATGATTTCGCTGGCTATTTTCGGTGTAACGGCCTGGTACTGGTCGCACCACGGCTTCGTCGCATTATCAAACCCGCTACCGCTCGTGCTGGCCGGCCTGTCGGGTGCCACTGGGGCTCAAACGATATTCGGCGGCTTCCTGCTGGCGATCGTCGTCGGCCATGATGCGCGGTTTATCGCGGCGAAGGGCGTTGCATGAACGCCCATTTGCGCCGCAGTCCGCGCTACGTCCTCGTGTCATTATTCTGCATGGGCCTGAGCAACGCCATTCTCATTGCCGCCGACCGCCTCGGCTTCTCCAGTGCTGCGGTGGTGATACTCAGCGCGGTGGTTCTGATCCCCGTCGGCTTTCTGTTCCAGGCTCGGGTTACTTTCGCGATTCGGCCAAATCTCGAGGCGTTCTCGCGCTATGCTGCGGCGCTGGCTTTAAACGTGCCGCTATCCTGGCTCGTCCTGTTTCTGACCCATGATCTTGCCGGCCTGGACATGGTCCTTGCCGCACCGCTTGCCACTGTCCTGCTTTTCCTCTGGACCTATTTCGTCAGCAGCTGGGCGCTTGCACGCCGAAGCCCTCATCCGACCGAAGGAACCCTGCAATGACCGCCAGCACCGACCTGCTTGCCACATTCGTCGCTCGTTATCCGGCTCAGCCCGCGACTGCTTTCTGGCGCGGGATCGAGATCGAACAACTCGCCCGCGCCTTCGCGTCGGACGGCGTCGGGCTTGATCTTGGCTGCGGCGACGGCATCCTGACCGACATATTGTTCAAGCGGATCGGCGTCACGCCGCGGCTGATCGGCGTAGATATCGATCCGCTCGAAACCGAGGCGGCCGCCGCCTATTCCTTTTATGACCGCATCCATACGATCCCGGCGCAGGCCATTCCCGAACCCGACGCCAGTATCGATTATGTCATCTCCAATTCGGTACTGGAACATATACCCGATCTGGAGGGCGTGATCGCGGAAGTCGGACGGTTGCTGAAACCCGGCGGCCGGTTCTACTTCACGGTGCCGGCACCCGGCTTTCATCGGAACCTGCGGGGTAGCATCCTGCCCGGTGTTTCGCGCGAGCGCTATCTGGCCGATCTCGACAAGCGGCTCGCGCATTTCCACTATCTTTCGGCTGCCGACTGGCGGGCGATGTCTGCACGGCACGGCCTCGCCCTCGACAGCGCGACCGGCTATCTCGACGGCAAGGAAACGCGGCGCTGGGAGCATCTCTCACGCATGACCGGCGGCCTGCTGCACAGCCTGAGCTTCGGCAAGAGCCGCCCGATCGAGATTCAGCGCGCGCTCAGGATCAGGGACCTCCAGAACCGCATGGCGCTGCCCGCGCCGGTGGCTTCGGGCATCGCGAAGATGATCGCTTGCCCCGATGCGCCCGACAGCGACGACATCCAATCCTGTCTTTTGGTCACGGGACATCGGCCACGCGACTGATCTCAACCCTCGATGACGTAACTCGTCACGACCGTCAGCAGCGAGGAATCGATTGACAGTCGTTCGACATTGGCAGCGTACCAGTCGCGTGTGCGCTGACGCAACGTCTCACCCTCCCGCACGGTCGCGATGATAGCTGAAGCAAGCGCCTGCGGTGTTGCCGGATCGGCGATGAAACCATTCACACCCGGTTCCACCAATTCTACAGCGGCATTGTCATCGGCAGCTACGATGATGGCTGGCACGCCGCGCGCCGAGGCTTCGACCACGACCAGCCCATAGCCCTCGCGTGCGGATGGCTGCGCGATGCAGACAGCGTCGCGCATGGCGTCTTCAAGCATTTGGGCTTCTACGAAGCCGGGCATGGTGATCACGTGATCCAGACCGTTCCGGGCGATTTCGGTCGCGATCCGGTCTCGTTCGGGACCGTTGCCGAACAGGATAGCGCGAAGGTCTGGAACGGCGCGGTGTGCAATCGCCAGCGCCTCGACAAGTAGCATCAGCCTTTTCTCAGGGATCATTCGGCCCGCATAGACCAAGGTCGGGGGAGTCCGTGCCTGAGCCATGATGCCATCCCGAGTTGCTTCGGCCAGACCGGACAAATAGCAAATATTTCCTCGCAGCCCCAATGCCTTGAGCCGCGCCATGTGCAGGCGGCTGAATACTTGGGCGCGCTGCGGCACCTTGGCGCAGACATGCTGGATCATCCAGCCGAGCCAGCCGAGCCGCCCAAGATAATCGCGCCAGTAATCGCGGCTCCACACCTCGAACCAGTCGCAGACGATTCGATATCCGCTCACGCGCCGGAGCAGCCCGGCGGCCAGGAGTGCAAAATAGGGAAAGGAGCATAGATGCACCACATCATATTGCCGTCCGTGACGAGCCAGATGCCGCAATACACCCCACCCGAAGCGCATCGGCGGCACGATGCGTCGCTTGCCCTGGTCGTAAAGGTTCGCGCGTGGCGCTACGGGAAGGACCGTGACGCCGGCAATGTCCGGTGGGTCGCCATGGCTCCATTGGGTCATGGTAAGGTAGGTGACGCGGTGTCCGTCCGCCGCCAGCCGTTCGGCCAGTGCGCGATACCATCGCTCGGCCCCGCCGATCGTCCAAGGGAACAGGCAATCATAGATTATGCAGATATCGAGTGAACGGCTCATGGACGGGTGGCCTGTTGACGCGTATCGCAAGCCGCTCGCAGTGCGTTGAACGGCCCTTTTGGGCCAGGTTTTGCGTCGATCATCTGCCGGATTGGCTGCAACATCGTGGAGTCCACAAACGCAACCTCGTGCGTGCGGCACAGCGTGGCCGCCTGCGCCGGTGTGAGGCTGCCCGCCAGCAGCCGGATCGGCCGGTTGGACAGGTCCGGGCGATTGAACACCAGGTCACTGCCATAGGCTACGGCCCCATTGTCGACGATAGCAACGTCCACGGGCAGGCGATCGATCCGCTCGGACACCTGCGCATAGGGCAGCGTCAGCCAAGCCGTCATCGCCATATGGGCCGGCAGCATCAGCAGGAAGGTCACGCCATTGCCCCAGGCCCACAGCCGCTCGCCCGGCCAGCGTCCGCGCAACGCGTGCCACCCCTGAGCACCCAGCAGGCAGAAGCTGCCCACGACGCCGTGCAGGTAGCGATAGCCCCAGCCATGCCCCTGAAAGGCGAGCAGCAGGCCGACGACGACGATATGCAGCACGATACCCGCCACCAATGGTCGCACGGCGCAGGATCGCCAGCCAAGGCTCATGCCCGCCGCGGCGAGCGGCAACAGGAGCAGATGCTGCCATGCGACGAAACGCAGCAGGTTCATCGCCATCAGCCAGAGGCTGACCGGGCCGATACCGCGCAGCAAAAAGAGCAGGCGATCGAGATAGCCCAGCCGGTCGCCGGTCTCGGACAGGGTTTCCAGTGCCCCGCCGGACAGCTGTGCTATCATATTGGGCCATGCCAGCCAGAACAGGCCGATCGCGCAATAGGCGGCGCCATAGCCCAGCGCCAGCGACCAGCGCCGTCGCACGATCAGCCCTATGAGAAAGGGCAGCGCGAACAGCGGATGGAACAGCGGCTGGTGCAATCCGGTCGCGAGAAAGCCGACAATGATCGCTCCCGCATGGCTCGATCGCCTGTCCCGCAGGAACAGCGCCAGCCAGACCAGATCGAGCGCCAGATGGCCGGCCATCGCATGCGCGGTCATTCCCTGAATGACGATCTGCGACGATCCGGCGTAGAGCAATAGCGCGACCGCGCGTGCGGCTGAGTCATCGGGCCATAGCCGCAATGCGATCCGCCACAGCGCCAGCGCACCGATGGCGGTGAACAGCGGGCTGGCAAGGCTGGCATCACCCAACGTTCCCATCGCCGCCCTGGCAAGGGCGTTGACTGGCAGATAGGACGACACCCAGGCCTGCCGGCCGGCGATCGGCAGGATGAAAAACTGGTTGAGCGCCTCGGCTACCGGTCGCCACGCAGGGGCGATCGGCCAGCTTAGATGGCCATGGGCGTAGATGGCCGCGTCGAATGTCGCCATCTGCTCGTCCCGGGTCAGGTCATGACCTTGCAGCAGGAGATAATGCCCCGCCCACGCCGCCAGCGCCAGCAGCAGCGCTATCACCCATGGTCGCCGCGCCACGCCGTCCATCCACGCCGCCCGCGTCGCCGTGCCCGGCTTCAGACCAAAGCGGATGAGCAGCGCAATGGCCAGCGCGAAGACAAGATCCTGCCGCACGAACAGAAAGGCGGAAAACTGCCTCTTGTCATGCACCGGATCGATCATCACGCCGACGAGGGCGATCGCCAGCAGCACTCCCAGCCCGATCGGCAGCCATGCCGCCGCCCGACAGGACCATCGATCGACGGCCGCATCGTCCACGCGCTCATCCCCCATGTCGTCCCCCTAATCCAGCCGCACCTTGCCGCGCCCTTGTTTGATCGACGCGCGCTTGACCTTGCCGTCGACCCGCCGCGTCTGTGAAGCCCTGGTCGGTTTCGTCGGCCGGCGTTTCTTCTGCACGATCGTCGCCTCCGCGATCAGCGCGATCAGCCGCTCGCGCACCTCCTGCCGGTTGAGCAGTTGCGAGCGCGATCCCTCGCTGCGCAGCACCAGCACGCCCTCGCGCGTCATCCGTGACCCCGCCAGCGCCGCAAGCCGATGCTTCACCGCGTCGGGCAGGGACGGCGAGTTCGCGACGTCGAAGCGCAGCAATACCGCGCTGTCGGTCGTATTGACATGCTGCCCCCCGGCGCCCGACGCACGGGTATAGCTTTCCTCGATCTCGTCACTGTCGATTGAAAGGGAGCGGGTGACGGGGATGGCGGCCATGACAGCGCGATCAGATCCCGAGATCGTCCAGCAGCCCGCCCTCGAATCCCGCCGCCGCGAAGGTCGCAGGCAGGGGCGCGGTCGCCTCCACCGGCGGTTTGTCGCCGCCGCGCGGCACGCTCAGGAACCGCCCATGCAGCAGCATCGCGCCCTCTCCGTCGCCATAGACCGGGTCCCCGACGATGCCAAAGCCCAGCCCGTGCAGCGCATGGACGCGGATCTGGTGGGTCCGCCCGGTCTGCGGCGTGAAGGCGATCATCGCGCGGCCATCCTTTTGCGCGACCACGCGCCATTGCGTCACCGCCGCCTTGCCGTCCGTGGCCGGGACCATGCGCCAGCCTTCCTCCGCGCTGCTGATCTTCTTGAGCGCCAGGTCGATGACGCCGCTTTCCTGCTCGGGTAGGCCCTCGACCACGGCGATATAGCGTTTGGCGACCGTCCCCGCCTCGAACGCGGCGGCAAAACGCTTGTGCGCCTTGGGGTTGCGCGCCAGCAACAGGCAGCCGCTGGTGTCGCGATCCAGCCGGTGAACGGGCAGCGGCCAGCGCTGGAAGCCGAAGGTCAGCGAGGAAAGATGGTTCTCCAGCGCCAACGATCCGTCGCGCGGGGCGTCGACCGGCAGGCCGGCGGGCTTGTCGAGGATGATGGCCTCGCCATCGATAAAAAGCACATGATCGGCAAGCAGGGACAAACAGGGATCCGTTCGGGAAAATGGTGCGTCGATTGACGCGAGCGCGCCATCCTATAGGGGGTTGGACCGATGGAGAACAGGGGGACATCCACCGCACCCGATCAGGGGGCCGACTCGCGGCTGGAATGGATCGACACCGCGCGCGGCATCGGCATTATCGCTGTGGTCATCGGCCATGTCTGGACGCAGGGCGCATTGCGCGACGCGGTCTACAGTTTTCACATGCCGCTGTTTTTCCTGCTGTCGGGCATATTGTCCAAACCGCAGCCGGTGGGCGCGTTCACCCGGCGGCAACTGACCGGCCAGCTTCGCCCCTATGCCGCCTTCCTGCTCCTGCTGATCCTCGCCGACCTCGTCATCGAGCCGCTCAAGGGCGGCCGGCCGATCTTCCATCGCTGGCCCGATGACCTGCTGCCCATCCTGATCGGCGGCTCATGGCTGCGCGGCCCCTATACGATCTTCTGGTTCGTGCCTTGCCTGATGGCGGCGCGCATCCTGTTCAACATCGCGCTCGCCCGCTGGCCCGACCCGCGCGACCGGCGTTGGGGTCTTGCCATCCTGCCGCTGCTGGCGCTCGCTTATCTGGCGGGTCGCGCGACCGACATTTCGCCGCTCGGCCTGCTCACCGTGCCGATGGCAATCGTCCTGCTCTGGGCCGGGGCGGCATCGCGCGACATCGCATGGCGGCCGTGGACCATAACGCTGCTCGGCGCGCTGGCGCTTGCGGGCCTGACGCGCTTCTTTCCGACGCTCAATATGAAAGTGGGCGATTATGGCTGGCCCCTGCTGTCGATCGGATCGGCGATCGCCACCTCGCTGCTGGTCTTCGGGCTGGCGAAGCGGATCGCGCCCATGGCGTCACCACTGGCGGCGATCGGCCGCGCCTCGCTCGTCATCATGTACTGCCACGTCGCGCTGATCCACTATCTCTCGCCCTATATCGACAAGCCATGGCTGCTGGCCGTAGCGCTGCTCGCGCCCTTCGCCTTCTACCACCTCATCCGGCTCACGCCGCTCAAACGCCTGTTCCTTTAACCGGAAGCAGCACCTTCACCCCCGTCGTCCCCGCGCAGGCGGGGCTCCATCCCGCCCCCTTGCGCCTCCGCCGCACGGGCGACAAACGTCGAAGCATCGCATCAAGACGACATTAGTATAATCTTGTTCCCCGGCGCACGCCGCGGCCCAGGGTCATCAGGCGCAGCGTTCCGATCCAGACCCCCGACCTCAGTTCAAATGCCGCATCTTGTCCGGGTTGCGCATGATGTAGATCGCCACGATCTGATCGTCCGCAATCTCCAGCGCCGTCGTCTGCAACTCGCCATCCGCCTCGCGCGTGACAAAGCCCGGCAGCCCGTTGATCAGGCAGGTCCGCACCAGCGTCGATCCATATTTGCGATACAGCACCGCCAGCGCGCGTTGCAGCTTGAGCGTGTGATCGCGGCCCACTATGGGCTTGGGCGCGGCGATGCGCTTGCCGCCGCCGTCCGAATGGATGCTGACATCCGCCGCCAGCATTGCGCCCAGCGCCGTCATGTCGCCACTGCGCGAGGCCGCGAAAAAGGCGCTGGCAATGTCGAGGCCCCGCTGCTTCTCCAGCCGATATCGTGGCCGTGCCTCGCGCACGTGCGATCGGGCGCGCGCGGCAAGCTGGCGGCAGGCGGCGGGGTCTCGCCGCACCGTCTCGGCAATCTCGTCGAACCCGACGCCGAACACGTCATGTAGCAGGAACGCCGCTCGCTCCAGCGGAGACAGCCGCTCCAGCGCGAGCATCAGCGGCAGGGTGACGTCTTCCTCTTCCTCCTCCTCGGCGACGACCGGCTCGGGCAGCCACTGTCCGACATAGGTTTCGCGCCGGTGGCGGGCCGATTTGATCTGGTCGAGGCACAGCCGCGTCACCGTGCGCCGCAGAAAGGCTTCCGGCTCGCGCACCGCCGCCCGGTCAGTCCCCATCCAGCGGATGAACGCCTCTTGCACCACATCCTCGGCATCGGCGACCGACGCCAGCATGCGATAGGCGACGCGGATCAGGCGGGGACGCAGCGGGTCAAAGGCCATCGCCGCGTCCTCATGCGTCCCCGTCTCCATCAGGCGGCCTTTGCCTGCGCGGCGTCGCGCGCTTTTGTCGCCGGCGTTTCCAGCCACATGTCGAACGCCACCGCCAGCCGGTTCCACCCGTTGATGATGTTGATCAACAGGGTCAACTGCACCTGTTCCGCCTCCGTGAAATGGGCTCTGAGCGCTTCCAGCGCCGCGCCATGGCTGTGCCCTTCGGACAGCCGCGTCAAGGCTTCGGTCCATGCCAGCGCGGCGCGTTCCCGGTCGGTATAACAGGGCGCCTCGCGCCACGCCGATACCAGGAACAGCCGCTGCTCGGTCTCGCCGGCGGCGCGCGCATCGGCGCTGTGCATGTTGAGGCAATTGGCGCACTGATTGATCTGCGACGCGCGCATCTTGACGAGTTCGGCAAGGCTGGATTCGAGCGGCACATCGGCGGCGGTTGCGGCGGCGTACCAGGCCTTGATTTCCTTGGGGGCGACGGCGAACGGGTCGAAACTGGTCGTCATGGGGTCAGTCCTTGATGGGGGTTGCATGGACATGACGAGGCGCGCGCGCGGGCTGTGACATGGTTCGCGAAAATTTTCGCGGCGCTGGCATTTTATTCGCCAACCCACCCCAAAAACCGCCGCTCCACAACACGCCGCCCAACAACCAAACGTCATTCCCGCGAAAGCGGGAACCCATCTCTCCCCACGCTCCTCGGCCCGCCTTAGACAACCGGCCTAACCACTTTCAGACCCCGCCTTGACTTCGGAATCGCCGACGACCTAGGTTTAGGTACTACATACAAATTTCAGCGAGAGCGCTTAACGCGACCGCCAAATGATAACCATAGGAGACGGAATATGCCGCTGACGGACTCGCAACTGGAAAGCCTGTACGATAAGCAATTGTTGCACGAAAATCTGATGCTCTATTGCCGCGCTGCGGACCGTATGGACATCGAAGGGATCAAGGCGACCTACTGGCCCGATTCCACCGACGATCATGGCGGCTATATCGGCGACGGCCATGGCTGGGCCGACGCCGTGGACAGTATGCGCGCCAAGGTGAAATCGTGCAGCCATCACATGGGCAACGTCCTGTGCGAAATCGACGGCAATCGCGCGAAACGTGAGAGCATGTTTCTTTGCGTGGTGGTCTTTGCAGAACCGGATACCGCCTTTTTTCATGGTGGGCGCTATCGCGATCTGTGCGAAAAGCGCGATGGCGAATGGAAAATCCTTCGGCGCACGTGCGTTTGGGACTGGGCCGATGCGCGGAAGATCAATTCGGACTGGAGCGTCAGCGGCGTGCCGCAATTGTCACAATGGGCGGCACGTTTCCCGGACGACCCGATCTACAAGGACTGGTTTTCCAGCCCGCCGACATCGCGCCCGCCGCATCAGGATTGGTAGGAATTGATGCGCCCGCGCCTGTCCTTGGGACGACAGGCACGGGCGTATCGCCGCCTCCATATTCTGCTGTCCTATGTCGTCAGTGATCGGATAGGATCGGCAATCCGCTCTTTCACACTGTCCGCCAAACTCCGGCCCACTTTCCGATAATTTCACGCTCACGCAATAAATGGGCGAAATATGCGGGAAATATGCGAAGTTAAGCCCGCATTCGCCGCCTTAACCGTGCAACTTGATCGCCGTTTCAGCGACCCGTCGACCCTGATAGCGCGCGCCTTCCAGTTCTTCCTCGCCGGGCTGCCGGCTGCCGTCGCTATCGGCCAGCGTCGTCGCGCCATAGGGTGATCCGCCCCGCACCGTGTCGACGCCCATTTGGCCTGCAAAGCCATAGTCGAGGCCCACGATCGCCATGCCGAAATGCAGCAGGTTGGTGATGATCGAAAACAGCGTGGTTTCCTGGCCGCCATGCTGGCTCGCCGTCGAGGTGAACGCGCCGCCGACCTTGCCGTTCAGCGCCCCACGCGCCCAAAGCCCGCCGGCCTGATCGAGGAACGCCGCCATCTGGCTCGACATCCGGCCAAAGCGGGTGCCGGTGCCGATGATGATCGCGTCATAATCGGCCAGTTCCGCCACGGTCGCGACCGGCGCGTCCTGATCCAGCTTGAAATGCGCGTTCCGCGCGACTTCGAGCGGCGCGGTCTCCGGCACCCGCCGGATGTCGACCAGCGCGCCCGCCGCCGCTGCGCCTTCGGCCACGGCCTTCGCCATGGTTTCGATATGCCCGTAGGACGAATAATAAAGCACCAGAACCTTGGCCATCGACTGTCTCCTTGAATGTCCGAAAAAGGGTGGCCGCCCGCGCGAGGGGGAGGGGGGCGCGGGCGGCCGAAGGTCCGTGGGAGGACGGACTTATTCGCTGTCGACCAGGACGATCTCGGCGTCCTCGATCGCGGTGATGGTGATGGGCGCGCCGCCTATGATGGCCGCCCCATCTCGTGCCTCGAACGCCTCGCCATTAATCTCGATCCGCCCGGTGGCCGGCACGAGATACAGGTGACGCCCCGCCACGCTGTCATAGGTTACGCTGTCGCCCGATTTGAGCGTTCCGCCCAGCAACCGGGCATCGGCACGGATGCGCAGCGCTTCGCCGTCCTCGTCATAGCCGCTCGCCAGCACGATCAGCTTGCCCGCGCGGTCGCCCTTGGGAAACGGCTTGGCCCCCCAACTCGGGTTGCCGCCTGCCGCCCTGGGGATGACCCAGATCTGGAACAAGGTGGTCGTCTCGTCCTCCAGATTATATTCGGCATGGCGGATGCCGGTGCCGGCCGACATCACCTGGACATCGCCCGCTTCCGTCCGGCCCTTGTTGCCCAGGCTGTCCTGATGGGTGATCGCCCCGGTGCGGACATAGGTTATGATCTCCATGTTCGCATGCGGGTGCGGCGGAAAACCCTGCCGGGCCGCGATCTCGTCATCGTTCCACACGCGGATCTTGCCCCAGCTCACCCGGTCGGGATCATGATAGTCGGCGAAGGAAAAATGATGCCGCGCATTCAGCCAGCCATGATCGGCATGGCCGAGCGATGCAAAGGGGCGGCGCTCGATCCGGGCGGCGGTGTCGACAGTGGTGGTCATGGAACTGTCCTTCATTGTTCGATGCTGCCGGGAGGTTCCGGCTTGCTTTCCATCAATCTAATGCGCATCATCGTTTCGAAAACAGGCAGCATTGAAACGGATTGTTTCCCCTATGCGACTACCGGACTTCGAAGCGTGGGCGATGTTCGCCGCCGTCGTGGATCATCGCAGCTTCACGGACGCGGCCAAGGCGTTGAGCGTTTCCAAGGCGACCGTCTCCAAGGCCGTGACCCGGCTGGAGCAGCATCTCGACACCAGCCTGTTCACGCGCACGAGCCGCCGCCTCGCGCTGACCGAGAGCGGTCGCAGGCTGGCCGAACATGCCGCGCGCATCCTGGCGGAAGGCGCGGCGGCGGAAGAGGCGGCGCGGGACGAGACGGCGGAACTGGCGGGGCCCGTGCGTATCGGGGCGCCGATGACCTTCGGTCTGTTGCGCATCGCCCCGCTGATCGCCCAGTTCGCGAAGGAATATCCGCTCGTCGATGTCGACCTGCATCTGTCCGACGAACGGATCGATATTGTGGAGATGGGCCTGGATGCGACGATCCGCATCGCGGACATGCCCGACAGTTCGCTGCGCGCCCGGCGGCTCGCCGACGTCAACATGCATGTGGTCGCGTCCCCCGCCTATCTCGCGACACGGGGGCGACCGGTACACCCCGCTGACCTAGGCGATCATGACTGCCTTTGCTACGCCAACGCCGTCCCACCGGACGTCTGGCGCTTCGGCGGGCCGGGCCAGCAAAGTCTTACGGTGCAAGTGCGATCACGCATCACGGTCAACAGCGGCGAAGCGATGCTGCCCGCTCTCCGGTTGGGCGTAGGCATTGCGCGCCTGCCCGACTTCATCGTGGCGGACGCGATGGCTTCGGGAGAGCTGGAGGAAATCCTGATCGACTGGCGGCCACAGCCTTTGGGCCTTCATCTGGTGACGCCGCCATCGCGCCTGCGCCCCGCGCGCGTCGGCGCCTTGCTGGACTTCCTCGCGCGTCATCATGGCTGCTGAGATCGTTTCGAACGCCGACTTAATCTTGACTCATAGAGAATCGTTTCGGCCTCAACCCTTTGTAAACGGATTCATTTTTCAGCGACTCGTGGATTTGTGCGGGTTAGCGGAAAATTAACCTTTGTCCTTCAGAAGTTTTTTAGTTAATGAATTGGACCGGACGCCGTTCTGGTGGGGTGAACGGGATCTGCGACGCAAAGGGGCTTCACATGCGCGTGCTGCTAATCGAGGACGAACCGACCACCGCCAAGGCGATCGAGCTTATGCTCACGACCGAAGGCTTCAACGTCTACACTACGGATCTCGGCGAAGAGGGCCTCGATCTGGGCAAGCTTTATGATTACGACATTATTTGCCTCGATCTCAACCTGCCGGACATGCACGGCTATGACGTGCTTAAAAAGCTGCGCGCCGCCAAGGTGCAGACGCCTGTCCTCATCCTGTCGGGCATCAGCGAGATGGACAGCAAGGTCCGCTCCTTTGGCTTTGGCGCAGACGATTATGTGACCAAGCCGTTCCATCGCGAGGAGCTGATCGCCCGCATCCACGCCGTGGTGCGTCGTTCCAAGGGTCATTCGCAGTCGGTCATCCGCACCGGCAAGTTGTCGGTCAATCTCGACGCCAAGACGGTGGAAGTGGACGGCAATCGCGTTCACCTGACCGGCAAGGAATATGCGATGCTGGAGCTGCTCTCGCTGCGCAAGGGCACGACGCTGACCAAGGAAATGTTCCTCAACCATCTTTATGGCGGCATGGACGAACCCGAACTCAAGATCATCGACGTGTTCATCTGCAAGCTCCGCAAGAAACTGGCGCTGGCCTGCAGCGGGGATAATTATATCGAGACCGTCTGGGGCCGCGGCTATGTGCTGCGCGATCCGGAAGAGGTGCTGGAGGTCGAGGCGAAGGTCGCCTGATCCACTCCTTATCGGGGTAAGAAAAAGGCCGGCACCCCGTAGTTGCCGGCCTATTTCGTAAGGTGAACGTCCGGTAAAAGTCTAAGCTGTCGCGGCTTCCTACGCTCAGTTAACCGCCTGACCCGAACTCGATCCTGCGGCATTTCCGTGACCCGAAAGCTGCCCGCTGATCCCGACCGACGCAGTTCCGCCCGCCGCATTTTCAACCGAACCGGCTGCATTTCCCGCCGTCGAGCGGCCTTGATCCGCCACGGTGCCAGCGCGCGCGCGCCCGTTGGCGACGGCGTTTGTGGCCTTGTCCTGTGCGCTGCCGGAGGCTCCGGCCACCCGGTCGCGGGCAACATCAGCGGTGCTGCTGGCGCGATCGCCGACGGTGCCGATCGCTTCGCGGGCGTCGTTCGCGCCCAGAGTGCTGGCAGTCAAACCGCCATCTGCGGACCCGCCGGCCGCTCCCGATGTCTTCCCGCCTTTGCTTCTGCCATTGTGGCTCAGAGACCCGGCCAGCGAGCCATTGCCGTTGCCACGGCCAGATCCGTGAGCGCCGACCCGGCCATTGTCGAGGTCGACACTATGATCGAGGCCGATACCGCCCGATCCGCCCAGGGTGCCGCCGAGCGACCCGCCTGCACCTCCCAATGCCCCGCCAAGGCTGCCACCGAGCCCGCTGCCGCCGAGCAACTGGGCCGAAGCGGGCGCGGCGGTCAGCGCGGCGATGCAGGCGGTGGCCAGAATGAACTTCGCTTTCATCGATCGTCTCCTTGTTCAATGTCGATGCGATGAAGGGACAACGTCACAAGGATCGCATTTCATCCGGCGATTACCGAAAAACTGGAATGTTGCTGAGAGTCAGTCGATATTCCGGCATTTCCCACAGACGATCCCATATCCATAGGCCCGGCCTCTCCCGCGTGGAGCTGGGATCGCCTCCTTGCGCAGGGCTGTCAGGCTGCCGGCTGCGAACAACCGGCCTGCCACTAGCGGCGCGGCAAATGAAGTGCCACGCACGCGACCTTTCCCGCCATCGGGTTGCGCGGCGTCCATGTCGGCCCCAGGGGCGGCGAAATCGACATGGAGCGTGTGGCCGGCTTCGGGCAGCAGGCGTCCCTCGTCGTCGATGCCGGTAACCGCGATGACGCCGGGATAAGAAGCTGGATAGGCGGGCGGCGCGGCGGGGCCGTCATTGCCGACCGCCGCGACGACCGTTATGCCCCGGTCGCGGGCGAACCGGATAGCGCCGGCAAGCAGCGGGTTGTCGGGGCCGACCAGACTGATGGTGACCACCGTGACCTTGCTGGCCACCATCCAGCCCAGGGCGCGGGCGATAGCAAAGGCTCCACCACCGGCCGGGTCGGTGCCATAGACATCGGCGGCAAGTAGGGGAGCGCCAGGGGCAGCGCCCCTTACGATCCTGAGGCCGCTGATCAGGGAGGCGACCGCGGTGCCATGGGTGCTCGGACGAGGCGCGCCCTGGGCGAAACCACGCTGTCCGATCGGTCCGCTCAGCGCGGGATGGCTTGCTACGCCACCGTCTATCATGCCAATAGCACGACCGTTCACGGACGTGCTGGTTGCGAGCATGCCCTCTGAATCGATCGCCATACCGCTGGGGAAATAGAGATTGTCAGCGCTGGCCACCGCGAGGGGCGCGAGCTTGCGGACTCGGCGCAGCGCCTGCGAAAGGTCCACCCCGTCCGGCACGGTCAGGCGGGCTATCGCGATGCCCAAGCCCTCGATGGTCTCGCTGCTTACGCCATAGCCGGCCTTTCGCAGCGCTTCGAGGCTAAACGCGTCAGCCCCCGTTAGCAGGATTTCGCCGCGTCGCGCAGGTTCCCGTTTGTCGTCCAATTCCACGATATCGCCGTGTCGGCGCAGTAGGCCGGTGACGCGCGCGGCGCGCGCCGCTAGCAGACTATCCTCGAACAAGGCAGGCGATTGTCCGTCTATGGGGGCCCTTTCAAGTACATCAGCCGCGCGCGCCAGCGCATCGGGCAAGATAGCATCCATCTGGCCGAGTGTGCCGCGTGACGAAGGCAACAACTGGGCATGGGCGCATGGCGTGGCCAGACCGAGACTAGCGATGATCAGGTTACGCGCAATTTTCATGTCATTCCTGTGGACCGCGCCGACGCTGGCGTCTGTCTGTGCTTCATGATCCATTTTGCAAAAGATTTCCGCATTATATGTTGTCACGGATGAAACGGGCGGGGGCTGTCGTTTTATCCCCAATGAAGTAACGGAGATCCGATGTCGTTCGAAGGCGATCTGCTGGCTATCCTGCCGCGGCTGCGACGTTTCGCCGCAAGTCTGTCGCATGATCGCGCAGACGGCGAAGATCTGTGCCAGGCCGCGCTGGAAAAGGGATTGCGCGCGCGCGATCAGTGGCAGCCGGGTACGAAACTGGACAGCTGGATGTATAGGATCATGCGCAATCTGTGGATCGATGAGAGCCGCGCCCGCCAGCGCGCGATGAAGACGTTCGCGCCGGAAGAAGCAGGCGAACATGTCGGCCATGCGGGCGATCGGGATATAGAGGCGCATGTCATGCTGTCGGAGGTCGACCGTGCCATGCAGGCGTTACCCGACGAACAGCGGGAGGCGATCGCACTCGTTCTCGTGGAAGGACTGTCGTATAAAGAAGCATCAGCGGTGCTGGGCGTGCCGATGGGCACGCTAACGTCGCGACTGGTGCGTGGGCGGGGTGCACTGATCGAAATATTGGGAGAGGCGGCATGACCGATATCGACGAGGCAACGCTGATCGCCTGGGTCGATGGCGAACTCGACGAGGTTACGCGGCAGCGGGTGGACAGCGCCATCGCCGACGATTCCGCGCTGGCGCGCCGGCTGGACATGCATCGACGGTTGCGGGCGCGATTGGCGGCGCATTATGAACCAATCGCGCGGGAGCCGATCCCTGACGTGCTGCGGTCGATGCTGGGTAACGAGGGAAGGGTCGTGCCGCTGGTTCGGGCGGTGCCGCGCTGGCGCGGATGGGCGACGGGTGGGGCGATAGCAGCCAGTCTGGCGCTGGGTC
Source organism: Sphingobium fluminis (assembly GCF_037723805.1). Lineage (NCBI taxonomy): Bacteria > Pseudomonadati > Pseudomonadota > Alphaproteobacteria > Sphingomonadales > Sphingobiaceae > Sphingobium > Sphingobium fluminis. The sequence goes on from NZ_JBBJUK010000001.1 coordinate 1,060,350, forward strand.
TGGGGATCGGCGGAATGAAAGATCAAGGACCGATAACGGTCAGGGGTGGCGTACCGATAGCGCAAGGCCAGCTTGCCAGGGCGCTCGAAACCCAACTTGCCAGTCTGCCGGAGGCCGCGCCGATCCACGTCGGTCTCACCTTCAGGCGCAGAGGTGGCGGTTGGTGCCGCAGTTTTGATAGCGTTGCTATCTCTGGCGTGGCCTGCCGAAGCGGCAGTGGTTGGCAGGTAGTGCAACTTTTGCCCGGTAGTGCCGAAAGCATGAACTATCGCCAGGCGTCATCGGGTGATGCCCGGCTGATCTCGACGATCGACGCGTTACGCGACGGCGAGCCGGTCGACGCGACGCAAGAAGAAAGGGCGCAGGCTGGAGGGTGGCGTTGATTGTTCCTACAATTATGCCTGTCAGGCGTGCGCCACCGCATGCCCGGCGCAACAGGCCGCTCGGCTCGCTTCCACATACTCCGCGTCATGCCACCAGAAATGCTGGTGGTTATGCGCCAGTGCCGGCAGAACCGGGGTCAACGCGGCCTGCGGTTCTGCGGTGACAAAGGGCGCTATCAGTTGCTCTGGTGTGTGCACGACGCCATTGGCGATCACCTGCCTGACATTGGCGACCGCCGCAATGTCCCTTAGCGGATCGCCCTCGACCAGAATGAGGTCGGCGAGCATGCCGCGTTCGATGCGGCCGACGGGCTCGCCCAGAAACTCGCCCGACCAGCGGGTGGTCATCATCAGCGCATCGTGGGGGGAGATGCCGCAATGGACCATGCCGCGCAGGTTGAGGTGCAGGCTGATCGCAGTGAGGTCGATCGGCGCATCGGTGCCCGAAAGCGGGTGCCAGCCGGCGGCGAGCATCGCCTTGATCTGATCGACCTGCCGATCGAGCGACGCGAGAAGCGTTTTGCCCCCGTCGCCCTTCATCGCCTTCACCCGCGCCGTCAGCTTGGCCATTTCCCAGGCCGGATAGAGCGTGGTGATGCGGGGATCATGCGCGATGCTGTCATCCATGCCGAGCAGGGCGGTCGCCGCGAACAGCGTCGGCGTGCGGCCTGCCTTGGCGGCGCTGAACAGGTCGTTGACGTCTCCATATCCACCGCCCAGCGAGGTGACGGTGCGCGAATAGCCATAGCGATTGGTCGCGCCGATATGCTCCATGCAATCCATGCCGCTGTGCAGCGCGGGATAATGATAGTGGGACGACAGGTGCATGCCCATGCGGTGGGCGGCGTCGACCACCTCCTTCTGCGTATCGTGGCGTAGGCGGACATAGGTTTTCACCATGTCGTAATCGAGCGCGCGGGCACGCTCCAGTTCCAGCGCCATCTGGCCCTTTTCTGTTACCGACCGCATGAAGTTGTAGAAGATTCGCCCGCCATCGATTGCCTCGCCCGTGGCATAGTGCCGCGCCGCGATGCGCTTGCCGCTCTGGATCGCCTCGCGGTCCTCGACCATATGATAGGCGGGGCAACCGGGCGAGCGAGTGGCGGTAATGCCCATGGCGAGCCATAGCCGCCCCATCCGGTCGCCATAGCCATAGCCTGCCATCTGCCGGTGGGTGTGCATGTCGATGAGGCCGGGCAGCAGCGTCAGGTCCGGCGCGTCGATCAGTTTCGCGTTGGCGTCGGACGGGGCCTTGCCGTCGTGCGAAGCAACCGCTGCGATGACGTTGCCGTCGATCACGACCTCCATGCCGGTCTTGTAAGCCGGTGACATGGCGTCCCAGAGCTTGCCGGCCCTGATGACGGTGCGACCCGAAGGCCTGGCATTGGCCCAGTTGAGGCGGCATGGAATGGTCTGTGGCGTCCCACCGGCGGCGGATACGAGGCGCAGCTTGCCACCGCTCAGATAAAGGAGGGACCCGGAATCGCCGCTCCAGCTCGGCGCGTCGGTGAGTTCGGTGGTGATCTGCCTTGGCGGTCCCGTGAATGCGCCGTCCGGCGCGACCGGTGCGACCCATAAGGTGCTGGCGAACACGAAGGCCATGGACTTGCCATCCGGTGACCAGACAGGTCCGTCATGACCGCGCGTGCCGAGCGACTTGCCCTCGATCGCGGGGCGATAAGTCCCTTTGCCGGTCGCCAGATCGACTGACAGGATCTGGCTTGAACCTTCACGATAGCGGCCGGTCGTGGGTTTGAACGCCGCATAGGCGATGGTCTTTGCGTCGGGGCCGAAGCTCGGACGGCCGGGCTCCCATATGCCGTCGAACAGCTTGCGCACCAGGCCAGTAGCGACCTCAACGCTATGGAGCGCGCCTTCCTGATCGAGAAAGGCGATAAGCTTACCGTCCTGCGACCAGCTGTTCCACGCTACGGCCTTGTCGGGAATGTTGGTGAGCTGTTTTTCCTTGCCGGTGGCAATGTCATGCAGCCACAGGTCCAGCGTGCCGCCCCGATCGCTCGAATAAGCGATGGTCTTGCCATCGGGCGACCAGGCGGGGTCGCATTTATGGAAGGGGTCGCCGACGAGCTTTGCGGGGCTGCCACCGATGGGCATAAGGTAAATATCGTTCAGCGCGGCGAAGACGATCTGCTTCCCGTCGGGGGAGAGCATCGGAGCGGCTAAGCCGACAACGGCTTTGGGCGCGGTAGAGGTGAAATCGCGGGTCTTTTTGCGATAGTCCGGTGTCGTGACCGGGACCTTTGCCGTGAACGGGATGATGGATGCCTTGTCGCCCTTGAGACGGCGTAGCTTGCCACCCGACCCATAGAGGATCGCGCCGTCCTTCGTGAAGCCGGGCCGGAAGGGATAGAGGTCTTCGCCCGCGACGACATTCTTGTCGCCGAGTATCAGCGTCAGTGCGCCCGGTTTCAACAGCGTATAGGCGAGCGCGCCATCTGGCGCGAAGGCGGGTGCCAATATGCCGTTGGGATTGAACCGGTCTGCGGAAGCCGGGACCGATATCACTTCCGTCAAAGCACCTGTCGCAATGTCGACCGTCACCAGTTTCGTGCCACTCTGGACATAGGCAATGCGCCTGCCGTCAGGCGACCAGGCTGGCTCGCTGTCATTGGTCGTGCCCCTGGAAAGCTGGGTGACCGCGCCGCTCGCGACATCCAGCAGATAAATGGCGTAGCGGCCATCGGCCCGGTCGCTGGCAAAGGCGATGGTTCGACCATCGGGGGACCAGCGCGGCTCGCGATCGTCGAACAGCCCGTCAGTATGCTGGCGCATTTCGCCGCCACCGGCGGCTATCGACCAGATGTGGAAATTACCGGTGCGGTAGGATTGGAAGGCGATGCGTGCGCCATCGGGCGACCAGTCGGGCTGTGCGAGATCGTCAAAATCGCCGCTCAGCCGGGTAAGGGGGCCACCGCCTGCCGGCATCGTCCATAATATGCCGAGTAGGTCGAAGGCGATTTTCTTGCCGTCGGGCGACAGCGAAAGGGCCACATTGGTGCAATCTTGGACGGTAACGATGCTATCCTTGCCCGACGCCGGAGCACCGGGGTAGGGCGCGGCCATCGTACCCGCGCCGCCACCCGCAGCGAGCAGCCCGATCCCGCCCGCCGCGATCGCTTCGCGGCGGTTGAGCTTAATCCTGCCCGTCATCGCATCTTCTCCGTTGTCGTCAGAATTCGAGGTTGAACCGGCCATAGTAAAAGCCGCCACTGATGCCGTAGGGAGCATATTGATTATAAAGACCGCCTGCGAGTTGGTTCACCGGCTTGATCTTGTTGGGATAGGTGTTGAGCAGGTTATTCGCACCGATTGATAGCTTGACGCCCTTGGCCAGTTTATAGCCGACTTCGAGGTCGAGGATGGTCTTTGGCTTAAGCGTTTCGTCGACATAGCCCCGAGAACAGCCGGGAAGGGGGGCGGCGCCACCAACGGGTGCAGGGCAAGCAGTGAAGTTCTCATAATGCCAGACTTCGCCCGCTTGCCGCTGCACGATCTTGCCGAAGCGGGTCGCGCGCAGGTTCAGGTTGAAATCGTCCCATTCCCACAGGACGTTGGCAATGAACTTATTGCGCGGCGTTCCTTCGCTCAGATCGCCGATCTTGGCGCGACCGATAAGGGGAAGCCCGGAGGCGGCCAGCACGGCCGGTACGGGGTCGATATGGGTAAAGACCGTCTTGTTGAAGTTCGCCGAGAGGCTGAACGTCGCGACGCCCATATTGCCGAGAGGAGCACGATAGGTGCTGACGATGTCCAGACCTCGCGTTCGCGTGTCGGCGGCGTTGGAGAAGATGAGGCCACCAGCGATGCCTCTGATCCCAGCCGCCTGCAAGACGTTGAGCACGGTCGTGCCGCTGAGCGTTTCGCTCAGCAGGATGCGATCCTTGATCTTGATCTGGTAAGCGTCGACCGTAATGTTGAGGTTGTGCATCGGCGTCAGCACCAGACCGGCCGAGAAGTTGGTCGATTTTTCCGGTTTTAGTGGAACCGCCCCAAGCGCTCTGGCGGCGGCTCCCTCGACCGGCAGCGCCTGAACGGGCAGCAACTGGCTGACCCCGTCCCGAGTCACCGTGATCGTCGACGATGACGCGTAATGCTGCTGTTGCAGCGTGGGTGCTCTGAAACCGGTGCTGGCGGTGCCACGGATCGCGATGCCCCGTGTGGGCTCGATGCGGATCGATGCCTTGCCGGTATTGGTGGTGCCGAAGTCGGAATAATCCTCATGCCGACCGGCGAGGCCGAATTCCAGGCCCTCGATGATCTTGCCCTCGAGGTTGATATAGGCGCTCCAGTTGTTGCGGCTCCATGTGCCTGATCCAGACGGCAGGAAGCCGGTCACGCCCTGCGAGCCGACGCCCGTTCTCGTCTGGCCGGCCAGCCAGCTTCCAACTGGCGACTTATACCCCCCGTCGATATAGGAAACGGGGTCGCCGGGGGCGATCAGGAATTTGTTTTTCTTATATTCAGCGCCTACCGCGACAGAGAGCGGTTCAGCCAGGCCGAGTTCGATCTCCTTGCTAAGGTCCAGGTTGGTAGTCCACTCGTCGGCCCTGATCTTGCCTAGATAGAAGCGGGTCGGGCTGGTCGTACCCAGAGACGGATTGAGCGAGGTCGTCTGACCATATTTGACCTCATTCTGCGAATAGGTGCTGCTCAGGTCGAAATGGATGCCGCCGCCCACTTCACCGCGCAGCCCACCGGCGAACTGGAAATCTTTGTCGTATACCTGAATGCGCGGAATATAGCCTTCCGGGTAGATTTCGATGATATTGTTGAGGGCCGCCGGATTGCGGTAGGTCAGCCAACCGGCCGCATGACGCTTGGAAAATGTGCCGAAGCTGTAAAGTTCGAGGCTCTCGCCGACCGGCAGCATCGCGTCATAGCCGGCATTGCCGCCGATGACCTGCGGCTGGCCGTATTTGGCGCGAATGCGGTTGGCGTTCACATTGATCGCGTCGGTCGCCAGCCCGGGATAGAAAACGAGCGTGGTGATGGGACTGCTCTTCGTAATCGTATTATCCTGCAACACCCCATCGCCCGACAGGTGGATATAGCCACCGTCAGAGCCGAGCGCGAAACCCTTGTCCACCTGAAAGCGCCCCTGCCAGCCGCCATTGTCGGCGGTGCTTCCCAGCGTCATCGCTGCGCCGCCGGATGTATCGTTTTTCAGGATGACGTTCACGACGCCGGCGATCGCGTCCGAGCCATATTGCGCCGATGCACCGTCGCGCAGCACTTCGATGCGCTGGATGGCGTTGCCGGGAATAAGGTCGAGATCCGGCGGCGACTGGCCATTCTGGGTCGCACCGTTGATGAAGAGCGTAGCGGTGTTGTGGCGACGTTTGCCGTTGACCAGCACCAGCAACTGATCGCCGCCGAGGCCGCGCAGCGACAATGTACGGACGGCCCAGCTCGCGCCGGCGCCATTGTTCGACACGTTGATCGAGGGGACCAGCGTGCCGAGCAGGTCGCGGACGGACTGCTTGCCGCTCGATTCCAGATCCTTGGCGCCCAGCACGTCTATCGGCGCGAGGCTTTCGGCGACTGTGCGGGTGGTCTGACGCGTGCCCGTGACGATGATCGGCGCCGCCATTTCTTCGGCTTCGGCAGCAGGCGCAGGCGACATCGACGTCGCGCTGTTACCGGCGGACGCTTGGGCATATTGCACCGCCGTCGGGCTTCGGCGCGTGGCGCTGCGATTGAAGGGCACGGCGAGCGCGATGACCCCCGCGCCGGCTGCCGATTGTTTGAGCGCAGTGCCGGCAAGCAGGCGATCAAGCGCGCCTTCGGTCGAAAGCCAACCCTGGATGCGGCGGCTGCGGATGGCGGCAACCTCGTCATAGGGAAAGAGAATGCGCACGCCAGATTGGGTCGAAAGCGCGCGTAGGGCGCTGCTGAGCGGTTGAGGCTCGATATCGAAATTGTGACGTTGCGAGAGCGTTATGTCCGACTTCGCGGCTGCGATAAGTTCGGCGGGAGAAAGGAGGCACGCGGCCATCGAGACCCCGGCTAAAGCATGGCGAATACGCATCGATTTTTACCCCTGCTGGACGACATGTTTGCCGTTCTGTCCAATAAAACGAAACGAAATCGCCAATCCTCTATGGCGCTCAGGCGGGGTGGGGATATGGAGCTTTTCTCAACCGGATATGAGATATGGTCAGCGCGCATCTCAACGACACAATGTTGCAGAGCACAATAATCGGTCAGAGTCCGGTGTGCAGGAACCAGCGTCGATTGTGTTCGAGTGCGAGGGCAGTCAGCCGCCCGCTGGCATAGGCCCCGGTGTCGATGCCGATGCGATTTTCACGCACATCGGGCATCTGGGTGATGCTGTGCCCGTGGACGACCATGCGCTCATGCCGGGCAGTGTGGTCGAGAAAAGGCTGCCGAATCCAGAGGAGATCGCCTGTCTCCTGCCTGCTGATTGGTTTTTTGGGGTCGATGCCGGCGTGGACGAACAGATAGTCGCCAATCTCGATCATGGTCTGGAAACCGTCGAGAAAATCGACATCGGCGCGGGGAATATGCGTCAGCATCCAACTGGCGAGGGCGTCATCGTCCATGGCGCTGCTCTCCGATTCGTCGAGGCCATAGCTGGCTAGCGTCTCTATCCCCCCGATGCGACGGAAAAAGCGCGCAGCCTGCACGTCGCCCCGCGCGGCCAGCACGAAGACTTCCTCATGATTGCCTTTGAGAAACCGGACATTGCTTGCCGATTGAGACAGGTTGATCGCGCGGCGCACGACGGTTGCGGAATCAGGTCCGCGATCGACCAGATCACCCATCAGGATGAGGTAGCGGGTCATCGGTGGGCGGGCCGCGTCATCCCGCGCGATCATCGCGAGCAATTCGTCGAGCAGATCAATACGGCCGTGGATGTCGCCGATTGCGTACACCCGAGCATCCCCGACGCTGGGCAAGGCTACTTCCTTCCGAACCCTTTTGAATCCGGAAAAGTTCAGCTTGAAGGGCATGGCGCGTCGCTCATGCCCCCTTGATCGCATGCCGTCAGAGGCGGGGCAATGTCACGCCCTGCTGCCCCATATATTTACCCGCGCGATCAGCATAGCTGACTTCGCAGGGTTCGTTGCCCTGAAGGAACAGAAACTGGCACGCGCCTTCATTGGCGTAGATCTTGGCCGGCAGTGGCGTGGTGTTGGAAAATTCGAGCGTCACATGCCCTTCCCAACCCGGTTCGAGCGGGGTGACGTTCACGATGATCCCGCACCGGGCATAGGTCGATTTGCCAAGGCAGATGACCAGCACGTCGCGCGGCACCCGGAAATATTCGACGGTGCGGGCGAGTGCGAAGCTGTTGGGCGGGATGATGCAGCAACTCGTCTGGCGATCGACGAAACTGTTCGCCGCGAAGTCCTTGGGGTCGACGATCGCGCTGTCGATATTGGTGAAAATCTTGAATTCGTCCGCAACCCGGGCGTCATAGCCATAGGAGGACAAGCCATAGCTAATACAATTCTCGCGGCGCTGGCTCTCGACAAAGGGTTCGATCATCCCGCGGTTCAGCGCCTGCTCGCGAATCCATTTATCGGACATGATAGACATGGGTTTCAGCTCTTCCTGATGGGCGGTATGCCAAGGTCCGACGGACCAAAAGCGTGGGGGAGAAGGGTGGCAAGGTCATGTTCGATTATGGCGCCGCCAACCGCTCCAGCACAATAGATGGCAATGGGGCGACCGGCCATTTGTTCTGCCTCCTGCAATATCTGGCGGCAGCGGCCGCAAGGTGTAACGGTTGCGCTTTCGCTACCGTCCAGCGCGCCGCCGACGACGGCAATGGCCCTCACATCGGCCAGGCGGCCTTGCGTGTTGGCGTTGGCGAGCGCGACCGTCTCTGCACATAATGACAGGCCGTAGCTCGCATTTTCGAAATTGCAGCCGGTCACGATCGAGCCGTCGGTCAGGCGCAGGGCAGCGCCAACCGCAAAGCGGCTATAGGGCGCGTGGGCATGGGCCATCGCGGCGCGCGCTGCTGCCATCAGCAGATCGATGTCGGGGTCGCGGGATGTCATGGCGCAACGACATCCCATCTGACCGGACCCTCGATCCCGTCGACATGGCGCATGTCGGACGCGGTCCACATCACCCATTTGCGGCTGGCATAGTCGGGTGGAAAGAAATTGCCATCAAGCCAGAGCGTGCGGTTGATCCCCGATCCGACATCGTACCGCGCGTCGAATGCCGGCGCGACATTAAGCAGCACCGGCTTTTCCGCATGGGCTTCCACCAGGTTGACCAGCGTGTTCAGTTCCGACAGCACGGTATCGCGCCCGGGCCTGGACGGGCAGGCAGGATCGAAGCTGAGCCGGATCACGGGGGGCAGCGCGGCATTGTCGCGCGGAACGGTCGTGACGAAACGCGTCGCCTGATCGGAGGCGAGGCGACACAGGCTGAAGTCGAGCGCCGCGCCATATCGCATGCCGGCCGAGCGGGCACCGGCCCAGTTGCGCGCAAAAGCGGGGTCGCGCATATCCGCGCCACGGGCCGCGCGGATATAGGCGAAGTCGGCGCCCTGCGCTGCCAGCGTGCCCCAGTCCACCCGGCCGCTGTTCGAATCGACTGACAGCCCCTGGACCGGATAATCGTCTCGCCCCGGCGCCCATGTCCGGGCGAACGACCATAGCGCCAGTGCGAGTGCCGCAAGGACGATCGCCACCAAGACTGCTCGCAGGATTACCTGCCCAATAGTAAGCCGGCCGATAATCCTACCCCTTGATATGCAATACGCAGATCAGCGTGAACAACCGCCGCGCCGTGTCGAAATCGACTTCGATCTTGCCCTCCAGCCGTTCTCGAAGCATTTCGGCCGCTTGATTGTGAACACCGCGCCGGGCCATATCTACCGTCTCGATCTGCTGCGGCGAAGCGTTGCTTATCGCCTGATAATAGCTGTCGCAGATCGCGAAATATTCGCGAACCGGCCGCCGGAATCGACCCAGTCCCAGAATGATCGCTTCCAAAGGGGTGTCATCCTCCCGCTGGATTTCAATCACCAGGCGGCCCTCTTCGACCCGCAAAGTAACCTTGTACGGGCCTGCATAACCGTCGGCGTGCGCGCGCTGGGGCGCGAAATGATTGTCTTCCAGCAGATCGAAAATGGCGATCCGCCGCTCTTGCTCGACGTCCGCACTGCGCCACAGGATCGTTCGCTCGTCGAGCTTGATATCTATGATGCGCGGATCGGCCATGATGAAGGCATTTGTCACTGCGGCGGGAATCCGTGAAAGGCAAGGGGAACTTGTCCACAGATTAGAGCTAGCCGTTGTGCGCTTGCGCCTTGCTTCGCGGACGCGCCGGGTCGATGAGATGGCATGGCCGAACCTGTAAAATTGAATGTTACCGCCGACGCCGGCGGTCCTGAACTCCCTCGCAACGTCGAAGCGGAAGCGGCGCTATTGGGCGCGCTGATGATCGACAACCGAATCGCGGAGGACGTGCAGCTCAAACTGCGCGCCGAACATTTTTTCGAGCCGCTCCATGGACGAATATTCGATGCGGTAATGAAGCTGCTGGAACGCGACATGGTCGCCAACCCTGTCACGCTCAAGCCGCTACTGGACCAGGACCCGGCACTCAAGGAACTGGGCGGAGCGGGCTATCTTGCGCAATTGACGGGCAATGGGGCGGCGCTGATCGGCGCTCGCGACTTCGCTTCCCAGATTTATGATCTCGCTCTGCTGCGACAACTCGTCAATGTGGGCCGGGAACTGGTTGAAAACGCATTGGACACCAGTGAGGATGTCAATCCGCGCGAACAGATCGAAGCAGCGGAGGTCGCGCTATACAAGGTATCGGAAGGCGAAGGCGAGGTCGGATCGGTCAAAAGCTTTTCGACCGCGACGATGATGGCGGTGCAGGTCGCCGAACGCGCGCTCAACAGCGGCGGCCATCTGTCGGGTATCACGACGGGTATCGGCAGCCTTAACGAAAAGATCGGTGGTCTTCACAATTCGGACCTTATGATCCTTGCCGGCCGCCCCGGCATGGGCAAGACGTCGCTTGCGACCAATATCGCTTATAATGCGGCATCACGCTGGCTGCGAGACGAAGCCGACGGCATTCCCCGTGACAAGAATATGGGCGCCAAGACCGCTTTCTTCAGCCTGGAAATGTCCGCGGACCAACTCGCGACGCGCGTGCTGGCCGAACAATCCGGCATCAGCGGCGAGGCGCTGCGCATGGGCAAGATCAGCCGCGCCGATTTCCAGAACCTTTCGAGGGCAGCGCGCGAGCTTCAGGAACTGCCGCTTTTTATCGATGACACGCCGGGCCTGACTATTGCGGCGCTGAGAACGCGCGCCCGAAGGCTGAAACGGCGGCACGAGATCGGTCTCGTCATCGTCGACTATCTTCAGCTATTGCAGGGAACGGGCAGGGGCGACGGAAACCGGGTGCAAGAAATCTCAGAAATTTCCCGCGGCCTCAAAACGCTGGCGAAGGAACTGAACTGCCCGGTTCTGGCATTGTCGCAGCTGAGCCGTGCGGTCGAGCAGCGTGAGGACAAGCGGCCTCAGCTATCCGATTTGCGCGAGTCCGGATCGATCGAACAGGACGCGGACATGGTGTGGTTCGTGTTCCGCGAGGATTATTATGTAGCGGCCAAGGAGCCGGGAAACAAGGAAAGCCCCGAACATCTCGAATGGGCGGCTGAGATGGAACGAATCTACGGCCTGGCCGAATTGATCATCGCCAAGCAGCGTCATGGCTCAACCGGCCGTATCCGGATGAAATTCGATGCGCGTATCACGCGCTTTTCGGATCTTGCCGGCGACAGTTATGGCGCGATGGAAGATTATGAATGATCGGCTGACCAGAGAGCTTTAGAATACCGGCTGGTTGGCCGGATCCTCCGGATCGACGGCAGGGATCGGTGAGAGAGGCGAGTGAATGCCACATTCCACCTTGTCCCAGCCCCGCCAGCGGCCCGCGCGCGGGTCCTCACCCGGCTGCACCCTTGACGTGCAGGGCTCGCAGCCGATCGACAGATAGCCCTGCTCCTCCAGCGGATGACGCGGCAGATCATTGGCTTCGAACCAGCTTTCCAGTTCGTCCTTGGTCCAGTCGCCCAGCGGGTTGATCTTGAGCCTGCCGTCCTCGATTTCGAAGCGGGGCAGGTTCTGCCGGGTCGCCGACTGGAACGCCTTGCGGCCGGAAATCCAGGCGTCGAGGCCATGCTTGGCCCGCTTCATCGGCAGAACCTTGCGGATCTCGCAACAGCCATCGGGATCGTAGGACCAGCGCAGGCCGGTCTCATCCCGTTGCGCCAGAACGGCGAGGTCGGGGTGCACGATCCTGCTATCGGTAAAGCCCAGCCGCTCGATGAGCAGGTCGCGATAGGTCAGCGTCTCAGCGAACATCTTCATCGTATCGACGAAGATCACCGGCACGTTCCTGTCGGCCTTTGCGACCAGATCGAGCAATACCGCGCTCTCGGTCCCGAAGGAGGAAACGACCGCGACATGGCCGGCAAGCCCCTCGGCGAAAACGGTCTTGAGCATGGTAAGCGAATCGACGCCCTCAAAGCGGGCGTTGAGCGCGTCGGCATCATGTTGCGTAAAAGCGGGTCGCGCGTCGATGACGTCGATCTTGCGAACGGGCTCAGCCATCTTCTGTCTCCGGGTGCCGCTTCGCCCACACAGGGCTGCGGCCATCGATCGTCTTTTGGTAGACTTGCGGGTAGCGATTGAGCGCCCGATCAACCGCGGCATCGTCCAGCGCCTTGTCGGGATGGAAGCTGTCGAAGCCGCACCGTCGCATGGCGACAAGCTGGTCGACCAGCACATCGCCCACCGCGCGCAATTCGCCCTGATAGCCCGCTTCACGCAGGATGCGGGCGGCGGAATAGCCGCGACCATCGCCATAGACCGGGAAATTCACCTCGACCATCGCGATGCGGTCGAGATGGGGCAGCAATTCGCGCGCGTCGTCGCTAGGCTCGATGCGGACGGCGGTCGCATTGGATTGGCCAGTGAAGGATTCGACCGTCACTGCCGGTTCCTGAGCGGCCTCGCCGTCGCGGAAAGAGAGAAACTCAACCATAAATGGCTTCCTTGAATGGCTTCATGCCGATGCGGCGATAGGTATCGACAAAGCGTTCGCCTTCCGTCCGCTGCGCCAGATAGATGTCGGTGACCTTTTCGATGGCGTCGACCACGCCGTCTTCCGAGAAGCCGGGCCCGGTGATCTGAGCCAGCGCCGCATCCTCCGCACCCGACCCACCGAGAAGTAGCTGGAAATTCTCAACGCCGCGCCGGTCGACGCCTAAAATGCCGATATGGCCGGCATGATGATGGCCGCAGGCATTGATGCAGCCCGAAATTTTTAGCTTCAATTCGCCCAGTTCGGCCTGCCGCTGCGCATTGGCGAAGCGCTTGGCGATCTTTTGCGCCAGTGGGATCGAGCGCGCATTGGCAAGCGCACAATAATCCAAGCCAGGGCAGGCGATGATGTCGGTGATGAGGTCGAGATTGGCCTCGGCCAGACCGACCTCGTCCAGCTTCTGCCAGATCGTGTATAGATCGGCCTTGCGAACATGGGGCAACACCAGATTTTGCGCATGGGTCACGCGCAACTCGTCGAACGAATAGCGCTCGGCAAGGTCGGCGATCAGTTCGATCTGGTCGGCCGATGCATCGCCCGGAATGCCGTCCACGGGCTTGAGGCTGATATTGACGATCGCGTAGCCTGGCTGCTTGTGCGCCGCGACCTGGCGGTCGACCCACAGCGCAAAGCCGGGGTCCGATCGGTCAATGGCGTCGCTAGCGTCCGCTTCATAGGCCGGATTAGCGAAACAGGCGCGGATTCGGGCCAGTTCCTCGCGCGGCGGGTTGAGGCCAAGCGCCTTCATATGCGCGAACTCTTCCTCGACCTGCCGGCGATATTCGTCAGCACCCAGTTCGTGGACCAGGATCTTGATTCTGGCCTTATATTTATTGTCACGACGGCCATAGCGATTATAGACGCGCAGGCAGGCTTCGAGATAAGAGATAATCTCATCTTCGCTCACAAAGTCACTGATTTTAGGCGCAATCATGGGGGTCCGACCCATGCCGCCACCGGCAAAGACCTTCGCCCCGATCTGGCCGTCGCGTTCCACCAGCTCCAGCCCGATATCATGCAGGCGCATGGCCGCGCGGTCTTCTTCGCTGGCGATCACGCAGATTTTGAACTTGCGCGGCAGATAGGTGAATTCGGGATGGAAGGACGACCATTGGCGCAGCAACTCGGCCCAGGGGCGCGGGTCCGTCAGTTCGTCAGCCGAGACGCCGGCATATTGATCCGACGAGATGTTGCGGATGCAGTTGCCGCTGGTCTGGATGGCGTGCATCTCGACTGTCGCCAACTCGGCGAGGATATCGGGCGCGTCGGCCAGCTTGATCCAGTTCAACTGAAGATTCTGACGCGTCGTAAAATGACCGTAGCCCCGGTCATATTTGCGCGCGACATGGCCCAGCATCCGCATCTGCTTGCCCGACAATGTGCCATAGGGAATGGCGATGCGCAGCATATAGGCGTGGAGCTGTAGATACAGGCCGTTCATCAGGCGCAGCGGCTTGAACTGGTCCTCGGTTAGCGCGCCGGAAAGGCGGCGCTGGGTTTGGTCGCGAAATTCCTCGACGCGGGCGTCGACGAGAGACTGGTCATAGCTGTCATAGCGGTACATGTCAGATTACCCACTTGCCGATGTCGGCCTCGGCCGGTTGAGCGATAAGATCGGACCGGACGGTCGGTCCCAAGGCACGGATGCGATCCTTGATATGAGCGGGGCGCACGCCATCGTCGGTCAGGCTTGCGTCGATCACATGAGCCCCCACCACGCGCAGCGCGGCTTCTTCGGTGCGGGCGAGTTCGTCGCCCTTGTCGCCGACATCGGCGGAATCATTGACCTGGCGCGACCAGCCATCGCCAGCCCACCAGATGACATCGCCGGTGCCAAGATCATTGCCCGTGAGGATCTTCACAAAATTATCTCCGCCCCATTTTCCGCGCCGGCGGACCATCCCGCCAGCACATCGAGCGCCAGCGCATAAGCCGCCACTTCCCCGACTACAATCAGGGCGGGGCTTTTTACCTGCTCACGCACCATCAAGTGGCCCAGGTCGGCGAGCAGCGACCGCAACGTCCGCATGTCGGTGCGCGTACCGTTTTCCAGCACTGCGATCGGTGTGGCTGGGGACACCCCGTCGGCGATCAGTTTGTCCGCAATGTCAGCGGCGGTCGCGACCCCCATATAGATGACGAGCGTTCGACCCTTGCCCGCGAGCCCCGACCAGTCCTGATCGGCCAGCCCTTTGCACTGTCCTGCCACGAAGCTGACGGCGCTGGAGGCGTCGCGATGGGTGAGCGGCAGTTGCGCCTGCGCCGCGCTGCCGATCGCCGCGCTGATGCCGGGCACGACCTCGACCGGGACGCCCGCAGCCCGGCAGGCTTCCAGTTCCTCGCCACCACGGCCGAAGATGAACGGATCGCCGCCTTTGAGGCGAACGACCGAGCGGCCCGACTGCGCCAGCCGGACGAGTAGGGCGTTGATCTGATCTTGGGGAAGCGAGTGGCGATCGCGTTGCTTGGCGACCGAAATTCGTTCGGCGCCTGGATCGGCAAGCGCCAATATCTCATCCGACACCAGCCCGTCATGGACGATTACCGCCGCCTCGCCGATCAGGCGTGCGGCCCGCACCGTGAGCAGATCGGGGTCGCCCGGCCCTGCGCCCACCAGGTGGACGGTTGCATATTCAGTCTGTGCCATATTACGCACATGGCCATGGCGGCGGACCAGATCAATTCAAAATGCTTTGGCAGGCGCATAGGAAAAATTGGTCGTTCAGCCGCTCAGTCGCCCATAGCGCTCGTATCGATGTCTTTCAGCCCGACGCCGATCGAGGCGCGCGGCTGTTCTATTTCGGCGGAAACCACGGGGTAGGCGCAATAGTCGGCGGCATAATAGGCGCTTGGCCGATGATTGCCCGATATGCCGACGCCGCCGAAAGGGGCCGAAGATGAGGCGCCGTTGGTCGGCCGGTTCCAGTTGATGATGCCCGCGCGGATATTGGACCAGAACTGGTTATAATGATCGGGCGATCCGCCGATCAGTGCGGCGGACAGACCATAGCGACTGTTATTGGCCTCCGCGATCGCGGCGGGGAAATCGGGCACGCGAATAACCTGAAGCAGTGGCCCGAACAGCTCGACATCCGGCCGTTCCTCCATCGCGGTCACGTCGATGATCGCCGGCGTCAGGAACGGGCGGTCCTTGACCGGGCGAACCATATGTTTGATCGGCCGCCCGCCGTGGCTCATCAGATATAGGAAGCTTTCCGTAAGGCCGTCCGCCGCCTCATTGTCGATGACCGGTCCCATATAGGGCGTTGGATCGGCATGGGGATGATCGATGATCAGGCGGTCGGCGATCTTCTTGACTTCGGCGATCACCACGTCGGCAAGACTGTCGCGCACGATCAGGCGGCTGGCGGCGGTGCAGCGCTGGCCGCTGCTCATAAAGGCGGACTGAACGACGAGCGCCGCAGCATTGGCGATTTCCGGCGTATCCCACACGATGACGGGATTATTGCCGCCCATTTCAAGCGCCAGGATTTTGCCGGGTTGAGCCGCAAATTGACGATTGATCGCAATGCCGGTCTGGGCCGACCCAGTGAACAATATGCCGTTGACGTCGGGGTGAGCGGCAAGCGCCTTGCCTTCCTCTGCCCCGCCGAGCAGCAGGCGGATCGCGTCGGTCGGCACCCCCGCTTCATGATAGAAGCGCACCAGCATTTCGCCAACGGCGGGCGTTTTTTCCGACGGCTTGAACACGATCGCGTTTCCGGCAAGCAGCGCCGGCACGATATGGCCATTGGGCAGATGGGCCGGGAAATTATAGGGGCCGAGCACCGCCATGACGCCATGGGGTTTGTGCCGCAGCGACTGGCGCGCGCCCATCGCCGCGTCCAGCCGCTTCTGGCCGGTACGCTCGGAATAAGCAGTGACGGAAATGTCGACCTTGGCCATGACCGATGCGACTTCGCCGCGCGCGTCCCATAGCGGCTTGCCGGTTTCGCGCGCGATCAGGTCGACCAGGGAGTCCTCATGCGCGCGTATGACATTGACGAAGCGACGCAGGGTCTCGATCCGGACGGCGATCGGCTGGGCGGCCCAGCGCGGCCATCCGGCGCGGGCGCGAGCCACCTCCTCGGCCACGTCGCCCGAACTTCCCTCCCATAGCAATGCTCCAGTGGCAGGCTCGGTTGAATTCAGCGTTGCGGACATGGTCTGGCTATGGCTCAAAAAAAGGGGAGGCGAAAGGGGCGAGCTGCGCAGCGCAGCTTTGTGTAACAAGGGTTATTTGGCAGCTTGCGAGGGCGCGCGCATCCGGCGATATGGTGGTGCAACGGGTGAAGGATCAAGCGTGAGCGCCTATAGCGACGGATTTTGGTGGTCCCCGGACGGCCTGCGGCTCCATTATCGCGATTATTCGGGCGGCGTGGACGGCCGCCCGGCCTTGCTCTGCCTGCCGGGCCTCACCCGCAATGCGCGCGATTTCGAGCCGCTGGCGAAGCGGCTTGCGGGCGAGTGGCGGCTGATCTGCCCCGACCTTCGGGGGCGGGGCGAAAGCGCACAGGCCAAGGACCCGATGAGCTATGTCCCGCTCACCTATCTTCAGGATATCAGCCGGCTGCTTGCCGATCTGGCGATAACGCGTTTCGTTGTTGTCGGCACGTCGCTCGGCGGCCTTATCGCCATGCTGATCGCGGCGACGCAGCGCGAATGGCTCGCGGGCGTGGTGCTCAACGATGTCGGGCCCACGCTGGAGGACAAGGGGCTGGCGCGGATTCGCGGCTATGTCGGCAATGGCGGCTCGCATCCAAGCTGGGTTCACGCTGCCCGCGCGCTCGAGGAAATGAACCGCGATGTCTATCCCGACTATGGGCTGGAGCAATGGCTCGCCATGGCCAAGCGCCTCTGTCGGCTGAACAAGGCCGGACGGATCGTGCCGGATTACGACATGCGGATCGCCGAACCGTTGCGCATGGCGGGCGGCGAGGCGGCGGTCGATATGTGGCCGGTCATGGCCGCATTTCGCGCCATTCCGACGATGATCCTGCGCGGAGAGCGGTCTGACATATTAAGCGCCGCCACTGCTGAGCGGATGCTGGTGGACATCGGGCCGGGGGCCGAGCTTGTCACGGTCGCCAATGTCGGTCACGCCCCGCTGCTGGACGAGCCGGACGCCGTCGCCGGCGTCGACCGTTTGCTGGCGCGCGTCCTGAATGGCTGACGCCAGCGCCCGGCGACCGCGTCTGCTTCACGTTCACAGCAGTTTTTCGCTGGGGGGCAAGGAAGCGCGCGCCGTCAGGCTGATGAATATCTGGGGCGACCGGGCCGAACATGCGATCATCAGCGCCGTGCCCGATGCGATGGGCGCGCGCGCCGCGATCGATCCGGGGACGCCTGTCCATTTCCCTCAGGCGCCCCTGCTCGCCGGGCGGCCGGGGATGGGGCGCTTTCGCGCGCTCGCCCGCTTCATGGCCGATTATAATCTGGTCCTGAGCTATAATTGGGGGGCAATGGATGCGGTCATGGCGCATCGCCTGTTCGCCCCCTTTATGAGGCTTCCGCCGCTGATCCATCATGAGGACGGGTTCAATGCGGATGAAGCGCGGTCGCTCAAGCCGCAACGCAATCTGTATCGCCGAATCGCGCTCCAGCGCGCGCAAGCGCTCGTTGTGCCGTCGGTGCGGCTGGAAACCATTGCGCGTCGGGAGTGGCGGCAGCCTGCTGACAAGGTGTATCTCATCCGCAACGGTATTGACGTCGCGCGCTATGCCGATCCGCCCGCGCCGAACGCCATCCCCATGTTGCGCCGCACCCCTGGCAAGCTGCTGGTCGGGACGCTCGCTGGACTTCGACCGGTCAAGAATCTGGTTCGGCTGGTCCGCGCGGTGGCCCCGCATCGCGATCGGGTGCAACTGGTGATCGTGGGGGAGGGGCCGGAGCGGGAAGCCATCGTGGCGGAGGCCGCGGCCTGCGGGCTTGACGATCTCTGCATGGCCGGATTCATGGCCGAGCCGTGGCGCTTCGTCGGCCTGTTCGATATTTTTGCGCTTTCTTCCGACAGTGAGCAGTTCCCGATCTCGCTGGTCGAGGCCATGGCTGCCGGCGTCCCGGTCGCTTCGATGGATGTGGGCGACGTCGCCACGATGGTCGCGCCTGAAAACGGGCGCTTCATCATGCCGGACGAGGCCGGTTTATCGAGCGCCATCGCGACGTTGGCGAGTGACGCCAGCCTGCGCGCGGCGCTGGGAGCGGCCAATCGCGCACGCGCTACGCGGGACTTTGCGGAAACTGCAATGGTCGAAGCCTATGCGCGCCTTTATGGTGAGGCACTGGCCATGCCCCGGATTTTGTTTTAAAGGCGCCGCGAAAATTCGTCATTCGAGGGCATATCTGCTACAGGCGGTCCTTCAAACAGTTTGGGAAGCCACGGCTTTTCGCAGGAGATTTCTGTGTTCAAGGGGTTGAAGCCCATCATCTATGGCGGCCGCGAAGTCTGGCCGCTCGTAGAAGGCGGCAAGGGCGTGGCCGTTTCCAACCATGCAAGCTCCGGCGCGTGGGCGGCCGCCGGCGGCATCGGCACCATTTCGGCGGTGAATGCGGACAGCTATGACAGTTTCGGCAATGTGATTCCGCAAATCTATCAAGGCCGCACGCGGCGCGACCGGCATGAAGAACTGGTCGCCTACGCCATCGACGGCGCGGTCGAGCAGGTGAAGCGCGCCTTCGAGATTGCGGGCGGCAGAGGGGCGATCAACATCAATGTGCTGTGGGAAATGGGCGGCGCGCAGCGCGTCCTGCACGGCGTCCTGGAAAAGACCAAGGGCATGGTTTCGGGCGTCACTTGTGGCGCGGGCATGCCTTATAAGCTGAGCGAGATCGCCGCTTCCTATGGCGTCAGCTATCTGCCCATCGTCAGTTCGGGCCGCGCCTTTCGGGCCTTGTGGAAGCGCGCCTATTCCAAGGCATCGGAATGGCTGGCGGCGGTCGTCTATGAAGACCCCTGGCTTGCCGGCGGGCATAACGGACTGTCGAATGCGGAAGATCCTCGCGTGCCGCAAGACCCCTATCCCAGGGTCAAGGCGCTGCGCGACACGATGCGCGAAGGCGGCATTTCCGACGAGGTTCCGATCGTCATGGCGGGTGGCGTGTGGGCGCTCAAGGACTGGAACGACTGGATCGACAATCCCGAACTGGGGGCAATCGCCTTTCAGTTCGGCACCCGGCCGCTATTGACGCAGGAGAGCCCTATTCCCCAGGGCTGGAAGGACCGGCTGACCCGGTTGGAGCCGGGCGACGTGCTGCTGCACCGATTCTCGCCGACCGGCTTTTACAGCTCGGCGGTTCGCAATCCCTTCCTGCGCAGTCTCGAAGCGCGGTCGGAACGGCAGATTCCGTTCAGCACCGAACAGGCGGGCGACCATACCCATCAGCTTGATGTCGGGGTGAAGGGCAAGAATTTCTGGGTCACGCGCGGCGACCTGCTGCGCGCCCGTGAGTGGGTGGGGCAAGGCTTCACCGCCGCGCTCAAGACGCCTGACAATACGCTGGTCTTCGTTGGTGAAGAGGAAAAAAGCGTGATCCGCAAGGATCAGACCGACTGTATGGGCTGTCTTAGCCAATGCGCTTTTTCGAGTTGGATGGATAGCGAGACCAATTCGACCGGTCGTCTTGCCGATCCGCGCAGCTTCTGCATCCAGAAGGCGTTGCAGGAGGCTGTGCATGGTGGTTCGCTGGATGACAATCTGCTGTTCGCGGGCCACGGTGCCTATAAGTTCAAACAGGATCCTTTTTATTCCAATGGGTTCGTGCCGACTGTGAAGCAGTTGGTCGACCGCATCCTGACCGGCGACTGATGGCGGACATTCCGGGGCTGGCGGTGCTGCATTATGACACGCCGCATTTCGATATCGTGCATCCGGGTCAGTTCGTCCTGTGCGCGGTTTCGGGCGCGCGGGTCGATCTGGACGATCTTAAATATTGGAGTGCCGAGTTCCAGGAAGCCTATCGCGGGCCGCAGGAGGCCACCAGGTCGTTCCTGACGCATCGGGGGCTCGTCAGTGGCTGAGATCGCCATGACAAGGCGCTAGCACCCGCGCGGGCGTCCCGATGCCTTCGCCCCGTGCCGAGCGGGACCTGCCACGATTTATAGTTTATTCTTAAAAAAAACTGGTGTAGCATCCCTTGAAAGCGGCACAGATCGCTCCCATCGGAAGGATGTTACTGATGTCTCGCGTCGACTTGTTTGGTGATCGCATTTGTATCGTATCCAGCCTGCTGATCATGGGCTGGTTCCTGTACAACGCTATTCTCTGATTTTGATACGTCCCATGCGGCGGTCGAACCGATCACTGCCTCACGCGATTTGGCGCACCCTTCATAACGGTTTGGCGCTTTACCGAAGCTCTGCTTGACGAGCGGATTTCGAAAACTTACCGCGGCTCTTCATTGTGAAGGAATGCCCGCCCGTGAAGACCCGCGCCGCTGTAGCCTTCGAAGCAAAAAAGCCCCTCGAAATCGTTGAACTGGATCTGGAAGGTCCCCGCGCCGGCGAAGTGCTGGTCGAGATCATGGCCACCGGCATCTGCCATACCGATGCGTACACCCTCGACGGATTTGATAGTGAGGGCATTTTCCCGTCGATTCTGGGCCATGAAGGCGCGGGCATCGTCCGCGAGATCGGGCTCGGCGTCACATCCGTAAAACCGGGCGATCATGTCATCCCGCTGTACACGCCCGAGTGCCGACAGTGCAAAAGCTGCCTGTCGGGCAAGACGAACCTGTGCACGGCAATTCGCACTACGCAGGGGCAGGGGCTGATGCCCGATGGCACGTCGCGGTTCAGCTATAAGGGCCAGACCGTCTTTCACTACATGGGCTGTTCGACCTTTTCCAACTTAACGGTGCTGCCTGAAATCGCGGTGGCGAAGATCCGCGACGACGCCCCGTTCGACAAGAGCTGTTATATCGGCTGCGGTGTGACCACCGGCGTTGGCGCGGTGGTCAAGACGGCGAAGGTGACGCCCGGCAGCAACGTGGTCGTATTCGGCCTTGGCGGCATCGGCCTGAACGTGCTTCAGGGTGCGCGAATGGTCGGCGCCGACAAGATCATCGGCGTCGACATCAACCCGACGCGCGAAGAATGGGGGCGCCGTTTCGGTATGACCCATTTCGTTAACCCGCACGCGATCGAAGGCGATATCGTGCAGCATCTGGTCGCACTGACCGACGGCGGCGCGGACTATAGTTTCGATTGCACCGGCAATACGACCGTCATGCGCCAGGCGCTGGAAGCCTGCCATCGTGGCTGGGGCGTTTCGACGGTGATCGGTGTGGCGGAGGCGGGCAAGGAGATCAGCACCCGCCCGTTCCAGCTCGTGACCGGCCGGGTCTGGCAGGGCAGCGCCTTTGGTGGCGCAAAAGGCCGCACGGATGTACCCAAGATCGTCGACTGGTACATGAACGGGAAGATCGAGATCGACCCGATGATCACTCATGTTCTGAGCCTGGACGAGATCAACAAGGGCTTCGACCTGATGCATGCCGGGGAGAGTATTCGCAGCGTCGTGGTGTTTTGATGGAAACGATTTCCGAGAATCGTGCCTTTGGCGGCGTGCAGGGCGTGTACCGCCATGCGTCGGTGCAGACCGGCACCGAAATGACTTTTTCCGCATTCGTTCCGCCCCACGCGGACGGAGCGAAACTGCCGGTGGTCTGGTATCTGTCTGGCCTCACCTGCACCCACGCGAACGTCACCGAAAAGGGCGAGTTTCGCGCTGCCTGCGCCGAACTTGGTCTGATCTTCGTCGCGCCCGATACGTCGCCGCGTGGACAAGGCGTACCCGACGATCCAGAGGGAAGCTGGGATTTCGGGCTGGGCGCAGGCTTTTATGTCGACGCCACGCAGCCACCCTATGCGCGTAATTACCGCATGTGGTCCTATATCGGCGAAGAACTGCCCGCGATGATCGCGAGCGCGTTCCCGGCGGATATGGACCGCCAGTCGATCATGGGGCACAGCATGGGCGGTCATGGTGCGCTGACGATGGGGTTGCGGTTCCCGGAGCGCTTCCGCGCCGTTTCTGCCTTCGCTCCGATCGTCGCACCTGGGCAGGTTCCATGGGGTGAAAAGGCATTCTCCGGCTATCTTGGCGATGATCGCGCGACGTGGCGGGCGCATGACGCCGTGGCCCTGATCGAGGACGGTGCTTATATTCCCGCCTTGCTGGTGGATCAGGGGGATGCCGACCCGTTTCTACGGCGGGAGTTGCGGCCCGAATTGCTCCGCGCAGCCTGCGATGGAGCCGGCATCGCGCTGACTCTCAATCTGCGCGAAGGCTATGATCACAGCTATTATTTCATCGCGACATTCATGGCCGACCATCTGCACTGGCACGCGGCGAGGCTGCTCTAGACTATAGCCCGCATAAATGCCGGCCAAGCAAAGCTATCTTTAAAACTCAATCATATCGGTAGATATGGTCGCGAGCTTCACGCTCCGCGGCTTTTGAAGGATGTCAGCTTGCTCCGCGTCACCAACGGCTAAAGCGCACGGTGCCGAAGCGACCACGCAAGGTTTCGTGTTCCCTTGATGAGGAGAAGACGATGACCCGCAAGACCCTTTTATCTCGCAAGCGGCAGCGTAACCGGGATTTGTCCCGAACGCTCGCGCCCCATCCTTCATGGTCCCGTGGAGAACGGGCGACCGGCGGGGTGACGCTCGCGCCCGATGATTTCTGGTCGCGCCTCGGCCTTTGATCAGCTGAAGACCACGGTCTTGCCGCCGTTCAGCAGCACGCGACGGTCGGCCAGCCAGCCGACCGCGCGCGCCAGCACCCGCGCTTCGATATCACGGCCGATGCGGATCATGTCGTCGGCTGTGGCGCGGTGGTCTACCCGCTCGACCGCCTGTTCGATGATAGGGCCCTCGTCCAGGTCGGCCGTCACGAAATGGGCGGTCGCGCCGATCAGCTTGACGCCGCGCTCATGGGCGCGATGATAGGGACGCGCGCCTTTGAAGCCGGGCAGAAAGCTATGATGGATGTTGACGCAGCGTCCGGCCAGTTTGCTAACCAGATCTTCCGATAGCACCTGCATATAGCGCGCGAGGATCAGATATTCCGATCGCGTGCGCGCGAACAGATCGAGCAGCGCGGCTTCCTGCGTCGGCTTGTCGCCATTGGGCGGCAACTCATGATAGGGAATGCCATGCCATTCGGTGATCCGCCGCATGTCGGGATGGTTCGATGCAACGCCCATGATGTCGACTGCGAGCGTTCCCGTCTGCCAGCGGTGAAGCAGATCGGCGAGGCAGTGCGACCCTTTCGAGACGGCGATCAGCATCCGTGGCTTTTCATCGGTGGCGGTCAGCCGCCACGCCATGGCGAACGCGTCGCCCACTGCGGAGAAGTCTATGCGCAACTGATCGGTGCTGCTCGTCATCAGCGGTTCCGTCGCTTCGAACGCGACTCGCATGAAGAATAGCCCCGCCGCGCGATCGGCATATTGCTGGCTGTCGGTGATGAAGCCCCCCCGATCGGCAAGAAAACGGCTCACCGCAGCGACGATTCCGACGCGATCGGCGCAGACCAAAGTCAGAACCCAGGACGACACGAGGGGACTATTCAAAGCGTGGCCTCCAGCATTCAAAGCGAGTGCGTTGCCTTACGCTCTTTTGCTGATCAAGCCTTTAAGTCAGTCGCGCTGGTCATGGCGAAGATGCCGGTGGCGTTGCCGGTATCGAATGCCAGATCGAGAGTGCCGGTCGCCGGGTCGATATCGCGGCTGATGAATTCGTAGAACGATCCTGGGACGCGCCGCCATAGGCCATCTGCAAATTCCCTGTCCACGCTATCGGCCCTGAACGCTGTCTGACGCACGCGGCCGCTTTTCGAAATCTCCAGCTTTTCCTTGATCGGGCGGGCTTGCGCCTTCAGCCGGTCAGCGAGCGCCGCCACGTCCGGCACCCTGTCGGTAGCATGGTTGAACGCATTGCCCTCGGTCGCGATCCAGGCCCCCTCATGGGAGCGGGACAGAAGCAATTCATAATCCGCGATCGCCGGGGGCGCATGATGCCGGCCGAATGATGCGACGATGGCGGGCAGGGCGCACGCCGCTTCTTCAAACGTGACCTGTGCGCCGGCTGAAAACTTTTCCAGAACCGCCTTTGCCTCAGCGGTTAGCGGGTCGCGGCTGGTTTCGAATATGCGGGTCGCGGCTGCCGCGAAGTCGTGATCGAAGCGGTCGATATGAAGCTCGCTGAGGAAAAATTGCGGGATCGTCTCCGGCGCATCGATGTGCCGATAAGCGCGACCGGTCATGCGCAGGCGATCGAGCGGATAGACGGCCGCCATTTCATAGCCGAGCGGCAGCAGGATGCGGGTAAAGGCATCCTCGCCGGGCGGCAGTGCGCCTGTTGGCCCAACAGGCAGCCGGATCGTACGTAATGCGCCATGGTCGAACAAGACCTTGCCGCCGCCTTGCCTTGCATGGGCGACATAGGCGGCGCCACTTGGCACCCTGCGCAGGAGATCATGAAACAGCGCGACGGTCATCGCCATCGCGAATGCGGCGCGAGAGACGGAAGGCCCGGATTCGGCGAGGAGGCGCAGGTCGATGGCCAGGGCGTCCAGCGCATCTCGTCCTTCGCGTTCACCCAGCAGGGCGACGGTCAGCGCAACGATGCTCGCTTCATTCTTCGACATCCAACGGCTTCCTACGGATTTGGTCCCCGTCCAATATAAGCATGATTCCGACCGATGGGAGCCGTGCGATCATCACATCTTCTTGGGCATGCAATCCGATCCGGCCGCTTTGACCGATCCGCACAGTTTCGCCGCCTCGGTGCTGCTGGCCAAAGGGCCTGCCTGGAGCCGGGTGACGTTGCCGCTCTTTACGAGATAAGGCTGATAGGCGGAAAGACCGCGCACCTTGCCGGTCAGGCTGCTCCAGAGTGCGCGGGCGCGGCCATCTTCACCAAAAGCACCAAGCTGGATACGCCAGCCGCCAGATCCGCCGGATGCCGATGCAGTGACCAAAGGCACGGGGCGGGGGGCAGCGGGAGCCGGCTTCGGCCTGGCGACGGCTACCTGCGCCGGCGCGGATTTGACCGGGGCGGCGCGAACCGGTTCGGGAGGGGTGGACGGTCGGTTGATATTCGAGGGCGGCAATTGGGTGGCTCGCACCGAAGAACGCTCGGCAGCCGCCGGCGTTGACGGCGCGGCGGCCGTACGGGCGGCCTGCTGCTCCATCGAGGAGGCGAGCGCTAAACCCTGTTTGCGCTGATCCTCCGGAACGAATTTGTCCATCTGTTGCAGGCTGGTCGTCGCCTGGGTCAGCCCGGAGGAAGCGGCGCGCGTCATCAGCGCATAGGCGCGCACCCAATCCTTGGCGAGCAGATCGCCGTTGAAGAGAGCCGTGCCCACAATATATTGGGCGCGAGCGTCTCCCCTGGTGGAGGAACGCTGAAGATAGGGCATCGCGTTGGTGCGATCGCCTTGCTGGAACATCAACAGGCCAAGATTATCCTCGGCGCGCAAATGCCCCTGCGCCGCGGCTTTTCTGTACCAGTCGAGCGCGGCCGACAAATCGGTCTGAACGCCCCGTCCCAGCTTATAGGCCTGCCCGAGATTAAACTGCGCGTCGGCATCGCCGGCCCGGGCGAGGGGCCCCCATTCCGCCACGGCCTTTCCATAGTCGCCCTGCTGCCATGCGTCGACGCCGGTCTTCACGTCTGCCCGAGCAGGCGCCGAAAGTCCAAGCGCCACGGTCGCCGCCAAAGTCCCCCAGAAAAGCTTCATTCGCACATGCTCCCACCAACTCGCGATCGCATCCCGAAAGAGGCGATTGAACAGCGAATTAGCATAAGAACCGGGTCATTGACACGAAGTTAACCCTGATGCCGGTCGTTATAAAGCCTGCGCCCGGATTAACCAATTTTTAGGCGCGGATGTGGCATTCCTGCCCGGAACTGGATTTTCCCGGGGGATTTGCGTGCGCGTATTGGCATTGGCATCGCAGAAAGGTGGTTCGGGCAAGACGACCTTGTCCGGGCACCTGGCCGTGCAGGCGCAACGCGCTGGCGCTGGCCCCGTGGTGCTGATCGACATCGATCCGCAGGGGTCGCTGACCGACTGGTGGAA
This sequence comes from Sphingobium fluminis, assembly GCF_037723805.1. Lineage (NCBI taxonomy): Bacteria > Pseudomonadati > Pseudomonadota > Alphaproteobacteria > Sphingomonadales > Sphingobiaceae > Sphingobium > Sphingobium fluminis. The sequence continues at coordinate 1,086,961 of NZ_JBBJUK010000001.1, forward strand.
CGAGCGCGAAGCGGAATTACCGGCTTTTGCCCAGACAAGTGTCGCCCGGCTTGCAGCGGACCTTGAAATCCTGCGGCAGCAGGGTTTCAGGCTGGCCGTCATCGACACGCCGCCGGCGATCACCGTCGCGATCCAGTGCGTCATCTCCGTTGCCGAACTGATCGTGGTGCCGACCCGGCCCAGCCCGCATGACCTACGCGCCGTCGGAGCGACGGTCGATCTATGCGAACGCGCCGGTAAGCCGCTGATCTTCGTCGTCAACGGCGCAGCCCCCAGGGCGCGGATCACGTCCGAGGCCACTATCGCCTTGTCTCAGCACGGCACGGTTGCGCCGATCACCGTTCATCAGAGAACCGATTTCGCCGCATCGATGATCGACGGGCGGACAGTGATGGAAGTCGATCCCAAGAGCCGTTCCGCTACCGAGATCGATCATCTGTGGACCTATGTGTCCGACCGGCTCGAAAAGAATTTTCGCCGGACGGTTTTTTCAGTGCCCCAGGGCAGCGTCGGTGTCGCTGTCGCCGCTCGTCCCACCGGCGGCGGCTTTGGCCGTCGTGTGATGAGCGAGTGATGGGCGAAACACGCACTATGGTCGAACCCAAGCCCCTCGCCTCGCTGACCTCCGGCCTGCTTGCCCGCAAAGGCGCTGCGCTGCCGGCCATGCGTCGTCCGGTGCTGGGTTCCCCCTGCGCGTCTGCATCAACGCTGCAAGATGATCTTGGCCGAAACGATATGGATTTCAATGATCTGGCCGCGATTGCCCGTGCGCCAGCGGGCCGCAAGGCGGCCTTCACGCTCCGGCTGGATGCCGATCGGCATTCCAAGCTCCGTCTGGCCAGTGCGATCGAAGGGCGTTCCGCTCAGCATATCGTTACGCAGGCGCTCGACATTTTCCTCAAGGCCCGGCCGGAAATCGACCGGATGGCTCAGCAACGGGCGCGCAAGAGCGCAAGCAAGTGAACGAAGGGTGGATATCAGCATGAAGCGCACGACATTTGGAAAAGCCGCGGTAGCATCGCTGCTCGTCGCGACGACCATGGTGGGTTGCAACGGTGCAGCCTTCCGCCCCAACACAGCGGCAGTGGTTCCCGAAAAGGAAGCTCACAAGCTTGCCGCAAGGGCGGAGAAAGCATTGGCCGCGCGGGACGCGGCGGGGGCCGTAGACGCCGCCGAGGCCGCTGTTCGCGCAGCGCCGGATAATGCCGCCTACCGGCAGATATTGGGTCGCGCCTATGTCGCCGGCGGGCGTTTTGCTTCGGCCGAGACATCGCTGACCGACGCCATGACATTGGGCAATGGCGATTCCCGCACTATTATCAGCCTGGCGCTGGTGCAGGTGGGACTGGGCAAGAATGATGCAGCCCGGGCGTTGCTCGCCGCCAATATGGACAAGGTTCCGGCCGCCGATTATGGGCTTGCTCTCGCGATGGCGGGCGACGCCGAAGAGGGCGTCCGCATTCTGTCCGAGGCGATCCACGACCCGTCCGCCAGCGCCCGCACGCGCCAGAATCTGGCCTATGCCTACGCGCTGGCCGGTCGCTGGAAAGATGCGCGGGTGCTGGCCGGCGAGGATCTCGATCCGCTCGCGGCGAACCAGCGGATCGCGCAATGGGCGATGATGGCCGATCCCGCACTCGCGCCGCAGCGGGTCGCTGTGCTCATGGGTGTCACAATCGACGCAGCCGACGCCGGCATGCCCGCCGCGCTGGCGCTTGCGCCCTCGGGTTCGGCCGTCGCGCTGGCGGAAGCCGGGCCGGCCATTCCGCCGGCGCCTCCGATCGACGCAACATATACGGCGTCCGGGCCGCAGACTGTGGTCGCCGATCCCGCCCCGCCGATCGCGCCCGCTATCACAGAGACGGCCGCACCGGTTCCCGTCATTCGCGCTTCCGAACGGCCGGTCCGATCGGCCGCCGCATCGAAGACCCGGCCGGATTTCATCACTGAAGGCCGCGGGGCAAAGCCCGCAAGGGCGCTCGTGATCGCGCCGGTCGCAACGAAACCAGCCGCCAGGATCCAGCAGGTGGCCCTGATCAGGCCCGTTACCGGCAATGCGAGCAACTGGGTCGTCCAGCTTGGGGCCTATGAATCGGCGGCCATCGCCAAAGAAAAATGGATGAGCATGGCCCGTGTCAATGGAACGCTCGCCGGCTTTCCGGTCCTCACCAGCCAGGTGACGGTCAAGGGCAAGCCATTCCATCGCCTCGCCATTAGCGGCTTTTCCAGCCGGGCGGACGCCGCGACCCTGTGCCATTCGGTGCAGGCGCAGCGAGGCAAATGTTTCGTGCGCGAAAGCGCGCCGGGAGCGACCCCGCAGCGCTGGGCCGTCGCAACTAAAGGACGCCAGTTCGCGTCACGTTAAAAGGCGGGTGGGGCCGCATCCGGCGGCCCCGCCTTACCCGATATTGTCGACCTGCGGCAGGTATGCGCCATAGCCCTGCGCCTCCATATCGTCGCGATGGACGAAGCGCAGCGACGCCGAGTTGATGCAATAACGCAGCCCGCCGCGATCGCGAGGCCCGTCTTCGAAGACATGGCCAAGATGGCTGTCGCCATGGGCTGACCGCACTTCGGTACGGACCATTCCAAGCGAGGAATCGCGTAATTCGGCGACATTGGCGGGTTCGACCGGCTTCGTGAAGCTGGGCCAGCCACAGCCGGACTCATATTTGTCGCTACTTGCAAACAGCGGCTCGCCCGAGACGATGTCGACGTAAAGGCCCGGTTCCTTGTTCGCGAGCAACGCGCCGGTGCCGGGACGTTCGGTGCCGCTTTTCTGGGTAACGTAAAATTGTTCGGGCGTCAGCTTTTCGAGCGCCTCGGGAGTCTTGCGATAGTCTGTCATGGGATACTCCTTGCGCCGCCTATATGGGTTAGACGCATCGACGATACCAGCGGGACGACGAGACGGTAAAGATGGCGAAGAAGCGGCGATATCTGACGGCGACGCTCGCCGATGGCTATGTCAAGACGATCGGACCGACCCGTGACCCGTTCACGCATTATTGGCGGATCGTTGCATCCCTCGAAAATGGCAAGACCGAAGTCTTCTGGGGTCATAGCCGCTCGCTGAGAGAGGCCAAAGGCAAGCGCGCCGCGCTTGAAGAGGCTGCCCGGAAAAGAGGCTGGACCGGCTTCGTCTTCGAGGTCGTCGAACTGGTCGAGCAGCCCGCCAGACTATTTGAGGCGAAGCGGCAGGCCGGCCGCGACGAACGTCACTTCGTCCACCGCCGCCGCAATCGCCTGATTGACCCGGCCCGCTTCGTCGCGAAACCGGCGGGCCAGCGGGTTATCGGGAACGATGCCGAGCCCGACTTCATTGGCGACGAAGATCAGCGGCCCCGGCGCGCGGGTGGTGGCCGAGACGAGCAGTTCCGTGGCGACGATGATGTCCTGGTCGGCCAGCAGCAGGTTGGAAGTCCATAAAGTCAGGCAGTCGATCAGCAGCACGTTATGGGGCTGGCTGTGCCGGTCGATAATGCTCGCAAGGTCGACGGGCGCTTCTGCCGTTGTCCAGCGCGGCCCGCGATCGGCCCGGTGCAGCGCGATTCGATCCGCCATTTCCTCGTCGAATGCCTGTGCCGTCGCGACGAAAACGAGGTTGCCTTCCAGCGCCTCGGCGCGTCCCTGCGCATAGCCGCTCTTGCCCGATCGCGCGCCGCCAAGCACTAGCAGTGAGGATGCGACAGTCATGGGCTGGATGCCTCTCGGGAAAGAGCGACGAGCGCACCGACGTCGACATGTCGCTCGATGGCGAGCGCGATCTCGTCGAGCGCCCCGTCGACCGAGGCGTGATAATCGGCGCCGCCGCCCTGCGCGCCCAGCCGGCCGAGCAGCGCCTGGCGTTGGGTGGGATTTGCCAATATGCCGTGGGCATAGGTGCCCATGACCGCCCCGTCGGCACTGACTGCGCCATCGACACGGCCATCGTCGAAGCGAGAGAACGGGCGGCGCGTGTCCGGACCGACAGTCACTCCCACATGCATCTCATATCCCTCGAATGACGCGCCAAGTGCTTCACCGTGCACGGGCTTGAGCGTTTTTTTCGGCGTCAGCATCGTCTCGACATCGAGCAGCCCGAGGCCGGCGACCTCAGTAGGCTGCCCCTCGATCCCCTGTGGGTCGGCGATCGTGCGGCCGAGCATCTGATAGCCGCCGCACAGGCCCAATATCATGCCGCCACGACGATGATGGCCCAGAATGTCGATGTCCCAGCCCTCCGCCCGGATCGCCGCAAGATCGGCGATGGTCGCTTTCGAGCCGGGCAGGATGACCAGTGAGGTTTCGGCGGGGATGGGCCTGCCGGGCGGGACCATGACGAGATCGACGGCAGGTTCGAGCTTGAGCGGATCGAGATCGTCGAAATTGGAGATGCGCGGCAGGATCGGGCAGGCGATCAACAGGCGGCCGGTCGCGCGATCCGGCCGCCGTTCGAGCACCACGGCATCCTCGCTCGGCAGGCGGGCGGTCGCCGCCAGCCAGGGCAGGACGCCGAAGCCGCGCCATCCCGAAAGCGCCTCGATCTGGCGATAGCCATCGTCGAACAAGGCGGGGTCACCCCGAAACTTGTTGATGATGAAGCCCCTGATCATTGCGGCGTCGGCCGGGTCGATGACGGTTTTGGTGCCGACGATCGCGGCGATGACGCCGCCCCGGTCGATATCGCCTACCAGCACCACAGGCATGCCCGCCGCGCGCGCGAACCCCATATTGGCGATGTCGCCCGCGCGCAGGTTGATTTCGGCGGGGGAGCCTGCGCCTTCCACCACCACGATGTTGCAGGATTGAGCCAGGCGGCGATAGCTCGTCATCACCTCATCGATCAGTGCGCCGCGCGCGGCTCGGTAATTGCCCGAGCCCAGCGTGCCGCGGAGCTTGCCGTGGACGATCAACTGAGAGGTCCGGTCAGCCTGCGGCTTGAGCAATACGGGGTTCATGTCCGTATGCGGCGCGACGCCGCATGCGATCGCCTGCAACGCCTGCGCGCGTCCGATCTCGCCCCCATCAATGGCGACCGCGGCATTGTTGGACATATTCTGCGGCTTGAACGGACGCACGACATGGCCACGCCGGACAAGGGCGCGGCAAAGGCCGGCGACCAGCACCGACTTGCCGACGTCCGATCCCGTCCCCTGAAGCATCAAAGCGCCCATGCGATTCCTCCCGCGATGAGCCACAGGGCAAGGCAGGCGCGCAAATATACGGCGAGCCCGCGGGCGATGTCCTGCGCGGTTGCTCGCTGGTGCCCGTCGCCGATCCACGGCTTGTCCGCAATCACACCATCATAGCTGATCGGGCCAGCCAGCCGCAGGTCGAGCGCGCCGGCCATGGCGGCTTCGGTCCACCCGGCATTGGGCGACGCATGTTTGCGCGCATCGCGCCACATCATCCGCCAACCGCCGGGCGCAACGAGGCAGAGTAAAGTCCCCCCCAGGCGCGCCGGCACGAGGTTCAGCAGATCGTCGGTGCGTGCGGCGGCCCAGCCAAAGGCGCGCCAGCGTTCTTCCTTATGCCCGATCATGCTGTCGGCGGTGTTGATAGCCTTGTAAATCCACAGGCCCGGCAAGCCCCCGACGAGCAGCCAGAATAGCGGCGCGGCGACGCCGTCGCAAAAACTCTCGGCGAGGCTCTCGATAGCGGCGCGAGCAATGCCGGCTTCGTCCAGTTCCGCCACGTCGCGGCCGACGATCATGGCGACCGCTTTGCGGGACCGGTTGAGATCTCCGGTCGCTAGCGCGCGTTGCACGGCGCGGACATGATCGAAAAGGCTGCGTTGGGCAAGGCCAACGGCTGCCAAAAGCGCGCAGGCGATCCAGGCTCGATCGCCCAGGATCGCGGACGCGATATGTTGGAGCGCGAGCGCGGTTCCGCCGACCAACACGACCAGCGAGACCATGGTGAGGATTCCCATGGCGCGCCGGACGGCGAAATGCGCGGTGGGCCGGTTCCACCATGTCTCGCACCGCATTATGATGGCCGCGAACAGTCCGACGGGGTGGCCGACACGGCGATATAGCCGATCGGGCCATCCGACGAGGGCTTCGATCATCAGTGCTGCAAGGGCGACCGGCTCAGCCATGGGCCAGCGCCCGGTCGAGGCGAAGGCGCGCCTCCACTGTGCCGGGCAATCCGATACGCAGCCATCGCGGGTTGTAGTCGAAGGGCCGCGTCAGGATTGCCTGAGCAGCAAGCCGTTCGAAGATGGCACCGGCTTCACCGGTTTCGATCAGACGGAACAGCGGGCATTTGCCCGCCGAGCGCAGGCCGTACGAATCGAACAGGGCATCGAGTGCGGCCGCCTCCGCCGGCAATTGCTCGCGCATTGTGGCGATCCAGGCCTCGTCCCGATAGGCGGCCGTCCCGATGGCGATGGCGGCAGCTGACACCGGCCATGAGCCGAGCAGGGTCCGTATCTGCGCGACTAGTGAGACGGGACCGATGATGAACCCAAGGCGCAATCCTGCAAGGCCGAAATATTTGCCGAACGAGCGAAAAATCAGCAGTTTGCGGTCATCCGCGACATGGGCGGCCAGACTGATGCCGGGGTCGGCATCGGCAAATGCCTCGTCAATCACGAGCCAGCCATGTAGCGCTTCCTGCCGATCGAGATGCGCGAGCAGGGTCGCGGCATCATGCTCTATGCCGTCAGGATTGTTCGGGTTGGCCAGCAGCAGGATGCCGCCAGATGCCGGCGTTTCATCAGCGGACGCCAGCGGTCTGGCGTCAGGAAATATTTCGGCATGGGTACGATAGGCGGGCCAGCCATAGCGCGCCGGGCCTGGTAGCAATCGGCCCAATAAGCGCAGCCCGATTTCGGTGCCGGGCAACGCCGCGACATGAACGGGATCGACGCCGAAATGACGAGCAGCCGCGCGTTCCAGATCCCGCAAGTCGCGCTCTTCTGGCAGGCGTCGCCAATCGATGTCCATGCTGTCCGCGCCCGGCCAGGCGTGCGGGTTGATGCCGGTCGACAGGTCGATCCAGGGCTCCGGCGCGGCGGCATACCGGGCCTTCGCCTCGGACAGCTGCCCGCCATGGAATGTCAACGGGTTCATGTCCACCGCACTCCGGCGGTCGCGGCCAGCAGCAGCCCGGTCTCGACCAGCTCGATCCCGGCACCATGGCCGTCGCCCGAAATGCCGCCGATCGTCCACCGAACATGACGGCCCCAAAGAAAGAGCAGAAACGGCGTCATCAGCAGGGCCGGACAGGCCCAAACCGCGCCAGCCAGCACCGCCATCCACAGCGCGATGTCGACCGGCCGCACGGCATCGCGAAATCGCGAGGCCAGACCGGCATGGAGCGGCGGCAGCCAGCGGGTCCAGACAAGCGGCCCGATGCGCGCGCAAAGCGGGATCAGGATGAGCGCCAACCACGCCTGCGCGGTGATGAAGGCGTGTAGCAGGACCAGCTTGGCGATGAGTTGCATCGCTATGGCGACCACGCCGAAACTGCCGACATGCGGGTCCGCCAGCACCGCGAGCAGCCGGTCGCGATCCTTGTGCGCCGCGCCGCTCGCATCGGCAAGATCGGACAGGCCGTCGAGGTGAAGCCCGCCCGTCACGCCGACCCACATTGCAAGCGCGATCATGGCACCGGTCCACTGATCGAGATGAGCGACGATCCAGCCGCTGCCAGCCACCGACAAGCCGATGATCAGCCCGACAGCGGGGAACCAGCGCATCGACGCGGCGAATTCCGGGTCGGTCGCTACGAAGGAAGGCGTGGGCAGCCGGGTAAGAAATTGCAGGGCCAGCAGAAAGCCCCGGATCGACGCCATCATGAATGAAGCGCCACGATTTGAGCCGTTTGTGGCGATCCGGGCCAAATCTGGAAGCTGAGGCGCGCGCTGTAGGGCAATGCGAATGCCCATGATCGCCGCTGATCGAATCCGCAGAGAACGCCGAGTGCCGCTCGCATCGCCCCGCCATGGGTCACGACTAGCGTATTTTTTGGGGCGAGATCGGCAAGAGCGGCCGCCACCCGATCCACGAGCGCGGACCAGCGCTCACCGCGCGGGGGCGGATTTTCGTCGGGATCATCCCAAAACGCGCCGAGCGTGGCGGCATCGATATCCTGTGACGAAAGCCCGTCCCAATCGCCGAAATTCAGTTCGCGCCAGCGTGGATCGACAGCGACCGGCAGGGCGCGGTCCCCGGCAATCGCTGTCGCTGCATGTTGGGCGCGACGGAGGTCGGAACTGACGATATGATCGATATCGAGATTTAATGCCTGCGCGCGGCAGGACTCGATCCCCGCTGCGGTTGAAGGGATATCGCTATGTCCGATCATCCGCCCCGCTGTTTCGGGGGCGCCATGCCGCAGGAGATGAAGGATGACAGGGGTCATCTAACCAGCCGAAACGGCGGCCTGTGCGAAGGTCGCCATTTGCGCGTGCGCCGCCAGCGCCGAGCGGACCAGGTTCGCAGCTACCGCCGCGCCGCTACCTTCACCAAGCCGCATGTCCAGATGCAGTAACGGCACAAGCCCCAGCGCATCGAGCAGGCGCGCATGACCCGGCTCCGCCGAGCAATGGCCCGCCAGACAGTGCACTATGACACGGGGTGCGATAGGAGCGAGCGGCGCGAGCGCCGCACAACTGATGAAGCCGTCAAGCAGGACCGGCACATGCAATTGGCGCGCGCGTAGCACCGCGCCGGCGATCGCGGCGATTTCGCGTCCGCCGACCCGGCGGAGCGTCTCGAAGGGGGTTAAGGGCGCCGTTCCATGGAAGGCGAGGGCCGCGTCGACAACGTCGATCTTCCGGCGGATTCCGGCATCGTCGACGCCCGTGCCCGGTCCCACCCATGACGCGCCGTCACCACCAAGACTGCGGGCGCAAAGCGCCGCCGCCGCCGTCGAGTTGCCGATGCCCATCTCGCCGACCACGAGCATATCAAGATCGGCGTCGACGCTGGCCGCGCCCGCCGATAGCGCCGTCAGGCATTCGCTTTCCGACATCGCGGGTGCGCCGGTGAAATCGGCGGTCGGCCGATCGAGATCGAGCGCGACAATCTTCAATTCCAGTCCGGCGGCCCCGGCAAGCGCATTGATCGCCGCGCCGCCTGCTTTGAAGTTCCCGACCATCTGCGCCGTGACGTCTGCCGGAAAGGCGCTGACACCGCGTCCCGTGACGCCATGATTGCCCGCGAAGATGACGGCGCGACCATGCTCGACTCTCGGGATGGGACGCGCCTGCCAGCCGGCGAAGAAGATCGCGATATCCTCGAGCCGACCCAGCGACCCGGCCGGCTTGGTGAGTTTCGCCTGCCGATCGCGCGCCTGCGCGATCGCGCCTTCGTCTGGACCGATGTCTTCAGCGAGCGCGGTTTCGAAATCGGTGACTGTCGAAAAGCTCATTCCGCGACGAACCCCGGCGGCGGCGTCCGGGTGATGAAATGCCCCTTCACGCCCGAGGGCCAGTTTGCGAACGGCACGCGGCCATGGTCGCTCGCGGCATAATGGACGGCATAGTCCAGGATCGCTCGGGCGGCCTCGTCATCGGGCGTGAAGCGCCCAAGCACATAGCCGACCTTGCCCGGCGCGCGCAGATGCACCGTACAGAAATCGCTGCATGCGAACAGGCAGGGCATCTCCTGAACGGCAATATCGGCATAGCGAGGGTCCGAGGCCTTGACCGCATGGAGCGCCGAGACGAGTTGAGCGCCCCCACGTTGCCCATCGGCGCGTTCCTTTGCCTCCGACGAATGCCGACAGGTGTTGCAGGCGACGATCGCGGGACCGTCATCGACCGGTTTGAGCATTATCGCTCACCTGAAGCGGCGAAAAGGCTTGAGAACAGGATCATCGAACGGGCACCCAGACAATGAGGCCATGTCTGCGGGGCCATGCTGTTCGCAAAGGCGCGCCCAGCATGGCCTGCGAAAACGCGGCCAACCTTGTCGCCTCTCGGGTTTACCCCCGTCCGCCCGGCACACCCTGTCCGCACGAAGGACGACCGCGACGGGCAGGTCTCCTGGCTCGCGGGTCGATGCCGGTTCGCGCCGCCTTCTCAGGACCTGGGTCCCAATGGCATGATGCGCGTGGCTCACCGCTTACAGTTGCAGGGGCAGCCGGGGCGTTCACCCCGTTCCCATTTTCATCCCCGTAAAGGGAACCTGTCGCAGGCGCGGCCATAAGTCAGGGGATGGGCGGCGTCAATCGGTACGGCGCGGGGCGGTTCTTTCGAGCGGCACGATCACCGGAGACGGGCCGGTCAGGTCGATGCGGGCGCTGATGCCATAGACCGCTGCCAGCCTGTCCGGTGTGAGCACGGCATCCGGCGCACCGTCCGCGACCAGACGGCCGCCCTCCATCAGCAATAGCCGGTCGCAATAGCGGCCCGCCATAGTGAGGTCGTGGAGCACGGTGATCACCAGCCCACCAGCCCGGGCTTCGCGCACCAGCAGGTCCATCACGTCGAGTTGATGTCCCGGATCGAGCGCGGCGAGCGGCTCGTCGGCGATCAGGCCCGGCGCGCCCACGGCAAGTGCCCGTGCCAGCATCGCGCGCGCGCGCTCGCCGCCCGACAATTCGGTGGCGATCCGGTCGCGCAGATGGCCGACATCCGCCCGGTCGAGTGCATGCAGGACCAGTGCCATATCGTCGGCGGACATGTGCGACATGGGACCCAGATGGGGCAGGCGGCCGAGCGCGACCAGCCGCTCGACCGACAGCGGCCAGTGAAGCGTTTGTCCCTGCGGAAGATAGGCGAGCGTTCGAGCGATTATTCGCCGCGCGATATCAGCGATGGGCTGGCCGTCCAGCAGCACCGATCCACCCTGCGCGGGGATCAGGCCGAGCAGCGCGCGAACCAGTGTCGATTTGCCGGCACCATTCGGACCGATGATGCCGATCAGCGATCCGGGCGAGAGCGTCGCGCTCACATCCTGCACGACGGCGCGGTGCCCGAGCCGCACGGACAGGCGATCGATCGTGACGCTCACCATAGCCGCCGCTCCCGCAGCAAGTGGATCAGGAACACCGGCACGCCAAGGAAGGCCGTCAACACGCCCAGCTTCAACTCGTTCTGTGTGGAGATGAGACGAACGGCGATGTCGGCCAGCGTCAGAAGCAGAGCGCCGGCCAGCATCGAAGGCAGCAGGACGGCAGATGGGCTTCGATCGGTCAGCGGCCGGACCAGATGAGGGACGATGAGGCCGATGAAACCAATGGACCCGGACACCGCGACCGCGCCGCCAACGCCAATGCCGACGCCGAGCAGCAGCCGCAGCCGCGTCCGCCGCAGATCGACGCCGAGCGCCTGCGCGCCATCCTCGCCCAGCGACAAGGCGTCGAGTGCGCGACCGTCGAACAGCAGCAATCCAGCGCCCACTACGATACAGGGCAGGGCGATCCAGACATGATCGATCGAGCGGTTTTCGATCGATCCCAGCAGCCAGGTGGTGATTTCCATCGCCGCAAAGGGATTGGATGACAGGTTCAGCGCGAGACTGATACCCGCGCCTGCCATGGTGGAGACGGCGATGCCCGCGAGGATCAGCGTCAACGGGCTTTCCGAACGCCCCGCCAGCGCGAAGAGCAGGACGAGCGCCAGCAGGCCGGTGCCGATCGACAGCGCCGGCAGCATCAGCGGGTTCCATTCGGACAGGCCGAAATAGATCGCGCCCACCGCGCCGAGCGCTGCGGCGTTGGATGCGCCGATGACCGACGGCTCCGCAAGCGGATTGCGGAGATAGCCTTGCAGCGCTGCACCGGCGAGTCCCAGCATCGCTCCGACCATCAGGCCGACGATGACTCGCGGCAAGCGCAGGTCGATCAGGATTGCGGTTGCGACGGGGTCACCATGGCCCGCCAGTACGGCCAGCAGGCGTGCGGGCGCGATGGCGGCCGCGCCGATCGCCAGCGACACGATTGCGGCGAGCATGGCGAGAAGGATCAAGCCGGGAACCAGCGCGCGATGACGGGTGGAAGAGGAAAGTGGGGCAGTCAGCACGGCGCCTCGCACCTCGATCGATCGTCGCGGCTACGCTTGTGTCGCCGGGGTGTGTCGTTATGGATGGCGGCCCTATGCCATGGTTCCCATCCTCGCGCACGGCCTATCTCGCGATAGTCGCCGCCCTGTTGCCGCTCGGGGGTGTCGCCGCCTCGGCTTCGCAGCCGACGGCCCGGCCAACGCGCATCGTCTCGTTCAACATGTGTTCGGACCAGTATCTGCTGGCTCTTGCGGACCCCGACCAGATCGCCGGGCTGACGCGCAATGCGACCAACCGCGAACTGTCGGCGGCAGCCGATAAGGTCGGGCACATCCACATATTGTCCAACGCGGCGGAAGAAGTGATGGCGATCAATCCCGATCTCGTGGTCGGCGCGCCCGCGCGGCGAGGCGCGATGATGGGCGCGCTTGCAGGACAGAATTACCGCACGATCGAACTCAAAAGCGCCGAAAGCTATGCCGATATCGTCGCGCAGATCCGCACGGTCGCAGCGGCGGTTGGCCATGTCGGGCGAGGCGAAGCGCTGATCGCGCGCATGGACCGGGCGCTCGCGGCCTTGCCCAAGGTGGGCAGGGGACGGGTTGCGGCCTATTATCAGCGACGCGGGTTCCTGACCGGCACGGGCACGCTTATCGACGAACTGATGATGCGTGTTGGCCTCATTAATCTCGCGGCTAAACTCGGCAAGCCTGTGCTGTCGCAGATGAGCCTTGAAGAATTGCTGGTCGCCCGCCCCGATTATCTGATCGTCGAGAGCGCGACCGACCGCGTGACTGACCAGGGTACGGAAATGCTGCACCATCCTCTGCTCCGTCACATCCCGCGCCTGCGCATCCCGCAGGCTTGGACGGTGTGCGGCGGGCCCGCCTATATATTAGCGGCGGAATCGCTGGCGCGCCAGTTGCGCGCTCGACAATAGGGAGGGCCGACGGCCCTCCCTATCTGCACGGGTGAGTGATCGCGCCCGCGTCAGAACCGAGCCTTGAAGCCGCCATAGGCGGCCCGACCAGCCGTCAGAAAGCCGATATTCTCGCGATAATCCTTGTCGAACAGATTTTCGACCCGGCCGAACAGGGAGATGCCCGGCACGATCTGGAGGTCGGCGCCGAGGTTGACCAGCGTGTATGCTTTCAGCGTCTCGACATTGAAGGTCGCGAAATTGGTGTCGAGCGCCTTGCCATTGTAGCGCACCGTGACATTCGCGCCGAAGCGATCGTCCTGCGAGTGCCACGCGAGATTAGCGCTGCCGATATTTTTTGGCCGGCGCGTAAGGCGGCTGTCGCCTTCATCCTTCGCGTCGAGATAGGTGTAGGACCCGTCGAAGCGGAAGCCAGCCGGAAGCGCGAAATTCGCCGAGACTTCGATGCCCTCATGCGGGGAGGATCCGGGCAGGTTGATCGCCGTATAAAAGGGGATGAATCTGCTCGCGAGCTTGTTGCGTAACTTGGCGTTGAAGTAGGTGACGTCGATCCGGCCGTTGCCGTCCAGGAAGGATTGTTCCGCTCCCACTTCCCAGCCGGTCGACTTTTCAGGCTTCAAATCGGGGTTGCCGACAAAGCCGCTGGTCGGCGAGTAACCAAACAGGTCGAAAAAGTCGGGCGCCTTGACGCCCGTACCGCCAGCCGCGTGCAGGCGCGTGCCGAAATCGAAGCGATAGCTTGCCTGCGCATGCCAGGTGGCCGAATCGCGGAAGCGATTATTGAAATCCTTGCGTACCGATCCACCCACGCCGATCCGGTCGCCGACCGTCAGCTGATACTGACCAACGATGCCCCAATTGTCCGTGTCCTGGAATGGGTTGGGGCCGGAGAGGAACAGCGACGTGCCCTGAAATTCCTCACGCTCATAATCGACCGCACCGGTGATCGCGTGAACGACTGTATCGTCGCCGAGCTTGAGTGTCGAAGCGAGCGAGACCTTGCGACGGCGACCGGTGTCGCCGAAATTTTCCACACCATTGTCGTCATAGGCGCGGCGGCGCGAATTGTTGAGCTGGGCGCTCAGGTCCGTTGTCCAGCGGCCATCCTGCGTGCTGTAATTGGCGCCGATGAGCGCGTAGAAGGCGCTGTTGGTGTAGCGGCCCCCGGAATCGATCGCATTGCCGGTGGCGAAATAATCCTGATCGTTCAGGTCGGCGTCGGTATAATTGTAGCGCGCGATCGCTCGCAGGGTAAGCTGGCCGATCTGATAGCCAAGCTTGCCGTGGACGGTGCCAATCTTCGAACCGATCTCCCGCGAACCGCCGGGCGCAACGACATAGCCGCCGATGCCCGAATAGGAACCGCCAATGGCATAGTCGAGGTCGCCGACGACGCCCGCACCGCGCACCGCGCCACTGACGGTGTCGAACGACCCACCTTCCAGCCGCGCCGCAAAGCCCGGCATCTCGCGGCCGCTGGCGGTGATATAGTTGACGACGCCGCCGATCGCGTCCGATCCGTAAAGCGCGCTCTGTTCGCCGCGCAGGATTTCTACCCGCGCGCCCGGATCGGACGTCAGGGTCGCGAAGTCGAACTCGCCAGCATAAGGATCGGCCGCCTCGATGCCGTCGATCAGCACCAGCGTGTGGTTTGCTTCTGCGCCGCGAATGCGGATCTGGGTCTTGCCGCCGACCGGTCCGGTCCGGTTAACCGAAATGCCCGGCACATCGCGCAGCACGTCGGACAGAATGACGGTCTGACGATTTTCAAGATCGACGGACTGGATGACAGTGGCGGAGGATCCGAGCGTCGCGGTGGAAATGCCGCCTGCGCCACGGCTGGCCGTGACAATGATTGTGTCGGTCACCTTGCTTGGCTCATCGGCGAGCGCCGCCTGTGCGAAACCGCTGGCCGGCAGCAGGAAAATGCTGCTCATCAGCGCGCGATACATGGATGTCTTCATGGTCAATACCCCCTTGCGCCTGAGCAACGTCTGGCGGGGGCGTGCCGCTGACGCCTGACTCGGGCTGATGCCGGCGGGCGAACGAACGGTCGGTGCCGGCAGGGGCAGGCGCCTTTCGCCCACAGCCACGCACCGATGCGGCCCCCGCCGCATGGGTTCGTCGCTCAGACGGAGAGAAACCGTGCCCTGGCCTTTCCCTGGACCATGACAAAGAGCGACCGGTGCGCTGGCAGGTCTCCTGGCTTGCGGGTCGTCGCTCGGTATGCGGCCTTCCCGGAACCCGCATTTTTATGCGTGGGTTCCAGTGACTTTCCGCCATTTTGAATGGCGGAATATGCGCACCTTGCTCACCGCTCACAGTTGCAGGGACAGCCACGGATTGGAATGACCATATTCGTCAGAGCGAAGTCATTCTTACCGCATTCCCGTTTTAAGCCCTCACGGGCACCAGCGCGATCTTAGCCTGGCAACATGCCCGACTTCGCCGGCCCATAATGCGATTCGGGCACAAGGCCAACGACTTTATCGCGATGCGCAACCGGGGGTCGCTATCCCGCTGCCGGTGCGATGGCCGCGAGGAAATCATCATCTGGACGCATGCCATAGCCCGACGTCATCCGGTTGGTCAGGTTGAATACGCCGATCAGTTCGATCACGTAGTAAATCCTGGCGTCGCTCAGGCCCGCGTCGCGAAGCGCCTGGACGTCGGCTGCCTCCATCCGGCCTGGCTGTTGAGTCAGCTTCACGCAATAATCGGCGATGGCTCGCTCCTGAACGCTCAACTCCACCGTCCGATAGTTGATCGCGATGCGTCGCGCCCTGCCATGGTCGCCTATTTCCTCGCCCAGCTTGTGCCCGTGGATGAGCAGGCAGGTTGGGCAGGCGTTGATCGACGATACGATGACGCCGATGAACTCGCGCTCTGCCATCGTCAGCAGGCCATAGGCCGGATCGAGGAATATCGGCGACATGAATGCCCCCGCGCGCGCATACCCCTCTTCGTCATAGCCCGCCAGAATGCGCGTCGCATGGAGCTCGGGTACGGGCATATTGTCGACCCATTCCTGCGGCAATTCATAACCTTCGACCGCAGCGAGATAGGCGTAGGGATCGTTCGATCTGAAATCCGGGGTCAAGGTCGATTTCCGTTCGGCCATCAGCGTCTCTCCTGCCATTATCGTTTCGCGAGGTCATAATCGGATGTGAAGAGCATGTCACCCGACTCTCCTTATCGGGGTCGCGAACGGCCTGATACGGCCGAAATGGCATCGGTTCCGCATTACGATGCGCCAGCTAGGCAAAAAGGGGGGAAGGCGTCCGGGGGACTGAAATCAAAGTATGATCCGGTTTCACGTTAATCCGTTCATGCTTCAGCCGTTGCGTCTGCACGAGGCGGCCGCGCGCGAAAAGGCGATTGCGATAAGCCAGCCCGCAACCGCGCAGCCCCCCAGCCAGATGAGGAACGCGGAGGGATCGCCATGCCCGATGCAAAACAGTCCCGGTAGTAGTGCGCAGACGGTGAGCAGACGGCGCTGGGCGGGGCGGTGCCCGTTGCCCGATAGCCGGGCTGACCGACGTCGCTTGGGATCACCGAGCGCGACGGCAAGGATGCAGGCAGTGGAAAGCGCCAATGCGGGGGCCGCGATATCGATCACTACTCAGCCGCCTGCAAGGTCATGAGCCGGTCGAACGGCTGACGAGCCCGTAGCCTTGCCAGTATCCAGCCGCCCGCGAGAATGAAGGCAATGTCCAGGCTGATGATGACCGGCTGCTGCGTGGCCATGGCGGCGGACCAGCACGGCCCTCCACTTAGAATCCTGAGCAGCGGGAGAAGGATCATCATCATGCCCGTGCCGAACCGAAGCATCCAGCTCAGCCGCGCAATGGTGGGGGCGACACAGCCTGCAACGATCGTCACGGCCGCGCCGATCAGGAATCCGGCAGGCGTCCACCAGATCGCCGTCCTCAGTGGCATGGTTATGAGGAAAGCGGCGGCGGACGAGGCGAGCGCGAACGGGAGGCCCAGCCCCACGACCATATTCATGCGCTCCAGCCAGACGAGCGAACGCGGGGCATTTTGCCGTCGGGACAGCCACAGGCAAAGGCCCGTATAGGTGACGTAGCACATCGCAAAACCCAGCCCGAACCAGATTGCTTTCGACACCAGGCCCGCGAAATTGCCGAAGTGGAGGGGGTACATCAGCGCAGCCAGTGCGCCACCGGTCGACGGCCTGGGTCCGATCAGCGGCTTGATCCGCTCGAAGCGAGCAAGGGCGCCATTGTAGAGCAGGGTCACAGGCGCGATGGCATCGTTTTTAGGGGCATGGTAGGTCGTCACCTTCGCATCGGCGCGGCCGAAATTCTCGATCGCGACAAAGGTCGGCGCCGAGCCCGCGCGCGCCAGCGCATCGCTGCTGATGCGGTCGAAATTGCCGATCGCGGCCGGGCGGGGGTCTGGCTTTCCGGGATTACCGAAAACCGTTTCCTGAAGGACCTGCTGGTTTCCGCCGAACGCTGCCATCGCGACGATCGGCACGCCGACGGTTCCGAAGAATGAAAAGAAGCTGCCCGTAAAGGCCAGGATGAACGCGAACGGCAGGCTCCACGTACCAGCCACGCTGTGCTTGTCCCGATTGACGAGCACAGGATTTGCATGGTGCCGGAGCGTAAAGATGTCCTTGAACAGATGGCGATGGATGAGAAGTCCGGAAACCGCCGCGATCAGCATCGACAGGCCGACCATGCCCGTCAGCAGCAGGCCCCAGGGGTTGGGTAGATGCAGTCGGACATGTGTGTCGACGAGGAAGGCGCTGAGCGCATTGTCGTTGCGGGCGCCGAATACATCTTCATCGGTGGCGGCCTGGCGATTGGCCACGCGCCCGTCCTTGGCAATGGTATAGAAAATGCCCCGACTGATAAGTTTGCCGCCCTCCATCTCATGCCGATGGAAAAATATCCCGAGGTCATGATCGTCGACTTCGAACAGGTCGACGCCTTCATGATATTTAGCCGGTGTTTCGGCGCCCAGTTTTTGCAGCACAGCGCCTACGGGCCGCTCGAAAGCGGACTGGTTTGACATATGGCCCGCCGACCAGGTGCCGATCTCCTCGGCAAAGACGGCAGCCGTGCCCGTCAGTACCACCGCATATAACAACAGGCCGAGCAGGATGCCCGACCAGCCATGGACCGCGACCATCGCCTTGGTTTCATCCTTGGGCAGGTGAATCATGGACGGGTCTCCGCAGACGCTGGCGGTGCGTCGAAAAATTTATGCGCGATCAATCCGGCATGGACGAGGAACAGGCCAACGGAAATGAACGCGACGCGTGCCAACCGGCGATCCAGACAGGCGTGAAAGAAAAGCCCGGTCCAGATCAGCGGAACCAGTATGAGCGGCAAAACGATATTATCGATCCCTGCCGAGCCGCCCGGCAGCCACAGCGCCATGCCCGCCATGACGACGAGCGCGACAAGGATCGCGCCCGGACCGGCCAGCGCTATGCGAATCCAACGACGCGACCTTGGCGACATGTTTCCCACTCAATATTTCAGGCTGATCGTGCCCAGCACCGTGCGTGGCGCGCCATAATAGCCCTGATCATAGTTCAGCGCCGTCAAATATTTGACGTTGGTCACGTTTTTTACATTGGCGCTGAGCGAAAGATTATCGGTGATGCGATAGCTGGCGAGCAGATCCAGCAACGCATATCGGGGTTGGGTAATCCTGATCGGGGCTCCCGTCGTTACCGACACGGTGCCGGGCTCCAGATAGATTTTGCTCTGATATTGGAAGGATGCACCGACTTTCAGCGCAGGCAAAGCGGGTGGTGAGTAAGTGAAATTCAGTCGGCCCAGATTTCGCGGCACAAAGCTACGGACCCGCTCATCATTCTCGCCCCGCACGCGCATCAGCGTATAGCCGCCGGTAGCTTGTAAGCCAGGCAGGATTTGGCCCGCAAATTCGAACTCGATGCCTTGCGACGTGGCATCGACGCCACGATAGACAGTTTGCCCGATCGTCGCGTCGAAGCCCGCCGATTCCGCCGTATTCTTCTGACGCGCCTGGAAAATGACGAGGCTGGCGTTCAGGCGGCCGCCGAGCCATTCGCCCTTGAGCCCGCCCTCGATATTGTCGCCCTTGATCGGGTCGATCAACTGCCGCGTGACGGTGGTCTGCGTCTGCGGGTTGAAGATCGTCGCGAAGCTCGCATAGGCGCTGATATTGTCGTTGAGATCCAACGTCGCGCCGACAAAGGGCAGGAAGCGGGTCAGATCATATTGCATCATCGTGCCATAAGAAAATCCGTCGCTGGTCGCATGGGTGAGGTTGCCGCCGACCATGATCTTGAGCGGATCGGCGACGCTGAACCGGATCAGGCCATAGGCCGTCTCGCGCCTGATCCTCCGGTCGCCGCTCAGGGCGAAATCCCTGTTATAGGTGGCGGGGAAATTCGGCTTCGGGAAGCTGCCGTTGAAAATGTCTTCGAGCGGCAATTCGACACCGACCGTGCTGAAGTCGTAGCTGGATGTCTGGACATAGCGTTGCGCGCTGCGGTTGACGCCCAGCATCACGTCATGCTGGCGGCCGAACAGTGAAACTTTGCCCGCCACATACGCGTCGATAGCGAGGTTTCGGGTCTGCGCCCGGAACGCGCCCGGATAGCTGCGCACATTGCCGCCAACCGCCGGATCGCTGAGCGACGGGTCGATACCGTCCGGGAAGGCGGCGCTGGGGTTGTTATAGACGTAGAAAAGCGTGTCGTCCTCGCTGATCGCGCGGCGAATGACCGTCAGCTTGGCATGCCAGTCGTCGTTGAAATGATGGACGATGTCGCCGAATATCTGCCGGTCGGTCACGCGCCAACCGGCCCAGTCAGGCCCGGTATTGGCCGATCGGGGCAAATCGATCCGGGTGCCGTCGGTATAGTAGATCGGCAATGCGCCCCACATCGCGCCGCGGCTCCGATGATCCTGATGGCCATAGCCCACCGTCAGCGTCGTCTGCAGACCCAGGTCGGCCTCGACGATGCCATAGCCCGTCCACCGACGCAGCTTGTAACGGTCGAGATAGCTGTCCTCGTCGAGATAGGCACCCACAGCGCGCGCGCGAATGCTGCCGTCACTGGTCAGCGGAACGCTGACGTCTCCGTCGAGGCGAAGATGATCGAACGATCCATATTGTGCGCTGCCGCTGGCCTGGAATATCTTGGTCGGCCGCTTGCGGATGAAGTTCACCACCGCAGAAGGGTTGCCTGTGGAAGACAGAAGGCCCGGTGCACCTCGCACCACATCGATATGGTCATAAATCGCCGTATCGATCGATCCCGTCTGCACCTCGAAAGCGAAGGGCAAGCCGATGCCGTCGACCTGAAATGTCTGGATGTCGAAGCCGCGCGCCGAATAATAGACCCGGTCGGTCTCCTGCGCCTGCACCTGGACGCCCGGCACGGTCTTCAACAGATCGTTGATGTCGTTGAGTTTGAAATCTTCGATCTGCGCGCGCGTAACCACGCTTACCGACTGGGGGGTTTCCCGCTGAGACAGGGAAAAGCGCATGGTAGTGGTCTGCTTCTTGACCGCATAATCATCCTGCCCCTCTGTGCGTTGGCCGGTCACTATGATCTGGTCGTCGCCAGGCACCTCCCCGGGCACGACGGCGGGTTGGGCGGATGCAGCGGCGGTGGCGAGAAGCGATAGTAGGACAGGCATGAAAGGTCTCCGGGGTGATCAACGCGCCATAATGAGCTGCCATCAAAGATGCAAGTCACTCGCATTAGCAACTATCTGTAGTGTGGCGATTGGGAGTTGCGGTGCTAAAAAAATGTGGGCTGAAGGAGTTCGCCATCGGACATTCGCCGATCCCAGCGTTCGCAACGTAAGCGAGCGGCGAATCGGTCAGCGACACATTCTGGGGATAGACATCCATCTTTTTGAGCTGCCCAAGTCAGGCCCGGGATCGTAATCGACGCCAGCCAGAGACTTGAATAGGGGCGTTTAGGGTTTCCGTTTCGAAGCCTGAGATGAATATCGATACGGATCGGCCGACCATTCCATCATTATAGCATTTGGTAGAACGCTACATTGTGCCACTGAGAGCAGGTGAATCGCCCTCAGGACATGCCGAACAGCGTTTTTGCTCTCGTTAGCGCCGAGCTTGGTGCGGCGGCCGATCCGCGCGCTGCCGCGATGGCAGGGGCGCTTGCGGCGCGTTATCCCGATGCTGCGCGCGCAGTGCTGTTTTACGGTTCCTGCCTGCGCGAAGCGAACCTCGACGGGTTGATGCTGGATTTTTATCTCATCGTCTCGGATTATACGGCTGCCTATGGCAGAAGCTGGCTGGCAGAGGCCAATCGCCTGATCCCACCCAATGTTTTTCCCTTCGAACATCGGGGGCTGATCGCAAAATACGCCATTTTGTCCGAAGCAGATTTCGCACGGCTTTGCGGATGTGAGGCTGACAATGTTTCTATTTGGGCCCGATTCGCACAGCCCTCGCGTCTGCTCTGGGCCGCTGACGATGCGGCCCGGCAGCGCGTGGTTTCGGCAGTGGCGATGGCCGCGCCGACCCTGCTCTCGCTCGCGCGGCCGATGGCAGGGGAGGACGCGGATAGTCTGTCGCTTTGGCGAACCGGCTTTGATTTAACCTATAATGCCGAATTGCGGGCTGAGAAAGCGGGACGGTCGCTGTCGATCGTCGATGCCGACCCGGATCGTTATCGCCACTTCGGCGAGGCGGCGCTGGCCGACGGATTGCCGCCGCTTCTTTCACCCGATCAGGCTGCGCGGCGCTGGCGAAGGCTTCAGCGGCGCGGGAAATTTTTGTCCGTCGTTCGGTTGGCGAAGGCGAGTTTCACTTATGCCGGCGGGATCGATTACCTCGCATGGAAGATCAACCGCCATGCCGGCACCGCGATTACGATCCGTCCGTGGCAGCGGCGCTGGCCGCTGCTGGGGGCCGTCACTCTGCTGCCGCAGCTGTTCCGGAGAGGGGCGATCCGGTGAGCGCCGTGGATAGCGCGATCGACAGCGCGACCAGCGTATAGGGTTTCCGCAGAACTTCATGTCCGCCAAAATCGGCGCTGTCGGCGACATCTCCAGCATAGCCCGTCACGAATAAAATGGGGATATGGCGGTAAAGCGCCGGCAGCTGGCGGACCATTTCGGGCCCAGTCATTTCGGGCATCAAGACATCGCTCAGGATCAGGCCGATGTCGCGATGACTGCGCAGCAGCTTTTCCGCTTTTGCCGGGTGATCGCAAGCAATCGGCAGGTGGCCGAGTTCGGCGAGGGCCGACATAGTCTGGTTGAGTACGCGCGGATCATCTTCCACGACCAGAATGCGGGTAGGCGGATGAAGCGTATCGCTTCGGTCGCCGATGGCTGCCTGAATTTCGCTTGCTTCGTCGGTCACCGTTCGGCGGGGTAGATATATGTGGACGCTCGTGCCTTTGCCGGCTTCGGATTCGATCCGTATTTCGCCCTGGCTTTGCCGGACGAAACCGAAAATCTGGCTGAGGCCAAGGCCGGTGCCCTTGCCGACCGGCTTGGTCGTGAAAAAGGGCTCGAACACGCGGCCGAGGACATCGGCCGTCATGCCGCAGCCGTCATCGGTAACGGCGACTACCGCATATTCGCCGGCCGTGCATTCTCCTATTTCGTTCGCCGCGAGGCGCGCCTGTCTGGTTTCGATCGTCAGCAGGCCACGTCCGTCCATCGCGTCGCGCGCGTTGACGCACAGGTTGAGGATCGCATTTTCCATCTGATGCTGATCCACGAAAATGCGCCAGTCACCGGCTTGCCGATTGATAGAAACGGTGATCTGGTCGCCGATGGTCCGGTCGATCAGGTCGGCCATGCCGGCGACAAGTGAGTCCGGGCTGACGGTGACGGGCAGCAACGGTTCCGACCGGGCGAATGCGAGCAGGCGCCGGGTCAGCGCCGCAGCGCGGGTTGCGCCTTCCATCGCATTGTCGAGATGGCGGTCGGCATCCTCAGGATTCTGGCGCAGCTTCCGTTTGGTCAGTTCAAGTCCGCCGACGACCACCGCCAGCATATTGTTGAAATCGTGCGCAATCCCGCCGGTCAACTGCCCAACCGCCTCCATCTTGTGCATCTGGCGCAGATTGTCCTCGGCTGCGGCGCGTTCGCTGATTTCCTCTTTCAGCCGGTCGTAGGCGTCCGATAGCTCCACGGTACGCGCGCGGACCGCCGCTTCCAGCCGGTCGGCTCGTTCGGTCTCCGCGTCCGCCAGGCGGCGCGCTGTGCGTCGATCGGTATAGGCGTTGTTGGCGATCCCCAGCGCAAACAGGACGCACAGGAGCAGCGCCAGTCCCAGCAGCCGTGATGTCCGGCCGATCCATGCCGTTCGATCACCGGCCAGCGTTACCGCCTCGCTGCGCTCCGCCAAACGTCCATTTTCAGCGTCGATCACCTGATTGAGCAATAATGTAATCTGGCGCACATCCGCCGATTTGCCGGCGCGATGAAACTGCGCGAGTGCGCCCATCTTCTGGTCGTAGGTGGTGCGCAGGCCGATCTCGCTCAGCGTCTTGCTGCGTCGGTCGAACAGCGACTGGAGCTGACGCACATTGTTCCGTTGCCAGCCTGACTGCCTTGTCGCGTAGGACAGCGACCGGATCTGGCTTGCGGCACCGCGGAGCTGATCCTGGAATAACCGCCCGGTGTCCGGGTCCATGCTGATGACGTAGCGGGCGAGGCTGACCTCCGACCGCGCCATCGATGCATCGAACCGCCTGGCAAGGGCGATGACCTCAAAGCTGCGGCGTTGTTCCGCCAGCGCCTGATCCTGATCGCGCGAGGCACTGCTGGCGGTATAAAGAAGGGCGGCGAGCGCGCCGATCAGCAAACCGACGAGAATGACGGGCAGCACCCGGCGTGCCGCCTCGCGCCAGCCTTCGGTCGGCTCGTCCCTGTTGCGATAACTCACCATGCGGCCGTTACACTAGCCCAACAGTGTGAAAGGTGAAAGCTTCAGCCGATGTTTAGCGCCAGCAGGCTGACAGATATCGCGGCGCAAGGAACGGGAAACCCTGTCACGAAGGGGAATATTGAAAAATCGCGCCGTCGCGCCAACATCCATCGGATTTCCGTGGTCAGACCTTCTGATCAGGCTGTGCGGATATTCTCCTGGTCGGCGCGCCGGTGTTCTTCGATATCTTCCGGTTCCTGCTCGTCTTCGTGCTCCAGCGCCGTTCGCGCCTTGGGATCGTTGCGGAGCAGTTCATCAAGTTTGGCATGTATCGCTTGAGTATCGCGATGCTCGGCGCGCTGGATGAAGAGCGTCATCATCCAGGTCGCCAGTGTTGCATATGCATGCCAATCCAGCGTGTCGGGCTCGAATATCGCCCAACCGGCGAGGTAGATCACAACTATCAGAAAGGCGAGCGGACGCGCCGTAAGAACGCCTATGCGGGTGAGGGTCGAGCGAATGAACTTCATTTGGAAGCGAACGGCTGGCCAGGCCGTTTGTGCCGAACCTCGCATAAATCAGCGGCGGCCGCCGCCGCCGCCCGGCTCAGCCGATGGCGCCGGTCGCCTTGCCTGCCGCTTCGAACATGCCGATGATCTGGCCAACCTGCTCATCCGAATGCTCGGCGCACAGCGAGCAGCGCAGCAGGAATGTGCCGGCCGGAGTCGCGGGCGGGCGGGCCATATTGACGTACAGACCGAGTTCCAGCAGCGCCTGCCAGATCGCGACTGCCTGCGCCTGATCGTTCAGGATTACCGCGATGATCGCCGACTGTGGCGTTTTGGTGCCGAGCGTGAAGCCAAGGTCGCTCAGACCCTTGTGCAACCGCTTGCTGTTTTTCCAGAGATGTGCGCGTTTTTCCCCGGCATGCATCAGCTTGCGGATGCTGGTGGCCGCCGTGGCGACGACGCTGGGCGGCAGCGACGCGGTGAAGACATAGGGCCGGCAGACGAGGCGCATCACCTCGAATTTGGGATGGTTCGAAACGCAGAAACCGCCGACGGTGCCGACCGATTTGGAAAAGGTGCCGACGACGAAATCGACATCCTTCTCGACGCCCTGTTCCTCATAGACGCCACGGCCATTGGGCCCGAAAAAGCCCATGCCGTGCGCCTCGTCGACCAGGATCATGCAGTTGGGATGTTTGCGCACCGCAGCGACCATATCGGGCAGGGGGGCAATGTCGCCCAGCATCGAATAGACGCCTTCCAGCACCACGAGCTTCAAGGCGTCGGCGGGCAGGCGACCCAGTCGCTTGTCGAGATCCTCGACGCTGTTGTGGCGGAAGCGAACGATCTCCGCGTCGCCCAAAAAGCAGCCGTCATAGATGGACGCATGACTGTCGGCATCGAGTACGACATAGTCGCCGCGCCCGGCCAGCGTGGAGATGACGCCGAGATTGGCCTGATAACCGGTGGAAAAGACCATTGCCGACGAGGTGCCGTAAAATTCCTTGAGGGCGGTTTCGACTTCGGCATGGCCCTGATAGGTGCCGTTGAGCACGCGGCTGCCGGTCGTGCCTGCGCCAAATTCGTCGAGCGCCTTCTTGCCGGCGGCAATAACGTCCGGGTCGAACGTCATGCCCATATAATTATAGGTGCCAAGCAGGATGGTTTCCTTGCCCTTGATGACGGCGAGCGTCGGTGACCTGACCTCGTCCATCACGATCGCAAAGGGATCGCGAACCCCGGTCGCCAGCAGCGCCTCGCGCTCCGCGATCAGGGGATCGAATTTGGAAAACAGGTCGCGCGCGCCGGGGGTCTCGGCAGGCGTATGGGCGTCGTTTGCAGTCTGCGCGGCGTCGGTCATGGGCACATCATCCTTAATGCCGTTCGGGCCGCGAAGCCGAGGCCATCGACCTGGCGACGGCAAGGTTTCCATGTTTGGCCTTCGCGCAGGGCGAACGGATATTATAATCTGTCAGGCTTTGAGCTTGATCACCGCGTCGGCGAGCTGGCCGATGGTTTCGATCTCGGCCTGCATATTCATCGTGATGAGGATATCGAATTCATCCTCGACCGCGGCGACGAAATCCATCACGGTCAGGCTGTCCCATTCAAGGTCGCCGGCAAAGGTCGTCGCCTCGTCGAGCGGAACGCCCTTTTTGTTGAAAGGCGCGATCTGCTGCGCGATCTGATCGAAAATCTGCTGGCGATCGGTCATATGGTCTTTCGGTTTTCCATCAAATGGCGGCTTTTCCACCTGTGCGTCGCTCATTGGCAAAGGAATGAGGCCGCAATCGGGCAGTATCGTGCCCGATTGCGCGGCATTCCGGCCACCTCAACGGAAATTGTCCGCATAAGCTTGAATTTTCAACGTCTTGGGACCGGTCGGGATGATGGTGAAGGTGATGCCCTCCCGGTCGGCATAGGCGCGAGCGGCCTCCTGCGAAGGAAAGGTCAGCTTGACCTGCTGGCGGGTGTCGCCCGATCCGGCCCAGCCGGTCAGTGGGTCGGCGCGTTTTCCTTCGGCCGCCACATATTCCAGCACCCATTTATCGGTCCGCGCCTTGCCGGACTGCATGCCGTTCTTCTGGATTTGATAGATGCGCGCGGTCATCGCGAAGGTCTCCGTAAAAGGTCAGGCCGCGTTGCACCAGTGCGACGCGATAATCAAGATTTGCCTCGCGCGTCCGCCCGTTTCGTGCGCAGCGTCGGCGCTGCGCCCGCCGGATCGTCGGGCCAGGGATGGCGGGGATAGCGACCACGCATTTCCTTGGCGACATCGCGCCAGTTGCCCGCCCAAAAGCCCGGCAGGTCGCGCGTCGTCTGGATCGGCCGGCCGGCCGGCGATGTCAGCGACAGCACCAGCGCGATGTGCTGGCTGCCCACGGTCGGATGATCGGCCAGTCCGTACAGCGCCTGCACGCGCAATTCGACCCGCGGCCCTCCCTCGGCGGCGTAATCTATCTCGTGCGTGCTTCCGGCAGGTGACCGAAAATCGGGCGGGGCAAGTCGATCGAGTTGCTGCTTGCCGTCCCAGCCCAGCAGGGCGTCCAGCACGCCGGAGAGCGCCGACCGGTCTATGTCGGCGAGGCGGCGTTTGCCTGTGAGCAACGGCGGCAGCCATTCGCTTAGCGTCATCATCAGCGCTTCTTCCGAAAGCGGCGCGATGCCCGCGAATCCGGCCCGGATCCGCAGCGAGCGGGCGGCGTCCGACCATGGCAGCAGCGAAAGGCCCCCGCGACGCACGCCCTCGGTCAGGGCAGAGACGACCGCCCCCGAATCGGGCCGATCGTCCGACCCCGACGACAGGCGAACGGCTCCTAGGCGTCGCTCGCGCAGCGCCTCGATCCCGCCCGTATCGGGGCGAAAGCGCACCGTCCGGTGTTCGGCAATATGATCGCCGAACAGCGCCAGGACCTCTTCCTCGTCAAGGGGCGCGGCGGACAGGATGCGCGCGCCCGCCGCATTGCCCTGCACTTCGCCGACCGCCAGCCATGTCTCGCGCGCGAGCGGACTGAGGGGATCGAGCCGGAACCCCCGCCCGCCCGCGCTTGCCCATTCGGCCCCGTCCGCCGATCGGCGCTTTGACACTCGGTCAGGGAAGGCTAGGGCGAGGCAGCGTCCGACATCATGCGCGCTCGTTTGCGCCTTCTGTCCTCCGATGAGCCCGGTCCAGCGCCGGGCCAGCGCGCGCCCCGCATCGGCGCGCTTGCCGCTCTCGCGTCGCCAGCGCTGGAGCCGCAGCGTCAGGTCGACATCCTGACCGCCGATCCCCCGCTCGCCAAGCAGGACCGCAATTTCGGCTGCGAGCGACGCCATGCCCATCTCGCCGGCGCGCACGAGCATATGCGCGATGCGGGGCGCGAGCGGCAGTCGGGCGAGCGCTTTCCCGTGCGCAGTGATGCGCCCGTCCGTATCCAGCGCCTCCAGCGCGGTCAGCCGCCCGCGCGCTTCGGCGATCGCAGCAGGCGGCGGCGGATCGAGCCAGCGCAGGCTCGCCGGATCGCCAACGCCCCATAGCGCGCAGTCGAGCAACAGGCCCGAGAGATCGCTCTCCATGATCTCCGGCGGATCAAATGGCGTCATCCCGGCCGTCGCCGCCGCCTCCCACAGCCGGTAGGCGACACCGGGCGTTTGCCGCGCTGCCCGGCCGGCGCGTTGCGTCGCGGATGCCTGGCTCGCCCGCTCGGTGACGAGCCGGGTGACGCCCGCCGCCCGATCGTAACGGGGGCGGCGCGCAAGGCCACAATCGACGACGATGCGAACGCCATCGATAGTCAGGCTCGTTTCGGCGATCGATGTCGCGAGGATCACCTTGCGCCGCCCGTCGCGCGAAGGGCGGATCGCCGCGCGCTGGGCGGCAGGGTCGAGCGATCCGTGCAGCTTGTGCACCTGCGCGTCGATGCCCTCGATACGCTCTGCAGTTCGCTCCATTTCGCCGACGCCAGGCAGAAAAGCCAGCAGGTCGCCCTCGCGCTCCTCGACCAAAGCCAGGCGGATGGCGGCAGCCATGTCATCCTCGACCCGCTTGTCGATATTGCGGCCGATATGGCGCATTTCCAGCGGCTGAATGTGGCCCTCGCTCTCTATGACCGGCGCGCCGTCGAGAAGCGCGGCGAATCGCGCGCCGTCGAGTGTCGCCGACATGGGCAATATGCGCAGGTCCGGGCGCAGCGCGCCTTGCGCGTCCAGCGCCAGCGCCAGTCCGAAATCGCTGTCGAGGCTGCGTTCATGCACCTCGTCGAACAGGACGGCCGAGACGCCGGCCAGTTCGGGATCGTCCTGAATGCGGCGGACAAAAATACCCTCGGTCAGCACCAGCAGGCGCGTTCTCGCCGATTGGCGGCTGTCCATTCGCGTAGCGTAGCCCACGATGCCGCCCGGCTGCTCGCCCATCATTTCCGCGATCCGCTCCGCCGCCGCCCGCGCGGCAAGACGGCGGGGAGAGAGGAGAAGCACCTGACCGGTGCACCATGGCTCATCGAGCAGCGCAGGCGCGACGGCCGTGGTCTTGCCCGCGCCGGGTGGCGCGACCAGCACGGCATTGCTGCCCAGCCTCAGGAAGGCGAGCAACTCGGGCAGGACGGCGTAAATGGGCAGGGCGGTCATCGCCCCGCTCTAGCGCGGCCCCGTCACGCCGAACAGATAGGCGTGGATCGGGTTGTGCGGGTCGATCAGCATTTTCGCCGTCAGCGCCAGCGACATGATGATCAGGATCGGCTTGATCAGCTTCGACCCGAACCGCATCGCCAGATGAGAACCGATTTGCCCGCCGGTGATGCTGCCCACCGCCATGACCAGTCCGGCGACCCACAAGACATGCCCGCCATGGATCATCGTCAGCAGCCCGGCGATGTTGCTCGCGAAATTGGCCGCCTTTGCGTGGGCCGTGGCGCGCAGCAGGCTGAGGCCGCCGAGCGCAAGGAGGATGGTCGTATAGAATGCCCCGGCGCCCGGTCCAAAGAAGCCGTCGTAAAAGCCGATCGTCCCGATCAGCAGGCTGAGTATGACGATGCCCACCCGCTGCCGCCGGTCAAATTCGCTCGCTCGCGGCGAAAAGGTGAAATAGGCCGCGATGCCGATCAGCAGGGCCGGCATCAGCCCGGCAAGGATCGACGGACTGACCCGCTGCACCAGCCATGCGCCGCCCACCGAGCCGGCAAAGGCCGCCGCGATCGGCCAGCGATAGGCGCGCAGGTTCATATGTCCCTTGCGCGCATAGGCGACGCAGGCCCCAAACGTGCCGAAGCAGGATTGCAGCTTGTTGGTCGCGACCGCCGCAACCGGGGGAATGCCCACTGCCATCAGGGCGGGCAGCGAGATGAGGCCGCCGCCGCCCGCCATGGCGTCGATGCAACCGGCCATCAGCGCGGCTGCCATCAACATGGCGAGCGTTTCGGGGGTGAGGATCATCGGGGGCCTTCCGGGTTGCTGATCACCCGAAGGGACAGATGTTCAGACGATCGACGCCGCCATTGCCTCAATAGGCGCGGGCGATGGCAAATTCGACCGCTTCGGTCAGCGCCGACTTGGCGCGCCCGCCAGCAAACATGCCCAGCGCGTCGATGGCGCGTTGGCCATAATGGCGGGCGCGCGCCAGCGTGTCGGCGATTGCGCCGGTGCTGCGCAGCTGCTGCGTTGCATAAGCGAGATCCTCGTCGCCGACCCGGCTACCGGCCATGGCGGCTTTCCAGAACGCGCGGTCCGCTTCCGATCCGCGCGCATAAGCGAGGATGACGGGCAGCGTCACTTTGCCATCCCGGAAATCGTCGCCGGCATCCTTGCCCATGGTCGCGCCGTCCGATTCATAATCGATCGCGTCGTCGATCAGCTGGAACGCGATGCCGAGATTACGGCCATAGACGTCCAGCGCCTTTTCCTCCGTCTCGTCCCGGTCGGCGATGACGGCCGATATTCGGCAGGCGGCGGCAAACAAAGCAGCGGTTTTGGCGCCGATAATGTCGAGATATTGTTCTTCGCTCGTCTCTACCTGGCGCTGAGCGGTCAATTGATTGACCTCGCCCTCGGCGATGACCGCCGATGCGTTGGACAGGATTTTTAGAACCTTAAGCGATTCGGCTTCGACCATCAGTTCGAACGAGCGCGAAAAGAGGAAGTCGCCGACGAGGACGCTAGCGCTGTTGCCCCAGATGAAATTGGCGGTCTTTCGGCCCCGGCGCAGGCCCGATCCGTCAACGACATCGTCGTGGAGAAGGGTGGCGTTGTGGATGAATTCGACAGCGGCCGCGAGCTTGTAGTGGCGCGTGCCCGCATAGCCGACCAGATCGGCGCAGGCGAGCGTGAGCATCGGCCGCAGCCGTTTGCCGCCGCCTGCGATCAGGTGGCCGGCCAGTTCGGGGATCAGCGGAATGCGCGACGCCATGCGGTCGATAATGACGGCGTTGACGTTGTTCATGCCTTCCCCGACCAGCGCCATGATGGGGGCGAGCGATGGCGCACTGGTGCGGCCGATCGGAAGGACGTTGCCGGATACGGATGCTGTCATGACGCGGCCCATGTGGCGACGCAAAAAGCGTAAAGCAAGCGGGAATAGCTTGCCTGTCAGGCCGGATGGCGCAAAAAGCGCCCGACTGTTGATCGATGCGTCGCAGGGAAGCGGGAAAACCATGATCCGCTTGTCGTGCGATGCCCTGGCGGAGGATGAGCGTGGACGAGACTTTGCAGCGTTATCGGGAAAGCATCGACAATATCGACGCGGCGCTGGTGTTCATGCTCGCGGAACGCTTCAAGACGACGCAGGCCGTGGGAGAATATAAGGCGACGCACAAGTTGCCGCCAGCCGATCCCGGTCGTGAGGCCAGGCAGGTGGAGCGCTTGCGTCAGCTTGCCCTCGACGCGAAGCTGGACCCCGACTTCACCGAAAAATTCCTTCGCTTCATCATCGACGAGGTGATCCGCCACCATGAAAGACTGCGCGAGGGATAAGGATCAGGCGGGTTCGGCCAGAACGTCGGGCGCTTTTGCCGAGCTGCGGCCGAGCAGTACGCCGCCCAGCGCGAGCGCGAACCCGGCGATCTGAATGATCGCCAGGCGTTCACCGAATAGCAGCCAGCCTTCGATCGCGGCGAGCGGCGGCACGAGCAGCAACAGCATCGACATGCGCGTCGCGCCCTGATGGCGGACCAGCCAGACCAGCAGCGACAGGCCTGCCGCCGACAGGCCCAGTACCGACCAGGCGAGACCGGCCCAAAGCACAGGGGAGCCGTCCCATCGCCATTCGCCGCCGATCATAACGGCACAGACCATGACCATCGCGGCACCCGCATTCTGGACCGCGCCCGACATCAAAATGCCGTCCGTCGCGATCGATCCCCGCTGGATCAGCGTGCCGCCCGCCATGCACAGAACGGCGATGAGGCCCGCAACGATCGGCGCGAACGCTATGGCGCCCGCGTCCGCGCGCTCGATGGCTGGCGTAAGGACGCAGGCGACGCCGCCGATCGCGACGAACAGTCCCACCCATGACCGCCGGGGGAGATGCTCGCGGAGCAGCGGCACGCTCACGACCGCCACTATCAGGGGCTGGAGCGATCCCAGCAGTGCCATGATCCCCGCCGGCATGCCTCGGGTGATGGCCCACCAGCCAAGCCCCAGATAGAGGCCGTGCATCATGATCCCGGCGGCAAGGTGCAGGCCGAGGCGGCGGCCCCTCGGCAGCGGCTGACGGGCATAAATGGCGAGCGCCCCCAATAAAGCCGTGGTCAGAATCAGGCGCACCGCCAACACCAGTTCGGGCGGCGCATGCGGGGTCACGGCCCTCGCCACGATGAAGCCTGTGGACCATATCAGGACAAAAATGATCGAGGCGAGGATCGCGCGCATCCCGGCCCCTTGCCGCACACGCACAGGGCTGTCGAGGGGGGAGGCTATTCTCGTCCTGCGCGGATCGCCGCCCCGCCGGCAAAGGGCGTGATCGCCACCAGCAGCAGCGAGGCCGCGCCGAGGAATTTGAGCGCCGCGCCGCTGCCGTCGCCCAAAGTCCCTGCGCCGAAAATCAGCACGGGCACCGCCAGCGGCAGAGCCAGCAGGCCGGCCAGCGCGCCGCTCGATCGCAGGCCGGCTGTCAGTGCGGCGACCAGCAGGGCGAGCGCGGCGAGGCCGGGGGTGCCGATCAGCAGCCCGGCTTCGAGAAGAAAGATCGTTTCGCTGTCGAGCTTGAGAAGCGCGGCGGCCGGTAACACCGCGACCATGAGCGGCGGACCAAAGCCCAGCCAGTGCGCAATCAGGCGAGCAGCCAGCATTATTTCCTCGCCAATTCCGCGCAGAGTCAGCTGGTCGAACACGCCCGCATCGCGATCGGGCGCGATCAGCCGGTCGATCGGCAGCAGGCTGGCGAGCAGCGCCGCGATCCATATCATGCCGCCCCCCGTCCGACCGAGCAAAGCGGCGTCGGGGCCTATTGCAAAGGGATAGAGGCTGGCGACGAGTAAAAGAAAAGCGACCGGTAACCACAGGCCAGCCGAGCGCCATGCCTGCCCGATGTCGCGGGCGATAAGCAGGGCGAGGACGTTCATATTCTCGCGTCCGCATGAGCAGCCAGGTCGATCCTGAGCGCCATCGTCATCGGCAAGGGCTGATGCGACGCTGTTATGACGATCCCACCACGGGCAAGATGGAGCTCTACGGCTGCGCCAAGGAGGCCAAGAGATGCGTCGTCAAGCCCATTGGCTGGCTCGTCCAGAAGCCATATCCGCGCGCCCGACGCGATGACGCGGGCGAGCGCGGCGCGCTTGCGCTGGCCGGTCGAGAACATACGTACCGGCAACT
Organism: Sphingobium fluminis; assembly: GCF_037723805.1. Lineage (NCBI taxonomy): Bacteria > Pseudomonadati > Pseudomonadota > Alphaproteobacteria > Sphingomonadales > Sphingobiaceae > Sphingobium > Sphingobium fluminis. Next base: position 1,120,026 of record NZ_JBBJUK010000001.1, read on the forward strand.
TGGCGATGGGCGCGAGCGCCATCGCCTCCATCGCCTCGGCCAACGCTGTGGGACTGGCATCGTCCAGTTGCGCCCAGAATTTCAGTGCGCTTTGCAACGTTAGGTCGGTGTCCAGCGCCAGCCTTTCATCGGTCAGCGCGATCCTACCCTGGCGCTCGACACTGCCGGCGACGGCGGGCAGAAGGCCCGCGCAGATGCGCAGCAGGCTCGATTTGCCGATACCGTTGGGGCCATGGAGTAAAATCCCATCGCCTGGTCCCGCCGTAAGATCGACGCCGTGAAACAACAGCCGCCCGCCGCGCGCGCAAGCGACGCCCATCAGGCGGACATGCGGCGCGCTCATGGCGCGACCATATCCTCCAACACATGCATATCGAGGTCGGACAGGCCGAAATGATGGCCGATTTCATGCACGACGACGTGGGTGATGAGCTGGTCGAGCGGAATGCCGGTTTCGACCCATTCATCGAGCAGCGGCCGGCGGAACAGGTGGACGCTGGGCGGCGGATCGCCGGTCTGCACGGCATCGCCGACGGGACGCCCCCGATACAGGCCGGTGAGGCCGAAGGGGTCATCGACCTCCATGTCCTTGAGCGTCTGCGCATCGGCAAATTCCTCGACGAACAGGACGATATCGGAAAGATGGTCGTGAAAGGGCGCGGGCAGGCGGCCCAGCGCTTCGAGCGCCAGCGTCTCGATCTGGCCGGGAGTGGGCGCGCAGTGCGGATGTTGACCGGTGTCGGGCATCGCTGCCACATAAGCGAAACCAAATGGCGAGGCTAGGGCGATGGTTGGTAAACTGGATGTTGATGAACGCGCGCGGGCGCTCGCCGATCTGCCTGGCTGGTCGGTCGTCGCGGACCGCGACGGTATCAGTCGGCGATTCACTTTCGCAAATTTTAACGCCGCCTTCGGTTTCATGACGCGCGTCGCTTTGCTGGCGGAAAAGGCGGATCATCATCCCGAATGGTCCAACATCTATAACAGGGTGGATATCATTCTTACCACCCATGACGCCGGCGGCTTGTCCCGCCGCGACATCGATCTCGCTGTCGCGATCGACGCCCTGTTGCCTTGACGACTTATCCGATCTCGCGCCGCAGGCTGGCGATGAGGTCGGCGACATGGGGCAATCGCGCCTCTTCCTCGTCGAGGATCGCGAGGAAGGCACTGCGTCGGTAGGCCTGCAACGCACCGTCGGGCAAGCTGCTCGTCCCCGGCATGGTAGAGATGACGATGTCGAGCAGTCGTTCGACGCCGTGAAGCCGCCCCCAGAGATAGTCGTTCTCGCGATAGGCGCGGCTGAAGAAGGCGCCGAAATTGTTGAATTCTATGCCTCTGAGGGTCGCGTCCGCCCCGCCCGCGCGGATCGCGCTGCAATCCTCGGGCGAAATGCGATCGACCTTGATCGGGTCATATTCATCGACCGCCTCGCCCTGCAACAGTGGCAGGGTCGCGATATCGTAAAAGGGGAATCCCAGATAGGCGAGGAGCATGATCCGCCGCGCGCTTTTGGGCAGGGCCGCGAATGCGTCGGCGAGCAGGAGGTCGGTGAGCTGGTCCTTTTCCCGCAGGTTTCGCGCCTGTGCGATCGCATCGAGCGCGGCGGCGGGATCGGTGGGTGATTCTGCCGCGCTGGCGCGTACGACCGCGCCGTAGATGTCCGTGCCCTCGCACTGTGCATAATGGGCGAGCGCGCGGTAGATCGCGTCACGCATCTTCTGGACGGCCGGATCGTCCGCCGCACTGTCGGGCTCCAGCGTCTCCGTCAGTCGTCGCGCAAGGAAGCGCAGCCGGCGAATGCGGAACGACAGGTCATGGGCGCGGAAGAAGGTGACTGGCGCCGAGGCTGGTGCGACACTTTCCGTGAGCTGATCGGCCCCGATCGCACGGATATGCGACCATAGCGACTGGCGACAGGTTTCACGCATCATAGGGCTGCTTTCACCGCTCAGCTCGAACAGCAATCCCGCCAGATCCTCGACGATCCCCGATAGTTTGAGGTGCCCATAGGCAGGAAACGCGAAGCCAGCGGAGGTGGCGGCGCGCTGCTGCGCCTTGGCTCGCCAGTTCATCAGGCGAGGGGCGGTCGGCCGATCGAGGAACAGCATACCGCCGATGGCGCTTTCGACTTCAGCCTCGATGCCCGGCCGCAGCGCGCCCAAAATACGCACCATGCGGCGGATACGCGCGCTGTGCCGGTCGATCAGCTCCAGATTGTCTCGAATGGGCTGTTCGCGCGGGATGTCGCTCAAGGCCCCGAAGATGGTGCGGAAGAAACCGGGCAGCGCTAGATCATGCTGATCCTCGTCCTCCTCTTCCCCGCGCCGGTTGAGACGGATCGACCGGCGGCCGGGCTTGGGATCGATATAGACGAAGCGCCGGTCGATCTCGCGCCGGGACGGGCGGTTGCGCAGTGCGCCTATGGCGGGGGCAAAAGGCGCGTTGGCGAGAACCGATCCGTCGATCAGCACGGCGTCCTCGGCCTGTCCCCGAGCGGTCTGGCGGGGCAGCACGCGGGCGAGGAAGGCGTCACGGCCCGCCCATGTGCGATGACGGCGCTGGAGCACCCGGTCCAGCTCGCGCACAGTGAATGGCGGGAACGCTCCGGGGAAACTGGCGGTTGCGCGCGCCGCAAAGACCAGTTCGGCAGCGTCGGTGAAATCGCTTTGACCGCGGTCGCGCGAGCGGAAGCCGATCGACAGGCGATGCTCGGTCTCGACCACCAGCGGCGGGCTGTTGAGCGTCAGGCTCTGCGGATGGCCTTCGAAATCGGTGACAGTGACGAAGAGATCGAGCGGATGCCCCTTGGGCAGCAACGGCTCGCCATGTGGCGTTGCGGCCATGGCGTCGAACGCGTCGAGCAGCATGGTCGAAAAAATTTCCCCGCCAAAGGGGGGCTCGAACCAGCGCGAGCGGATGAAGCGGGACAATTTGTGGCGCACCTCTTCCCGCGTTTCGGGCGCGACGGTTCGTTCGACGGTATCGCCCGGATGACGCGCGGCCATCCACACGAGCGGCGCGGCCCAGAATTTGCTGATCGCACGTGCGGGCCGCGCATCGGGATCGAGCAGGCTGTCGACATCGGCATTTTGCAGCCACATGTCGGTCAGCGGCTCCAGCGACTGGCCGCTTTCAATCGCTTGGGCAAGGAAGATACCGTTGATGCCGCCCGCGCTAGCGCCCGCGATGATATCGGGCATGACGCGCAGCCGGACGCCGCTCGCGGCCTCCATATCCTCTAGCAGCCGGCGATAGACGGTCTCGCTGCCCGGGTCGGGCGGGACGCCGTCGTGGAAGCCCCGGCTCGCGCGCGCCAGACGCCAGATTTCCTTGGTGATGCCGTGCATGTAGACCGCAAGACTGATGCCGCCATAGCAGACCAGCGCCAGCCTCAGTTCCTTCTCCCTCATAGAAGGGGGATCGCAAGGCCAGCGCGGTTTGTCGAGCGCCGCATCGGTCCGGAGTCAGCCAAGTTTCAATTCTGCCCAGATCGGCAGATGATCGGACGCCCGCCGTGCCGCGGCGCTTTCATGCACCCCGCAGTCGAGCAACGTAGATCGCGTGCAATGCATGATGCGGTCGAGCCGGGCGACCGGGCGTCGTGCGTGGAAGCTGCGACCGCAGGGCGCAAAGCTGTAATGCCGGGCAAAGTCGGCAAGACAGCCCCGGTTGGCGCTCCATTCGTTAAGGTCGCCCATTAATACGGTGGGCAGGGCCTCGCCATGCGCGGCGGCGTGAATGACCGCCGCTGCCTGCCGCCGCCGCCACAGCCCCGACAGATCGAGATGCATGCCGAAGACCCGAACCTTTCGTCCATAAAGGCCGATCTCGGCCATCGTCGCCCCGCGCGGCTCCAGACATGGGAGATGTAGCACATCATGGGCGGCAACATCGGCATGCTTGCGGACAAGTATCACGTTGCCGTGCCAACCCATCGAATCACTCTGGACGTTGAGGGGAACCGGCTTGTAGCTGCTCTGGCTTTCCAGCAGCCAGGCCGGGATGGCGGCAGAGCGGACCCCGAATCGGCGGTCGGCCTCCTGAAGCGCTATGATGTCGGCGTCGATCTCGTTCAGCACCTCCAATATGCGTTCGGGATTGCGACGGCGATCGGTGCCAATGGCTTTGCGGATATTATAGCTGGCGACGCGGATGGACTTCATAAGCATTCAATGCCCAAGCGCGCCGCAGGTTTCCAGCATCCCTTGCAAGATCATTTTGTGTTCCGCATATGTTCTGTTATGCGACGATTATGGCAAAGGCAAAGCGCAAATTCGTCTGTCAGCAATGCGGCACCGTCGCGAGCCGCTGGCAGGGCCAGTGCGAGGATTGCGGCGAGTGGAACAGCATCGTCGAGGAGGCTGCCGAGACCGTCTTTTCAGCGCGGCACGATTTACAGAGCGGCGGGCGCGCGCTCACGCTGGTGGCGCTCGACAGCGAGATCGCGCTGCCCGATCGGACGTCCACCGGGATCGCCGAGTTCGACCGGGCTTTGGGTGGCGGGCTGGTCACGGGGTCGGCGACGCTGATCGGCGGCGATCCGGGTATCGGTAAATCGACGCTGCTGTTGCAGGCGGCGGCGCGAATTGCGATGCGCGGGCTTTCGGTAGCCTATATCAGCGGCGAGGAAGCGGCCGATCAGGTGCGGTTGCGGGCGCAGCGGCTGGGGCTTGGTCAGGCGCCGGTGCAACTTGCCAGTGCGACGTCGGTGCGCGATATTCTCACCACGTTGAGCGAAGGGCCACCGCCCGCATTGATGGTGATCGATTCGATTCAGACCATGCACAGCGATCTGATCGAGGGCGCACCCGGCACGGTCAGTCAGGTGCGCGCCTCGGCGCAGGAGCTGATTCGCTTCGCCAAACAGCGAGGGACGGCGCTGGTGCTGGTGGGGCATGTCACCAAGGATGGTAGCATCGCCGGACCGCGCGTGCTGGAGCATATGGTCGATACGGTGCTGAGCTTCGAGGGCGAGCGCAGCCATCAATATCGCATCCTGCGCGCGATCAAGAACCGGTTCGGCGGCACCGACGAGATCGGCGTGTTCGCGATGGTGGCCGAGGGGCTGGAGGAGGTTGCCAATCCATCCGCGCTGTTCCTGACCCACCGAGACGAGAGCGTGACCGGGGCCACGGTCTTTCCCGCGCTGGAAGGGACGCGGCCGGTACTGGTCGAAATTCAGGCGCTGGTGGTGCGGCTGTCGAGCGGCGCGACGCCCCGGCGGGCGGTGGTAGGCTGGGACAGCGGACGGCTGGCCATGGTGCTCGCGGTGCTGGAAGCGCGCTGCGGCCTCAGCTTCTCGACCTGCGAGGTCTATCTCAACGTCGCGGGCGGCTATCGCCTGTCCGACCCGGCGGCCGATCTGGCCGTGGCGGCGGCCTTGATTTCGGCACTGGCGGAAAAACCGGTGCCCGCCGACATGGTGCTGTTCGGCGAGGTCGCTCTGTCGGGCGAGATCAGGCCGGTTGCCCATTCACCCCTCCGCCTGCGCGAAGCTGCGAAGCTTGGCTTCGAACGGGCCTTCGTCCCGAGCGCGGCGGCCGACGGGGTCAAGGGAATAGCGGTGAGCGGATATCGCACCCTCGCGCAGCTGGTTGACCAGATGCTCGGGCGGGGATAGCCCGCTTCCTCATGAACGGCGTCGACATTCTCGTCCTGCTGCTGATCGGCGGGTGCACGGTTTTTGGCTTGCTGCGCGGTTTCGTGCAGGAAACCCTGTCACTCATCGCCTGGGTGCTGGGCATTTTCGCCATTCGCCTGTTTCATGCTTCGGCGGCGGCGTTGCTGACCCCGTTCGTGGGAACGACAAGCGGGGCGGCGATGCTCGCGTTCGCGCTGGTCTTTGGCTTTACCTTCGGCGCGGGCAAACTGCTTGCGCGCGCGATCGGGCGTCGGACGCGCCAGTCGGTGCTGGGGCCAGTCGATCGGGTGCTGGGCGGCGGGTTCGGCGCGATCAAGGGACTGATCGGCGCGACTTTGGTTTTCCTCGCCTTCAGTCTGGTCTACGACACATTCTACGGCAGCGGCGCACGTCGTCCTGACTGGCTATCCGACGCCCGCACCTTCCCGCTTTTGAACGCCAGCGGCCAGGCGATCAGCGAATTCGTCGCGGAGCGGCGGGCGAGAAAACCTACGGCGGGCGCTACGACCATATAAGCGCCTCTTTCGCACGGCGGGGTGACGTTACAGCCAGCCCTTGGCCCGATAGGCTTGCGCCGTTGCTCTCAAACCCTCGTTAGTCGGCACGGCAGGCGTCCACAACTGCGGCACAGGATGCAGCGTCTCCCGCGCCACCCAGTCGGGATGGCAGAAATAGCGAACGCGATCCGGCGTGAGCTTGGCATTGACCCCGCGAAAGCCGCGATCCACGCGCGCGGCGATGTCGAGCAGCCAGCGCGGCGTCGCCACAGTGCGCACCGACCGTCCTACCGCGCGACCGATGGCTTTCCCGAAATCCTTATGCTTCCATCCGCCCGGCGTTCCGTCATCGACTTCATAGGTCTGGGCGAGGCCGACATGCCTGCTTCCTCCCAGTGTCAGCAGCAGCCGGGCAAGATCGCTCACTTCGATGACCGACAGGTGCCCGTCCGGCGGCAGCAGCATGAAGCCGCGCTTCGCCATGGCGAACAGTTCCAGCATCTCGCGATCGCCCGGACCATAAATGGCGGGCGGCCGAACGATCGTCCAGTCGAGGCCGCTCGCCCGTACATGACGCTCCGCCACGTCCTTCGACCAGCCATAGTCGGAAAGTTGAGGCTCGCGAGCGGCGAGCGACGAAACATGGACAAGCCGCCGCACGCCCCGCCGGCGCATGGCGTCGATCAACGTCATCGTGCCGCGCGCATTGCCCGCCTCGAAACCGTCGCGGTCGGGCGCATTCACCACGCCGGCGATGTGGATCACCGCGTCGACGTCCCGCACCAGCGTGTCGAGCGCGGCGGCATTGTCCAACGATCCATGCACCCATTTGAGGCGCGCGCGGGGGGGCTGGGCGCGGCGCGTGAGTGCACTGACATACAGCCCCGATGCCAGAGCCCGGTTCAATGTTTCAGCGCCGACGAATCCCGTCGCGCCGGTCATGGCAATACGAAAGGACATGGGTTCAGACCAGCGCCATATGGTCACGATGGACTAGCACCGATCGCGGCATTTCGCCGAGCAGGGTCGCGATATCCTCGCTGCGCTTGCCGGCGATGCGGGTCGCTGCCGCGCTGTCATATTCTGTGAGGCCCCGGGCGATTATCCTGCCATCGGGCGCGAGAATATCGACCACGTCGCCGCGCGCGAACACGCCTTCGACGCGCGCGACCCCGGCGGGCAACAGGCTGTTCCCGCGCTCCAATGCTCGTTCGGCGCCTTCGTCCACGGTGATGCGACCGCGCACGGTCAACCGTCCGGCCAGCCAGCCCTTGCGCGCGCCCTTGCCCTGCGCGCCCACGAAGACCGAGCCTCGTCCCCCCCGCTCCCAGTGCGACAAGGGCGCGTCGATCTTGCCCGAGATGATGGCGAGGTGAGCCCCGGCACCGGTGGCGATCTTGGCTGCCTCGATTTTCGAGGTCATCCCGCCCGATCCCATGCCGGACGCGGAACCGCCATCCGCCATGGCCAGGATGCGCGCGTCGATCCGGTCGATTCTCTCAATAAACATGGCGCTCGCATCCACGTGCGGATTCGCGCTGTAAAGCCCGTCCACGTCAGACAGCAGCACTACCGCGTCAGCCCGAGCAGCCTGTCCGATCCGCGCCGCAAGGCGGTCATTGTCGCCGAAGCGGATTTCCGCGGTGGCAACGCTGTCATTTTCGTTCACGACCGGCACGACGCCGAGCGCCATCAGCCGCTCCAGTGTCGCCGAAGCGTTCAGGTAACGGCGTCGATGTTCGAGATCATCGAGCGTCACCAGCATCTGCGCCGCAGTGATATCCTGTTCTGCCAGCAGCGTGGCCCAACATTGCGATAATGCGATCTGGCCCGTGGCGGCGGCCGCCTGCGCATCCTCCAGACTACCGCGCCCACCTTTGGGCAATTTCAGGCGTCGCGCGCCGAGCGCGATAGCGCCCGAGGACACGATGATGATCTGCTGACCCGCCGCCTTGCGCGCGGCGACATCGGCCACAACGGTGCGCAGCCAAGCTTCGCGGACCTGCCCGGCGGTATCGACGAGTAGCGCCGAGCCGATCTTGATAACCAGACGGCGGATGGAGGGGGGCGGAAAGCCGGAAAGGGGCGTTGTCATGACGGCTTATGACGACATTCGAATGGGGATGAGTGGACGAGGTTTCAGAGCGGAGACCATGGCTTCGCGTCCTCATCGCCTTCATTCGCCGCGTCGGCCTGCGCAGCCGTCTTTGCGTCGCCCACAATCGGCAGAATAGCGTCCAGTAGCGCTTCCATGCCTTCGCCCGTGCCCGCCGAGATGGTGAAAACATCCTCCACGCCCGCGTCGCGCAGTTGGGCGGCGATATCCTCCATCAGTTCCGCCCCCAGCAAATCACCTTTGTTCAGCGCAACAATCTGCGGTTTTTCGTCGAGGCCACCGCCATAGGCGGTCAGTTCGTCCTGCACTATGCGCCATGCCTCGACAGGATCGTCGCCGGTCGCGTCGATCAGGTGCAAAAGCACGCGGCACCGTTCGATATGCCCCAGGAACCGGTCGCCGATCCCCACGCCGTCCGCCGCGCCCGCAATGAGGCCCGGAATGTCGGCCAGCACGAACTCGCGCTGTTTGTGCAACACGACGCCCAGTTGCGGCTTGGTGGTGGTGAAGGCGTAAGCCCCGACTTTCGCCTTGGTGTTGGTCACCTTGTTGATCAGCGTCGATTTGCCCGCATTGGGCATGCCGACGAGGCCGACATCGGCGAGCAGCTTGAGGCGCAGCCATACCCACATCTCCTGACCCGGCCAGCCGGTGCCATGCTGGCGCGGCGCGCGGTTGGTGCTGGTCTTGTACGACATATTGCCCCGGCCGCCATCGCCGCCGCGCAGGAAGACCATGCGCTGCCCCGGCTCGGTGAAATCGGCGAGAATTTCCTGATCCTCGAAGTCGGGGATGCCATCCTCATCCTCGGTGCCTTCGACCGGCTGGGGATCGGATAATATCTGCGTACCGACCGGCACCTTGACAATCAGATCCTCACCGCCGGCGCCATAGCGATTCTTGCCCATGCCGGGCATGCCGCGCTGCGCCTTGAAATGCTGGGAGTAGCGAAAGTCGATGAGCGTGTTGAGACCTGCGACACATTCGAAGATGATGTCGCCGCCCTTGCCACCATAGCCGCCGTCCGGCCCTCCATATTCGACATATTTTTCCCGCCGGAAACTGACGGCGCCGGGGCCGCCCCAGCCGGACTTGATGTATATTTTTGCTTGATCGAGAAAATGCATGGGCTGGCCCATAGCGCCTTATGGCCGGGAATTAAACCGTCCCGCTCAGCCAACTGGAATCGCGCTGTCGATCTTTGTCCGGACCGGGCGATGCGGCTCCTTGCTCGCTTGCCCGATCATCTTCAGGCCGCGAGCGCAGGCCCGCCATCGCGATAAAGTTCGAGCGCCGGGTCATTGGCCATGCGCGCGACCGCACTCTCTTCGAATAGCAGGCAATCGACGGGGGCCCTGCGTGTGGCGCTAAAGCGTGTCTCAGTGCGTCCGGTGAAGCGGAAGCCGATCTTGCGCAGGACATTGCCTGACGCGGGATTGTCGGCGAAGTGGAATGCGCGCACCCCGCTCAGGCCGGTGGCGCGGGCGATGCTCATTACCGCCTGGCCAGCCTCCGTCGCGAAGCCGAGCCCCCAATAGGGCCGCGCGATCCAGTAGCCGAGTTCCGGCGTCCCGTCGGGCGCTTGCGAAATGCCGCAGCCACCCACGAGGCGAGGCGCGCCAAGCGTGCGGGTGAAGGCAAGCAGTTGGGGCATGTGATGATCCAGCGGCCGCGCCAGAAAAGCCTGCGCTTCCGTCAATCCGTAGGGACTGCGCGCTGCCGCCAGATTACGGAGCACCGCGTCGTTGCCGATCGCTTCGGCGAGCGCGGGGGCGTCTTCCATCCAGCCTGGCCGAAGGAGCAGGCGGGGGGTGCGGGCGAACATGATCGTCTCTCCTCTTCTGAATGCGCCTTTGGCCGCGAATGATGACGGCTTGAAGACGGTCTGGTCTGGATGATCCCCGCCCGCAGGACGCGCGAGAATGCGTGGAGTTCCAGTGACTTGAGGGAAATGAATGAGAGAGCGCGACAAACGGAAAAAGGGGGCGCTCCCACAATAGGAGCGCCCCCTTTTTCCCTCGAACACCGACGTCAAGTTTTTCAGCTTGCCGATCGGGAGGATCGCCCCTTTTTCAAGGACGACCCGTCATGTCGTCCGTTATTCCGCGGCTTCCGCCTGCGCGTCGACCGATACATATTTGCGGCCGAGCTTGCCCGAGTGGAAGGTTACGCGGCCTTCGCCCAGAGCGAACAGCGTATGATCCTTGCCCATGCCGACATTCCGGCCGGGATAGACGCGGGTGCCGCGCTGACGGATGATGATGTTGCCGCCGATCACTTCCTGACCGCCGAACTTCTTGACGCCAAGGCGCTTCGACTCAGAATCGCGACCGTTGCGCGACGAACCGCCAGCTTTCTTATGTGCCATGACCTAAACTCCTCGAATTTCTAGCTGCGGCTCAGGCGCCGATCGACACGATCTTGAGAATCGTGTGACGCTGGCGATGACCGTTCTTGCGGCGATAATTATGGCGGCGGCGCTTTTTGAAGACGATGACCTTCTCGCCCTTTGCCTGGGCGATGATCTCGGCAGCGACGGTCAGGCCGCCGACATCCTTGAGGTCGCCGCCGTCGCCGGCCAGCAGGATGTCGTCCAGCGTGATCTTGTCACCGGCCTCACCGGCCATTTTCTCGACGACGATCTTGTCTCCGGCGGCGACGCGATATTGCTTGCCGCCTGTGCGCACGATAGCGAACATGGCTTATCTCTTCTCGTTCAAAACTGCTTTACGCAACTCACCGAAGACCAAAAGTCCTGCTGACCCGCGCGGGAATGTGGCCCGTTAGTGGAAGGTTCGGGCGATGTCAACCGGCCGAACCGGCGAGGAAGGGTGGTTTTTGCCGCTGCGCTTCCTATAATAGAGCCTGGTAAAAAGGGAGCAGAATGAGCCGATCGGATTACAGAGCCGATACAGAAAAGGGCGGCACGCTCTTTCTCGCGGCGCTGTGGTTGACGATCATGCTGGCGCTGGTGTGCGCGCTAACTCCGCTTGGGCCACCATCGAGTCGACAGGCGGGATCGGCGTTCAATCCGGCGACGAGTGCGGTAGCGCTCAAATCGCGCTCGTCCGTTCCGTCTTCCTTGCTGCAAACGGCCGACCCGGATGGATCTGATCGGTCGCTCCCCGAAGCGCCGGTCGCGATTCTGCCGGTCGATGCCGTTGTCATCATGTCGGCGGCGGCAGGGGTTGATGCCTTTGTCCGACTGCCGCCAGCCGGTCCGCCCGCCGCCATCGGCCTGACCAGGCGGCTTGCCAGAGCACCCCCTTTCCCGCGTTGACCGTTATGTCCGCTCCCGTCGAGCGGGACGAGCCCGGTACGCTGGCCGCAATCATGCGGTCCGGTTCCGACGGAAACATGCTAGGCCGATGAGAGGCCTTGCGCCCGGTGGTCGTGTCGTCCACCACTTCTGAACGAAAGCCATTCATGCCCCATCACACGCCCCTGATCGGCACCATCGTCGCCGGCCTTGTCGTCGCCTTCATCATGGGCTCGATCGCCCATCGCCTCAAATTATCACCGCTAGTCGGGTATCTGGTCGCCGGCATCATGGTCGGCCCCTTTACGCCAGGTTTCGTGGCGGACGCAGGCCTTGCCAACGAACTGGCCGAGATTGGCGTCATCCTGCTGATGTTCGGCGTTGGCCTCCATTTTTCGCTCAAGGACCTGTTGTCGGTCAAAAACATCGCGGTCCCCGGCGCGTTGGTTCAGATTGCCGTGGCGGCGGTGCTCGGCATGGGGCTGGGGCATGTCATGGGCTGGCCGCTGATGGGCGGCATCGTCTTTGGCCTCGCGCTCTCTGTCGCCAGCACGGTCGTGCTGCTGCGCGCGCTTCAGGGTGCTGATCTGGTCGAGACGCGGCGTGGGCGCATCGCGGTCGGCTGGCTCATCGTCGAAGATCTGGTGATGGTTCTTGCGCTGGTGCTGCTGCCGGCGCTGGCCGACGTCATCAACAATGCCGACGGAACCGGCGGCGCGAGCGCGCTGCTGGCGCCATTGCTGGGTACGTTGCTCAAGGTGGCGGGATTCGTCGCGCTGATGCTCGTCGTGGGCCGGCGCATCATCCCCTGGACGCTGCACTGGGTGGTCCATAGCGGGTCGCGCGAGCTGTTTCGCCTCGCCGTGCTGGCGATCGCGCTGGGCGTGGCTTTTGGCGCTGCCTATGCTTTCGGCGTATCTTTCGCTCTGGGCGCGTTCGTTGCCGGCATGATCCTGGGCGAAACCCCGCTCAGCCGTCGTGCGACAGAAGAGACGCTACCACTGCGTGATGCCTTTGCCGTCTTGTTCTTCGTGTCGGTAGGCATGTTGTTCAATCCGCGTGTTCTGATCGATCAGCCGCTGCCACTGCTCGCTACCGTCGCGATCATCATCATCGGCAAATCGATCGCCGCCTTCGCCATCGTTCGCCTGTTCCGCCATCCTGGCGACACCGCGCTCACCATCGCGGTCAGCCTGGCGCAGATCGGCGAGTTTTCCTTCATCCTCGTCACGCTCGGCACCGGGCTTGGCGTGTTGCCCGCAGAAGGACGCGACCTGATCCTGGCGGGGGCGATCATCTCGATCTTCCTCAATCCGATCCTGTTTTCTCTGGTCGTGCGGGGCCGCAAGCAGGAGGAAACCGACGAAGAGGATGCACGCGTCGCCGCCGCCCGCCCGGCGATCGGCCATGTCGTGCTGGTCGGCTATGGGCGTGTCGGCAAGCTGATCGCAGACCGGCTGGCACAGCGGAACCTGCCTTTCATGGTGATCGAGGATGATGCGGACAAGGCGGAGGAAGCCCGGCAGGCGGGCATTCCGCTGGTGCGCGGCAATGCGCTGGAGGACAGGCACCTGCGCGCGGCCGGTATCTGCGAGGCGCGTCATCTGCTGATAGCCGTGCCCGAAGGCTTCGAGGGCGGCGCGATCCATGAACATGCGCAGCGCCTGAACCCCAATCTTCAGGTCGTCGCCCGCGCCCATAGCGATGCGGAGGTAGACTATCTGGAGGGGCTTGGCGTGCCCCATGTCGTGGTGGGCGAACGCGAGCTGGCCGGGCGCATGCTGACGCTATGCGGCGTTAAATAAAATGGTGCGCCCATTCGATCCGGGCTGCCGGGAGCTATTCCCGACCGCCCGGATCGAACGGATGAGCAATTACCCCCGTGAGCGGGGCGGGCCCTTGCGAGGACCGCCAGCACCGGCGCCCTTGAACGGGCGGGGGCTGTGCGGGGCCGAGCCCCTAGGACCGCCGCGCGGCGGGCCGCTGCGGTTGGGCCTGTCGCCATTGGCCGGACGCAATTGCTTGCGATTTTCGCGTGCTTCCTCGCGCGGTGCGCCTTCGACCGGTTCGAAGGTCACGTCGGCGCCCTCATCGCCGGCTTCGCTCGAGCGCTTGACCGCCGCAATGAAGCGCGATGCGATCGCTTTGGGGATTTCGAACATTGTCTCGCTGGTCGTGATGCGGATCGCGCCGATATCGCCGCGCGACACATGGCCGCGACGGCAGATCAGCGGCAATATCCAGCGCGGGTCGGCATTCTGGCTGCGGCCGATATCCATGCGGAACCACTGAGTGTCCTCAAAGCCCGGACGCGGCCCTTCCCGGCGCGGCGGGGCTTCGCTGGCGTCCAGCATTTCTTCCGGCGCGGGCATGGCTGCCCGGGCGCTGCGGACCAGCATCGCCGCGATTTCCTTGGCGCTCTTGGCGGCGAGCAACTCGGCACCCAATGTCCAGTCGGCTTCTTCCAGCTCCATCGGCGCCAGTAGCTGCGCACGCAGTCGTTCGGCATCCTGCGCCGCGATCGCTTCGCGGCTTGGCACCGGCACCCATTCGACCGGGATCTTTGCGCCCCGCAGCATCCCTTCTACCCGGCGACGGCGCGGATAGGGGACGATCAGGACGGCGGTGCCCTTCTTGCCCGCGCGGCCGGTGCGACCAGAACGATGCTGCATGGTTTCGGCGTCGCGCGGAATTTCGACATGGACGACGAGCGTCAGCGTAGGCAGATCAATGCCGCGTGCGGCGACGTCGGTCGCGACGCAGACCCGCGCGCGCCTGTCGCGCAGCGCCTGCAACGCATGGTTGCGCTCGTTCTGGCTATGCTCGCCCGACAGCGCGACGGCGGCAAAGCCACGTTCGGTGAGGCTCGCGTGCAGATGGCGTACATTGTCGCGGGTCGCGCAGAACAGCATCGCCGTCTCCGCCTCATGAAAACGCAGCAGATTCACGACCGCATTTTCGATTTCGGAGGGGGCGACCGTCATCGCCTGATAGCTGATATCGCCATGACCCCGGTCGGCGGAGGTCGATGCGATCTGGAACGCGTTCTTCTGATAGCGACGGGCCAGCGTCACGATGGGCTTGGGCATGGTCGCCGAGAAAAGCAGGGTGCGGCGGCCTTCGGGCGTCGCGTCGAGAATGCCTTCGAGATCCTCGCGAAAGCCCATGTCGAGCATTTCGTCGGCCTCATCGAGCACGGCGGTCTTGAGCGCGGAGAGGTCGAGCGCGCCGCGTTCCAGATGGTCGCGCAGGCGCCCCGGCGTACCGACGACGATATGCGCGCCCTGGGCCAGCGCCTTTCGCTCGCGCGCGGCGTCCATGCCGCCGACGCAGGTTGCGATGCGCGCGCGCGCGCCGGCATAAAGCCATTCCAGCTCGCGGCTGACCTGCAACGCCAGTTCGCGCGTCGGCGCGATCACCAGCGCCAGCGGCCAGGCGGGCGGGGGCAGGCGGCCTTCCTCGTTCAGCAGTTCGCTAGCCATGGCGAGGCCGAAGGCGACCGTCTTGCCCGATCCGGTCTGCGCCGACACGATCATGTCGCGCCCGATCGCCTCTGGCTCGATGACAGAGGCCTGCACTTCGGTCAGGGCCTCATAGCCCTTCGTGGTCAGCGCCTGGGCGAGGATGGGGGGGAGAGTTTCGAATGCCATGTTTTTTATCCATCGGGAGTGCGATTCCGCCTCTACCGACGGCATCAATGAGAACCTTATGTGTTCCGGCAAAAGCCGGAACCCAGGGTGGCAGGTCACAAACCCCGGTCCTTGAATCAGGGAATTCCCTGACCCCGTTCATTTCCACCACCATTCGTCCTGAGTAGCCATTGAGCTTGTCGAAATGGCGTATCGAAGGAGAAGTTTGGGCGCGATCCTTCGATACGGCGCTTCGACAAGCTCAGCACCTACTCAGGACGAACGGATGTAGTTTGGTCAGATAACAAAATAAGAAAGCCTCCTTCCCCATTTCCAAGGAAGGAGGCTTGCCTATTGTCTATAGCATGAAAATCAGACTGCGGCGACTTCCGCCACGTCGACCTTCACGCCCGGGCCCATCGAGGACGACAGGGCGATCTTACGAACATATTTGCCCTTCGAACCCGACGGCTTCGCCTTGACGATCGCGTCGACGAAGGCGTCGAAATTCTTGCGCAGATCTTCGGCGGTGAAGCTCGACTTGCCAAGGCCCGCATGGATAATGCCGGCCTTTTCGACGCGGAATTCGATCTGGCCACCCTTGGCGGCTTTCACGGCTTCGGCGACGTTCGGCGTCACGGTGCCAAGCTTCGGGTTCGGCATCAGGCCCTTGGGACCCAGGACCTTGCCGAGGCGACCGACGAGACCCATCATGTCCGGCGTCGCGATGACGCGCTGGAAATCGATATTGCCGGCCTGGATGCTCTCCAGCAGGTCTTCGGCACCCACGATGTCGGCGCCGGCGGCGGTTGCCGCTTCAGCCTTGTCGCCACGGGCGAACACGGCGACGCGGACGTCCTTGCCTGTCCCGGCCGGGAGCGTGACGACGCCACGGACCATCTGATCGGCATGACGCGGGTCGACGCCCAGATTGATCGCGATCTCGACGCTTTCGTCGAACTTGGCGGTCGCGTGAGTCTTGATCAGGCCCAGCGCCTCATCGACGCCATGCAGCTTTTCACGGTCGATCGTGGTGGCGAGTGCCTTAGCCTTCTTGGTCTGCTTTGCCATGATCTTAGCCCTCCACCACGTCGAGGCCCATCGCGCGAGCGGAGCCTTCGATGATCTTCGTTGCAGCGTCGATGTCGTTCGCATTCAGATCGACCATCTTGGCCTGCGCGATGTCGGCCAGCTGGCTGCGGGTGATCTTGCCGGCCACGACCTTGCCCGGTTCCTTGGAACCCGACTTGAGGCCGATGGCCTTCTTGATGAGGAAGGTCGCGGGCGGCTGCTTCATCGTGAAGGTGAAGCTGCGGTCCGCATAGACGGTGATGATCGTGGGCAGCGGCGTACCCTTGTCCATGCCGGCCGTCTGCGCGTTGAACGCCTTGCAGAATTCCATGATGTTCACGCCGCGCTGACCCAGGGCTGGGCCGATCGGCGGGGCAGGCTTGGCATCTCCAGCGGGCACCTGGAGCTTGATATAGCCCGTAATCTTCTTGGCCATTATTACTCACTCTGTTGCTGGGCGAGCCAGAAGGCACGCCCGGTTCAAGTTTAGCGGTTCAAGCAGCGGTCCGAAGATCGCCTCCCGCGCTTATTCCCGGTTTCCCGGAAATCTTTGTGCTCCTGCGAAAGCAGGAGTCCAGGGCGGCTAAGCATCGCCCCGGCGCCCTAGGCTCCTGCTTTCGCAGGAGCACGGCAAAGCTCCTTATTTGGAAAGCTCTACCTGCTCGAAATCCAGTTCGACCGGGGTGGCGCGGCCGAAGATCGACACCGACACCTTGACCCGGTTCTTTTCGAAATCCAGTTCCTCGACCGTGCCGTTGAAGCTGGCGAAGGGGCCGTCGAGCACCTTGACCGCATCGCCGATCTCGTAATCGACGCTGACCTTGTGCTTGGGCGCGGCCTCTGCTTCCTTGCGGGCCCCGAAATAGCGCGCGGCCTCGGTCTCGCTGATCGCCTGGGGCTTGCCCATAGATCCCAGAAAACCGGTGACCTTGGGCGTGTTCTTGACGAGGTGATAGACATCGTCGTTCATCGCCAGCTTGGCGAGGACATAGCCCGGCATGAACTTGCGCTCGACCTGCACCTTTTTGCCGCGCTTGACCTCGGTCACGGTCTCGGTGGGCACTTCCACCTGCTCGACCAGCTGGGTCAGGCCCATGCGTTCGGCTTCGGAAAGAATGGATTCCTTGACCTTGTTTTCGAAGCCCGAATAGGCGTGGATGATATACCAGCGCGCCATGTTACCGTTTCAAACTCCCAAAATATCCCGTCGAACCGCTCATGCCTGCCCTGCGGCGAACGCCAGCAGCCACCGGACAATCGCGCCGAAAAAGGTGTCGATGCCAAAGAAGAAAAGGCCGAGTGTCGTCGTCATGATGACGACCATAACGGCGGTCATCACCGTTTCGCGGCTGGATGGCCACACGATCTTCGACGCTTCGGTCTTGACCTGATTGACGAACTCGCCGGGAGAAGTCTTGGCCATCGCGCTGCCCGTTCACCTTCAATACCAACACCAAAGCGCGAAGCAACACTCCGCCCTCCCGATCCCGCCCTGTTCGGCGTCCGGGGGTGCGGCCGCATGGCTTCGCGACACAAATCGACGGCGCATCTAGCCGCAAACCCTGTCAGAAACAAGGGTTGCCGCTAAATGGCTTTGGCAGGAGTGCCCGGATTCGAACCGAGGACATTCGGTTTTGGAGACCGACGCTCTACCAGCTGAGCTACACTCCTGTACCGGCGAAGGAGGGCGCTTTAGCGTGGGCAGCGGGGGAGGGCAAGGCAATAAACCTCAATATGCAGTGGGTTCTTTTACCTGCGTATCGGCGCTGGTTTGCCGCTCGGCCTCCTGGTTGATCTGCGCGCCAAGAAGGACCACGAAGGACGATACGTACAGCCATAGTTGCAGGACAACGACCGCGCCAAGGGAGCCATAGGTCTCGTTATAATTGCCAAAGCGCGAGACGTAGAAGGACACGCCGAGCGTGGCCAGCAGCCAGAAAAGTGTCGCCGTCACCGACCCGATGGTCAGCCATTGCCACCTGGCTTTGCGGCGGTGCGGCCCGAACCGGTAGATGAGCGCAAGGACCGCGCTCGCAAAACCACCCGCGACGATCCATGTGGTCAGCTTGGCTGTAATGATGGCGGCCGCACCCCAGCCGTCGGCCAGATCTTGAAGGAAGCCGATCACCGAAGCGGTCAGCACGCCGACGACGACGACCATCACCGAAGAAAAGGTGATGCCCAGCGATACGCGATAGAATGCGAAGATCGATCGCGCTTCCTTCTCCTCATAGACTATGTTGAGCGCCTCGATGATGGCGGAGGCGGCCCGCATGGCGCCATAGACCGCAAGCGAAAGCGCCAGCAGCAGGCCGAACCCGACCGCCGGTTTGGTGGTGGTCACGATCGCCATCAACTGATCGTAGATGAGCTTGGCGGCATCCTGCGGCACGACAGTGATGATCGATTGCATATGATCCGCGACGAGGCGAGGATCACCGATCAGACCATATGTCAGGACGACGGCGGCCAGCAGCGGCGCAATGCTTAAAAACGCATAATAAGCAACTCCCGCGGCAAGCAGCGAAAGATGGTTTGCGCCCATGGCTGTGTAGACCCGCTTCAATATTTCCCACCATGCCCGGGGCGGGATTTTCCATGGTGCGTTGACATGCACCTCATGCGCTATGGTCGCGTTCAGGGGCTGGTCCAGTTCATCATGCATCTGCGGCAAGCGCGTGAGAACGGACCGGGTTCCGGCGCACTAGATTACAGGAACATGCCGCCCTTCATTATGCGGCGAGCCCGGCCCTGAACCGGCACGCGGTCGAACGGCGTATTGCCGGCCTGTGCAGCCATTCTGGCCGAATCGACGATCCATGGCGTGTCGGGATCGACGAAGATGAGGTCGGCCGCGCTTCCGGCCGCGAAGCTGCCCGCCTGAACGCCCAATATCTGCGCCGGATTGGCGCTGAGCAGCGTCATCAACCGGTTGATGGACAAATGCCCCTCCCGCACCAGATTGAGCGATAGCGCGAGCAGGGTTTCCGCGCCCGCCATGCCCGGAGCGGCATCGGCGAAGGGCAGGCGCTTATCCTCGGGGCCGCGCGGATCATGGCTGGAGGTAATGACGTCAATGGTCTCATCGGCGACGGCTGCGATCGCGGCCTTGCGGTCATCTTCGGATCGCAGCGGCGGCGACAGCCGGGCGAAGGTGCGAAAATCGGTGACGGCATTGTCGGACAGGAACAGGTAGGCTGGACTGATCCCGCAGGTCACCTTAAGCCCTTCGGCCTTGGCGGCGCGAACCAGATCGAAGCCGGCTTTCGTCGTCACCAGGCGAAAGTGAATGGTGGCACCAGTCTGGCGCACCAGCATGATGTCACGCGCGATCGCCATGGCCTCGGCACAGGCGGGCGCGTGGGGCAGGCCGAGCCGGGTAGCGGTCTCCCCCGAGGTGGCGACGGCCCTGGCGGTAAGGCCGCCATCTTCCGCATGCGATATGACGGTCAGCCCGAGACCCGACGCGTAGGACAGCACGCGCAGCATGACGCCCGAGTCGGCGATCCACTGCCGTCCCGTGCCGACCGCCTTCGCGCCTGCCGCCTGCATCATGCCGATTTCGGCCAGTTCCACGCCCTTGAGGCCGCGCGTCGCCGCTGCAATGGGGTGCACCCAAAAATCCGGCTTGCCCGCGCGGGTCGCGTGCCGGATCAGGCCGACATCATCGAGCGCAGCCGACTGGTCGGGCATCAGGGCCGCCCGGGTGATGCCACCGAAATGAAAAGCCGGCTTATCGGTCGCGAACACACCGAGATCGACGAGGCCCGGCGCCACGACCAGGCCATGAGCGTCGATCCTTTCTGCATCGTCAGGCACGGGAAGGTCGCCCGCCGCGACGATCCGGTCGCCCTCGATCAGTATGACCCCGGCGGCCAGATCGGACCCGGCCGGATCGGCCAGCCTGCCGTTGACGATGGCAATTCTGGTCAAGACCATCCTTCCACCCCCCTCGCGCCGCGCGTCAGCACGTCGAGGCAGGCCATCCGCATCGCCACGCCCATTTCCACCTGCTCGGTGATGGCGGAGCGTTCCGGGTGATCAGCGACGCTGCTTGAAATTTCCACGCCCCGGTTCATGGGTCCAGGGTGCATGACAAGCGCATCGGGCTTGGCCAGCGCGAGCCGCTCGGGCGTGAGGCCGTAGAGCATATGATATTCGCGCGGCGAAGGAATGAAAGCGCCGTCCATCCGCTCGTTCTGGAGCCGCAGCATCATCACGACGTCAGCGCCGTCAAGCCCCGCATCCATGCGATGAAAGGGTGTTGCGCCCAGCATTTCGACCTCTGGCGGCATCAACGTTGGCGGGGCGACAGCGCGCACCTGCGCACCCAGTGCGGCGAGACAGAGCATGTTGGAGCGAGCGACCCGGCTGTGCAGCACATCGCCGCAAATGGCCACCACCAGCCCCTCGAAACTGCCCTTGCGCCGACGGATCGTCAGCGCGTCGAGCAGGGCTTGTGTCGGATGCTGGTGCCAGCCGTCGCCGGCATTCAGCACCGGACAGTCTACCTTGTCCGCGATCAGGCGCACCGCGCCCGAACTGCCATGGCGGATGACGATGACATCGGCATACATGGCGTTTAGCGTCATGGCCGTGTCGATCAGCGTTTCGCCTTTCTTCAGGCTGGACGTGGCCGCCGCCATGTTGACGACATCGGCGCCCAGCCGTTTCCCTGCAATTTCGAAGGAAAGGAGAGTGCGCGTCGAATTTTCGAAAAAGGCGTTGATCTGGGTCATTCCCGCCAGCCGGTCGTCATGCTTGCGGGCATGGCCGCGATTGGCGCGCACCCATTGTTCCGCCTCATCGAGCAGAAAACGGATCTCCCATGGTTTGAGGTCGGCGATCGACAACAGATGCCGGTGCGGGAACAGCGCGCGACCGGTAAGGTCGAGCGGAGCGGGCGCGGCGTTCGTTTCGAGCATGGCCTGACCCTTTAGGCGAGGGCAGGGGGCAGGGCAAGCGGCGTGCGATTATTGCGCGCCGCCCCACATGTCACCGATCCTGATAAACCCGCGCTGGCCGCGCACGTCGAAGGCGCACCATCCCGACGAGCAGGAGGATAGCCGGCCGACGACGCCCTTTTCGGCGCGAAACAGTGCCCGCGATCCATCACTCGGGGATTCGCGTAAGGGCGCCACCGGCGCGGTCACGACGCCCGTTTTCGTGTCGCTCAGCAACCGGACGTGCATCCAACCCTGCGTGCCGTCCGAATCCTCGACCTTGCGCCACAAGCCCAGCACCTGCACGACCTTCACCGGCAGGTCGCGGCGGCGATAAATCCAGTTCGAAGGATAATCGAGGCTCGGCCCGACCCGCATCCGCGCCTCGTCCTCTGAGATGGATGCCCAATAGGGCACAGGGCGGGCAGGGGCGGCAGCCGCGGGGGTCGCTCCTAAAAGGCTGGCGGCAATATATCCGCCCAGCAAATATAGCTTCATATACAACTCATGGTCCCGTGAGCGCCGTCGCCGCCTTCATAGCCGCTGGCGCGTATGACCGACAACCGCTCAGTTGGCCACTCGGGTCCGATTCCGGGGATAAACCCTTGACCGGATGCGCGGCGGGGCATAGCGGCCGGTCATGGCCAAGAAACCGCGCCCCGCCAAGCCGCGGGTCATCGTGACCCGCCGCCTGCCCCCCAATGTGGAGGCGCGGATGGCGGAACTGTTCGACACGAGTTTCAATGTCGGCGACGTGCCGATGGATCGCCCCGCCTTGTCGCGCGCTATGGGGCAGTGCGATGTGCTGGTCCCCTGCATCAGTGACCAGATCGACGGCGCGCTGATCGCGGCGGCGCCCGAGCGGCTGCAACTGATCGCAAGCTTTGGCAGTGGCGTCGATCATATCGACCTGTGCGCCGCGCGCGAAAAGCGGATCATCGTGACTAACACCCCCGGCGTCCTGACCGAAGATACCGCCGACATGACGATGGCGCTGATCCTGTCCGTCCCCCGCCGTCTGGCCGAGGGCGAGAAGCTGGTGCGGACCGGCGAGTGGCGCGGCTGGAGCCCGTCGGGCATGCTGGGACACCGGATTTCGGGCAAGCGGCTGGGTATCGTCGGGATGGGCCGCATCGGCCGCGCGGTGGCGAGCCGTGCGCGCGCCTTCGGCCTGTCGATCGCCTATCATAATCGCCACCGCCTGCCGTTCGAGGTGGAGCAGGAACTGGGCGCGGTCTGGTATCCCGATCTCGACGGGCTGCTCGGCGAGTGCGATGTCGTGTCGATCAACTGTCCGCTCAATGCCGATAGCCGGGGCATGATCAGTGCGCGCCGGATCGCGCTGATGCGCCCGGACGCCTACCTCATCAACACGTCGCGCGCCGAAATCACCGACGAGCCAGCGCTGATCGCGGCGCTGGAGGAAGGGCGGATCGGCGGCGCGGGGCTGGACGTCTACACCCACGAGCCGGCGATCGATTTGCGGCTGTTGTCACTGTCCAACGTCGTTCTGCTGCCGCATATGGGATCGGCCACGTTCGAGGGGCGGGACGCGACCGGGGCGCGGGTGATCGCCAATATCCGGACATGGGCCGATGGCCACCGCCCGCCCAATCAGGTGCTCGAAGGCTGGATCTGACAGGGGGCGCTCAGAACCAGAAGCGCAGGCCTGTAACGACGCGCGTCGCACTTCGATCTTGGTCAGCCGCACGCGAGCGCGACCCGCGAATGCGGCTCCATTCCACGCCGATATACGGCGTGAAGCGCGGCTCGATCATATAGCCGAGGCGCGCACCGAGTTCGGCCTCTCGCAACATAGCGCCACCGGCTGAAAGATTGACCTCTGCACGCGGCGTAAGCAGCAGGCGCTGGGTCAGCCGGATGTCGTGGCTCGCCTCTGCCCGCGCCGTCAGCTTTCCCTTGTCTGACAGAAAGGCCGTGGCGGCGAGCTTGAACCAGTAGGGTGCAAGTCCTTCGATGCCGACGCTCGCATAGGTACGCGCCGGCGCAGGACGGAAATCCTGCCGCACGCCAAGCTGAAGATTGAACCACGGGTCAATCGCATGGGACCAGAGTGCCTGGACCTCGGCATCGTCGTGGCGGTCGCGCATGCCTTCGCCCTGCGTCTTGATGGTGAGCCGGTCGATGTCGCCGCCAAACCATGCCTCCCCCTCCCAGCGATAACCGTTGCGGCCATGCTGCCATCTCGTTTCGAGCAGGTCGACCAGCAGCATGCTGAAGAGCATTCCGCCGCTCTCGCGGGAAAGCATGGCGCGCGCTCGCGCCATGGCGGCTGGATCGAACAGCGCCTCGGCGGCATGACCGGCGGGAATGCGCGTCCCTGGTAAGACTGTGCTCGGACGACTTTCCTCATGCACGTCCGCCGGGGGAGGCAGGACGCTCATGTCCATATCGGGCATGTCGGCCATGTCGTGCCCGCTATGATCCTGCGCGCCCGCTGGGGCGACGGAGAGGATGAGCGCCGTGGCGGCCAGCAAGGCTTTCACGTCCGGCCCTCGCGCACCGTCACGACGCGGAACATGCCTGCATGCATGTGCAGCAGCATGTGACAATGGAAAGCCCAGTCGCCAGGCGCATCAGCCGTAAGGTCGAAGCTCAGCTTGCCGCCCGGCAGGACGTTCACCGTATGCTTGCGCGGCTTTGCGCTGTCATCATCCGCGCCCGTCAAAAGTTCGAAGAAATGGCCGTGCAGGTGGATGGGGTGGGGCATCATGGTGTCGTTGACCAGCGTGATGCGCACGCGCTCCCCCAGATGTAAGGCGATGGGATCGGCGCCGTCGCTATATTTAACGCCGTCGAACGACCACATATAGCGTTCCATATTGGCGGTCAGATGCAGGGTGATCGACCGGCCGGGCGGCCGCGTGTCCGGGTTTGGCAGCGCTGCGCGCAAGTCGCGATAGGTGAGCACGCGATGCGCCACATCATCGAGGCCTGTCGGGCGGTCTCCCGTGCGGTCCGTGGGCATAGGTGAAAGGCTCGCGACGCCCGGCCCGAGTGGGACAGCGGGCGCCGACGTCGCGTCGCGCATCTTCATCGCGCCATGACCTTCGGGCGCGGTCGAAGTGGGCGGCGCGGCATGGCCCATCGCCGCGTGATCCATAGCGCCATGGTCCATCGCGGGCATGGCAGTCGCGCCATGGGTCATTCCCATGTCCCGCATCGTGAGCAGTGGGCGCTTGCGGATCGGCGGAATGGATGCCGCGAGGCCCATCGCCGGAGCCAGCGTCGCGCGGCACTGGCCTGATCGGTCGATGGCCTCGGCAATGAAGCCATAGGCGCGCGCTTCGGGGGGCTGAACGACGACATCATAGGTTTCGGCGATGGCGATCTGCAATTCGTCCGTTTCGACCGGGATCACATCCTGCCCGTCCGCCTGCACCACGGTCATCGCCAGGCCCGGCAGGCGGATGTTGAAATTCGTCATCGCCGACGCATTGACGATTCGCAGCCGCACGCGCTCACCCGGCGTGAACAGCCCGGTCCAGTTGCCGACGCTGTCATGGCCGTTGATCAAATAGCTGTAGGTGGACCCGGTGACATCGGAAATATCGGTCGGGTCCATGCGCATCGCCGCCCAGTCGAGCCGCTCGCCGATCGGCTGATCGCGCCCCGCAAGCAATCCGGCCACCGTCTGGCGCTGGCGATTATAATAGCCGCCCATCTGCTTGAGCCGCCGCAGCAGCATATGCGGATGTGTGAAGCTCCAGTCGGACAGGACCAAAATATGTTCGCGATCGGCCTGCACCTGATCGCCAGCGGCAGGGTCGATGACGATCGCGCCATAAAGGCCCATCGCCTCCTGCATGTTCGAATGGCTGTGATACCAATATGTGCCGGCCTGTTTAACCGGAAAGTCGTAAGTGAAGGTCTCGCCGGGCCGGATGCCGGGGAAGCTGACGCCGGGGACGCCGTCAAACTGGAACGGCACGAGCAGGCCGTGCCAGTGGACCGAACTATCCTCGGTAAGAGTGTTGGTCACCGAGAGACGAACATTCTGCCCCTCGCGCAGGCGGATCAGCGGGCCGGGCAGCGAGCCGTTCACCGTCACCGCATGGCCGCGCCGACGGCCAAGCATGACATCGCTTCGACCGATGGCAAGGGCGATCGCCTCACCCGAAAGCGAATCCCCCCCTGCGGTCACGAGCCCGTGCGATCCGCTGCCCGCCCATGCCGGTACGATCGTTGGAAGCAGGGCGGAGCCGCTGAACCCGGCGACCGCGCGCAGCATCGCGCGACGTGTGAAGGATGATGAAGGCAAGGACGGAACCTACTAAATTACCTGATGGGCTGTCGCACGTCAGGGCTGGAAAGGCCAGCGGCGCGGCACGGAACCGCGCCCGCCCATGGCCGTTTCAGGATCATCGCTGATTCAAAAAGGATATTCCGATGATCCGTCTTGCCATCATCTCCCTCGTCATCGCGGCCGTGCTCGCCATATTGGGATTCGGCGGAGCGGCCGGCACATTCGTCGGAATCGCGAAAATCCTGTTCATCGTGGCGATCGTGCTGTTTGCGATCTTCCTCGTCCTTGGCTTGTTGGCTGGCAAGGGCATCAAAAACGCGATAGACTGACGCCATGCAAGGGGTTGGCGCTGGGGTGAACGAGACGGGACGGCTGGTGCGTGATAGCGCCGGCTTCCTGCTCCAGCGCGATCTGGGCGGGACCTTCCGCCTCATTCTGCTGCGCGTGCCGGTGGATCATGTCGAAAAACGCGTGCGGGTCACCGGCTATTATGCCGGTGACGATGTGGTGGAGGTGGAAGGTGTCGCACCGGCCTGAACGATGCGGCCCTCAGGCGAGCGGTAACTGTCCACCATCCATTTCCGTTATGGGTCCCCGAGTCTGAACGAAGCGGGCGATCAATCCCTGATTGGTCCCATGATCGAGTGGCAGCGCGGTCTCGCAATAGGCGCACTCGGCCATGGTGCGGCCAACCAGCCACTGGCTTCGACCGCATCCCGGGCAATGATTGGCTTCGCCCGCGTGATAATGGATGATGTACCCGCGCGCAGCGGGGTCGAACGACTTGCCCGACGCAGAGTTGGAATGGGGGCGCATGGTCGTCTCCTCATATCATTATGGAATTGTTCACGACAACGCGGCAGCGCCATTTTATATCCTCCGGCACAAGGCGCGGTTGAGCGCGCGGCTACGGAAAATGCGCCAGCGCATTTGACTCCCGGGCGGCAGTCGCTATGGCGCTGCAACATCGGGACACACCCGCTTCGACCGTCGGTTGGGGCGCATCCCTCCACCTTGCCGCGGTTAGGGATGATCGGGCGAGATACTGGTGGAATGTCGGCTCCTTTCGCCCGCGCGGTCCGGGTTTATGCGAGGAGACGCACGACTTATGACCGCCATCGGACAGGACACTCTGGGTACACGCGACACGCTGGCTGTCGGAGGCAAGGACATTGCCTATTATTCGCTGAAGCGGGCTGCGGCAAAGCTCGGTGACGTGTCGAAGCTCCCATTCTCGATGAAGGTACTGCTCGAGAACCTGCTCCGCTTCGAGGACGGCGTGACCGTCACGGTCGAGGATATTCAGGCGATCGTCGATTGGCAGAAGGACAGGGGCAAGGCCGAGCGCGAAATTCAGTATCGCCCCGCGCGCGTTCTGTTGCAGGATTTCACTGGCGTTCCCTGCGTCGTCGACCTTGCCGCCATGCGCGACGCGATGAACGCGCTGGGCGCCGACGCCAGCAAGATCAACCCGCAGGTCCCCGTCCATCTCGTCATCGACCACTCGGTCATGGTCGACGAATTCGGCACGCCCAAGGCGTTCGAGCAGAATGTGGAAATCGAATATCAGCGCAATATGGAGCGCTACGACTTCCTGAAATGGGGCAGCAAGTCGCTGGCCAATTTCTACGCTGTGCCGCCCGGCACCGGCATCTGCCATCAGGTGAATCTGGAAAATATCGCCCAGGCCGTGTGGTCGAGCGAAGCGCCCGACGGCACCCTTGTCGCCTATCCAGACACCTGCGTCGGCACCGACAGCCACACCACGATGATTAACGGCCTGGGCGTCCTCGGCTGGGGCGTCGGTGGTATCGAGGCGGAAGCCGCGATGCTGGGCCAGCCCGTGTCCATGCTCATCCCCGAAGTCGTCGGTTTCAAGCTGATCGGCGAGATGAAGGAAGGCGTGACCGCGACCGACCTCGTGCTGACCGCCACGCAGATGCTGCGCGCCAAGGGCGTGGTAGGGCGTTTCGTGGAATATTTCGGCCCCGGACTCGCCTCGCTCAGCCTCGCGGATCGCGCGACACTCGCCAACATGGCGCCCGAATATGGCGCGACCTGCGGCTTCTTCGGCATCGATGACAAGACGCTTGACTATATGCGCCTGACCGGCCGTACCGAAGAGAATATCGCGCTGGTCGAAGCCTATGCCAAGGAGCAGGGTTTCTGGATCGATCCTGCCGTCGACCCGGTCTTCACCGACACGCTCGAGCTGGATCTTGCCACCGTAGTCCCCAGCCTCGCCGGTCCCAAGCGTCCGCAGGACCGCGTGTCGCTGCCCGAAGTCGATGATGTGTTCAACGCTGACATGGCGAACGTCTATAAGAAGGCGCAGACGCGCGTTCCGGTGGAGGGTGAAGATTTCGACATTGGCGATGGCGACGTCACCATCGCCGCGATCACCAGCTGCACCAACACGTCGAACCCCGGCGTTCTGGTGGCCGCCGGCCTCGTCGCCAAGAAGGCGAACGAACTGGGTCTGAGGCCCAAGCCCTGGGTCAAGACCTCGCTCGCCCCCGGTTCGCAGGTCGTCACCGACTATCTGGTGCGCGCCGGCCTTCAATCGCATCTCGACGCGGTCGGCTTCAACCTGGTCGGCTATGGCTGCACCACCTGCATCGGCAATAGCGGCCCGCTGGCCCCCGCGATCAGCGCTGCGATCAACGAGAACGGTCTGGTCGCCGCGGCCGTCATTTCTGGCAACCGCAACTTCGAAGGCCGTGTGTCGCCCGACGTGCGCGCGAACTTCCTGGCCTCGCCGCCGCTGGTGGTGGCTTACGCCCTCAAGGGCACGGTGATCGAGGATTTTATCACCACTCCGATCGGCGTCAGCACGGCGGGTAATGACGTGTATCTCAAGGACATCTGGCCGACCAATCTTGAAGTCGCCACGACCATGGCCGGCTGCATGGACCGCGCGATGTTCCAGGCGCGCTACGCCAATGTCTATAAGGGCGATGCGCACTGGCAGGCGATCGACGTGACGGGATCTGACACCTATAGCTGGCGCGCCGGGTCCACCTACGTCGCCAATCCGCCCTATTTTGAGGGGCTGAGCATGACCCCGGCCCCTGTCCACGACATCATCGAGGCGAAGCCGCTGGCGATCTTCGGTGATTCCATCACCACCGATCACATCTCGCCGGCCGGCTCGATCAAGGCCAGCAGCCCCGCCGGCAAATGGCTGAGCGAGCATCAGGTCGCCCAGGCCGATTTCAACAGCTACGGCGCGCGTCGCGGCCATCATGAGGTCATGATGCGCGGCACCTTCGCCAATATCCGCATCAAGAATCTGATGCTGGATGGCGTTGAAGGCGGCATGACGAGCTATGAAGGCGAGGTCCTGCCGATCTACGACGCGGCGATGAAGCACAAGGCGGACGGTACGCCCCTGGTCGTCATCGGCGGCAAGGAATATGGCACCGGATCGTCGCGCGACTGGGCGGCCAAGGGCACGAACCTGCTGGGCGTCCGCTCGGTCATCGTCGAAAGCTTCGAGCGTATTCACCGGTCGAATCTCGTCGGGATGGGTGTGCTGCCGCTCCAGTTCAAGAATGGCGAGAATAAGGACTCGCACGGCCTGACGGGTGACGAGACCTTCACGATCCAGAATGTCGCGGGTTTGAAGCCGCGTCAGGATGTGGACGTGATCGTCAAGCGGGCGGACGGCTCGACCTTCACCTTCACTGCAATGTGCCGGATCGATACGATCAACGAGCTGGAATATTTCCTGAACGGGGGCATCCTGCAATATGTGCTGCGCAAGCTCGCCGCCTGATCATTGGCCGGCCTGACATAGGTTTGAAGGGCTCTCTCAGAAAGGAGGGAGCCCTTTGTTTTTTCAGATTGGCCGCGCACCGAGGGCCTGACGGGGGCGTGCATGCCAATATCCTTGTTCATTGAAATTGCCGGCTGGATTGGCGCGATATTGGTGCTGGGCGCCTATATTCTGGTCTCTATAACGCGGGTATCGGGCAGTTCGGCCGCATTCCAGTGGATGAACGCCGTCGGCGCCGCCCTTTTCGTGCTCAACACATGGTGGCACGGCGCGATACCGTCGATGGTGCTCAACATCATCTGGAGCGCGATCGGCTTTGCGGCGCTGTGGCGGATGAGGCGCGCCTGAGGCGCGGTTCGCGCCGGGCTGGCGAATAGCGAAAATTTCAGGCGCTCAAGAAGGCCATGGGTGGTCCCCTTGCGCGCAATCCCTTAGGACTGGCGCGACAATGAAACAGGCACTCATCGTTCGCCATGTGCCGCGCGAAGGCGCGGCGGGCTATCTCCAGCCGATCGAGGCGGCAGGCTATGCGATCGACCGCATCGACGTGGGCGATCCGGCCTTTGCCGGCGTCGACCTGTGCTCGCCCGACCTGCTCATCATGATGGGTGGGCCGATGGGCGTTTACGAACAGGACCTCCACCCCTGGATACCGATCCAGATCGCGAAACTTGCCGACCGGCTGGAACGGGACCGGCCGACGCTGGGCGTCTGCCTGGGCAGCCAGATGATCGCGGCGGCGCTCGGCGCGCCGGTCTACCCTGGCGGGCGCATGGAGCTGGGTTTCGCGCCGGTGGCGTTGAACGCGGACGGGGCGGCTTCGCCGTTGCGCCACCTGGACGGGGTACCATTGTTGCACTGGCATAGTGACACGTTCGACCTGCCACCGGGCACCGAATTGCTCGCATCGAGCGACGTCTATGCGCATCAGGCGTTCCGGCGAGGCCGGAATATACTGGCCTTGCAATTCCACGCGGAGATGGGCGAGGACCCGCGCTTCGACGACTGGCTGACCCATTTCTGGGCCGATCTCGACGATGCGCGGCAGTGCGGGATTGCGCTGCGGCGCGACCATGATGTCCATGGGCCGGGCGCCGTGGCGGCAGGGCGGGCGATGGTGGGCGAGTGGCTCGCGGGGATTAGAGGCTAGCCCCGATCAGAACTCGATCTCGAGCTCTTCCATGTCATCGGGTTCGGCACGCGCGTCCTCGATCCATTCGCGCATCAGGTCCCAACTGTTGATGGTGTCGCAATAGGCGACCGCCTTGGGCGAAAGCTTGACCGCATAGGTGATGAAGCGTTGTGCCACGGGTGCGAACATGGCGTCCGCCACGGTCGGCTCCGCGCCGAACAGCCAGGGGCCGCCATAGCTGTCGATACATTCGGCCCAGATCGTCTCAATCCGCTCGATATCGGCCTTGGCACCGGAGAAGATCGGGAATTTCTCGTGCCGCACCTTCAGGTTCATCGGCAGTGCGGAACGGAGGTTGGAAAAGCCCGAATGGATTTCGCCCGACACCGAACGGCAATGCGCGCGCGCAATCCGGTCAGCGGGGAACATCGCGACATTGGGATAGAGTTCATGGAGATATTCGGCAATCGCAAGCGTGTCCCACACGCTTGCCCCCTCATGGGTCAGGCGCGGTACCAGCACGGAAGGCGATAATAGCAGTAGTTCGGCGCGGTTTTCGGGATCGTCCAGCGCGATCGTCTTTTCCACCACCTTGAGGCCAGCAAGCCGGCACAGCAGCCAGCCCCGGAGTGACCAGGAGGAATAATTTTTGCTAGAGAGGGTCAGTTCCGCGACCGCCATGATAATTGTTTCCTTTCCGAATCCATTTTTTTATTCATGATGCAGTGCAACATGAAAACCATGTATAGCGTTGACACAAGATTGAATCGGTAACTAGGCTGGAAAAAAGGGTCTTCTGACATCATGCGCATGCTCTACAGCGGTTACCAGGTTTTCACCGACATGCTCGCGCCCGCGCGCTTTGCGGCGCAGGTCGCGTTGGGAATGAGGGACAATATCGGACCCGTCGCGGACTGGGCGATGCCGCGCCGGATGTTTGCGTTGATGGATGTATTCCAGGGGGCGAGACTGACTCACAGTCGCCCGGCCTATGACATCGGGCAAGTGCGCAGCGGCAATGCCATGGTCGCCGTGCGGGAAGAAATCGTGTTCGACCTGCCGTTCGGCAACCTGCTGCATTTTGCAAAGGACGATGTCGAAACCGCCCAGCCCCGCGTGCTGATCGTGGCTCCCCTGTCGGGCCATTTCGCGACTTTGCTCCGCAGCACGGTCGAAACCATGCTGCGCGATCATGACGTCTATATTACCGACTGGAAGAACGCGCGCGACGTGCCGCTGAGCGACGGGCAGTTCGGTTTCGACGATTATGTCGATTATACGATGCAATTTTTCCAGCAGTTGGGCCCCGGTGCGCATCTGTTGTCGGTGTGCCAGCCCTGCGTCCCGGCGCTGGCTGCCGTCGCCTTGATGTCGGAGGATAACGACCCGGCAACGCCTCGGTCGATGACCCTGATGGGCGGGCCGATCGATACCCGCGCGGCGCCGACGGTCGTCAACGAACTGGCGAACGAGAAGTCGATCGAATGGTTCGAAGATACGCTGATCACGCAGGTGCCGTTCCGCTACGCCGGGCGCGGGCGTCAGGTTTATCCGGGGTTTCTCCAGCTGGCGGCCTTCATGTCGATGAATATGGAGCGGCATGGTGCGCAGCATCGGGAATTATACCAGCTGCTTGCCGACGGCCACGAGATCGAGGCGAACCGGATCAAGGATTTCTACGCCGAATATTTCGCGGTGCTCGACATGTCCGCCGAATTCTACCTGGAAACAGTCGATCGCGTATTCCAACGTACGCTGCTGGCCAAGGGCGAACTGGACTATCGCGGGCGCAGGGTCAATCCGGGCGCGATTCGCAAAACGGCCTTGCTGACCGTCGAAGGCGAACGGGACGATGTCTGCGCCGTGGGTCAGACCGCCGCCGCGCATGGGCTCTGCTCCAGCCTGCGGCCGCATCTGAAGCGCCACCACCTCCAGCCGGGGGTGGGCCATTATGGGGTATTTTCGGGCAGCAAATGGGAAAAGCAGGTTTATCCGCAGGTCCGCAATATGATCCTGGCGATGAACTGAAAGGCGTGGCGCGGCTACGTTCGTACGGAACGCATTGCTCACCCCCGCGTCCTTCCATCTCGCACAGGCTTAGAAGGACATCGCCATGCCGCTCACTGCCTCGCAAGATATTGCCGATCTGCTGAACGAAACCCGCACGATCGCGCTCGTGGGTATTTCCGACCGGCCCGATCGCCCGAGCTTCGGCGTCATGCGGACGCTCCAAAATCATGGTTATCGCGTCCTGCCCGTCAATCCACAGATTGCGGGCGAGCATGTGCATGGCGAATTCGTCTGGGCCAGCCTTGCCGATATCGGCGTCCCGATCGACCTCGTGGACATATTCCGCAACAGCGCCGCAGCCGGGCAGGCCGTGGACGAAGCCATCGCCGCCGGCGCAAAGGCGGTGTGGATGCAACTGGGGGTCGTCAATGGAGAGGCGGCATCCCGCGCCGAAGCCGCGGGCCTTAAAGTAGTTATGGATCATTGCCCCGCTATCGAGATCCGCCGGCTCGGACTGGCGCCGGTCGCTGCCGATTAACCCTTTGCACGCGGCCGGCCCTGCCCCTATCAGTCGCGCATGGGGCGCAGTTCGCGGAAGCAGGCAAAAAGGGGTGGCGTCGACCGTCGGACCCTGCTGGTGGGTGGCGGCGCGGCGGCGGGGCTGTTGCTCGCCTGGGCCGCCTGGCCGCGCTCCTACCGGCCCAACCTCAACGTCGGGCCGACCGAAACGGTCTTCGACGCCTTCCTCAAGATCGATAGTGCGGGCGAGATCATCGTCATCGTGCCCCAGACCGAAACGGGGCAGGGGATTACGACCATCCTGCCACAGATTCTGGCCGACGAGCTGGGTGCGGACTGGCGCTCTGTCGCGGTGCAGAGTGCGCCGGTCAGCCCGCTCTACGCCAACACCCTGCTTGCGCGTGAGTGGCTGGCGAGCGACTGGACGCGTGTCGCGGGCGGTTTAGGGGATTGGGCGCTCGATCAATATGCGACCCGGCAATCGCTGATGCTCACGGGCGGGGGCACATCCGTCCCGATGTTCCGCACGGCCTATCGCGATGCGGGCGCTGCGGCCCGGGTGCTGCTGTGCAAGGCGGCAGCCGCGCGGTGGGGTGTGCCGTGGGAAAGCTGCGATATCGTGGACGGCGTCATCCGCGACGGGGCTAAGCGGACGTTCAAACTGGGCGAGGTCGCCGCTGGGGCGGCGGGGTTCGATCTGCCGGACATCTTGCCTTACCGGCAAGGGCTGGACGGGCGGCTGGCGGGCGAGGATCTGCCCCGGCTCGATTCGCCTTCGAAGATCGACGGCAGTCATAATTTTGCCGCCGATATCCGTCTGCCCGGCATGGTCTTCGCCTCGATCCGGCAGGGCCCGATCGGCGATGCCACGCTGGCGAGCGTCGACGAAAAGGCGGCGAGGTCGGTAGCGGGCTTCATCCGGCTGGTGCGCAATGAACGCTGGCTGGCCGCCATCGGCTCAAACTGGTGGGCGGCCAACAAGGCGCTGGACCTTGCCGATCCGGTGTTCGCTGTGCGGGGAAAACCGGTGGACAGCGAAGGAATCGACGCCGCGCTGGAAGCCGCTTTTGCAGGTTCGGCGGGACGGCGACTCTACGCGCAGGGGGATTTGCTTCCGGTGTTTGAGGGCGCGACCATCCTCGCGAGCGAATATCAGGTCGATGCCGGACTGCATCTGGCGCCGGAGCCAATGAGCGCCACCGCGCGCGTGACGGATGCAAGCGTGGAAGTGTGGATGGCGACCCAGGCCCCCGGACTGGCCCGCACCGCGATCGCCGCCGCGCTTGGCCTCTCCGACGCTGCGGTCACGCTCTATCCTCTCCACGCCGGCGGCTCCTTCGGGCGTAAGATGGATGTCGAGGTTGGCGCACAGGCGGCGCTGCTAGCTCGCGAGATCGGGCAGCCGGTGCAACTGCTGTGGTCGCGGCTGGAGGATGTTATCCAGGACCGGCCAAGCACGCCCGCCCATGCGCGCATGGCGGCAAAGCTCGGGCGCAAGGGCGCGATCGAGGGCTGGCTGGCCAAGGTCGCCGCGCCCTGCGCGATGACACAGACTTGGGCGCGCGTCGCGCATGGAGCATCGCCGCGCGCTGCGGCGGCGGCCGCTTCGGACGTGGCGAGCCGCTTAGCCGTGTCGGGCATGGCACCGCCCTATGCCATCCCCAATTATGCGGTGGATCATTATCCAGTCGATATAGGCCTGCCGCTCGGCTTCTCGCGCGGCAATGCGGATATGTACGGCGCATTCTTCACCGAATGCTTCATGGATGAACTCGCCAACCTAGCCGGAATCGACGCCATGTCGTTCCGCATCCAGATGCTGGGCGGCAATCCGCGCCTGGCCCACTGCCTGTCGACCGCCGCGGCCATGGGAGGCTGGCAGGGCGGTATCGCGGGCAGCGGGCAGGGTATCGCCGCTCACATGATGCATGGCGTATATGGCGCGGTGATGATCGAGGCCGGAATGGCCGGTGGGCGATTGAGCGTCGGGCGGATCGTTGCCGCAGTGGATTGCGGCGACCAGATCAATCCCGACATCGCCCGGCAGCAGATCGAGAGTGGCCTTGTCTACGGCCTGGCCGCCGCGATGGGCGCGTCTGTCCCTTATGAGCGGGGCCTGCCGACGCGAGCCATGCTCGGGCGCATGGGGCTGCCGCGTCTCGGTGATGTTGGCGAGATGACCGTCGAATTGATCCGCAGCACCGCCAGTCCGGGGAGCGGTGGCGAAATCGCCGCAGTGTTGGTTGCTCCCGCCATCGCCAACGCGCTGCACACCGTCACGGGTCAACGTTTTCGCAGCTTGCCGCTGCTCTCGCAGGATTGATTGCGCCATGAGCAAAGTCGGTATTCTCCTCATCAATCTCGGCACGCCCGATGCGCCCGACGCCGGGTCCGTCCGTCGCTATCTGCGCGAATTTCTGTCTGATCCCCGCGTCGTCGAAATCCCGCAATTGATCTGGCAACCGATCCTTCGCGGGGCGATCCTGCCTACCCGACCGCGCAAGTCGGCGCACGCCTATGCGCAGGTGTGGACGGACGAGGGGTCGCCGCTCGCCGTCTTCACACGCGCAGCGGCCGAAGCATTACAGGCGCGGATGGGGCAGGAGCTTATCATCGACTGGGCGATGCGTTACGGCAATCCGTCGATAGCCAGCCGCATCGATGCCATGATGGCGAGGGGATGCGACCGTATCCTCGTTGCGCCGCTATATCCGCAATATTGCGCGGCGACGACGGCGACGGCGCTGGATGCCGTATTCGCGGCTCTCCAGCAACGGCGCGTGCAGCCCGCGATCCGCACCCTGCCGCCCTATTTCGACGACCCGGCCTATATCGAGGCGCTGCGCGCGTCTACTCAGCGCCAACTCGACACCCTCGATTTCGCGCCGGACCTTCTTCTCGCCAGCTTTCACGGCATGCCCGAACGGACGCGTATATTAGGCGATCCCTATTACGATCAGGCGCAGGAGACGGCGCGGCTATTATCGATCGCGCTTGATCGGGAAGTCCGCGTGACGTTCCAATCGCGCTTCGGGCGCGCAAAATGGCTGGAGCCTGCGACCGACATAGTGCTCAAGCAAATGCCCGCGCGAGGCGTGCAGAAAATAGTCGTGCTGACGCCGGGATTCGCAGCGGATTGCCTCGAAACGCTGGAAGAAATCGCAATCCGGGGCAAGCAAGATTTTATTGCTGCCGGAGGGCAGTTTTTCGCCCATTTTAGTTGTTTGAACGGCTCTGAGGAGGCTATCAATCTGTATCAGATTCTTAACCGCCGAGAACTGGCCGGGTGGATATGATGGAGAGTGTGACTGAGTGACATAGGAGAGGCTGATATGACCAAAGTAGCTGTCGTTACGGGTGGAACGCGCGGTATTGGGAAGGCGATCAGTCTGGCATTGCAGGATATGGGATACACGGTCGCGGCAAACTATGCCGGCGACGAGAAGAAGGCGCAGGCCTTCTCGCAGGAAAGCGGCATCGCGACCTTCAAATGGGATGTGGGCGATCACCAGGCCTGCCTTGACGGTTGCGCGCAAGTCGCCGAAGCGCTCGGGCCGGTTGATATAGTCGTCAACAATGCGGGGATCACGCGCGACGGCGTGCTGGCCAAGATGAGCTTCGACGACTGGAACGACGTCATGCGCATCAATCTGGGTGGTTGTTTCAACATGTCAAAGGCGACGTTCGGCGGCATGCGGGAGCGCGGCTGGGGGCGCATCGTCAACATAGGTTCGGTGAACGGACAGGCGGGTCAATATGGCCAGGTCAACTATGCCGCCGCAAAATCCGGTATCCACGGCTTTACCAAGGCATTGGCGCAGGAAGGCGCGAAGTTCGGCATTACCGTCAACGCCATTGCGCCAGGCTATATCGATACGGACATGGTCGCTGCGGTGCCTGCGCCGGTGCTGGAGAAGATCGTCGCCAAAATCCCGGTCGGGCGGCTGGGAGATGCCTGCGAAATCGCGCGCGGCGTGGCCTTTTTCTGTAGCGACGCGGCCGGCTTCGTGACCGGCAGCACTTTGTCGATCAATGGCGGGCAGCACATGTATTGATGGAAAGGGGCGACGACCGCACCGGGGCGCCGCCACCTTT
Organism: Sphingobium fluminis; assembly: GCF_037723805.1. Lineage (NCBI taxonomy): Bacteria > Pseudomonadati > Pseudomonadota > Alphaproteobacteria > Sphingomonadales > Sphingobiaceae > Sphingobium > Sphingobium fluminis. The sequence goes on from NZ_JBBJUK010000001.1 coordinate 1,156,986, forward strand.
CGCGCCGCCGGTCAAGCGCAGCGTCACTATCGCCGGGCATCAGACAGCAATCAGCCTTGAGCCGATTTTCTGGGACGCGTTGCGTGCTGCCGCGGCCGAGCGCGGGCTGCCGATAAACGCCTTGGTCGCGAACATCGATCTCGCCCGAATGGCCGCGCCTGCCCCTCCCAATTTGGCGAGCGCCATTCGTTGCTGGCTGTTCGACCACATTTTTCGCGCGCCGTAATAAGAATGTTTTGCAATAGCGTTTGACTCTGAGAACTGTTCGCAATAGCAGGCGCCCCAGCAACGAAGGGGATCTTGCCACATGTCCAAATCGAACAGCCATTCATCTTTTCTGGCCTTGGGCTGCGTCAGCATGCTCGCGATGGGTGCCGCCGCCCACGCGCAAACCGATGCGCCGGCGCAGAAGCTTGGCGGGATGACCGTCACCGACACCGCGATCGACGAATCGCCGGTGAAGGTCGAAAAGGTACAGTCGCCCAAATATGTGCGCCCGCTGCTCGACACGCCGCAGACGATCACCGTCATTGGCAATCAGACCATCTCCAAACAGAATCTGCTGACCTTGCGCGACGTCTTGTCCACCGTTCCCGGCATCACCTTTGGCGCGGGCGAAGGCGGCGGCGGCTATGGCGATAGCATCAACCTGCGCGGCTATAGCGCGAACAACGACATCACCGTCGATGGCGTGCGCGACAGCGCGCAATATACCCGCTCCGACACGTTCAATCTGGAACAGATCGAAGTGTTTAACGGCGCCAATGGCGCGGTTTCGGGTGCCGGATCGGTCGGCGGTAACATCAACCTTGCAACGAAGCTGCCCAAGGCCGAGGACCTTAGCGTCATCAATGCGGGCGTCGGCACGGACGGCTATTATCGCGCCACGATCGACGCCAACAAGCGGGTCAACGACTTTATGGCGTTCCGGCTGAACGGCATGTTCCACCGCAACGACGTGCCGGGTCGCGATTATGAGAAATTCAAGCGCTGGGGCATCGCGCCGTCGCTGACGCTGGGCATCGATTCCCCGACGCGCCTGACCTTTGCCTATCTGCATCAGGAAGATGACAATATCCCGCAATATGGCGTGCCCTTTTACGCCGTCGCCGGGGGGGTGCCGCAGGGCTTCGACCGCAAAGGCTATTATGGACTGCGCGGCGTGGACAGCCAGAAGATCAACCTCGATTCCCTCACCGCGATCTTCGATCATGATTTCAGCGACAAGGTGTCGATCCGCAACCTGACCCGCTGGCAGGACGTTCGCCAGACCACGATCGCCACCGCGCCGCAGGGGACATTCTGCCTCGCTTCGGGGCGGACGCCGACGGGCACCGCGTGCACCACGGCAACAGCGGCAGCCTCGGCAGGCACCGCAACCGCTTTCGCCTCGCCCGCGGCTGTCGCGATACCTGTCCCGACCGGTTCCTATCTGCTGACGGGACCGCAGGGCAATGTCCGCGACACCCGCAACCAGCTCGCCTATAACCAGCTCGACCTCAAGGCGACGTTCAACACCGGCGGGATCGAACATTCGCTCGTCCTGGGCGCGTCGGCGACCTGGGAGAAGTTCGATCTTGTCGGCGGCGGCGTGCTGCGCAACGCGGATGGCACCAATCCCTATGATCGTTCGACCGTGGCGCGCCGCCTGCCGTTCGGCAATATTGCCGATCCGGCCAGCGCCAATGTCTATACCGGACCCTATAATTTCACCCAGACATCCTACACAGTCGGCGAGCAGACCAACTATGCCGCCTATCTGTTCGATGCGGTCAAGCTGACCGACTGGATCGAGCTGAACGGCGGCGTTCGCTACGAGAAGAATGAAGGCCGTAGCCGGACCGATGCGGTCGCCCCCTTCAACGGCATATTGTCGCAGGGCGCCGCTTATCAGCGTGGCGATCATCTGGTCGGCAAGACGTTCCGCAACAAGGATAATTTGTTTTCCTACCGGATCGGCGTGGTCGTAAAGCCCGCCCCCAACGCCAGCATCTACGCCGCGTTCGGCAACAGCAAGACGCCGTCCAAGGCCTCCGTCAACGGTGCCTGCACCGATGCCAACTGCGTCGTGAAGCCAGAAGGCGCGAAAAATTACGAGATCGGCGGTAAGTGGGATCTGGTCGATAACCGCCTCCAGCTCACCGCCGCCTTCTTCCGCAACGAGCGCACCAATTATCGTGTATCGCCGTTCGAACCGGGGCTTCCCGACATTCAGGTGCTCGATGGCCGCTCGCGGGTCGACGGCATCGCCTTGGGCGCGACCGGCAACATCACGAAAAACTGGACGATCTTCTCCAACTTCACCTATCTCAAGAGCAAGGTCATCCAGAGCGTATCCGACTATTGCCTGGCCAATCCCGGCCTGCAACCGTCGGCGACGCCGGGCGGTGCGTTCACAAACCCGTGCGGCAATTCGGTCGCCGTCCCCGATCCGCAGGCCGGCAACGAGTTGAACAACACGCCGAAATATTCGGGCAGCCTGTTCACCACCTACCAGCTGCCGTTCGGGCTTCAGGTTGGTTACGGCTTTACCTATCAGGGGTCGTTCGCGCTCAACAACAGCGCATTGACCGCCGCCACGCCGGTGCCGTCTTCAACCCTGACGCCCATCTTTCGGTCGAAAGATTATCTGACTCACCGCGCCTTCCTGTCCTACGCCTTCAACAACGGGCTGACGGCGCAGGTGAACGTTCAGAACTTCACCAACGAAAAATACTATACGCGCATTCGTAACAATGGCTGGGCGACGCCAGGTGAAGCACGATCGGCCACGCTGACGCTTGCCTACAGCTTCTGATCTGACCTTCCCCCGGCATTCGTCCCTTGCCGGGGGTACGAACGGGCGGCGGGGCCTCCTCCTCGGACCGCCGCCCGTTCGACCAATATGCGGCTACGCATGTGTGCAATTGATTCGCATTAGGGTGTGAGCTATGAGCGAGCACCCGACGCTGATGTCGGAGGGGTTCGCGGCAATATGCTCAGAGTAGCTGACAGGTATGAAGAGCATGGCGGTGTGCCCGACTTGGGCACCGATGCGCTGGCTGCCGAGCCGCTTTCGATCTCGATCCCTGCACCGTCGCCGCTTAGCAGCGATCGCTATAGGGCGCATCGCTCCGTCAGCCTGCCAGGCATCATTCTGGTCGTCGCGATCCACGCCATTCTGATTTTCGCTCTCATCCATGTGCGCAGCCATTATGTCCGGCACAAGGAAGAGAAGCTCACTGTTGTTAACCTGACGCCTCCTCCTGCTCCTCCACCACCCGCTGCTGAAGCGCCGCCCCCGCCGGCCCGGCCGGACGTGGTCGCGCCACCGCCGATCGTGCGCACCCCGGTGGCGCAACCACCGCAGATACAGACGACATCCGAGCCTTCGCCCGTTTCGATGCCTGTCTCCGTCGCCAAGCCCGCGCCTCCGGTGCCCGCTCCGAGCGCGCCGGCTGCGCCCAGCACGGTGCAGGGCGGCGACATTTCCGCACAGATGGTGTCAGGCAAGCCGCCCCGCTATCCCGTCGAAAGCCGGCGCAAGCGTGAGCAGGGCACGGTTCTTTTGTCGCTGGTCGTCGGGCTGGACGGACGTGTCGCCACCATCTCGATCGCGCAAAGCAGCGGATTTTCGCGCCTGGACGATGCGGCGAGAGACGCGGTGCGCGGCTGGCGCTGGTCGCCGATCATGCGGGACGGCCATCCCGTGATGGTGAAGGGGGTCGTCGAAATTCCTTTCGTCATCAAAAACTGAGGCGGCCCCGGCCAGACCATGCTCATCGCCATTCCCGACCTGCTCGACGCGACCGAAGTCGCAGCCATCCGTCAGTCGATCGACGCCGCCGAATGGGTCGACGGCAATGTGACATCCGGCCCACAGTCGGCACTCGCCAAGCGCAACCTGCAATTGCCCGAGGATAGCGACGCGGCGCGGCAGGCGCAGCAGATCGTCTTCGGCGCGGTGGGCAAGAATCCGCTGTTCATCGCCGCCGCCCTGCCGCAGCGCATCTTCCCGCCGCTGTTCAACAGCTATGCCGGCGGGCAGGCGTTCGGGACTCATGTCGACAACGCCATCCGCATCCAGAAGGGTACGACATTCCGGGTGCGGTCAGACCTGTCGATGACCGTATTTCTGGAAGACCCGGACGCTTATGACGGCGGAGAACTGACTGTGGAAACCAGTTTCGGGGTGCAGCAGGTCAAGCTGCCTGCCGGTCATGCCGTGCTTTACCCCTCATCCAGTTTGCATCGCGTCGAACCAGTGACGCGCGGGCGGCGGGTCGCGAGTTTTTTCTGGATTCAGTCGATGGTGCGCGACGATGCCGCGCGCCAGACGCTGTTCGACCTCGACAGCAGTATTCAAGCGCTCGCGTCGGAAGTGGGGCAGGACCATGCGGCGGTCATCCGCCTGACCGGGGTCTACCATAACCTGTTGCGCCGCTGGGCCGACGCCTGACGGATCAGGGCGTTAATCGAGCATCGCCGCCAGCGCCGGCGTCATATATTCCTGGCCCTTGTCGCCCTGCCGACGGATCAGCCGCACGGCGAGGCCTTCTCGAGTTGCCAGTGCCATCCCCCGATCATGGCCCATGACCATGATCGCCGTTGCCCATGCATCGGCCAGCATCGCGCTTTCGTGCAGCACCGTAACCGAGGCGACGTCGTTGGCGACCGGAGCGCCGCTCGCCGGATCGATGCTGTGCGACAGGCGCACGCCATCTTCCATGGCGAAGCGGCGATAATCGCCCGATGTCGCGACGGACAGGCCGCACAAGGCGATCCGCAGCGCAGGCAGGGAGAGACCGGGCGGGGTTTCCACATCGACCCACCACGGCTGTAAATCAGGCTTTACGCCAGCGCCGCGCAACTCGCCGCCAATTTCGATCAGGAAATGTTGGACGCCAAGGTCCAGCAGCGCCCTTGCCACAGCGTCCACCGCAAAGCCCTTGGCGATGCCGGAGAGGTCGAGTTGCACGTCGCTTCGCCGCCTGGCCCGGCCCGGCTCGACATCAATAGATCGCCACGGTGCGGACGACGGATGCAATGCTGGCTCGCCTCGCGCGCCGGGCGGGCCAAAGCCCCATGTTCCGATCATCCTGCCGATCGCGGGATCGAATGCGCCTTCCGACATTCGGGCGACGTCCAGCCCGGCGCGCAGCACACATAACAGGTTATCGGGCAGCGTGACCCACGCTCCGACCGGTGCCCCGTTGAAGCGGCTGACGTCCGACCCCGCTTCCCAATTGCTCATCTCGCCTATGACGTGCGCGAGGATGGAATGGATCACGCCCGCGCAATGAGGGGGGGCATCGACGATGCGGGCCGACCAGGTGGTTCCCATGGTCGGCCCGGACAGGTCCAGGATCGGCCCGGGCCTCTCGGCCCCATCGAACTGATCGGGCGAAAGGCTTGGGGGAATCGCAATCCGGATGCCGTGGGGTTGCCGGCTCAGGGGGCCAGCACTTCCAGTGTAGTGACATAGCTCGCGCGGCGCTGCGGGGGGCCGGACGGGGCGGGGCGGGGGGCACCATCGCCGCCCTGGCCAGCGCCGGGCGCGCGCGGGGCCTGACCGCCGGGCCCGCCCATGCCTTGGCCGCCACCGGGCCCGCCACCTTCGCCGCCTTCTCGGCCACCGCCGATGCTGGCGTTCAGCCAGTACATGCCGGGCGTCGGCCATGTGATCGAAACCTTGCCGTCCTTGTCGGCGACGAGGTCCATCTGTCCCAGCGAGTCGCGATAGCGGATGCCGCCGGGGATGACGGTGAGCTTGAGGCCAGCCGCCGGCTTGCCATCGAGCAGGAATTGGAACGCTGCGGCCTCACCGGCCACCAGATCGTCGGGGTGGGTGACGGGCACCAGTTCGATGCCGCTACCCGTGGATTTGAAAACCGTGGTGGTAGGCGCGCCCAGCGTGATGAAAATCTCGTTCCGATTGGATGCTTCGGCCGTCTGGACGTTCGTAGCGCCGGCCGGAATGGCCGCCGCCAGCGAGTCCTTGGTGGTGCCGCGCGGCAGGCGCTTGACCTCACCGTTCAGCGTGTAACTTCCCATGATCCCGGTCGATGCCGACGCGATGCGATAGGTGCCCGGCTTGGTGAGGTGAACGTCGAAGGTCGATCGAAAGCGGCCCTTGCCGATATTTTCGATCTTGCCGACCGCGCCGTCCGGTTCGGTGACGACGATATTGTCCGTGTTCATCGGATTATGCTCGAAATAGAACAAATCGTTGGAAACGGCGGCGTCCACGGTAACCCAGGCGTCGGTGCCCGAGAGGGTAGTGGAGGATGGCAGCATCCATTGCCGGTGGGCCTGTGCCGCGCATGAAAGGCATAGTGCGCCCAGCGCCGCTGCGATCAGATATTTCGCTTTCATGAAATTATCCCCTGTTATTTGCCGAAGCTGAGGCTGACCGCCCCCAATTCACTGCTGCCCTGCGCCTTCACCACGGCACGCGGTTTGGGCGGCCAGGCGAAGGGCAGGCGAAGCAGTTCGCGTCCGCCCACTTCGCGCGCCGCTTCCACGACCAGCGTATAATTGCCCGGCGTCAACGCGCCGAGCGGCCCCTTGCCGGTGGCGAAGCTGATCTTCTGGTCGCCGGGGGCGCGGGTGGCGCCGGTGACGCCATCGGCGGGAAACGTCATGGTCCGCCCGGAGGCGCGCCACCACTGGCGCACATCGCGTAGCCATTTCGTGCCTTCGCCCTTGGCCTTGTCGAAATCATACCAGACCGTCAGCGTGCGTGGAGCCGCGCCCTCTTTTTCGACCCATATCGCGACATAGGGGCGATGATATTCGGCCACCGTAAGGCGTGGTATGGCGAGGCTGACGTTCAGCGTTTCGGCGATCGCGGGCGTCGCGAGAGCGCTCAACGTGCCGAAGGCGGCGCCGCCTGTCAGGACAAGTCTGTGGCTGATCGGCATGAAGCTGGTTTCCCCTTAATGGATGAACACGAGGGCGAGGACCGCCGGAATGGCAAGGCCGAGCGCGACCAGTGGCCAGGTGCTCGGCCGCTTGGCGGCGTGCAACTGAAGCAACAGCAGGCCGGTCAGTGCGAAAAGGAAGCAGGCGGCGGCGAAGATATCGATGAACCATTGCCAGACGCCGCCGGTGTTGCGACCCTTGTGCAGGTCATTGAGATAGCTGATCCAACCCCGGCTGGTCGCCTCGCTCGTGACTTCGCCACTGCGCCGGTCGATGGAGACCCAGCCATCTCCCCCTGGCCGGGGAAGCGCCAGATAGACGTCGTCCGCCGACCATTCGGCGATGCCGCTGCCGCGCTGACCGATCGTTTTTTCGACCCACTGCCCAACCGGGACGGGAAATGGCTTCTTGGCGTCGGGCGCGTCATCGGGCGCGATCAGCTTGAGCAAAGGCGCGGGCAAGGTGGCGGACTTCGATACCGTTTGCGGCGCCCCTTCCAGATCCGCCGCATGATTGAGCGTGATACCGGTGAAAGCAAACAGTAGCAAGCCGATGAGGCTGAAGGCCGAACTGATCCAGTGCCAGCTATGCAATTGCTTAAGCCAGAAGCTGCGGATCTTTTTCTTTTTCGGCTTGGCGGCGACCGGAGCGTGCATCGGGTGGGGGCATTCCTAAGATTGGGCCTCCGAATAACGCGAACGACTCGCAATTGCAAACCGACCTTCGCTGAAATTTGTATCAATATGTATGATGACGTCCGATTACCGCCCCAGCAGACCGCGCGCCTGGCCTGCGATTTCGGCCAGCATCGCGACATTCGGTGTAGCCACGGCCTTGGCGCGTTGGACGAGCGATCGAAACTGCCGAATGCGCGGCTGCTTTTCTTCCAGCCATTTATCTACATACGAGCTAATATTCTTCCCGCCGCCGCTTCCCCCGCCCTGGGCGAGAAATTCGAGCCGCACCTGCTGCATATCGCGAGCCACGCCTGAAATCAGCAGCCGCTCCCACGGATCGCTGGGCGTCATGCGAGCGGCCGCAGATTGCACCCAATCAATGCCAACGGCCTCGCCCAGATGCGTGAAGGCGCGGGTCAGCGCGACCTCGTCGACCTTCAACCGTCTGGCCAGCATCGCGATGCCGACCGCACCGTCGAGCTTGAAGAGGCCGGCTGCGCGATGGACAAGGGCCTCGGGCGCACCGAGCGCCAGGAGGCGGTCGGTGACTGCGGCGGTCCGGCGAACCGCCTCGCCGGTGAGGAGGCTATCCACCTCTGCGGCGAGCTTTGTCACGCCTTGCGCCAGCCTGGAATAGCCAGTTTCGGGTAGAGTACCGGCGGGCAAGCTGCGCAAAATATCGGCGATCTGCGCGCGCATCCCGCCGGCGATGTCGTTGAACAGCGCAAGCCGCGCAGCTTCGGACATGTCCGCGTCATCGATGTCCGACCACAGGCTGCCGATATCGTAAAGCCGCTCGGCGATCAGGAATGCGTTGGCAAGGTCCGCGAGCGAGCAGCCTTCTTCCTCCGCCAGTTCGAATGGGTGAATAAGGCCGAGGCGGTTGACGATGCGGTTGGCTACCTTGGTGGCGATAATCTGTCCGCGTAGCTGGTGCGCGGCGATTGCGTCCGCCTCCTTCTCCTGCATCGCGCGGGGGAAGGCGGCGGCGAGTTCGCCGCCAAGGCTGGGATCGCTCGCAAGCGCGCCATGTTCGATTGCGTCCTGCAAGGCGAGTTTTGCCGTCGAGAGGAGGACGGCGAGTTCCGGGCGGGTGAGCCCCTGTCCATCCTGGCCTCGCCTCAACAACTGGTCGTTGGCCGCGAGCCCCTCGACCCTGCGGTCTAGCCGCCCTTCGTCTTCCAGCGTTTCGATCAAGCGCACATAGCTGGCCAGATCGGCGGCGCCGCCCGTTTCGGCGATGGAGAGGCCAAGCGCCTGAAGCCGGTTATCCTCAAGCACGAGCTCCGCCACGGCGTCGGTCATATCGATCAGCAGGCGATTGCGCGCCTCGAAGCTCAGCCGGCCTTCCGCCATCTCCTTATTCAGCGCGATCTTGATATTGACCTCATTGTCCGAACAGTCGACCCCAGCCGAATTATCGATGAAGTCGGTGTTGATGCGCCCGCCATGCAGGGCGAAGGCGATGCGGGCCGCCTGCGTCACGCCCAGATTGGCGCCTTCGCCCACGACGCGCACGCGCAACTGCTCTGCGTCGACGCGCAGCCGGTCATTGGCAGGGTCGCCCACCTCGCCATGGCTTTGCGCAGCGGCTTTGACATAGGTGCCTATGCCGCCGAACCACAGCAGGTCGGCGGGACTTTTGAGGATTGCCGCAACGAGCGCGGCGGGCTCCATCGCCTTGTCGGTAACGCCCAGCATCGCCTGCATCTGCGAAGTCAGAGGGATGCTCTTGAGCGCGCGCGAGAACACGCCGCCGCCTGCGGAAATCAGGCGCTTGTCATAATCGTCCCAACTCGATCGCGGCAGGGCGAACAAGCGCGCGCGTTCTTCCCAGCTGATCGCTGGATCGGGATTGGGATCAAGGAAGATATGGCGATGGTCGAACGCCGCGATGAGCCGGATCGCCTTGCTGAGCAACATGCCATTGCCGAACACGTCGCCCGACATGTCGCCGCAACCGACGACGCTGACAGGCTCGCTTTGAATATCCGTGCCCAGTTCCGCGAAATGTCGCCGAACGCTGATCCAGGCACCCTTTGCGGTAATGCCCATCGCCTTGTGGTCATAGCCGTGAGAACCTCCACTGGCGAAGGCGTCGCCCAGCCAGAAGTCGCGCTCCAGCGCGATGGCGTTGGCGATGTCGCTGAAACTTGCCGTGCCCTTGTCGGCGGCGACCACGAAATAGGGATCGTCGCCATCGTGGATGACCACTTGCGGCGGATGCGTCACCACGTCCTTGACCAGATTGTCGGTTACCGACAGCAGCGCGCGGATGAAGATGCGATAGCTTTCGGTGCCTTCGGCCATCCACGCGTCGCGATCTGTCAGCGGGTTGGGCAGTTGCTTGGGATAGAAGCCGCCTTTGGCGCCGGTCGGCACGATGACGGCGTTCTTGACGCGCTGCGCCTTCATCAGGCCCAATATCTCGGTGCGGAAATCGTCGCGGCGGTCCGACCAGCGCAGACCGCCACGCGCCACCGGCCCGGCACGCAGGTGGATGCCCTCGACGCGGGGCGAATAAATCCAGATTTCCCGCCAAGGGAGGGGGGCAGGAAGGCCCGGGATCAGCGCGCTGTCCAGCTTGAACGCCAGCGCTTCCACGGCCGCGGCGCTGAAGAAATTGGTGCGTAACGTGGCGGTGATGACGGCCCGAAGCAACCGCAGCACGCGGTCTTCGTCGATCGCTGTGACGTTTTCGAGGCCGGCGTCGATCGCTGCCTGCGCCTGTTCCAGACGCGCCTGCGCATCATGCCGCGCGCGCGGATCGTGCAGTGCTTCGAACAGGGAAACCAACTGGCGGGCAAGATCCTGTTCGTGGCGCAGCGTATCGGCAAAGGTCGCCATGCCATAGGCCATGCCGGTCTGGCGCAGGTAACGGAACAGCGCGCGGAACAGCACGGCCGATCGGGGCGCCAGCCCCGCGGTCACGATCAGTTCGTTGAAGCGATCATTTTCGGCAACGCCTTCCAGCACCTGGGCGATCGCCTCGGTCACGATATCCGCGCGAGCGATCACGTCGGCCGCGTCGCCACCCTCCGGCAATTCCAGCACGAACCGCTGAACATGCCCCAAGGTGCCGCCGTCCACCGGAGTGGTCATCTCGTCGATGATGCGAAAGCCGAAATTCTCGAACGCAGGCACGGCGTCCGACAGCGCAACGACATCATTGCTGTAGAGCTTGAGGCGCAGGCGTTCAGGGCTATCGTCGTCGTTGCGATAGATGCGGATGGATTTATCGCCTGGGCCGGACAGGCCGTGCAGCCGGCGGATATCCACCGCCGCTTCCGCAGGGCCAGCGCCGTTACGATAGGCCATCGGGAACCCGGGCGCAAATCGCTGAGCGAGCGCGGCGGCGCGGCCGCCCTCCTCGGTTTGCGCCAGCGCTTCTTCGACGGACGGGAGCCACCCACGCACCATTTGCTTCAATTGTCGGTCCAGCGCCGCGTCGTCCGGCACGATACCGCCTTCGCGCAGGTCAAGCGTGATGCGCAAGAGCGCAAGCCCGCCTTCTTCGAGCGCAATCGACCAGCTGAGCACATGACCATGGGCGGCGTCAGCCAGCATCTCCTGCACCGCCACGCGGCGAGCGGTGCTGAGTTCATCGCGCGGTAGCCATACGAATGCGTAAAGATGTCGCGCCAACGCGCTGGTGGCGAGCGCGAGCTTGGGACGGGGCCGATCGGTCAGCGACATGAACGTCAGCGCGAGCCGTTCGAGCGTTTCCCGGTCGAAACCGATCAATATGTCATGGGGCAGGGCGGTCAGTGCGTGGGCCAGCGTCTTGCCGGCATGGCCCCCCGCGTCGAAGCCGAACTTGTCCATCAGCGATGACAGCGCGGAACGCAGCAGCGGCACTTTGTCCGGCGTCGCGGCGAGGCCTGCGCTGGTCCACATGCCGGCATGGACCGACAGGGCCGTCACTTGTTTGCCCTCGCGCACCGGAACGATGATGAGGTCGATGAGGACGTGGCGATGGACCCGCGAGATCAGGTTCGATTTGAGGATCAGCGGGGTGCGCCTGCCCTCTTCGAACCAGCTGAAGGCGGCCTCGATCGACGCCGGGGCCAGCAGCGCCTTTCGATCCAGCGTGCAGATACCGAGGCGATGGTCGGTCTTGCCCCCACGCGCGTGGCGCTCATGGCCGATCTGGGTGAAGTGCCGCGCCAGGAACCAGCGAAGCAGCGCGGCACCTTCCTCGTCCGGAACGGCGTCCGCGTCCGCCGCCATGGCTTCACGCATCCGGGGCCATTCCGCCACAGCGGCGCGGACATCGGCCAGGGTGTGGCGCAGCGATGATTCAAGTGCGCGCCGTGCCTTGGCGTCGACGCGATCAGCCTCGATATAGACGACCGATTCCCGGCGGGCACCGGGCGCATCATCATCCAATATCGCAGTGAGCGTGCCGTCAGTGTCGCGAGCCACGGAAAGGACCGGGTGGAGCAGCCGGTAGATGGTGATGTCCATCGCCGCCAGCGCATTGCCGATCGAGTCGACCAGGAACGGCATATCGTCATTGATCACCGCGATCCGCATAAATCGGCCAGTCGCGCCCTCACCCCACGTTTCGATGGCGATTGCCGGGTGGCCCGGGCTGCGTGTGGAAGCCGCGCCGGCGATGAAAGCGGCGGCGGTGGTTGCCGCTTCGGCATCGAATCCCTCGCTCTCGCCGGGCAGCGCACCTTGCGACAAGGCCGCTACCAGTGCCTTGCCAACGTATTGATCCATCTTGATCGTCTGGGTGTTAGTCAGGGCCGTCATGCGCCTACCTTTTCAGGGCGGACGAGCCCGCCATCTAGGAGCCAAATAGACGCCGGATTGCCATCCATATGTCTTTCCGGCCTGAGGCCTATATGCGCGTGCGCCCGCCACGGCTCAACCGAAAGTCGAAATATAGTTTCGCCATTTTGTAATAATGATGCGATGCACAATGAACGGCGTCATCGCGCGCCCGGCTATCGCCATGACTGTCTCAAGTCCGCTGCGATCAGATGGCCGCCGTCAGCGGGCGGCTGCAGACATCACGCGCTGCCCCAGATCCGACCCTTCGGGCAGGGTAGCGACGATGGCGAGAGAGCCATCGGCTTCCCGCCGTGCGACGACGACTGCCAGGCCATCCTGATCGGTCGTTATCGCCAGCGGATCGAGTGCTGCGGCCGCCTTCATGGCGATACGTGCGTCGCGCTTTCTATCGGTCTTTGGGAGCGCTTCAGCGCGGCGCGTGGCGCGCGCGTCGCGCACCAGCGCCTTTAGGCCACCGGGATAGTTGCCGAGATAATCGCCCAGACTGCCGGTGGTCAGGCCCGCCGCCCAGCCATGGTCCAGCGCGGTCGCATATTCGGTGATCCGCGTCTTGTCGTAGCTCGCACCAAAGACAAGTTTGACGATAGCGGTCATCGGACTTCGCGCCTGCACTTTGATTCCGGCGTCGCGCAACAGCGCCGCATAATCCTGCGGCGCATTGTCAGTCAGAAGCGCGAAATCATAGGCCAGGCCGATGGCGCGGTAGAGCGCCGAATGGCTGCGTGTTTCAGAGGTGCACGCCAGTTCGGCTCCGTCCCGGGCGAGCGCGAGCAATCCGATCAAGGACGTATCGCCGGTCGATTCGGTCGGACGGTTGAAATCGACGGAGGGATGGGTCAATGCCGGCTCGGTCATATGGCCATCGGTCCAGACCGACGTTACAGCCCGTACGGAGGGCGCGCTTCGTAATGCCGCATCGACTTCGCGTTCAAGCGCGTCGATCTGGTCGCGTCCGGCCAATTCCTTCCAGTTGATGACTCCGAAGACGAAATCGATGGAATCATCGTCCGAGGAGAAGGGCATCAATATCCCGCGATACAGGATTTCCGCACCACGCTGATTGATGAACTCGGCTTCGAACCCGATCGGCGCTGCATTGGCGAGAATCTGGAGATAATGATCGGTGAGGCGCGACAGCAATGAGCGGGCGGGCACATCTTTGATATGGGTTATGACGCCCTCGATCTCGCATTCCCGGCGCAGATCGGTGCCGAGATAGACGATTGCGGGGTTATCCGTGCCTGCCGTAAAGTCGAGTAATACGCTGCGCGGTCCAAAATCCTCCATTTGGTCTGGGGAAAGATCCTCAATCGACGGCAATGTCCGGTCACCGAGCAGCGAGGCCCAATAGCTGTAAGCGCGAACCTGCAGGCGGCGCTCGTCCGTCACGACGGCAGGCGGGCTCTCGATTGCCGCGTCATCGGCATAATCGAAATCGTCCTGATCATTGGCGGCATCATGCCCCCGCAGAGTGTCCATCGGGTTGTCCTCGAAACTGGAAAGCTTTCCTTGCGGAACCACATTGGCATGCGATGGTAAATATGATGTAAAGAGCCGAAGGGGGCGGGTTGGGTCACGACGGTGAATTGCCCGCTTGTCCTGGCGCCAATGCGCTGTTATCTGGCCCCCGGACGCCGCTTTAGCTCAGTTGGTAGAGCATCGCATTCGTAATGCGGGGGTCACAGGTTCGAGTCCTGTAAGCGGCACCAGTTTCATAACGAAACCTATATCACTGGCAATCGATCACCTGATGGTCAGAGACAGTCCCCAACGGACGTCTCGTCGCTAGCGACGATCCCCTGATATCCAAAAAAAGCCAAATTAATTTCCCCGGGATGTCCGTGGGGTATTGGTGAAATTCACCCTCGTAGAGGGAATAGACAGATTTTATAGTAATTCTGTCCACCCCCACGTCATTTCAAATCTAAATATAGGGTCTACCCTCAATACGTCACGTCATGAGAACAATAACAGAACAATCAGCCTACCGTCAGTCCGTGCTTTCGTTCGTCGACATTCGTCGGTTTACGTGTCCCTTTGCTGTGACATTGACGTTAAAGCAGGGGATCGGTGGGGTCGGGGGTCTGACCGGTCGATACCAGAAGATCGACATGTACGAAGCCAGGAAGTGCTTTAGTCACTTCATGAACCTTCTGAATCGTCAGGTTTATGGAAAAGCCAGCGTCAGACACGGTAAACGGATCAACGTCCTCCCGGTGATCGAAGGTGGGAACCTGACCCGCGTCCATTACCATCTGGTTCTTTATTGTCCCCGACCGGAACTGGAATTGGAATACCCCCTATGATCCGAGACTGCTGGTCCCGGACCCTGTTATCCAAAGCGAGCGCCGACGAGAATGCCGCGCTGAAGATCGCTCCTGATATCAAAGCGGATTTTCAGCGTGCACGATAGCCTGTAAAGCCGAAATTCCAGCCATGATCGGGCGTGCCTTGAGAATATTTGACCAGCGCATTGGTCTTCTGCAGATCCTCGTCGAGCGTCCAGGGTCCGTTGGACAGCGTGCCATCCAACGCGACTAGCAGGTCTCCTTTCCCACGGTGGCGTTCCCAGCGGCGAGCGCGCGATAATAGCCATAGCTGCCCGTGGTCGCCTCGACGATCGGTCTTTGAAGCCTGTCCATCGTCTTGAACATCACCGTGCCGGCCGCCGAAAAGTCGCCGACATCGGCAAAATAGGGGCCTTTGCGATAATCGATCCGTTCGATCAGTTCCGGGATCAGGAAGTTGAGATCGAGATAGCCCTGCCCATGGCCGTGGCTGCGCATATTGATCGGTACGCCGTCCACGAACGCGGCGAAATCGGTGCCATGATCCAGATTGAAGCCGCGCAGGAAATATTGGTTCGCCTTGCCGGTGCCGCTATGCTGGGTGGCGATTACACCGGGCACATTTTCGACCAGTTCGCCGACGCGGGACAATGGCTTGTCCTCGAAATCACGATAGCCAACGACGCCTTGCGATCCGGAGATCGCAGAGCCGATCTGGGGAAGGGAACGGCCGTAGACGATGATGTCATGATCGTCGTCCCGCACCTGATCCTGTGCCGCAGCCAGGGGAGAAGCGGCCAGAATCATGATCCCGGCGAGTGTCGAAATATGACGACCCAGGATAGGGCGCCTTTGGGATGGCTTCATCGATCGCATGCTCCGGGAGTTCGTTTCCTCTGCGCGGCGCGTGTCGGCGCGCGGCTTGTCATTCTTGCGCGATCCTGCAGGATCAGCCGAACAGCGCGACCGTGCGCTCGGCCAGCCAGTAGGAGGCGAGCGTTCCGACGAGCGCCGCGCTGGCATGGCGCGCGATGACCGGCGCATAGGCCCGCAGACGCAGATACGCCGAGGCTTTGCGCAGGATCAGGTACAGCGCGATCGCGGCGATCACGAAGATCAACTGGCCGATCTCGACGCCCAGGTTGAAGAACAGC